>NZ_JAYEZL010000003.1:0-579973 GCF_037031165.1 Halobacterium yunchengense | reverse complement strand
CCCAGTCGCCGGAATCGTCGCTGTCCGTGTCGGAGTACTCCGCCCAGTACTCCTGGACGAACCGCTCGTCGTTCTGGTAGAGGGTGCGCAACATCCCCGGCCACGGGTTCTGCACCGTCAGGTAGCCCGCGTCGCCGGCGTTCACCTCCTCGCCCGCGGCGTCCACGACTCTCGCGTCGACGCCGGGGAGCGGCGGGCCGGCAGAGCCCGGTTTCATCGTGTCGACGCCCGGGAGCGTCGTGACCATCATGCCGCCGGTCTCGGTCTGCCACCACGTGTCCACGACCGGACACTCCTCGTTGCCGACGTGCTTGTAGTACCACTTCCAGGCGCGCGGGTTGATGGGTTCGCCGACGGTGCCGAGCAGCCGGAGGCTCGAGAGGTCGTGGGCCTCCGGGTACTGCTCGCCCCACTTCATGAACGCCCGGATGGCCGTCGGCGCCGTGTACAGTTGCGTCGCGTCGTAGTCCTCGACGATCTCCCAGAGCCGGTCGTTGTCCGGGTAGTCCGGCGTCCCCTCGTACATCATCGTCGTCGTGCCGAGCGCGAGGGGGCCGTAGACGATGTACGAGTGGCCGGTGATCCACCCGATGTCCGCCGAACAGAAGTACGTGTCCTCGGGTTTGACGTCGAGGACCGCGTGACTGGTCCAGGTCACCCACGAGAGGTAGCCGCCGGTGGTGTGTTTGACGCCTTTCGGCTGGCCGGTGGTCCCGGAGGTGTACATGAGGAACAGCATGTCCTCGGCGTCGCGGGCGACCGGCTCGACCTCGGCGCCCTCGTGGTCGGCGACGAGAGCGTCGTAGTCGTGTTCGTTCTCGCGGCGGTCGTGGTCGAAGCCGTCGTCCCCGAGGCGGTCGACGACCACCACGTCGCTGACCTCGTGGCCGACCGAGTCGAGGCCGTCGCGGGTCTTCTCGAAGTGGTCGAGGGGGTCGCCGCGGCGATAGTAGCCGTTCGCCGTCACGAGGTACTCGGAGTCCGCGGACTCCATGCGCGTCGCGAGGGCGTCCGCGGAGAAGCCCGCGAAGACGACGCTGTGGGGCGCGCCGATGCGCGCGCACGCCAGCATCGCGACGGGGAGCTCGGGAATCATCGGCATGTACATCGTCACCACGTCGTCTTCCTCGACGCCGAGGTCCCGGAGCGCCGCCGCGAACTCGTTGACCTCCCGGTGGAGCTCCGCGTACGTGTACGTGCGGTTGTCCTCGCTGGGCGGCTCCCCCACCCACTCGATGGCGGGTTCGTCGCCGCGGTCGGCGAGGTGGCGGTCGAGGCAGTTCTCGCTGGCGTTCAGCTCGCCGCCCGTGAACCACTCGTAGAACGGCGGGTTCGAGTCGTCCAGCACCTGGTCGTAGCCCTCCCGCCACTCCAGGAGCTCCGCGGCCGCCTCCCAGCACTCGGGCCACTCCTCCTCGAAGCGTTCCCGGATGGCCTCGTCCGTGACGTTGGCCTGCTCGACGAACGACGCCGGCGGCTCGAACTCGTCCTGTGCCTCCAGTCGTGCCTCTAGCTGTGATTCGTCGCTCATCGTGCTAGGCAACGACGAACACGGCCATAAGGTTTGTTCACGAACCGGTACTCCGGGCCGGCGTACGGTGGACGAACGTGGGAGTAGGGCCGGCCTAGACGGCGGCCGCGGTCTCCTGGTAGCTGCCGTACTCGTCTTCGAACACCTGCATGATCTCGCCCATCGTCGCGTACGCCTTCACGGCGTCGACGATGTACGGGACCGTGTTCTCCTCGGAGCGGACGGCCTCGCGGAGGGCGTCCAGGCAGTCCGCGACGGCCTCGTCGTCGCGGTCGTCTTTCACGGACTCGAGGCGGTCGAGCTGGCGCTCCCGGGTCTCGTCCTCGTCGACGTGCAGCAGGTCGGGGCTGGTGTCCTCGTCGATCTCGTACTCGTTGACGCCGACGACGGTCTCCTCGCCCTCGTCGACGCGCCGCTGGTACTCGTAGGCGGACTCCTGGATCTCGCGGTGGAAGTACCCCTCCTCGATGCCCTCGAGGACGCCGTCGCGGACGCTGCCGTCGCCCATCTCCCTGATCTCCTCGATGTACGCCATCGCCTCCTCCTCGACCTCGTCGGTGAGCGACTCGACGGCGAAGCTCCCGCCGAGGGGGTCGACGATGTCCGCCGCGCCGGACTCCTCGGCGATGATCTGCTGGGTGCGCAGCGCCACGCGGACGGCCTCCTCGCTCGGGAGCGCGAGCGCCTCGTCGTAGGAGTTCGTGTGGATGCTCTGGGAGCCGCCGAGCACCGCCGCCAGCGCCTGCAGCGTGACCCTCGCGACGTTGTTCAGGGGCTGCTGGGCGGTGAGGCTCTGGCCGGCGGTCTGCGTGTGGAACTTCAGGGTCTTCGACGCCTCGGCCTCGGCGCCGTACCACTCGTCCATCACGCGGGCGTAGATGCGGCGCGCGGCGCGGAACTTCGCGACCTCCTCGAAGACGGAGTTGTGGGAGTTGAAGAAAAACGACAGCGTGGGCGCGAACTCGTCGACGTCCATGCCGCGGTCGAGGGCGTCCTCGACGTACGCGAAGCCGTCCGCGAGCGTGAACGCGAGCTCCTGGACGGCCGTCGAGCCGGCCTCCCGGATGTGGTAGCCCGAAATCGAGATGGGGTGGAACTTCGGCGTCTCCTCGGCGCAGAACTCCACGACGTCCGTGACGAGGTCCAGGCTGGGCTCCGGCGGGACGACCCACTCCTTCTGCGCGATGAACTCCTTGAGCATGTCGTTCTGGAGGGTGCCCCGGAGCTGTTCGCGGTCGACGCCCTGCTGGTCGGCGAGCGCGAGGTACATCGCGTAGACGACCGGCGCGGACGGGTTGATGGTGAACGAGGTGGAGACCTCGTCGAGGTCGATGCCGTCGAAGAGGACCTCCATGTCCCGGAGGGTGTCGACGGCGACGCCCTCCTTGCCGACCTCGCCGAGGCTCATCGGGTCGTCGCTGTCCAGTCCCATCAGCGACGGCATGTCGAATGCCGTCGACAGCCCGGTCTGGCCCTCGTCGATGAGGTAGTGGAAGCGCTCGTTGGTCTCCTCGGCGGTGCCGAAGCCCGCGAACTGCCGCATCGTCCACGTGCGGCCCCGGTAGCCGGTGGGGTAGACGCCGCGCGTGTACGGGAACTCGCCGGGGAACCCGAGGTCGGTCTCGTAGTCGAGGCCGGCGACGTCCTCGGGCGTGTACAGGCGGTCGACCTCGAGGTTGGAGACGGTCGCGAAGCGGTCCTTGCGCTCGCCGTACCGGTCGAGTACGGGGTCGAGCGTCTCGTCCTCCCAGTCCTCGCGCGCCTCGCGGATGTCCGCGAGGTCGTCCTCGTCGTACATGGACGGAAAATTTGCCGGAGAATCCATTAAGGATTCGGTCAGGTGGTCCCACGGCGACGCCGCGTCGACGTCCCCGGCGAACGCGGTCGGTCCGTCGCCACGCGCGCCGTCAGTAGTGCCCCATCACGCCGTCGCGTCGGGCCCACCGCTGGCAGTAGTGAAACGCGGCGTAGCCAGCGGCGAGGTAGCCGACGGCGGTGACGACGAGGACGGCGAGTTCGCCGGCCGGGAACTCCCAGAGGCGGACGCCGTCGGTCATCGCGGTCTGGAGGAGCTGGCTGCCCTGCGCGAGCGGCAGCCACTGCATCAGGGGGTACTGGTCGACGGGCGCGGCGATGAGCCCGACGAACGCGAACTGCGCGAGCTGGAAGGCGTTCTCGATGCGCTTGAAGCGGATGGCGAGCCCGCCGAACGCGAAGCCGATGCCGACGGCGGGCGCGAGCGCGAGCGCGACCAGCGGGAGGACGGTCACCGGGTCGATGGCCAGCCAGCGGCCGGTGACGACCATCATGAACAGCAGCGTGGCGACGCCCCAGAGGAACGTCTCGAGGACGCTCACGAGCGTCCGGGCGACCATGACGGGGCCGAAGCCGAACGGCGACATGAACAGCTGCTCGAGGGTCCCCCACTGGGCTTCCCGCGTCACGCCCCACGAGAGGCCGCCGTAGGACGCGACGCAGAGCGTCCACAGGAGGTAGCCGACGATGAGCCCGGACAGCGTCTCCGAGATGGCGGCGGGCGCGACCGCTCGCCCGCCGTAGAACAACACGAGGAAGAACAGCAGGAGGGTGCCGAACTGCGAGAGCGTGTTCACGGGGTAGCGGACCAGCAGGACGACCATCTTCTTGAACGACGCCCGGAAGAGCCGGAGGTAGCCGCGGGCGCCGGTGTCGACGGCGGCCGCGTCGCCGGTCGGCGCGGACGCGCTCACTCGCCGTCACCCCGGACGCGGTTGTTCGTGACCTCGAGGAACACGTCCTCGAGGTCGGGGTCGTGGCCGTCGACGTCGGCGAGCTCGACGTCTGCGTCCCGGAGGGCGTCGAGCACGCCGTGGAGCGTGGTGTCCCCTGCCAGCGTCACGTCGAACTGCGTGCGGTCGCCGACGCGCTCGAAACCGTCGACGCCGAACGCGGTTTCGAGGCGCTCGCGGACGCCGTCGGGGACGGTGCCGTCGACGGTGACGCGGTAGGCCTTCGTGTCGAAGACGGAGACGAGTTCGTCGACGGGGTCGTCCGCGATGACCCGGCCCTCCGAGAGGATGACGACGCGGTCGCAGACGTCCTCGACGACGTCCATGTCGTGGCTGGAGAGCACGACCGTGATGGCCTCCTCGTCGGCGAGCCGCCGGAGTTCGCGGCGGAGCTCCAGGGAGGCCTCGACGTCGAGGCCGAGCGTGGGTTCGTCGAGGAACACGACGTCGGTGCCCCGCGCGAGCGTCGCCGCCAGCGAGACCTTCTGCTTCTGGCCGCGCGAGAGGTCGTTGACGGTCTCGTCGGCCTTCTCGGCGAGCCCGAACTGCTCGAGGAGGGCGTCGTGGCGGTCGCGGACGGCCTTCGGGTTCTGGCCGCCGAGCGCGGCGAAGAACTCGAGGTTCTCGCGGACGGTGAGCCGCCAGTAGACGTTGCGCGCGCCCTCGAGCATCGCGCCGACGTGCCGGTAGACGGCCCGCGGGTGCTCGTGTGCGTCGACGCCGCCGATCTCGACGCTGCCGGCCGACGGCACGACGAGGCCGAGGATGGACTTGATGGTGGTCGTCTTGCCGGCGCCGTTCGGGCCGAGGACGCCGACGACCTCGCCGCGGTGGACGTCGAAGGAGACGTCGTCGACGGCGCGGACGGCGTCCTCGCCGCTGCCGTACGTCTTCCGGAGGCCGTCGACGGCGAGGACCGTCTCCGCGGTCCGGTCGGTGGAGGGCTGGTCGTCCCGGCTGGACTGCTGGGTGACCCGTGGCATGGGTACACCGGCGGCCCGCGCCCGCTTAACGGTTCCCAGAATGACGTTTCTGTTCGTCTGATTCCAGAACGCTCGTTCTATTCGCTCGCTGTCAGGTCGGGGGTTTTTACTGGCGGGGCGAGACCGCTCACGCATGAGCGACGACGACGAGGCGGCCGCCGCGGCGTTCGACGTCCTCTCGGACCCGACGCGCGTCGCCATCCTCCGCGAGCTCGCCGACCTCAGCCACTCCGTCGACGGGTCGACCGTCGAGTTCTCCGAGCTGCGCCGCGCCGTCGGCGTCGACGACGCCGGCCGCTTCAACTACCACCTCGGGAAGCTCCGGGACCGGTTCGTCGTCAAGCGCGACGGCGGCTACGTCCCGACCGCGGTCGGACTGAAGGCCATCGGCTCCGTCGAGGCCGGCACCTACACCGAGGACGTCGGCGAGCTCGCCGGCGAGGTCGACCACGACTGCCCCGCCTGCGGCGACCCGCTCACCGCCACCTACGAGGACCAGGTGGTCACCGTCGAGTGCCCCCACGACGACGTGCTCGTGCAGACGTCCGTGCCGCCCGCGACGGCCGCCGACGCGACCATCGACGACGTCGTGTCGTTCGTCGTCGGCGACCTCCAGCGCGACGTCGAGGCGATGGCCGACGGCGTCTGCCCCATCTGCTCGGGCCGCATGGTCGTCGACGACTTCGCGGACGACGACGGCGACCACCTACGCGTCGCCCTCGAGTGCCGGAACTGCTGGATGGCTCCGGAGTTCCCGGTCGGCGTCCTCGCCGTCCGCCACCCCGCCGTCGTCGCCCTCTACCACGACCACGGCGTCGACGTCCGGCGGCAGTTCCTCACCGACCTCGAGTTCGTCGGGTCGCGCAGCGACGCCGCCCTCGTCTCCGAGTCGCCGCCGGTCGCCGAACTCACCGTCGAGGTCGGCGGCGACGCCGTCGACCTCCGCGTCCACGACGACCTCGCGGTCGAGGCGGTCTGAGAACTGGCGGCGGTCTGACTCCGTCGCGGTCGTGGAAGTCCGACTACTGGAGGCGTTCGACCGTCTCCACGAGCGGGTGGTGGGCGTAGTCCACCACGTCGATGTTCTCGATGGACTCCAGGCCCTCCTTCTCGGCGGTGCGCGCCATCCCGAGGTCGACGCGGCGGTCCAGCACGATGACGTAGGCGTCCATCTCCCCGATGCCCGCCCGTTCGGCGGCCATCACGCGGTGGTGGCCGTCAGCCAGCAGGAGTTCGCCGTCCGGCCCGCCGTTGTCGATGACCACGAGGGGCTCCGCCAGCCCGTGGTCGAGTTCGTACTGCCGGCCCTCCAGTTCGTCCGCGTACACCTTCCCCTGGGTGGGCACGAGGTCCGCGAGCCGCACCGTGCGGCGCTCCTCGCGGGCCTCGACGCCGTGGATCGTCTCCAGCGTGCGCTTGAGCTTCCCGACCTTCTCCGGGGTCGCGCGCTCGATCTGGGAGCGGATGACGTCCGAGTTCGAGATGATGCCCACGAGGTTCCCGGCGTCGTCCACCACCGGGAGCTTCTGGATGCCAGACCGCAGGATGACGCGGGCCGCGTCCGTCACCTTCATCTCCGGGTGGGCGACGATGAGGTCCTCGCTCATCACCTTGAACACGAGCTCGTCGGGGTCCGCCAGCAGGAGGTCGCGAGCGGACACGAACCCCTCGACGCGCCGCCCCTCCGTCACCGGGAAGCCGTTGTGCTCGCTCTCCGAGATGCGGACGGCGACGTCACGGACGCTGTCGTCGGGAGAGACCGTCGCGACGTCCCGCGTCATGTAGTCGCCGACCGTCGGCTTCGCCCCGTCGTGGTCGAGCGCCGAATCCATCACCGCCCCGTACGCGGGCGACCGGCAAAAGGCCTGCTGTCAGCCCCGAATCTCCTCGAAGAACCGCGTCGCGACGACGTCCTCGACCATCTCGGTGAGCGTGTGCTCGGCGTCCGCGCCGACCTCGTCGAAGAGGCCGAGCGGGAGCTGGGCGCCCGCCATGTCGGCGTGACCGCCGGCGCTCCCGAGGTCGCCGAACGCCGTCCGCAGCACCTCGCCGAGGTCGACGTCGCTGCTCCGGGAGCGCGCCGACGCGTAGATGGTGCCGTCGGTGTAACCGTAGACGAACGTGACGGTCACGCCGCGCATCGCGAGCAGGCGGTCGGCGGCCTGCGCGAGCGTGTCGCGGTCGGCGATGGCGCCGACGCAGGACGCCAGCACGGAGCCGTCGAGCTCGCGGTTGCGGATGGCGCGCGCGATGGTGTCGAGGGTGTCCGCGCTCATCGACGGGCTCTCGATGCGCTCGAGGACGTCCGTGTCCGCCCGCGGCACCAGCCACGCGCCCGCCTCGAAGTCGTCGGTGGTGATCTCCCGCGCGAAGTCCTTGGTGTCAACGCGGATGCCGTACAGCAGCGCGGTCGCGACGGACTCGTCGATATCGAGGCCGAACCCGCGGACGTACTCCACGAGGATGGTGCTGGACGCGCCCAGGCCCTCGCGGATGTCCACGAAGTCCGCGCGCACCTCGGCCTTCTCCGGGTGGTGGTCGACGACGATGTCGACGTCCGTGTCCGGCGGCAGCTGGTCGTTGACGCCCGGCGCGGAGTGGTCGACGAGCGCGATCGCGCCGAAGTCGAGGTCCTCGCCGGGCGCGACGTTGCGCACGTCCAGTTCGAGGAGGTTGACGAACGCGCGGTTCTCCTGGTGGCTGATGTCGCCGAAGTAACACACCTCGGCGTCGACGCCGAACTCCTCGGCGATGCGCGCCAGCCCCACGCCGGCCGCGATGGCGTCCGGGTCCGGGTTGTCGTGCGTGAAGACGCCGAGCGTCCCGGAGACGCCGGCGAGCGTCCCGCGTAACGCCTGGAGCTTCGCCGACGACCCCGACGCCGCAACCTCGTCGAGGTGCTCGAGGACCGCGTGGCCCGGGTCGACGACGCGGTCCGCCAGGGACGCCAGGGCGTCCCGGTCGTCGCTGGTCGCGCCGTACCCGAGGAACGCCACCAGTTCGGCGTCCGGGTAGGCGTCGCGGGCGGCGGTCGCCGCGAGGCGGTTCACGCCGGCGTCGTCGGAGGCCACCACGACCACGTCGGGGTCGCGCTCGACGCTCCGGACGGCGTCGGCGTCCGTGACGTCCCGCACCTCGGCGGCGATCTTCTCGTTGCGCAGCGACTCGACGCGGCTCTCGTCGCCGTCCAGCACGAACAGGTCGCCGCGGCGCTCGGCGAGCGCCTCCACGACGGCGTGCCCCGTCGCACCGCAGCCGAGCACCAGCCGAGAAACCATGCTGGGCCGAGGTAACCGACGTATCCGCTAAAAGGTACCGCTGTCGGGAAGTCCCGTCCGCCTACAGCGCGAACAGGACCTCGGCGGCGTGGATCGCGGTCCGGGCGACCGGGTCGAACGCCACCAGCAACACGACCGTCGCGACGGCGGCGGCGACGACGGCCGCGTAGAGGCCGGTCGGCGTGCCGCGCAGCGTCAGGTCGTCGCTGGGTTCCTCGATCCAGATCGCCTTCACGACCCGCGAGTAGTAGTACAGCGACAGCGCGCTGTTGACCGCCGCGACGGCGGCCAGCCACGCGAAGCCGGCCTGCACGGTGCCCGCGAACAGGAGGTACTTCGAGAGGAAGCCGCCGCCGACCGGGAGGCCGGCGAGGCTGAACATGAACACGGTCATCGCCACGCACGCCACGGGTGCGCGCGTGCCGAGGCCGTTGTAGTCCTCGAAGGTCTTCCCGACGTCCCAGTACTCGACGAGCGCGACGAACAGGAACGCGCCCGTGTTCATGAAGCCGTAGACGAGCAGGTGAGTCATCGACGCGCCGAGCACGAACGAGTTCGCGTCCGTCGCGCCGGACTGCAGCGCCGCCAGCCCCATCAGGACGTAGCCCGCGTGCCCGATAGACGAGTACGCGAGCATGCGCTTGACGCGGTCCTGGGTGGCCGCGGCGAAGTTCCCGAGCGTCATCGTCACGACCGCGAGCACCGCGAACAGGAGCGTCCAGTCGATTGCGACCGCGGCGACGTCCGCGATGGGGAACGCCGTGACCAGGACGCGGAACGCGACCGCGAACCCGGCGGCCTTCGACGCCGACGACAGGAACGCGCTCACCGGCGAGGGCGCGCCCTCGTAGGCCTCCGGCGCCCAGAAGTGGAACGGCACGGAGGCGGTCTTGAACGCGAACCCGCCGACGAGCATCAGGACGCCGAGGCCGAGCACGCCGCCGAACTCGTTGCCGGCGACCGCGTCGGCGACGTCGGCCAGCAGGAGGCTGCCCGAGGTCGCGTACACGAGGCTGATGCCGTACGCCATCACCGCCGAGGACAGCGCGCCGACGAGGAAGTACTTCAGGCCGGCCTCGACGCTGCCCCGGTTCGTCTTCAGGAACGCGACGAGCGCGTACGACGGGAGGCTCGCGAGTTCGAGCGCGACGAACGCCGTCACGAGGCTGTTCGCGGACGCCATCAGCGTCATGCCGGTCGCCGCCAGCAGCGTCAGCGAGTAGAACTCCGCGAGGTGGTCCTCCTCGCGCACGTAGTCGTAGCTGGCCACCACGACGAGCGTGGCGACGCTGCCGACGACGAACGCGAAGAACAGGCTGAACGCGTCCACGACGAGCGCGCCGTCGAACTGCACGAACCGGTAGTCGCCCGTCCCCGCCGCGAGGAACCACGCGGCGGTCGCGGCCGCGACGGTCGTGCCGACCGCGCTGATGCCGGCGAGCACGCCGTTCTTCCGGGTGTCCGGCGCGACGATGTCGACGCCGAACAGCACGAGCGCGGTGACGCCGAGCGCGAGCTGGGGCGTCAGCGGCGGGAGCTCTACCATCCGAACTCACCCCCTGCGAGGGAGGCGGTCGCCTCCGGGAACGAGTCCACCATCGGGTTCACCGCGTCCTGGATCATGTCGTAGAACAGCTCGGGCACGGTGCCGAGCACGATGACGAGGACCACGAGCACGACGATGGCGAACGCGTCGTGGCTCGCCGCCGGCACGATGTCGTAGTCCGTGTCCGCGCTGAACGGCCCGAAGAGGACGCGCTGCATCGCGAACAGGAGGTAGCCGGCGACGACGACGATGCCGAACATCGCCAGCGCCGTGAACAGCTGGGCGTACGGGAACGTCGCCTGGAACCCGCCGATGAAGATGAACACCTCGCCGGCGAACCCGGCCATCAGCGGCAGGCCCATGTAACCGAACGCCGCCGCGACGAAGACGGCCGCGGTGACCGGCATCTTGTCCGCGATGCCGGAGAGGTCCCCGACCATGCGCGTGTGGGCGACGTTGTAGATGACGCCGACGCACATGAACATCAGCCCCGAGATGAGGCCGTGGGCGACCATCTGGAAGGTCGCGCCGCCCAGGCCGTAGACGTTGTACGCGACCAGGCCGAGGATGACGTACCCCATAGAGGACACCGAGGAGTACGCGACGATGCGCTTGAGGTCCTGCTGGGCGAGCGCGAGCATCGCGCCGTAGATCACGGAGACCACGGCGAAGACGGCGATGAGCACCGCGTACTCGCGTGCGACCTCCGGCAGCATCGTGAAGTTGAACCGCAGCATCGCGTACGTCCCCATCTTCAGGAGGACGCCCGCCAGCATCACCGAGGCCGGCGTCGGCGCCTGCACGTGGGCGTCCGGCAGCCACGTGTGCAGGGGGACGGTCGGCACCTTCACGGCGAACCCGAAGAACATCGCGAAGAACGCGACGACCTTCAGGGTCTCCGCGCCGAGGCCGTACGTCGTCGTGAACGCGCTCTCGTCGAGCGCGGTCGTCACCGCGACCATGTCGAAGGTGTTGACGTCCAGCGCGAACACGAGCGCGACGAACCCGATGAACATCACGAGGCTCGCGACGTTCGTGTACACGAAGAACTTGATCGCGGCGTACTTCCGGCGGGGGCCGCCCCAGATGCCGATGAGGAAGTACATCGGCACGAGCACGAACTCCCAGAAGACGAACCACACGAAGAAGTCCAGCGCCGTGAAGACGCCGAGGAGGCTCGCCTCCATGAACAGCATCAGCGCGTAGAACTGGCTCTGCCGCTCGTCGATGGGCGTCCACGCGGACAGCATCGCCAGCGACGTCAGCACCGTCGACAGGACGACCAGCGGCATGCTGATGCCGTCGAGGCCGACGTGCCAGTTCAGCGCGTACGGACCGACCGTGATCCACCGCGCCGTCGTCTCGAACGCCAGGCTCCCGCTCTCGAAGAGCGCGTTGCCCGCTGCGTCGAACTGTGCGAACATCCAGACGCTCCCCGCGACGGGGAGCAGACTCAGGGCGAACGCCAGCCTGCCCGCGATCCGGTCGGGGGCGAGCATCACGGCGAACGCCGAGACCAGTGTGACGGCGATGAGTGCTTCGATCAACATCTAGAACCACCCCCCGATGAGGCCGAACGCGACCAGGAGCACGACCAGGCTCAGCGTCAACAGGGCGGCGTAGTGCGTCACGAGGCCGTCCTGGACGCGCTTGACGCGGCCGCCGGCGAAGAGGCTCACGCTGCTGACGCCGTTGACGACGCCGTCGACGATGCCCTGGTCGAAGGCGTCGGCGGCGCGCGCCAGCGGGAGCGTGAGGCCCTCGGCGAGCCACACCTGGTACTCGTCCTGGTAGTAGTTGTTGTACAGCACGGTCTTGACCGCGCCGAGCTTCTCGGTGTGTTCGACCGGCTCGGGGACGCTGTAGAGCTTCCACGCGAGGCCGGCGCCCGCGAGCGCGAGGCCCAGGGAGACGGCGGCCGGCGCGAGCACGCCGACGTCGGCGGCGCCGTAGCCGGCGAAGTCCACGAGCAGGTGGTGGTACTGGTCGTAGCCGAGGGCGGCGAACTCGCTGCCCTCCGGGATGACCAGCCACTGGTGGAGGTACTCGATGTGCGCGCCCGTGAGCTTCGCGACCGGCGTCATGTTCACGAGGCCGGCGGTCGCCGCGAGCACGCCGAGCACCACGAGCGGGAGCTTGACGTTCCAGCGGACGCCGTGGGGGTCCTCGGCGGTGTCCGTGCGCGCGTCACCGTGGAAGGTGAGGAACACCATGCGGAACGTGTAGAAGCCCGTGAAGAACACGGCGAGCAGCCCCATCCCGTACGCGGCCAGCAGGATGGGCGTCTCGCCGGAGCCGTAGTTCAGCGCGTAGTACAGCACCTCGTCCTTCGACCAGAAGCCGGCGAACGGCACGATACCGGCGAGCGCCAGCGACCCGGCGAGGAACGTGTAGTAGGTCACGGGGAGCTTGTCCTTCAGGCCGCCCATGTCCCACATGTCCTCGTTGTGGTGCATCGCGATGATGACCGACCCGGCGCCGAGGAACAAAAGCGCCTTGAAGAACGCGTGGGTCATCAGGTGGAAGGTCGCGGCGACGTAGCCGCCCGCGCCCAGCCCCAGCATCATGTAGCCGTACTGGCTGATGGTGGAGTACGCGAGCACCTGTTTGAGTTCGTCTTTCACGACGCCCATCGTCGCGGCGAACAGCGCGGTGAACCCGCCGACCAGCGCGACGATCGCGAGGACGGTCGGGAGCAGCGCGTAGAAGCCGTACATGCGCGCGACGAGGTAGACGCCGGCCGCGACCATCGTCGCGGCGTGGATGAGCGCGGAGACCGGAGTCGGGCCCTCCATGGCGTCCGGCAGCCACGTGTGCAGCGGGAACTGCGCGGACTTCCCGACGACGCCGCCGAGGACCAGGAGGCCGAGGACGGCGAACCACGTCTGCGGCTCGAACCCGACGACGTCGAGGAACGACGCCACGTGCTCGGGCACCGCGCCCTCGCCGTGCTGGACGGCGGCGAGCGTCTGTTCGGCCAGGCCCGGGAAGCTACTGGCGCCCTCGCCGGCGGCGACGAACCGGCTCGTGCCGAACGTCGCGAGCACGCCGACGACGCCGATGAGGAAGAAGTAGTCCCCGAACCGCGTCACGAGGAACGCCTTCTTCGCGGCGCTCGGCGGCCCCGGCTCCCGGAAGTGGAAGCCGATGAGCAGGTACGAGCAGAGGCCCACCAGCTCGAAGAACATGAACGCCATCAGGAGGTTGTCCGCGACGACGAACGCCAGCATCGAGAACGTGAACAGGCCGAGGCCGGCGTAGTACCGCGGCAGGCCGGTCTCGCCCTCGTCGTTCATGTACCCGAGGCTGAACACGTGCACGAGCAATGCGACCAGGGACACGATGACCAGCATCATCGCGGACAGCGGGTCGACGAGCAGCCCGAAGTGGAGGTCGAACGTGTTCTGGCCGACGACCCACGTGTAGACGGTTTCGGTGTGGTAGGTTCCCTGGCTCACCGCGAAGAACGTCCACACGGACAGCAGCAGCGACCCGGCGGTCGCGACGATGCCGGGGATCGCGCCGCCCTTCGGCAGCAGCCGGGGCGCGAAGTGCCCGGCGACCAGTGCGACGAGGAACGCGGCGAACGGCAGCAGCGGAATCGCGGCCGTGAACTCGGTTGCGCCTGCCATCTTACCACCTCATCGTCGTTGCCTTCCGCACGTCGATGTCGTCGAAGTTCCGGTACAGCACGAGGATGATGCCGAGGCCGACGGCGACCTCCGCGGCGGCGAGCGCCATCACGAACAGGCTGAACACCTGCCCCGTGAGGTTGCCGTAGAAGTGCGAGAACGCGACGAAGTTGATGTTCGCGGCGTTCAGCATCAACTCGACGCTGATGAGGAACATCAGCGCGTTCTCGCGCGTGAGCACGCCGAACACGCCCGTGCAGAACACGGCCGCGGACAGCAGGAGGTAGTACTCGACGGCGACCGCCATTACTCGCCGTCACCCCCTTCGGCGTCCCGCGTCGCGAGCAGCACCGACCCCTCGAGCGCGGCGTCCAGCAGCAACGCGATGATGATGAACGCCGCGAGGAACCCCTCGCTGCTGGGCGCCGTCTCGCCGGCCACGTCCAGCAGGCCGAGGAGCGCGTACCCGATGGTCGCCGTGATGTTCACGTCGCCGAAGCCGACCGCGTCACCGAACCCGGCGCCGACGAACACGGCCGCGAGCACGACGAACAGCGCCACGGCGACGACCCCGGGCACGAACGTCGACGGGTCCCGCAGTTCCGGTCGCGTCGTCATGCGTTAGTCACCTCCCCTGTACCTCTCTCTCGACGTGTGAGCATCACCGCGAACGTGATCAGGATGAGGACGCCGCCGACGTAGACGAGGATCTGCATCGCGGCGACGAACTCCGCCTGGAGCATCACGTAGTGCACGGCGAAGCTCAACAGCGACCCGCCGAGCAGGAGCGCGGAGTGCCACACGTCCCGCACCAGTACAGCGCCCAGACTGCACGCTATCGTCACCAGCGCGAACAGCCCGAACGCGAGTATTTCGTACACCATTTCAGTCACCTTGTCGTTCGCAAATACGCCCTTTGTAGGTTTCGAGACGGGCGCGAGTCCGTTACTGGTAGTCGACCTCGCCTTCGCCCTCGCCGACCCACGCACCACGGTCGGGTTCGCGGGACGCCAGGGGGTCGAGGTCGTTGTACCACGGCACGTTCTTCAGCTGTTCCTTGTTGAACACGAGGTCGTGTTTCGTGTCGCCGGTGAACTCGAAGTTCTCCGTGAGGAGGATGGCGTCCACCGGGCAGACCTCCTCGCAGAGCCGGCAGTAGATGCACTGGCCGACGTGGAGGTTGTACTGCTCGCCGTTGCGCTGCTTGTCCGTGACGATCTGGATGGTGTCGTTCGGGCAGACGTTCTCGCACTGCCGACACCAGATGCAGCGCTCCTGGCTGAACTTGTGGATCCCGCGGAAGCGCGGGCTGACCTCCGGCGCTTCGTCCGGGTACTCGACGGTGAACGTCTCGCCGTCGAGGGCGTGTTTCATCGTCGTCGCCATCGATTTCAGGAGTCCGATCATAGTCCGGTCACCCCGAGGATCGCTGCGGTGAGCACGAGATTGGCGAACGAGAGCACCAGCATGCCCTTCCAGCCGATCTCGATGAGCTGGTCGATGCGGACGCGCGGCACCGCCGAGCGGCACCACTGCGTGAACAGGAATACCGCCCAGATCTTGATGACGAACCAGACGAACCCGGGCAGGAACGGCCCCGCCGGGCCGCCGAGGAACAGCGTCGCCACGATGGCGCCGCCGAGGAAGATGTGGACGAACTCGCCGAGGTAGAACAGCACGAAGTACACGGAGGAGTACTCCGTCTGGTAGCCGCCGATGATCTCGGTCGGCGCCTCGGGCGTGTCGAATGGGTTGCGCCCGACCTCCGCGAGGTTCGCCACCATGAACAGCGCGAACGCGAACGGGTTGACGAACGCGAACCACGCCGGGATCCGGACGCCGGCGAGGGTCACGAGCGTCGTGTTCTGCTGGATAGCGACGATCTCGCTCATCTGGAGCGTGCCCGTGAACAGCACCACCGACGCGGCGGTGACCACGAGCGGGATCTCGTAGGCGATGTTCTGCGCGACGGCCCGCAGGCCGCCCATGAGGCTGTACTTGTTGTTCGAGGCGTAGCCGCCCATCAGCAGGCCGAGGCTCGCGATGGACGCCACCGCGAAGACGAACACGAGCCCGGTCTCGGGGTCGGCGAGCTGGATGCCGTTCCCCATCGGGATGACGGCGAACGCCAGCAGCGCCGACGCCGCGAGCACGACGGGCGCGAGGTCCCACGCGGGGCGGTCGGCGCCCTCGGGGACGATGAGCTCCTTCGAGAGCAGGCGGACGGCGTCCGCGACGATGATCAGCAGGCCGAACGGGCCGACGCGGTTGACCGCGATGCGGTCGGTGAACGCGGCGGTGATCTTCCGTTTCGCCCACGGTCCGGCGACCGCGGTCATCGCGAGCATGATGTTCCCGATGAGGAACGCCGCGAGGAACATCGAGACGAGTTCGCCCGCGAACCCGCCGATGCCGAGCAGCTCGTTGATGGTGTCCGGCAGCGGCGTCGCCGTCGCGACGGCGTCGAACAGCACCGGCGTCATCTAGCGGTCCACCTCCCCGAGGATGACGTCGAGGCTGCCGAGCGTCGCGACGAGGTCCGGCACGTACTCGCCGGAGGACATCTCCTGGAGCGCCGAGAGGTTGCAGAACGCGGGGCTCCGGATCTTGAAGCGCGCGGGCTTCTCGGTGCCGTCCGAGCGGATGTAGATGCCGAGTTCGCCCTTCGCGCCCTCGACGGCGCGGTACGTCTCCTTGCCGGCGTCGGGCTTGAGCGTGCGCGGGACGTTGGCCTGGATCTCGCGGTCGTCCTCCGGCCAGTCCTCCAGGAGGTCGACGCACTGCTCGATGATGCGCGCGGACTGCTCAATCTCGCGCATCCGGACGAGCAGGCGAGCGTAGTTGTCGCAGCCGTCCTCCGTGACGACGTCCCAGTCGAGTTCCTCGTAGTAGCCGTAGGGGTCGTCGCGGCGGAGGTCGTAGTCGATGCCCGAGCCGCGCGCGACCGGGCCCGTGACGCCGTAGCTCTTCGCGACGTCGGGGTCGAGGTAGCCGGTGTCGACGGTGCGGGACTGGAGGATCTCGTTCTCGGAGATGAGGTCGTGGTACTCGTCGAGCTTCGCCGGGAGGTCGTCGAGGAAGTCCCGGACCTTCTCGAAGTACTCCTCGCGGGGCTCCGGGACGTCCCAGACGACGCCGCCGAGGCGGAGGTAGTTGAACATCATGCGCTGGCCCGTGAGGTCCTCCAGGAGGTTCTGGACGATCTCGCGGTCCCGCATCGCGTACATGAAGATGGCGGTGAAGTCGCCGTAGATGTCCAGACAGAACGTCCCCGTGGCGAGGAGGTGACACGCGATGCGGCACATCTCCGCGGACATCGTCCGGACGACCTGCGCGTACTCCGGCACCTCGATGTCCGCGAGGTCCTCGGCGGTGCGCGCGTACGCCCACTCGTTGATGATGCCGCCCGGGCCGTAGTCCCAGCGGTCCGGGTAGGGCATGATCTGGTAGCGGTACGTGCCCTTCTCGGCCATCTGCTCCTCGCAGCGGTGGAGGTAGCCGATATCGGGGTTGACGTCCGCGACCTGCTCGCCGTCCAGGACGGTCTCGACGTGCAGGACGCCGTGCGTGGCGGGGTGGTGGGGACCGATGTTCAGGAACATCGTGTCCGAGTCCTCGCCGCCGCGCGCGTGGTCCTCGAGGGGGTTCTTGTTCTCCTCGAACGTGACGATCTGGGGCTTGTCCTGGTTGTAGTCCTTTCCCAGGGGGTGGCCCTGCCACGTGTCGGGGAGGAGGATGCGCTCGAGGTTCGGGTGGTCGTCGTACTGGACGCCGACGAGGTCGTACGCCTCGCGCTCGTGCCAGTCCGCCGTGCGGAACACCGGTTCGGCCGTCTCGCTGACCGGTTCGTCCCGCGGCGTCGGGACGACGACGCTGACCTCCTTCGTGGGGTCGTCGTACTGCTTGAGGTGGTAGATGGACTCGAAGCGGTCGTCGTACTCCTGGGCCGTGACGCAGGACAGGTGGTCGAAGCCCGCGTCGTCTCTCAGCGTGGAGAGGACGTCCTGGACCGCGTCGGCGCGCACGACGTACGCGTCGGCGTTGCCGTGCTCCTCGCGGTCGAGGACGCGGTCGCCCAGCAGGTCCGCGACGGCGTCGCCGTCGACCTCGCCGGCGTCGGTCGTCGGGAGGTCGGCCTGTCGTTCTTCCTGCGTGCTCATGGCGAATCAGCCCAGTTGTACCGCATGACGAGCGTCTCCTCGTCGATCTCCTCTGAGAGCTTCTCGACCATCTCGTCGCGCTCGAGGTCGCCGAACTGTTCGAGCTCGTAGGGCTTCACCGTGACCGGCGACGACTCGCCGTTCGCGATGCGCTCCTGGAGTTTGACGACGCCGTAGACGAGCGCCTCCGGCCGCGGCGGGCAGCCCGGGACGTGGATGTCCACAGGGATGACCTCCTCGGCGCCCTTCACGACGTTGTACCCCTCCTGGAAGGGGCCGCCGGAGGTCGAACAGTTCCCCATGTTGACGACGAACTTCGGCTCCGGCATCTGGTCGTAGACGCGCTTCATCCGCGGCGCGAACTTCGAGACGATCGTCCCCGGGACGATCATCACGTCCGCCTGCCGCGGCGACGCGCGGGGCACGCCGGACCCGAAGCGGTCGAGGTCGTGTTTCACCGCGTAGGTGTGCATCATCTCGATGCTGCAGCACGCGATCCCGAACTGCAGCATGAACATGCTCGACCCGCGGACCCAGTTCATGAACTTGTCGAACTTCGTGAGGATGAACGGCGTGGAGCCGAACGCCTCCCGTAGCTTCGAGTTGAACCGGTTGTCGACCCCCTCGCCGCTGCGGGCCTCGCGGGTCTTCGTCAGCGGGTCGCTGGTCCCCGTGATACTGTCTCGTGGTTGGTCACTGCTCATGTGGTTTGCCTCCGTGCCGTGGCGTCCGCACCCACCGGACGGCGCCCTTCCGCCACGCCCACGCGAGCCCGACGACGAGCACGCCGATGAAGACGAGCATCGGCAGCAGCGCGCGCGTCAGACCGGCGGACTGGACGGCGTCCTGGTAGATGACTGTCCACGGGAAGATGAGGACGGTCTCGATGTCGAAGACGACGAACAGCAGCGCAACCATGTAGTACTGGATGTTGAACTGGATGCGCGCGTCCCCCGTCGGAACCTCGCCACTCTCGTAGGTGGCTCGCTTCCCTTGTTCCGGCACGCTGGGTCGCAGGAGTGCAGAGACGGCCATCATCCCGACCGGGATGAGCACGCCCACGAGCGCCAGCATACCGATGGCGATCCATGGATTCATAGGAGTGTCTCCGTGACGAGCGAGGGTTCGAACCGCACGCCCATAAACGTTGATTTATGCCTCAGCGGCCGGAGGCGCCCGAATTCGGGGGTTTCAGGCCGACTCGACGCGTCGGCGGTCGCCGAGTGCGTCGGCGCCGAGACTCCCGGACGCGCCGGCGAGCGCCGGGAACGGCGGCCGTCCGACGCGCCCGGTTTCCGCTCGCCGGATTTCAGTCCCGAGTCTCGCGGAAGCCGGGAGTGCCCCGCTCGTGTAGTTCGCGGGAGACGTCGGCGACGCCCGCGCTCTGGTCGTCGTAGAGGGCCCGGAGGCGGTCGGCGAGTTCGGGGTCGCTCGTCGCGAGGAACTGCGCGGCGGACAGGCCGGCGTTGTAGGACTTCCCGGCGTCGACGGCCGTGATGGGCGCGCCCGTGGGCATGCCGATGACGGAGTCGACGGACTTCTCCTGGACGGGGACGCCGACGACCGGAATCGGGTACGCCAGCGACGCGGTCATGTTCGGGAGGTCAGCGGACTTCCCGCCGGCGCCCGCGATGACGACGTCGAGTCCGCGGTCTGCGGCGGTGTCGGCGTACGCGTACATGAGGTCGGGCGTGCGGTGCGCGGAGACGACCCACGACTCGAAGGAGTGCCCCTCAGGGGGGTCGTCGTAGTCCGTGACCTCCGCGAACCCGAGGTCCGTGAGGGCGTCGTGGGCGCCCGCCATCACGTCGAGGTCGCTGTCGCTGCCCATGACGACGCCGACGTCCGGCGTCTCCGCGGTCGGTCGGTCGCGCGCTGCCTCCGCTTCGAACAGGTCGATGAGGTCGTCGACGGTGGTCATGTTTCGGGTGTGTCCTCGTCGGTGGGGTCGCGGAACGAGACGGCGTCGCGTGCGGCACGGGCGCGCACGAGGAGGTCGCCGCGGTCCTCGCCGACGGCCGTGACGTGCCCCATCTTCCGCAGGGGGCGGACCTCGCGCTTGCCGTACCAGTGCAGGGAGACGCGGCCGTCGCGGAGCGCGCTCGGCGCGCCGGCGAGTTCGGCCGGCCGCGGCTCGCCGTCGGGGTCGCCGAGGACGTTCGCCGTCACGGCGGGTTCGCGGAGGCCGGTGTCGCCGAGCGGCAGGCCGAGCACGGCGCGAGCGTGCTGGGCGAACTGGGACGTGTAACAGCCCTCGATGGTGTAGTGGCCGGAGTTGTGCGGCCGGGGCGCCACCTCGTTCACCAGAATCCGCCCGTCCACCTCGAACAGCTCCACGCCGAACACGCCGCGGCCGTCGAGCGCCGCCAGCACGTCCCTGGCGACCCTCGTCGCCTCCTCGCGGACCGCCTCGCTGGTGCGCGCCGGCACGACCGACTCGCGGAGGATCTCCGCCTCGTGGACGTTCTCCGCGACGGGGAACGTCGCGGTCTCGCCGTCGCCGCTCGCGGCGACGACCGACAGCTCCCGCTCGAAGTCCACGAGCTCCTCGGCGACGTAGCCGTCGAGGTCGCCGAAGGTCTCCCGGGCGTCCTCGACGGACTCGACGGGCGCGTTCCCGCGGCCGTCGTAGCCGCCGGTCCGGGCTTTCAGCATCAGGGGGCGGCCGAACTCCGCGAACGCGGCCTCGAGGTCCTCGGCGCCGTCGACGGGTCGGAACGCCGGGACCGGGACGCCGGCGTCCGCGAACGCGCGGTTCTGCACGAGCTTGTCCTGGATGGTGCGCAGCGTCTCCGGCGACGGGTGGACGGGCGTCCCGGTGGCGTCGCGCACGGCGGCGAGCGCGTCCGGGTCCGCGAGCTCGATCTCGTAGGTGAGGACGTCCGCGCGCTCCGCGAGGCCGCGGACCGCGTCCTCGTCGTCGAAGTCGGCGACGACCTGGTCGGCCGCAGGCGGGCACGCCGGGCAGTCCGGCGTCGGGTCGAGCGCGACCACGTCGACGCCGAGCGGGCTGGCCGCCTCCGCGAGCATCCGGCCGAGCTGGCCGCCGCCCACGACCCCGATCGTCGCTCCGGGTACGGGCACCGTCATCACGCCGACGTTCCGGCTACACCTGCATAAGAATTGCCGAACTCGACCGCGTGTTGTGCACGAACGTGGTGTGTCGGGGGCCGCGTCGGCGACGTCAGGGGGCGTCGTACCCGGGCGCGTTCTCGTCCACGAAGACCACGAACACCGTGTTGTACGACGTGAGCTCGTACGTCCGCGACTCGTAGCCGTCCAGCAGCGGCGCGACCTCGTCGTAGTGTTCGGCGCGCGCTATCACGACCGGCGCCTCGGTGCCCTCGACGGTCGTCGCGTTCGCCGCCGCGGCGTCCGTCGCCGGCTCCCGGAGTCGCGTCGTCGACGCCGTCTCGGCGCCCGCACGCTCCGTGTACCAGGGCAGCGGCAGCCGGTGGAACCAGTTCGTGTCGGCGACGCTGGCCGGGTCCGTCGTGTCGGTGTCGGCGGGCGCCTGGAAGTGGCTGCCGTAGTACAGCACGTCCGTGCCGTCGTTCCGGGGCGCGACGCGCTCGATGCGGTCCAGCGTCGGGCGCATGTCGCTGGCGGGCTGCCCGAACTGCACGAGTTCGTTCTCGTCGTCCTGGGGCATCAGGTACGACGTCTCCGCCGTGACCGCGCCCATCTGGCCGGCCGCGGCGACGAGGACGACGGCGGCCAGCGCCACGCTGACCGTGTCGCCGTCCGCGTACGCCGACCGGCCGCGGTCCACCACGACGCGGACGCCGACCGCGGCCGGCACCGCCAGCGGCACCACCGCGTGGGTCACCGACCACACGCCCGAGATGTCGGTGGCCGCCGGGTAGACGACGACTGACGCGATCCCCCAGTACGCCGCGAACTGCACGAAGTCCCGGGGGTCCTCGGCGGCGTACCGCTCGGCGAGGAAGCCGACGACGGCGAGCGCGCACAGCATCAGGGAGGCCGCGCCGAGGGTGCGCACCGCGTCGAACAGGAACGAGACGTAGCTGTGGTCGCGCGACGCCGCGCCACCCACTCCCCACGTCCCCCAGAACTCCGACCACGCGCCGACCGACCCCGCCGCGACGACGCCCGGCAGCCGCGTCGGGTCGCCGAGCGCCGCGTAGATCTCGGGGCGCGGCGCGTAGAACGCCACGAACACCACGAGGAACGCCGCGAGCCCGCCGGCGACCGCGCGCCGCCGCGCGAACGCGCCCGCCGCCGCCCGCCCGAGTTCGGCGTGGAGCGCGCTCGCCGCCGTCCCCTCGCGGCGGCGCGCGGTGAACAGCCGCGCGTCCAGCAGGAGCGCGCTCGCGCCGACGAACATCCCCACGTACACGAGCGCGTTCTCCTTGGTCGTGAACGCCAGCCCGAGGAACGCGCCCGCCGCGACCAGGTAGCCGCCCCGGTCGGTGTCCAGCGCGCGCACCGCGAACCCGAGCGCGGCGACGGCGAACGCCGCCACCAGGACGTCGTTGCGCATGAACCGCGAGTAGTAGACCAGGACCGGGTTCGCCGCGAGCAGCGCCGCCAGCGCCACCACCTCGACGTCGTCGAGGCGCGTCCGGAACAGCCACGCTGTCGCCGGCAGCAGCGCGCCGACGAGCGCGACCGGCGCGCGAGCCACCGCGTCGCTCGCCCCGAACGCGCCGAAGAGGAACTCGTTGACGTGGAAGAGGAACGGCCCGTGGACGAACGCGCGGTAGTGGTACTCCCCGGACGCCTGGTACTGGAGCACCCAGTACCCGACGCGGGCTTCGTCCCAGTGGAAGATGCGGTCGCCGAGCAGCGCGAACCGGAGCGCGAGCGCGAGCAGGACGGCGACGGCGACGCCGGCGGCGGTGCGGCGGCGTCCGAGGGCGGCGGCCATGGTTCGTTCGCCGAACGGAACGGCGAGCATACAAACTTTCCGTGTGCGAGTCGGCAGCCGCGACCGGCATCACTGCGCTCGGTCGCGCCCGGCATTACTGTGCCGAACGGTAGGCATTTGGTCGCCCCCGCAGTCGGGGCGTGTATGGTGAGTCTCGGGCTCGTCGTTGCGGAGTTCAACCGCAGCGTCACCGAACAGATGGAGTCGGTCGCCCGCGAGGCGGCCGACGACGCCGGCGCGGACGTGGCCGCCCTCGTGCGCGTGCCGGGCGCGTACGACGCGCCGCTGGCGGCCGACCGGCTGGCGCGGCGCGACGACGTCGACGCCGTCGCGGTCGTCGGCGCCATCGTCACCGGCGACACGGACCACGACCAGGTCATCGGGCACGCGACCGCGCAGAAGCTCACGGACGTCAGTCTCGACCGCGACACGCCAGTCGCCTTCGGCGTGTCCGGGCCCGGGATGTCCGGCGCGGAGGCGCGCGAGCGCGTCGAGAAGGGGACCGAAGCGGTCGACAGCGCGATTCACCTCGCGGAGGAACTCTAAGATGAACTACAGCGACAGAGTGCGGCGAGTGGAACCGAGCGCGACGCTGGCGGTCAGCAACCTCGCGAGCGAACTCGAGGCCGAAGGCGAGGACGTCGTCGACCTCTCGGTCGGCGAACCCGACTTCGACACGCCGGAGAACGTCAAGCGAGCCGCGGCGGACGCCCTCGACGCCGGCAACACCGGCTACACGCCGTCGAACGGCATCCCGGCGCTCAGGGAGGCCATCGCCGAGAAGCTCCGGGGCGACGGCCTCGACTACGAGGCTGGGAACGTCATCGTGACGCCGGGCGCCAAGCAGGCGCTGTTCGAGACGTTCCAGGCGCTCGTCGACGACGGCGACGAGGTCGTCCTGCTGGACCCGGCGTGGGTGTCCTACGAGGCGATGGCGAAGCTCGCGGGCGGCGACCTGAACCGCGTCGACCTCTCCCCGCACGGCTTCCAGCTGGAGCCCGCGCTCGAGGACCTCGCGGCGGCCGTCTCCGACGACACGGAACTGCTCGTCGTGAACTCCCCGAGCAACCCGACGGGCGCGGTGTACTCCCGGGCGGCGATGGAGGGCGTCCGCGACCTCGCGGTCGACCACGACGTCACCGTCGTCTCCGACGAGATCTACCAGCAGATCAACTACGGTCCCGAGCACGTCAGCCTCGCCGGCCTCGAGGACATGTTCGAGCGAACCGTCACCATCAACGGGTTCTCGAAGGCGTACGCGATGACGGGCTGGCGGCTCGGCTACCTCGCCGCGCCGGAGGACCTCGTCGCGCAGGCCGGGAAGGTCCACTCGCACTCGGTGTCGTCGGCGACGAACTTCGTCCAGCACGCCGGCGTCGAAGCCCTCCAGCACACCGACGACGCCGTGTCGGAGATGGTCGACGCGTTCGCCGAGCGCCGCGCGTTCCTGCTCGACCGGCTCGCCGACCGCGGCGTCGACGTGCCGGAGCCGGAGGGCGCGTTCTACGCGATGCTCCCCGTCGACGAGGACGACGAACAGTGGTGCCAGGACGCCCTGCGGGACGCGCACGTCGCCACGGTCCCGGGGTCCGCGTTCGGCACGCCCGGCTACGCGCGCGTCTCGTACGCCGCGAGCAAGGAGCGCCTGGGCGAGGCCGTCGACCGCCTCGCGAGCGAGGGCTACCTGTAGCGGGCGCTCCGGTCCGCCGCTCCGGGTGAGCTACCTCTCGCCAGCCGCGAGGCCGGCGAACGCGACGACGGCGAGTTCGACGCCGGCGGCGGCGCTGGTGCCGACGGTCGTCGCGGCCGCGAACACCAGTCCGCGCGACCCGGAGCCGAGGACAGTCAGCACGGCGACGTTCGCGACCAGCGCTGCGGCCGTCGCGACCGCGAACGTCGCGGCGGCGACCACGCCGCGGTCGTGGGCGTCGGCCGCGCGCGACCCGGCCCAGTACGCGGTGCCGAGGAGGAGCGCGTAGACGAGGACGAACGCGGCGAAACGGCTCCCGAGTACGTACTGCGTGACGTCGCGCGCGGAGACGTCGACACCGAGTTCGAGCAGGAGGACCGTGACGTGCCGCCGGAGGGCGAAGGGGACGGCGACCGCGCCGGCGACGAGCGGGACGACGAGCGAACCTGGCCTGGAGGGCATCGTCCCGGACCGCGACCGCGAGGCAGATGAGCGTTTGGCCGTCGGGACGATCGGGTAGCGGTGGGAACGAGCGTTTGGCCGTCGGGACGATCGGGTAGCGGTGGGGACGAGCGTTTCGCCGTCAGGGCCAGGAGCCGCTGCCCTCGTAGGCGTCGACGACGCGGCGGACCGCCACGACGTACGCGGCGGTGCGGAGGTTCCGGGTGTCGTTGGCCTCGTGGGCGTCGATCATCGCGTCGAAGGCGTCGGTGATGACCGCCTCGAGTTCCTCGTTGACGCGGTCCTCGGTCCACTGGAAGCGCTGGCGGTTCTGCACCCACTCGAAGTACGAGACCGTGACGCCGCCCGCGTTCGCGAGGATGTCCGGGACGACGTGGACGCCGCGCTCGGTGAGCACGTCGTCGGCGGTCGGCGTCAGCGGCCCGTTCGCCGCCTCGACGACGACGTCCGCCTGGACCTCCCGCGCGAGGTCGCCGTCGATGGCGTTCTCCAGGGCGGCGGGCACGAGCAGGTCGACGTCCAGCGTCAGCAGGTCCTCGTTACCGAACTCCTCGGCGGCGCCGTCGTAGCCGGTGACGCTGCCGGTCTGGCGCTTGAAGTCCTTGACGTCCCGGGTGTCGAGGCCGTCGGGGTCGTGGACGGCGCCCGAGGAGTCCGAGACGGCGACGACGTCCGCGCCGAGGTCCTCGATGAGTTCCGCGGCGACCGAGCCCGCGTTCCCGTAGCCCTGCACGGCGACGGTGGCGCCGGCGATGTCGCGGTCGAGGTAGTCGAACACCTCGCGGGCGGCGAACATCGTCGACCGCCCGGTCGCCTCGACGCGCCCCTCGCTGCCGCCGTTCTCGAGGGCCTTCCCCGTGACGACGCCGGGCGCCGTGGTGTTCTCGAGTTTCTCGTAGGTGTCCTTGATCCAGTTCATCTCCCGCTGGCCGGTGTTGACGTCGGGGGCGGGGATGTCCTTGTCCTCGCCGACGAACGGCCGGAGCTCCTTCGCGAACGCCCGCGTGATGCGCTCGAGTTCGCCCGCCGAGTACTCGCTGGGGTCGATGACGATGCCGCCCTTCCCGCCGCCGTAGGGGACGTCGACGACCGCCGTCTTGTACACCATCCAGCCGGACAGCGCCTTCACCTCGTCGCGAGTGACGCCGGGGTGGTAGCGGATGCCGCCCTTGTACGGGCCGCGGTCGCCGTTGAACTGCGAGCGGAAGGCCCTGAACGTCTCGATGGAGCCGTCGTCCATCTCGACGGAGAGCGTCGTCTCGAGCACGCGCTCGGGCTGCTTGAGGCGTTCGAGGACGTCGGCGCCGACGTCCAGGTGCTCGCTGGCGTCGTCGAGTTGCTCCTGGAGGCTCTCGAATGGGTTCGTCTCCGTCATTGTTCCTGGGAATCATGGGGGTCGGCAAAAGCGTGGCGACTTGACTATCAAAGGCAGTAATTTAAGGTGGTTAGTCGTCCTTAGCCGCCTCCGCGCGTTCGACGACGCGCTCGGCCTGCGCCACCAGCGGCGCGTCCACCATCTCGCCGTCCACGCGGAAGACGCCCCGGTCCTCGGCCGCCGCCTCGTCCCTGGCGGCCAGGACGCGCCGCGCCCACTCGACGTCCTCGGGTGCGGGCGTGAACGCCTCGTTGATCGGGTCGACCTGCGCGGGGTGGACGGCCATCTTGCCGTCGTAGCCCAGCCGGGCGGCGAACGCCGTCTCCTCGCGGAGGCCGTCCGTGTCCCCGATGTCGGTGTACACGGTGTCGATGGCGTCCACGCCCGCGGCGGCCGCGGCGAGCACGACGTGCTCGCGGACGTGCAGGACTTCGGTCCCCTCGTCGGTC
Organism: Halobacterium yunchengense; assembly: GCF_037031165.1. Taxonomy (NCBI): domain Archaea; kingdom Methanobacteriati; phylum Methanobacteriota; class Halobacteria; order Halobacteriales; family Halobacteriaceae; genus Halobacterium; species Halobacterium yunchengense. The sequence continues at coordinate 553,208 of NZ_JAYEZL010000003.1, read as the reverse complement.
CGCGTCGCACCGACGTCCGCGGCGAGGTCCTCGGCGCCGAACACGAGCGCGTCCGTCGGTCCGGCGTCCGCGATCTCCTCGGCGTGCAGCACGCCGCGCGCGGACTCCACGAGCGCCAGCACGGGGACGTCGACGGCGTGCTCGTCGAGCAGGCGGCCGAGCGTCACCACGTCGTCCGCGCTCGCGGCCTTCGGCAGCATGACGGCGTCGAACTCCGGGTGCTGGCCCGCGAGCACCGTGTCGAGGTCGTCGCCCGCGCCCCCGCCGACGGGGTTCACGCGCACGCACACCTCGCAGTCCGGGTCGAACCCTGGGTCCGAGAGCACCGACTGGACGGCGGTCCGGGCCTCCGTCTTCCCCGCCGGCGCGATCGCGTCCTCCAGGTCGAAGACCACCACGTCCGCGCCCGTCCCGGGCGCCTTCCGCATGAGCTCGGGCTGGTCGCCGGGCGAGAACAGCACGCTTCGTCGAGCCATACGCGACCACGCGTCCGGCGCGTCCTTGTACTTTTCCGGAGGCGTTTTGCCGCGGCCCCGCGACCACTCGCGCATGCCCGGACGCTACTACGAGGAGTTCGAGGTCGGGGAGACCATCGAACACGAGAAGCGCCGCACCGTCTCCGAGGCCGACAACCAGCGGTTCTGCGACGCGACGATGAACCAGCAGCCGCTGCACCTCGACGCCGAGTTCGCCGCGGACACGCAGTTCGGCGAGCGCATCGTCAACGGCCTCCTGACGATGAGCCTCGCCGTCGGCATCACCATCCCGGAGACGACGGACGGCACCATCGTCGCGAACCTCTCCTACGACGACGTCGAACACCCGGCGCCCGTGTTCCACGGCGACACCGTCCGCGTGCAGTCGACGATCGCGGACAAGCGCGAGACCAGCGACGGCGAGCGCGGCGTCGTCACTTTCCACGTCGAGGTGTTCGCGGTGAACCGCGAGGACGAACCGCTCGTCTGCGAGTTCGACCGCACGGTGCTCTCGCTGAAGCGCGAGCACGCCGCGTAGCCGCCGCGAGCCGCGGCACGTCCTCGCACACCGGGGAAGCGCTTTTGCCGGTCCGGCGGCGCCGTCCAGTGTGCTCGACTAGACGTCGTCGCACCCGCCGCGCCGTCCTCGTCCGCGCCGTCCTCGTCCGTGACGGCCTCGTCCGCGACGGCCGCCGGACGCGCGCCGGGTTCTCGCCGTGCCGCCCGCCGACTACCGACTCGCGGCCCACGAATCCACGAATGTACGACGCACGCGACGACGTCCCCGAACCGCACCGCTTCGACCTGACTCCCGTCTTCGACTCGCGCGCCGACTGGGCCGACGCCGCCGCCGAACTCGCGTCGGCCGTCGACGCCTTCGACCTCGACCGGCCGCTCGCCGAAGTGCTCGCGGCCTTCGAAGCCCTGTCCGCTCGCGACCACCGCCTCCGCACGTACGCGGACCTCCGCGCCGACGTGCGGACCGGCGACGACCGGCGGCAGGCCGACCGGTACCGCGCGGAGTCCCTGCACGGCGACGTGATGGCGCTCCGGGACGACGTGGAGCGACGCGTCCGCGACGCCGACGTCGCGCCCGACGACCCGGCGGTCCCGCCGCGCTTCGAGCGCTACGTCGCCGACGTCCACCGGCGCGCGGACCACGCGCTCGACCCGTCTGGCGCCGACGTCCTCGCCGCGCTCGAGGACGTCCTGGACGCGCCGGAGCGCACCCACCGCGCGCTCGTCGACGGCGACTTCCAGCCCCCCACGATCGACGTCGACGGCGACGAAGTGGCACTGACGCGCAGCGAGCGCTCGCGCGTCCAGCGGACCGGCGACCGCGACGTCCGGCGGCGCGCGTTCCGCGCGGTCCGCGACGAGTTCGTCGCGCGCCGCGAGACGCTCGCCGCGACCCTCGACGCGATGGCGCGCCGGAACGTCCGCGTCGCCGCCCTCCGCGGCTACGACAGCGCGCTCGACGCCGCGCTCGCCGGCGACGACCCCTACGTCGCCTGCCGCCCGCAGCAGCGCCTCCCCAGGGGCGTCTACGACGCGCTCGTCGGCGGCGTTCGCGCGAACCTCGCGCCGAAACACCGCCTCGAACGCGTCCGGCGGGACGCGCTCGGCGTCGACACCCTGGAGCCGTGGGACCGCAACGCCGCGCCGCTGGACGGCGACGCGCCCGAGTACGAGTACGCCGAGGCCCGCGACCTGATTCTGGACGCCGTCGCGCCGCTCGGCGACGCCTACCGTCGCCGCGTCGACCGCGTCTTCGACGACCGCCGAATCGACGCCTTCGACTACCCGGGGAAGACCGAGCGCGGCGCCGGCTACGCGACGCACGCGCCAGACGCCGGGTCGTTCGTGCTCGCGCGGTGGAACGGGTCGCTGGCGCACGTGTTCCTGCTCGCGCACGAACTCGGGCACGCCGTCCACGCGTCGCTCGCACAGGACGCCCAGCCCCACGCAACCGCCGGCATCCCGGCCCCGCTCGCGGAGCTCCCGAGCAAGCTCCACGAGGTGCTGCTCGCCGACCACCTCCTGGCGTCCGCGAGAGGCGACGAGCGCACCGCGGTCGCCGCGCGCGCCGTGCGGAGCGTCGGCGCGAACCTCTTCTTCTCGGCGCGCTGGGCGGCGTTCACCCGCGAACTCTACGAGCGGGCCGCTGACGGCGACCGCCTCACCGCGGAGTGGCTGGACGAGACCTACGGCGACCTGTACGCGGAGTTCGTCCCGGCGCTCGAGGCCACCGACCGCCTGCGAGCGGGCTGGACGACCGGCCTCTACGCGGTTCCGCTCTACCACCACTGCCCCTACATTCTCGGGACGGCGGGCGCGCTCGCAGTCGCGGACGGCCTCGGCGACGAACTCCGGCCAGCGGACTACGTAGGGTTCCTCGAAGCGGGCACGTCGGCGCCCGCCGTCGACCGTCTCGAGGACCTCGGTGTCGACGCCACCAGTCGGCACGCCGTCGCCGACGCAGTCGCCGCCTTCGACCGGTACGTCGACGCGTTCGCGGCGGCCGCAGCGGAGTGAACCGTCTCCGGGGGAGCCTCCGTCCTCGCGTGGGCCGGACCAGTGTTGCCGCGTCGACGCGTCGCGGTCCCGGCGCTAGCGGTGGTCGCCGACGCCTTCCGCGCGGACTGACTCAGTCGCCGGCCGCGGACGCGTCGTCGCTGCGCCTGAGCGGCTGGCGCTCGCCGTACGTGAGGGTGCGCCACAGCCACTCCAGGGGCCCGTACCGGTACCGCCGGAGCCACGCCACGGACAGCACCACCTCCACGGCCCAGATGGCGACGACGACGCCGAGCGCTTCGACCCTGGTGACGCGCCCGAACAGGCCGAGGCCGTGCCCGTAGAAGACGGTCGTCGCGACCACGCTCTGGAGGATGTAGTTGCTGAACGCCGTCCGGCCGATGGCCGCCAGCCCCTTCGTGACGCGGCCCCGCGGCCACTTCCGCGCGAGCAGCATCACGGCGCCGACGTACGCGCCGGCGAGCGGGAACGCCCCGAAGTAGATGAACTGCTGCCAGTAGATGCCGGCCCGCGGCGTCCAGCCCGCCGCCTCGACGTACGCGACGCCGGCGACCAGCGTCGCGACGCCGACGACGCCCCCGACGGCGACCAGCAGCCGGTAGAACCGCGCCGACCGCTCGTTCGTCAGCACGCCCCACTTGAACAGCGCCATCCCGACCATCATCGAGCCGGCGGTCCGCCAGGCCGTCGCGCCGAGGTAGCTCGTCGTCTGGCGGTTCCAGGCCGACTCCGCGCGGTGGTCGAACTGCTCGAGCCAGCCGCCGCGGTACGTCTCGACCTCCGCACGGAGCACCGACTCGGCGGGCCGCCACGTCGCCGCGAACGACGACAGGTCGCCGTACGTCGCGGTCAACACCTCGGCGACCGACGGCACCACGAAGAGCGCGGCGCCGACGGCGGCGAGGAACCTCGCTGACTCGTCGCGCACGAACACGACGAACACCGCCGTGACGCCGTACGACACGAGGATGTCGCCGTACCACAGGAGGTAGGCGTGGGCGACGCCGAACACGATGAGCCAGAACGACCGGCGGTAGTGCAGGCGCAGTGTCGTCAGGTCCTCGTCGAACTTCCGCGTGAACAGCAGGAGGCTCGCGCCGAACAGCATCGTGAACAGCGTCAGGAACTTCCGCTCGGCGAAGACGTGCCCGACGAACCACGCCCAGTAGTTCGCGCCCGAGAAGTCGCCGTACACCGTCGGGTTCAGCAGGACGATCTCCGGCATCGAGAACAGCCGAATGTTGATGACGAGGATGCCCAGCAGCGCGAACCCCCGCAGGGCGTCGAGGCCGACGATGCGCTCGGACGGCGGCGTCGGCTCCGCGCCCTCGTCCGCCGCGGCGTCCTCGCTCATCCGTCGCTCCTCCCCGCGACAGCCGGCGGTCGTCGCTGTACAGCGTCCATCGCGTACTGGCCCGTCGCAGAGCCAGCACAAAAGGTGTTGCTAGGGTGCGCCGAAGCGGCGTTCTGGGGTGGTCGCTGGTGCCGCGTTCTGGGGTGGTCGCTGGTGCCGCGTTCGACGGTCGGCCGCTGGCGTCGCCTAGAGGATGGTGCCGTGCTTCTTCGACGGGCGGTCCTTCTCGACGTCCTCGTAGAAGTCGAAGCGGTTCGACAGCTCCGTGCGGAGCTCGGAGGGCGGCACGATCTCGTCGATGACGGTCTCGGAGGCCATCCGGTGGACGTCGATGTCGCGGCGGTACTCCTCGCGGAGCTCGCGCTCGCGCTCGGCGCGCTCCTCGGGGTCGTCGATGTCGTCGAGCTTGTTCGCGTAGACGGCGTTGATGGCTGCCTCCGGGCCCATGATGCCGATCTCGCCCGACGGCAGTGCGATGACGGACTCGGGGTCGTAGGCGGGACCGCTCATCGCGTAGATGCCGGCGCCGTAGGCCTTCCGCACGACCACGGACTGCTTCGGGACGGTGGCCTCGCTGGTCGCGTAGATCATCTTCTTGCCCTTCTCGAGGATGGCGTCTTTCTCCACCTGGCTCCCGGCCATGAACCCCGGCGTGTCACAGAGGTACAGCAGTGGGACGTTGTACGCGTCGGACTTCCAGACGAACTCGGCGGCCTTCTCGGCGGCGTCCGGGAAGATGGCGCCGGCGCGCTCGGCGGGCTGGTTCGCGACGATGCCGACCGTCCGGCCGTCGATGCGCGCGTACCCCGTGATGATCTCCTTGCCGTACTCGGGCTTGAGTTCGAAGAACGAGTCGCGGTCGACGACGCGCTCGACGAGGTCGCGCATGTCGTAGCCGCGGTTCGGCTCCTGTGGAATCAGCCCGTCGATGCCCTCCGTGGGTTTCGCGGGCGGTTCCGCGGGCTGGCTCGGCGGCTTCTCGTCGCTGTTGTCCGGGAGGTACTGGACCAGTTTCGCGACGAGGTCGCGGGCGTGCTGTTCGTCCTCGGCGACGAGGTCCGCGCTGCCGGACTCCTCGGCGTGCACCTGCGCGCCGCCGAGGTCCTGCATCTCGATCTGCTCGCCGGTCACCATCTCCACCATCCTGGGCGAGGCGATGGCCATCGCGGACATGCCCTCCACCATCACGGTGAAGTCCGCGAACACGGGCGTGTACGCCGCGCCGGCGATGCAGGGGCCGTACATGACGCAGATCTGGGGGACGCGCCCGGAGAGCCGCGAGTGGTTGAAGTAGTACTTCCCGATGCCCTCGCGGTTCGCGAAGAAGCCGGTCTGCTGGTCGATGCGGCCGCCCGAGGAGTCCATCAGGTAGAGGACCGGCTGGCCGGTCTTGAGCGCGCGCTGCTGCATGCGGAGGAACTTCTCGACGCCGCGTTCGGCCATCGACCCCGCCTTCACGGTGAAGTCGTTCGCCATGAAGTGGACGTCCCGGCCCTCGAACTCGGCGGCGCCCGTGACGAGGCCGTCGGCGGGCAGGCGGTTGTCGGGGTCGGCGTCGTCGACGTCGGGACTGTGGGGGTGCCAGGCGTCGAAGTGCGCGAACTTCCCGTCCTCGAAGAGCAGGTCGCCGTTGCCGTCGCCGCCGTCGTCCCCGAACCAGAGATCGAGGCGGTCGCGGACGAACAGTTTGTCCTGCTCGCCGAGGCGCTGCTTGTACTTCTCCGGGCCGCCCTCGAGGATGTCGGCGATCTCCTCGCGGAGGCGCTGTTCGCGCTCGGTCGGCCCGAGGTCGTCGTCGTGGTCGGCCGCGGAACCGGTCTCCCGTTCGGGGGCGTCGTGCGTGGCGGCGGGTTCGTCGGCGTCGCCGAGGTAGACCTCGACGTCGTCGCCGACGTGCGCCGCGAGGGCGGCGGCGACGGCGGCGGCCTCCTCGCCGGTCGCGCCGGCGCCGATTCGTACCTTCATAATCGTTCGTGGCTCGGGGGGACGCAAACCGTTTTCTCTTCGGCGGCCGCGGGCCGGGCGGCCACGGAGCTTATGCCGATGTGTGCCATACGTTAGCACATGGGTCCCGTCGAACTCGCGCTCGGGCTGCTGCTCGGCGTCGTCGCCGCCGGGTTCGCGTACCTCATGCCGCGCGTGTACGCCACCATCTACCGCCGCTGAACGCCCCGCTCCGGGGCCGGCCGCGGTCGCCCAGGGGACCCCCTACAACTATGGGTTCGGCTCCCGCCGCTTCACGCATGAGCGAGGACGCCATGCGGCGGTTCCCCGTCCCGGACACCGACAGTCTCCCCGAGGACCTCCGCGAGCGCATCGCCGAGGAGACCGAGCGAGCCGGCTTCACGCCGAACGTCTTCGAGGCGTTCGCGTACAAGCCAAGTCACTTCCGCGCGTTCTTCGCGTTCCACGACGCGCTCGTCGACGACTCGCCGCTCGCCCGCGAGGAGGTCGAGATGATCACCGTGGCGGTCTCCGGCGCGAACGACTGCCTCTACTGCGTCGTCGCGCACGGCGCGCTCTGTCGCATCTACGCCGAGGCCCCCAAGCTCGCGGACCAGCTCGCCACCAACCACCGCGCCGCCGACGTCTCCGAGCAGCACCGCGCGATGCTCGACTTCGCCGTGAAGCTCACCGAGTCCCCGGAGGCCGTCACGGACGAGGACGTCCAGCGCCTCCGCGACGCCGGCTTCTCCCGGGAGGCGGTCTGGGACGTCGCGGCCACGGCCGCCTTCTTCAACCTCTCGAACCGCATGGCGGTGGTCGCGGACATGCGGCCGAACGACGAGTTCTACGCGATGGGCCGCGACCAGTAGCTCGCGGCGACTCGACGGCGGCGACGCTCCCACCGGCGACTCGACGGCGGCGACGCTCCCACCGGCGACTCGACGGCGGCGACGCTCCCACCGGCGACCTGACAGCGGACGCACTTGTTTTCGCTTCAGGGAACGCTTTTGCTCTGCACGCGTCGACGGCCTCCCATGCGGACTCCCTCCGCGGTGACGCCAGCGCTCACAGCGGGCCGTGAGTACGCGTGCTGAACGTCGGCGCCGAGCGGCCGCCGCCCGTCGTCGCGAAGTACTACCTCTACCAGGCGACTGCCACCTACGGGCTGTTCTGGCCGGTGTTCACGCTGTTCCTGCTGCGCCGCGGCCTCACGTACACGCAGATCGGGCTGCTCGGGAGCGTCTCCGCCGCCCTCGTCGTCGTCGGCGAGATTCCGACTGGCTACGTCGGCGACCGCGTCGGCCGCCGGAACAGCCTCCTCGTCGGGGCCGCGCTGATGACCGCGTCCGTGTTCGGGTTCGTCGCCGCCCACACCTTCCCGGTGTTCGCCGCGCTGTACGTCGTCTGGGGGCTCGGGATGGCGTTCCGCTCGGGCAGCGGTGACGCGTGGCTGTACGAGACCCTCGAAGAGCGCCTCGACGAGTCCGCGTTCACTCGCGTCCGCGGTCGCGGCGGGTCGGTCAACCAGTGGGTGAGCGCGGGGTCGATGCTCGCCGCTGGCGTGCTGTACAGCGCCGACCCGCGGCTGCCGTTCCTCGCTGGCGGCGTCGTGCTCGCCGCAGGGATCCCGGTCCTGCTGTCGATGCCCCAGACCGACCACCACACCGACGGCGACGCGCTCGGGGTCCGCGACGCGGTCCCGGTCGTGAAACGCCAGCTCTCCCGGCCGCCGCTGCGGTCGACGGTCGCGTACCTCGCGCTGTTCTTCGGCGTCGCGAGCGCCGCCGACGAGTACATCCAGCCCGTCGCCGTGAACGCGGTCGGCCTCCCCGAATCCGGCCTGGGGCCGCTGTACGCGGGCTTCACCGTCGCCGCGGCCGTGGCGAGCTACTACGCCAGCGACGTCGAACGCCTCCTGTCCACCCAGTGGGCGGTCGTGCTCGTCCCGGCGCTCGTCGCCGCGTTCCTGGTCGTGCCGTTCGCGCTCCCGGTCGCCGCGCTCCCAGCGTTCTTCGTCCTGAAGTCGGCCCGGTCCGCGGTCGCCCCCATCGCGAACGGCTACCTCAACGACCACGTCGACGCGGCGGGCCGGGCCACCGTCCTGAGCGCCGCGTCGATGACGTACGCGCTCGTCCGACTGCCGCTGCAGCCGGTCAGTGGTGTAGTCGCCGACGCCGCGACGCCGGTCGCGGCGCTCGCCGCGCTGGGCGGCCTGCTGCTCGTCGGCGGCGCGGGCGTGTTCGCGTGGGAGCCGCCGGCCGCTCCGACGACCGGCGACGGGAGCGCGACCGAGTAAGCGCTGCCTACCACCGCGCTCTCCCGCACCACTATATTCAAGTGCGTTACAGTAAGAGGGACGAACGTGTCTCGGCGCCCAGCACTCCGGCCCGTCGCCGTCGCCGCGGTCGTCCTCGCCGTCGTGGCGGCCGCGCCGGCCGCGGCGGTCGGGACCGGCGCCGCCGCGGCGGACGGACCGGTGGAGTCGGGCGTCCTGGGCGTCTCGATGACCGGTCCCGGCGCGGCGACGGTCGACGGCGGCGTCTTCTACGTGTGGGCGGACGAGCCCGTGACCTTCGAGGTGACTGTCGGCGACTACCTCGGGGTCTCGGACACCTACTACGCGGACTACCGCGTCACCGTGGCCGACGAGCGCGACGCGTCCCTGCACCCGACGCGCGACGACTCGATGGCGGCCACTGCCGTGACGCTGCACGAACTCGAGCGACGCACGGTGAACGTGACGGTGGACGCGGGCTCGCTGGAGCGCGGCTCCCACACGCTGTACGCGAGCATGTACGACGACGAGCCCGGGTCGTCGCCGCGCCTCGACGACGAGTCCTTCGAGGTCCGCGTCATCACGGAGGGCGGCGACCTGGACGGCGACGGCTACGCGAACGGCGAGGAGCTCCGCGGCGACACCGACTTCCGCGACCCCGACACGGACGGCGACGGCCTGCCGGACGGCTTCGAGGTCCACGAGTTCGGCAGCGACCCGACCGACCGCGACACGGACGGCGACGGCGTCCCGGACGACCAGGAGGTCCGCGAGGACACGGACTACACGCTACCGGACTCCGACGGCGACGGCCTCGACGACCCCACCGAGCTCGCCGGCGACTCGTCGCCGACCGACCCGGACGCGGACCTCGACGGCCTCACTGACCCCGTGGAACGCGAACTCGGCACGGACCCGACCGACCGCGACACGGACGGCGACGGGCTCTCGGACTTCGACGAGGTCGAGCGGTACGGGACGGACCCGACGGACGCGGACTCAGACGGCGACGGCCTCGACGACGGCATGGAGGTCGAGCGGTACGGGACGGACCCGACGGACGCGGACTCGGACGGCGACGGCATCGAGGACGGCGAGGAGGTACTGCGCGGCACGGACCCGACTGCGCCGACGGACGAGGACGACCAGAACGCGGCCGGCATCGACGGTGGGGCGGCGGACGAACACGCTGCGGACACCGGCGGTGGGGCGGCGGACGAACACGCTGCGGACACCGGCGGTGGGGCGGCGACCGGCGACGCGTCGGCGGCGCTGACGCGCGAGACGCTGGAGGGCGCCGGCCTGCTCGCGTGGCTGGTGTCTCCACAGACCGTCTACGCGCTGGTTTCGACGCTATGAACGCTCGCACGCTGACCGCGGCGGCGGTGCTCGCGCTGGTCGCTGCAGCCCTGGCCGGCGCCGTCGCGCCGGTCGGTGCGTCTTCTGGTGCGTCTTCTGGTGTGTCGTCAGGTGCGTCGGTGGGTGAGTTGTCTGGTGTGTCGTCCGGCGAGTTGTCTGGCGCGTCGCGGGGGCCCGCCGCTGCGGCGGCCGACCCGACGTACGTCGACGAGAACGTCACGTCGGACGCGACGTGGACGCGCGAGGACGGTCCCTACTTCGTCAGCGACGACGTGACGGTCGCCCGTGGCGCGACGCTGACCATCGAAGCGGGGACGACCGTGAACGTCGGCGAGGACGTCCGGATCACGGTCCGGGGGAGCCTCCTGGCGAACGGCACGGCGACCGACCCCGTCGCCATCACGACCGCGCAGCCGTCGCCGTCCGCCGGCGCGTGGGACACCATCGAGTACGACGGCGCCGGCGACTCCGTGCTGCGACTCCGGAACGCGCGCGTCGCCTACGGCCAGACGGCCGTGACCGCGACGTCCGACGCCGGCCGCGTCGTCCTCGACGGCGCGACGGTCTCCGACCACGTCCGGTCGGGGCTCCTGGCGTCCGCGCGAGCGGGCGCGCCGACGGTCGCGGTGCGGGACTCGCAGTTCACCGCGCTCGGGCAGGCCGGCGTCGAGTACGGCGTCGACGAGACGAACCCCTACCTCGAGGACGCGGGCCGGTTGACCGTCGCGGGGACGTCCTTCGAGCGGACCGGACGGTACGGCGTCGCCGTGCACGCGCGCCAGGTCGACCACGTCACGATGCGCGACGTCTCCGTCGCCGGGGTCGAGAGCGACGGCGTGCGCGTCCAGACGGAGTCGCCACGGAACCGGCCGACCGCGACGAACGACCACCGCGCGACGGACGTGTCGCTTCGCGGCGTCGCCGTCCGGGACGCGGGCGGCGCGGGCGTCCACTTCGTCGGCGGCGCGCTGCGGGACGTCTCCGTCGCCGGCGGCGAGTTCCGGCAGGTGGGTGGCGCGGGCGTCCACTTCGAGGAGGCGACGGACGCCGACGACGTCAGCGTCGAGGGGAACGTCGTCACGGACGCGGCCGCCGGCGTCGAGGCAGGCCTGGAGCGGGCCGGCGGCGGACTGCGGCACGTCTCGCTGACGGTCGCGGAGAACGAGCTGCGCCGCGCGGACGGCTTCGGCGTCGACCTCGACCTGGGGTACGTCGTCGTGGACGGCGTCGGCGTGCGGAACAACACCGTCGCCGAGAGCGGCGGCGGCGTGCGCGTCGCCGCCCAGCAGCTCGCCGAGACGACCGTCGCGGACAACGTCGTCCGCGGCAACGACGGGCCCGGCGTCGAGGCGTCGACGCTGCGCCTGCGCGGCCTCGACGTGGTCCGGAACCGCGTCGTGGACAACGAGGGCGCCGGCGTCGCCGTGAGCGCGCGCGACGAACTCCGCGGCCTCGCGGTGGCGGACAACGACGTCCTCGACAACGACGCGTACGGCGTCGACGTCGCCCTCGCGGCCGACGAACGCCGGGACGTCGGGACCAGCGCCGTGGACGCGAACACCGTGGTGGCCAACGGCGACGGCCTGCGAGTCGCCGGACCGGTCCCGGTCCGCGTGACGAACAACTCCGTCGGGCTCAACACCGCGAGCCGCGAGGGCGACGCCGCCGGTGAGCGCGCGTCCACGGGCGTCCACCTCGTGGACGCGAGCCCCGAAACGAGCCTCTCCCGGAACGACGTCTACGGCCACATCACGGGGCTGCGAAGCGCCGCGAACGGCACGGTGGACGCGAAGCACAACTACTGGGGCGCGGCGTCCGGCCCGTACCACGCGACCCTGAACCCCGACGGGACGGGCGACGCCGTGGTGACCGACCGGGGGAAGGCCGTCCCCGCGCCGTACGCCAGCGAGCCGTTCGGTCCGGTGTTCGAGCGTCCGACGCCCGCGCTGACTGCCAACGAGACCACCGTCCGGCCGGGCGACGCGGTGCGGTTCTCCGCGAGCGAGTCGACCGACGACGGGCGCGTCGTCGCGTACTCCTTCGCGGTGGACGACGCCGACATCGAGGCCCAGGAGTCGCCGACGCTCGTCCGGTCGTTCGACGACCCCGGGACCTACGAGGTCGCCGTCACGGTCGAGGACGAACACGGCGTCGAGAGTCTCGCCGCCGCGTCCGTCACGGTCCGCGTCGAAGCGGCGGCGACGACCCGGCCGACCACGACCGCGCCGTCGACGACGACCACGGAGGCGCCGCCGACCGGGACCGACGGCAGCGGTGGCGAGGACGCGCGGTCCCCACTCGACAGCCTGTTCACCGTCTGGGGCGGCCTCGGCGGCGCGTTCTACGGGCTGGGCGTCGCGCTCGGTGGATACGGCACCTACCTCTCGCTCCGCGGCCGCCGGCCGCCGTACCGCGGTCGCGTCGCCCACGCGCTCGCCGGCGCTGGCGTGCTCGCGTGGGTCGCGGCCGGCGTCCTCGTCGACGGCGCCCTGCTCACCGTCGCCGGCGGCGCAGCGGTCGCCTGGGGCGGCGTGACCGGCGCGGTGCTGGCGGTCGCGTCGTGAGCGTGTGCCGCGGTGCTAGCAGTAATCCTCTCGGTCGCTCGTGGCGGCGTGCCAACCGCGGTGCTCGGCGTCTCCCGGGGACCGGCCAGTCCCTCCCGCCCACGGACGTGGTCTCGGTTCGAAGTGCCGAATGCAGAACGCCTATGGCCGACCGGACAGTCTCTCGACGTGAGTCCTCCATGCGTCCCGTGTCCCTCGCGGCAGCCGCCGCGCCCGCCACCCGGTCCCGAGCCCGCTCGGAGGGGCGGCCGTGAGACCCCGTCGCGCGCTCGCACGGCTCCGCGCCGCGCTCGCCGAAGCCCTCGACCAGGACGACCTCGAGCTCACCGAGGGCCCGATCGCGAAGCCGCTCGTCTACCTCTCGGCGCCCATCGTGGTCACGAACCTCTTCCAGGTGGCGTACAACCTCGCCGACACGTTCTGGGTGGGCCGGTACAGCACCGAGGCGCTGGCCGCCATCAGCTTCGCGTTCCCCATGGTCTTCCTGCTCATCTCCCTCGGCATGGGGCTGTCCGTCGCCGGCAGCGTCATGGTCGCCCAGTACACCGGCGCCGGCGACGAGCGCCGCGCCGAGTACGCCGCCAGCCAGACGGTCGCGTTCGCGGTCGTCGTCTCGCTCGTCCTCGGCGGCATCGGCTACTTCGTCGTCGACGACCTCCTGGCGTTCTTCGGCGCCGCGCCCGACGTCTACCCGCTCGCCGTCGAGTACATGCGCGTCATCGCGCTCGGCCTCGTGTTCCTGTTCGGCTTCCTGATGTTCATCTCGCTGATGCGGGGGTACGGCGACACGGTCACGCCGATGGTCGTGATGTTCGGGTCGGTCGTCCTGAACATCGCGCTCGACCCGTTCCTCATCTTCGGCTGGTGGGTGTTCCCCCGAATGGGCCTGGAGGGCGCCGCGGTCGCGACCGTGTTCTCGCGCGCTCTCGCGCTCGCCGTCGGCCTCGGCGTGATGTTCACTGGGCGCCGGGGCGTCCAGATCAACCTCCGCGACATGGCCCCCGACCCCGCGTTCGCGCGGCGCATCCTCGAACTCGGCCTGCCGGCGTCAGTCGAGGGGACGGGGCGGGCGCTCTCCGTGAACCTCATGCTCCTGGTCGTCGGCCTGTTCCCGACGCCCGTCGTCGCCGCGTTCGGCATCGGCACGCGCGTGCTCTCCGTCGTCTTCATGCCGGCCATCGCCGTCGCGCGCGGCGTCGAGACGATGAGCGGCCAGAACATCGGCGCCGGCGAGTACGACCGCGCCGCCGCGGCCAGCCGGTTCGCCGCGCGGGCGATGTTCGTGTTGCTGTCGCTGGTCGGCGTCGTCGGCTGGGTGTGGGCCCGACCCGTCATCGACGTGTTCACGAGCGACCCCGAGGTCGTCGTCATCGGCATCACGTTCATGCGGTACGTCGCGCCCACGTTCGGCTTCATGGGCATCATGCGCGCCTACAACGGGAGCTTCCGCGGCGCCGGGAAGACGCTCACCGCCGCCGTCATCGCCGTCGGCACGTTCGGCGTCGTCCGCCTGCCGCTCGCGTACGGCGCCTCCAGCGTGATCGGCGCGGACGGCATCTGGCTGTCGTTCGCCGTGTCGAACGTCCTCGGAGCGGTCGCCGCGTACGCGTGGTACCAACGCGACACGTGGCGCAGCGCGGACGTCGCCCGTGACGCGACGCCGACGGCGACCGACGACTGACCGCGGCCGCCCGTGGGACGCCGGGCACACGGGCGTCTCGACGAGGGGTGCGGACTCGGGCCCCCGGACGCCTCGTCCCCGGATGTCGAACCGGTAACAAAATACTGATAAGGTCATGCGCACGTGGGCTACCTGGACGACGAGTTAACCGCCGCCTACCGGGAGAACAGATGGAGTGTCTACGCTGCGGTCGCAGCACCGATTACGACCGCGTCGCCGTCAGTCGGTCCTCCGGGACCGTCGAGGGCAGTCTCTGCGTCGACTGCGAGGCGACCTGGATGAACGGGCACGCCGAATCCACGAACGTCGGTCTGGTGGCGTGCCTGGACTGCGGCGACGAGTCTGAGCTCTTCTTCCCAAGGTGGGACTCCATCGTCGAGAGCGAGGACGAGGGGTCAGTCGAGACGGAGTACCGGATCCGGCTCACGACGCCGAGCGGCTGCCGGGAGTGTACGGACCGGTAGGCTCGTCGACGGTCGCTCCCTGCACGGCAGCAGCCACTCGCGGCGAACCTGGTCGGGGCTCCGGGAGTCGCGTACCGGTCGGAGAACACTCGCGCTGGGACTCGTCCCGCGTTGGCTGCGGACCGTCCCGGAACGGGATGGGCGCTGCAGGCCCTGGTCATTGAGCGTGACTACCCTTCATTTTGGCCGCCTCAGGCGCTGTAGCAGTTGGTTCGGGATAGGCAGTAACCGGGACTCGTGGGATTCGCTTAACCTGAAACGACCAACTATGGATCTCGAACCAATCGATCCCGAGACCGCGCTCGAACTGTACCTGAAAGACAAGCAGAACGAACTGGCCGAGGCCTCACTCAAGGGGAAGAAGTACCGGCTCCAGCACTTCGTCCGCTGGTGTCACGAGAAGGGCATCGAGAACCTCAACACCCTCACGGGTCGCCAGCTGCACGAGTACCGACTCTGGCGGCGTGACGACGGCGACCTGAACAAGGTCAGTGAGAAGACGCAGATGGACACCCTGCGAGTGTTCGTCCGGTGGCTGGAAGCCGTCGACGGCGTCGAGCAGGATCTCAGCCAGAAAGTGCTGTCCCCGGCGATCACCCCGGACGAGAACTCCCGGGACGTGATGATGGACAGCGACCAGGCATCGTCGGTCCTCTCGCACATGGAGAAATACGAGTACGCCGAACCGCAGCACGTCGCACTCACGTTGATGTGGCACACGATGATGCGAGTCGGCGGCGTCCACGCGATAGACGTCGATGACTACAACTCAGAAGAACAGTACGTGAAAATCCGGCATCGCCCCGATACCGGCACCCCGATCAAGAACAAGGGCGATGGTGAGCGACTCGTTGCACTCTCAGACGACATCTGCGATCTCCTCGACGACTGGCTGGACAACAAGCGACCCAACGTAACCGACGAATACGACCGAGAGCCGTTACTGGCCTCTCGGCAAGGTCGCCTGCAGAAGACGACACTCCGCACCTACGTGTACCGATGGACGCGTCCGTGCACGTACGGCGAAGAGTGCCCTCATGACCGCGATCCGGAAACCTGTGAGGGCACCGTCCAGCACGCGGCCTCGAAGTGCCCATCGAGCGTCAGCCCACACGCCATCCGGCGCGGAAGCATCACGCACAGCCTCAATAACGATATGCCGGATAAGGTCGTCAGCGACCGCGCGAACGTCAGTCCGAGAGTGATCGAACAGCACTACGACCGCCGCACGGAACAGGAGAAGATGGAACAGCGGAGGGACTACCTCGATAATCTGTAGACAATATTCACGCAATACGCCCGTTGAGGTTAGGATCGCTCGTCGATCAACCCGAACCCATTTTTGAACTGAGCCAGACTATCATATATCAATAGCCGTAGATACGAGAAGAGTCGCATGTACATCGGTGTCGATGGATGTCCGGACGGGTGGATTACAGTTCAATTCAACGAGGGCGGCTACGAATCCTCTTGTCTATGCAAGGATATCGAAGATCTCTGGCAGGAATACGGCGAGACGGCGGAGAGGATCTTGATCGATGTGCCAATCGGTCTTCGGGAGAACTCCAACGCGAAGCGCCCGTGCGACGATGCAGCTCGTGGGAAACTTCGTCCGGAGCGTCACTCCAGCGTGTTTCCCGTTCCAGTGCGGGCTGCTGTTCACGAGGAAAGTTACGAGGACGCAAAAGAGACGCAGGAAGACCGCACTGATGGAAGTCTCGGCGTTCAGTCGTGGGGTATCGCCGATAAGATTGCCGAACTGGATACCTTCCTCCGCAAGACAGAGCCGGATGCCGTTGGAACGATCCGTGAATCTCACCCTGAAGTCTGTTTTTGGGCGCTGAACGGGGAATCCTCCACGGAGTACTCGAAAACGGGCCAACCGGCTGCGGCGTTCTGGGAACGAATCGAGATACTCGAAGCCATCGACGGTTCTATCGTTGATGCCGTCCGCGATGTTACGACCGACCTCGATGCTGAGGTCGGTAATGATGACGTCATCGATGCGTTCGCGTTAGCGCTTACTGCCAGTCCAAAGACCGGCCCGCTTCACACTCTTCCTGACGAGGGATTAGAGAGGGATCAGGGCGATCCGACCGGTGATCTCCCGATGGAGATGGTATACGCGTATCCGTAGATCGGCTTTGAGATGTCGAATAAAGGAATCTACCTGATTTGACCTACTGTGCTAATTTAGACGGAAGGGATTCTTGAAGTCAGAAAACAAGTATCAACTATGACCGACCCTGCAACGGTTGACGGAGATCAAGATTTTCTCCTAAGCGAGGAGGAGATTGAGAGAGACATCACTTTAGTGAAAACCACAGATGGAGTATGGATAGCTATCGACGAAGTCCACGACAAAAGTGTCGAAAGGCGGAGTCGCGGCCAGGCACTACGGGCACTTGATGACTCCATTGGCATCTCATAGTGGAGTCGCGTTCCTCCGTTGAGGTGTAGAGCTAGTAATAGGGAATCGGCAACGATTCATGGTGAATCCCTCTGAGGATCAGAGTCGAACTGGTAGAATCTAAGGGCTGACCGATGACTGAGTACATCTGATGATTTACCCTCTCTTGGAAAGGTTAGTCGTGATTGAAACCGGAGTTGGGATCGTCGTCGGCGTCCCGGAACTCGTCCTCGAAGCGTTCGCGTTCTTCAGCATCGTCCGGAAGGTCGTAGTGAAGCTTCTGGACACGGGGCGAAACATCGCAACGGTGCTCGATCCCATCCGCCGAAACACCCCTGTTCTTCTGATCGGTGATATACCCCTTCCTGATGTGATGCGGGGCTCGACTGCTGGGACATTTGAAGGCGGAGTTGTTCTTCTGCGCTGCTTCGCAGTCCTCAGGGTTGCGGTCATGAGGACAGTCTAACCCAACCTTACACGGACGAGTCCACTTGTAGGCGATCTTCTGTAGCGTCGACGGACTCATTCTCCCGTCGCCCTTCGTAAGCAATGGTTCTCTCCCCTCCTCGTCAGTCGCTGGCGGCCGCTGATCTTTGAGATAATCCTGAATGATCTCTGGAATATCGCCGTAGAGGGTTATTTCCCGTTCACTACTCTCGTCGTTCTTGAGCGGTGTCGTTTCGTTAGTCTCGTACTTGAGAACCCGCTCCTCGTAGTCGAAGCCAGGAACATCACAGCCAATCAATCCGCCTTTTCGGGGACCTGACTGGCACATCAATTCCATCGATACATGCTCGATATCGGCGTACTCGTATTTCCGAAGGTACTCCAGCGATGCTTTCGCTATCTCCGGGTCGAGCTTCTTCTCGTCGACACCCTCGCCACCGGCATAGTCTATTTCCGGGATGTTGACGCACGTCTCGAAGCGAACCGGAGCCATACGATGTTCGATCAGATAACGAATAAATTCACGGAAGAGATACATATCGTCCCGAAGCGTAGTGTCCATTAACGGTTCGTCCCGAGGCAGAGACTCGTACTTTCGCCATTTGTCGTATCGCCCAACATCCTCGCTCGTGAGATCGTCGGTCATTTCGACACGCGCCTCCTCTTCAAGGTACGTCTGGAGATAGTCCAACTTCCGTCTGTACTGTCCCGTCGACTTCACCTCATCCAATTTCTGTTCCCGAAACTCATTCAGGACCTCTTCCATTGAGCGCGACTTTAACGAGAGTTCAGGAAACGAATCCGCCATCTGATCCACGACAGTAGACGCAATCTGCTCTAAGAATTCCTCAGTGGGATCCTCAGAGAGGCGTTGTTTCACGAACTCTACGTCGTCGCGCCGGTCGGTCATCAATTCAGTACAGTAATCACCCACTTAATGCACTTAGCCCTCGACGGCTGATGGCGGAGATATTTACTGGTAATTGGGACTATTCGCCTCTCACTTTCCGGTGAAGAAACGATGCGGAACCCACCGCAGTACGTCGGTTCTAAATAATCTGTTCAAGCGATGGCGCTGTCCTCCTCTGATTTCCAGCTCCCCTTGCCCGAACATAAAAACCGGCAATGAATCAGAGACCAATCCTCAATCAAGCCTACCCTCGTATTGCGATTCCAAAAGATCCATTCAGACGGTAAGCACCCACGGTGTGAGCCTTCACTGCAGTCGGGGGTACCCAGTAGGAACTCCCGCATCATTCGTTTGTAAATTCTCACGCACGCTTTTAGTGATTACTCTATTTAGAGATATGATGTGTGTTTGGCGTACGAGCCGGCTCAGGACGATTGGCTCCTGGAGTTCGACGACTGTGCGGTCGTCTGACACGGGCCCGAGGACGCGCCGACGTCACCTGATCGTTGATACTTTCTTAACTCACTTGGCTCGGAGCCCACTCAACCCCAAGCCAGACCCGGGGGTCAACGTAAAAAGACCAGGGGCTGAGCCTTTTACCAGACTGGTTACTAGAACGGTCCATGAGTAGGGACAGACAGACGTACTCGCGGGAGGACGCCCTGGAAGTGAGGCCGTTCCTCCGCCTCTTCCTGGGCGCACTCGCCATTGAGGACGAGACCCAACGCGTTCGAACGGTGATTATCGTGCTCCTGGCGGGCCGGTTGGGCCTGCGAGCGAACGAGATTCAACACCTGCACGAAGGCTGGATCGATTGGGAGCAGGGCGTCATCCGCGTTCCGGCGCACGACCCATGCTTCTGCAAGTGGTGTATCGATGCCGCCCGCGGGAAGATCGCAACGGGGAGGGAGGTGCCGAATAGTGAGGTCGCCCGCGACGACCCCGACGTCCTGGAGTACGTCTACCAGCACCAGTACGAGCCGAAGCCCGGCGCGAGTGCTCGTGTCGTCCCGTTCGGCTGGTCGAAGCGCATCACCGCGTGGCTGATGAGGTTTTTCGACGAGAACGAGTACGTGGGCGTGACCCAGCAGCAGATGCGCAACGACGTCCGGAAGGCCGCAGGTCTTTCCGAAGGTGTCGATCCAACCAACCTGACGCCGCACCCACTACGGGCGACCGGAGCGACGTTCTACGCGGACGCTGGCCTGCTCTCGAAACCGCTGCGAGACCTGATGGGCTGGAGCGACCGGTCACAGGCGAATCGCTACGTTCGCGCGTCTGGCCGTCAGCTGACGACGCAGGTTTACGAGATGTTCGGCCGGGACGACTGGGCCCCCGAGGTCGTCCCGGAGGACCCCGGCGAGACATTCCCGGTGGCCTGCGACCCGCGGCCGTTCGCAGCGGAGGTCGACGTCGATCCCCGCGAGGGCGACCCTGCCGCCCGGCGAGAACGGGCCCAGCAGCGAGCGAACGAGGAAGAGCCGCTGTTCAATCCTCGGCGAGAGCGTCGGTTCGAGGACATCCCGTACGAGCCCGACCGGCACAGCATCCCGGGCCACATTGATCCGGACGGTCCCGGCCTCGAAGACCCCGACGTTGAGCGCAAGGACAGCGACGCCGACCTCCGGGAGTGGATCGGCTACCAGAACCAGCAGGAAGACCCGGGAGAAAACGATGAAGAGCGGCGCTCGGGCCTGTTCGACTTCGACTTGGACGAGGAGGGAACCGCGCATCCGGTCGTAACCGCGAAGGTGGCGTACGTCGCGTGCGTCGTCCTCGTCTCCTGGTCGCTCACGTTCGGTTCGGTCACGTAACAGACTTCCACCCGCCTGCGGGCCTCTTTATCGGTTCCCGAGTTCCTCCTGGACGATACGGCGTTGGATAGCCCCGCGTCGGGAGTTTCAGGAGGCGGTCGCGGTGCGTCATGCGAGACCAGCCTCTTCGAAGGCGTCGTTCCTGGAGGTACTCAATACTGGTCTCTCGTGGCTCTAATTTGCCCGTTTCGACACCACAGCCGCAACAGAATTCAACTCGTTCCCGCTCGACACGGTCAGGAAAAGGTCCTTGTATTATTATCTCCACAGTTAACATAAGAAGTATCCAGAGGTGCACCTAGTGACGTTTCAAGAACTACTCCGCTCGATAGAAGCGCGGTACGACATGGATGAGAGCGAACACGCACGGGAACTCGGCCGTGCCGTCGCCCCTCTCTAGGACTAATACTGCTAATCGTCTACCAGCGAATCGATGTAGTCTTCGAGTGCTTCATACACGGCACTGAACTCAGTAAGATCTGCGACCAAATCGGGAAGCGTGTGCTGCCACCCGTCACGGATCTCACCCCGTTTCTCTCCGGGAAGCCCGTCCCGAAGGTTGATGTCTAGACCGTCGTGTTCACACTTCCGCGTGAATGCCGGAAGAATGACCGAGTCATCAACGTCGGCCTCCGTAAGCATCCGATACAGGTCGTAGTAATCACGAGCCTGTGACCGCTGATAGAGCGCCCGCAACTTCTCAGCGAAAATCTCCTCCAGACTGTATGCAGTCAACTCGAATTCGGGAACGTCCTCGTAGCTGTGGTGATGATTCACTGAATCGAACGCAACGTATTCATCGATCATAACGTCGAGACTCGTCGTGTTCTTGTGACCGAGCACACCATTATACTGGATGTCGATATCGACGTAGTGCGTCGGATACGCTTCTTTCTGTAGTTCACGGTGTTTGGTCACCTCGAAGTTGATACCAGAGGCTCGGGCAGCGTCTTCCAATGCGCCTTGCAACTCCGCTTCGCTTCCGTGGTACTCGCCCTCAACACCGAAATCAAGGTCTTCCGAGTAGCGCCACGTCTCCGGGAAGTACAGCTTGCTGAGTGCAGTGCCTCCTTTGAACAGCAGGTTGTCGCCGTAGGAGCTCGTGTAGATCGCCCAGAGGATCCACGAATTGACGTAGTTCTTCTCCGCATAGCCGAGGCGGACATCTAACTCTCTGGCCAGCCGTCGAAGTTGCGCTTCAGAAATCATGAGGAGTCATCCGGGAGGAATGATTCGGGGCTGACGTTCAGACGAAGTTGGTACGTGCTGTCCCGGATTCCCGTCGCTTCTCGCGTTGGATCGAGCAGCGGGTACCCGGTCGTGAAGTCTTCGACGAGGGCCTCGTACTCTGGCAGGGAGATGTCCAACTGGTCGGCGAGATACACGAGTCGTTTCGTTGCGGCACCGTTCCCAACTCTCCGCAGGTACTCAACGACGCGTTCCCACGAACAGCGCGTGTCGACAGCGTTCTGCATTGCCTTCGCAAGCTCGCTGATACCCCCGCAGAACTCCGGATGGTCGGCACAATCGACCAGCGTCTTCTCGATACTCGAAATATTCACCTGGTTCGGCCCGACTGCAGTCGGTTGATAGCCGAAGAATTTCTGCTCAGTGACGGTCACGGGTCGATACGTGACCCCGTGGATTTCACGCTCTTGGGCACGTTCTGTCGTCACGACGTACACAGTGCGGGACAGCTGCTCTGTCAGTCCGTGATGGTTCAGTGCACTCCAGTACCCGATGTACATCGGCTCTACGAGTGCAGACGCAATCACGAACTCGTGTTCAGTATACACGGCATTCTCGCCCGCAGCGAGCGGCAGAATGAGGTACTTCCCGTGTGCGATCCGCTCAAGCCAGCCTTTCTCCTTGAGGGCATACGCCATGTCCTTAGCCGACTTCCGCGGGATGTCAAGCGCGTCCGTGATGTCACTAATGCTGATGACCTGTCGGCCCTCACTTGCGAGCCGGGACAGTGCCTGCGACTCACGCGCCGACAGGCTCTTCCGTTGAGTCTCCTCCTCGTTTGTTGACCCCATAGCCGCTCAGCCTACATAGACTCTAAATCCAGTCATAAATAAAGGTACCCGTTGGGAGACCGCTCGGTGAAAGTTGTCCTTGTAACCGCTCAGCGTACACAGAGTCTAAACAAGGCCCATAGAGTAACTGGAAACTAAGTGTGACTGGCAGTTCTCTCCTCTATGGATTCACACGTCGGCGTGGATTGGGCAAGCGGATCATGGGTCGTTGTCGAAGCGACCACAGAGACCACCAGCGTCGGTGCAGAACCCTCGTTACTGAACGTCTGGCACGAGTATGGAGATCAGGCGAGCGAGATCCTCGTGGACATCCCAGTTCACTTGGAAAGTGAAGAGAACCGAGAGTGTGATCAAAAAGCTAAGGACCTACTTGGTTCTCGTGGCAGCACTGTCTTCTGGACACCGAACAGAGACGCAGTGACAGCAAGGGATTATGACGAGGCCGTAACGAAGAATTCTCGGGGGCTGGGAAGCCACAGCTGGGGCCTCATTCCGCGAATCCGAGAAGTAAACGCATTGCTGGATGAAGTCGAGACTGCAGGTGAGACGGTCTACGAAAGCCATCCAGAGGTATGTTTCAAAGCGTACAATGGCGATGATCTCCCGTCAAAGAAGAGCGACGCCGGTTTCGAAGCCCGGAAAGAGTGTCTCATCAAGAACGGCGGCGAATCTTTCAAACCAGTGCTCGACCTGGCTGACGAGCGACGAGCAAACAGCCAATGGCACCACCGAATCCAGTCTGGCCGCGTCGACGACGTCCTCGATGCCGCCATCCTCGCCCTAACAGCACGCGAATCTTCAGGGGACTACTCAACCCTTCCAGATGATGCTGATCCCGCCTGCGACCCCTCTATTGTCTACCCAGGTGCCGAACCAGTCACTTAGAGGCATTCGAACACTTCTTGACCGCGTCTTGTAGGTCGTCACCTCGTACGCCAACAGCAAAGCTGTGGATATGCTCACCAGAGGACATGGTGAGGCTCTCTCGCGTCCCTACGAAAGTTACATTCTGAACCTCTTGATACGATGACTTCAGATGGGTAGGATGCACAGGGCGCTGCTCATCGAATCGAATCCCATTCTTTTCCCAACTGTATTCAAGGAGATGCTGATTCCTTGGGTTCAGGTCGATAAGCACATCACATCGGTCAAAGTCAGATGTGGTAACAAATTCAACGGCCAAGGACTCATCCGGTGAGAGCTCACCCTCTATGACCTGAATGACCTTCGTGCACTGGTAGCGGTCTGTGTCCAATGACACATTTGAGAAAATTCCGTAGGTACCCCTATCGTCGAGTGTGAACTGCCCACCAGCAGTGGGACCGTCAGTATTCGAATAGACGACGCAACCTGGTGCTCGCCACGTGAATTCTAGTTGATCAACTGCCTTCTGTCCATCATTCCGTATTTGAATCCGATAGACCGAGTAGTCACTTTGCCATTGTAAACCATCGAAATCCTGCACAGAACTGTTGATCGGGTGGTATTCCCCAGTCTCCTGAATTTCGACCGATACTGGAGGAGCAGAGTAGTACCCAGTATCCTCGTAGAACCGTGTTACATGTGGGTTTAGAAACGGAGTGGCAAACGAGGTCAGCAACAATCCAATCACTGCCCCGATCACTGCGCCTAAGAGCAGATCGGTCCAGTCATGATTGTCGACGAAGTTCTGAATTCGCCCCTTCACTACGTAGAGAAGATTGGGCGTCTATTTAATACCATTTCGTACTGGTGGTATTTCTGAAGCGTTTGATTGCTCTGGCATCCATCAACTTTGGAGTCTACTTGTGGACTCCAAAGTTCAAGTGGTTGTGGCACAGTACTATTTATAAAGAGGATTCTTCAAAATGGGTGACTATGCAAATTCCCAAGTTCGGGCGAAAGTGTGGGTGACCCCCGACGAAGTCGAATCCCTCCGGTCGGCATGTTACGCGACTGGCGCAGAGTATCTCCAACAGCGAAATGAAGCAATTGTCACGACGATGTACGATACTGGGCTCCGGGTAGGCGAGCTCGTCCAGGTCGACATCGAACTCCTGCGGAACAACAACTCGGAGCTCTACCTTCCCACGGAACTGCAGAAGGACTACCCCAATGAGAGTTCTCCGCCACCGGTGACCCTCGAACTCGCTGGCGACACGACAAGATTGCTCTCAGCGTACCTCACGAACCGATGGAAAGACACGCCATCCCTCTTCCCGTCTCGATCCTCCGAACGAATTAGCGAACAAGGCGTGAGGAATATGCTTCACAAGATCGCGGAGGAAGCCGGGATTCGTCCCTACAAACTCGATGGGAGTAGAGGCGACCCAAGCGACGTCACACCTCACGCACTACGGCACGGCGTTGCTTATCGAATGATGAACGAAGAAGACGGGAACACACTATACGATGTCCGCAATCGGCTTCGTCACCGAAGTATTCAGACGACTGAGAGGGTCTACGACCATCTACTCAAAGTCTAACCGTTTTGCCTCTTCGCCCAGCTGGACAAAACAATACTCGTCACAGAACGTTTCAGCCGAAGAATAATCACACTAAGAGTCCACGGTCGAGATATGACTGACTACCCCTCTGAGTCGTCGCTTCTGGTGAATGCGACGCAGCAACAGCTAGCAAAGGGTGACTTTGATGCGGGGGTCGCTATCGTCCCGACGCAGCATGAGGAAGCCGAGGGCGGCTACGACATTGAATTCAGTACCGCATCACGCCTCGAACTCCAGTACAAGGCCGTCTATAGTGAAATCGACGACCGCACCTTCGATCCCGGTCACCCGCAAACAGCAGTTAAATTCCCGTTCAACGGCCAACAGGCCAAAACACTACTCGGCCGCGCCCCACTCCCCGGACTCACGTTCTATGCCCTCCCAGTCGTCACTGATCTCACCGGCCTCGGCGACGTGCTAAACGCGACTGTCTTCCTCGACGTCGAAGGACTCGCTACACTCCCAAAACACCAGGACGACCTGCACGAGTACACCGCGTTCTGGGTACCAGTACACGGATCCAGCCCGACATTCTCATCGGTTTACCTCAAAGACAAAACCGAACCGCGATACTCGGAGCCACGCGCGTACCATCGTATCGACTCCGACTTCCTCTACGAGTGGTCGGAGATACGGGCGCTCATACGCGCGCCGCTTATTGGTGCCCCACTCCGAACACACAGTAGTACAACCCCAGCCGCAGGATACCAGCAGCTACGTGGATACGAGAGTCAATTACTCGAATCCCGGTTCCCAGAGAACCTGCTTGAAACGCACCAATCCACCGAGCCCAGAAACAGGGACACCTTTGAGACCGTTGTCAACGAAGTCGAGCGCCTTAGTCGAGAGGTACGCTACGCGATTACCGAAGACCGGCCGACGCGGGACTCACTCACCTCGTCCCAATACGAGGTGCTGCAATCGCACGAGTACCTGCTTGAACCCGAGCAGTTGGATGTGAACCGGCGTGCGTCAATCCGTGCGGCGCTGCTGACGTACCCGGACGACGAGGAGGGCGGAGAAGACCGGGAAGAGCCGTCCCCGGTAATCGACTACTCTGGCCTGGATCCACGGCAGGGATCTCGCTACCGACAGTATCGGTACTTAGCATGGGGCGACGACGCCGACACCCTCACTGTTCCAATCGGATTCACACCGGACTGAGTCTCACAGACACGCCCGGACAAACGCCTCTACAGCTCACACTGAGACGTCCTCCGCAACCGTCGTCTCATACAACCGGTCGATCTTCTCGACCAACTCGGGATTCTCGATAGTAGCCTCGCGGATAGCCTGTGCTAATGCTTCGACGTACGCGTCGAAGAAATCATCGTGGGCATCAACGTTGATGGGGTACTCGGCACGGAGGAGATTCGACTTGTTACCCGTAATCGTGAACTTCGTTCCGTCAATTGCCTCCTCGATCTCCGTGCGGGCGTCACTGAACCGCGCTGCGAAATTGTCATAGAAGCTATCGTGGCCTGACGGTGCGTTTCGAAGGTGGACAACCAACGTGTGATCCCGGACGGCCTCCGTTTGATGCCGGTCAAGCCGGTGGACCAGCCCGACTCTCGCGTTCGGTTTCGTCGCATCCGAAACCGCCAGGTCTTCATCCAGTTTCGTCCACCACTCCCGAGGGAATAGCCATGACCAGTCGGATTTTCCCTGACGGAACGTCCACCGACGCTCACCAGACTCCATCTCTATCTGGACCGCGGCATACTCTGCGGGCACCTCTGTATCCTCGGTACGTTCAGCGCCCGCCAGGGATTGTGCCAGCCGGTCGCCCCACGTCGATTCGAACTCCGACCACTCCTCCTCAAACGCCTCCTCCAGATCCGAGATCACACCGTAGTTTTCGACGTACAGTTCAACCATCTCTTGCTGGTTCTCTTGGTATTCGGTCATCGTGAGTTCACTCCGAATCGTATCGACGAAGTCTTTCAACTGCGCCGTGGTTCGCGCCGGGTACTCATCGTAACTCTCCATCAAGAACGACTGAAGCTCGGCCGCCAGCCACTCCCACGAGATATGCACAAATTCGTCTGCAGCCGGCGACGACGCCGACTCAGGGGCCAAAAACACGTAGTGCTGGCCGTCAGTGGGTACGTCGGCTTTGTCAAGCCCGATCCCGTCGAACGAATCGACGCCAACGTACCGATCTGTCTGGTCTTCTCCTTCTGATGCGTGCACTTTCAACTCCCAGCAGATGAACCACTCGTCGGACGCCCACATCACGACGTCTGGAACGCCATCGGACGTGGGCACCTCTTGTGCGATCTGTATCTCATCGATGTCAAACCGCGAAAACGCATACCCAGAATCATCACGGGCAGACAGCGCAGCGAGTACGTGCTCCAAGACAGCGTGGTCGAGTCCGTGTGAGGCGTCGGGCGTCAGAAAATGAACGAGGAACTGCTGCCAGTCACGCTCTTGTGTGCTCCGACCAAGTACCTGTAGCGTGGTCGGTGGAGGCTCCTCGGCTTCTGGGAGCGCGGCAAGTCGCCGCTGTATCTTCGTCAGTTCCGTTGCGATACTTCGACTCATACGCTTCAGTCTCCCACGACGAAAATCAAAGTGACGCCGTCACGTACCAGAACAACACCTTGCCACGAGGTATGAACATCTGGACCGCAACGACCGACGAACCGTCTCTCCCCAGTGGCGACCAGCTCAGTTTGGTGAACCTATTTACTCCGTTGGAACACTGGTTGCGATAATGTCAGGATATCTGATTCGAGTAGGGCTGGATTCTGGAGAGATTGGTGGTGGTGGCCATAGTCCGATAGACAACGATGGGCGGTTTGACTATATCCCGATTCCCGAAGATGCGGATACTACAGAAGAGACGACGTACAATTCGTTTTCGAGTAGAATAGGGTCAACTGCGTCTGAGCATACGACACGAGATGGAACCACTACGCTACACTATGACCCCGAGTTTGAGACGTACACATATGGCGAAGTAGGGAAAAAGAAACGGCAGTCGTTACGGAAACTGTCAAATGGCGATTTGCTGGTGTTCTATTCAAGCCTGGAGCCCTCGAACGGACTTGGATCAATCAGGCTGTACATTATCGGCTACTTCACCGTGGAGTCCGTTTACGATCTGGAGGAACTAACGCCCGAGGAGCGCGCTGGAGTCTTGGAGAAATACCCGAACAATGCGCATATCAAGCGGGAACAGTTGTCACCAGAGAGTAAAACCCCTGGTCGAGACAGCTATCCAATAATCGTAAGTGGCGACCCAGACCGGAGTGAATTGCTGGAGCGTGCGGTTCCGTTGACCTCTCCGACCGTCTCTGGCTCTGGACTGTGGTACAGCAAGTACCGACCACTCTCGACGCCGAATACTTTGCTCGGCATCAACGCTACCGATCTCAAACGGTCTATGCCCAAGAAGCTGCGTGGGAAGCCAGACGAAATCAGATCGTGGTTGGAGGGTGATGTTTTGTATGAGGTTCAGTCTCGTGCGAAGCCGCCGAAGCATTATCTCTCTGACGGAGAGAAAGCAGGTTCGGGTCAAGCTTCCGAGTCTTCAACGTCGAGAGGATACGTCATCGCTACAGATACTGGGTTCGCACCGCACGTGCATCAAGGGCTAATTTCCTTGGCGACTTGTGCTCCGCAGGTTCGGAGTTCAACGAAACCAGGAGACTGGGTGTTTGCTGTCGGTAATCGGTACTACCCAACTCGACGTGAATTGGTGTACGCTTTTAGAACAGAGTATGTTACCGAGATGGATGACTACTATTCTGATCCACGATTCCACGCCCGGAAACCGCTCTCCGAGAATAGTAATCGCGCTGGAGATAACATCTATGCTCCTCGTCCTGCGGTAGAAGAGATCTCCATCGTAGACGGATCCGAACTCCCAGAGAGTTCTGGAGCGACGGCCGGAACGCGCTATGAACGAGGCGAGATTGACGGGGAGCTATGCTATACTCACCAGGGAGGAGACTACTTCCAACTCCATTCGGGATATCACGACCTATCGAATTACTCGACAGATGTTGAGAAGCAAGGAAATCGGGAGAAGGTTCTCATTTCAAGTGAGTTCTATTATTTCGGGGAGAATCCGGTTACCGTGCCTCAGGAAATCGCCGACTTGGTCGTTCCAGGCTCCGGTGACCACAACGGTCGAAACTCAGGCCGCACCGAGAGAGGTAGCGAGAAAGTAGCACCGTTCGTGAAATGGCTTCGCTCAAATCACCGTGTTGGTATCCACGGCCATCCAAAGCACTCTGATTCCGACTTTGATTTAGAAGATACTACCGGGCCTGGCTGTTAGTGTTTCAAGCAACTCCTGAGTCCCCACGGAGACGGAATCAAGTAAGTTGGTCGGCTAATGATTCGAGTTCCTCGGCCTCATCAAGAGCAGCAAGCCATCGGTCTGAAAGCGTTGATGCTCCAAACCGTGCACCGGCGACCGCGCCCGCTACCGCGCCAATCGTATCGGTGTCGCCGCCGCGATTGACAGCGGTCACAATCGCCTCCTCAGCACTCTCGGCGAATAACCCATCGTGGAGTGCTGTTTGCAGCGAATGGACGACGTAGCCTGACGTCTCTAACGTACCGGGAGATTCACCGCGGGCGAGTGGTTCGAGCGCTGCTACGAGTTCGTCAGGTGCGTTGGAACCGACGTAGTCAAGGGCGTCTCTCAACGGCGTTGCTGCGTCGTCGAGCAGGCCAGCGATGGTGAGATTCAGAACTGCACACCCGTACATACACCGCGAGTCCGCGTGTGTGATCTGCGAGGACTGCCGACTCACTTCGGCGAGTCGCTCCCAGTCTGTCGCGTATGGGATAGCGAGCGGCGCGCACCGCATCACACTCCCGTTCCCTGCGTTCTGGCCTTCCGGACTTTGCTCCCAGACCTGCTGACCGGCCTTGTCCCACTCGTCACCGCGTTTGAGCCGGGTGAGCGCCCGCCTTGTCATCCCTCCAATGTCGAACGGGCCAGTGTCGTACCACGCAACGAACCGATCAGCGACATCCGCCGGATCGAACGTTTGCTGTTCGACGAGACTATGAGCGATACACAGTGCCTGTTCGGTATCGTCAGTGATTGTCCCAGCGGGCTGGTTCCATGTGCCGTGCCCAATCATCTCGTCGAGCCGCCCGTGTTCAGCGCTGATTTTCGATGCAGACTTGAACTCCACTGGTCGGCCAAGCGCATCCCCACACGCCAACCCCAGAAGAATCCCACGGGCTCGATCCGAATCCATACCTCACTCAACGACTACCGCTGAGAAAAATGTAGGGCGACAGTCACTCGTCGGGTTTCGTTCCCGTGCGGAGATTCTCTCTGTATTCCGACCACGCTTGATACATCTCCACCTTCTCATCCTCTGTCATCGTGTCGTGCTCCTCCGGGTCGTAGAACGGGAGTTCGTCCTTGTCAGGCATCGCCATCACTCGCCCAAGCGGGTACAGTTGCTCGTAGTAGTGCTCCAGCACCCACTCTTCACCGTGCTCCTCAACCGCTCGCTGAATGAACGGGGCAGCCTCCGGGTAGTCGTCCCTAAGCGAGTCAGTCATCGTGAAAGGATGGTCGTGCCGCGGTGTTCGTCTCCGATTCGTCGTCCATACTGCCGGTCACGCGTCCGTGTATTCGGCGAGTGAATGGTCGAGACTATCGGTGACCCACTTGCCGATCTGGATGAGTTCAAACGTCTCAATCGGGGTGTCAAGCCCATCGGCGAGCTTCGACCGGACTCCGGGTGAAAGCTCGTCGACGGGGATTGCGGTGAGGGCGTGCTGCGTGAGAAAGTAACTGCTCGCCTGGCTTGTCGGAGCGATGACGATGACGTTCTCTCCGTCAGCGTCGGCAAGCGCGAGCTCCGCATCTCGACGCTGAAGTACCGTCGCATCAAGCTCCTCAACGGGAAAGAGCATACTCGCCTCCCCGTGCTCGATACTCGCCCCCGCCGACTGAAAATGCCCTTTAAGCATAACTACTACAAAATATATTCTTATGGGGCATTAGCATTATGGTGGAATGCTGTATGACCACAAACCACACTCGTCAGTGCCTTCTCTTGGTCTCGCCTCTCGACTATTCAGAGAAGCAGCGAACACTGGCTATACTGTGTTGGCGATACCAGTGAAGTACGAATGAGCGATGTCCAATTGATCCCGATCAACTTCATCGGCTTCCGCACGGAAGTGGAATAGCGCGTTCCGGGTATCCCGGATATCCTCAAGTAGATCTTCCACCATTGAGCGTTCCTGCGACAATCGGGATGGAAGCTGGTCTACATTCCTCGTGATAAACAGTCGGTACTCGTCGAACGAGAAATCTTCAAGCCGTTCTGGGGGATCGTATCGGTCGTCATTCTCGGCACGAGGAGCGAACGCCTCCTCCATGCACTGGTCTAAATCATCGACAGACTCCCGGAAGATATGTCGAAGGCTCTCCTCAATCTCACCAATCTTCAGGAACGGATCGACTTGGAGTTCAAGGAAATACAGGATATCATACCGCGTCAGAATCCCTTCTAAGCTATCCGAATCACCAATGAGGACAAAATCGTCCTCAGCAAATGTCTTGAACAGCTCGAAAATATCGTGGTCAGGATCGACAAACCTCGGCGACGTATTCAACGCAATCTTCACCGACGTCTCCTCGACACTCACATCCTCCATCGATTTCACGTACCTTGCAATCGACTTGTACGTCACAACACCCTCGATCCCGTACTCACTCTCCACCGGGAGCTGGTCAAAATCATTCTCCAACATTATCTCCAACGCAGTCTGAATCGAATCGTCGATATCGACCGTCACTGGGTCATCCGGCGACGCGGCTGTACTATGAGATAACACGTCGTCCGCTGTGAAGAACTGCATATCTACGCCAACCCAGTGTAGAACTAATTACCTTATGCAGCCACCCCAATCTCACACGGCGGGGGTCAGGGAAGGTAGACCGAATAGTCCGACGGATTCATCGACTCCAATTCAAACGACGTGAGCCCGTCGAAGAACTCCTCAATAACCGTGATGAGATGGTGGAAATCAGCGATCAAGGCATGCATCATCTCGTTCGGATTCTGCTCCTCAACCTCATACCCCCAGAAGTCCTCAGGCGGAATATCGAATTTCCCGACCGACTCGTACGTGATCGTCATGTCGAAATCGCTGACGAAGTTCTCCTCAATCTCGAACTCGTAGCTTCGACTCCCAATCCCGGTAGAGATCGTGAACTCGCGCCCGTCCCCAGTTCCCCGGTAATCTGCGATACGCCACTCATTCAGCTCTGGTGTTCCGGTCGTGTGGAACGAGACGCGTAACCCATTGCTATCATCGCTCGTGTCCCCACTCGCAGCCTTCACCTCTGCTACCTCCCATGGGTGGTCGTCGTATTCCTGCAGACGAGTCTGTAGATCGGGAACAAGGGAAAGAGACTCTCGATACTCAGACCGGGTCGTGTAGTGCAGATCAAACAGTCCACCATCTTCGTCTGGGTCGTAGTCGTCGTCTTTGATGCTCTCGGGTTCCCACGCATCCAATCGTTCCTCTACGTCATCGCTGAAGCTGGGCTTGTCCGACAGTTCCTCCAACAGGCTCGTGATCGAAGGGGGTGTGGTCCCGCTGGAGTCATCACCAGACGTGTCGGTGAACTTCTCGCGGAGATTCTTGACCCGGGACTGGTACTGCCCTCGGTAGTCCTCAGTGAAGCCCAAAATCTCATCAATGTCGTCCTCTGTCAAGCCTGGGCCTGCCGCATCGCGGAGGTCGTCGGGGTCGAGGTCTGACGGGTCTCCCTGCGGCCCTGATTTCTCCGTCCAGTGCAGTCCGACGTCGTACAGCGTCCACGTCAGGTCTTTCGGGACTTGAACCCCACCGCTCGGTCCTTTCTTCGTTGGTTTGTACCCGATTTGCCGGTAGATCTCCTCCGTGACCTCCGGTGCCTGCAACGGAATCGGATGACTCCGACCAGAAACCCGTGCGTGAACGTAATACCCGTCCTTCTCATTCGAATCAGCATATTCCTTCAAAACCGCCATACGAACGGCTTGTCGTGATGTATCATATAGACCTGGTTATCCCGCGACCGACTCTCCCAGTGCCCATCAGGAACCTGTTGTACGAGACCACCGCCGAAAACGAAGGGGTGGCCTTGTTGAAACCCTATATTGATGATCGGTTCCAGCAGTCGTGCTGAATGGAGCGCGCAAGTAGGTAACTCCTCTAAATACTGCTATGTCAACGGTGGTCCGCTTCCATAGACAACTGGTTCAGGACTCCGATGACCCCAACCATCACTCCGCTTAAATATCAGTTAATCGTATATGCCGGCAAAGACGGTGCTACGTGGTCATGTTCGGAAAAATGCAGTCCGGGCTAACTCGACTTTACGCATGGAACCGGGGAGGGGTCACAGATACCGGAGAATACTCTGCCAGCGGGATCTCACGGACCGTGTACTGGTTCCACGACGAGAGCAAACGGATGGGTGACTACTCTCCGTTTGGAACCCTATTACTGAACGAGCAAGCCAAGGAGGACTTCTCAGAAGACGTCGTCGACTACGTCTTCCTCCACGAGGTCGGTCACGACCAGATGGGATTCATCGGAAGGACCCTATTCTGGGCATTCTACCCAACATTCGGCTTGCTCCTCCTCGCCGGGATAATAGCCTTACCACAAACCCTCGTTGCAGCCTTCCAGTTCGCACCTTCCACAGTTATGGTACCTGCGTATCTTGTTGTAGGGATTGGGATCACCGTCGCTGCCATGCTTCCGTTTGCAGCCGTTTGCTGGATCGATGAGGCACTGGCCGAGCTCTTTGCTATCTCCAAGATTGGACGGTCACAGTACCGGTCCGTATTCGACGAGGTTAAGGAGGAATCAGATGCTGGACTCCTTCGCAAGATCCGTCTCCGGATTCAGTACCCACCTGAATCATTGATCCTCTGGATCGCACGTAAGCGAGGAATCGGCGGCCAATAGAATCCCGGATTAGTGAGAAAGTTTATGCGTTTATATGAAAATGAATAGGTAAGAAATGGTGGGTGTGTTCGGGTCGATCCGATACGTCATCAATACCTATCTCAGTAGTGCCGTCGGTAACTTCTTCCAGTTCGGCCGCCAGCAACTAAGTCTTCTCGTAGTACTCACCCTCGCCGGATCAGCACTCCTCGGCGTCTCACCGGTAGAAGCCATCAAAACAGTTGGAGCGATAAGTCTACACCGAACTACCGCTCTCTGGGGAATCACCTCTGTGCGACGAGCTGTCACCACCGGACTAATCGAGATTCTAGTCTGGGAAGGAATTGCCTTCCTCGGGTGCGCTGTCAGCGGCTTCCGGCTGTACCAAAACACGGACTGAACCACAACAATCCCTCCGAATTCATTTCCTGGACTGTCTGAGCATAGCCGAGTTCTGACGCTAAGGCATTCAACAGAGCCGAACGGTGAAAAAGAGAAACTCTGTTGATTCGGGGCAAAGGACAGAACGGCCTGAACCCGATCAGTCGCCACTCCCGACTGGCCCGAGTCGTCGCACTCGACCGGCCTCCACGAGTCGTTTCAGCCCGTCGCGGGTCGGCCATCCCCACGGTGCTTCCTCCACTTGCTGATTCGGCGCAATCGCGCGGAAATGCGACCCGTAGCCGTTCGTGATGAGGCGGCGTTGACACCCGGCGATCTCGAACATCCCGAGATCCAGCCCGTCGTTGAGCCGGCCGATGTGAGCCGCACCAGCTCGATACCCGAGAATCAGCTTCGGACGGAACTCGGCCATACTTTCGACGGGGAATTCGTAGTTCTTGTACGTGATCGGTGTCTTCAACTCCAACACGTCTCCCCACGGGTCGTACACGCCGAGTTCGAACGGCTCCGCTAACTCAGGTTCGAGTGCTTGCCGTGCTGCCCGTCGCTGGTCGTCGTGGTCCTTGTGGAACACCCAGTGAATCACGAACCCTAACCGGAGTGCCTCCCGCGTCTTCTCCCGGTACGGTTGCTCCGACCCCGCCACGAACTCAATCCACCGATTCACCCCTTCACCGAGAATCATACAGTCCGGCACCCGATCCGCGACCGTCCGCTCAAACCGGTACTCCCCCGGGAACCACGGGTCTCGCTTCTCACGTTTCCGCCGGTCTAACGCGAATTTTGCCCACAGGTGCTCTGGCGACTCGTTCCCCGCCGACCGTAACCGGTCCGGACACCCCCAGATTTCAAACTCACGCATCCACAACCAACCTCGTCAGCCTCCCTCTCATTCGCCAGCCCTCGTCGGTGTCAACGACTTCACACCGAAATCCGACTTGCTACAGTACCGCTCAGCGACCCGGCCGAGCGCCCGGGTCCGCAGCACATCCGCTACGTTGTGTAGGGCGAGCTCTGCGAACCACCCGTTCTCGAACGCTGCCACAGCCGCCTCACTCCCATCGAACGGATCCACAGCACCGTACTCGCCATCACACAGCACCTCGTACACACCAGCCAGGTCTCGATGCTCCTCGCCGTCAACGGTCGTGTTGAACCGGTCGGCGACGACCGACATCACATCCGCGTACGGCACATCAGCGAACGGCCACGCCACCCCGAGCCGTGCGTACCGCGTGCGGAGGAACGGCACGTCAAACCCGCCGCGCCACCGCTCCCCATTATACGCGACCAGCAACACGTCCGATCCGCAGAGCCGCTCCGCAACGAACTCCTTCACGGCCACGAGCAGTTCTTCCTCAGACGCGTGCGTCGACACATTCACCAGCGCATCCGTCGCTTCCTCCACCTCACTCGTCACGTCACTGGGCGGCCGACCGGCCGTCTGCACGAACACGCGCACCCCCATCGACAGCCCGAACCCGACCACCGTCACTTCGTCCTCGACGTCGAATCCGGTCGTCTCAATATCGAACGCCACCTGCTCCAACACCACTACACCTCACCCCCTGCCGCAGCAGCGCCGCGCTCCGGGACCCGATCCTCACCTGCTGGGCGAACACGGAACTCACCGAACCCGAATCGGGAATGCGTCCCGACACGCAGCACTCCATTCTTCGCCGTCTCCACCGGGTCATCACCAACATACCGGACGACCTGTCCGTGATCTACTGTCTGTACCGCGTACGTCTCATCACCGTCCACGAGCCGCGTCTCCCGACGACGCAACCCGGTCGATGACGCGGCATTCGTCTCCTCCGTGTCGACACGCCACCACCACGGGACGCTCTGCGAATCGCCACTCGGATGTTCGGACTCCAGCACGTACGGCGACACCAACTCGATCCGGCACGACTCCGCGCTTGACTGCGCTGCCTCCAGCCGCGAGTAGTCCAGCGCCTCCAGGTCAACGACTTGCGTGTCGACGAGCGACAGTTCACCGAACCCGTAGTTCCGCGCCCCGCCGACCTGCAGCCCGTCAAGCACATCCTCATCGACCGGCACAACCCCGTCGTCACCCCGGCCAGCGTGCAGGTAGCAGTGAACGTACCACGACACCGACCGTCGCCGATTCCGTTGACCGCTCGGTCGCCCAAACCAACACGTCCCGTCGAACGCGACCCGGTCACCGTGCAACTGGATGTCGTGCGCGTTGTGCGCGTCTCGCGGCCGTGACGCCAGCAACCATCGCTGCGCCGGGTCACGGAACACGAACAAATCCTCGTACGAGGTAACGTCAGGCAGCGACTGCCCGAGCTTCCCCGCGTACCCGTCTTTGGAGTGTTGCTCTGGGTACTCTCCGTACTCGCCCGGTAGGAACACGCCGTGACTCACGTGCAGCGACCGACGCGTCTCAGCATCAACCCGCCGCGCAACAGCGTTGAACAACGCGTTCCCCGTCACGAAGTACGGATGCCCGAGGTACTGCCCATCCAGCTCGAACAACACCTGCTGGAGCCGCGTCATGCACAACCCCCCGTGTTTCCAGTCCACACACTGATACGACGCGACACAACTTCGACGACACCCCACGGGACACACACGCTCTTTCCAGCGTCACGACCGGGACAGCGGCTGTAGCTAGCGAACCATCGAACCTGGGCACGACGATCTCGACCGGTGCGTGTCCGGACCCCCCACACCCTGTTTCCAATGTCTTTCACCACTCGCCGCGACTCGACACACACCCCATTTCCAGTGTCCTCACACGCCTCGTTTCCAGTGCCACGGGCGCGAGACCGGCTCTCGTCATCGAACACGGTACACACGTCACGCATCACGCCCATCACCTCCTGCACCAGCAGCCACTGGATCCAACGCCGCGACGTACTCTTCGATGAACTGGAGCGCCGCCGACCACGACCGGATCCGTCGTAGTTGTGCATCGAGCACCCGCCACCGACGCTCCCCATCCACATCGAACGGGACCGCCGGCAACCGCGCCCACACATCCGCAAACGACCGCGACGGCGCACCACCAAGCCGCGCTGCCGGCCGATCACCCGGCTCACCAGTCACGTGCAACGCAAACCCCGACGTCACCAGCACCGTCCGATGCGGCACAACCACCGGGTCAGCGCCGGGCGGCGTGACCGCGAGGAACAACTCATCGAACTCAACCCCCGACCGGTAATTATCCAACAGGGCCGCCGCCAGCACCGTGTGGTACTTCAACGACGTATACGGGTAGTATGGTGACTCACTGAACAACGACGTCACCACCGAATCCAACCACGCCGCATGCAACGCCTCCGGATCCTCGATACTGATCAGTTCAGTTAACGACCCGCCGACATCAGCGACCGGCTCCACCGTCGACGCCACCTTCCCGGTCAGCAACGACACCCTGAACCACGACTCGTGCGCATCCAACATCTGTTCTGGTTCTCCGCGCGGCCGGCTGAGTAACGCCGCATCCCGATCCGCACCCAACGGCACCTGCTCGTTCACCCGAATCCCCCAGAACGAGTCTTCAGCGTGCTCGTGCCCACGCATCCGCGCCTTGTGGATATCGTGCCTGTACACCGCGACCATCGGACCCACACCCGAGTCACCCGACTCCTGCTTCGACACGAACGGGCGGATCGACTCCGACGGCGGCTGCAACGACTCCCCACCTGATTCACCAGGATCCGTCACGCCGACCCACCTCCCGGCATCGCAACGTCCCCATCACGCGCCGCCACACGCACCTGCAACGCCCGCACGAACGCCGGACGACACTCAGACGCCCACACCTCATCCTTCTCCTCCATCGCCTGCGTCACCGCCTGCGCCCGATTAAACACCCGCCGCACCTCCCGCTCATTGTATAGCGGATTAATCACCCAGACGTCAGCGATACCAGCACCGAAGTTCCGCGCCCCACCGAGCTGGAACGTGAACTCGTCCGCGTGCGCATCCAGGAACGACACGGCTTCTAGCAACAGCCCAACGAACTCCAGCTTCAACTCTCGGAGCGTCAACTTCCACGTTCCCTCGACGTTCCCAAGGACATCACGATCCGCCTGGCGAAGCGGTTGCCCACCATCCGACTCGTTCCGCGACCGCACCTGCGACGACACCTGCCGGTAATGCGCCTCCGCCTCACCCTTGAGGACATCGACGTTCCGGCGAATCGGTGAAAACGACACTGGCCGACGCAGCAGCTTACCGGGCTGAGAGCCGAACCCGCCGAACAGGTCGTAAATAACGCACCTCTCGTCGTGTTCGTCGAGGCACGCACCCTTCTCGTGGTAACCCGACTCCAGGTCACGCTCGTACGTCTCGGCCCGCATGTAATCCGCATTCGGCTCACCCGGATGACACGCCGTCGACCCAGCAACCTGGAGCACCTGCTCACAACCGTGCCGCAGCCAGCCCGACAGCGTGAACGGGCTGATTTGTCCTTCGATCTG
Organism: Halobacterium yunchengense; assembly: GCF_037031165.1. NCBI lineage: Archaea > Methanobacteriati > Methanobacteriota > Halobacteria > Halobacteriales > Halobacteriaceae > Halobacterium > Halobacterium yunchengense. The sequence goes on along the minus strand of NZ_JAYEZL010000003.1, from coordinate 514,651 downwards.
ATTCATCGGATCATCCGCCTCATACCGATCCGCCGACGCATGATGCCGGTCCGTCACGATCCCGTCTCCTGGGGACAGCAGATCGATTTCAAGCCCCACGTACACGTCCGGCAGCAACATCTCCTCTACCGACCGCGGCAGGTCCAGCTCGACATCGAGATGCGAATCCACGAGCGCTGGCTCGTTCGACGTCATCGCTCACCACCCCAGAACAACCCACGAACCACGCCGCCATCTGAACGACCCGCACGACGCTTCGTCTCACCCAAAGACACCTCCGCCGACGACTTGGTCGTTTCCGGCGTCTCAACGTCAGATACAACGTTTGCAACCGAGCCACCATCTAAGACCAGACGGACGGACTTCGTCGCCGCCGCACTCACCGCCACAACTTCCGGTGAGAGCAACACCGGCCACGACGACTGGGTCGCGCCATCAGAACACCATCCAACACGACCCTCAACCACCAGTTCACGCACACCCAGCGTGTACTCCCTCGGGAGCTCATGTTCCTCGTCACCGCACACTACATACCCGACCTGAAACATCACCTCCCCAGCCGGTCGAAACACGTACACAACAACCGAATCACCCTCCCGAAGAGAAGAACCGCACACTTGATACGTCGCGGCCCCTTCCCCGAGCGAAACTTTATTTATTTGATGTATGTCTTCAATTAGTGGTCTGTCGCCGCCTTCTTGTGTTTCCAATTTTGAGTTCTTCATGGGTTCTCAGACCGTATTTGGAACCCAGCCTGGGTGCTGCAACACCCGGGCACTTCTGTTGATTAGTGCCCAGCGGCTGCGTTCCCAGCCATTAGTCGAGCGTCTATTGGCATAAACCTTTGGACGACCGACTAATGGCATCGTTCCCAGCAGTCATATGTGAAATGGCACTCACACCACTACTATGGGCGACCGGGATCGGGACGAAGAAAGTGGGAAATTTACAGAGGAATACCCTCTCCAAGAGTTCTTAGAAGCTTTGTCTGAGCTAGGTCCGAGTGGGACGACGGATATTTCAGACTACATTGGCTGTGATCGTCGAACGGCCTATCTCAAATTGAAAACGCTCGAAGACGAAGGAGAAATCCGAAGCCGAAAGGTCGGAAATTCTCTTCTCTGGGAACGGGACGAATAGTTCACATAATCACCGAACAGCGAAATGTCCCCGGTAGAGATAAGTGCGTTCTCTTTGCAGGTAACAAGCATCTTCAGCAGCTAACGCGAGACCATACTAACCTCTAACAAATGAGTTCAAAACTCCCTTCGAATATCCAACCTGGAACCGTCGTAGAAAACCGCAATAGACTCTGGAGGGTTGACGCCGTTGATGGAAACGTGGTCACGGCAACCCCTCTAGACGGGAATACAGCTGACAGGCACCGGTTCTATACCCCTGTCGAGAACATCAGAGAGGGGAGCTTAGAACCCCCGGACTCAGAGAAGCTCGGCAATCCCGAGTTTCAACGCCTACTGAATCGAGCGTACCGCCTTTCGATGCTCCACGGGACAGCCCCGCTTGTGAGCCTTCAGCGTTCAAGGGTAATCCCGACCGAGTACCAGCTCACTCCAGTGGTGATGGCACTCGATATGCCTCGTGTTCGGATGCTACTGGCGGACGACGTCGGTCTCGGGAAAACCATTGAGGCAGGGCTCATTACCAGCGAGCTCATGGCTCGCAACAAGGCGGATCGAATCCTCATCATCACGCCTGCGAATCTTCGGGAACAATGGCGTGAGGCGTTCAATTACTTCTTCCACATCGATGCGGACATCATCAGTCGACGCCACCGAAAGGCGATGGAAAAGGAGATCCCGCCAGGAACCAGTCCGTGGGAACACTTCTCGAAGCTCATCGTCAGCATCGACTATGCGAAGCAGAATAGCGTCCGGCACGAGATTCTCGATCAAGATTGGGACCTCGTCATCATTGACGAGGCGCACCAAGCGGCGAAGCCCCACGAATCCGGGGCGAACGAAACGGTCGATATGCAGCGCTGGGACTTTGCGACCGAGATCACCGACCACGCCGAACACTGTCTCCTCCTGACGGCTACGCCTCACAACGGGTACACGGATTCGTTCGCCAGTCTGATCCGGATGCTCGACGTCGACGCTGTCTCCGGGCCTCGACACGATCCCACTATTCATCGAGACGTTGCCCGAAAGCACGTGGTTCAACGCCGGCGAGATGACGTCAAGCAGTGGTTCTCCGATAGCGAGGGGAAGAGTCCCTTCCCGGAGCGTGACCAAGACGAGGTTCGGGTCACACCCACGGAGTACGAGAAGGAGACGTACGACGCCGTTCGGGAGTACGGTGAACTGCTGATGTCCTCCGCACAGCGTTCCAGTTCCAAGAGCCAGACACTGGCACGCTGGTCCGTTATTCACTTCCTCAAGCGAGCGCTGAGCAGTCCCGAAGCCCTCCGACGATCTCTGAAGAACCGCCAGGACAAACTCGAAGGTCGGTTGGAGGATCTTGACGAGGAAGACACCCAGACTGTAATCGAGGAAACAGCCGGGATCTCTGAGTCGATGGCACAGGCAAATGCACTCGACGACGACCCCGGTGAAGAGTACAGCGAGGAGGAGGTCGGGGAACGAGTCGAGCGAGTCGTCACGGGTGACAAAGCCGCCATCGAACAGGAGCTGGACGTTCTCGAAGACGTCGCAGAGAAGGCGGAGCGAGTCACCAAAACCCGTGACGCAAAGCTTCAGCGGCTTCTCGACGAGACACTTCCCAATCGGTTCCAGTACCCCCGTGTCATCATCTTCACGAAGTACGTGGACACGCTGGAGTACCTCGAAGAGCAGATCAAGGACTCGCAGAGCGACGAAACAGAGGTCTTCACGCTTCACGGATCGCTGAACGAAGCCCAGCGGAAGGAACGGTTCAAAGAGTTTGAGGACTCTACACGGGGCGTTCTCATCGCCACCGACGTGATATCGGAGGGCATGAACCTCCAGCACGCGGCGAACCAGATCATCCACTACGAGCTGCCGTGGAACCCCAATCGTCTGGAGCAACGGAACGGCCGAATCGACCGGTATGGTCAAAAGAACGACGAGGTCGTCATCCGGACGATGGTGGTCGAGGACCAGATGGACGTCGCCATCCTCGAAAAGCTCGTCCAGAAAGCGAACAACATCAGGCAGGAGTACGGCTTCTCACCGCCGTACTTCGGTGACGACGAGGGTATCCTCGAACTCCTCAAAGACGAGGGGATCGACGCCGGCGTTCCACAGGCGACACTCGAAGAGTTCGGAGGCGGTTCCGCACCAGCAGAGCGTGAGAGTGCAAGCGTCTTCGACGACGAGACACTCGACCGGATTAAGTCCGAGTCCTTCTACGGACACACCGAAGTCGGACTGCAAGAGGTTCAGAAGCGCCAAGAAGAGACGCACCAGCGGATCGGCGGTCAGGGAACCCTGGAACAGTTCGTGAAGAGCGCTTTGGACTTGTTCAGCTGCTCGTACGAGATGAACGTCCAAGGCCACCTCGACATCAAGATCACCGCTGACCGGCTTCAAGGACCGGATATCGACCGAGAGTACGAGGACGTGACGTTCGATCCGAACGAGGCGTCCCAGTCCTCGGACACGGTGATGCTCGACATCGCCCATCCGCTCGTACAGCGGCTCATCGAAGCCGTCAAAGAAACTGCGTTGACCGACGAGGATCGCTATGGGCGAACTGCCATACGGGGAACCGATGAGGTGAGTGAGCCGACGGCAGTGTATACAGCACTGGTTCGGTACGTGGCGGACACCGAGCCTGACCCAACGATTATGGAGGAGTTGGTGCAGGTCGGGTTGCCGATCTACAGGGACGAGCCCCTCGATCAGGACATCGTCGAGGCGCTGGAGGAAAGCGAAGCCAAACCGGTTCAGCTGACACAGATGGAGAAGGAAGACGATCTCGAAGCAGCACTCGGACACGAGGCGTTCGAGCAGACGCTACAACGGCGAGCAGAACAGCGGCGGGACAAGATCGTCGAACAGCGGACTGAGATGCGAGCGGAGCTTGAGAAGTCCGGAAGTGGAAGCTGGCTGTCCGGGATTGACGACGTCGAGATTGCGAGCAAAGATCTGCTGACTGTCACCGTCTACTACGGGAGCAACTAACGATGAGTATCGATACACCCTCTACCGACGCCGAAGCCGAATCGAGTTCCAGTACGCCACGAACCGGATCGACGACGTTCATCAACACCAGCGGCGGTTTGCTCACGGACGAACTGGTGAGCAAGCTCCGCCAGCGTCATTGCGGGGAGTCCGCCGTCCGACCGGAGACCTTTGCGTTACCGAACACAGAGCCGCCCGAAGAGGCCGACGTCGAAGCGGAGATCGGGGATACGTGGGACACGCTTCGAGAGCGGTGGGACGAGCTCACGATGGACGAGACGCTGTTCCATATGGACGTCTCGGACGCTCGTACGAAGTGGATCCTCAAGTTGTTCCAGAATCTCGGGTTCGAGCCGGTCTTCCAGCGGGAGAATCTCGAAGCGGGCGGCATCGAGGCGAACCTCTCACACAAGGGGTGGCCCGACGGCGAGATCGAAAGCTACGGTGAGATGGAGGGGCGGACGGCTCCGATTATCCATACCGTCGAACCAGAACAGAAGCTGGACGAGAAACCGGAGGATGCTCCCCGTGGTGCCAAGAGTCCCCACGACACACTCCAGGAGTTCCTGAACGCCAGCGACGAACACGACTGGGCAGTCGTAACAAACGGACTGACGCTCCGGATTCTTCGTGACTTCTATCACACGTATACCCGTGGGTACGTGGAGTTCGATCTGGAGAATATGTTCACGAGCCGGAACTATGGGGACTTCCGGGCACTCTACCGGCTCTGCCACGCTACACGGTTCATCGAGCCGGTCGTCGCCGACGATGAAGACGATGACATCGAGACTCCGCTGGAGCAGCTGTATCAGGTCGCTCTGTCTACTGGGGTCAAGGTTGGCAAAGACCTCCAGTCCAACGTCGTAAGCGCCATCGAGACGCTGGGAACGGGGCTACTCAATCAGGAGATTCGAGAATACCTCGAAGAAGGTGGAGAAGAAGAGGCCAAGGAGTACTATCAGGAGGTTCTGCTCTTGGTGTATCGCCTGCTCTTCCTGATGTATGCGGAGCAGCGGGGAATGATGGCTTCCCGTGATAGTCTGTACACCGACGAGTACAGCATCACAAACCTCCGTGAGAAGGCGGAAACACGCACGAACAGTAGTGACCGGAACAGCGACCTGTGGCACGGATTGCAGTCCACATTTCGTCTCGTCGAGAAGGGCGATGATGAACTGGGTGTCCCTTGTTACAACGGGATGCTCTTCGACTCGGATCGGCTCGAATGGGTGTCAGAAAGCGAGTGCTACAACGACGACCTCTTGGACGCAATAGAGGATCTAACGCTCATCGAACACGAAGGAACTCGCCAGCGCATCTCGTACGCCGACCTCGGCGTTGAGGAGATCGGTTCCGTCTACGAGAGCCTTCTCGAATTCACACCGAAGCTTGCAACCGAGGTTGTCGAGCTAGAAGACCGAACGGTCTCTCACGGTGAATTCTATCTTGATGATCGAGGTACGGAGCGAAAGGAGACCGGGAGCTACTACACCGATCCCGGACTGGTACAAGAACTCGTTCAGAGTTCGCTCAAGCCCGTCGTAGAGGACCGCCTCGAAGATGCTGCCACAACTGACGAAAAAGAAGATGCTCTCCTCGATATCTCGGTCTGTGACCCAGCAAGCGGAAGTGGGGCGTTCCTGATTGCTGCAAACAACTTCCTCGCACAGCGCCTCGCTCGCATTCGGTCTGACAGCGACTATCCGCCTGAAGAGCAGATTCGAGAGGCCCGTCGAGACGTCCTTCAACATTGCATCTATGCTGTCGACCTCAATCCGATGGCCGTCGAACTGGCCAAGGTCAGTCTGTGGATCAACTCCGCTGTGGAGGACAAACCGCTGAACTTCCTTGACCATCACATCAAATGCGGGAACTCCCTAATTGGAGCCAACTCGGAGCTTGTCGAAGGCGAGTTCCCCATAGACGCCTACGAAACCTCCGGAGGACGTGACTGGCATCTCGGGAACGAGATCCGAAAGCGAGTCAGGAGCGAAAACAAAGAGCGGTCTAAGGGTTCTTCCGAGTCGTCGCTACAACAATGGGGAGCGGGTAAAGAGGAGTACGTGGATATTGCTGAACGACTTGATGAGATTGAAGAGGAAGATACTGAAGATATTGAGAAGAAGAGAGAGCTGTACAACGAACTGCAACAGACAGAAGCGTACCAGCAAGAGAAGCTAGCATACGATATCTGGACAGCAGCGTTTTACTGGCCAATGGATGGCTCTACGAAAGAATATCCGTCTCCATCCACCATCGAAAAGGTTCGCCGGAATCCGAATCCAGATGATGACGCACTCCAGGATCTGATAGAGCGAGCTACGAAGATTGCAGAACAACAACTGTTCTTCCACTGGGAGCTAGAATTCCCGGAGATATTTGGAGGTATTTCACCGGGGTTTGATTGTATCCTCGGTAATCCTCCTTGGGATAAGGTGAAAGTGGAAGAACGCGAATGGTTCGCAGGCAGAGTAAATGAAATAGCAGAGAAAGAGTCGAAACGTAAACGAACACAACTAATTGAAGAATTATCGAACTCTAATAAAGAGATCTATGATTCTTGGAAACTTGCATCCAAGAGAGCGGCTCAAACATCGAAGTTTATACGAGAATCGGGTCGTTTTCCCTTATCTGGCAGGGGTGAGATAAACACATACCCAATATTCGCTGAATTAGGACACAAGGAGTTGACTGCACCAAAAGGTCAAATGGGGATGGTTGTTAAAACAGGTATTGCTACTGATTTCGGCACTCAAGATTTATTTGCTGATCTTGTTGACAGCAATTCCATAGTGTCCCTGTTCAGCTTTGTAAATAGTGAAGGTCTCTTCCCAGATGTTCATCCAAATGAACGGTTCTGTTTATTAACGACATGTGGTTCTCAGATCAATATAGACAATTTCTCGTTATCATTTTATAACACAAATATAGAGATGTTGAGGGATGAGGAGCGAAGATACACATTGACAGCTGATCAGCTGGCAAAGATTAATCCGAATACGAAAGGAGCCCCAACTTTTGAAAATCAGAGAGTAAGGGATATTGCCGTGTCTATTTACAATAAATTCCCTGTCCTAATTAATGACGTCGAAAACACGAATCCTTGGGGAATAACTTACCACACGCTATATCACATGACGAATGACTCTGATGTGTTCGATGAAAACACAAAAGAATCACTTGAGGATGATGGGTTCTCATTGGGTAAAGACGGAATATTCAAAAAAGGTTCTGAGACGTATCTTCCTCTCTATGAAGCGAAGTATATACACCAGTTTGACCACAGATACGGTACTTTCGAGGGGATCCCAAAAGAAGACCGATTCAAAAGGCGAGCAAGCACTAGGGATCTCACAGACCAACAGAAGAAGGATGTAGACTACGAAATAATCCCTCGATATTGGGTGGCAGAAGACGATTTCAGAGAAGATATCGAGAATTTAGAATGGGATCAAGAGTGGGTTTTCGCATTTCGAGATGTTGCGAGAGTCACTAGTGATCGACGTACTGCTATGGGAACTATTACTCCGTTTTACCCTTTCAGCAACAAAGCCCCATTCCTAACGTTTGAAGACTGGGTCGATGCTGAGGAAGCGGTGTGTTTCACAACTTTATTCACGTCTTTCACCTTTGATTTTGCTCTTAGACAATCTCTGAGTGGTGCTTCCATAAATCTCTACATTTTAAAACAACTTCCCATGCCTGAGCCGACATACCTCAACAAGTTCGAAGTTGAATATGAGGGGAGATCAGTTTCACTGAAAGAATTTCTGTATAAGAGAGGTTTAAAGTTGATGTGGACTTCTCATTCTCTGGATCCTCTTGGGGAAGATCTCGACATAAGTTCTGGCCCTTATGAGTGGGACACTCAAGAAAGAGAACAATTGAGAGCCGAAATTGATGCGGTAATAGCAAAGCTATACGGACTGAACAGATCAGACTTTGAATTTGTATTAGATTCCTTCGATATATTAAAGAAACAGCAAGTAAGTCTCCATGGAGATTATAAACAAAAGAAAGATTGCCTCAATACATATGATGATATTAAGTTGAGGGAATAAGTGGTGTATCTATTCTTCGTTCCCACGTAAGGTCTTCAGTTGTTTCCACTCATCGTCTTCCTCATTATAATAATCCCACCACCGCCATCCATTAACCTCGTATTCTTTCCCAGTAGCATCCAGATTGGCTTGGCGAGCGGCTCCTGTCGGGGAGTATTTTTCATTTTGGTACACGACGTGCCCCTCCCGAACTGTTGCTTTAATCATCTCGCCCGCTTGATCTCCTCGTCTATATTTATGCCGTAGTTTGGTCCCGTCTTCTAATTTGCCAAGGGCAGGATGACCATTTTCCACTGAATAACTGTTCCCAGACATTAGTCTGAGTTCTTGTTTATAAAGTAAAAGAGTTAGCCACCTATTGAACCATCACTATTCATCTCAGCTATATTCTCCGTCTGCCGAGATTAACAATACAATTATCCCGACCGTTCTTTTACTGAAGAGCAACAAGTGTGACCGAAGTTACTATAGCCAATATTGTGGGTGTTCTCGATTTTCATCGAGAGCTCGATCTAAAAGCTGTTGCCGACTTATTGGAGTCCACAGATACGGTATCTGAAGTAAATTATTCACCAGCAGAGAACCACTGGCTTCAAACCAGGTTCAAAATAGATAATGAGTCAAAATATGTGGCGTTCTATCGTTCTGGAACTTGTGCAATAGTGGGTTGTAATTCAATTCAAAAATTGAATGAGATCTCTGAGAGAATCATAGATAGTATGAGTCCCGTTATACGGGAAAGTCCTACTTTAGAAGTCAAAAATTTAGTTTGTGTTGGAGAAATAAAGCAAAACCTCAATCTTGAACGTATTGCTATTGAAGCCGGCCTTGAACAGATAGAATATGAGCCGGAACAATTTCCTGGATTAATTTATCGAGCAATCAATTCCCAAGCAGTATACCTTATATTTGCTAGTGGAAAAGTTGTGATTACAGGCACATCAACTATTGATGGCGCAGAACAACTATTCCGGGATTTAATTAGCGAATTATCTGAATGGGGCATTCTAGACTAACTCAGCACAAGCATTTTGTCGCACTTGGCCATCTGACAATGTAATGGCCACTCGTCTCAATCCTTTCGACGCCCTCGATAACGTCCAATCATCTTATCGCTCCTACGTCGAGACATTCCAGAACGTCGACGACGAGACGATCAACGCCTGGATTGAGAATCGCATCGAGACGGGAAAGGTACTGTGGAAGGAACCGTTCGTCCAACTGAATCAGCGCTTCCAGTACGGCGATACCCTCGAAGAGTTTGTTGCAGACGATAAGCTCCACGAGGGTATTCTGGACGTGTTCACCGGTGCTGGCGGCGATCCCATCGAGCCGTACAAACATCAGACAGAGGCGATTCAGTCTATCCAGTCCGGGAACAACACCATCGTTTCCACGGGAACGGGATCGGGGAAGAGCTTCGCTTTCGGGATCCCCATCGTCAGCCATTGTCTCGAAGCCAAGGAGCGGGATGAGGACGGGATCAAGGCGGTCATCATCTATCCGATGAACGCTCTGGCGAACTCCCAGTACGAGGACTTCGCGGAGCGGCTCGAAGGGACGGGGCTCCGACTGGGGCTCTACACAGGGGACACGCCTCACAACCCTGACGAAGCACCTGAGTTCCTCCGGCAGTTCGGCCGTGAGGAGGCGTTCGACTCCGAAGTTGTCTCTCGGGAAGAAATGCAGAACGACCCGCCGGACATCCTGATGACGAACTACGTCATGCTCGACCTCATCCTTACCAGGCATGACGACAAGAAGCTCTTCCCAGAGATGCACGAAGGAGCCTTGCAGTATCTGGTTCTCGACGAGATCCACACCTACACCGGCCATCAGGGAGCCGACGTCGCCGCACTCGTCCGCCGGCTGAAGCAGAACACCGACGCCGGAGAGGAACTCGTCTGTGTCGGTACCTCTGCGACGGTCCAGAGTGACGAGGGAATCGACGCCAATGACGAGATCGCCGAGTTTACAGGGAAGATCTTCGGCGAGGAAGTCGACGCCGACAACGTCGTTCGGGAGTCCCACTATCCGCTGCCCCTCTCTGACGACGAACCACTCCCCAACGATATTGAAGTCACCGAGGGCGATATCGCAACCTTCGATGGGAGTCTCGAAGCCGCACAGGACCTCACCGAGAAGCTCCTCGACCGGGATCTAATGCCGGCGGAAACGACCGATGCGTCAGCACTCGGAAACACACTGGAGAATCATCCCACGATCAAGTTCCTCGACGAAGAGCTCAGCACCCAGAGCCAGCAGATCTTCGCCGGCGAGGACGACGAAAGCGAAGACGGGAAGGATCTCGTCAGTAGCTATCAGGAACAGTACCGACCCGATGCATCTCGGTACGACATCGAGCAAGAACTTCAGGCCGCTCTGCTCGTCGGAACGGTTGGAACGACCGAGATACAGGGCGAGGAACAACCGATCTTCATCCCGAAGCTCCACACCTTCTTCAGTCAAGGGAGTGGTCTCGTCTCCTGTCTCACCGAGGAATCCTTTGAGGACGACGATCCCCACCTGAGTGACGCCGGCGACATCGAGTGTCGTACGTGCGCCCAAGAACACGACCGTACCCGGACTGCCTACCCGCTCTCGTTCTGTCGGGGATGCGGTCAGGAGTACTACACCACGGTCGTCGATCAAGAGAACACCGTCACACAGGGTGCGCTGAGTACCTTCGTAGACACCGAAGAGGACGAAGAAGAGGCGTACCTGATGCGGGGCGATTGGGACCGAGAAACCGCTCCCCTCCCCGATGAGTGGCTAAATGAGAACGGCCAGCTTCGAGACACCTACGTTGAGGCCGAACCCCGACCAGCTACCTACTGCCCGGAATGCGACCAGCTTACCCCCGGACGAGTGGAACAGGGGCAGCTCGAATGCGGATGCTTCGCTGCACAGGGCGTCGAGGTGATGCGAGTCAACCAGCCGTTCCTGTTCTGCCCGAACTGCGGGGTTCACTACACTCGTCGGGTCAAGAACGAGTTCAACAAGCTGTTCACGTTCGGGACGGTCGGTCGTTCGACGGCGACGGACGTTCTTATCGGAAACACGATGCGGAATCTCCCCGACGACCAGCAGAAGACTATCGCCTTCTCCGACAATCGACAGGACACTGCGCTACAAGCGGCTCACCTCAACAACCTCTACCAGCGGGTTCGATTCAGACGCTCGCTGTACCATACTCTCGCAGAGGGCGACGACGTTAGCCTCACCACGCTCGGGAACGACGTCTTCGACCTCCTTGATGACGAGGAAGCCCTTCCGCCAGCCATCGACACGGGAATGTTCGGGCCGTCGGCAGAGGACCGTCAGAACTACAGCGACTACCTGCTGTTCAACGTCATTCTCGAACTCGGTCGTGAACAGCAACGCACCCAGCAGAGTCTCGAAGACGTCGGGTTGATCGACGTCGAATACGAGAACCTCGACAAGCTGGCGGACGTCGACGACGTTTGGGACTCGATCCCCGTGCTTTCGAATGCAAATCCGACGGTGCGGGAGGAATACGTCCACGGATTCTTAGACATCTTCCGCCGGAGCATTGCGATAGACCACGAAAGCACCACGAACTTCGCCGACTTCAAGCGGAACGTCATCAACCAACTCGACGAAGAGGTCCATTTCCACGGACAGGAGTTCTTCAACTTCCCAGTCGGATACAGCGATACGGCAAGTACCAGTGGGAGACACCGTGTCCGTCGACTCACACACCCCCGTTCTCGACACGTCCGTTGGACAGCCCGTGCGTTAGACGTCGACACCGATACTGCGAAAGCGATCATCAACAGCGTCATCGACCTCATCAGCGACGACGAGGTACTCAAACTGTTGACGCAGGAGTCGCTGAAGTACACCGGGAAGGTGTATATGCTCAACCACAGTGCGATTCGGGTCACGCAGGCCGATCCTGAGGACGTGCGAGTCTGCCCGAAGTGTGGAACACCGACGACTCGGGATGAACTCGACGTCTGTCTGAACTACAGTTGCGACTCGATTACGCCCGAGGAGACGGATCTCGAATCGTCCTACTTTTACGATCTCTATACCGAATCGTTCGACGACGCCGTCGACATCATCGCCGGCGAACACAGCGGTCAGGTTGAGAACGAGAAGCGGAAGCAGCTGGAGTCGGACTTCCGAGAAGGCGAGAAGGTAAACACCATCGTCTCGACGCCGACAATGGAACTCGGGATCGACATCGGTGACCTCTCGAACGTCTATATGCGAAACGTCCCGCCGAACCCGAGTAACTACGCCCAACGTTCCGGGCGAGCCGGGCGACAAAACCAACCGTCACTCGTCACGACGTTCTGTGGCCGTGGGTTCGGACGTGGCTCCCACGACCAGTACTTCTACCGAAATCCGGAACGGATTATCGCTGGGGAGATCAGTCCGCCAACGTTCCTGCTCAACAATCAGGATTTGGTTGAGGCGCACATCAACGCCCTCGTTCTCGAACAGATCGAACTGAAGTTCCAGAGCAAGCCCCGCCAGATGCTGGTCATCGAGGAGGGAAGCGACTACGAGATTATGCCCGATTATCGGGCAGATCTGGAGAATGCCGTCAAGAACAACCGACAGAAGATTATTCAAGCGGTGAAGCAAGCGTTCGCCCGTGAGCGTGAACAGGATACCGTCGGGGAGTGGTTCACTGATGCCTTCATCGAGCGCCAGGTGGACAACTTCGTCGAGAATCTCGATGCGGCATTCGATCCATGGCGGCGTGAGTACACCCGACTGAGCCGTGAACTGCGGCGGTTGAACCAACTCCTCGCCACAGAAGGAGGATCGTATCAGGATCGGATCGAGCGCAACGCCATCGAGGACCGCCTAGAGGATATGCGTTCGGGGAAGAAACGCTTCTACACGTATCAGTACCTCCGCTCACAGGGATTCTTGCCGAACTACGGATTCCCCAGACAGAGTACGACGCTAACGTTCACTTCCCGAGAGGACGACATTCAGCGAGATCAGACAAGGGCTATCAGCGAATTCGCACCTGGAAACCACGTTTACTACGCTGGAGAGCGGTTTGCTGTTCGGTATGCTCGGCCTCGGACGAAAGATTCGGAGCCAGTCACTCGACATCTCCGTGTCTGTCCGGAGTGCGAAACCATCCTGATGGGAGAGGATGCTCAGGAGGCCGCAGCGTGTCCCTCCTGTGAGACCTCCTTCGATGGGACCCATCCGAATCCGAATGCGATGGAGCTCCCGAACCAACACGCTCGACCGGAAGAGTACATCACCAGCGACGAGGAGGAACGCCGTCGACAGGGCTACGACATCAACAGCTACTACGAACGGTCCGACCCCCAAGCATACGACTTAGAAGGAAACGGGATCGAGGCCCGAGTGACATACGAAGGGAGTGCGAATATTGTCTTAGTCAATAGCGGGCTTCGAGATGCTGACGAAGACGACCTCAACGGATTCGCCCTCTGTATGGAGTGTAACCGCTGGCTGACGAGCGAGGACCAAATCGAGAGTCACGTCGACGAAGACGATCCGGACTGCTACGCTAATGCGTCAGAGGAGGCGATCAAGCGTGAAATCGAGTTGTTCTCTGAGGGGCAACACGACACGGTGACACTGACTACGCCACTCCCCAGCGATCTGGAGCCAGAACAGACTGAGGAATTCTATCGAACCCTCAAGGAAACCGTCTATCAGGGCATTCTGGTTGCGTTCGATTTGGACGAGGAGGAGATCGACACGTTCGTCAAACCAGGAACAGGGGAATACGGACAGGTTACCATCGTAATCTACGAAACCAGTGAGGGTGGCGCAGGTGTGCTCCACTCGCTGATGGACGAGGCACGCTTCAGAAAGGCAGTTCGAGAGGCACAGACCGTCCTTCACGGAGATCCCGATGACGATGGTTGTGAGCGAGCGTGCTATGAATGCCTCCTGTCTTTCTACAATCAGCCAGAACACGAGTTCCTTGACAGAACACTCGTTGAGTCGTGGTTAGAGAATATGGAATCTGGGACGCTGACGGAACTGCCCGGAGGAAGTGGTGGTGAGGACAAGGGGAACTTCGATAAGCTACTGGAGGCTTGTGAATCCAGCTTTGAGCGTGAAGTGCTTCATACCATCCGAGATCAAGGGTTCGAGCTACCCGACGATGCCCAGAAAGTCATCTATGACGGAGATGAGCCAGTCGCAAAGCCGGATTTCTTCTACGAGCGGTCAGGAAGATCTATCGCTGTATTCGTAGATGGGCCTGCCCACGAGAAGGATTACGTCAAAGAAGACGACGAGCAAAAGCGGACCCGACTCAAACAGATGGGATATCGTGTAGTCCCTATTACTGATATTGAACAAGTAGCGGACGTATTGAGAACAATTTGACCAGCTAGGTCTGTTGAACGCGTTTCATCAAACTCCCTCAATATGGACGTGAATGCTACTGAATACCGAGTGCTGATAACCATCGCTGTCGTCTGATCCGATAATGCAGCGCTTCTCTGAGGGAGATCGCGTCCGGATCGATATTCCTGATGAGACGGATCCCGATCATCAGGAGTATCACGGCGAACACGGGCAGGTCGTTGCCGTGTTGAGTGATGATGCGGATTCGGTTACTGCTGACGAGCGGGATGCGCAGCTCTACCGGGTCGCATTTGATTCAGGTGAGACGGTTGATTTCCGGTGGCGTGACTTGCGACCACCAGTCGACGACGCCTCACAAGCATAGACCTCGGCAGCTCTCGACCAGTTCCAGGACAGATCTACTGGGGAAAGGATCATCATCTGGCTCTGTCACTGTTTCTTCATGCCTCCGGATCGGCTCCGTAGTATCGTCCCGATGTTTGGTGGTGGGACTCGGTATGTTGAGACGTTGGATACGATTCTTGAGTTCGTTGAAGCGCATCAGCCGACGACGGACGAACTTGTCGGGTGGCACCGTGGTTCGTTCCAGAATGTTTCTAGTCGGGACTCGATTATTCGGCGGGTGAGCTATCTACAGCAGGTCGGATTCCTCCATCAGACGAATGACCACTGGGAACTCGGTGATGCTGGTCGGGAGTACATTGAGCAGGGCGATGTGGCGACGTTGCTTCGAATTATGTGTGATCGGAACGTCGGGCTTCGGAGTCTTCTGTATGCGTTGGTTGCTGGGCCGATGACGATGGCGGAGGTGAGTGAGCAGCAACTCGATACCCACCCGGAGTTAGGGTGGAGCCGTGGCGAGACGGACATGGCGAAGCAGCGGGTGAATTGGCTGCGGAGCATGGGACTCGTTGAGAAGCGTGGCGACGAGTACGCGTTGACGGATGACGGTCTACAGTTCGTTGAGAGCGCGGTGGAGGAGTGGGCGGATTCTGACTGGACGCCATCGGTGAGCGATGCTGGGAGTCAGGCCGGGACGTACGAAACGACTGCCCACGCACGGTCGGTCGATCCGGAGTTCCGCGCGACTGTGTTGTCTCGTCATGGCCGGACGTGCCCGGTGTCCGGGGTGGATCATCCCGGCCTGTTGGACGTGGCGCATGTCCTGTCGTGGAGTGACTACCCGGAGTACAGGGCCGATCTCTCGAACGTGCTGGCGCTCAGTAAGACGCATCACGCGGCGTTCGACCGGGAGCTGTTCACGATTGACCAGGACTACCGACTGCGCGTAAATCCTGAGTTCGAGACTGAGAGTGACGTGTTACAGCGGACGATTATTGACCGCGAAGGGGAGCGAATCTCGATTCAAGAAGAGAGCCTGAACCCGCAGTACGTCACGCAGCACAATTCATCGCTTGCGTGGCTCTGAGTGAGGCGTACAGGTGGAGTAGCGGGGCTGTTGTTTGCCCTATCTGAGGGCGAGTGTTTATACGTGACTCAGTAATAATTCGGGTTACGCGACGCCCGAGATCACCCTTGCATCTGTACACCGGACGATGCGTAAATATCTCTGGCAGACCCACCGATACCTCAAACCCTGGTATCCTAGCACTGTGCCGGCGCGGTGCCAGCGCGTCATCGGACGTCGCATGCTCGCTGTGCGAACAGCGGCTAGCATGTGATACCAATGGCGCGAGAACACTCGACTGAAGATGACGACTGCACAGCGCAGGAGAATGACCGCCAGCAGTTCCAAACGATAGTAGAGAAAGCCAGAGAAGCACTTACGCACGATGATCCTCTGGAGAGTTGTGCTGTTACCGTTCGCGCGCACAACCGGGAGTGCGATAACAATGGCGTGACGCACCATCTCATCAGGACTGAGGAAGAATGGATGGCGATTCGAACGTGGGCAGAGCCTGGCGGCGACACCGGGATCGCGGTGGACAGTCACGGTGAAACGCTGGCGTTGGACGTGGTGGAACTGGACCAAGACCAGGTTGCAAACCGGATCTGTAACGAAGCGCTTGCCGCCATTGACAGTCACGACGCGGTCGGGCGGCCCGTGGAACCGTTTACCGCGCTTGTTCGGCACGCCGAGGATGTCGCGGAACTCCTCGTGACAGAGTGGGAAACCGGCGCAGACCACGTCGTGAGAGAACGGTTATACGAAGGGATAGCCGGGTGGATGGACCACACCGCGTGGACCGCGCACGAAGAGGAGGCTCTGTCAATTGAGGCAGAGCGGGCAACAACGCAGTTCATCGAGAACTATGTCAACTACGACGTGAGTGATGACGTGGAAGCGACCATCCGAGACATCTCGAAAGAGGCGTTATACGACGCGGTCGCCAGACACCGCGACCGTCAGACCCCGCACTTGGACTACGCAGCGGAGGTAACGCTCACAGACTAACCTTCGTTTAGTGAATTGGGGTTTCGGTGACAGTGTAAGCGAGAACGGAAGGTTCGGTGAGTGTCTACCCCTTTGATTTTTCTCCTGGCCAAGTAGTGATTCTGTTACACACGAATGACGGGGATTGCCATTATTACAGCTGGACGGGAGGACGCCTATCAGGATTATTTGCAGTCTGTGAAGGAAGGGCATGACCCGGCAGAGTTTGAGGAGTATCTTTCTGATGCCGAAGTTGACGCGGTTACTGATTCGGAGACGGGGAAAGTGCATCTGTGGGGGACATCAGTTGACTCGAAGTGGCAGTTCGTGGAGGGTGGGGACATCGCGTTAATCTACCGGGATGGGAGGTACATCGCGCAGGCAACGGTTGTGCGGACACGTGAAGATCTTGACCTGGCTGAGCATCTCTGGCGGACGGAGGGGAATCCGTGGGATCCTGAAAGTCCGTGGCGGTATTTGGTGTTCTTGACTGGGGTGGAGGAGATTGATGTGGACGTTGAGTCGTTCAACGAACTTGCGGGGTACCAAGACAATTATATCCCGCAGGGATTCAGTCGTGTGTCTGATTCGCGTATCCGCGACATAGAGGATGCGTATGAGTCCGTCGAAACCGCGGTTAATGAGTTGACAGGGAGCGGTGTCCGGGTTCATGAGTTCGATGAGGAGCCGTCGCAGGAGGAATCTGAAGAGGTACAAGAACTGGATCTGGGAGAGCGTATTGTTGCGGCGAGTCGGGATGGTGACCAATATGAGGAGTTGGAGGAACTGGTCGCCAAGGCGTTCTCTCGGTTGGGGTTTGAAGCGCGTTGGATTGAAGGGGGAGATGATACGGACGTTGAAATCACGGCTCCGATTCACGCGGTCATCGAGGTGAAGGCGCGAAGCAGTGGGACGTTGGCCTCGCCGGATGCGACACGAATCCAGGGGCATAAGGAGCGGCACTCGGCTGACCAAGCGATTGTTGTTGCGCCTGGCTTCACTCCGGCAGCAATTGAAGATGCCGACAGACAAGGGATTGTCCTCCTTGCGACCGATCACCTCCAGGCGCTCTTGGAACGGCGTGATGCCTATGGGATTCCGCCGGAAGCACTCTCAACGTATCTCACCGAACCGGGGGCGTTCCAAGATGACCGGCTTGATCAGATCGATGATGAACTCCGGACTCGGCTTGGCGGTACTGAGGACTTGTTGGCCGTGATGGAAGCGCTTCAACGAGCAGACCCAGAGGAAGGAACCGCCAACCGGCTCCGCTTGATTTTGAAAGGCATGTACAATGAGGAGCGCGTTCCGGAGCAACACGTCATTGAACAGTCACTCAACCTATTAGCTCACCCAAGCATCCAACTGGCAGAGTACAAAGAGGGGCAATACCAGCCGACAACAACCAAGGAGAATGCAGAAGTCCTGCTCCGACGGTTCGGGAATCTCATCACCGAGGTGAGTAAGTCAGGCGAATAGTGAGCCAGTCAGAGCCCGACTGCCTGATTTAGCGCCCACTCGTTCGATAGAACCTCGTCCTTGTCGTCTGTTCCGCCTTCTGTGAGGAGTCCGATGTGACGGAGGTGGTATTTGAACTGGAAGTGAATCCCTGATTTGTACACGGTCGGATCCGTAAGGACTGATTCGTTGATTTCGCCGTCAGCTGTGAGGACGTCTTCGCGCCGGGATTGGGTGAAGAACACTTCGACAGTGAGGGGTTGGTTGATGCGGGAGGCTTCTCGGGCGACGGCGTCGATGGTTGCGGGGTTGATGCCGCGTTGGTGGAGGCGTTCGAGTGCTTCGATGATGAGCTGCGTTGGCTCGTACTGGATGGCGACTGAGCGGGCGAGTTGCGCCCAGCGGGGAGCGAGCATCGTGAATCGAGTTGACCGTCCTTTCCACGAGGCGAATTCGTTGAGTGCGGCAGCAACGGTCCCGTGTTGGGAACGCGCGAAGCGGACGACTTCTGCACCAAGATGGGTGAGCGTCTCTCCACCGGGCTGATTGTCGACGAGACCGAGAAGGATTGCTCCGCGGCGACCACCGGACACGCTGTTGATCACATGTTCGGAGTAGATGTCAGCGGTGTCGCCATCTGCAGCGAGGGCGAGTGCGTAGCCGAGGTAGTTCTTCGGATGGTTTACCGGGAAGCTGCCTTCGGTGAGTCGGTGCGTCGTGGCCTGAAATCGGATGGCGTCGATAGTGGTTGAGAAGTCACCGACGCCGGTGATACGGGCAGGTTCAACGAGCGTTGCGTCGTGCGGGCTTTCGACGCCGATGACGCCGATGTTGAGATCGCGGGCGAGAGCGCGTGCCTGGTCAGAGATGCTCTGGATGGGGGCGGCGACGTACCCGATGTTGACTTCGGAGAGGTGGCCGTGCGCCTGGTTGATTCCGGTTTTGACGTTGGCTGCGCTCGGGTCGGTGTTGTGGCCTTTCGCTTCGATGACGGCGACAGGGGTCGTCGCGGCGTCAGCATTCAGGACTTCGAGAGCAGGCATCCCCACACCGAGGAGGTCAGGTTCTCCGTCAGCAAGACGAATCGTGTTGTATGGTGCGAGACGACGACGCAGATCGTCCGGGATCTCCCAGCCGCCCCACGTCGGCTTGGTGAACTGGGTTTCCGTGACAGCGTAATGGTCTGGGCTCGTATCGAGATCAGGGTAGAGAGTGTCCTTCGCGGCAGCGAGAACGGTGGGCTCGGTGAGAGTAGCTGCCATTGCTACAGCCCTTCTCAACCGGTCATCATTAAACTGGGCTGTCCGAGAATCAATCTAACTGTTCAAACGGGGACTCTTGTGCAGAGAGCAGGGTCAGCTAGATATAGACTTGATGCTAATGTCTCTGTATCGACTCGGTGTGGCTAATGATCGATTCCAACTGTGGTGTTGGATCGTTCGCTCCTTCCATTAGCCGAACGATTGGGTCGAACGTCCCTTTTCGTAGAGCCTCGTACTCCCGTCTGTCTTCGACTCTCTGCTTTCCCCTAAGCGCGATACGTGCCATTTCGGCCAGTCCAGCAGAATTGTAGTGTTCGAAGATGGCGGGATTGTCGAATAGGTCCGTGTCGCGTTGTTGTGAGAGTTCTCGATACCAGAACCCGTAGAACAATAATTCGAGTCCGGTATCGAGGTCTCCCGGTAAGGAGAGGTCACGGTCAACTCGGTCGCCAAATGCAGAAAGTTGGTCTTCTAAGGTGCGTTCAAATTCAGACATCCGTCGTGAAATGTGTTCACCGTTAATTAGAAGCTCTCCAATGAGCGGATCAGCTACTGTGAGGGCTTCGTGGTAGTGTCGGAGGAACCCGAACCGCTCAACGAAGGCGTCATCGTGCCATTCCATCAGGGATAGAAGGGTCGCCGGGTGGACGGCGAATACGCCTGTCAGCTGGTCTCTGTCGAGCACGTCAGCGGTCATGTCCGGTTCGATTTGACGGATTTGGTTGAGACGAATTCTACTGCGTACCAAGAATTGAGAGGAGATGATCGTCTGAATGCGATTTACACAGATCGAGTGGAGCCGCTCGACGTTCAACTCGGTTTCGTAGGGTTCGTCGCCCGCCTGAAGTTGCGGAGAGAGCGCAGACCGAATTAATCCTTTAATGACGTAGTACCAGAGGTTGTCGAAGTGATCGAGGAGTTCTTCGACTGAGCGGACAGTTGGTGGTTCTTCGAGAAGCGTTTCAATTCGCTTCTGTGCGTAGTCCATCCCGTCTTTGAGCTCCAAATGCGGTTTTCGTCGCTTTGTTGTGATTCGAGTGCCGCCAGTTGCCCAGCTTCCTTCCCCGGCGTCTTGATTAGCTATAGGGTCATCTGAGTTGTCCTGTCGCTGCTGGTATCTTTCTGTGAGTTTAGATGTTGCTTGGGAGATGGCTGCGGTCGCAACTCCGACGTCAAAAAAGAGGGCCTCATCTACGAGCGACTGGATCCCCTCCCGGCCGTCGCTCCGTAGCAATTCGGTTACTTCTCGGGTCCCCTCGGTCGGTTCCGTCGTGATTTGACGGAAATTCGAGTGTCTCTCATCGGAGAGACGGAGGCGAACGATTGACTGGGCCCACGCTTCTGGAACCGAGACAGTAACGCCTTCTTGCTCATCATCACTATCTCGTTGCCAGTCGATCTGAAGGGTCTCTCCTCCGTCCGATTCGAGAATGACAGTATCTCCGTCGTCGATTTCTGGTGCGACGAACCGTGCTGTAATGACCTCGCTTTCGAAGCGTTCGACACGTGCGTCGTGGAGAGTTAGCGTGGCTGTCGAATTCTCCCGGCTGGCCGGCGTGTATTCGGCAAAGTCGAACGAGTCAGGGTTGCGCTGCTGCCCCGGGTGTGCGGAGAAACTCGATTGATGCCATAGCGATGATTCACCGTGCGTTTCGTTGGTTACCGAGAGCAGGGCGGCTTCAAGATTCCCGGATGACGCTGTATCGAGGAGAGCACGACCGGTGATGTTTGGGCTTCCATAGAGCGTTGCTCTGCCCCAGGGGCCTTCGAGCAGTAGTCCTTTGGCGTGAATCCAGCGGGAAGTATCGTGTTCAAGCGGTCGAAACGTGACGCTTTCACCAAACACTGCGACTGCATCGTTAGGGTTGAGGTGTGTATTCCCATCAGAGACGAGCAGTTCGTACTGATCGGCTTCAATTACCGTCTCGATGTTGGATAGTGTCTTTTCACTTCCAAAGAATGGCGCAAAGAATACTGCGGTAGTGACGTCACCTAACTCATCGATGACCTGCTGGAGAATCGGCTCTTCGAGGTTGTGGAAGAAGCCACCGGAAACCTCAGTCGGTCGGTCGAGATCTTCCAGCCACTCGGTCGTATTCACTGCCCGGTCGATTTGCGTCCGAACGTCGTGTCCTGAGACGTGATCGGCGGCAAGATGTTGTATAAACCGGCGTACATCTTTCGCCACGTGAATCGCTTCTGGGGGACGTGAGTCCTCGTCGTCGTCCAACTCCTTTGAAACCGTTATCGTTTGTCCCAGTTGTGCTGCCGTCGAATATTCCCCAAGGGTAAGATTGGCCGAGGAGACTCCCACGTGACATACCTCCTCTCCGGCGAGGAAATTGACTTTTGGATGGAATGTGCCGCTGACGCTGATTGGCTCTAGGTAGTAGTGGTTGCCGATTGCGCGACTCGACAGCTGATTTCGACGGGCTAACTGTTCGTATTTCTGCCCGTCCATGAGGACGACCGGTGTGACGACGCCCGCGTCTTGTAGTGGGTCAATTGCGTAGTTCCCGAAGAAAAGCGGCTCAAATGGGAACGTGGTGCAGACTGCGTATTCTACGTCTGCACCACCAAGGGCATCGATAAGATTCACTCGTATTCACCTCGGAACCGGTCAAGGATGATCTCTCCATCTTGCGTCGGCACCCAGAGGTCTCGGTTCTCATTGTACGTCAACAACCCAGCATCCCGCATGAGCCGACGGAGGTCATTGTAACGGAGGGTTTGGGTTCCGGGTTGTTTCGTCCCTCCTGCGGCGTAGAGTGTGTCATCACTGTACCCCGTTGTTTCCTCACCAGAATCTGCCCCGACACCGAACACAAGCGAAATCGGTCCGCTTCCAAGCCGATCATGGATCACTTGGTTGTGAACGTCGATAACCCGATCCGCCAACACCTCGCGTGCAACAGTGATGAGTGGCGTGTCTGGAGGAATGCTACCCACGTACTGAGCGGTACGGACGATTGAAGAGGGTCTACGCCCGTATTGGGCCTGCATATATCGGTTGAAGAGGTCATTATGGGCGGTCAAGTGGTTGTACTGCCGGACGACCGCGAGAAGTTGAACTAAACTCCGAGCGACGAGGGTGCTCATTGCGTCAAACGCTTCGGATGGCGAGGAGGCAGCTTCAATTCCCGTAAAACTGTGCTCAGTCGCGTGTAGCAGCGTCCAACAATTTACTGTATTGTCTGTCGTTGGTCGCCATTCGCCAGCGAGATTTGAGTCCAACCACTCTTGGATTTCTCCGAGCGTCGTGCCGATTATTGTGGTTGTCTCCGGAACAGTGGTCTCGTAGATAGTGGGTTTCACGCGGCCTGCAAGAAGCAATTCCTTCGTAACTGCAGACTGACTCATGCGTCCACCATTAAGTATGGTTTCGGTCTGGAGAACCGCGTTTGCCTCATCGACGAGTAAAGGTTCTTTCAGCCCGGAAAGGAGTTCCGAGCGGGACGTGCCGCCAGGAGCTTCGCGTTCTAGGTGAGCAGACAGACCCCATAGCTGAGATCGGAGTGCGTGGGCCAACAGTACTTGAAGGAAGTAGGCGCGTCCGATTGGACGGAAGGGTTGAAATCGCTCAGCGTCAACGTCGTCATATTGGAGCACCTCTTGGTCGGTGTTACCTTGCAGTAACTGGTGAGCCCTCAAAATCGATAGGCACCAAGCACGTCGGAAGTAGTGAACCCCCCCGACGACAGCATCCTTCAAATCGTTTGAATGCCGTTCTTCAGAAATGAGGTAGCGATAGTGATCTCCGATGGGGATGTCGAGTTGAGAAGGCCACTCGGCGAGTGATACAGTCTGTTCTCGTTCTTCCCAGGCGAGGAGTCCGAGAACTACGCGCTGTAGAGAATCCCGTTCTGACTGGTTGTCTGAGCCAGTGAAGCATCCCTGGTGAGTGAATGCATCTGCCAGTTCATCAAGTAGATCAAGCGAGACTTCCCCGGTCTGAATTGCTTCAAGTATCTGGTCGAAATATTCGCCCGCGACGATATCCAAACTCTCTGCGAGTGACCGTCCAGCAGCCGTGAGGGCGAACTCCCCCTCTTTTAACGAGAAGTTCCCGAGATTGGACTGGAATCCACGAATTGCGTACTGGCTCTTGTCCAACAGCGAGAAAGAAGAGAGGTCGATGCTTTCCGCTCCATACAGATCGTCGTCTGAGGCGTTTGTTTTCCCCGTTAATCCTGAGAGGCCGTCTCGAACTTCGTCATGGACTTGTTGGCGTCGATAACTTGCGAGCGCGAGGATTTCTTCGAAGCCTTTCAGAAGCCGTCGCTTTTCTGATCTGGAAAGATCGGCAGTCGTTGACGCAGTCGAAACTCGATGCATTGCCCAGCAAAACCCCGAAAGGTACCGTCCTCGTGCGCGGACGTCTGTAGTTATCCCTCGTGCAATTGTACTTGCGATTCCATTACGGACGCTATCAGCTCGGAGTGGCTGTTCTGGTGGCCCCGTTTTAGATAATCGCTCGCTCCATTGCGGGTCGAGCGCCATTATTATCCGTTGATTCTGTAGGTGGTGTGATAAAATAACGGGCTCACAGAAATTCTAGTTCCGTAGCACGCCATATGCCAGAGTAGTGATTCAGCAGATGGTGATTAAGAGTAGAAGACGACGGGGCGGCGGTCGCCGCCGTGTTCGTCGTCGGGGAGGTGTTCGGCGAGGTCTTCTCGATCTTCTGCGCCGAGGAGTTGGTTGAGGACGTCGATGGCGGAGGCGCGGAGGAGGGGTTTGTTGTCGTTGCCGCAGTTTTCGTCGAAGGTGCAGGCGGGGCAGCCGTTGGGTTGGCCGCAGTTGCAGTCGCGGAGTTGGTCGCGGGCGCGTTCGGCGAGCGCTTCGAAGTTCTCGTAGATGGCGCGGGCGAAGCCGAGGCCGCCGTCGACGCCGTCGTAGATGAACCAGCCGGAGGCGGTGCGGCCGGTGAGTTCCTGGGTGCGTTGTTCAAGGGCGTGCGTGGCGGCTTCGAAGGAGTCGTCGATGGAGTCGGTGATGTCCTCGTATTCAGGATGGCTGTAGTGGGTGTCCATGACGAGCGTGGCGAGGCCGCCGAGGTCGTTCTTGTCGACGCGAAGTTCGAGCGGCGCGGTTTGGATGGTAGCGTGTTCGGCGGCGTGGAGTCCAGCGATGTACCCGAGGTGGGCGATGCCGGTCTCTTCTGGATCAACGCCGGTTTCGACGCCGTAGTCCTGATATTTCCGGACGAGGGCGGTCTCGACGTATTCGGGGACTTCGACCCAGCAAAGCTGCGTGTCCATCAGGATCGGCGGGGTATCCGTCGGGATCGCCTGTTGTTTCGGGTCGCTGTTGCCGATGTAGAGCTGGTCGTAGGAGTGGTGGTGGACGAGGACGGTGCCGCGGCCGAAGTGGAGTGTGAAGCCGTTGACCTCGCGGGATGCTTCGGATTCGGCGTCAAGGACGTTGACCTTGTTGCGGGTGCGAGTGTAGTACTCGCAATCGACTGGTTTGAGTTCGATAATGGGTTGCGGACGGTCCTCGTCCATGTTGACGACTTCGAACTGCTGACCGTTCTGAAGGCGGACTGCGCCCTCGTGGTAGTCGCGGTACGCGCGGTTCTGTTCGATTGGTTCTAAGTCCAGATCGTCGGGGAGGCCCCATTTCTCGCGGTCGACGTCGTCTGCGAGTTGGAGGCGGTAGTCCGTCCCGGTGGTGCCGTACAGGTTGACGCGTGTCTGTGGGCGGCTTGGGCCGGAGTAGTGGACGGCGGCGTCGAGGTAGCCGTCTACGAACCCAGCTTCGCGCCACATCTTCACGGCGGCACGGAGTCGGTCTTCGTCGGCGAACGTGTCGATGTCTGATTCGTCAAGGGCGATTTCGTCGGCGGCGGCGAGGACGTGGGTTGCGAAGACGGAGTTGTTTGAGGTGTCGACGACGGCGTCTTCGACGTCGTTTTCGAGGAGGTACTCGGGGTGGGTGAGGATGTACTGGTCGAGGGTGCGGTGGTCGCCGACGAGGACGGCGACGCTGCGGCTGGCTTCGCGGCCGGCGCGACCAATACGTTGCCAGAAGGATTGTCGCTGGCCTGGGTAGCCCATGAGAACGGTCGCGTCGAGGCTGCCGATGTCGATGCCGAGTTCGAGCGCGGATGTCGTGGCGAGCCCGGTGAGGACGCCGGTTTTGAACTGGTGTTCGCGGGAGTGCCGCGTGCGGCGACCGAGCCCGGCGTTGTACGCTTCTCGCCCAACGGTGGTCGAGCGGTCGTATTCCCGAGGGTTGTTCCGCCGATGTTCGTCGGCGCGTTGGATGCTGAGTTCGGTGAGTTTGCGGCTCTCGCAGAACAGTAACGTGCGGATGTCACGGGAGGTCAGGTGGTTGAAGACTTTCGGCGCTTCGACGCTGGCCGGAACGCGCTCGGCGACGAACTCCTCGTGGTCTTCCGCTTCTGAGTCGGGTCCGTCGTCGATGTCGATCTCGAATGACTCCTCGTCGGGCGTGGCGCCTCGGGTTTTGTCCCGTGGCGGGGGGTTCCAGAGGATTACGTCGCGGGGGCCGTGTGGTGAGCCGTCGTCGTCGATGACGGTTACGGGGGCGTTGATGAGTTTCTCGGAGTGGTCGCGCGGGTTGCCGATTGTGGCAGAGGTGAGGATGTATTGTGGGTTGCCGCCCCAGTAGTCGGCGACGCGTTGCATCCGGCGGAGGATCCACGCGACGTGCATGCCTTCGATGCCGGTGTACGTGTGTGATTCATCGATGGCGATGAGGTCGAGCGCGCTGTAGAAGCGACTCCACTTGTCGTGGTGTTCGAGGTAGACGTTGAGCCCAGCGAAGTTCGTGAGGATGACGTCAGCTTGCTCGCGGATGGCGCGCCGGCCGTCTGTGACGTCCCCGTCGTAGATCTCGACGCGGATGTCTAACCCGAGTTCCTCGTACAGGTCGTCGAGGGCTTCCTGCTGGTCTTTGGTGAGCGCCTTCATCGGGTAGACGCACAGCGCGGTGGAGGCGTCGTTTTGTTCGGTGGCTCTCGTCCCGTCGGGGTTAAGAACGCCGGCATCGAGGAGGTTCCGCGCGATTTGCAGGCCGTAAATGTGGGTTTTCCCGCTGGAGGTGGAGGTCGTGACGGCGACGTTGTCACCTGTTTCGAGCGCGGTGAGGGCGTCGGCTTGGTGGCTGAACAGGTCGTACGGGTACGGGTCAGCGAGTTCCGAGCGGAGGATCTCCGCGGTCGGGGTGGTGTCTGCGGGTTCCGCGGGGAGTTCGATGGTTTCGATGTACTCTGAGTCCGGGGTGAGGCTGACGCGCGGGAACGTGTCGATGATGGTGTCGGCGTTAACGTCGGTGCGAGCGGTCGCGTCGGTTGAGGTGGTGTGGTCACTCATTGTTAGAAGTCGGTGAGGCCGGCTTGCTGGCCGGTTGCGCCGCCAGTGCCGCTGTCGGTCATGTCGCGGCGTGTGGCGTTCGTGATGGCTTGGTAGACGTGCCAGAGCGCTCGGCAGTCGTCTTCACAGTAAGCCTTGTGACGGTCCCAGTCCAGTTCGGCTGCCGGGGAGTCGGGGTTCCGCATGAATTCCTGGTATGCGGCTGCGGTTTGCGCGCCGGTTAATCCGGTTCCGGCCGAGTCGTAGTCGAGCGCGCGAGCGACGTGATCGAGTTTGTTGGTTCGTCCGGGTAGCAGGGCGTTCCCGTCGCGGACTGCCCACTTGTACAGGTCGTACGTCCAGATATCGTCCCAGGCTTCGACGTATTCGGGGAGGTGCTGTTCGAGGAACTGCGTAATGTGGCGGTAGTCGAAGTTGTGGCCGTTCCACGTCAGGACGGTCCGGTCTCGGTGGTTGGCGATGAACCAGGTGATGAAGGCTTCGAGGACTGGTTTCGGATCCTTCGGTTGTTGCTTCTCGATGAACGCTTGGTGGGTGTCGGTTGCCGGGTCGTAGACGCCGAACTGCCAGATGATCGTGGGTGACAGGCCGTCGGTTTCGATGTCGAGGCAGAGCGGTGGGCGGTCGTCGCGGGTCTTGACTGGTGTCTTGTTCGTGAGGACGATTGGTTCGCCGGTATCGATGACGTCGGCGTGAGCGTGGATCTTTTCGGCGGTTGTCTGCCCGATTCCGGGCAGATCGGTGAGGGTACTGAGTGCGAGGTTTTGGACGTCGGTGGTTGTTTGACAGCCCTGTGTGCGGAGTCGCTGGGCAGTTGATTGGCCGACGCCGTTCAACGCTCTGAGGCCGAACTGGTCGGCGTCGACGGCTTCTGCGGCGATGGTGCCGCGAGCCGTACAAGTGTACTGTGCGAACATCGCACCGCCGTGCTCCGTCGCGCCGAGTCCAGACATCGGAACGTGGACTGAGGAGTGGTTGTGCGGCAGTTCCCATTCGTGGTAGTACTCTGCTGGTTGTCCGCCGGCGAGGACGGTGACTGGTTCGGGCAGGGCGGCGCTGATCGCCGCCAATTGCTCGGCGTGCGGCAGGGTTGTCGAGAGGGTCGTTGTATCCCAATCGACGGTGAGTTCGGGGACGAACAGGAACGTCGCCGCTTCGGAGGCTGTCTGTCGCTCACCCGATGTCAGTTGGGTCTGGAGGTGGGGGAGAACGTCCCCGGTTTGGACGGCGAGGATGTCTATCGTCGCGGGTGGTGGGGCTGCGTCGGGGGCTTCGTGAACACCGGCGTCGGGGGAGTACCGGTAGTGGTGGACGCGGTCACTGCCGCGTCCGAGTTGTGGGTGCAAGACGGGGATGTTCGGGGCGGCGTCACGGGCGGTGGCTTCTGCGGTCGGCGTTCGGGGCCCGGGGATCGTGATGAGTTCCGGAGTGAAGTACTGGACGGCGTCCCGGACTGCGGGCTGTGACACGCGGTCGAGCGTCGTTGCAGGGAGTGTCAGTAACTCCAGGGGCGTATTGCCGTCCGTGGTCCAGTCAGTATCGCCTGTCATGGGTGGTTGTTAGATGAACCCGATTTTGTCTCGGAGTTTGTTCGTCGGTGGGAGGTGCTTGCGAGCGGCAGCGGCGCTCGCCAGGTCGGCGTACATCGTCGTGATGGGGAGGCGTGCGGTGGCGTTCGATGCGCCGATGTGGGCTTGTGACAGGAGGTACGTTTGTGCAGCTAACGTCTCGATGGGTGTCTCGCCGTGGACGCGTTCGACGGTGATGGGTTGGGGAAGGCCAGTGCCTTCTCTGCTGGCGAGGGTTTCGGGTTCGCCGAAGGTGGCGACGATGGCTTTGGGGAGGTCCTCGTAGATGGCTGCGGTCGCTTTCTGTGGCGTGTCGAAGTGTGCGCCGCTGTATTTCAGGACGCGGGCTGGGGCTTGCTTTCGGATTTCGACGACGTCGTACGCGACATCGAGTTCGGTGAGGAATGTCTCGACGTCGCTGAGGTCTTCGTTGGCGAACCCGTCCCGGTGGATTGTGATGTGGTTCGGGTACCGGTCGTACCGGGTTCGGAACCCCATCACGGCCTGTTTGACGATCTCTTTGAGTTCTTTGGGCGGGATCTTCTCCCCGGACTGCGGTCGGGAGGAGGTGTACCCGAGGACGGCCCCGTCAGCGTGGATTGCGGTGGTTGCGGCGGCGAGATGGATGTGGTTCCCGTCGGCTGATTCGTCGTACTGGTGGGTGACGTCGATGCCGAGGTGGAGTTCGGAGTCACCGGGCAACGCGCGCTCGATAGTGAACGGGATGCCGCCGGCAGCGGCGACCAGTCCGAGGGCGATGTTGATGATCGTGAAGGGCTCGTCGAGCGTCGCTTCGTGGGCGAACTGGCTGTTGAGGTCTTTCGTGGCGAGGACTTTCTTCACCTCGTCGTACACACGTCCCGGTTCAACCGTGTCGAAGTACCCGGTGTTCTTCGGCGGGAGCGTGCAGAACACGGCGTCGTAATCGTGGTCGTCCGGGATTTCTGCAGCGATCTCCATGCCGAGCTGGTCGGCCGACATCGTCGCGTCGAACGTGACCTCTTCGACGTCGTCTGGCGGGGCCCCGATCTGTTCGAGCTTGCTTTTGAGCGTAGACCAGCCCCGTTGGATCCGGTCGTCCCGTTTTTCCATCCGGATGTGGCACACGCGGAAGGGATCCGGTGCTTCGTACACGCCGAGGCTGGTAACGTCGCTCGGGTGCGTCCCAGTCTGCCCGTTACTGAACTGGAGCACGTCTGCTTCTGGGTCGAAGAGCCCTTGAACGGAGATGTTCTCATCGCCGAGCAGCGCGTCAGATTCGAACTCGATGGTGTGCCCGTCGAACTGGAGTGGGCCGAGCTGTTCGACGAAGCTCTCTGCGTTCGAGATGCACTGCTGTGCGGACAGGCGTGTATTGAGCCGCTGTTTTTCTGCGAAGTCCGGTGCGAATCGAGAGAGGTTCTCAGGGTGCCCTTGGAGTGCGAGGAGTTCCGGTGGGAACGCCATCTCGGTTCCATCGCCGCGCTGACGGACCGTCCAAATGACTTCTCGGTCTGCGTTCTCGATATCGTTGACTTTCGCTGGATCGACCCAGGGCTCTTCGCGGTGATACTGGACGAGGCTCTTGTTGCCCTCGATGTGGAGCTTGTCGGTGACGGTTTCTGGGCCGACGCCGATGACGTACAACCCCCTGTCTCGGTAGGAGGGTGTCACCCGGAGTCCCGGGTGAATCTCGTCGTCGTCGAGCTGGTCGAGCGTCCGGTCGGAGAGGATCCGGTGGCGGTAATCGACGTGCAGGTAGGCGGCACGCGAGGGGAGTACCTCTACGGTGAGGTTGTACCGCTCGTGGAGGCGGAACCCTTCCTTCTCGATGACCGGGTCGATCTCCAGGATCTTGTCGATGCCGTGGATATCGTACTGGTCGCGTTTCGCGTCCTTGAGGGCTTCACCGAGCATTTCGCCGAGGATCTCCCGGTCATCCGCGTCCGCGTAGACGACCGGTCGAGTGCCGACCTCGTTGATCTCGAAGCGAGGCAGGTCCACGCGTTCGTGCGCGAGCTTCACCAGGGACACGAGCTTGAACGCGCTGCCGACGACGACCGGTGTTACATCGAGTTGCTGCCGGACTTTGCGGCGTGCTTTGTACGTCGCGCGGAGCGTGTTCTGCCCTGAGGGCCGGTATCCTCGCTTCGGAACAAGTTCGTACTCGTAGACGTCGTAGTCCGGCAGATTATCTGTGGCACGGAACGTCGTGAGGCCGTGGTCGCCGCTGTCCGCGGACGTATCGGGGGTTTCGGCGAGCCCGTCTTCAAGGGCTTCCTCGGTGGTCGGGGGACCCTCCAGTTCGAGGAGTTTAGCATCGCTCTGGACGGTGAGGTTCTGGTATTTCGTCCCGTCGTTGCCTTCGTCGATATCGTACTCGACAGCGGTGATGAGGTACGTGGCTCCTCTGTCGTAGTCTTCGTCGTAGATCTCCACTGGTGCGGAGTTCTTCCACATCGTGATGGTTCGGTCGTCGCCGCCGCCGTCTGTGAATTTCAGGTTGCGGCGTGGGTACTGACCTTCGTTTTCGAAGACTGTGTCGAGGGTGAAGCGGACAGCGTAGGTGTCTCCGACCGGTACGTCGTTGAGTGAGTTCTCGTCGAGGTTGACTGGTTTCATTGTGCGGCCTCCGTTGCTGGGAGACATTCTGCAGGCGCTTCGACCGTGACCTGTTTCCCTTGCAGCTGGTCGAAGTTCACAACAGCGTCCTTGGTCGCTAGGATCTGACCCCGGACACCGAGCACCTCTGACTGTAGTCCTTCGTCCACGGTGAGTCCTGGGAGGGTGCTGACGGTCGCATCGTCCCCGGCGAAGTGAGCGGGGATTCGAACAATTCGGTCTTCGAGAGCGGTCTCGTCACTGGGGAGCGTCGAGAACGGTTCCAGCGGCCCTGTGAGGACATCGCGGCACGACTCGACGGCTTCCGTAAGCGCGTGTTTCGGCTCGTCCAGCGGGTCGTACCACTCCTTCGTCGATGCTGTGGACACGACGGCTTCCAACGCGTCCTCAACGGTGCCGGCGACGCGGCGGTTCGGTGTTCGTGCGACGATCATGCCGTGCGTCGCGCCCTGTTCCGCCCAGCGACTCGCGGCACGATCTGCTTGCGTGATGCCGGCTTTCACGCTGTCTTTGGCGACGAGGTACACGACAAAGTTGTGCGCACACGACCGTCGTTTAAACAATGGGAACGGGCAGTCCTGATACGTACAGGCTGTTCCGGGCGTGTAGACGCACTGTTGGAACGGTGGCTTCGACTGGCACTCCTCACACGGAGAGGCGTCAGCTCGGTCACCGCAGTGCTGGCAACGGAATCCGGGCTGGACGTCGATGCGAATCTCTTCTCCGACGAGTCCGGCGAGGTCGATTGGGCCGTCAGTGTCAGCGAGGTACAGTCGGGGTTTCCCCCGCGACCAGGAGACCATCGTTGGGTGACCACTCACGGTCGCGCGCGAGGCCAGCTTGGTCGGGTGCTGACCGGTCATTTGTACCCTCCGAGGGTACCCTGGAAGTCAGACGGGCTCCTGTACGGGTCGATGATCTCGTCGGTCAGGTATCGCATCGCCTCTGCCTGGATCGCCATCTCGATTTCGCGGCCGTAGAGCGTGATGCGACCGGTGTCGTCGAACCCGACTTCAACTTCGATGTTCCGGTTCGGAAGGTCGACACGAACCTGTTCGAACGTGTCTCCGAAATACTGCTCCCACCAGTCCGTCTCCCGCAGGTCGCCCCGGTCTTGTGCCGACACGTGGTCCGGTCGTTCGCGTTTGCTCGGACTGACGTCGACACGCTGGACGCGGCTGGATTCCTCGATGACTGTCCGAAGATCCTCCTCGTCGAACTCCACGGTCTCGAATTTTACGTCCTCATCGAGAACCGCAGCGAGTGTCGTGAGAATCTCCTGTTCGACCTCCTTGGTTGCCTTTGCGATGGCCACGTACCCGTTCTGGAGGAAGAGGACCGCGTACCGGTCGGCGCGTTTCGTTTGCTCCGTGCCTTCGAGCGTGGTCAGGTCGTAGTACGTCTCACGACCGTATTCTGCCCAGCAGATCCCGTCTGCGCCCACGTTGAACGTCTGTGGAAGCATTCCGCTGCGAAGGTCGGCGTCCGAGTTGAATGCCGAGGTGGCCTCAATTCCGGCTTCGATTGCTTCCGTGTCGATGCTCTCGTCGCGTAGTGGCACAATCTTGTAGCTAGCCATCGAACTCGGCCTCCTGGTTGATTCGTCGTTGGATGAACGGTTCCAGCGTCTCGGTCACACGATAGAACGCGCGCCGACCCTCTCGGTCGCGTTCGACAAAGCCTCCGTCGCTGAGTTCCCGGAGGTGATAAGAGATGGTCGATTTGTCGCGGTGGAGTTCCTCGACCAACGTGCCCGGTTGGACACCTCGATCATTTGGCAACTGGAGGATCTGTCTCAACACCGTGAGCTTCGACTCCGAGAGGTTCTGGACGCGAGCGCTCGCATCGACCAAGTGGAGTCGGTCGGCAGCCGAGTTCGTGGCTGCGACGTCTCCTGGCTCCAGTTCTTTCCGAAACGCCTCTTGAAGCGACTCCAAGGCCAGGGTGTGAATCAATCGCGGGATCCCCTCGCTTAGCTCGTGGATACGGTCCACGGTTTTCGAGGGAAGTGTAAATTCGTTCTCGGAGAGCACCTCGAAGATGATTCGCAGCGTCTCGTCGGTGTCTTTGCGGGGGAACGCATTGAGGTGGATCTCGTTCGAGGGCGGGAGCGCATCTTGCACACGCCCTCGGTTGACGGCCCACCGTTCGGGCGTCCAAGTCGTTACGAACAGGCCGCTGTCTACGGCTCCTCGAAGTTCGTCGAGTGAGGTTTCGATTCGTTTGTCTAGCCCGCAATCATCGATGCAGACGATTGGGGTTTCGAGCTCGGTCAGATCGTGAGCGAACTCATCGAGGAAGAATCCGTCGTCGGCCTTCTTTCCGAGAGCCGTCGCGTCGATGAGCTTCGTATCGATGTCTGCGGAAAGTTCCGTGAGAAACGAGACGACCGTGTGGAGTAACTGCGTCTTCCCGATACCAGACGGCCCGATCACAGGAGTGTGGTAGACGTCCTGTTGTCGGGTTACAAAGCCCGCGTACTCGCCGATTTCGTCCAGCGCGTCGTCGTGATTGACCGCTTTCTCAGGGTGATTTTGGAAGTATTCTGTGAGTCGTTCGTAGCTAGCTTGCTCTGGTTGGAACTCGTGATCGGACAACCAGACTTCGTAGCTCCCGACGCGCCCCTGTTGCCCGCGTTCGAAGGCTTCTCGGAAGCGGTTTTTCTTGTCTTCGTCGTCGTTACCTGGGTCCATCAGTTCCAACGCCTCAAACTATCCAAGTTGAGCAAAACTATTAAAACCTATTGGTTAGATGGACTGTATGTGGAAGCCACCATGTTAACGCTGACTCACATCGCGGATACGCACCTCGGCCACCGACAGTACGGGTTGAAACAACGAGAAGACGACATGGTGTCAACGACACGCGCGGCACTGCAAGAGATGGTCGGCGAGCGCGACACGGACGCCATCCTACTTCCCGGGGACCTGTTTCACTCCCGGGATCTCCGCCCGAAAGTCCTCGACCAGGTCGAACAAGAGCTCAGCCGAGTACCGGACGACGTGCCGGTACTGGTGTCCCGGGGGAACCACGACGAGAACCTAACCCCGCGCGAGGTGACGTGGCTCAATTACCTCCACCGGCGCGGCCACATCGTGTTTCTGAAGGCGGATCTGAAGGCAGACTCGGAGACTGCCCGCTTCGAACCGTACGACCCGGAGGATCCCGGTGATCACGCCGGGTTCTACGACATCGAGGTCGCGGAGTTCGACGGTCCAGTTCGCGTGTTCGGGCTCCAGTGGCGAGGCGCACGAACAGGGCAAGCGTTGCAACAGGTGGCACACGGGATTCAAGCGACGAACGCCGAGCACGGCGAACCGGCGGCGACCGTGCTACTGGCGCACTTCGGCATGGAGGACGAGGTTCCGACGCTCGGCGGGACGGTGACCCACGCCGAACTCCGCGACGTGAAAGAGCACGTCGATTACCTCGCACTCGGGCACATTCACAAGCGGTACGACGCTGCTGGGTGGATCTACAACCCCGGATCCCCAGAAGCCCACAACACGCGCGAGGGCCACCACGACTGGGAGCACGGCTACCATTCGGTCGCGTTGACAACCACCGAAGAAGAGACCGAGAACGCGGTCGAGTACGAGGTGGACCACCACCCGACCAAACGGCGACCGTACTGCCGAGTCGAGTTCGATGTCACGGAGTACGACTCACCAAGCGAACTCGAAGCCGGGTTCCAGGACCACGTCCGCGGGGAGCAATCACGGATTGATGAGTACTGTCGAAAAGAGGAGTTCACGGCGCAGGGTGACCCCAGAGCGCCGATCATCGACCTGCGGTTCAGCGGAACGTTACAATTCAGTCGCGGGGACTTCCGGACGGATGAACTCGCGGAGTGGGCGAAAGAGGAATGCGGGGCCCTGTACGTGCAGGTGAACACTGGGATCCGGACGGCGGACGTCCAGCAACTGATCTCGGAGATCGACGAGGACGAGGTCTTTCAGGATGGCCGGTTGAACACGGCGGCGCTGGAACACCGCGTGTTCGAGACGATAGCGAAGGAATCCATCTACGACAAGCAAGCCGAAGATGTCGCCGAGGTCCTAGGGAACGCACACCAGATGGCGCAGGCCGAAGAGGCCATCGAAGACATCCGTGATTCCGTGAGTTCCGCACGGCGAGAGTTATTCCCGGAGCTGGCTGACGATGTGGTACTCGACATCGATGAGGATCCGTTCTCGAACACGGATACTGACGGCGAGGAATCGGGTGATGGTGAACCGAGCGGAGAAGCCGACGATGAGGCGGAGGTGATGCAACAATGAAAATCACCGAGGTTGCGTTGGAGGACATCAAGTCATACGAGGGACGGACAGTCGTGCCGATTGAGGGTGGTGTGACGGCGATTCTCGGTGAGAACGGCGCAGGGAAATCGACGATTCAGGAAGCGATTGGCTTCGCGCTGTTCGATTCGCTGCCGTTCAACAACAAGGACTTCGTGCGCGAGGGCGCGAGCTCCGGAACTGTCGAGGTCACCTTTGAACAAGAGACCTCGGGAGGCCGGAAACGCTTCCGTGTGACGCGCTCTGCAGGGCGTTCGAGCTACGGTGTACACCGCCACGATGCCGAGAACGACGAGTGGATTAACCAGGACATCGATTCCAAATCCCAGCTCGTCAAGTGGTTGTGCGCCCAGTTCGGCGTTGAAGACAAAGACGAACTGCAGAGCCTGTGGGAGTCGTGTATCGGCGTTCCGCAGACGCGGTTCCTCTCTGACTTCGCGCAGCGACCCGCCAGTCGGAAAGCGACGTTCGATGCGCTGCTGAACCTCGACGCGTACGAAGAGTCCTGGAATCGTCTCAAGGACATTCCGGACGCGATTGAACGGGAGGAGCAGAAGCTCCGTGAGGAGATAGCAGGGCTCACGAGTACGGTGCAGGACCTGCCAGACGAGCGGGCGAAAGCGGAATCGCTGGCTGATGAGGTCGAATCAATCGAAGCCGAGATTGATCGGAAGACCGACGAGCTGGCTGAGAAAGAAGCGGAGCACGAAGAGTTAGAGGCCGTCCAGGACGAAATCGAAAACCTCGAACAGGAAGTCCGGTCACAGGAGCAAGAGATCGAGGCGACCGAGGGAGAGCTGGACACTGCAGAGAAGGAGCTTCACGCCGCTCAGAAGGCACAAGAGAAGTGTGAGGAGAACCGTGAGGGCTATCAGCGGCACGAGGAAGCGAGCGAGCGGCTGGACGAGCTAGAGGAACGAGAGAGCGAACGAGACGCGCTTGCTGAGCAGAAAGCCGAACAGAAACAAGAGGTCTCATCGGTCGAATTCGAGGTGAACCAGCTCGAAGACGACTTAGAGACGCTGCAATCGGCCCAAGAGACGCTGGAGGAGCGCGAGGACGAGAAACAGCGATACGAAGAACTCGACGAGAAGATCAACTCGCTACAGCAACGTGAGGACGAGGTCGAGGAACTGCAGGACCAAATCGACGAGTTCGCCGGGGACATCGACGAGAAGCAAGAGAAGGTCGAGTCGCTCGAAGCGAAAGTCGAAGCCATCGAGGAAGAGTGGGAGGCGACGACGCATCCGGAAGAACTCGACGACGAGATTAACCAGCGGAAGGCGCGGCGACAGCAACTGCAGAACGAACGGGAACGGCTCGAAGAGCAGTTGGAGCGGTTACGAGATACGGATGTGGATGCGCCGTGTCCAACGTGTGACCGGCCCCTGAAGGAAGAACACCGGTCGGACGCAATCGACCAGCGCGAAGAGCGGATCGAAGCCATCGCCACAGAACGTGCGGAGTTCAGCGAGGAACTCTCCGATCTGCGTGACCGTCGGGAGGAAGCGCGAGACGTCAAGCGCCGCGCCGACAAGCTCCCGGTTCACCGTGAGAAGATCGAGTCGTTGGAAGCAGAGATCGAGGACCTCCAGTCAGAGAAGTCGGAGACGGAGGAGACGCTAGAGGGCCTCGAAGAGGAACTGGCGGAACTGCCTGAGCTCGAAGCAGAGCGAGAGGAACTGCAGGAAGCGCATGACGAATACGAGACTGCGGAGTTCCGAGTGCAGGAGCACGCGGACGTCCCTGACGAATTAGAGGAGAAGCGCGCAGAGCTTGAGGCTGCCAACTCGCAGTTGCAGGAAATCAACGACGAGTTGGCTGAATACGAAGGGCTGGACGAGAAACTGTCTGAGGTCAAAGAGACACTGGAGGAGACCGAGTCGGCGCATCAGACGTACATCGAGCACAAGCAACAGGCGTCTCAGGTAGAGGAGCGGCAACAGGCCGTTGACGAGACGGAAGCGGAACTGGCCGAGCTCAAAGAGGCTCTCGACGAGACGGAAGCCGAACTCGAAGAGACGAGAGCAGCGTTCGACGAGGAGCGGCTTCAGACGCTTGAGTCGGACATCGATGACCTCAAAGGCGAGATACAGCGGGCGAAAGGATCCCTGGGTGAGAAGAAAGAGAGCCTCCGCGAGGCACGCGGGGAGATCGAGCGTCTGGAGGCGAAGTTAGAGGAGCGGCAGGAGACGCTCCAACAGTTGAAGGAGCTGAAAGCTGATCAGCAGTTCGCGGACTGGGTCCGGGAGAACGTTCGGGAGGCCGGGCCGAAGATGCGGGAGATCATCACCGACCGGATCGGGGCGCGGGCCAACGAGTTGTTCCGGACGATCCGCGGTGCGTCTGCCGAGACGCTTGAGTGGACAAGCGACTACGAGATCGTCGTTCACGACGCGGACGTGACGAAATCGTTCTCGACGCTGAGCGGCGGTGAGAAGATGGCAGCCGCGCTCGCCGTACGACTCGCTATCCTCGAACAACTCGCGTCCGTCGGTGTCGCGTTCCTGGACGAACCGACGGCGAACCTCGACCGGGAGAAGAAACGAAACCTGGTCTCGCAGCTGAAGCAACTGGATAGTTTCGAGCAGCTCACCGTCATCAGTCACGACGAGACGTTCGATTCGATGACGGACTACACCATCTCGGTGACGAAAGACCGGCAGACGTCGGAGGTGACGGTGAATTAATGCCGATTGACAAACGCGGGGTCGCCACTGAGTTAGAGGCCAACGTCGAGACGATAGAAGCGTACCTGGAAGACGACTCTGGAATCGTCGAACGCTACCAAGACGCGTTCCAGCGCCTCCCGGAGGAGTGGACGAGCGAGGAGATACGAGCGGCCTTACAAGACGTGTCGTATCCGGGCGCGTACCCGACAGATGCGTTCGATGACGCGGCCAGCATCATCGTCCCGCACGAAGAGAGTGACGGGTGGGAGAATCACGAGGAGGTCAACGAGTGGGCACGTAACATCGTCCGCGACATCCCCGTGATGGCCGTCGACGGATCGCAGCTACCGCCGACGACGCAGTTCAACGTGCCTCTCGCGTACGTCCAGTCGGCGTGGGCGGTGAATCATCATCATTCGGAAGGCCGACTCGACCGAGGTGTCGAGGGGCGACTGCTCACACCCAACGAAGTGTCGCAGGAATCGGAGGATGGAGACTATCGGTTTGTCGACTCACAACTCGTCGGCCATCATCGCTACGAACACGAGGGACAGCTCCTGATCGAGAAGTTGTCGGATCTGGCTGCTGCCCGAGATGCGGGCGATATCGAACACACGCCAGTCGTGTTCTACGACGGGCCGTTGATCGCGTCGTTTGCAAATCCGTTGAAGCCCGAAACCCGAGAACGATACCTCTCGACGCTGAGTCGAGTGATTGCCGCGAGTCAGCACCACGAAATCCCGCTGGTGGGGTACGTTGCTGGGTCGAGCGCAACGGAGCTGGTGAAGATGACGCGGCTCCTCTGGCGTGAGGAGTTTGAAGATGATCGCGTCATCCCAGACGCGCACGTGCTGACAGAGTTGATGAGCCCCTGGGGTGACACGACACTCCCGTTCATTTCGAAACGCGACGGGAGTATCGACGCCTTACAGGCAACCTACGAGGGTGAGTCGTACGAGTTCCGCGATGACATCTTGTTCTCGTACCTGAATGTGCCGCCAGGCGCTGGGCTTGACCGTATCGAGTTCCCTGGGTGGCTGTGTCGAAGCGACGGCCCGGGCGAGTACGAGTCGATGTACGAGTACACCGTCGAGATCGTCCGCGCAGAGGCCGGTATCGGGCGCGGTTACCCGGAAATTCTCCAGCAGGTGGACAGCGATGCGGTGCTGGATCACCAGGACCGCCAGCAGTTCCACCGAGTCGTACAGCGCTGGGCCGAATCGAACGATGTCCCGTTGGAATGGAACGCCAAAGCACTGAGCAAGGAACTCCGCCGCCGATGACAAACGAGATCACCATCAAGACGACTGACGCACCGCTCGCTCGACCACCACGCAGCACTACGGAGGTGACCCTATGACAGAATCAGCGACAGACTCGGACAGCCCGGATCTCGATTCGTGTGTCCGGATTGGGAGCATCGTTTCCTCGAACAGCCATCTCGACTACGTCGTCGAGATTTTCAAAGAGCGTGACTGTGACCGGCCGCCAGAGCTCCACGAGCGCGAGTTCGGGCAACCCGTGTTCATCAAGAAAGTCATCGATGGCACGGAACACGCGGTCATGGGCGTAATCTATGACACGAAACTCGTTGATCCTGACCAAGGCCGCACTGGTCCGCGGCTAGCCCAAGACGACCAAGCCCAGTTCACGCCGGGATACATCGAGGAGCGAACGACCCTCGCAGGCGTAGCGTTACTCGGGACAGCCGTCATCACCGACGACCGAACAATCACGGATCCAACCCACCGGATGCCGCGGTGGACCTTAGAGGTCGACGACACCGTCTACCAGTGCCCGGACGAGGAGACAGTCTCCTTCCACACCGTCGACGAGCAAATCCAACTGGCCTACCTTGACCGACTCGTCGATATCGCGGGTGACCTTGGTGCGGAAGTCATCGTCGCCCTCATCGACCGGCTCCGGGGGATGCTCCCCGAGGATGACCCGAACCAACGAGTGCTGGACGTGGTGGAACAGAACATCGAGTGGCAGGCCCACGAGCGCCGGGGGGTGGTCTGATGCCCCGGAAGCAATCGGTCGTCGGCACCGTCGCCGGACCTGGAGAGGATCCGAACGAGTTTGTCTTCGTCACCCCGGCGGACAAATCCATCAAAACGGGGGAATTCATCACCTACACGGTTTCCGTCGACGGGGAGAACCGGTCGGTGTTCGCCCGCGTGACGAACCGCGAATTGATTCGCGGACTCCCGGACGGCTTCCTCGCAGACCCGGAAGTCGGTCCAGATACCGTCGCAGCAACGCTCGGTGTCCAGACCGACGACACCGAACTGTACCGACTCAGGGCGACGGTCATCGGGTACTACGACACCGACATGACCACGTTCGCCAATCCGCGACAGCTCCCGTCTCCGGGAACGCCGTTGTCGATTGCACCTGATCAGCAGCTCGAAACCGTTCTTCCGAACCTCGGGTGTGAGACGGACAGGGCAGACGTGACCGAGCTGGACGGAACTGCGTACCTCGGCTGGCTATTGAATCGGTCGCCCGAAGCGACGAACATCCACGTTCCGATCAAGGAATTCGCCTCGACGCACCTGGCGATTCTCGCATCCACGGGCAGCGGGAAATCGTACACAGCGTCCGTGTTGATTGAGGAGATGATGCGTCCGAGCTCCCGTGCATCCCTGCTCGTATTCGACCCGCACGGAGAGTATGATACTCTCGCAGAAATGCAGGGTGACGAAGCGTTCCAGGGCGAGGACGGATACGAACCAGAGGTCGTCTACTACGACCCCGAGCGGCTTCGCGTACGCATTTCGGAACTGGACATTGGCGATGTCATGGCCGTCTTGGACAATCCGAGTAACCGAATGCAAGAGCGACTGTCGACGGCATGGCGCGCGATGCAGCGACAGGAGAGCCGGACCTGGGGCGTCGATGAACTCATCGCTGAGATGCACCGAATATACGACGACGATGACGCGAGTGTCGGTGCACTAGAGTGGCGGCTCCGCCGCTCGATAGAGCGGAACGATCTATTCCACCCTGAAGACAACGTCCCACTGGACGAAATCGTGGACCCTGGCCAGTGTACCGTCCTGCAGATGGATACGCTGGATCGGTGGAACCAGCAACTCATCACGACCGTGCTCCTGCGACGGATGTACCGGGAACGTCTCGATGCCGTCCGAGACCGCGACTCCCAGATCGAGCACCCGATCTTCGCGCTGTTCGAAGAGGGGCATCGGTTCGCACCGGCCTCGGGTGACGCCCCCTCGCTAGATATTATGCGTACGATCACGTCCGAGGGGCGCAAGTTCGGATTCGGGCTGGGAATCATCAGTCAACGTCCTTCAAAGATCGATCAGGACGTGCTGTCGCAGTGTGGCACACAGATTTCGATGCAAATCAAGAACCCGAACGACCAAGACGCGATCAAGAACTCTGTCGAGGCGGCAGGTGAAGATGTCCTCCGCGAGTTACCCGGCCTGACGCCCGGACAAGCGGTCGTCTCTGGTGACGCGATGAACACGCCAGCGCTGATTCAAGTCCGGCGTCGACACACATCTCACGGGGCAGAGAGTCAGGACGTCATCAATGCTTGGCGTGAGGCGTACGATCAGCGCCAGCGTGAACCAACCCACTCGGAGTCCGCTGACTTCGGTGAAGGAGATTCGACGGGGGTCCAGAGCCTTGATTGAACGAGGGCAGTGGTTCAAGACAGTCGCTGCGGTGCGAAAGTGCCGTCGAGCATCCAAGAACGGAACGAGTGTCCACCTTATCAAGTAAACACAGTCAGGACCATGGATGAGATAACAGCGAAGGTTTCGTTCGACAAGTACGCTGACATGCCGGAATTCTACGGTTCCGGTGAGGCGGGGTATCGGTTGGTGATGGTGAAAAAGCGCGAAGACTTCCTCGACCTGTTCGAGGGAGCCCGCCACGTAGATGCGGTGACGTACGCTGAGACGCCGGAACTGATGGTTCGGATGCTGACCGAGTACGACATCGATTCACTCGATGTGCTGGTCGGGAATGCTAACGACTACGCCAATCAGGTCAACGATGTCTCAACCGCGCGGTCGCTCGTTCAGCTCCGGCAGGACGACCGGCTGACTGTTCGACTGAAGAACCGAAAGATCGTCCACTCGAAAATGTACCGTATCGTTATGCCTGACGATACGGTGAAGCTCGTTCATGGGTCCGCGAACCTGTCCGTTAACTCGTGGGAGTACCACACGAACCAGATCTCGGTCATCACTACCGAAGTCGGGACGGAACTCGATGAGGAGTTTGCAGCGTTTATCGACGAGTACCGAGAACGATACAGCAGTCAGACGCTTCTTGAAGGGCTGGTCGAAGCCATCGAAGACGCAGACACTCCCGAAGAGCGCGAAAACCGCATCGAGTACTGGGTCGGATCTGGAGATTTAGACGTGAGCGATACGGCCGCGCTCAACCAAGATGCGACGGAGGATCTGAAGGAGATCGCAGATCGGGTAACGGCAGCAGTCGATGACCCTGAGGAAGCGGATGAATCAGTTGCATTCGTCGATGAGCCGGAGAAAGCCGACCGAACGGTCGTCAAACCAGATGGGTCAGGTGACGATGACACTGATCCGAACGGCCCTTCAGATACAGAGGGTGATAGCAAGGAATCACCCGATGTGGGACTCGTCGAATCAGACCACGAAACGACCCTCACCGAGACGTTAGACCGGCCACGGGTTCGGACGCCAGAGAAGAAAATCCGAATGGGGACCAGTAAAGTGGACAGAGACGTCGCCGACGAGTTCAGCTCTACTCTCCGTTCCCGCGGTGCGACTGTCGAAGATCATAGTATTACAGCACCGCTGAGCGCCTACAACAACCAAGTTCGGGAATCAACGGAAATCCCCACTATGTCCGTGGTCCCCGAAGCCGAGCAGGTCATCATCGGTGATGATGAGGATCTGATTTTAGTCGCTACGGATTCACCAACCCCCGAGGTTCTGAACCATTGTCTAGATACTATCGAGGCCTATGTCGAGACGGTGGAGAACCACGGGTATACCCAGACACCGACCGCGGTGATGGCCCAGATGTACGAAGCGTTCCTCTACGGCTTCTGGGCCCCGTTCGCCAACCAGTACGCTGAGGCACTTTCGTCCCCGTCACGGACCCTCGACAACGTCCTGCAGCACCTGTACATCGAAGGGAACAGTGACGCCGGAAAAGACAAACTCACAGAGTACATTCTACGACTAATTTCGGACAACACCG
Organism: Halobacterium yunchengense; assembly: GCF_037031165.1. Lineage (NCBI taxonomy): Archaea > Methanobacteriati > Methanobacteriota > Halobacteria > Halobacteriales > Halobacteriaceae > Halobacterium > Halobacterium yunchengense. Next base: position 471,295 of record NZ_JAYEZL010000003.1, on the reverse strand, counting down.
TCATTTCCGGAGTTGATGCGGACGACGTGGGTGTTGATGAGATTCGCGGGGTTCGAGAGTGGGACACCTGTTTCCCGTATGCGATCATCGACGCGGAGAAAGACAAAATAGAGGGTTGGAGCCCGATCCGGAACTACTGGGGGGATTGGACGCCAACCAATGTGGATCAGCCATGTCTGATTTTCACGACCAACGATTCACTGCCGAAATCGGAGTTCCGCAACCGAATGAAGATCCTCAGTATGGACGTGTCGTTCCCCTCGAATCCAGAAGATCCGGGCTTCCATGCGGCGCAGGACGACCTTGCAGAAGTGTTAGAGCGGGAAAATCCGATATTCAGCTACGTGGCTCGCCGAATGCTAGCAGAGCAGCCGTGGACCGAAGGCAATGGCACCGTGGAAGACGTCCGCCAGATCTTCTGTGACTTCTACGAGGAGGCTGACCGAGAACCACCGGAGTATTTCCCTGCTAATGAGCCAGCGGAACAGATGTACGATACAGGGCGGCTCAAATGGCAGCGCGACATCCAGGGAGGCCGTGTCGAGTTCGAATCGGAACCCGATGGGATGAACGCTGACTTTGACCGCGAGGATTGGGAAGTCTACGACTACGAGAAACGACTAGACAAGCGGTTCATGTCCGATAAATCTGGGACGAGTGTCTACATCGGTGCACCGAAGGAATTTGCCGAGTGGGTCGGCTACTCGGTAGACGAACTACTCGACGGACCCGCAGAAAATGGTGATACTACCGACCAGCCGGCGGAATCCGACGTAACTCCTGAAGAAACAGACTCGCCTGGATTCTTTCGACGGCTACTCGGCAGCTGACCCACGGCCCAGATTTCACCACCATGAGCAGGAGGGCTGAATATGCCTAACATACTCTTTCACTCCGGTAAACAAGCCGCGTCGGTTGCACAATAGCAGTGTGTGGCCAGTCCACCAGGGTGAGTGAGTTGAATGGCGACGGATTTCGCTTGCTGAAAGCATGTGACGCTCAACATTTGAATAGTATCACAGATCTCACCCGAATTGGTAGCGGGGTGTGTCCAGAATTTTTCAGCGGGTATAGGCCATATTAGGCGGTGTTTCTTGCTGTCAACACGGGGGGTGTCCAGAAAACCTATCAAGAATATGGGGCTGGGTGGATTGCTGTTCCGATGACTGCAACTGGGTATAATGTACTGGACGTGCGTGGGTGATTGGTTACTCTCTCGTAGATGTTCGGTGAGTCATAGCCATGTCAAGCGGTTCTGGAGAGTCCATGTTGTGGTCTACTTTCTGCTCCCTGTCTGGTGAGGTCTGATACCGTTTTGCCCAATATGGTCGTGCTGTGAGTCGGTCGGTCGTGCTGTGAGTCCGGATTTTGGCTTCTAACGGCCTGTAGCGTTAGAAATAGCGGGATTCTCAGGGCTAACCCTTTAATACGACCAGATAATTTCCCGGTTTACAATGCAGCGAGTCATCGACCGGAAACTGTACGACACGGACCGAGCTGAACAAATAGCCAGGTATGCCCCCAACGCGGATCGGAGTGACCTCTACTACCTCATCGAAACGCTATACGAGACCTCTGGCGGGGAGTACTTCCTTCACTGTGAGGGCGGTGCGGCAACCCAATACGCCAAGCCGTGTAGCGGGGGCGGCACGACTGGCGGTGCGGAGATCGAACTCCTTGATGAGGAAGCAGCGCTGGACTGGTGCGAAGAACGCGGCATTGATGGTGAGATCGTCGTCGAGGAGTTCGGTCACTTGATCGAAACGTAGTTCCAGCGACTACCTCGGAAACCACTCCGCTCTGAGTGGCTGGCGTACTGCGGATCGTGCCCGCAGCGAGGTATATGAGAGACCCAGAAGAGATCAAGCGGCTCCACCGCCGGGGAACGAGTGATAACGCTCGTCCGTATCCGCAGACCCCTGTCCCGTCTCCGGCGACGAGTGGTGGGAGAGACCGCTCACCGGTTACCCCAGTAGGATTGGACGCACAGCGGCGTGAACAGGTAGACGCCGTCATCCAGAAGTTGACGGGCGACCGGCACGAGATTCCAGCACCGTTCTCGAAACGAGAGCTGTACCAGACTGCTGCTGGCGTTGGAATCGAGGTGTGGAAACCCGCAGTAAAGAACCGAGTCACCGAGCGTGTACTCGACCGACTCAACTACGAGTGGGACTTAGCCTCTCAAACATTCGCGCCCGTCGTCACGGATGAACTCATCGAGGACATTCGACGGGCAGCAGGCACCATCACTCCAGCATTCAACACGAAATTGTCCGAGTCTCTCCTCAAGCGACTCCAGGAGTGGTGCGAACTGCACGGGATCGGGTCGATAGAAACAGAGTCGGTACAGAGAACTGTTACGCGTCATGCCGTCCTGAGTGTTCTGCTAAAAGCGACGGTGTACGAATGGTACCGGTGTTGCGGCGTCGTTCCGCCACTCTCCCATTCGGTACAACAGGCGTTTCACAACGCACGGAAGCAGACAGGAGACGGAGTGTTCGATCAGTTCGTTCTTGACCACGTCGCGGAACTGGCTGATGAGAACGCCCTGGAATCTGCGTTGGCTCACCGGGCTCGATTGCTCTTCTCACCCCAGCCAACGGAAGATATTGGGAAGCTCTACGCGGAGCTAACACCGAGCGAGTATCGACAGTCACTCGGGCAGTTTCGGACACCGCCGGAAATTGCAGCGACGATGAAGTCCTGGGCTAACCGCGATGTCGACCACCTTCTCGACCCTGGAATGGGGGCGGGCGTACTATCCAGCGCGTTTCACCCGCGGTGGAATCTGAACACTGACCCCACGCACGTCGACGGGATCGAACGGAGCCCCCTCGCTCGGGTCATGGGCGGGACAGCACTCACTTTGGGTGGACAGCTGAATACGCCGCGAACACACGACTTCCTCAATCTTGATCCAGACGAACTGCAACACGACATCGGCGGGATCGTGTGTAACCCCCCATACACGAGCGGGGACGCGCTCCCGAAGGAGTACAAAGAACAGATCAACGGCGACATAGAGCAATCGACAGAAATCGACGTCAGTGCGCGATCACCACTCTACACGTACTTCCTGTACCACAGTCGGTCGTTCCTGTCTTCGGGTGACCGTGCGGCGTTCCTCACGCCGGACAGCTTCCTCACGACGGCCTACGGTGACTCACTCAAACAGTTCCTACTGGATGAGTTTTCCATCACTGCGCTCGTTCAGTTCAACCCAGAAGGCGAATCGGTCTTCCAGGACGCCCAAGTCACCGCACTCGTTTGCTTCTTAGAAGTAGATTCCGGTGGTAACACGGGTGAGACACGCTTCATTCGCGTGGACGAGTCCATCGATTCGAATACGCTTTGTGACGCAGTCCAGAACGGTGACCAGGGCAAGACCGATTGGGGCTACATCAATCACGTGCCGCAAGCAGATCTCGCCCCCGGGGAAAACTGGGCAGCACTATTCGATCCCTCCGACATCGATACAAGCGAACTCACACCGCTCGGCGAGTTCGCCACGATCCACCGCGGAAAATCAACCGGCGATGTGACGTTTTTCTGCCTGACACAGGATGACGTCGACGAGTCCGGAATCTCCGAGAAACACTTGTCACGGCTCATTCGTCAACCGAAGCTCGTCAACGGATACGACTTCCGTGAGGAGGACTGGGAACAGTTGCGAACTGCTGGTGAGGAGGTCTGGCTACTAGACCCAGACGAACTACCAGATGTCCCGAAGTCACGAGAGAACTTCCAGGAGCAAGTCCTGTTCAATGCTGACTCGCTCCCGAGGAACAGCAACGGTGAGATACCGGGGATCGTTTCGTATCTACGGGATAGCGTGTACCGGAGCAACTCACTCGAAGCAACCGTAATCGAAAACCGCCCGTACTGGTATCGGCCCCGGCGACAGGATTCGCCTCGGGTCTTGGTGCAAGACGCTGGGCGAGATGGATTCACCTTCATTCTCAACGAGACCGCTGCGAGGAACATCCACAACTTCCGTGGGTTCTACGATGTGAACCTCGACGAGACGGAGCTGAAGGCGTTGCTCGCGTACTTAAATAGTAACGTGGGGCAGCGGGTGATCCAAACACAGACGCAAACACAGCAAGGCGGCTACGAGAAACTCAGTATCAGTGCGCTCAAAGAACTCCCTGTTATCGATCCGACATCGCTCGAAGAGTCACTCGTGGCGACTCTGGCTGACCTATTCGATGAGTTGCGGGAAACTGCTCGAGAGGGGGGAAATCGTGACGCGGTGTTGAATCGACTTGACAGCCTGGCTCGACAAGTGACGTAAATCCTCATCGTCGCTGGTTGAGCGCGTTCCACCGAAGAGAGTGGTGTCCTCATTGAACGGATCAACGAAGCAATCGTCGCCGAACTCGTTACGACACCTGCTAAAGAGTTTACAGAGCTATGTAATCACTCACTTGTGTACCTACGTATGTACGTGAGTACGTACACGAGAGTGTACTACGAGGCGGAGGTAGATTTTAGAAGAGGAGTCACTTTGTCGACGGCATGTTTCGACGGTCGTTCCTCAGCGTTCTTTCGGCAGTACCGTCACTTCCACTGATCCCCGACCGATTCCATCAAGATCAGAGCCCGCCCGTTCCGTCTGAGGGGAACCTTATGTTCTGGTTCCATTTCTACGGAGCCATCCAACGTGACCGGCCAATGAGCACGGAATGGGCGCGCGAAAAGACCGTTGAGGAGTTGAATCTGCAAAACCTGACCGACGCCGAAGCCGTCCGGTACTTACAATTAGCGAATGAAGGGGTGTACGACATTGACGACGTGCCTGAACGATGGCGTACGCTCTTCAAGAGGCTGGAGCAGGAACTCTGAGGGACGAGGAACTGCACGGAAGCAGACGAAATTCTATCTGAATCGCAGAGTGCGTTGTGAGATGAGAGTCGAGGTTGGACAGCATAACCCCTCGCGCGCGCCGCCAATTACACTCTCCACCCAAGTATTATGTGCCCGCGCTGTCATTCAAATGCAAGCGAATCGCATGACACCGGCGACCCCCGTTCCGAAACGTGATGAAATCAAAACGGCCGAAGAGGAATTCCTTTATAAGCGCCGTACCGCCGTCTGCCAAATGTTGCCCGTCACGCAGAATGATGGGCGCTGCAGGATTTGAACCCGCGGCATCTTGGTCCGAAGCCAAGTGCTCTGTCCAAGCTGAGCTAAGCGCCCGCGTGGAGTCGTAGTCGGAGGGCAGTTTTAAACCCCGTGGTTCGGTGGCGGTCGGGACCGACCCGTTTATTCGGCGGGGTGTGCGTAGCGGCGTGCATGGTCTCGGTGGCGACCGTGCGCGGACTGCTGGAGTTGACGCGCCCGGTGAACACGCTGGCGGCGGGCGCGTTGACGTTCACCGGCGCGTTCGTGGCGGGCGGTGCGTTCGCGGCGCCGCTGGCGACGGCCGCCGCGGTCGGCGCGACGTGGCTGGCGACGGCGGCGGGGATGGCGATCAACGACTACTTCGACCGGGAGATCGACCGCATCAACGCGCCCGACCGCCCGATTCCGCGCGGCGCGGTGTCCCCGCGGGGCGCGCTGGCGTTCAGCGCGGTGCTGTTCGCGGGCGCTATCGGGCTGGCGGCGTCCCTGCCGGCGCTCGCGCTCGGCATCGCGGCGGTGAACCTCCTGGGGCTGGTGACGTACACGGAGTACTTCAAGGGGCTGCCGGGCGCGGGGAACGCGCTGGTGGCGTACCTCGTCGGGAGCACGTTCCTGTTCGGGGCGGCGGCGGTCGGCGACCCGCTCGCCGGGGGCGTGCTCGCGGTGCTCGCGGCGCTGTCGACGTTCACGCGGGAGGTCGTGAAGGACGTCGAGGACGTGGCGGGCGACCGCGAGGAGGGGTTGCGGACGCTCCCGATCGCCGTGGGGGAGCGGCGCGCGCTGGTGCTGGCGTCCGCGCTGCTGGTGGTCGCCGTGGCGGCGAGCCCGGTGCCCTACCTCCTGGGGACGTTCGGCGTGGCGTACCTCGTGGTGGTGGCGCCGGCGGACGCGCTGATGCTGGTGGCGGCCTACCGGAGTTTCGAGGACCCGACGCGCGGCCAGCAGCTGTTGAAGCTGGGGACGTTCGTGGCCGCGGCGGCGTTCGTCGTCGGCCGCGTGGCCGCCGCCTGACTGCCCAATCAAAAGGAATATAAGCGAATCAGCATATCTTTCGGGCAGATGAGCACGGGGGCGCACGAACCGGTCGCACGCCATCCCCCGGTCGCCGTTCGGAGAGGGGTACCGTGATGTACGAGATCGGTGCGGCGTTCTCGGACGTGAGCGTGGACCCGGGGACGAACCTCCTGGTGGCGGGGCCGCCGATGAGCGGCAAGCGGGACCTCGGGTTCGACGTCCTGGCGCGCGGTTCCGCGGACGGCGAGGGCGCCATCGTCGTGACGACGAAGGACGGCGCGGACCGCGTCCTCGAGGAGTATGCCGCGCGCGTGCCGGGCGGCGAACCGCTCGTCGGAGTCGTGGACTGCGTGACGAAACAGCAGGGGATGGGGTCGGCGACGGAGTCCGAGCTGGTGCGGTACGCGTCCTCGCCCGTGGACCTGACGGGCATCGGGATCGAACTCTCCGAGCTGCTGCGCGCGCTCTACCAGCAGCGCAACGTCACGCGCAACCGCATCCTCCTGCACTCGCTGTCGACGCTGTTGATGTACTCGGACCTCCAGACGGTGTTCCGGTTCCTGCACGTGTTCACGGGGCGCGTGCAGAGCGCGGACGCCCTCGGCGTGTTCGTCGTGGACTCGAGCGCGCACGACGAGCAGACGGTGAGCACGCTCAAGCAGCTGTTCGACGGCATCGTCACCGTCCGCGAGGCCGACGACGGTTTCGAGGCGCGCCTGCTGGGCGTCGACGGCGGCACGGACTGGCGGCCGCTCTGACGGCGGCACTGGCCGACTGCTGTGGAGAACCGGCCGCTCCGAAGGTGTCGGGGCGCTGTGCCCGCCTGCTGCTGGCGGCGGTCGTGACGCGGCGGCGGCGCCCGCCGGCGCGACCTGTGGGTTTTTCGCCGCGGCCGCCGAACACTCGGCCATGCCAGTGGAGTCCGACGACGAGCTCCGGGAGCTGCTCGCCTACGAGACCGTCGCCGTGGTCGGGTGTTCGACGACGCCGGGGAAGGCCGCTCACGACATCCCGAAGTACCTGCTCGAGCACGGGTACGACGTGGTCCCCGTGAACCCGTTCGCGGACGAGATCTTCGACCGGCGGGCGTACGACTCGCTGAGCGACGTCGAGGCGGAAGTGGAACTCGTGGACGTGTTCCGGCCGAGCGAGGAGGTCCCCGGCATCGTCGACGAGGCGGTCGCGCGCGACGACGTGCGGGCGGTCTGGCTGCAGCTCGGCATCACGCACGACGACGCGGCGGCGCGCGCCGAGGCGGCCGGGCTGCGCGTCGTCCAGGACAAGTGCATGAAGGTCGAGCACGGCCGGCTGGTCGCCTGAGCCGCCCTGCCGCTAGCTCTCCCACTCCTCGTAGTCGCCGTAGACGCCCTTCGAGAGGTAGCGCTCGCTCGAGTCGGGGAACACGGTCACGACGGCGTCGTGCGGGAGGTCGAGGTCGCCGCGTGCGGCGCGCTCGGCGACGTCGAGCGCGGCGAGGCTGTTCGCGGCGGAACTGGACGCGACGAGGTGGCCCTCCTCGCGGGCGAGCCGCTGCATCTCCGCGTGCGTGTCCTCGTCGGGGACCTGGACGACGTCGTCGACGAACTCGGGGTCGAACAGCTCGTTCGTCGAGGGGTCGTGGGTGCCGATGCCCTCGGTCTTGTACTCGGCCTCCTCGATGTCGCGGCCCTTCGTGGTGGCGTACAGCGAGCCGCGCGGCTCGACGGCGGTGACGTGGAGGTCGGGGACGCGCTCGCGGAGGTACCGTCCGGTCCCCATGAGGGTGCCGGCGGTGCCGCAGCCGGCGACGAGCGCGCCGACGGCGCCGTCGAGCGCGCCGCCGATCTCGGGGCCGGTGGTCTCGTAGTGGGCTTCGGCGTTGAGGGGGTTTGAGAACTGCTGGGGGACGACCGCGTCGTCGAGCTCGTCGGCGAGCTCGTGGGCGCGCTCGATGGCGCCGCCCATGCCGTCCTCGGTGGGGGTGTTGATGACGTCGGCGCCGAGCGCGCGCATGAGCTGCTGTTTCTCGACGCTGAACCGCTCGGGGACGACGAAGACGGCGTCGACGCCGAGCTGACCGGCGGCGACCGCGAACCCGATGCCGGTGTTCCCGGCGGTGGGTTCGACGACCGTGCCGCCCTCGGGGAGCTCTCCGGACTCCAGCATCGCCTCGAGCATGTACTTCCCGATGCGGTCTTTCACGCTCGCGCCCGGGTTGAACGACTCGAGTTTCGCGTACACCGGGACGTCGTCCGGCGACGCGTGCACGCGCACGAGCGGCGTCTCGCCGACGGTCTCCAGCACCGAGTCCAGCGGCCTCCGGTGGGTGGTCATCTGGCCGGTAATTCTTGCCGGCGTTCTTTAGGCGTTGCCATCCGCGCGCTCGCTGCCGACGCGCGCGACGCGGCGGTCACGTCCCGGCGTCGTCGGTCTGCGAGGCCGCGCTGCCGGACTGCGAGTTCACGCCGCCGGACTGCGAGTTCGCGCCGTCTGTCTGTGCGTCTGCGTCGCCAGTTCGTGGCTTCGCGTCGGCGGGCTGTGAGTCCGCGTCCGTGGCCGCCGCGTCCGACTCGACGTCCTCGAGGACGCTCTCGACGTCGACGCCCTGCCGGCTGGCGAGGGCTTCGAGGAGCGCGCGCTGCTCGGCCACCTCCCCCTCGAGTGCGGCGACGCGGTCGTTGGTCTCCTCGACGGTGCCCGTGAGGTCGTTGACCTGCTCTCGGAGCCGCTCGAATCGCTCGTAGAGCTTGTCGGCCATGTCCGTGACCTTCTGGAGCTTCTTCGCGGTCGAACCGAATCCCATGGGCGCCTGTAGACGGTCGTCCGGGATGACGGTTTCCCCTGCTGGGCGCCGCGAGCGGACCGATTCGGTGTCGACGGATGCGGTCAGTGCTCGGGCACGCTGTCGGCGGGTGGCGGTCAGTGCTCGGGCCACTCGGCGGCGAGGCCGGCGAGGAAGTCGGCGTACTCGGCGACCGCGGCGTCCCAGGCCTCGCCCCCGTGCTCGCAGGCGGCCTCGAGCTCGGCGAGCCGGTCGCCGTCGTAGTCCGACGCCAGCGCCATCATCTGGTAGACCGTCGACGCTGCCGGGTCGCGGGCGTCGTCGGCGTCGCGGACGAGCGACCGCACGCGGTCGGGGGAGAGGTCCATGGTGATGGCGGAGCCGGGGATGGTCTTGGCCATCTTCGGGTAGCCGTCGAGGCCCGGCACCATGCGCGTGAACAGCCCCTCGAAGGCCGCGTCGAACGGCGCGTCGGCGAGGAAGTGGGCGTTGTACTGGACGAGCGCGTGCTCGTCGACGCCGAGCACGAAGACGGTCCGGTCGTAGCCGTCCGCGAGCGTCGGGTGGACGAAGTCCGCGAGGCAGAGCAGCTCGGCGAGCCGGCTGCCGAGGTCGGTGCTGCCGGTCGCGTCGGCGATGGGTTCGCGGTCGCTGTCGTAGGCCGCGCGGACGCGCTCGACCCAGTCGGTCGGCTCGACGTCGAACGTCGGCGTCTCCTCGAGGTCGACGTGCGGCCCGAGGCGGAACGCCGTGTGCATCACGTCGCGGTCGCCGTACTGCGTGCGGACGCGGCCATCGAAGCCGAGGGCGTCGAGGAACGCCTCGTAGGCCGCCGCGAGGTCGCGGACGACGTCGAGGTCGCGGCCGGAGCCCGCGTACTTCTCGTAGTCCGCGAGCAGGAACTGCGCGTCGAAGCCCGCCTCGTGGAAGCGCTCGGCGGCGAACATCTGCGCGAGGGTGCCGACGTGCGGCGTGCCGGTGAGGCCGGCGCTGGCGACGAACAGGGTCTCGGCGTCCCCCGAGTCCGCGGCGCGGAGCGCGTCCTCGTCGGTGGTCGCGGCGAATGCGCGGTCGACGACGCCGGCGTCGAGGCCGCCGACGCCGACGGCGGGGTCGTCGTAGTCGAACTCGCTGCGGAGGGCGTCGTAGTGGTCGGTCAGCGCCGACATGGGTGGCGGTTCCGGCCGCCGATTGAAAGTGTTAACGCGTTACTAGGTAACACGTGACGAACACGCGTCTCGAAACCGTAACGAACGCCGCGTCCCGAAAGGCCCTTAAGAGGGAGTCGCCTACGACGAACTGGACTAGGCCGGGCGGTTTGGCCCCGCCCGTCACCCGCGGTACAGTCATCAGCGGGGGCCGAAATCCGGGCGAGTCCGGTCGACCTGTCCGGGCCCCGGGAGCCAACGTGGAAGCCTCGTCCTTCGGGGACGGCGGTCCGCGGCGCGCACCTGCAGGGGTGTCGTCGTCGCGGTTCGCCGGTGCCACTCCGTCAGGCACGGAAGTGAGCAGCGGAGCACCGGACGTCCGTCGCTCGGAGGGTCGCGGGGTGGAGGAGGCGACCGGGACTACCCGGGCCGGAACGCCGGGCGACCCCGGCCCGTCCACCATTCATACCGCATCCACGCCGCGTAGTCGCGGCGCTACAGTGCGTTCACGCGTAGACGCGGCGCCGTCATCCGGGCGCGCGGAACGCCTTCAGCCGGAACCGCACGATGAGCGGTTCGAGGACCTCCGGGTCGCCGGCCCACGTCACCGTGACCTCCGTCAGCCGGTACGACGGGCCGACGGGCACGCGGCGCGCGGAGAGGTCCGCGGTCCAGCCCGCCCCCTCGACGCGGTCCGTCCGGACTCGCTCGCCGCCCAGGCTCACGAGGTAGCCCGCTGCCTGGTCGAGGGTCAGTCCGCGGAACTGCCGGGTTTCGCGTAACTCGCCGCCGCCGACCGTCCGCTCGACGGGCGGCAGCGCGTCGAGTCCGGCCCGAAGGTGGTGGAACGCCGGGTCGTCGGTCATGGTCGCGGCCTCGTGTCACAGGTCATGGGAGCGGCCCCGCCTCACAGTTCGGCGTCCAGCCGTGTAACTGTACGCTCCGGTGCCGCAACCCGGTGTCCTGGGGCCGCTCCGGTGCCGCATCCCGGTGTCCTGTGGGCTCTCCCGGACGATGCCGGTAGTTTCCGGCGGCGACCCGCGGCCACCCGAACCATTATATTACTGTACGCTAATATTAGCGCTAGCTAAGATGACTGGACAGGAGATCGACGCCGGAACGGACGACGCACAGGAGACTCCGGGCAGGTGCTGCGCCGCGACGCACTCGCTGCCGGACCGCGACCTCGCCGCCGACGTCGAGGTGCTGTCGACGCTGGGCAACGACACGCGCTACGAGGCGCTGCGGATCGTCGCCGCCGGCGACGACGACGGCGTCTGCGTCTGCGAGGTCGAACCGGCGCTCGGCGTCAGCCAGAGCGCGGTCAGTCAGGCGCTCTCCCGGCTGTTCACCGCGGGGCTCGTCGACCGGCGGAAGGAGGGGCGCTGGCGGTACTACACCGCCACGGAGCGCGCCGAACGCGTCCTCGCCGTGCTCGACGACACGCGGAGGGGCGGCGATGACTGACGGCGCGACCGGCGACCGGAGCGCCGGCGACCTCGACGCCGCCGCGCGACGCAGTGCCGTCCGCGAGCGGTACGCCGACGCCGCCACCGGCGGCTGCTGCGGGAGCGACGGTCCGACTGGCGGCGCCGACGCCGACTGCTGTGCCGGGTCCGGAGCCGACGCGAGCGCCATCGCTCGCCAGGTCGGCTACTCGGCCGACGACGTCGACGCCGCACCGGACGGCGCGAACCTCGGGCTGTCCTGCGGGAACCCACGCGCGATCGCCGAACTCGAGGCGGGGGAGGTGGTCCTCGACCTCGGCTCCGGCGGCGGCTTCGACTGCTTGCTCGCGGCGCGCGAAGTCGGCCCGGACGGCCGCGTCGTCGGCGTCGACATGACGCCGGAGATGATAGATACGGCCCGCGAGAACGCCGCGGACGCCGACCTCGAGAACGTCGAGTTCCGCCTCGGCGAGATCGAACACCTCCCGGTCGCCGACGCGTCCGTCGACGCCGTCGTCTCGAACTGCGTGGTGAACCTCTCGCCGGACAAGCCGCGCGTGTTCCGCGAGGCCTTCCGCGTCCTGGCCCCTGGCGGCCGCCTCGCGGTCTCCGACCTGGTCGCCGTCGACGAGATCCCGCCGGCGGTCCGCGAGGACCCCGACGCCGTCGCCGCGTGCGTCGGCGGCGCGGCCGCGCCCGACGCCCTCGAGTCGATGCTCCGTGAGGCCGGCTTCGCGGACGTCGCCGTGACGCTCGACGGCGACGGGAGCGACCGCGGCGTCGACCACGTCGCACCCGCCGCCATCGAAGCCCGGAAACCGACCGACGCGAGGCGACACTGACTGCACACGGACACTCCAACCCCCACGATGTCCCTGCCACCCACCGCCGACTCGACTCGCACCGCACTCGAACGACTCTCGTGGACCGACGTCGCCGCGAGCTACGCCCTCGCGCCGGTTCTCGCCGTCCTCGTGTGGGCAGCGAGCGCGCCGCTGGCCGCTGCCGCGTCGGCGCTCGTGCTCGCGACGGCAGTCGTTCTCGGGCGACGCGCCCGCCGGCTCGCTCGCTGCGTCGAGCAGTGTCGCGCGCTCGCCTACGACCTGCCCGGCGGCGTCCAGGTCGCCGTCTCCTGGGGTGACGGCCCGTGCCGGACGACGGGCTGACAGTCCGGCGCGCCACCGGCCGGGACCGCGAGGCGCTCGCGGCCCTGCTCGCCGACGCCGGCCTGCCGGACGGCCACGTCCGCGCGGGCGGCGGCCGGTACTACGTCGGCCGCGTCGACGGCCTCGTCACCGCCGGCGGCGGCCTCGAACTGTGCGGCGACGCCGCGCTGCTGCGGTCGGTCGTCGTCGCGGCCGCACACCGCGGCCGCGGCCACGGAACTGCTGTCTGCGGGACGCTCGAAGCGGCGGCGCGGGACGCCGGCGTCCGCGAGGTCTTCCTGCTGACGACGACGGCGACCGCGTTCTTCGACGGCCTCGGCTACGACGTCGTCGACCGGGACGCAGCGCCCGCGAGCGTCCGCGAGACCGCGCAGTTCGGCGACGTCTGTCCGACGACCGCGACCTGCATGCGGCGAGAAATCGAGTGACCGCCCGCGGAGCCCGCTACCCCTCGAGGTGCTCGGTCGCCGGTTCGCCCGCGAGGTCGACGTCGACGCTGCCGTCGAGCGTTCGGACCGGGTACGGGATGTCGATGCCCGCCTCGTCGAAGCGCTCCTTGACGGCCTGCACGTACTCGCTGCGGGTCTTCACGAAGTCCGACCGGGACGGGTCGTCGATCCAGAACCGCGACTTGAGGCCGACGTAGGAGTCCCCGAGCTCCGTGAGGCGGACGGTGACGCCCGGGTCGTCGAGGATGCCGTCGTGGGCCTGGGCCTCCTCGAGGATGATCTCCGTGGCCTCGTCGATGTCGTCGTCGTAGCCGATGCCGAACATGAACTGCTGGCGGAGCCGCTCTTTCGCGACCGGGTTCTTGACCACGCCCGAGGTCAGCACGGAGTTCGGCACCGTCAGGAGCTCGTTGTCGAACGTCCGCACGCGCGTCACGCGCAGGCTGATGTCCTCGACGACGCCCGAGTTGCCGTCCCACTCGATCCAGTCGCCGACGCGGAACGGCTCGTCCGTGTAGATGAACACGCCCGCGACGAAGTTCGCGATGACGTCCTGCATCGCGAACCCGACCGCGAGCGTCGCGGCCGCCGCGATGGTCGCGAGACTCGTCAGGAAGCTGCCGTAGCCGGCGAACCCGAACGCCACCGAGACGGCGACGAAGACGACGGCGAACGACAGCACCTTCCGCAGCGGCTTGCGCGCGTGCTCGTCGAGGTCGCGGCGTCGGAGCACGCGGTCGAACAGCGGCCGGACGACGAGCCGCCCGAGGAGGTAGACGGCGAGGAACGCCGCGACGAAGTAGACGAACTGCGTCAGGGCGCCCGCGTACTGCGGGACGAGGTCCTCGAGGAACGGCAGCGGGTCGACGCTCGCCACGGCGCCGGATGCCCCCCGGAACATCACTTGTACACCGCCGTGTTCCCGCGCGTCTCGACGAGGTCGGCGTCCGCGAGGTCGCCGAGTTCGTCGGCCAGCTCCGCCGTGGACGACCCGCCGCGGGCTGCCCGCAGGAACTTCACCTTCACGACGTCGCGGTCGTCCAGCTGGTCGGCGAGCTCGTCGGCGACGGCGTCGACGCCGGCCTTCCCCACCCAGACGGTGACGTCGGCCTCGTGGGCCTTCTTCGCTAGGTCCTCGGTCATCTCTGGGCCAGTGTACCGGCCGCGAGGCTTTGAAACTTGTTGCATGGGGAGACGCCCCGAGACCGCGCTGGCGGCTGTCGCGGCTACTCGTAGGGGTACCGCGACTGGGCGCCGCAGTCGCAGGTGACGACGACGTGGCCGTCCCGGGTGCGGACGCGGGCGTTCCGGCCGGGAATCAGGTAGGCGTCGCAGGCGTCGCACGTGAACCGCCGGAACTCCCGGGGGAGCCGCAGGCGGTTCCGTTCCGCAAGGCGGCGCGCCAGCCGCACGTACTTGCGGGCCCGGTCGTCGTCGCCCTCCCGGGCGGCCCGCCGCGCGAGGTCGTGGAGGCGGTCGATGCGTTCCGCGGCGATGCCCATACGGCCCGTGGCACGGCCGCGACCCAAGACAGTTCCGGTAGGGTTATCGGCCGCGACCGGTTTGCGTCGCGTAATGCGGGCGCTGAACTACCTCGAGTTCGAGGACCGGGTCCGCGGGGGGATGGTGACCGCGACCCGCCAGCAGCGGGCGGCCCTCGCGCGGACGGACGTCGAGGTGGTGGAGACGCCGTGGCGGGCCGGCAACCCCGTGCAGTCGCTGGGCACGCTGTTCGCGGGCGAGGGGTACTTCGCGGAGTACGACGTCGCACACTGCAACCTCGTCGGCCCGGGGAGCGTCGCGGTGGCGCGGCACGCCAGACGGAACGACGCCCCGCTCGTGCTGCACGCCCACCTCACGCGGGAGGACTTCGCGGAGTCCTTCCGGGGGTCGACGAGGGTGGCGCCGGCGCTGGAGCCGTACCTGCGGTGGTTCTACTCGCAGGCCGACCTCGTGCTCTGCCCCAGCGAGTACACGAAGGGCGTACTGGAGTCCTACCCCGTCGAGGCGCCCATCCGCCCCATCTCGAACGGCGTGGACGTCGAGAGCATGCGGGGCTACGAGGACTTCCGCGAGGAGACCCGCGAGCGCTTCGACCTCGACGGCCTCGTCGTGTACGCGGTCGGCGAGGTGTTCGAGCGGAAGGGCCTCACGACGTTCTGCGAGCTCGCGGAGGCCACGGAGTACGACTTCGCGTGGTTCGGGCCCTACGACGAGGGGCCACAGGCCGGGAAGGCCACCCGGAAGTGGGTGAACAATCCACCCGAGAACGTGACGTTCACGGGCTACATGGCGGACAAGCGCGCCGCGTTCGGCGCGGGCGACGTCTACCTCTTCCCCGCGAAGGTCGAGAACCAGGGCATCGCCGTCCTGGAGGCGATGGCCTGCGGGAAGCCCGTCGTCCTCCGGGACATCGAGGTGTTCCGGGAGTTCTTCACGGACGGCGAGGACTGTCTGATGTGTTCGACGTTCGCGGAGTTCCGGGACGCCCTGGACCGGCTCGCGGACGACCCCGGCCTCCGCGAGCGCCTCGGCGAGAACGCGCGCGAGACCGCCGCCGAACACAGCCTCGACCGCGTCGGCGACCAGCTCGAGGCCGTCTACGAGGCGCTGCTCGAGGGCCGCCTCGAGGACGCCGCGACGCCGGGCGAACGGGCCGTCCGAACGACCGACGCCGACTCCGCGGAGGGGTAGCGTGAGCGGGGACCTGCCGACCGTCGCGGCGTTCACGGACTCCTACCTGCCGACGGTGAACGGCGTGACGTACACAGTGTCGACGTGGCGGGACCGCTGGCGGGAGCGCGGCGGCGAGATGCCCGTCGTCTACCCGCGCTCCTCGCACGACCCCGGCGCCGGCGAGTACGACGTCCCGAGCCTGCGGTTCCCGTTCTACGACGGCTACCGCGTCGCCCTGCCGCGGACGCCGTCGGCCGTCGCGGACGTCGACGCCGACCTGGTGCACGCGCACACGCCGTTCGGCCTCGGGCTCGCGGGCTGGCGGTACGCACACGGCCACGACGTGCCGCTCGTCGCCTCCTACCACACGCCGACCGCGGAGTACGCCGACTACGTCGTGCCGGACGCCGCGACGGGGCCGGTGCGGGCGGCCAGCGAGCGCTGGGAGCGGTGGTTCCTCGACCGCGCGGACCTCGTGTTGACGCCGAGCGAGCGCGCCCGCGACCACGTCTGGGACCTCGGCGTCGACGTCCCCGTCGAGCCGCTGCCGAACGGCGTCGACGTCGACCAGTTCCGGCCGGTCGACGCGGACGACTTCCGGCGGCGGTACTCGCTGCCCGACGACCGACCGCTCGTCGGGTACACGGGCCGCCACGGCTACGAGAAGCAGCTGTTCGACCTCGTGGAGGCCGCCGAGGACCTCGAGGCGACGCTCGTGTTCGGCGGCGACGGGCCGGCGCGTGACGACCTCGAGGCCGCCGCCCGCGACCGCGGCGTCGACGCGCGCTTCCTGGGATTCCTCGACCGCGAGGACCTGCCGGCGTTCTACTCGGTCCTGGACGCGTTCGCGTTCCCCAGCCCCGTCGAGACGGAGGGACTGGTCGCCCTGGAGGCGAACGCCTGCGGCACGCCGGTCGCGGGCGTGAACGCGGGCGCGCTCGCGGAGACCGTCGTGGACGGCGAGACGGGCTACCACTACGAGCCCGGCGACATCGAGGGGTTCCGGACCGCCATCCGGCGGACGCTCGCCGAGCGCGACCGGCTCTCCGAGAACTGCCTCGACCGCCGCGACGACGTCAGCGTCGCGCGCGCCATCGAGGAACTCCGGTCGGTGTACGAGCAACTGCTGGACTGACTGCACCGGCCGGTGTGCGCGCGGCTGCTGGACTGACAGCTCCGAGAGAAACCGCAGTCGGACCGCCGCGCTCAGTCCTCGAGCGCGTTCGCGATGCGGTCGAGCTTGTTGTTCGTGCGCTCGAGTTCCTTCCGGAGCTGCTCGAGCTCGCGCTCGACCTTCTCGCTGGTGCCGCCGCCGGACTCCTCGCGGCCGGGGCCGCCCATGCCGCCGGGGCCGCCACCGCCGCCCATCATGCCGCCCATCATCTGCGCGAACGGGTTCCCGCCGCCGCCCATGCCGCCGGGGCCGCCACCGCCGCCCATGGCCTCCTCCATGCGCTCGCGGCGGTCGTCCCCCTCGCCCTCCTCGCGTTCCTGGGCGCGCTCCTCGCGGATCTCCTCGACGCGCTCTCGGAAGGACTTCTCCTCGCTGTCGCCGTTCGAGTCGTCGGCCTCGGGTTCGTCGTCAGCCATACGCGGTGGGTTCGCCGGCCGCACGGAAAAAAGCGCTCTTTGGCGCCGGTCAGAACGCGCCGAGACTCGACTGGACGTCGCGGCCCCCCCCGTCAGGGGTGACGTCGTAGCCGACGAGGTCGCGCATGTCGACGGCGTACGTCGTCCCCTGGCGTTCGAGGACGAGCACGCGGCCCTTCGTCCCGACGACCGTCCCGGTCGCCATCGTCTCCGCGACGGGCCGGCGGTCGAGGCCGAGCCCGTAGTCGAAGTCGAACTCCTCGATGGGGTCGTAGTCCGCGACGAGGGCGTCCCACGCCGCGGCGTCGACTCGCTCGCCGAACCCCTCGACCTTCGTCGGGACGCGCACGCGGTCCGGGATCTCCGCGGCGATGCCGTACTCGACGCGGCGCGCGCGCCGGCCGTCCTCGACGGTCCGGACGTGCGCGGCGCGGTCGGCGCCCTGCTCGCGCAGCCTGGTGTCGAGGCGCCACGACCGCGTCACGCCGACCTTGAAGACGTCGGGCGCGAACGCGGCGAGGTAGACGGCGTGTTCCTCGTGGCAGGACTCCAGGGGCATCGCGCAGTTGCCCACGCAGCGCGCGCACGGCCACGTCGACGTGTGCTCGTCGCAGTGCGGCGCGTCGGGGCTGTCGCAGGCCTCGTGGCCGTCGCCGCCGCGGTCGACGCCGGCGCAGTGGCGCTCGCCGAGCGCGTACGCGATTTCCTCGCCGGCGAGCAGCGGCACGCGGTCGACGCTGCCGCCGCTGGCGACGCGGAGGGCCGGGGGCCCGTCGCCGGGCGCCGTCTCGTACCCGACAATCTGCACGCCAGCGCGTAGGCCGTCGGCCGATAAAGCGGTGGCGCTTGCGGCGCCGCCGGGCACTCGCCACCTGACACGCCCGTCACCGGGTGACGCCGCCATCCGCGAGCGCTTATCCGCGCGGGCGGCGTACCGACCGCCATGGCAGACGACTCCATCCCGGTGTCCGCGGAGGCGCCGGACAGTCCGTTCCACACGACGGGGACCGACCACGTGACCATCTGGGGGAGCAACGCCGAGGACACCATCGCGTTCTACCGCGACCTGCTCGGGATGCCGCTCGTGCTCCGGCAGCCGAACCTCGACGACCCCTCGCAGACGCACCTCTTCTTCGACACGGGCGACGGACGCATCCTCACCGTGTTCGTCAGCGACGACCGCGCGTCCAACCGCGGTCGGATGCCCACGCCGACCGGTGGCGTCCACCACCTGTGTTTCTCCATCGCCGCCGAGGACTTCGAGGACGTGATGGGGGCGCTCGACGACGCGGGGCACGGCTACAACGTCTTCGACCGCGGCATCTTCTTCTCGCTGTACACCCAGGACAACAACGGCCTCGTCGTCGAGTTGAGCGCGGACAAGTACGACATCCCGGACGGCCGGCGCGGCGAGGTGCTGGCGACCGCCCAGCGCCTCCGGGAGGCGGACGGCGCGGACTTCGCCGAGGACCGCCACGTGCGGCAGGCGCTCGAGGAACTCGGGATGGACGCCGAACCGAACGACCTGCCGGACGCCCCCACGGGCGTCGGCTACTGACGGTCCCGCGGACGCGTCGCTCACACTCTGGCCATCGTACCGCGGCACTCTGGCCATCGTACTGCGGGACTCTCGCTACCGTACCGCGGCACTCTCGCCACCGTACCGCGCCACCGTACCCGTGACTGGAGGCAGTCAGGTCAGTCCGCGTACTGGTCGGCGACACGCGCGTCACCCGGTGGCGTTCGTATCGCCGAACGTACAAGTAGGTTCCACCGCGAACCAAGTAACGTGACGAAATCGACTATCCAAACGTCAGTCGAATCGAGCGCACCACAGCCGGGCCGGTCCCTCGCCGGAGCGGAGGTGGCCGAGTGATGGCCGCCGCGGACCTCGCGCTGCTCGGCGGACGCCTGCTGTTCGGCGGCGTCCTCGCGTTCATGGGCCTCAACCACTTCCTGCAGACCGAGCAGATGACGGGGTACGCCCAGCACAAGGGCCTCCCCGCCCCGAAGCTCTCCGTGCTGGCCTCGGGGGCCGTGCTCGCGCTCGGCGGACTCGCCGTCGCCGTCGGCGCGTTCCCGGTCGCCGGCGCGCTCGCGCTCGCCGCCTTCCTGGTCGCGTCCGCGGTGACGATGCACGACTTCTGGGCGGTCCCCGAGGACCAGGCCCAGGACGAACTGACGTCGTTCCTGAAGAACGTCGCGCTGGCGGGCGGCGCGCTCGTCGTCGCCGCGTCCGGCGCCGCCGGGTGGGCGTACAGCGTCGGCCTCTCGCTGTTCTAGGCGGGCCGCCGTAGCAGGGCGCGCTCACGCCCAGAATGTAACGAACACTCGTCCGGAAATAATGGATATTCCTTCAGAATCGTATCGTATCATCCTTAAACAGTTCCAACAGTACCGACAGGACTGTATTAGGTTATGTCTTTGTACGGTACGCTTTAGTCCGGGAGCGTGGTGTCCAGTTCCGTGTCGAGATCAATGCCCGAACGTGGAGTGAATTCGGTCGAAACTACCGAATTCCCACTGGTAGAGCCCGAAAACGAAAACGAACCGAACCGCGGTCGTTCCGGGGTGGCCGCCGGTGCTTGACCCGACGGTCCTCTCGGCGGCCGACCCCGGCACGGTCGTGGAGGGCGTCAACACCGTGTGGACGCTCGTCGCCTGCTTCCTCATCTTCTTCATGCAGCCCGGGTTCGCGATGCTGGAGGCCGGCCAGGTGCGCGCGAAGAACGTCGCGAACGTCCTCATGAAGAACCTCATGGACTGGGGGATGGGCGTCGTGGTGTTCTTCCTCGTGGGCCTCGGCGTCGTCGCCGTCGCCGGCCAGCTCACCACGCCCGGCCTCGCGCTCGACGTCGGCGCGGCGTTCGCGTACGCCTCCGACTCCGGCACGTGGGTCGGGTCGTACCTCTTCAGCGCGGTGTTCGCGATGACCGCCGCGACCATCGTCTCCGGCGCCGTCGCCGAGCGCATCAAGTTCGAGGCGTACGTCTTCTACTCCGTCGGCCTCACCGCGTTCATCTACCCCGTCGTCGCGGGGATGGCGTGGGGCGGCACCGGCCTGCTGTCCAGCGCCGGCTACCTCGGCGAGGCGCTCGGCACCGGCT
Organism: Halobacterium yunchengense; assembly: GCF_037031165.1. Classification (NCBI taxonomy): domain Archaea; kingdom Methanobacteriati; phylum Methanobacteriota; class Halobacteria; order Halobacteriales; family Halobacteriaceae; genus Halobacterium; species Halobacterium yunchengense. The sequence goes on along the minus strand of NZ_JAYEZL010000003.1, from coordinate 450,812 downwards.
TCCAGGACTTCGCCGGCGCGACCGTCGTCCACATGCTCGGCGGCGTCGCCGCGCTCGTCGGCGCGGCCATGGTCGGCCCCCGGAAGGGGCGGTACGACGCCGACGGCGAGAGCCAGCCGATTCCCGGCCACTCGATCACGCTCGCCGTCCTCGGGACGTTCATCCTCGCGTTCGGCTGGTACGGCTTCAACGTCGGCACGCAGGCCGCCGTGCTGTCCGTCGAGGACGGCGCGCTCGCGTTCAGCGGCGACACGCTCGGCCGCGTCGCGCTCAACACCACGCTCGGCATGGGCGGCGGCGCGGTCGCCGCCGCGCTCGTCACCGCGTGGACCGAGGGCAAGCCAGACCCCCTGTTCACCGCGAGCGGCCTGCTCGCCGGCCTCGTCGCCGTCACCGGCGCCGTCCCGCACGTCACGTGGGTCGGCGGCCTCGCGCTCGGCGCCCTCGGCGGCGCGCAGGCCCCGGTCGTCTACCGCTGGGTCACGGACTCCCTGAAGGTCGACGACGTCGCCGCCGTCTTCCCCGTCCACGGGAGCGCCGGCGCCCTCGGCACGCTGCTGATCCCGGTGTTCGCCGTCGAGGGCTTCTCCGCGACCCAGTTCGCGATGCAGGCCGCCGGCATCGCCGTCATCGTCGCGTGGACCGTCGCGACCACGTGGGTCGTGTTCAAGGTCGCGGACGCGGCCGTCGGTCTGCGCGTCGACGACGACGACGAGGCGCTCGGCCTCGACCGCAGCGAACACGGCTACACCGCCTACCCCGAGTTCGTCGACGCCGGCAACGACTCCGGGCCGACGGTCGCGAGCGGCGACCCCGGTGGGATGGCCACCGACGGCGGCGAGGTGAGCGACGGTGACTGACGTCGACACGGACGTCGCGCTCGTCATGGCCGTCATCCGCCCGGAGAAGCTCTCCGCCACGAAGGAGGCGCTCGCGAACGTCGGCGCGCCCAGCCTGACCGTCACGGACGTCTCCGGGCGCGGCAGCCAGCCCGTGCTGACCGAGCAGTGGCGCGGCGAGGAGTACACCGTCGACCTCCACCAGAAGGTGAAAGTCGAGTGTGTCGTCGCGGACGTCCCCGTCGACGACGTCGTCGAGGCGATTCGCGACGCCGCCCACACCGGCGAGTCCGGCGACGGCAAGGTCTTCGTGCTGCCGGTCGCGCACGCCGTCCAGATCCGCACCGGCGACACGGGCGTCGACGCGGTCTGAGCCACGACGGCGAGACGGCCGCTGCTGTCCGAGCTTCGGCCGCGACCCGTCCGCCGCGGTCTGAGTCACGCCGGCGACACGTCCGGCCCGCCCGGTCGCCACAGCCGTCCCGTTTCTCGGGGACGGCGTCCGGGCTGTCGGACGCGTCAATTCCTGCGGCGGGAGGCGAGGTTTATTTACCCTTCCGTGTCTGAGCGTACCACGAGAGACACACACATGGACGCGAACGCAACCGTCGAACGCGGACTCGGATTCGCCCGGAGCAGCCCCGGCGCGGCCGCCGTCGCCGCGTTCGCCGCGCTACTCCTCCTCGACCTCCTCGCGAAACTCGCGGGCGTCGCGCTCGGGCCGCTCCGGACGCCCTGGTTCGCGCTCTGGTTCGGCGGCCACGTCGGCCTCGGCCAGGTCGCCGGCTACGTCTGGGACGGCGTCGTCATCGGCGCCATCATCGGCCTCGCGAGCATCGGCCTGTCGCTGACGTACAGCATCCTGAACTTCGCGAACTTCGCGCACGGCGACTACATCACCGCGGGCGCGTTCTCCGGGTGGGCCGCGACGTACGTCATCGCCGGCATCGGCGGCCTGCTGAAGATTTCGGAGACCGCCGTCCACCTCCTCACCGGGCTTGGCGCCCACCGCCTCGAGGACGCCGACCTCGTCAGCCTCGTGTTGCTGCGCACGCCGCCGCTGCAGGCCGGCGCGAACATCGTGCTGTCGCCGGCCGCGGTCGTCATCGGGCTCGCCGTCGCCGCCGCGGCGACCGTCGCGCTCGCGCTCGTGCTCGACCGCCTCGTCTACCGGCCGATGCGGGACGCCGACGGCATCTCCCTGCTCATCGCGTCCATCGGGGTCGCGTTCGCCGTCCGGTACTTCGTGGCGCTCGTGTTCGGGAACCAGCGCCGCATCGTCACCTCCGGCGAGGACCTGCCGTCCGTGAACCTCGGCGGCGTCATCGTCGACGCCCACGAGGTCACGCTCGTCGTCACCGCGGCCGTCCTCATGGTCGGGCTGCACGTGCTCCTCCAGCGCACCAAACTCGGGAAGGCGATGCGCGCGATGGCGGACAACCGCTCGCTCGCGCAGGTCACCGGCATCCCCGTCGAGCGCGTCATCACGTCCACCTGGCTGATCGGCGCCGGGCTGACCGGCGCCGCCGGGTTCCTGCTTGTGCTCTCCCAGGGCGGCCTCGGCTTCCAGACCGGCTGGCTGCTGCTGTTGCTCGTCTTCGCCGCCGTCATCATGGGCGGCATCGGCTCCATCTACGGCGCCATCGCGGGCGGCCTGCTCATCGGGCTGGCGAGCCGCGTCTCCCTCGTCTGGCTGCAGGGCGACCTCGCGTCGTTCGCCCGGCCGACGGCGTTCGCGCTGATGATCCTCGTGTTGCTGTTCCGGCCCTCGGGCATCTTCGGTGGGGTGAAGACCGCATGAGCGAGTCCGCGAGCGACTCCCCGGCCGCCGGCGCGCTCGACGTGCTGCGCCGGGTGTTCGCGAACGACGCGGTGAAGGTGGCGGCGATGTACCTCGCCATCTGGGTGGTGTTCTACGCGTTCGCCGACCACCTCGGCTACGCGAACACCGGCAAGCTGGCGCTCGTCCGCCGCGTGACGTTCCTCGCGGCCGTCTACGGGCTCGTCGTGCTCGCGTTGAACCTCCACTGGGGGTACGCCGGCCTGTTCAACATCGGCGTCGCCGGCTTCATGGCCGTCGGCGCGTACACGATGGCGATGCTGTCGGGTGCCCCGACGGGGACGCCGCCCGGACTGGGGCTGCCCCTTCCCCTCGGCATCCTCGGGGGCGTGCTCGCCGCGACCGTGATCGGACTGGTCGCGGCGCTGCCGGCGCTCAGACTGAAGGCGGACTACCTCGCCATCGTCACGGTCGGCATCTCCGAGATCATCCGCATCACCTACAACTCGCCGGCGCTCTCGGACGTCACCGGGGGCGCGCGCGGCTTCGGCAACCTGCCGACCAGCCCCGCCACCTGGCTGCTGTACCGGAACCCCACGGACCCCACGTCTGACCCCACTCCCGTCGGCGACGTGCTGTTCTCGTTCGCGGCCGACTACGGCATCCAGCAGTTCGCCGTCGTCAACACCGTCTACACGGTCGGCGTGCTGGCGGTCCTGCTCGGCGTCTACCTCCTCCTCGAGCGCACGGGGAAGTCGCCGTACGGCCGCGTGCTGAAGGCGATCCGCGAGGACGAGACCGCCGCGCAGTCGCTCGGCAAGGACACCCAGAACTTCAAGGTGCGGGCGTTCGCGCTCGGCTGCGCGCTGATGGGGCTGGCGGGCATCCTCTGGTTCGGGATGGGGCCCCGGGCGTCGGTCACGCCGGCGACGTTCCGCCCGAACATCACGTTCTACATCTTCATCGCGCTCATCGTCGGCGGCGCCGGCTCGAACACCGGGAGCGTGCTCGGCGGCGCCCTGTTCGCCAGCCTGCTGTTCGAGGCGCCGCCCATCGTCCGCTCGATCGTCACGGACGCCTTCGACGTGCAGGCCGACCCGGCGAACCTCGTCGAGGCGCTCGTCCCGGTCGCCAGCGGCGAGCTCGCGCCGCTGGCCGGCTTCCTGCTGAACAACATCGACACGCTCCGGTTCATCGGCATCGGCGTCCTCCTGGTGGTGCTCGTCCAGCGGCGGCCCGACGGCCTGCTCGGGGCGCGCAAGGAGACCGCCTCCAGCGTCGCGCTCACCGAGGACACGCGCCCGACCGGCTCGACCGGTCGCGGCGCCGCCGCCGCAGACGGGGGTGAGACCGATGAGTGACGAGGACCCGGCGAACGTGGCCGACGCCGACCTCCCCGAGGACGTCGACGCGCCCGAGGACGTCGAACCGGAGACGATGGACTCCGAGGTCGAGGAGGCGGCGAAGACGGTGCCCCGCGGCGTCCCGCTGCGCGTCGAGGGCCTCCGGAAGGAGTTCGGCGGCATCACCGCCGTCGACGGCGCGACCTTCGAGGTGGAAGCGGGGTCGCTGACGGGGCTCATCGGGCCGAACGGCGCCGGCAAGTCGACGACGTTCAACTGCATCACCGGCGTCCACAGGGCCGACGGCGGCGAGGTGTACTTCCGCGGCGAGGACGTCACGGGGCTGCGGCCGCACACCATCGCCCAGCGCGGCCTCGTGCGGACGTTCCAGATCGCCCGCCAGCTCGGCGAGATGACCGTCCTGGAGAACGTGATGCTGGCGCCGGGCGGCCAGAGCGGCGAGTCCATCGCGCGGTCCGTGCTCCCGGGGACCCGCGGCGGCGTCGTCGCCGAGGAACGGGCCCTCCGCGACCGCGCCTGGGAGACCCTGGAGTTCTTCGAACTCGACCACCTCGCGACCGAGTACGCCGGCAACCTCTCCGGCGGCCAGCGGAAGCTCCTGGAGCTGGCGCGCGCGATGATGACCGACCCGGACGTCCTCCTGCTGGACGAGCCGTTCGCGGGCGTCAACCCCACCCTCGAGGAGAAGCTCCTCGACCAGCTACACGAACTCCGCGAGCAGGGCCTGACCTTCCTGCTCGTGGAACACGACATGGACCTCATCATGGAGAACTGCGAGCACGTCATCGTCATGCACCAGGGGCGGGTCCTCGACGAGGGGCCGCCCGAACAGATCCGGAACAGCGAGGAAGTCATCGAGGCCTACCTCGGGGGTGAGGTATGAGCCAGCAGGCCTCCAGGGAGGCCAGCCTCCCGGACGGCGAGTCCGGCCTCCTCGCGGTGCGGGACCTGGACGCCGGCTACGGCGACCTCCAGGTGCTGAGCGGCGTCGACCTGGACGTCCGGGACGGCGAGCACGTCACCGTCGTCGGGCCGAACGGCGCCGGGAAGTCGACCGTGATGAAGTCCGTGTTCGGGCTGACGACGTACATGGGCGGCTCCATCACGTTCGCCGGCGAGGCGATCCACGAGCGCAAGCCCGAGGAGATCATCCACGAGGGCATCGGTTACGTCCCCCAGAACGAGAACGTGTTCGCGGGGCTGTCCGTCCGCGAGAACCTCGAGATGGGCGCGTACGTCCTCGACGAGGTGCCCGAGGACAGCCTCCGGGCGGTCTACGACCGGTTCCCCATCCTCGAGGAGCGGGACGACCAGAAGGCGGGGTCGCTGTCGGGCGGCCAGCAGCAGATGCTCGCGATGGGGCGCGCGCTGATGCTCGACCCCGACCTGCTGTTGCTCGACGAGCCGAGCGCCGGGCTGGCGCCGGACCTCGTCGACGAGATGTTCGACCGCATCGACCGCATCAACGACGACGGCACCGCGGTGCTGATGGTCGAGCAGAACGCCAAGGAGGCGCTGCGGCGCTGCGACCGCGGCTACGTCCTCGCGAACGGCCAGAACAGCTACATGGACGACGGCGACGCGCTGCTCGCCGACGACGAGGTCCGCCAGCAGTTCCTCGGCGGCTGACGCCGCTCCCGTTCTCGCCGTCGGTCGGCCGCGTCCAGGGCGCGACCCAGGGAAGCGAACGAAGCGAGGGACGCGACCCAGGGAAGCGAACGAAGCGAGGGACGCGACTACTGCGCCGTGGAAAACAGCCCGGCTGAGAACGCCCGCCGCCGGTCGCGGACCCGACGCCGTTACGCCAGCCCGGGCGCCAGCCGCGCAGTCGGGGTCGGCTGGGTCGAGTTGCCCGCGCCGCCGCCGGGCTGTCCGCCCGGCTGGCCGCCGCCCTGGCCGCCCGACGGCGCGCCCGCCTCCTTGTCGCCGGAGACGAGGAAGGCAGCGACGTTGCTGACGAACGCGTCGTTGTCGCCGTCCGTCGCCACGCCCGCGGTCAGCACGTCGGCGTCGCCGACGGCGAGCACGTTCCCGTTCCGCGCGGCGACCGCGTACGTGCCGTCCTCGCGGGTCTCCGAGCTGGCGGCCTCGGCGGACAGCACCGCCGACGCGTCGGGCCCAGTGCGGAGCGGCGTCGCGTCCAGCAGGACCGCCCGCTCGACGCCCTCGGCGACGCCGCCGCCGTCGCCGCCGGCGTACACGCGCTGGAAGTTGTTCCCGTTCTCCCCCATGTCGTAGAGGTAGCCGGCGCCGAACGTCACGTCGAACCGCGCGGCCAGGTTCGCGGGCTGGCCGGCCGCCGACGCCGCAGACTCGGTACTCAGGCCGGGCAGCGAGACGGTCGTCTCGGTCGCCGCCGTCGCCGGCGGGTTCGCCGCGAGCAGCACGCGGCCGCCCGCGTCCGCGAACGCCTCGACGCCGTCGCTCTCGGCGTCCGTGTACGCCGTCGACGGGCTCACCACGACGAGCGCGTCGGCGCCGCGCAGCGTCTCGTTGAACGGGGACGCGCCCTGGGACGCGCCGAAGCTCGACTCGCTGCCCGCGTAGAACCTGACCTCGTGGCCGGCCGCGACGAGCGCGTCCACCACGGGCTGGACGTCGTTCTCGCTGACGTCGTTGCCGTGGCTCACGTCGAAGACGACGGTCTTGGACTCGCCGCCGCTCGGCGCGGTCACCTCGCCGTCGTCCTCGACGGGACCGGTCGCCAGCGCTCCGGTGTCGTAGGCCGGTGCGTCCGGCGCGTCGCCGACGCCGGACGGCGCCGACAGCACCGCACCGCCGGCGTACGCCGCCGCGACGACGACCGCCGCGACCACCGCGACCACGCCGACCGCTCGCGCGACGTCACGCGCTCGCATTCGCGCTCACCCCCGTCGTCGTCCGGATGGTCCCGTGCAGCATCAGGTACTGGACGGTGTCCACGCCGCGGTACTCGAATACCTGTTCGGTGGAGGGGACCTCGGGCGCGTCCTCGGCGGACAGCCCGAGCTGGGAGAGGACGGACGGCTGGGGCGCGTCCATCCGCGCGACGTCGTAGTCGCCGAGGCCGGCGTCCGCGGCGGCCGCCGCGACGGCCGCGTCGACGCCGCCGACGTCGTCGGCGAGCCCGTTCTGCACGCCGGTCGCGCCGGCGTACACCTTCGCGTGGGAGACCTCCTCGCGGGTCAGGTCGATGCGGTCGCCGCGCTCGGCGAACACCGACCCCACGAACGCCCGGCGGAGCGTCTCGACGCGCTGGCGGACCTCGTCGTGGGTCGCGCCGGCGTTCTTGTCCGGGCCGGTGACGACCTGTCCCTCCGGGACGCTCGCGTCGGGCAGCGTCGCCCGGACGCCCACGCTCCCGACGACGGACGCCGGCGTGACGTAGATGTCGTCGCTGGGAACCGCGGCGTAGTACGACCCCGACGCCGCGGTGCCCGTGACGCTGGTCACCACCGGCATCTCGGCGGCCGTGCGCTTCACCGCGAGGTAGAGCTGTTCGCTGGCGGACGCCGTGCCGCCCGGGCTGTCGACGTCCAGGACGACGGCCTCGACGGAGTCGTTCTGGCGCGCCTCGCGGAGGTTGTCGACGACGCCGGTCGCCGTCTCGCCCGTGATGGTGCCGTGGAGTTCGACGACGGCGACGGTGCCGTCGGGCTGGTCAGCGTAGCTCCACGCGTACGGCGCGGCCGCCGCGCCGACGACGATCCCGACGACGACGAACGCGAGCGTCGTCGCGCGGACCGCGCCGCGTGCACGGTCGGCCGTCACGCCGGTACCTCCGCGCTGGCGGACTCGTTCTCGACCAGGGTCACGTCGTCGTACGCGACGGTGACCGTCGCCGACCGCCCGTCCGCGGTCGTCCACGACGTCTCGACGCGCGTCGGGACGTTCCGCTCGAGGTCGACCCAGACCGTCCGCGTGAGGTCCGCCGCCGACGCGTTCGACCGCGGCGTCAGCTCCAGGACGGCGGTGCGCCGCGCGTCGACGACCGTCACGCGCTCGAGCGTGACGTTGTTCGCGCGGACGAGTTCCTCGGCGAGGTCGCCGAACCGCGCTGGCGTCGCCGGTCCGTCCGCTCCGAGCGCGGCGTCGAACACCGGCCCTGCGTCGGTCGACCGCGCGACCGTCTCGCCGGCGCGCGGGCCGTCCGTGTACGTCACTCGCTGTCGCTCGCCGCGCTCGACGTCGACGGTCGCCGATACGGTGCTCGTCTCGTCGCCGACTGCGACGGTCCGCGTGACGTCGGCGGAGTAGCCGTCGAGGGCGGCGTGTCGCTGTTCGACGTAGTCTCCGACGGCGGCCGCGTCCAGGGAGCCGTCCGAGGACAGCCCGCCGATGCAGCCGCTCGTGAGGAGGGTCACGGCGAGGGCGGCGGCGACCGCCACTCGCGTTCGCTTCGTGTGCATGCGTGTCCGCCTCACGCTTCTGCGTCCCCCGACTAAACTCGGCGGCCGCGTTCGCACGGCCCGAGAATCCACTCCGGTCGCGAGCGCGGCTCAGTCCCGGCTGCGCGGTTCCGTACGACTCCGTCGCTGCGGACGCGGCGTCGAAAGAACGCGGGTGGTCGCGGGCGTCAGGCCGAGAACTCGATCTGGTCGATGGTCTCGATGCCGCCGCCCTCCTCGAAGCCGAAGTACTCGTAGGTCGCGGCGCGGAGGTCGCCGTTGTCGTCGAACGCGACCGCGCTGGACGCGCCGTTGTAGTTGATCTCCGTGCCCTCGGCCGCCATCGCGAGGCCGTCGGCGAGGGTGCTCGGCGTCACCTCCTCGCCCTCGGGGTTCGCGACCGCGCGCATCTCGGCGGCGATGGCGCTCCCGGAGTTCTCGCCTGCGCGCGCGTTCGCGAGCAGGCAGACCGCGGTGGCGTCGAACGCCTGCGCGGTGAACACGCCCGGCTCCGAGCCGTACTCGTTCTGGAACTGCTCGTCGAAGTACTCCCGGCCCGGCCCGGCCGCCAGCGGCGCGGTGCCGGTGACGTTGTCCATCGACTGGCCGACGTCGGCCGGCAGGCTCGACGACCGCAGGCCGTCGGTCACCAGGATGGGGACGTCCGTGTCGAACTCCGAGTAGAAGTCGCTGAACAGCTGGACGCCGCTCTCCGGGTAGCCGATGACGACGACGACGTCCGGGTCGTCGTTCAGCGCCTGCGAGAGCCGGGACGTGTACGACGACGCGCCCTTCTGGAAGGACACCTGCTGGTTCACCTGGCCGCCGCCGTCCTCGAACGCGGACACGAAGCTCTCGGAGAGCAGCTGGCCGTAGGAGTTGTTGACGTACATCGTCGCCGCCGTCGACGCGTCGAGTTCGTTCACCGCGATGTCTGCGAGTACCTGCCCCTGGAGGGCGTCGGTCGGCGCGGTGCGGTAGATGAGGTCGTTGTCGTTCAGGCCGGTGATGTCCGGGGACGTGCTCGCCGGCGAGCACGCGGTGATGCCGGCCGGGATGAACACGTTCTCGTAGACGGCGATGGACACCTCCGAGGACGCCGCGCCCGTCACCGCCGGGTAGCCGCCGTTGCGCAGCGACTGCGCGGCGGACTGCGCTGCGTTCGCGTCGGTCTGGGTGTCCTGGACGTCGAAGTCCAGCGTGAAGTCGGTCTCGCCCTCGAGGACGACCTGCGGGAGCACCGCGGCGTCCCGGATGGGGCCGCCGAGGTCCGCGAGGCCGCCCGTCGTCGGCAGGAGCACGCCCTGCTTGAGAGTGCGGTCGGCCGCGCCGCCGCCTCCGCCGCCGGTAGTCGTCTCGGCGGCCGTCGTGCCGTCTCCGTTCGCGGCCGTGGTGTCGGGTGCGGTGGTCGTGTCGTCCCCCCCGTCGCCACCGCCGCCGGTACACCCGGCGAGTCCCGCGATGCCTGCTGCCCCGACTCCCCTGATCACGTCGCGCCGATTGATACGTGGTGGCATATCCCGCATTAACACTCAATTAGTATAAATGAATTCCGGCTACGACACCTTTCTCGCGGACTCGACACGCCGATTCGGGCCTCGAGGGACGGAGTCCGGAGCTGAGATGTCTCCGCGCTGCCAGTACCCTGGCGCGTCTCGAGCCCCCGAGACTGGTCCGGTCGCCAACCTTTTCGTCGTTCCCGTCGACCTCTCGCTATGCAGCCCACGAAGTTCCTGTTCGTCTCCGCGGACGCCGCGCTCATCGGCGACGTCGCCTGGAAGGTCCACGAGGAGGGCCACGACGTCAAGTACTACATCGAGGCCGAAAGCGACAGGGAGATCGCGGACGGCTTCGTGCCGAAGACCGACGACTGGCGCGCGAACGTCGACTGGGCCGACGTCGTCGTCTTCGACGACGTCTGGGTCGGCAGCGACGTCGGCACGGGCGAACTTGCCGCCGAGCTGCGCGCCGACGGCCACGCGGTCGTCGGCGGCACGCCGAACACCGACCGCCTCGAGGAGGACCGCGGGTACGCCATGGAGGTCCTCGAGGCCAACGGCGTCAACACCATCGACCACGAGGAGTTCACGGACTTCGACGCCGGCATCCAGCACGTCCGCGAGAACCCCGGGCCCTACGTCGTCAAACCCCTCGGCGAAGTCCAGAACGTCAAGCGCCTCCTCTACGTCGGCGACGACGACGACGGCAGCGACGTCGTCGACGTCCTCCGCGCGTACGAGAAGGCCTGGGGCCACCGCATGAAGGGGTTCCAGCTCCAGCGCAAGGTCGAGGGCGTCGAGGTCGCCGTCTGCGGGTTCTTCAACGGCGAGCGGTTCGTCGAACCCGCGAACTTCAACTTCGAGCACAAGCGGTTGTTCCCCGGGAACATCGGTCCCTCGACGGGCGAGATGGGGACGTCGATGTTCTGGTCGCGGCGCAACGACCTCTTCGAGCGGACGCTCGGCCGACTCGAGGGCTGGCTCGCCGACGAGGGCTACGTCGGCAGCATCGACCTCAACTGCATCGTCAACGAGACCGGCGTCTACCCCCTGGAGTTCACGCCGCGGTTCGGCTACCCCACCATCACGCTCCAGGAGGAGTCCATCGAGTCCTCGACGGGCGAGTTCTTCCGCGAGCTCGCGTTCGGCCGCGACCCTGACGTCGACGTCCACGACGGCTACCAGGTCGGCATCCGCGTCGTGCTGCCGCCGTTCCCGTTCGACGACGAGAAGACCTACGACGAGAACTCGCGGAACGCCGCCATCGTCTTCGCGTCCGACGACGACGACGGCGCCACGACGCCGCCGCCCGGCGTCCACATCGAGGACGCCAAGCGCGTCGACGGCCAGTGGCGGGTCGCCGGCGACAGCGGCATGCCGCTGGTCGTCACCGGCAAGGGCGACACAATGGGCGAGGCGCAGCGACAGGCCTACGAGCGCGTCGACGACGTCCTCATCCCGAACCTCTACTACCGCGACGACATCGGCGACCGCTGGGTGGACGGCGACGGCGACCGCCTGCACGCGTGGGGGTACCTCGGCCCCGCCGACGAGTAGGCGGTCCGGCGGCCGAGTATCTCGGTCCGGGCCTGCCGGCGAGTGGCTCGGTGGCCCTCACTCGCCGGACGCGACCTCGAACTCCTCGCGGAGCAGTCCGACCGCCCGTCGGACGCCGCCCGCCGACGCCAGGTAGCTCGCGCCGACGCCGGACTTCACCGCGTTCGCCGCGGCGCCCCGGAACACCGTCGGGCCCACCTGCGCGACCGCGCCGTCGCCGACGCTCACCAGCCAGCCCGGCGAGTCGAACGTGTACCGCTCCAGCCTCGGGCGGAAGCCGTCCGCGGGCTCGCGGACGTCCGCGACGATGGCCTCGACGTTCCGCGCGGCGACCTTCGCCTCGCGGACCGCAGCCTGCGCGCTCGCCGGCACGCTCGCGCCCTCCGCGTCCACGACCTTCGCGGCGTCCCCGACGACGACGGTCCGGTCGTCGACGGTCAGGTCCGCGCGGACGGCCACACGCTCGCCGCCGAGCGCGTCGGGCCCCCGGATGCCGCCCGTCCACACGAACACGTCGTACTCGACGTCGCCGGCGTCGGTCTCCACGGCGTCGTCGGTCGCTCGCTCCACGGTGACGCCCGTCCTGACGTCCACGCCCTCGCGGTCGAGCTCCTCGCGCACCGCGTCCTGGAACGCCGGCGGGAACGACGGCGCCACGTCGTCGAGCGCCTCCAGCAACACCACGTCGACGTCCCCGGCGGCGCCCTCCTCGCGCGCGAACGCCGCGAGCTCGCCCGCGGTCTGGACGCCGGACAGCCCGGCGCCGCCGACCACCGCGGTGCCGCCGCCCGCCGCGAGCACGTCCTCGAAGTCGCTGCGGACGCGCGCGGCGTCCGCGAGGCGCTTCAGCGGGACCGCGCGCTCCTCGACGCCCGGCAGCCCGTAGAACGCCGTCTCCGCGCCCAGGCAGACCGCCGCCGCGTCGTAGTCCAGTCCCGACCCGTCCGCGAACTCGACGCGGCGGCTGTCGCGGTCGACCGCGTCGACGGTCGCCACCTCCACGCGCGCCCGGTCGAAGATTTCGGACAGCGGCACCTCGATGTCGTCCGCGAACCCCGGCCGGCGGATCGCGCGGTGGAGCTCGTGCTGGACGAGGTGCCGGCCGTTCTCGTCGACGACCACGAGGTCGACGTCCGCCGGCAGGCGGTCCTCGAGTCGGTCGGTCAACACCACGCCCGCGTAGCCTCCGCCGAGCACGACGACGCGCATACCCGGACTTACGGCCGTCAGCCCCAAAACGGTACCCGGTCGAACCACCGAGCATGCCCCGGAACGACCGCGGAGCCGCCCTCAGAACAGCGCGTCGTCGTTCGGTCTCCTGGTGTCGTCAGAACAGCGCGGCGTCGTCGTCGAGCACCTGGGCCGGCCCGCCGACCCGCCAGACGTCCGTCTCGACGCCACAGTCGCCGATCCGCGCCTCGACCTCGTCGGCGTACGCCGCGCGCGTGTTCACGTACACGGTCGCGCCCGTGTCCGTCGAGAAGTAGACGGGGACGTCCTCGTCGCTGCGGAGCTCCCGGACGGCGTCGAACACCTCGATGGTGTCCGGTTTCCAGTACACCCACCCGGCCGGGCCGGTCATCGTCGTCGCCGCCAGCGACAGCGAGTCGTGTTCGGCCGTCTCGAAGACGCGGTCGAAGTCCCCCTCGCGGAGCGCGTCCCGGACCTCCGCGAGCTGGTCGTGGACGTGCGCGAGCCGCGCCTCGAACATGTGGCTGTCCGCGGCCTCCGCGTGCGCGTGCTCGGTCTCCTTGTACGCGGGGACCTTCGCGACGACGACGCGGACGTCCGCCGCGAACGACTCGGGGACGTCGAGGCGCTCGCTCCGACAGTCCTCGTCGTTCAGGCCCGCGTGCAGGTCCGAGAACCCGCCCGTGACGGCGCGCGCGGCCGACGACGACCCGCGGCGCGCGATGGTCGACACCTCGGGGAGCGTGTACTCGAGGCCGGCGGCCTCCGTGGCGGCCAGTGCGAGCGCGGCGAACCCCGACGAGGACGACCCGAGGCCGATGTTCGACGGGAAGTTGTTCTCGCTCTCGACCCGCACGCGGTCGTCGAGGCCCGCGCGGTCGCGGACCTCGTCGACGACCGTCCGGACCCGGTCGGCGCCGCGGCCCTCGAGTCGCTCGCCGTCGACGACGTACGCGTCCTCCTCGCGGTCGGCCTGGAACTCGACGGTCGTCGTGGTGTTGCTCGGCGCGGTGCAGACGCTGATGGAGTCGTGGTACGGGAGTCGCAGCTCCTCGTCGCGCATCCCGTGGTACTTCACGAGCCCCTGGATCGGGTGGGCTCTCGCCGTCGCTCTCATACCCCGATGGGGGTCTGTCGCGCGCATAAACGTCCCGGAAGCCGCCGGGTAGCGGCGTTCGGGTACGCACGTGGGACAGCGTCGGGCTGGCAGGCGGCACGCTCGGGCAGACCGTCCGAACCGGTCGGCGGTTCGGTCGACCACCGGATTCACGTCCGGCAGGGCGGCGTGCCGCACTCCCGCATACGCCCTGCCGCTGCTGTCACGTCACAGGGCGGGGTGGTCGCGGCTCCACACTTGAACCCTCGGCGTGCGACGCCTCGGCCGGTTCCGTTACAGCGAAGGGCGCGAAGACCCAGCCCCGAGTATGGGCACGCCGCTGGAGCCGCGAGAACGACAGGTCGAGGAGGTCGTCGACCGCCTGCGCGACGAGTACCCCGACCCGGAGATCTCCCTGCACTTCTCGAATCGGCTCGAACTGCTGGTCGCCGTGATCCTGTCCGCGCAGTGCACGGACGAGCGCGTGAACCAGGAGACCGAACACCTCTTCGAGAAGTACCAGTCTCCGGAGGACTACGCGAACGCCGACCAGGACGACCTCGCCGAGGACCTGAACTCCATCACGTACTACAACAGCAAGGCCGGCTACCTGAAGAACGCCTGCCGGAAAATCGTCGCGGAGCACGGCGGCGAGGTGCCGGACACGATGGCCGAACTCACGGACCTCCCCGGGGTCGGCCGGAAGACGGCGAACGTCGTCCTCCAGCACGGCCACGACGTCACCGAGGGCATCGTCGTCGACACGCACGTCCAGCGGCTGTCGCGGCGCCTCGGCCTCACGGACGAACAGCGACCCGAGGCCATCGAGGCGGACCTGATGCCGGTCGTGGCCCGCGAGCACTGGCAGAACTTCACGCACTGGCTCATCAGTCACGGCCGGGACACGTGCACGGCGCGAAACCCCGACTGCGCTGACTGCGTGCTCGAGGACGTCTGTCCGTCCTCGAAGCTCGACCACGACGTCGACCTCGCGGACGGCAGCGAGTGGTGACCGCCCGGCCGCCGCTGCGGGCCGCCGCAGTCACGGGGTAAGTCGCGGCTTCGGTCCCGGGACAGCGGGGTCAAATCCCGGCTTTAGTTTTGAGAGAGGCTTTGAGGGTGGGTGGTGTAGACCGCGGTAGATGCCCGGAAACCGACTGCTGCCGTCGCGCTCGACCGTCGAGCGGGGGGACGGGTCGCGCGTCGTCGGCATCCGCGAGGACGCGGCCGACGAGGTGTTCGAGGCGCTGTCCTCGCGGACCGCCCGCGAGATCCTCGCCGCGCTCTACCAGGAGCCCGACACGGCCTCCAGCGTCGCCGACGAGGTCGGGACGTCGCTCCAGAACGCCACCTACCACCTGGAGAAGCTCGTCGACGCGGACCTCGTCGAGGTCGCGGACACGTGGTACTCCGAGCAGGGCCGCGAGATGAAGGTGTACGCGCCGGCCTCGGAGTCGCTGGTCGTGTTCGCGTCCGACGAGGCGTCGACGCCGTCGCTGAAGGACCGACTGCTGAACGCGCTCGGGGCGCTCGGAATCCTGGGCGTCGCGAGCCTGCTCGTCCAGCGGCTGTTCGGCGGCCGCGGCGACGCGACGCCGTACGAGGTGCGTACCGACGGCGACGGGGGTGGCGCTCCAGCGACCACCGAGGCGGCCGACGTCGGCATCATGAACGACGCCGCCGAGGAGACGCCCGCGCAGACGGAGCTCGCCGCCGACACCGCCCAGGCGGCGGCCGACGGGGCGCAGGGGCTGCCGCCTGGGCTGCTGTTCTTCCTCGGCGGCCTCCTCGCGTTCGCGCTCGTGCTCGGGTTCGTCTGGTACCGGCGCCGGTAGCGGCGGTCCGCAGCCGTCAGAACTGGCTGTGGTAGCGGAGGTAGAAGCGGATGACGCCGAGCACCCACGCGACGAGCCAGCAGACGGTGTAGCCGACGACGCCGGCGCGCAGGCGGAGCCGCCACGCGCCCATGTTCTCGTGGATGTCGTCGAGGTCGACGTCCTGGTCGGGGTCGTGGTAGAGGTTGTACTCGCGTTTCGCGCGCAGGATGGGGACGATGCCGGTGAGCGCGAACGCCAGGAACGCGTAGGCCTGCACGCCGAAGAACGCGTGCATCGCGGCGAAGCCGCTGAGCTGGTCGAGCAGGCGCGGGAGCATCCAGCCGGCGACGGGCACCGTCGTCATCGCCAGTCCGGCGAAGATGTACGCGAGGTGGTGCCTGAGGGTGGCCCACGTCACCGTCTCGGCGTCGACGACGATCCACGCGCCGTAGAGGTAGCAGGGGAAGCTCGCGGTGACCAGCACGGCGGCGGCGGCCGCCACCGTCACGTCCTCGACCATGCCGGAGCGTTCGGCGCACGCGACTAAACGGGTTCGGCTTCGTCCCGACGCGCGGGAACCTCGAATCCCGCGGTAGCGGCCGTCTCTGACTATCTTTCGTGACGTAGCAAAATTTACCGGAAGGTGTTCGGTACTGTCACGCATGGTCGAATTCGACTACGAGATCGACTCCGTCGCCGTCGTGCCGGAGTACTGTCACCGGTGCGGCGCCGAACTCGACGCCAGGGCCTACGAGGACCGCGAGCTCCCGTGGTGTGGCGACTGCGAGGTGTTCTTCTCGCGGAACCCGGTGCCGGGCGTCCACCTCGTCGTCCACGACGACGAGCGCGTGCTCGTCCTCGACGAGCCGATTCCGCAGCACGAGGGCCTGCTGAGCCTCCCCGGCGGCCACGCGCGTCCCGACGAGGGGCCGAGGCGGGCTGCGGTCCGCGAACTCGAGGAGGAGACGGGCCTGACGGCCGACCCCGGCGACCTCCGGTTTCTCACCGTGTTGCACGCGGAACTCCCGGACGTCGCGCTGTACCTGTTGACGTACGCCGTCGAGCGCTCGCGCGTCGCCGGCGACCTCACCACCGAGTTCGACGCCGGCGAGGCGCACTTCGCGCCGCTCGCGGCCCTCCGCGCGAACCCGGACCGCATCCGGGACTCGGACCTCGAGCGCATCGAACTCGCGTTCGGGGACTGACAGCGGGCTCCGAGACGGTAACGGGCCGGGGTCGGGCCGCCACACGGGGTCGGAAGGGTTTACCCGTTCCGTCCGCTACCCGCAGCTAATGACGGACGCCAGCGGCGGCGAGGACCGGTCGACCGACGGCGACGCGTCCACGCCCCACGGCGACGCGTCCGCCGACGCGGGGACCGACGGCGACGCGTCCGCCGACGAGGGGACCGACGGCGAGGGTGGAGCGGACGCCGAGGACCTCGAGTCGCTCCGCGAGCGCGTCGACGCGGAGTACGACTTCGAGGACTTCGGGCCCCGCGAGATGGCGGAGATGTCCGCCGACGAGTGGGAGGCCGCGTTCGACCCGGACACGTGGATCACGGGCCGGGACCTCCTCGACCGCGTCGAGGCGGACCTCCGCCACCGGGTCGCCACCAGGGACGTGTTCGCGGTCGTCGAGCGCGACAGCATCGACGGCGAACCCGTCGTGCTCGCGTACTCCGACGAGGGCTACGCGGTCGTCTACCCGGACGGGACCGTCCGGGGGACCGGGACCGTGCTCCGCGACGTGAAGCCGACGGTCGCGCTGTGCTCGATGGACGACTACGACGTCCCGGACGCCCCAGAGAACGCGGGACTGCCCGACCCACAGGAGGTGCCGGAGGGCAGCGGCGGGTTCGGGACGACGCTGCTCCAGTACGTCGGGCTGGCGCAGTTCGCCGTCGGCGTCCTGCTCGTCCTCGCGCCGTTCGTCTACGACCCCCTCGTGCGCACGTGCCAGCCGGCAGCGGGCGGCGCCGGTCGGACCTGCACCGTCGCCGGGTCGACGCTCCACCTCTACCCGCTCGGCGACTCCGCGATCATCGCGGTCATCGCCGGCATCGGGTTCGCGCTGTTCGGCGGGCTGATGCTGCTGGTCGTCGCGAACGCCAGGCTCTCGGACCGCTTCCGGTCCGAGGAGTTCCGCGAGCGCCTCCGCGCGGCCGGCCTCGGGGACGGCGAGCGGCCGGAGTTCGTCCCCGAAACGGACAGCGACCGGTGACGCCGGAAGCGCCCTGAACGCCGGTAGAACGCGAGTACGGCGAGGCTGTCCGCTGGCGGCCATCGGTGGGTTTATGCGGGAGCCATCCTGACTCGCAACTGTATGAAGAGGCGGGACTTTCTGAAGATTGCGACCGGCTCGGCCGGCGGCGCCGCAGCCATCGGCGCGGCCGGCGCGCGGTCGTCCTCCGCATCCGCCGCCGTCCAGGAGGGCGAGGAGAACAACACGTCCTCCGGGAACGGCACCACCGGGAACGGCACGACCGGGAACGGTACGGCCGGGAACGAGACCACCGGTGAGGGCGAGGGCGGGGGCGACGAGTTCCCCGGCGCCGGGACGACGGAGACCGTCGCGGTCGGTCCCGACGGACAGAACATCTTCGACCCCGAGACGGTGTACATCCAGCGCGGCGCGACCGTCGAGTGGGTGTGGGAGTCGCCCGGTCACAACGTGCACGCGACCAACGTGCCGGAGGACGCGGACTGGGACGTCCAGACGGAGATCACCGGTCCCGAGTTCACGTACTCGTACACGTTCGAGGGTCCCCTCGGCGAGTACGAGTACGTCTGTGACCCCCACGAGGGCGTCGGGATGGTCGGCACGGTCGTCGTCAACGAGTCGGGCGAGGCGCCCGGTGGCGACGGCGGCGGTGGCGCCGCGCAGCTGAGCCCCCACGACATGGGCGTGCCGTTCCAGGCGCACTTCGTGGGCATCGCCACCATCCTGATGATGATCGTGTCGCTGGTGTACGCGTTCTTCGTCCTCAAGTACGGCGAATCCCAGCACGCGAGCGCACCCAATAAAGAATAATGTCCTCGAAAGGCTCCAACTACGGCGACATCCACCGGTACGAGCCCGCCCGCGAGAGCACGGCGGCGAGCATCGCCATCGTCTTGCTGACGTTCATCGAGATCGTGTTCGTGGCGGTGTTCGCGTACGGCCTCGTGGCTGGGTGGGGACGCGACCCCATCGGGAACATGTACCTGGGGTTCCTCCTCGCGGTCATCTTCATCGACCTGTCGTTCGTCCTGCTGCTGTACCGCAAGGAGTTCCTGCCGGACGTGATGATCGTGAAGAAGCGCCGCCGCAAGTGGGAGGACCTCTACGTCCGCGAGGACCAGGCGGACGGCGTCTCCGCGATGGGGGACACCGTCGAACAGTTGAAGAAAGCAGTCTACCCATACTACAAGAAGTAACCAATGTCTGACAAGTACCCAGAGAGTTCGGGACGCCGGCGCTTCGTGAAGGGCGTCGTCGGCAGCGCCGCCGTCGCGGGCATCGGCACCGCGGGCGTCGCGGCCGTCGACTCCATCACGAACCCGACCGGCGCGGGCGGCGGCCCGACCGACTACTTCGGCGTCGAGAACACCGCCGGGCCGGCGCCGCGCGCGATGCCGATGATCCCGGTCGAGGTCGACGACGAGGGCTACCTCCGCGGCGTCTACCCGGAGATCCAGGAGACCGAGACGGAGACGGGCGAAGTCGTCCAGGAGGCGCGGATGGAACTCGGCGGCATCGAGTACAGCGCCAACTGGTTCCAGTACTGCGGCGTCCAGACCTACGAGGGCGTCCGGCCCGGCTACGACGGCGACAACTACTTCCGGTACTCCGGCGGCTACGACTGGCAGCCGTCGTCCGGGCGCGTCAGCGTCGACGACTTCGAGGACTACGAGACCTGGGAGAACGAGTTCGGCGACGGTCCGATCGGCAAGCCGGCGAAGGCGACCTGGCGCTCGCAGGACACCGAGAACTCCATCCCCATCCAGCTCATCCGGAGCAGCCTCGTCGAGGAGAAGATCGCCGAGGAGAGCGGCGAAGCCATCGACTGGCTGGAGGCCGCGACGACGGACGGCTTCATGGCCATCCTCAACAAGTGCACGCACTTCTGCTGTGCGCCACAGGGGTTCCGGACGTCGAACTACGGCGGCTCCGGTGACAAGATCTACTGCCAGTGCCACCAGTCGATCTACGACCCGTACAGCATCGTGAAACGCAGCTTCGTGGCGTTCGCGCGCCCGGAGGAGTAACATGAGCATCGAACGCAAGGACGAACACGACCACGAAGCCTGGATCCAGGAGAAGGACCTGACGCCGATCGAGCAGTCGTTCCTGACGGTGCTCGTCTGGCTGGACGAACGGCTCCGGCTCGTCGACTACCTGGAGCTGCTGGAGACCCTCTACTACCGGGTCAACCTCCAGATGCCGAAGAGCCACACCGAACAGTACAACCTCGACAACAAGTTCTGGTACTGGTACCCGCTGTACTCGCTGGGGTTCTTCTCGACGGTGGCGTACATCGTCGCGGCGATCTCCGGCGCCCTGCTCGGGTTCTACTACTCGCCGTCCGCGGCCGCTGGCGCCGCCGACATCGAGGGCGCGACGGTCGCGTACAGCACCGTCGCCGCCATCATGACGGACCTCAACTTCGGGTTCTTCCTCCGGTCGCTGCACCGGTGGGCCGCCCAGGTGATGACCGCGGCGGTGTTCCTGCACATGCTGCGCGTGTACTTCACCGGCGCGTACAAGGAACCCCGCGAGGTGAACTGGATCATCGGCATCGTCCTGCTCAGCCTCACGATGGTGTTCGGGTACACGGGCTACCTGCTCCCGTGGGACCAGCTGGCGTTCTGGGCCGGACAGATCGGCGTGGAGATGAGCCTCTCCATCCCGCTCATCGGCGAGTGGGTGGCGCAACTGATGTTCGGCGGGTTCTCGCTCGGCCAGGCGACGCTGCAGCGGATGTACCTCCTGCACGTGTTCCTGCTGCCGTTCGTCGTGACGACCGTCATCGCCATCCACCTCGGCCTCGTGTGGATGCAGGGCATCGCGGAACCCCACTAGAACAATGACCGAAGACACCACCGAAGACGCGGCTCGCACCGACGGCACGGGCATCGTTCCGCCGGACGACGAGACCCCGACGTGGCGCGAGCGCAAGGAGCGCACGACGGGGCTGTCCCGGCTGACCTACGAGTACTTCGAGCGCTCGCGGCGCGAGGACCAGGACCTCCGCGAGGAGTCGGACTACGTGGAACGCGACGTGCTCGCGTTCCCCGTCTGGCCGCACGAGCTCATCCGGAACCTCGCGCTGACGAGCTTCTTCGTCGGGATGATCTTCTTCCTGGCGGCGACGCTGCCGCCCCACCTCGGGAACCCCGCGAACCCGAGCCAGACGCCGAGCGTCATCCTGCCGGACTGGTATCTCTACTGGTCGTTCGGCCTGCTGAAGCTCGGTCCGCTGAACCCCGAGCTGGCCATCCTCGGCGGCGACAAGCTGATGGCCGACCGCACGTACGGCGTGCTCGCGAACGTCGTGGTCGTCGGGTTCATCGCCGTCGTCCCGTTCCTCAACAAGGGGAGCGCGCGCCGCCCCGTCGAGCAGCCGTTCTGGGCGTCGATCGGCGTGATGGGGGTCGTGTTCGCGTTCACCATCAGCGCGTACTCCGCGAAGAACCTGATTCCGCTCGACCCGCACCTGCTGTTCGACCTGACGTTCCTGTTGCCGCCGCTGATCGGCGCGCTGTCGTACGCGGTCCTGAAGACGATGCGGGAGGGGTACATGTACGACCTGAACCGCCGGTACTACAAGCTGCGGCCGCCGAAGTAGCCGGCCGTCGCTCCGTTCTCGGTCGTTTCGTTCCCCATCGCTTCGTTCTCCGTCGTCTCGTTCCCCGTCGTTTCGTTGTCTGTCGTTTCGTTCCCCATCGCTTCGTTCTCCGTCGTTTCGTTCCCCATCGCTTCGTTCTCCGTCGTTTCGTTCCCCATCGCTTCGTTCTCCGTCGTTTCGTTCCCCATCGCTTCGTTCTCCGTCGTTTCGCTCTCTGTCGTCTCGTTGTCTGTCGCTGGTCACGCGGTCGACCGTGCTCGGTCGCCGAATCCGCCGTCGACCGTGCTGCGTCGCTGGTCCCGCACTGGCGTCGCCGTGCTCGCCGCGCACGGTCGCGTCGCCGCGGCGCGTGCCGGCCGTGACCGCGAGAGTGAAGTAGCGGCCGGCCGTCAACCGGGACAATGAGCGACGGGAGCCGCGGCCGCGACGTCGTCGTGCCCGACCGCCTCTACAAGTCCGTGACGGTGTTCTCGACGCTGTTCGCGGTGGTGGCCGTCGTCGGGGGGTTCGTCGCGCTGGACGCCGCGACGAACGCCGGTCGCGCCGCGCCGGACGAAGTGAACGTGTTCCTGGCGGCGTTCGGCGTCGGCCTCATCGCCGCCGGCGGACTCGTGTACGCGTTCGCGTCCCGGTTCCGGGCCGGCGGAATGGCAACGGATAAGGACAGCGACGACGAACCCACGGACAATGGCTGACGAGTTCGCGAAGGGGCTCGGGCTCTTGACCGGTGCGGGCCTCATCTGGATGGTGCTGGCGGGCTGGTACAAGACGCCGAGTTTCGGCGGGGCACAGCTCACGGGCTCGCCGCCGAGCGACCTCTCGATGCTCGGCGAGCTCGCGCTCATCACGCTGGAGGCGTCGTTCTACCTGGCGATCTTCGGCGCGCTCCTGTTCTGGGTGGGCGTGCCGCTGGGCAGGGAACTGTACGCGCAGGTCGTCGGCGAGTAACCGCGCTTTCTCCGTCATTTCACGCGACCCGGCAGCGACGCGTCCGGCGTCGACCTCGCGAGTGACTCCACTGCCGGTGGCCGGCGCCGCCGGGCCTCTCGAGGCGGCCTGGGGCGACGCGAGGCGTGGCACAAGCGACGCGAGGACTTCGGAGCGCCGGTACGCCGACCGGACGCTGGCTGTGGCCGGCGTCGCGACTACTGCACTACTTGGGACCGTCACGAGCGGCGGCGCGGACGCGGCGTCGCCGCCGAGCCCTCGACGGAGAGCGAAGCGAAGCGAAACGAAGCGAAACGAAGCGGCGTGGTGCGTTCGGGCGGCGCGGTCGGCGGGGTCGCGGCGGCCTCAGATGACCTGGACCCAGATGGGCTTGATGAGGAAGAAGACGCTGAGGAACGCGGCGTACAGGAACGTGAGGGTGGCGGCGGCGATGGCGCCCTTCGGGGCCTCGAGGCTCATGCCCTCGCGCGCTTCGACCTTGCGGGCTTCGAACTCGAAGAAGTCCGCGACGAACGTCCCGAGCACGAGCGTGGACAGCACCATGCCGGAGTGGTGGTGCAGCGAGAGGTAGTAGAAGCTCAGCAGGACGAGCCCCCAGGACGTGAACGCGTGGAACGGGTGCCAGGAGAGCGCGTCGGCGCCGTCCTCGGCCTGGCGTTCGTGGGCGCTGTGGGCGACGCGTCGGCTCACGAAGTTCAACACGACCATTGCCATGACCGCGTGCTCGGCGTACGGCGCGAGCAGCGCGTCGAGGGGCCCGAAGATCGCGACCGATGGGTCTACCATAGGCGATGGTTCGGTGTGTCGCGGTATTATGTCTTTTCCAATGCGGTCACGCGGACGACGCGGCGGGCGCGGACGCCGCGACGACGGCGACCGGCAGCGGGACGCCCCACGCCAGTTCGACCGGCTCGTCCGGGGTCGCGTACCCGGCGTCGCGGCCGTCGGCGAACACGGCGACGGCGGCCGTCTCGCGCACGACCGTCAGCGAGACTGGCGGGCCGAGTACCCACCGGGGTTTCGCGACGCGGAACGGCGCGATGGGGACCACGGCGACGGTGTCGGCGTCCCCCGAGAGCAGCGGGCCGCCGGCGTCGCTGGCGTACCCGCGACTGCCGGCCGGCGTTGCCGCGACGACGCCGTCCGCGCGCACCGTGTCGACGTCGTCGTCGCCGTCCCGGATCGCGTACTCGGAGATCCGCGCGGGCTCGTCGGTGACCAGGTGGACGTCCGCGAGCGCGCGGGTCTCCTCGCCGCCGACCGTCGCCGACAGCGTCGGCTGGTCGCGGACCTCATAGTCGCCGGTCGCGACGTCGGCGAGCGCCTCCGGCAGGTCGTCGCGCGCGACGCCCCCGTACCCGGCGCCTGCGTCGACCGGGAGGACGGGAGTCCCGGCCTGGGCCTCGACGGCGTCGAGGAGCGCGTCCTCGCCGAGCGCGACGAGTACGTCGACGTCCCCGACGGCGTCCCTGCCGACCACCGGTTCGCCGCCCGCGTCCCCCACGGCGTTCGCGGCCGCGTTCGCGCCGTCGCCGAGCAGTCCGACGCGCGTCACCGGAACCACCGGCGTCGAGTCCTCGCGGTCATCGTGGGAAGGCGGGCGCGGCAGTCGCAAAAAGGCTACGGGCCGCGGCGGGCGCTGCGGGTCAGTCGTCGTACGGCCAGTCCCCGGTGACCCGCATGCCCGCCGCGAGCCCCTCGTCCTCGAGGGCGGCCGCGACGTCGGCCTCGCTGGCGTGCGCGACGGCGAAGTCGTCGCCGGCGAGCTCGACGGTCAGCGCCGCGAGCAGGATGGCCTGTTCGCGGAAGTCCCGCGCCTCGAGCTTGTCGAGGGTGTCGGCGTACGTGTGACCCCAGCCGCGGCCCGGGCCATCCGTGTCGCTGGCGACGTGGTAGCCGGGGACGCCGTACTTGACGTACTCCCAGTGGTCGGAGTGCGGGTTCAGGTCGGGCGAGACCGAGACGGGGTGGTCGAAGCGGTCGGCGACCGCCCGGGCGGCGTCGCCGAGCGCGTCGAAGTGGTGGGTGTGGAACTGGAGCGTGCGGCCGCGCACGACGCCGTCGAGGTTGAGGACGGCCCGTATCGCGTCCCGGTCGCGGCGCTCGGCGTCGTACGCCGACCCCACGAGGCCGACCTCCTCGGCGCCGAAGCAGACGAAGCGCACCCGGGTGTCGAGTTCGGCCGCGCGGTCGGCGAGCGCGTCCGCGAGCTCGACGACCATCGCGGTGCCGGCGCCGTTGTCCATCGCGCCCTCGGCGACGTCGTGGGCGTCGACGTGGCTCGTGACGAGCAGTTCCTCGTCCGTGTCCGGGCCGAGCGTCGCGTGGACGTTCTGGCTGGTGGCGTCGTGGACGTCGGCGGTGACGGAGACGCCGACCGGTTCGCCGTCGTACTTGCGCGCGAGGCGGGCGCCGACCTCCTTCGAGACGCCGACGGCGGGGACCTCGCCGATGGGGTTCTCGCTGGTGCCGACGCTGCCCGTCGGCGGCAGGCAGCCCTCGACGTGGTTCCGGTAGACGAACGCGGCCGCGCCCGCCTCGACGGCGTGGTAGTACTTCTCGCGGCGGTGGAGGTAGCGGTCGTACCACTCCGGCACGTCCGAGGCCACCATCACGACCGTCCCGTCGAGGTCGGCGCGCTCGAAGTCGTCCGGGAGCCCGTACCCGAGGTCGACGAACTCGCCGGTCGCGTCGCCGCTGGGGCTGCGCGGTAACGCGATGGCGTCCTCGTCGCCGTCCGGCGTCTGGACGGCGCTGTCGCCGCGCGTCCAGCCCTGTATCTCGAACTCGTCGAGGCGGGCGTCCCCGCAGGCGGCCGCGAGCGCGTCCCGGGTCGCCTCGGCGGCCTCGCGCTCGCCCTCGGAGCCCGCCATCCGGTCGCGGACGTCGACGAGGGTCTCGAGGTGCGTCCAGCCCGTGTCGCTGGTGAACAGCTCACCGATCCAGTCGGTCATGTCTACGGCGACGCTCACCACGGCGTAAGTCGTTTCGGAAGCAGAAGCAGTCGGGGGGGTTCACCCCCGGCGGGAGCGCGCGGCGTTCAGATGTCGCCTTCGTCCTTCAGGCCCTCGATGACGTCGTCGACGAGGGACTCGGCGTCGTCGTACGGGAACTCGGCGCGGCTCGAGAGCTTCGTCGCCAGCTCCATCGCGGTGAACGACTTGCCGCCGGCCTCGAACGTCGTCGAGGGGCCGTTCGGGAGCGCGGGCACGAGGTCCATCTGGTTGTTCACTGGGTAGTCGGCGCCCGAGAAGGCGTCGAGGAGTTCCTTCCGGAGTTCGGCTTCGACGTCTGCCATACGTTCCCGTGGACGCGGACTCTCCAAAAGGGTTCTGGAACCCCGAACGCGCCGCGTGGAGTTTCTCCGTGCGGGAGCGCCCGCCGCACGGCCGGCCGGCGAGTCGTTCGCGAACTGAAGTTTTTTGCCGGCTGCAGGCGACCCACCGAGTATGCGAGCGGCGCTCTCGGAGTGGCGGCCGCGCATCGACGCGGAGATCGCGCGGCTGCTCCCGCGGACGCTGACGGCCGACGCCGTCGCCGAGCGGTTCGGGGAGCCGCAGTTCGCCTACGACGCGGACGCGCTGACGAGTGCCCTCTGCGAGCCCGTCTGGGACCTGCTCGACCGCGGCGGGAAGCGCTGGCGGCCCGTCCTCTTCCTGGTCGCCGCGGAGGGGTTCGGCGGCGACCCCGAGGAACTGCTGCCCTACGCGACCATCCCCGAGGTCCTCCACACCGGCACTATCATCGTCGACGACGTCGAGGACGGCGCGACCCTCCGGCGCGGCGGCCCCGCCATCCACCGCACGTACGGCGTCGACGTCGCGCTGAACGCCGGGAACGCCCTCTACTTCGTGCCGCTGAAGGTCGTCACGGACGACCCCGCCGACCTCCCCGCGGAGCGGCGGCTGCGCGCGTTCGACATGCTCACGCACGAACTCAACCGCACGCACCTCGGCCAGGGGACGGACATCCACTGGCACAACGGCGACAGCGTCGCCATGACCGAACGCGAGTACCTGGAGATGAGCGCGTGCAAGACGGGCGCACTCGGCCGCATCGCCGGCCGGCTCGCCGCCATCGTCACGGGCCAGGACGAGGCGACGGAGGCCCACCTGGCGGACTACGCGGAGTCGCTGTGCATCGCGTTCCAGATCGCCGACGACGTCCTCGACGTCGAGCACACGCTCGACGAGGCGGGCGACTTCGGGAAGGCGTTCGGGAACGACGTCCGCGAGGGCAAGCGCACCCTCCTGGTGATCCACGCCGTCGAGCACGCCGACGAGGCCGACGCGGCGCGGCTCCGGGAGGTCCTCACCGACGACGACCCGAGCGACGAGGACGTCCTCGACGCCGTCGGCGTGCTGCGGGACGCGGGCAGCGTCGAGTACGCCCGCGAGCGCGCCCGCGAGCTCGCGGCGGCCGCCCGCGACCACCTCGACGCCGTCGACGTCCGCGACGAGCAGGCCGACCAGCTCGCCGCGTTCACGGAGTTCGTCGTCGACCGGGACGCCTGAGCGCCGCGCGGACTTCCGGTAGGCGCGCGCTTTTCACCCGCGCGACGCAGGGTCGACCATGGACGTCGACTTCGACCTGCTGAGCGAACTGACGGCCGTCGACGGCACGCCCGGCCAGGAGGACCGCGTGCGCGCGGTCGTCCGCGAGCACCTCCCCGAGGACGTCGACGAGGTTCGCACGGACGCGATGGGGAACCTCGTCGCGACCGTCGAGGGCGCGACGGACCCCGACTTCGAGGTGCTGGTCGCGGCGCACATGGACGAGATCGGGTTCCTCGTGCGGCACGTCCACGACGACGGCTTCGTGCGGGTGGACGCGCTCGGCGGCTGGGACCCGCGAGTGCTGCGCGCCGAGCGCGCGACCGTCCACGCCGCCGGCGGCGACCTCCCCGGGGTCATCGGGTCGCCGCCGCCGCACACCGACGGCAACCCCTACATGCGGGACGAAGACGAGGTGCGGGACGTGTTCATCGACCTCGGCCTCCCCGCCGAGGCGGTCGAGGAACGCGTCAGCGTCGGGGACCGCGTGACGCTCACCCAGCCGCTGGAGCGCGTCGGCGACCTCCTCACGGGGAAGGCCGTCGACAACCGCGTGAGCGTGTACGCGCTGCTGGAGGTGGCCGCCCGCGTCGACCCCGACGTGACCGTGCACTTCGCGGCGACCACCCAGGAGGAGGTCGGTCTGCGCGGCGCGGAGGCGATCGGCGCCGACGTCGACCCGGACCTCGCGCTGAACCTCGACACCACCGTCGCCAACGACATCCCGCAGTTCGTCTACGAGGAGGACCACGTCACGGAACTCGGGGCGGGCGCCGCGGTGAAGCTCAAGGACGGCGTCGTCATCCCGAACCCGAAAGTCGTCGACCAGTTGCTCGCCGTCGCCGACCGCGAGGGGCTCGCCCACCAGCTGGAGGTGCTGCCCGCGGGCGGCACCGACACGGGACCGCTCCAGCGCTCGCACGGCGCGACTCCCGCGGGCGCGCTCTCGACGCCGACGCGGTACCTCCACACGCCAACGGAGGCCGCCCACGTCGACGACGTCGCCGCCGTCGTCGACCTCGCGAGCGCGTTCCTCGCGGACCTCGACGGCGACGAGGACTACGCGCTCTGAGCGGGCGTCGGGCCGCGTCGACGCCGTTCCGTCGGCCGGTCGCCGGGACGCGCAAACCAAAGTATTCAGTACCCGGTGTCCCTTAGCGTCGCGCATGACCGACGACACAGGCGAGCGCGTGACGCGCCGCAGGTTCCTCCGCACTGGCGCCGGCGTCGCGGCCGCGGGGGTCGCCGCGACCGGTTCGGCGGCCGCCCAGGAGGACGGCGGTGGCGGATCCACCGAGATCACGGTGGGTCCCGGCGGGTCGAACGTCTTCGACCCGGAGACGGCGTACGTCGAACCCGGCGGGACGGTCAAGTGGGTGTGGGACTCCGGCGGCCACAACGTCGCCGTGGAGTCCACCCCGGACGGCGCGGAGTGGACGGGCCACGAACCGATCGAGGACGCCGGCTTCGAGTACGAGCACACCTTCGAGACCGAGGGCACCTACGAGTACGTCTGCACGCCCCACGCCAGCGTCGGCATGACTGGCGTCGTCGAGGTGACGACGGACCCGCCGGAGGAACCGCAGGGCTACCAGTCCATTCTCCCGAACAGCGCGAAGACCCTCGGCGTCGCGGCCGTCGGCTCGATGACGTCCGTCCTCGGGCTGACGTACTTCTTCATGCGGTACGGCGGCGACTACGGCGAGGGCGACCACGAGTAGGGCTCGCGGCGCGCCGACGCCCTCCGGTCAGACCGCGACCCACTCGCGGCGGTCGCTGCTCTCCGCGACTGCGTCCAGCAGCCGCTGGACCGCGAGGCCGTCGCCGAAGTCCGGTTCGAACGCGGCGCCGTCGGCGACCGCCGAGAGGAACTCGTAGTTCTCGTGGACGAACGTCTGCTCCCAGCCGAGCGCGTGGCCGGACGGCCACCACTGCTCGCCGTAGGGGTGGTCGTCGTCGGTGACGAGCACCGTCTCGAAGCCGCGGCCGTCGCCGCGCAGCACCTCGAGTTCGTTCAGCCGCTGGAGGTCGAACCGCACCGCGCCCGCCGAGCCGTCGAGCTCGAAGGCGTGCTGGTTCCGGCGGCCGGTCGCGTACCGCGTCGCCTCGAACGTCCCCACCGCGCCGCACTCGAACTCGGCGTGCGCGGCGAACGCGTCGTCGACGGTCACTGGGCGCGGGTCGCCGCCGCCTTCGGGGACGCGCTCGTCGACGAACGTCTCCGCGTGCCCGCTGACGGCGTCGACGTCGCCGACGAGGTAGCGCGCGAGGTCGAAGCTGTGCGCGCCGAGGTCGCCAAGCGCCCCGGAGCCGGCGGCGTCGGCGTCCAGCCGCCAGGTCCACGGCGCGTCCGGGTCGACGAGCCAGTCCTGGAGGTAGCGGAAGCGCGCGTGCCGGAGCTCGCCGAGTTCGCCGGCCTCGACCAGCTCTCTCGCGTACCGGACCGCCGGCACGAACCGGTAGTTGAACCCGACCGCGGCGACGGCGTCGCTGGCCGCCGCGGCGGCGGCCATCCGCTCGGCCCCGTCGAGAGTCGGCGCCAGCGGCTTCTCGCAGAGGACGTGGACGCCCGCGTCGAGGGCCGCGACCGTCGGCTCGACGTGGACGCTGTTCGGCCCGAGGTTGTAGAAGACGTCGACGTCGAGGGCGTCCCGCCAGTCCGTCTCGACGCGCGAGAACCCCATTCGGTCGGCGGCCTCGCCGGCGGCGGCCGCGTCGCGGCCGACCAGCACGTCCAGGGAGACCTCGGGGGCGTCCGGGAAGAACTGCGGGAGCGTGCGAAGCGCGTTCGCGTGCGCGTCGCCCATGAACCCGTAGCCGAGCATCCCCACCGAGAGCGGTTCGCTGGCCACGACTACCGGCACCTCCGTCGAGTGCGCCCCGCGCGGGCGCCGAAAGCGAGCGTCCAGTGCACGCTCCCAGGATTCACTCGCCGCCAGATAAGCGTTGTCGGCCGACGGGCTACCGCCGCTCGACCGCGAGGTCGACGGGCCGGCGCTCCCCCTCCAGGTCGGCGACGACGCGCTCGACGACGCGCTCGCCCTCCTCGACGACGAGGTCGACGACGCGGTCGACCACCCAGTCGAGGGAGACGAACGCCGGCAGGTCGAGCGTGCCGCGCGCGCTCCCCGCGTCGTAGGTCACGACCAGCGACACCGCACACCCCGACTCCGCCTCCTCGACCAGCCAGCTCCCGTGGGCGTCGATGCCGCCGACGAGCTCCCAGTCGATGCGGTGTGGCTCCTCCGTGGCGGTGACCCGCGACCGCACCGTGTGCGAGAGCTTCCACCACGCGAACGTCAGCTCGTAGGTCGTGCCCGGCCCGCCGTCGCCGTCCCGTCGGACTGACTGCAGGTACTCCGAGTACTCCGCGTACCCCTGGAAGTCCAGGAGGAACGCGTAGGCCTCGGCGGGCGGCACGCGCACGTCCGTCCGCACCTCGACGGTGTTCACAGCCGGCGTTGGAGCCACGACGGGAAATGCCTGCCGCGCGTGACCGCCGCGACCGTCGACCGCGGCGCTTGTATCCCCCAGGGGACTACGTGGGCCCATGACCGAACGAGTCGCCGTGGTCGGCGGCGGGCCAGCGGGCCTGACGGCCGCCATCTACACCGCGCGGGCAGGCCTCCAGACGACCGTCTACGACGCCGGCGAACCGATCCTCGCGCGCAACGCCCACCTGGAGAACGTCCCCGGGTTCCCGGCTGGCGTGAACGCGCGGACGTTCCTGTCGGCGACGCGCGAGCAGGCCGAGCGCGCCGGCGTCGAGTTCGTCGACGCCCGCGTCGACCACGTCGCCCGCAGCGACGACGGCTTCGACGTCCAGACCGACGGCGGCGCCGCCGAGGACGCCGACTTCGTCGTCGCCGCGTCCTGGCCGGACTCCTCGTACCTCGCGGACTTCGACCTGGAGCGGGTCCAGCGCGGGTCGAAGACGATGCTCGCGGTCGACGAGTTCGCGCGCACCGGCGTCGACGGCCTCTACGCGGCCGGCCGCCTCGCGCGCCAGTACCACCAGGCCGTCGTCGCCGCCGGTCACGGCGCCACCGCCGGCCTCACCGTCGTCGAGGACAGCGACGTCCCCTACTACCACGACTGGGTCGCGCCGGACGGCTACTTCACGGGCCGCGGCCGGGACCTCCCGCCGGGCTGCGAGGAGGTTCCCGAGGCCGAGCGCCGCGACCGCGAACGCGAGAGCCTCGAGGCCCTCCGCGACTGCTCGCCCGCCGAGCCGCCGACCCAGCACCCCCGCGTCGACGACGAGTAGCCGAACCCTTTTCTCCGATGCCGGGACCAGGCCGTGGCGTGACGTAGCCGCCGACGCCCGGCAGCCCAGCGGGAGTGCGACCCACTGCCGGGTGACGCGAGCGCCGCGACCGCTCGCCGCCCGGGTCGCCTGCCAGCCCCACGCGACGTCGAACGCACCGATTTAAGTCGCCGCCGGACCGACGACTGCACGAATGCTCTCCGGAGTGAACGTCGCCGTCGGCGTCACGGGCAGCATCGCCGCGGTGAAGGTCGTGGAGCTCGCCCACGAGCTCCGCCGCCGCGGCGCCGACGTCCGCGCCGTGATGACCGACAGCGCGCGCGGCATCGTCCACCCGTGGGCCGTCGAGTTCGCGACGGACAACCCGGTCGTCACGGAGATCACGGGCGGCGTCGAGCACGTCGAGCTCTGCGGCACCGACGGCTGGGCGGACGTCCTCCTGGTCGCGCCGGCCACCGCCAACACCGTCGGGAAGGTCGCGAGCGCCGTCGACGACACGCCCGTGACGACCTGTGCGACCACCGCGCTCGGCGCGGGCGTCCCGGTCGTGGTCGCGCCGGCGATGCACGAGCCGATGTACGACCACCCCGGCGTGCTCGACGCCATCGACACCGTGGAGTCGTGGGGCGTCGACTTCGTGGCTCCCCGCGTCGAGGAGGGGAAAGCGAAGATCGCGACCGAGGAAGCCATCGTCGCGGAGACGGCTCGCGCAGCCGGCGACAGGCCGCTGGACGGCGCGCACGTCGTCGTCACGAGCGGCGCGACCAGCGAACCGATCGACCCGGTGCGCGTGCTCACGAACCGCTCCTCGGGCCGCACCGGCCGCGCCGTCGCCGCGGGCTGTTACGTCCGCGGCGCCGACGTGACGCTCGTCCACGACGGCGGCGACGTCCCCTACGCGGCCGTCCGCGAGGTCGAGACGGCCGCGGAGATGCTGGCCGCCGCCAGGGACGCGTGCGCGGACGCCGACGCGCTCGTCTCCGCGGCCGCGGTCAGCGACTACACCGTCGAGCCCAGCGACGAGAAGCTCCGCTCCGGCCGGGAGCGCACGCTGGACCTCCAGCCGACGCCGAAACTCATCGACGAGGTGCGCGCCGACCGCCCCGACCTCCCCATCGTCGGCTTCAAGGCCGAGACCTCGGGGGACGACGACGCGATGGTCGCCGCGGCCCGCGAGACCCTCGACCGCGTCGACCTCTCGTTCGTCGTGGCGAACGACGCCGGCGTGATGGGCGACGACGACACGCGCGCGCTGTTCGTCACCGGCGGCGACGCCACGGCGTTCGCCGGCAGCAAACGCGACCTCGGCCTCCGCGTCGCGGACGAACTCGCCGCCGTCCTCGCC
The DNA here is from genome assembly GCF_037031165.1 of Halobacterium yunchengense. NCBI lineage: Archaea > Methanobacteriati > Methanobacteriota > Halobacteria > Halobacteriales > Halobacteriaceae > Halobacterium > Halobacterium yunchengense. Next base: position 418,359 of record NZ_JAYEZL010000003.1, on the reverse strand, counting down.
GGCGACGACGCCGCGGACTGACCGGGACGCCGACTCCCCGTCGCCGGCGACGACCCGTCCCCGAGACCCGGCCGCGGTTACCGGTGTTCGGGCGAGACGCTGCCCCGGAGTTACGTGAAACCGAAGGTATCATCATACGCCGAACCCACTCGCCGAACACGAAAATGACGCTAGCTGCGCGGCCGCCGTCGGTACGGCGGCCCGAACGTCCGGAGGTGACCTGATGGGCGGCGACCTCCTCGTCCCGGTCGACGACTCGGTGACGCTCCGGCAGACGGTCGCGCACGTCGCCGAGCGCGCTCGTGAGGCGAGCGGCACGCCCACGCTGCACTTCGTCTACCCGCTCTCGGAGCGCCGCACCGCCGCGGATGACGAGGCGGCCGACGCCGAGGCGCTGCTCGAGCGCGTCGCCGTCTGGGCCGACGAGGACCTCGGCGAGGACGCCGACCGCGTGTCCGTGCAGACCGCCGTCGTCGGGGAGGCCGAGTACCTGTTCAACCCTGGCGACTACGCCGACGTCATCGAGGACTACGCCGCCACCCACGGCGTCACGTCCGTCGTCGTCGACCCGGAGTTCAACCCGCTCGGGATGGCGCCGCTGCTCCCGCCGCTCGAGCGCGAACTCGAGTCCGCCGGCCTGAGCGTCGAGCTCGCGCCGGTCGAGCGGCCGACCCGCCGTAGCCCGCTCACGCGCCCCGCCGGCCTCGGCCAGTTCGTCCTGTTGTTCTGCTCGACGTACGCGTTCTACCTCCTGGTCGGCGGGACGCTGTCGACGTTCGACCTCGCGACCGGCGCGGTCAGCGCGACCATCGTCGCCGCGCTCCTCTGGCGCATCACGACGCGCGGCGAGGTCGACCTCGCCGGCCTGGGCGGCCGCCTCGGCCGGCTGGCGCTGTACGTCCCGTACCTGCTCTGGGAGATCGTGCAGGCGAACGTCCAGATCGCCCGGGTCGTCCTCCACCCGCGGCTCCCCATCGACCCGAAGGTCGTCGAGTTCGACGCCGCGGTGTGGTCGGAGCTGCCGGCGACGACGCTCGCGAACTCCATCACGCTGACGCCCGGGACGCTCACCGTGGACGTGACCCGGCGGCACTTCACGGTGCACAGCCTCACGCGGGGGTCCCGCGAGGACCTCCTGGAGGGCGCCCTCGAGCGCGCGGTCCGGTTCGTGTTCTACGGGCGGCGCGCGATGCGCATCCCGACGCCGCGGGAGCGCGGCGCGCGCACCGGCGACGAACCGACGACCGAGGTGGCCGCCGGCGGCGCCGGCGCAGACGTGGACGACACGGGGGGAGAGAACGCGTGAGCTTCGTCACCGACGTCCTGATGGCCGGCGCGGGCGCGTTCATCGTCCTGTCGATCGTCGTGCTCTACCGCGTCGCGAAGGGCCCGACGATGCAGGACCGCGTCATCGCGGTGAACGCCATCGGCACCAACATCGTCGTCGTCATCGCGCTGGTGGCGGCGGCGACGGGGACGCCGGGCGCCCTCGACATCGCCATCGTGTACGCGCTGTTGAACTTCCTGATGAGCATCGCCATCTCGAAGTTCACCGTCGAGCGGGGTGGTGTGCTGTGACGCCCCGCGAGCTCGCGATCGCCGCGCTCGTCGCCGGCGGCGTGTTCTTCACGTTCGTCGCGGCGGTCGGCCTCCTGCGGCTGCCGGACGTCTACACGCGCGCTCACGGCGCCTCGAAGAGCGACACGCTCGGCGCCGGGCTGTCGGTCGCCGGCGTCGCGGTGACGTTCGGCGCCGACATCCCGACCGCGAAGGCGGTGTTGCTCGTCGTGTTCCTCTTCCTCACGAACCCCACCGCGGCCCACGCTATTGCGCGCGCCGCGGCCGACCAGGGCATCGAACCGTGGACCGTCGACGACGAGGGTGATGGCGAATGAGCGTGGAGCTCCCGCTGCTCGTGTTCGTGCTCTGCGCGGCGCTCGCGACCGCGGTGCTGCGGGACGTGCTCGCGGCCATCATCTCGTTCGCGACGTACAGCCTCGCCATCGCCGTGGTGTGGGTGGTGCTGCAGGCGCCCGACGTCGGCCTCACGGAGGCGGCGGTGGGCGCGGGCGTCACGACCGTGCTGTTCCTGCTCACCATCGCGAAGACGATCCGGCCGTCCGGGGACCGCGTGCTCGAACGACTCGACGTCCCCGCGCTCGCGGTGTCCGTGCTGCTGGTCGGCGTGCTGTTGACGACGCTGGGCGCGCTCCCCGAGGTCGGCAGCCCGGACACCACCGTCATCACGTCCGACGTGACGAACTACTACCTCGCGAACGCGTACACGGAGACGGGCGTGAAGAACGCCGTCACCGCCGTGCTCGCGGCGTACCGGGGGTTCGATACGCTCGGCGAGGCGGTGGTCGTCTACTCGGCGGGCGTCGGCCTGCTCGTCGTCCTCGGCAAGGAGGTGTTCGCGTGAGCGACGCGAACGCGGACGCCGACGAGGCGGTCGAGACGGCGGGCGACCTCCGGGACTACGTGGAGAGCCCAATCATCATGGCGACGGTGCGCGTCGTGTCCCCGTTCGTGTTCACGTACGGGCTGTTCGTGATGTTCCACGGCGCGGACTCCGCGGGCGGCGGCTTCCAGGGCGGCGTCATCGTCGCCACCGTGATGTTGATGCTCGGCATCGCGTTCGGCATCGACCCGCTCCGCGAGTGGGTGGGCGAGTCGGCGCTCGTCGCGCTGCTAGTCGTCGGCGTCGCGGTCTTCCTCGGCATCGGCGTCGGCACCGTCGCGCTCGGCGGCGGCTTCCTCGAGTACCGCGTCGTCGGGACCGAACTCGGCGTCCCCGACGCGGTCAAGTACGGCATCGAGGCGGTCGAACTGGCGATCGGCGTCATCGTGGCCAGCACCATCACGGGGCTGTTCTTCGCGATCGACGCCGGCAAGGACGGAGGTGACGAGCAATGATAGACGCTCTCGCAGCCCGGGACTACTACGTCGCGACGTTCCTGCTGCTCGGCATCGGGTCGTACGTGATGATCGCGTCCCGCAACTTCGTGAAGAAGGTCATCGGCATGAACATCTTCCAGACCGGCATCTTCCTGTTCTTCATCGCGTCGGCGTACGTGGAGGGCGGCAACCCGCCGATACTGACGATGAGCGAACCGCACGTCAGCCCGCTACCGCACGTGCTCATCCTCACCGCCATCGTCGTCGGCGTCGCGCTGACGGCGGTCGCGCTGGGCATGGTCGTCCGCATCTACGCGGAGTACGGCACCCTCAACGAGGACACGCTCCAGGAGGTGCGTGACGGTGAGTGACCTCGTCGCGCTCGCGGTCGCGGTCCCCATCTTCGGGTCGCTCGTGGCGTTCCTCGTGGGCGTCGCGCGCTCGGAGAGCGGGTGGCCGGTCGCGGTCGCCGCGACGCTCGCGCACCTCGCGGTCGCGGTGACGCTCGCCGAGCGCGCGTTCACCGGCGGCCGCATCGAGTACGTCGTCGGCGGCTTCGAGGTGCCGTACGGCATCGAACTCGTCGTCGACGGCCTCTCCGCGACGATGCTCGTGCTGATCGCGGCGGTGTCGCTGGGCGTGCTGGCGTACGCGCGCCGCGCCGGCCCGCGCTCGAACCCGTTCTACGCGGTGTACCTGCTGCTGGTCACGGGCCTCACCGGAATGAGCGTCACCGGCGACCTGTTCAACATGTACGTGTTCCTCGAGATCACGGGGCTGGCGGCGTACGCGCTCGTCGCCAGCGGCGACCGCGGCGAGTCCGCCGTCGCCGCGCTGAAGTACCTGCTCGTCGGCACCGTCGGCGCGTCGCTGTTCCTGCTCGGCGTCGGGTACGCGTACATCGACACCGGGACGCTGAACATGGGCGACCTCGCCGCGAAGCTCGCGGCGAACGGCTACGACGCGACGCTCACGCAGGCCGCGTTCGCGCTCGTCGTCGTCGGCCTGTTCATCAAGGTCGCGGTGTTCCCGCTGCACACCTGGCAGCCGGACGCGTACGCCGGCGCGCCGGACTCCGTCAGCGGCCTCATCTCCGCGCTCGTCTCGACGGTCGCGGCGTACGCGCTGCTGCGCGTCGTCTACACGGTGTTCGGCGCCGGGTTCCTCGACGCGAACGAGCTCGCCCACGGCATCCTCGTGGCGGGCGCGACCGTCAGCATCGTCGTCGGCAGCCTGCTCGCCGTCTCGCAGTCCCGGGTCAAGCGCATGCTGGCGTACTCGTCGGTCTCCCAGTTCGGCCTCGTCGTCGCCGCCATCGCCATCGGGAACGTCACCGCGCTCACGGGCGCGGCCGTCCACCTCGTCGGCCACGCCGTCATGAAGGGCGGCCTGTTCCTGACCGCCGGCCTCGTCGCGACGGAGACCGGCGCGCGGTCCGTCGACGAGTTCGAGGGGCTCGTCCAGCGCTCCCCCGTGGGCGCGGGCGTCTTCGGCGTGCTCGCCGTCGCGATGGTGGGCGTGCCGCCGACCGTCGGCTTCGCCGGGAAGTGGTACGTCGCCGTCGGCGCCGCCGAGGCCGGCTCGTGGGGCCTGCTCGCGGTCATCGTCGCGAGCACGCTGCTGACGCTGGCGTACTTCGCGCGGCTCGTCGAGCGGATGTTCTTCCGCGAACCGGCGGCCGACCTCGAGCCCGCCGTCGAGCGCGTCGGCGCGAGCGCCCTCGCGGACGGCGGCGACGGGGACGAGGACGCCGAGGAAGCGGGGGCGTCCCCGGGCATGTACGCGACAGTGGTCGCGGCGGCCGTGCTCGCGGTCGCGCTCGGGTTCGTCGTGTTCCAGTACGCAGACCTGATGCAGCCGACAATCGAGGGACTCCTGTCATGACCGAGATTCCGTCACTCCTGCCGCTCGCCGCGGTGCTCGCACCGGCGGTCGCCGTCGCGCCGATCCTGGCGTCCGGCGACCGCCCGAACCTCCGGGAGGCCTGGACCCTGCTCGCTTCCGTGCTCGCGCTCGGCGCGGTCGCGAGCATGGTGCCGGGCGTCCTCGCCGGGGACACGTACGTCACCGACCTCGGGACGCTCGTCCAGTACGTCGAGTTCACGCTGCGCGTGGACGCGCTCGGCCTGCTGTTCGGGCTGCTCGCGAGCACGCTCTGGCTGGTGACGAGCCTGTACAGCATCGGCTACATGCGCGGCCTCGACGAGCACAGCCAGACGCGGTACTTCGCCGCGTTCGCCGGCAGCGTGGCGTCCGCCGTCGGCGTCGCGTTCGCCGCGAACCTCGTCGTGCTGTACCTGTTCTACGAGCTGTTGACGGTCGCCACCTACCCCCTGGTCGCGCACGACGAGACCGACGAGGCCCGCGCGGCCGGCCGCAAGTACCTCGCGTACACGTTCGGCGGCGGCGTCGCCGTGCTCGCGGGCATCCTGCTCGTCGTCCATCTCGCCGGCTCCACCGGGTTCGTGCCCGGCGGCGTCGACGCGCTCGCCGGCAGCGACCCGACGCTGGCTCGCGCGGCGTTCGCGCTGCTGGTCACCGGCTTCGGCGTGAAGGCGGCGCTGATGCCGCTGCACTCGTGGCTGCCGGACGCGATGGTCGCGCCGACGCCCGTCTCCGGGCTGTTGCACGCCGTCGCCGTCGTGAAGTCCGGCGTGTTCGGCGTCGCGCGCGTCCTCCTGGACGTCTTCGGCGTCGAACTCGTCGCGGACCTCGGCGTCGGCGGCGTCCTCGCCGCGGTGGCGGCGTTCACGCTCGTCGTCGCCTCCGTCATCGCGCTCCGCCAGGACAACCTCAAGCGCCGGCTCGCGTTCTCGACGGTGAGCCAGCTGTCGTACATCGTGCTCGGGCTCGCCGTCGGCGCGGCGGCCGCGCCCTCCGCGGCGACGAAGTGGGCGCTGATTGGCGGGCTCCTGCACATCCCGGCGCACGCGTTCATGAAGCTCACGCTGTTCTTCTGTGCGGGCGCGCTCCACGTCGAGACCCACACCGACGACATCTCGGAGATGGCCGGCATCGGGAGACGCATGCCGCTGACGATGGGCGCGTTCGCCGTCGCGGCGGCCGGGATGGCCGGCATCCCGCTGGTCGCCGGCTTCGTCTCGAAGTACTTCCTGCTCATCGGGACCGTCTCCGCGGGCGACCTGGCGTTCACGGCCGCCCTCCTCGTCTCGGGCGTGCTGAACATCGCGTACTTCTGGCCGGTCGTCTACACGGCGTTCTTCGAGTCCCACGGCGACGCCGACGAGAAGCCGCTGCTCGAAGGCCCGCTCGGCGGCCGGTTCGGCACGGACGCCCGAACCGACGGCGGGCACGCGGGTGCAAGCGGCGACGACCACCACGGGGACGACCACGACCACCACGGGGACGACCACGACCACCACGGCGGCGGCCCGTTCGAGCGCCGCGCGCCGAACGGCGCGGAGGGGTCGTGGTTCCTCGTCGCGCCCATCCTGTTCGCGGCCGCCGGCTCCGTCGCGCTCGGCGTCGCCCCCGACGCGGCCGTCTTCCTGCGAGTCGTCCGCGAGATCGTCGAGCAGGCCGCGATGCTGGGGGTGGTGGCCTGATGGACCCCGTCGTCCCGCCGTTCGTCCCCGTGCTGCTGGCGGCCGTCCTGCTGCCGTTCCTCGGCCGGCGGGCCGGCCACGCGCTCGGCGCGCTCGCCACCGCAGCGGTCGTCCCCTACGTCTGGCTCGTCGACGAGGGCGTCTACGTCCAGACGAAGCTGTTCGGGTTCGACGCCGTGCTGTTCAACGTCGACCAGTTCTCCGTGCTGATGGGTCTCATCTTCGGGTTCATCGGCGCGGCCGGCGTGCTCTACTCGTACGCCAGCGACGCCGAGAACCTCCAGACCGCGTTCGCGCTCGGCTACGTCGGCACCAGCCTCGGCGCCGTCTTCGGCGGCGACTGGCTCTCCCTGATCTTCTTCTGGGAGCTGATGGCCGTCACCAGCACGCTGCTCGTCTGGCACTACGGCGGCAAGGCAGTGCGCGCGGGCTTCCGGTACGCGCTCGCGCACGGCATCGGCGGCACGCTGTTCCTCGGCGCCATCGTCTGGCACTACGCCGAGGCGGGGACGTTCCTGTTCGCGACGGTGCCCGGCGGCCCCGAGACTGCGGGCCTCGCCGGGTCCGTCGCGCCGCTGCTCGCCGCCGTCGGCATCGGCGTCAACGTCGGCTTCATCGGCCTGCACGCGTGGCTGCCCGACACGTACCCGCGGCCGCACGTCGCGGCGAGCGTCTTCCTCTGCGTGTTCACCACGAAGACCGGCGTCTACGGCATGTACCGCGTGTTCCCCGAGGACGGGAACGTCGCGGTCGCGTACATGGGCGGCCTGATGGCCGTCTTCGGCGCGACGATGGCGCTGTTCCAGAACGACATGCGGCGCCTGCTGTCCTACCACATCCAGTCCCAGGTGGGGTACATGGTCGCCGGCGTCGGCATCGGCTCCGCGCTCGCGCAGGCCGGCGCGTTCGCGCACGTCTTCAACCACATCCTCTACAAGGGGCTGCTGTTCATGACCGCGGGCGTCGTCGTCTACCGCACGGGCGAGGAGAGCCTGAAGAAACTCGGCGGCCTCGCCGGCGAGATGCCGGTCACGGCGGGCGCGTTCAGCGTCGCTGCGCTCTCGATCGCCGGCTTCCCCGGGTTCAACGGCTTCGTCTCGAAGGGCATCGTCATCTCGGCGAGCCACTACGAGTTCGAGTACGGGCCGTTCGCCGTCGCCGGCTTCACGACCCTCGAACTCCTGTTGCTCGTGGGCGGCGTCGGCACGTTCATGTCGTTCATCAAGTTCGGCTACTACGCGTTCTTCCACGGCACGTACGACGGCACCGTGAAGGACGCCAACCGCGGGCAGTCCGTCGCGATGGTGGCCGTCGCCGCGCTCTGCGTCTTCTACGGCCTCTTCGACGGCGCGCTGTTCGCCATCCTGCCGTTCGACGTGACCAGCGACGCGGTCGTCGGCCACGTCTACGTCACGTACACCGTCGACCACGTCGTCGAGGGCGTCGCGCTCGCCGCCCTCGGCCTGCTCGGGTTCGCGGCCGTCAAGCGGCCGCTCTCGAAGGTGAAACGCGTCCCGGACGTCGACGACGCGTACAACCCGCTGACCTTCCACGCGACCCGCTGGCTGGTCGTGGGCGTCACCGAACTGTACGCCGCCGTCGACCGGGCCGTGGTTCGCGGGGCGACGTACACCGTCGACGTCGTGCGCTCGCCCGCGTCGACCGCCGGCAGGTTCGTCGGCGAGGACCGCGTGTCGCTGCGCGCGGACACCAGCGCCAGCATCCTCCTCGTCGTCGTGATGCTCGCGGTGGCGCTCGCGCTGACGGTGCTGTGACGACGTCGGCGAGCGCGCCCGGTGCCGCTGCGGCCGGCGCGTCTCGTTCCGTCACCTTTTATTCGCGGCGCAAGTACATCCGGCATGGATAGGCTCGAACGGTCCCTCCTCGACGCGCCGATCATCGAGAAGGACGGCTACCACTACTTCGTCCACCCCATCAGCGACGGCGTCCCGATGCTCGAACCCGCGCTGCTCCGGGAGATCGTCATCCGCATCATCCGGAAGGCGGAACTCGAGGACGTCGACAAGATCGTCACGCCCGCCGCGATGGGCATCCACATCTCCACGGCGGTCTCGCTGATGACCGACATCCCCCTCGTCGTCATCCGCAAACGCGAGTACGGCCTGCCCGGCGAGGTGCCGCTCCACCAGGAGACCGGCTACTCGGAGAACGAGATGTACATCAACGACGTCCACGAGGGCGACCGCGTGCTCGTCCTCGACGACGTGCTCTCGACGGGCGGCACCCTCCACTCCATCACCACCGCCCTCGACGACATCGGCGCGGACGTCGCGGATGTCGTCGCGGTCATCAAGAAGACCGGCCCGAACGACCTCGAGGACAGCGGCATCGACGTGAAGACGCTCATCAACGTCGACGTGCGGGACGGCGACGTCGTCATCGTCGACGAGCACGGCGACGGCTGACCGTCGCGTTCCGACACTCGGAATCGCCGTCTCCCGCGACAGCCGGCAGGACCCGCAGCGTCGTCGCCACTTTTCCGTCTCGCGGCCGTCGTCCCGGACATGCCGTCTGCACTGTTCGTCGTCAGCGAGGAGGGCTACTGGGGAGAGGAGTGCGTCGAACCGCTCACCACCCTCGACAGCGAGGGCTTCGACCTCACCGTCGCGACGCCGAGCGGCGACGAACCCGTCGTCGACGAGCGCTCTATCGACCCGGAGCAGGTCGGCGAGGAGACCGCCGAGCGCGTCCGCGAGGTCCACGACTCGGACCCGCGAATGAACGACCCCGTCTCCGTGACGGACGTCGAGGCCGCCGACTACGACGCCGTCGTCTTCCCGGGCGGCCACGGCACCGAGTGGGACGTCAACCAGGACACGCACGCGCGACGGCTCCTCCGGAACGCCGTCGCGGGCGACAGCGGGACGGCGCTGGTCGTCTGTCACGCGGTCGGCATCCTCGCGTGGACCCGGAACGAGGACGGCGACTTCCTCGTCGACGGCCGCGACGTCACCGGCTTCCCGAACGAGTGGGAGGCGGGCATCGTCGACGACCAGGACCGCATGCCCGACGGCCGCAAACTCCCGTACTGGGTCGCCGACGAGGTCGAGGCCGCCGGCGGGAACTTCGACCCCGAACTCGACGCCGACACGAGCGTCACCGTCGACGGCGACCTGGTAACGGCCCGCGGCCCCGAGTCCTCCAGCGCGGCCGCGCGGACGCTGCTGGCCGAACTCGACGCGTAGGTGGCGAACTCCCACACGGCGACCGAAACAGAACCCTTAACTGCGGGAGTGGGCTACGGTTGAGTGCAGCGGGATGGGATAGCCAGGAGATTCCGCCGGGCTCATAACCCGGAGATCGGTAGTTCAAATCTACCTCCCGCTACTTCTCCGAGGAAACCGACCGGTGAGTCGCGTCTCCGCGGTCCGTTCTACGTCCCGCCGCTCGCGAGACGGCCGGGTTCGCGAGATCGCCAGTCGGTCGGCTCACGGGCCTGTCCGGTCCCGGGACCGCACGGCGGTCGCGACGCGCTCCCGGTACCGGCCCGCGAGCTCGCGGGCGACGAGGCGGTCGCGCGGGTCGACGCCGACGACCTGCAGCGTGGTGACGTACGCGAGCAGGCCGGCGAGCACGGCGACGGCGACGCCCGGAGCCGTCGCGCCGAGCGCGGTGCGGACGCCCGCCATCGCGGCCGCCATGACGACGCCGGCCAGCACCGGCGGGAGGAAGCTGGCGTCGAACGGCCACAGCCCCTCGAAGCGGCGGAGCAACACGACCTGGAGGGCGTTCTGGACCGCGATGGCGAGCGACGTGCCGAGGGCGGCGCCGACGAGGCCGAACTCGACCACGAAGACGTAGGTGAGCGCGACGTTCAGCGCGGCGAGCAGCCAGTCGAGGGCCATGCGGGCGTACTGGTGGTCGGTCATCATGAGCAGCCAGCCGGTGGCGCCGACGGCGCTGCCGACGAACACGCCGCCGAGGTAGACGACGAGCGGGAGGTAGCCGCGCGCGTACGTCGGGCCGAACAGCGCGAGCAGCTCGCGGCCGAACACGACCTGGACGGCGAGCAGGGGGACGACGGTGGTGACGATGAGCCGCGTCACCGACGCGTAGACTGCGTTCAGGGTCGCGAGGTCGTCGGCGGCGTACAGCCGCGAGGCGACCGGCGGGAGCAGCTGGTTGAACGACATGAGGGGGATCCACGCGACCGCGACCAGCACGAGCACGACGTTGTAGACGCCGGCGGCGACGGCGGACAGCAGCGCGCCGACCAGCAGGATGTCGACGCGGTTCTGGAACACCTTCCCGAGGCTGCTCATCGCGACCGGAGCGGCGTGGTCGTAGAACTCGCGGGCGTCCCCCCTGGTCCGTCGGAGGGTCGGGCGGACGCCCGTGACCCTCGCCGTGACCGGGTAGCCGAGCGCGGCGACGACGAGCAGGCTGGCGAGGACGGCGCCGGCGACGCCGACGGCGGAGTAGCCGAGCGCGAGCGCGGCGAGCGCGCCGGCGAGGCGCGCGCCCGGCCGGAGGAGCTTGTTGAACAGGACCTCGCCGCGCGCGGACCCGGCGGCGCGGAACGTCGCCGCGTACACCATCACGAACCCGAGGAGGACGACGACGACGCCGAACAGCCGGAGCGTCGTCGGGAACGCGGGGTCGTTGACCGTCGCGCGGTTGATGCGGGGCGCGAGCACCCAGACGCCCGCGGCGAGGGCGGCGCCGACGGTCAGCGTCGTGAGGTACGCGAGCCCGGTGACCCTGGCCTGGCGCTCGCGGTCGTTCTCGGCGGCGGGGAGGAACCGCTGGAGGGACGCGACGCTGCCGAACGGCGCGAGCCCGGCGAGCAGTTGCGCGATGCGCCACGCGAGGGCGTACACGCCGTACGCGACGGGGCCGAGCCCGCGCGCGAGCACGAACTCGACGGCGGTGGTGAGCGCGCGCTGCGCGGAGACGCCGCCGGAGGTGACGACGGCGCCGTGGGCGACGGTCAGCAGGGCGTCGCGTTCCTCGTCGGGGACGTCGTCGGGAGCCTCGCCCATCGGTGACTACTCGCGGCGTGTCGGCTGCCGGCATTAAGTAATTCGATGCGGTCGTTCGGCCGTCGCGGGGCGCCACTCGTCGCTACCGAACCCGAAAGCGTTTAGCGTGCCGTCCGTACGGTTCGACCGATGGAGTACGGCGTCGTCGTCCGGTGGTGGCTGTTCTACCAGGTACTGCTCGTGGTGGGGCTGCCGTTCGCGGCGCGTCTGCTGCCGGACTCCCCCGACCGCGGCGCGTCGGTCGCGGCGCCGGTCGGGATGGTCGCGCTCGCGGTGCCGACGCTGTGGGTCGGCCACCTCGCGTTCGGCCTGCTGCCGGTCGCTGGCGTCGCGGTGGCGGTGCTGGCGGCGTCGGCGTGGCTGGCGCGCGGCGGCGTCGACGTCCCGCGGCGCGCGCTCGCCGAGGTGGTCGCGGTGTTCACGGTGGCGTTCCTGTTCCTCCTCGCGGTGCGCGCGGCGAGCCAGGGCGTCCACCCGTACGGCGGCGAGAAGTTCCTGGACTTCGGGCTGCTGCAGACGCTGCTGCGCGCCGACCGCCTGCCGCCGCTGGACTTCTGGTTCGCGGGCGAGCGCGTCGTCTACTACTACGGCGGCCACCTCGCGACCGCGGTGTTCGCGCTGCTGACCGGGACGTCGGCGCGGTTCGCGTACGACCCGGCGCTGGCGGGCTTCTACGCGATGGCGGTGACGGCGGCGTACGGCCTCGCGTCGACGGTCGCGGCGCGCAGCGTCGTCGACGACGTCGCGGGCGTGCGGCCGGAGACGGCCCTCGGCGTCGCGGCGGCGGTGTTCGCGCTCGGGGTCGTCGCCGTCGACGTGCCGTGGTACTACCTCGCCGCGCCGGCGGCGTTCGCGGCGGCCGTCCTCGCCGGGTCGACGCGCGTCCGCGCCGGCGTGCTCGCGGCGTTCGTCTACGGGTTCGGCGCGAACCTCGTCACGCCGGTCAGGCTGCTCGCCGCGAGCTTCGACGTGGTGCGACGGGCCGTGGTCGCGGCGGGCATCAAGTCGAACCGCGCGCCCGCGGTCACGGTCGAGCGCTTCGACATGTGGCACGCGAGCCGCGTGGTGGAAGTCGGCATCAACGAGTTCCCGCTGTTCGCGTACCTCAACGGCGACCTGCACGCGCACATGATGAGCGTGCCCGTGCTGTTCGTCGCCGTCGCGGTCGGACTCGCCTACCACCGGACGCCGGCCGGCGACCTGCGGCGCCGCTGGGCGCTGCTGTTCGGTGGGTTCCCGGTGGCCGCGGCGACGATTCTCACCGTGAACACGTGGAGTTTCCCCGCCGTCGCGGGCGTGGCGTGGCTCGCGGTCGCGCTCGCGGACGCGCCGCCACGCACGCTCCTGCCCGGCGACCTCGCCGACCGACTGGCCCGTGCGGCGCGGCCGACGCGGGAGCTCCAGCGCGTGGTCCTCGCCGCCGTCGTCGCGGTCGCCGTCGCGCTGCTGGCGCTCGCCGTCGCGTGGCCGTTCGTCTGGAGCGTGCTGCTCGCGGGCGCGAGCAACCAGCACCCGGCGGCGTTCCCCGCGCCGACCCAACTCGGGGCGTTCGTGCTCGTGCACGGGCTGTTCCTCGTCACGTTCGCCGCGTACCTCGTCTCGCGGGCCGCGCGCGACCGCTCGGACTGGGCGGCCGCCGGGCTGGCGGCGGTCGCCGCGGTGGCGGTCGCGGCGGTGTTCGACCCCGTCGTCGCGGGCGTCCGCGTCGGCGTCGTCGCCGTGCTGCTCGCCGGGCCGCTGCTCGCCGGCGCGTGGGCGCTGCGGCGCCGCGAGGCCGTCGGGTTCGAGGGCGTGCTCGTGGTGGCCGGCGCGGGCCTCGTCGTGCTCGTGGAGTACGTCTACCTCGCGGACGCGGCGTCCTACGAGCGGTTCAACACCGTCTTCAAGGTGTACGCGCAGGTGTGGGCGCTCTGGACGGTGCCTGCCGGCGTCGCGCTCGCCGCGCTCGCCGCGCGGACGCCGTCGGCGACGCGGCTGCGCGAGGCCGGCGGCACGGCGCTCGTCGTCGCGCTCGTGGTGTCGGCGTCCCTCTACGGCGCGTTCGCCGTCTCGACGCACTTCGACACCGCCGACGACGCGACGCTGGACGCCTACGAGCACGTCTGGGACGAGCGCCCCGACGAGGCGGCGGCCGTCGAGTGGCTCGCCGACCGGCCCGGCCAGCCCACCATCGCGTCCGCGCCCGGGACGACGCCGTACTCCTGGCAGAACCCGGCCTCGAGCCTCACGGGGGTTCCGACCGTGGCGGGCTGGGTGCACGCCGCGAACTACCACAGCGAGGACGCCTACGACCAGCGCGTCAGCGACGTCGGCATCGTCTACGAGACGACGGACGCGCGCTCGCGGGCGGTCGTCCTCGAGAAACGCGACGTCCGGTACGTCTGGGTCGGGCCGATCGAGCGCGGCCGCTACGACGTCGCCATCTCGGCCCAGGAACCGGGCGTCAGCGTGGCGTTCCGGAACGACGGCGTCACCGTCTACGAGGTCGACCAGTCCGCGCTCACGGACCGCGAGAACGAGTAGGCCTCAGACCGCGAGGTCGCCGGCGCGCTTCTTCACGGTGACGTCCTCGGCGTCGACGGTCTCGACGTCGAGCCAGTGCGGGATGAAGTTCCGCTGCTCGTAGTCCTCGAGCTCGTCGGCGTCGCCCATGACACACCACAGCTGGACCTCGTCGGGGCCGTGCCAGTCGCCGTTCCGCGTCACCTGGAAGAGGACCTTCTGTTCGCCGTCGTACTCGATGACGGCGTCACGGCGGACGCCGGGGTCGCCGTGAATGATGAGCCGTTTCATGCACGCGGCTTCGGCGGGTGCCGGATTAAACGCTTCGAAGGCCGCTCCGGCCGTGCGACCGCTGCCGGTCGGCGAGCGGGCCGCGAGTGGTCTCACTCGCCCCGGGTGGCCGCGAGTGGTCTCACTCGTCTCGCGTGACGCCGACGGCGCGGACGGGCGCGCCGTCCGTCGACAGCGCGAGCGGGTACGCGCGGAGTTCGAAGCGGTCGCGGACGCTGCCGAGGTCCGCGAGGTTCTCCAGTATCAGGCAGTCGCCGCCGAGGAGCGCGTGGTGGGCCCGGAACCCCTCGGGCTCGTCGCCGCCGGCGTTCGGGGACGGCGTTGGATCGGGGTTGAGCGCGTCCACCGCGACGGCGAGTCCGCGGTCCGCGCACGCCTCGGCCGCGTCCGGCGCGAGGTAGGGGTGGTCGAGGTAGCCGTCGGTCCCCCAGTGGGCGTCCCAGCCGGTCCAGAACGCGACGAGGTCCGCGTCGACGTCCGGAACTCGGTCGGCTGGAATCGGGTCGCGAGCGCCGAGGTCGCGGCAGTCCACGCGCACCGCGTCGAACACGAAGCGCTCGATTGGGTACTCGTCGAGGGTCTTCCCGTCCGGTTCGGTGTGCGCGGGCGCGTCGACGTGCGTGCCGGTGTGGCTGCCGCACGCGACGGCTTCGACGTGGTAGCCGTCCTCGTCGTGGGTCGCGGCGGGTTCGACCGCGACCTCGGGGTCGCCGGGGAACGTCTGCATGCCGGTCTCGATGGGGTGGCTGAGGTCGCGGTGCACACGACGGCTCGCGTCCGCTGGCCGGAAAGCGTTGTCGCCGCCACCACTACGCTTAAGCGCGCGTCGGCGAGTGTGTGCGTCGTGACCACCGACGCCGTCCGAGCCGTCGCGCCCGACGTCTACGACCTCACGCTGGAGCGCAGCGACGCGCGGTACCGCGCGTTCCTCGTGGACGACGGCCGGCCGACGCTCGTCGACTGCGGGTTCGACCGCACGACGGACGCGCTGTTCGACCGGCTGGCGACCCTCGGCGTCGCACCGGACCGCCTCGTCGTGACACACGTCCACCCGGACCACAGCGGCGGCTTCGACGCCGTCGTCGACCGCTACGACCCCGAGACGTGGGTGCCCGCGGAGTCCACGCACGACTTCGCGAACGAACCGGCCTACCGCTACGGGCACGAGGACCCGGTCGGGCCGTTCGAGGCCGTCCACGTGCCCGGCCACACCGACGACAACTACGCGCTCGTCGACGAGGACAGGGGCGTCGCAGTGATGGGGGACGCCGCCATCGGTGCGGACTGGCGCGGCCTCCCGGCCGGCTACTTCGTGCTCGTGGAGGGCATCTACTCGAACGACCTCCGGGCGGCCGAACGCAACCTCGAACGCCTGCAGGCCTACGACTTCGACGTCGGCCTCGTCTTCCACGGCGGCCACGTCCGCGAGAACGCCCGCGAGACACTGGACGCGTTCCTCGACTTCCCCGGCAAGCCCGACCGCTGGCCGGACGCGGACTGACCGGGCGCTCGGCGCCGACGGCCGGTCGCCACCCGCGGAATTTCGGGCGGGCCGGCGCCCCCGAACCAAACGGATTTTAAACAACCGCGTCCAAGCCACGAGCAACAGAGCTGATCTAGCCTATGGAGATGCCACGCCGATTCAACAGCTACTGCCCGCACTGCGACGCACACGAACAGATCGAGGTCGAGAAGGTCCGCACCGGCCGCTCGTCCGGCATGAAGTGGGACGCTCGCCGCACGAAGCGCGCGAACGCCTCCATCGGGAACCACGGCCGGTTCTCGAAGGTGCCGGTCGGCAACAAGCCGACGAAGAAGACCGACCTCAAGTACCGCTGCAGCGAGTGTGGCAAGGCCCACCTCCGCGAGGGGTGGCGCACCGGCCGTCTCGTCTTCCAGGACTGACGATGACGGGGAGCTTCTTCAGGGTCGCGTGCCCGGACTGCGAGAACGAACAGGTCGTCTTCGGGAAGGCCTCAACGGAGGTCGCCTGCGCCGTCTGCGGGACGACGCTCGCGCGTCCGACCGGCGGCGACGCGGCGTTCTCCGGTGAGATCCTCGAGACCGTCGAGGCGAGATGAAGTACGAGGGCTGGCCCGACGAGGGCGAACTCGTCGTCGGCAAGGTCGACGACATCGAGGACTTCGGCGTGTTCGTCGACCTCGAGGAGTACGAGGGCAAGCGCGGCCTCGTGCACGTCAGCGAAGTGGCCAGCGGCTGGATCAAGAACGTCCGCGACCACGTCAACGAGGACCAGACCGTCGTCGCGAAGGTCCTGGACGTCGACGAGTCCGCCCAGCAGATCGACCTCTCGCTGAAGGACGTCAACGACCACCAGCGGTCGGACAAGATCCAGGACTGGAAGAACGAGCAGAAGGCGGACAAGTGGCTGACGCTGGCGTTCGGCGAGGACATGGCCGACGACCAGTTCCGCCGCATCGCGAACGTCCTGCTCGCCGAGTTCGGCAGCCTCTACGAGGGGTTCGAACAGGCCGCGATTCACGGCTACGAGGCCCTGGCGGGCACCGACCTCGACGACGACGAGCAGGACGCAATCGTCGAGACCGCCCGGGAGAACGTCTCCGTGCCGTACGTCACCGTCACGGGCTACGTGACGCTGCGGTCGCCGGACGCGGACGGCGTCGACGACGTGAAGGCGGCGCTCCGGGCCGCCGAGGGGAACGGCGAGGTGCCCGACGAGGTCGACCTCGAGGTGACGTACGTCGGCGCGCCCGAGTACCGCGTGCGCGTGCAGGCGCCGAACTACAAGACCGCGGAGGACGAACTCGAGGCGGCGGGCGCCCGCGCCGTCGCGGAGATCGACGACCAGGGCGGCAGCGGCGAGTACCACCGCGAGCGCGAACTCGAGGACGAGTAGGCCGATGCACTCCGACATCCGGGTGTGTTCGGCGTGGCGCGGCCGCCACGACCGGCCGGTGTACACGCTCGGCGACGAGTGCCCGTCCTGTGGCGCGGACGCGGTGAACAGCGCGCCGGCGCCCTTCGACCCCGAGGACCCGAGGGGTCGCTACCGACGCGCTCTTAAGGAGCGCACACGCGGGTAGGGTATGGACGAGATCGACATCGCGTGGGCGTCGGAACCCGACCTCGACGACCCCGTGTTCGTCGAGGGGCTGCCGGGCGTCGGCCACGTCGGGAAGCTGGTCGCGGAACACGTCGTCGAGGAGGCGGACAGCGAACTGGTCGCGCGCGTGCACAGCGAGCACTTCCCGCCGCAGGTCACCGTCGACGACGACAGCGTCGCGGAGCTGGCGGGCGCCGAGGTCCACGCGGTCGACACGGCGGGCCGGGACCTCCTCGTGTTGTCCGGCAACCACCAGGCCCAGGACAACGTCGGCCACTACCGCGTGTCGAACGCCTTCCTGGACGTCGCCGAGGAGTTCGGGGCGACGGAGCTGTACGCCCTCGGGGGCGTCCCCACGGGGGAGCTGGTCGACGAGCACGACGTCATCGGCGCCGTCTCCGACCCCGCCCTCAAGGACCGGCTCGCGGACGCCGGCGTGGAGTTCCGCAGCGAGGAGCCGGCTGGCGGCATCGTCGGCTCCAGCGGCCTGCTGCTCGGCCTCGGCGGCCGGCGCGGGTTCGACGCGGCGTGCCTGATGGGGGAGACATCGGGCTACCTCGTCGACCCGAAGGCCGCGAAGGCCGTGCTGGCGGTCCTCGAGGACCTCCTCGGGTTCGACGTCGACGAGGAGGCCCTCGACGACCGCGCCGACGAGATGGAGGAGGTCGTCAGCCGCCTCCGCGAGATGGAGGAGGGCCCGAGCCCCGGCGACGAGGACCTCCGGTACATCGGCTGACAGGCCGGCAGCGAGGCCGAGGGCGCACCGGCTGACGAGTCGGCGACCGGACTACCGGGGCGTCGGCTGACGGCCGGGCGGCCTCCCCGACGCGGCCTCCCGCCGGCGACTGACTTTTGCGCGTCCGCGCCCGAGTACCAGCCGTGCTGCCGGGATGGCTCGCGGCCGGGCTGGCGGTCGTCGGCGCGGTCACGGTGCTCGCCGCGGTCCTGTTCGTCGTCGCCGAGCGCCGGTACCCGACGCGCGACGTGTCGCCGGCCGGCGAGTACGACGGCGAGCGGAAGCGCCGCCGCGAGATCCGCGAGTACCTGCGCGCCATCGGCGAGCCGTTCGCGGAGGACCACCCCGTCGGCGGC
The DNA here is from genome assembly GCF_037031165.1 of Halobacterium yunchengense. Lineage (NCBI taxonomy): Archaea > Methanobacteriati > Methanobacteriota > Halobacteria > Halobacteriales > Halobacteriaceae > Halobacterium > Halobacterium yunchengense. Next base: position 399,922 of record NZ_JAYEZL010000003.1, on the reverse strand, counting down.
GACCACGTCGCGTTCTACCTGCCCCAGCGGGACGTCGCGGTGACGTTCGACGCGCCCGCGTACTTCCGGCTGCGGGGCGGGGACACGCACGTCGTGCTCGCCGAGCACGAGCTCCCGGGGCGCGCGCTCGGCGGCCGGCTGCCCTTCGAGACGCCGCCCCTCGAGGAGGTCTTCGACGACGGCGCCGACGGGGCGGACGGCGCGGACAGCGTCGCGGCGGCGTTCGAGACGCTGGGCGTCGATCCGTCCGCGGACGCGGCCGCGGTCAAGCGCGCGTACCGCGAGCGCGTGAAGGACGTCCACCCCGACCACGGCGGCAGCCGCGAGGCGTTCGAGCGCGTGCGGGAGGCGTACGCCACCGCCCAGCAGGCCCTCGAGTGACCGGCGGGCGCACGCCTGCCGCCGGGTAGTCCGTGAGCGCCGAGTGGTCCGTGAGCGCCGAGTGGTCCGTGAGGGCGCGCCCGGCACTCCCTGCCGCGTCGCGCGACGCCCGGTTCGGTGACCGCTGCACCTAACCACGTGTAGGCCCGAGCGGGGCACGTGAGCGACACGCCGTCCTGGGTGGCCTTCGGGGAGCGCTCCGCGTACCTGCCGGAGGCGGACGCGCTGGTGGTCGCGGACCTCCACGTGGGACGGGACGCCGCCTCCGACGTGGCGCTGCCGCTCGGCGAGCGCGACGACCTCCTGGCGCGCCTCCGCGGCGCTCTCGGGGAGTTCGCTCCGTCGACCGTGGTGGTGGCCGGCGACCTCCTGCACGTCCACGGGAGCGTCCCCGAGGGCGCCGAGGCGACCGTCGACGAGCTCCGGGCGGCGGTCCGGGAGGCCGGCGCCGACCTCCGGGTCGTGCGCGGCAACCACGACGCGATGCTGGACGCCGTCGGCGTGGACGCCGAGGACGCCGTGGAACTCGGGGACGGCACCGCGGTCTGCCACGGCCACGAGGACCCGCCGGTGGACGCCGACCGGTACGTCGTCGGCCACGAGCACCCGGCGGTCGAGATCGAGGGCACCAGACACCCCTGCTTCCTGCACGGCCCGAACCAGTACGAGGGCGCGGACGTCCTCTTCCTGCCGGCGTTCACGCGACTCGCCAGCGGCACGCTCGTGAACGGCCTGCGCCGCGACGAGTCGCTGTCATCGATGCTCGCGGACCCAACGGGCTTCCGGCCGGTCGTGGTCAGCGACGGCGAGCCGCTGGCGTTCCCCGCGCTCGGCGACCTGCGCGGCCTCCTGTGAGGTCGGCCGCGGCGCCGGCTACCGGAGGTCGGCGGCGACCGCGTCGGCCGCGGTCGCCCCGCTCTCGAGGGCGCCGTTGATCGAGGAGTCGTGGGTGTAGTCGCCGGCGAGGTAGACCGGGCCGTCGGGCGCGCGGACGTCCGGGAGGCCGTCGTGGACGCCCGGCGGCTGGGCGAACTGCGCGAAGTCCACGCGGTCGGTGCAAAGCAGCTCGAAGTCGCCGACCGACGCGGCCGGATACCACTCGGCGACGGCCTCCCGGGCCAGCGTCGCCAGGTCGCCGTCGCTCTCCTCGCGGCGGCCGACCGCGGTGGCGGCGACGAGGCCGCGGTCGCCGGGCGCGTACTCGGGGGCGACGCCCGACAGCGGCGCGACCGTCGTGGGGACGTCGCCGGCGGCGTTGAGGTGGATGCGGTCCGTGTTCGCGAGCGGGTGGCCCGGCGGGACGCCGAAGTACTGGGTGACACAGCCCTTCCCCTCGGTGGGAATCGCGTCCACGCCCGTGAGCTCGCGGCTCGCGGCCGGGTCGGCGGCGACCACGACGGCGTCGGCGTCGACGGTCTCCCCGGGGACAGCGACGGTCGCCGCGCCGTCCTCGGCGTCGACGCGCTCGACGGGCGTCTCCGTGACCACGGTCGCGCCCGCGGCCGTCGCGCCGTTCGCGAGCTGCTCGGCGACGGCGCCCATCCCGCTCGCGGGGACGACCGTCCGCCCCTCGGAGAGCATCTTGAACGTGAACTCGAAGACGCGCTTGGACGTCTCCAGGCGGCGGTCGAGCGTGATGCCGCCGTAGAACGGCCGCACGAACCGGTCGACGTATCGCTCGGAGAACCCCCGCGCGGCGAGGTACTGTTCGATGGTGGCGTCCGGCCCCGAGAAGACGTCCTCGACGGTCTTCGAGGTGAGTTCGGCCCGCAGCCGCACCGTCCGGAGCTTGTCCATCGCCGTCACCTCCGTGTTGAGCGCGGACTCCACGAGCGAGCGCGGGTCGCGGAACGGGTCCGCGAGCACGCTCCGGCGGTCGCCGCGGCAGACGACAGCGCCCGGTGAGAACGCGCGCAGGTCGAGGGCGTCGAGGTCGAGTTCGCGGCGCGCGGCCGGGTACGCGGTGAACAGCACCTGGAAGCCGCGGTCGAAGACGAAGCCGTCGGCGCGCCGCGAGCGAACGCGCCCGCCGACCCCGTCGCGCCGCTCGAACACCGTCACGTCGAACCCGTCGTCGGCGAGCCGGCGCGCGGCCGCCAGGCCCGCCAGGCCGGCCCCGGCGACCACGACTCGGGAGGCTGTCATGGACGTTCGTTCGCCGCGCGCCGCCAAGTACGTGGGGGAATGTCGGCGGCGGAGGCGGTCCGGACCGGCCGCGTTCCGGAAGGGACAGGGCTTTTCGCTCCCGCCGCGAAGCACCGCGCATGGAGACGACGCCGGCCTTCGAGGGGCTTCGGTGCGTGGACTGCGAGGCGACGTTCGACCCGGACGCGGCGACCCACCGGTGTCCGGACTGCGGCGGCGTCCTCGACCCGACGTACGACTACGACGCGCTCGACGTGGACCGCGGGACGTTCGCCGGGCGGCGGTTCGACACGATGTGGCGCTACGAGGAACTGCTGCCGTTCACGGCCGAGTCGGCCGTGTCGATGGGCGAGGGCGGGACGCCGCTCGTGGAGTGCCCGACGCTCGCCGACGAACTCGGCGTCGGCGAGGTCTACGTCAAAGACGAGGGCCGGAACCCGACGGGGACGTTCAAGGACCGCGGGCAGTCGGTCGCGGTGACCGCGGCGGCCCGGCACGGCGCCGGGGACGTGGCGCTGGCGTCCGCGGGGAACGCCGGCCAGTCGGCGGCGGCGTACGCGGGACGGGCGGGCATCGACTCGCACGTGTTCCTGCCGTCCCGCGCGGGGTTCGCGAACAAGGCGATGGTGAACGTCCACGGCGGCGACATGACGATCGTGGAGGGCCGGATCGGGGACGCGGGCGCCGCCTACGAGCACGCGATGGGCGGCCACGAGGACTGGTACTCCGTGCAGACGTTCGTGACGCCGTACCGCCACGAGGGCAAGAAGACGATGTACTACGAGACGGTCGAACAGCTCGACTGGGAGGTCCCCGACCGCGTCGTGTACCCGACCGGCGGCGGCGTCGGCCTCGTCGGCATGCACAAGGCCGCCGAGGAGTTCCGCGACCTCGGGCTCACGGACGGCCTGCCGGCGATGTACGCAGCGCAGGCCGACGGCTGCGCGCCGGTCGTCCGCGCGTTCGAGGAGGGCCGGGACGTCCACGAGCCCTGGGACGCCCCGGACACCATCTGCGGCGGCATCGAGATCCCGGACCCGGGCGCCAGCCCCCTGGTCCTGGACGCGCTCCGGGAGTCCGGCGGCGGCGCGGTCGCCACCAGCGACGAGGAGATCCTGGACGCCGGGACGCGCGTCGCCGCCCACGAGGGCCTCGAGATGGGGGCGACCTGTGCGGCCGCCGCGTCGGGCGCGTGGGCGCTCGCGGAGGACGGCGAGTTCGGGCCGGACGACACCGTCGTCGTCCTGAACACGGGCACCGCGAACAAGGACGCCGACGTGTTGCGCTCGCACCTGATGAGCAAGGGAATCTAGTGACGGCCCGCGCCTCCGCCACCGCCAAATATATTCGTTAGACTCGTCTAATTCCACTCGTCGAATGCTCTCGGACGTCATGGAGGACTACCTGAAGGCCGTCTACGAGCTCCAGCGCGAGCACGGCCCCCCCGTCCGCACCTCAACCATCGCCGACCACATGGACGTGACGCCGCCGACGGTCACGAGCATGGTCGAGAAGCTCGAGGACCGCGGCCTCGTCAGCCGCGAGAAGTACAAGGGCGTCGAGCTGACACCCGAGGGCGAGACGGTCGCCCTCGAAGTGGTGCGCCACCACCGCCTCCTCGAGGCGTTCCTCGCGGACCACCTCGACTACGAGTGGGACGAGGTCCACGAGGAGGCCGACGCGCTCGAACACCACATCAGCGAGGAGTTCGAGCGCCGCCTCGCCCGGAAGCTCGGCGACCCCAGCGTCGACCCCCACGGCGACCCCATCCCCACGGAGGACCTCGAACCGCCCGAGGGCCCCGCGACGAGCGCGCTCGCCGACCAGGACGCCGGCGCTCGCGTCGTCGTCGCGCGCGTCAGCGACCGCGACACCGAGGAACTGCGCTACCTCAAGGACGCCGGCGTCGAACCCGGCACCGAACTCGAGGTCCTCGAGCGAGCGCCCATCGGCATGGTCGTCGTCGACGTCGACGGCGAGACGGTCCACCTCCCCGACCGCGTCGCCGCCGCCATCAGCGTGCGCGCCGCCGACGCCGCCGAGGGGGTGACCGACGCGTGAGCGGCTTCCTCGAGGTCGCGGGCGTCGCGTTCGCCGCCCAGCTCGCGGTCCTCCCCGGCGAGAAGGTCCAGTTCATCATCGCCGGGCTCTCCACCCAGTACGACCCGAAGGTCGTCGTCGCCGCCGCAGGCGCCGCCTTCGCCATCTGGACGGCCATCGAGGTCGCGGTCGGGAGCGCCCTCCAGTCGGCGCTGCCCGGCGTCTACCTCGACGCGTTCACGGGCGCGCTGTTCTTCGCGTTCGGCGTCCTCCTGCTGCGGTCGATGCCCGAGGACGGCGACCCCGGGCCGATGACCAGCGACGGCGGCGTCGTCGCCGTCGGCGGCCGCTTCGAACAGGCCACGATTCTCGGCCGCGAGGTCCCCACCTACTTCGGGGGCTTCCTCCCCATCTTCGCGATGATGTTCGCCGGCGAGTTCGGCGACAAGACCCAGATCGTCACCATCGGGCTCGCCGCCCAGTACGGCGCCGACCCCGCCATCTGGGTCGGCGAGATGGCCGCTATCGTCCCCGTCAGCGTCCTGAACGCGATGTTCTTCGACCGCTTCTCGCGGTCCTTCGACGCGCGGCGTGCACACCTCGGGTCCGCCGCCCTGTTCTTCTTCTTCGCGGCGGACGTCGCGCTCCAGCTGACCGTCGGGTTCTCGGTCTGGGAGGAACTCGTCGCGCTCGCGCGCCACCTCCCGGTCGCGGTCTGAGTCCGGGACGCGGCTGCCGCGACCGGCGGCCTTTTGGTCGCCGTCGAGTACGTTGACGCGTGCTCGACGCCGCCGTCTCCGCGCTCGCCGGCGTGGCCCTCGGGCTGTCGCTGGCCGCGCCGCCCGGGCCGATGAACGCCGTCATCGCCGAGGAGTCCGTCGCGCGCGGCTGGCGCGCGGGCTTCGCCGCCGGGCTCGGCGCGATGACCGCCGACGCGTGCTTCTTCGTGCTCGCGCTGTTCGGCGTCGTCGCGGTCGTCCGCGACAACCCGGCCGTCGAGACCGCGATGCTCGGCGTCGGCGGCGTCCTCATGCTCTACTACGCGTACGGCGCGTTCCGCGACGCCGGGTCGTTCTCCGAGGGCGCGCCCGAGGGGACGGACGCCGCGGGCTTCCGGAAGGCGTTCGCGCTCGCGCTCGCGAACCCCTACCAGGTGACGTGGTGGCTGACCGCGGGCGTCGGCCTCCTCGACCCCTCCGAGATCTCGGCGTTCGGCCTCCAGCTGTCGGCGGCCAACGGCGCGCTGACGGTCGCAGGCTTCTTCGCCGGCATCCTCGTCTGGATCACCGGCTTCCCGGCGTCGCTGCGGGCGGCCGGCGACCGCGTCGACGCGTTCGGCACGGCCGTCGCGTACGCGAGCGCGGTCGTCCTCGCCGTGTTCGGCGTCACCTTCCTGCGGACGGCCGCCGGCCTCTGACGGACTGGCGGACAGTTACGGACCCCTAACGGACTGGCGGCCGGCCGTCGGCCTCTGACGGCCGAACGGACCGCGTCGCCGGTCAGTCCCGCATCTCGGGGACTTCCGCCTGCAGCCACTCCTGGAACCACCGCACGCGCTTGATGCGCTGGTGGGCGATGGACTCGGCGGTGTCGCTCTCCACGCGGTCGGCGGCGTCCAGGCCGCGGTCGAGGACCCGGCCCACCATCTCCGCGGCGTCGACGTGCGTGCGCGCCTCGTAGCCCATCCGCAGGAGGATGAGCGCGACGCCGTTCGCGCCAGCCTTGTCGAGGACGTCCGCCTCGATGAGACACTGCGTCTCCAGCGGGAGGCTGTCGAGGCTCCCCTGGTAGGAGTGGTCGGCGACCGCGTCGCAGACCTGGTCGACGAACGAGGCCGGGAAGTCGCCGCGGGACTCGAGGTACTTCCGGGCGATGCGCGCGCCCTCCTCGGCGTGTTCCTCCTGGTCGGCGTCCAGCTTCGCGATGTCGTGGAACAGCGCGGCGACGCGCACGACGTCGACGTCTGCGCCCTCCTCGCGGGCGATGCGCTCGCCGAGCTCGACGACGTTCCGGATGTGGTTGAAGCGGTACGCGGCCGAGTGCCACGGGTACCACCGCATCCGCCCGCCGTCGTCCTCGTTCTCGACGCTCGCCTCCAGGTAGTCCCGGACGAACGTCTCCATGTCCTCGAACGCCGAGGCCGAGACCGGCGACTCCTTTATCTCGACGCCCACGGTCTCACCCCCCGTTCGTGGCGTAGTCGATAGCTCATTACTACTAGGAAGGCCTGTTTCGCTCTTTAGCCTTTTGCAGACTACGTCGTTGAGGCGACGCGGCCCGTCAGTACCGCACCCGTGACAGACGCGCTCTACCTCGAGGACAGCACGGAGACGGAGTTCGACGCGACGGTCGAGCGGGCGGTCGACGACCGCGTCGTCCTCGACCGCACGCGCTTCTACCCGACGGGCGGCGGCCAGCCCCACGACACCGGCGTCCTCCGCGCGGGCGACCGAGAGTGGCGGGTCACCGACGTCCGGAAGCGGGACACCGTCTACCACGTCGTCGACGGCGACCCGCCCGAACCTGGGACGGCGGTCCGCGGCGTGGTCGACGCCGACCGGCGGCGGGCCCACGCGCGCTACCACACCGCCCAGCACGTATTGTCGGCCGTGCTGCTCGCGGCGTTCGACGCGCCGACCACGGGCAACCAGCTGTACAGCGACCGCGCCCGCCTCGACTGCGAGCACGAGCGCTTCACGGCCGCGGACCTCGAGGCCATCGAGGCCGCCGTGAACGACGTCCTCGACGCCGCGCACCCGGTCGAGTGGTACACGCTCGACCGCGAGACCGCCGAACGCGAACTCGACCCCGTGCGCACGCGCCTCGACCTCCTCCCGGACTCCGTCACGGCGGTCCGCGTCGTCGAGATCGGCGGCGGGGACGTCGACCGCACCGCCTGCGCGGGCACCCACGTCGGGAACACCGCCGCGGTCGGGACCGTCCGCGTCACGGGCCGCGAGACCGCCGGCCGCGGCGAGGAACGCGTCCGGTTCGAACTCGACTGACCGCGGCGTCAGCTCCCGTCGCCGCCGGCGTCTGCCCGCTCGCCCGGCCGCTCGTACTCGACGATGGCGGCCTCGCAGTCCCGCATCGCGTCGAAGCGCTCCTCGTCGGGGTCGTCGATGGCGACGGACGCGACCGCCAGCCAGCCGTCGTCGTACACGAGTCCCTTCACCCAGTCGTCGGTGCCGAGGATGAGCTGTTCCGTGACCACGACCGGCTCCCGCGTGTCGGCCTCGACGGCCTCCTCGCGGTCGACGGGGACGACGAGTTCGAACGCGTCGGCGTGGTTCAGCCCGGTGACCTCCTGCTGGCGGAGCGGTCGGTCCGGCAGCGACTCCAGCGTCTCGCCCATACCGCGGGCAGGCGCCGTGTACGGTTAGGTCGTTCGCTCCCCCTCCGGAAACGTCTTTATTCACACAGTAAGAATCGGCACAAAACCTATATACTGCAACTGCTACCTCGGAAACGAGATGCCGGTCTGCCAGAACTGCGAGTCGTTCGTCACCAAGGACTACGTCCGCGTGTTCACGCCGCCGGGCGTCGAACAGCCCCGCGTCTGCCCGGACTGCCCGGACATGGTCCGCGACGGCGCGGACGTCCGCGAGGCCCGCGCGACCAGGTCGTAACGCCGAAAGAACGACGGGACGCCGTTACAGGCGCGTGACGTTCGTCGCCCGCGGCCCCTTCTCCGCTTCCTCGATGTCGAACTCCACTTCCTGTCCCTCCTCGAGGTCGGGGCCGCCGACGTCCTCCATGTGGAAGAACACGTCCTCGTCGGCGTCCTCCGTGTCGATGAAGCCGTAACCCTTCTGCTCGTTGAAGAAGTCGACCGTACCGGTTGCCATAGTCGGGATGCTCCACGTTAACACTCGCGTTCGCCGCACTTAACCTCTTCTGCCCTCGCACCGGCGAGTCGCCGCCCAGGACGGGTCGTGGCCGCGGACGGACGTCCACTCGGGTCGCTGTTCGGGGGGGTGGGTCTACTCGGGTCGCTGTTCGTCGGGGTCCGCGTCGTCGGCCTCGCGCGCGAAGGTCACGCCCGTCACGTCGAAGCGCGCGCCGCCGTCCTCGCTGTCCGCCACGTCGATCGCCCAGCCGTGGGCGTCCACGATCTCCCCGACGATGGCGAGCCCGAACCCCGTGCCGTCCTCGCTGGTCGTGTACCCGCGCTCGAACACCGACTCCCGGTCGCCCTCCGGGACGCCCGGGCCGTCGTCAGCCACGTAGAACCCGTCCTCACCGGCGCGCCCGACGCGGACCGTCACGTCCTCGCCGGCGTGCTCCACCGCGTTCCGGAAGAGGTTCTCGAAGACGCGCTGGAGGCGGCCCGGGTCGCCCCACACCGAGAACTCGTCGTCGACCGCCAGCGTCGCCGCCGGCGCCGCGACGTGGTTCCAGGACCGCCGCGCCACCGTCGGCACGTCGACCGGCTCGCGGTCGGTGACCATCTGTCCCTCGCGGGCGAGCGTCAGCGTGTCCTCGATGAGCGTCTCGATGCGGTCGAGCGCGCTCGCCACGTCCTCGAGGTGCGGGCTCTCGACGTCCTCGCGGGCGAGTTCGAGCCGCCCCTCCGCGACGCTCAGCGGCGCCCGCAGGTCGTGGCTGACGATGGTCGCGAACTCCTCGAGGCGCTCGTTCTGGCGCTCCAGCTCCGCGGTGCGCTCGCGCAGCCGCTGTTCGGTCTCCAGGCGCGTCAGCGCCTCGCGGGCGTGGCCCACGAGCAGCTCCGTGAGCTCGCGGTCCGACTCGTCGAAGGCGTCCACCTCGCGGGACACCGCCTGGAACGTCCCGATGTCGGCGATCGGCGCGGTCAACACCGACCGGTACTCGGGGTCGGCGGGCGAGATCTCGTGCTCCCGGAGGTCGTCGACGAGGATGGTCTCCTGGCGCTTGTACGACCGCGTCGCGAACGTGTCTTCCTCTATGGGCGTCACCTCCCAGTACCCCTCCGTGTCGAGGTCCAGCGACCACGCCACCTGGACGAGGGCCTCCTCGCGGTAGACGTCGACCGCCACCAGGTCGAAGTCCAGGATGCCCTCCGCGGCGTCGACGAGGATGTCGTAGACCTCCGACTCGCTGTCCGCCGCCTCGAGCTCCGTCGCCGCGTCGTGCAGCGCCGCGAGCGCCTGCCCGCGCTCCGTGCGCTCGGTCAGGTCCCGGACCGTGCAGACGAGCTCGCCGCCGTCGGTCCGCGAGAGCGTGTGGTCCTCGACGAACGTCTCGCCGTCGGCGCGCAACCCGGTCGTCCGCCCCCGCCAGCCGCCCTCGGCCTCGACGGTCGGCAGGATCTCGTCCTCGACGCGCGCGACGTCCGCCTCGGGGTACAGCAGCGACCAGTGCTCGCCGACGATCTCCGAGGGCTCGTAGCCGTAGAGGTCGGCGTACGCCTCGTTGACGTACACGAACTCGCCGTCCTCGTCGAGGATGCTGATGCCCTCCTGGGCGGCCTCGATGGCGTCGAGCTGTCGCTCCCGCTGGCTCTTCGCGCTCGCGGTGTCGACGTAGTTCAGCACGCGGTTCGCGAGGATGGTGTACTGGTCGGTGCCGCCCTCCTTCTGGAGGTAGTCGGTGGCGCCCGCGGAGATGGCCTCGCTGGCGACCTCCTCGCTGCCCTTCCCCGTGAAGAGGACGAACGGCAGGTCGGGGTACGTCTCGCGGACGCGCTCGAGGAACTCGACGCCCGTCTGCTCGGGCATCTCGTAGTCCGACACCACGCAGTCGACGTCGTTGGCCGCCAGCAACGACAGGCCCTCCTCGACGCTCGTCGCCGTGAGGACCTCGATGCGGTCGTCCTCGCGCTCGAGGAGCTCCCCCGCGAGTTCCGCGAAGTCGGGCTCGTCGTCGACGTGCAGCACGCGGATGGACTCGGTCATCGGTCTGGCTGTCGTCCACGAACAGACGACATCGGTGCTTAACGCTTCCGGAGTTGTCGGCCTCCCGAGTGGTTTCTCACCCCCGGGTAGTGTAGGAAAGTTGATGTACGCTCCGGTGAGTTTGCCGTCGGCACTGCTGCGAACGGCAACGTAGTCCCGGGCGGATTCGAACCGCGGGGAATCGAATCCCCTCGTCCTCTGGGTGTCGAATCCGCTGAACTATCCGCTCGTCACGTTCGTTCCGCGCAGAATAGTCCCGGGCGGATTCGAACCGCCGTCATGGGCTTACTTTCCGGTACGCAAACCCGCACCAGTCCAAAGGCCCATATGATTGGCCGCTACACCACGGGACTCCGGGCGATGCTAGCGGACCGCTACACAATAAGATTGCTTTTCATGATTCCACCGACGGCACGACCGCGTCTCCGTCCTCGACTCGGCGGTGGCAGGGGCGACACAGACACACGACGTTGTCCAGACGGTGGGCGTCTGCTGGGTCTCGAACTGCCGCACCGGTTCGATGTGGTGGACATCCGGTCGGCGACCAAGCTCCTCCGTTCCGGCACCACAGCGCTGGCACTCCTGATTGTCGCGCGCCCAGGCGGCTCGTCTGACCCTCCACCAGGACGCACCGTACGGAAACTCGCCGCCCTCCCACTGGTGGTGGGACGACCCCACGACGTTCTCGGACAACCACCTGCCGTAACACTCGAGGTCACAGAACTCGCCGTACGACGCCGAATCCACGCGCGATGGATGCCGTTCCAGCGTCTCCCCGCAGTGCTCACCGGGCACCTCGACGTCGTCGAGGGCGTCTCTCCCGCCTGGCAGTAGGCCATCCGCCGCCTGGACGCAGTCCGAACAGTAGACGCCGTCCTTGTCCGACGGGTCGTACTCGAAGGACTCGCCGCATCGCTCGCATTCCGTTGTCTCTTTCGCGCCCGAGTAGTTCCCGTTCTTCTCGCCCGACTGGGAGTAACAGTCATCGCAGTACGTGCGACGAGACTTTGCATCGTAGAAATCGGTACCGCAGTCCGCACACGTTCGGTTCGGTAGCGGGTCGTCGTGGACTTTCGTGTGGTGCTGGCCCATCCCCCGTTCGCTGGAGAGCCTCTTCCCGCAGGTCGGGCAGTCCATACCGGCGACACGCGCGGCCCCGACTAGAACCTTATCCCACTCAAAGAGAAGTCAATCGTCGGCCTCGACGCGCTCCTCGACGAGCAGGCCGCAGGCGTCCGCCTCGGCGTCGAAGCACTCCGGACACTGGGGCTCGCGGTCGATGATCATGTCGAGGCGCTCGGCGACCGTCTCGTCGATTACGGGCTCGAGCTGCCGGGCCTCCGCGCGGTAGTCCTCGACGTCGAGGACGTTCGCGAGGAAGCGCTCGAGGATGCAGTACGTCTGCAGGGCCTCCCGGGCGCGCGCCGCGCCGTCGTCGGTGACCGTCGCGCCCTTGTACTTCTCGTGGGTGACGAGCCCGCGCTCCTCGAGTTTCCCGACCATCTCGTTGACGCTCGCCGGACTCACGCCGAGTCGGTCCGCGAGCTCGCCGGTCGCCGCCGGGCCGTCCTCCAGTTGCTGCACGAGGTAGATCGTCTTCAGGTACTGGTCTGCGGTGTTCATGCGCGGTCCTCCATCAGCTTCGCGACTGCCTCGACGCCCTGTGCCTCCGCCTCCCGGATGTCCCGCAGCGTCGCGAGCACCTCGCCGCGCTCGACGCTGAACTCCGCGGCACTGGACTCGACGGCCTCGATGAGGTCGTCGTAGAACTTGTACGCGGTCTCCTCGCCGTGCAGCTGGTCGTAGAGCACGCCGTCGAAGTCCGCTGGCCCCGTCTTGCCGTAGCTCTCCTCGACGAGCGCCTTCACCTCCTCGAAGGGGATGCTCTCGGCGTCCAGGTCCGCGATCAGCGACTCCAGCTCGCGGCGGTGCTCCGCGGACTCGTCGCTGGCCTCCGAGAGCAGCGCCTCGATGGCGTCGTCGCGCTCGCCCTCCGGCAGCGACTGGTAGTGCCGGTGGGCTCTCGCCTCCACGACCTCCTCGAGGACGACGCCGATCTGGAGGAGTCGCGCGAGCTGGTCGTCGGAGTCGACGCGCGCCGCGACCGAACTCACGCCCGCCACCTCGCCGTCCGTGCGTCTCTCATTACACTACACTGGGAGAGTTGCGGACTTAAACGGTTCCCTCCGCGGAGTCGTGGAGAACCGAGCGGTCCGGCGAGCGCTACCGGAGGCGCTCGCTGATGCGCTCCTCGAGGTCCTCGCGGAGCTCGTCGACCTCGACCTCGTCGAGGACGGGGACGAAGAAGCCCTCCACGAGCATGTTCGTCGCGGTCTGCTCGTCGAGGCCGCGGTTCCGCATGTAGAAGAGGTCCTCGTCGTCGACCTGACCGACCGTCGCGGAGTGGCTGGCCTCGGTGTCGTGGTTGTTGATGATGAGCTTCGGGGAGGCGTCGGCCTCGCTCTCGTCGCTCAGCATCAGCGTGTTCTCGCGCTGGTACGACGACGTGTCCCAGGCGTCCCTGCCGACGTCCTGGACGCCCTCGTAGACGCTGCGCGCGCGGTCGTCGATGACGCCGCGCGTGACGAGGTCGGCGGTCGTGTGCTCGGCGCGGTGCCAGACCTTCGAGTCGAGGTCGAAGTGCTGGTCGTCGTGGCCGAAGAACGCGCCGACGATCTTCGTCTCGCTGGCGTCGCCGCGCAGCTCGGTCGAGACGGCCGTCTTCGTCAGCCGGCTCCCGATGTTCCCCTCGATCCAGTTCACCGTGCTGTACGTGTCGGCGTCGCCGCGCTTGACGGTGTAGTTGTACGTGTCCTCGTCGAAGTTCTGGAGGCTGCCGTACTGGACGTACGCGTTCTCGCCGGCGTCCACCTCGACGACCCCGGAGTAGTAGCGGCCGTCGCTCGCGGCGTCGCCGCTCGCGGATTCCGAGCCGCTACGGGCCTCGCTGTCCTGGCGCTCCAGGATCGTCACCGAGGAGTTCGCCTCCGTGACGACGAGCGTGTAGTTGAACAGCGACCGCGAGGTCATCGACGTCCGGATCTTCACGTCCTCCGCGTCGACGCCCTCGGGGACGTAGACGACCGTGCCGGTCGTGAACAGCGCCGTCGAGAGCGCGGTCAGGCGGTTCTCCTGCGGGTCGACGACGCTACCGAAGTGCTCCTCGACGAGGCCGGCGAGCTCGTCGTCCCGCAGGGCGTCGTGGAACGCCGCGACGCGGACGTCCTCGGGGCCGACCTGGTCTTTCTGTTCGGTCTGCGTGAGGGGGTCGACGAGCGCCTCGAAGTCGAGGTCCTCGAGGTTCGTCCACTTCCGACCGGGCGTCTCGATGACGCTCGGGTACTCGAGGTCGCCGAGCGCGTCGAGGGCGTCCAGCCGCGTCTCCAGCAGCCACTCGGGTTCGTCGTGTTCGTCCGCGAGCTGCCGGACCGTCTCTTCGGAGATGTCCTGGTGTACCTGCGTGCTCATGTTATCCGAGGCTCCCCTCCATCTCGAGTTCGATGAGGCGGTTGAGTTCGACCGCGTACTCGATGGGCAGTTCCTCCGTGATGGGCTCGATGAACCCGGCGACGATCATCTGCTTGGCGTCGTCGTCGTCCAGCCCGCGGCTCTGGAGGTAGAAGACGTCCTCGTCGCCGATCTTCCCGACGGTCGCCTCGTGGGCGACGTCCACCTTCGACTCGTTGATCTCCATGTACGGCATCGTGTCGCTGGTGGACTCGTTGTCGAACATCAGCGCGTCGCACTCCACGGACGTCGAGGAGTTCTCGGCGCCGTCGGCGATGTGGACGAGGCCGCGGTAGTTCGTGCGGCCGCCGTCCTTGCTGATGGACTTCGACTCGATGGTGGACTTCGTCTCCGGCGCGTTGTGGTAGACCTTCGCGCCGGTGTCGATGTCCTGGCCCTCGCCGGCGAACGCGATGGTGATGTGGTTGTCCGTCGCGCCGCGGCCCTTCAGGATCGACGACGGGTACAGCATCGTCGCCTTCGAGCCCATGGAGCCGGACACCCACTCCATGGTGCCGTTCTCCTCGACGATGGCGCGCTTCGTGTTGAGGTTGAACGTGTTCTTCGACCAGTTCTGCACCGTCGAGTACTGGACGTGGGCGTCCTCTTTCACGAACACCTCGACGCCGCCGCTGTGGAGGTTGTGGGTGCCGTACTTCGGCGCGGAACAGCCCTCGATGTAGTGGACCTCCGAGCCGGGTTCGGCGATGATGAGCGTGTGCTCGAACTGGCCCATGCCCTCGGAGTTCATCCGGAAGTACGCCTGCACGGGCATGTTCACGGTGACGTCCTCGGGGACGTACACGAACGACCCGCCGGACCACACCGCGCCGTGCAGCGCCGCGAACTTGTTGTCCGAGGCGGGCACGCACTTCGTCATGAAGTGCTCGCGGACGAGCTCCGGGTACTCCTGGACGGCCTCGTCCATGTTGCAGAAGACGACGCCCTTCTCCTCCCAGCGCTCCTGCATGTTCTGGTAGACGACCTCGGACTCGTACTGCGCGCCGACGCCCGAGAGCGCCTCCCGCTCGGCCTCCGGGATGCCGAGCTGTTCGAACGTGTCGCGGATGTCCTCCGGGAGCTCCTCCCAGTCGTCGACGCCCGCGCGCTTGTCGACGTCCGGACGGATGTACGGGACGATCTCGCCGACGTCGAGCTCGGAGAGGTCGGGCTGGCCCGGCCAGTCCGTCGGCATCGGCATCTGCTTGTACTGTTCGAGCGCGCGCAGGCGGCGCTCGAGCATCCACTCGGGTTCGTCTTTGTCCTCGGAGATGAGCCGGATGGTCTCCTCGTTGAGCCCCTTCTCGGACTTGAAGGCGGATTTCTCCTCCTTCTTGAACTCGAATCGGGCCTCGGTGTCCGTCTCCTCGAGGTGGTCTTGTTCTGAACTCATGGTCGTGTTGTCAGGCGGTCTCGTAGACCTGGTCGCGCACCCAGTCGTAGCCCTTGTCCTCGAGCTCCTCGGCGAGCTCGGCGTCGCCCTCCATGACGATCTCGCCGTCCAGCATGATGTGGACGCGGTCGGGCTCGACGTAGTCGAGGATGCGCTGGTAGTGCGTGATCTGGAGGATGCCGGTGTCCTGTTCGTCGCGGAGCGCGTTGATGCCCTTCGCGACGTCCTGCAGGCGGTCGATGTCCAGACCGGAGTCGATCTCGTCGAGCACCGCGATAGAGGGCTCGAGGATGGCTGCCTGCAGGACCTCGTTCTGCTTCTTCTCGCCGCCGGAGAAGCCGGCGTTGAGGTACCGCTGGGCGAACGACTCGTCCATGTCCAGCAGCGCCATCTTCTCGGAGAGCAGCTCCTGGAACTCGGCGACGCCGACCTCGCCCTCGTCGGCGGGCCCCTCCATCGGGGAGGTCTCGTAGCCCTCGTCGTCGTCGGCTTCCTCCTCGTCCTCGCCGAAGAGGAGTTCCTCGCGCTCCTCGAGTTTCGCGTTGAGCGCGGTGCGGAGGAAGTTCACGAGCGTGACGCCCTCGATCTCCGCCGGGTACTGGAAGCCGAGGTAGATGCCGAGCGCGGCGCGCTCGTTCGGCTCCAGTTCCAGGAGGTCCCACGTGCGGGCGTCCTCCGGGATCTCCTCGACGTCGTCGAAGTCGTCCGCCTCGAGGTGCAGGAGGACCTCGCCCTCGGTGACGTCGTAGGCCGGGTGGCCCGCGACGATCTTCGACGTCGTGGACTTCCCGGAGCCGTTCGGCCCCATCAGGGCGTGGATCTCGCCCGACGGCACCTCGAGGTCGACCCCGTTGAGAATCTTCTCACCGCCCTCTTCTGCGACTTCCGCGTGTACGTCTTTGAGTTCGAGCGTAGCCATTGCCTCAGTCGTCCGAACGAAGGGTTCTCGGACGCATAACGGTTACGGAATCCCCGGTATCCGGTTCCGGATTATCGAAAAACAGTTTTTGATTGGGAAAACCTAGACCGCGCTGGCGGTTGCCGTCCGCCGGTCAGTCGTCGGCGGCGACGCGCTCGTCGTGCTCGATCTCGGTCCCCAGGAGGTCGAGGAACTGCGAGAGCCACTCCGGGTGGTCCGGCCACGCCTGGCCGGTCACGAGGTTGCCGTCCGTCGTCACCTCGTCCACCCACGAGCAGCCGGCGGCCTCGCACTCCGCGCGCACCGCCGGATAGGACGTCATCTCGTAGCCGTCGAGCACGCCCGCCGCCGCAAGAATCTGGGGGCCGTGGCAGAGCGCCGCCACCGGCTTCTCCGCCTCGAAGAAGTGCCGGACCGCCTCCAGGACCTCGTCGTACGTCCGGAGGTACTCCGGCGCGCGGCCGCCCGGCACGACGAGGCCGTCGTAGTCGGCCGGGTCGACGTCTGCCAGCGACGCGTTCAGCTCGAAGTCGTGGCCGCGCTCCTCGAGGTACGTCTGGTCGCCGCGGAAGTCGTGGACCGCGGTCTTCACCGAGTCCCCGGCGTCCTTCTCCGGGCACACCGCGTGGACGTCGTGGCCGACCGCCTGCAGCGCCTGGAACGGCACCATGATCTCGTAGTCCTCCCCGAAGTCGCCGACGACCATCAGCAGTTGCTTGCCAGTCATGGGCACACACCCACCGTCCTGTTGGCTCGCGACCGCCATAACTGTTCGCGAGCCAACTGTCAAGAGGGGGGAGCGCGTGCGCTCCGCCATGGCGACGACCCCACTCGACGGCGACACAGCCATCGTCACCGGTGCCAGCAGCGGCATCGGCGAAGCCACGGCGCACGCGCTCGCGGCCGACGGCGCCACCGTCGTCCTCGCCGCGCGCCGCCGCGACCGCCTCGAATCCATCGCGGCCGACGTCACCGACGCCCGCCCCGGGGACGCCCACGTCGTCCCCACGGACGTCACGGACGAGGCCGCCGTCGAATCGCTCGTCGAGGCGGCCGTCGACGAGTTCGGTGGCCTCGATGTCCTCGTCAACAACGCCGGCCTCGGTCGCGGCGACAGCGTCGAGGGCCTCTCCACCGAGCAGTACCGACAGATGATGGCGGTCAACTGCGACGGCATGTTCTACGCCACGCGCGCCGCGCTCCCGCACCTCCGGGAGTCCGGCGGCAACCTCGTGTTCGTCGGGAGCTTCGCCGGCCAGTACCCGCGTCCCGCGAACCCCGTCTACGCCGCGACCAAGTGGTGGACGCGTGGGTTCGCACACAGCGTCGAGGCCCGGCACGGCGACGACGGCGTCGCCGTCACCGTCGTCAACCCCACGGAGGTCCGCACCGAGTTCGGCAGCGAGGACGGCGACGCCTTCGAGGAGGCCTTCGACCCCGGCGAGGCCACCGAACCCGGGGAGGTCGCCGACGCCATCGCGTTCGCCGCCCGGCAGACCGCGCCGACCACGCTCAGCGAGATCGACGTCTACCGCCGGGACAAGTTCGGGCACTTCTGACGGCCGCGGACGACCGCGCGGGGCGCTCCGGGCGCCGCCGCGCGCTCACATGAAGTTCCCGAGGCCGGTCTGGGTCTGGCCGCTCTTGACCTCGTCCCAGGAGACGTCCAGCGCCTCCAGGATGCGCTCGATGGGGCCCTTCAGCGTCTTGTCCAGCATCTTCTCGTAGTCCACCTCGAACTCGTCGGGGATCTGGTCGGCGTACTCGTAGCAGATGACGTCGTGGTCGGTCTTGAACTCCACGTACAGCGGGTCGTCGCGGACGTCCGGGTCCTCGGCCTCGATCTCGCGGAAAAAGTCCGGGTGGACCTTCTCCAGGTAGAGGCGCTTGGGCTTCGAGCCGCGCTGGAAGTTCGTCCCGAGCAGGAGGTTCGCGTACTTCGCGCCCCTGACCTGTGCGGTGTCCGTGTCGTAGTTGTCCAGGCGCTTCCCGATGCCGCCCGGGATGCCGACGTCGTCGAGGTCGACGTTCCCCGCCTGGAAGTCCTCGATGACGTCGTGGACGTACTCCTCGACGGCGTCCACGTCGCCCTCCTTGACGATGAGTTCGATGACGCGTTTCTGCACGCGCTTCGTGATGGGCGCGATGTCCGAGCGCTGGTACTCGAAGCCCGTGATGTCGACGTCGTCGACGTCCTTGCCCTCCTTCCAGACGATGTGGCCGGCGTACCGCTTCTTCTTGCCCGCCTGGAAGAACCGCCGGTAGAGCTTCTCGAACTCGATCTCGAAGCGGTGCTCGTCGGCGTTCAGCTCCTCGCTGGCGAACTCGTCGTAGGCCGCGTTGATGTGGTCCTCGATCCCGAAGGACTCCTCGATTGCCTCCTCCGTGGAGACCTCGCCGCCGAGTTCCAGCATGACGCTGTCGGTGTCCCCGTACGCCACCTCGTGACCGATCTCGTTGGCGGCCTGCTCGGTGAACGAGATGACCTCCCGACCGGTCGCGGTGACGGCGGCGCCCATCTCCTTGTCGTAGAGGCGGAAGCGCTCCCAGCCCAGCACGCCGTAGAGGCTGTTCATGATGACCTTCACCGCGGCCTGCTGGCGGTCGTAGCGCTGGTAGGCCTCGCTGTCGGGGTCGTGGTCGTTGCGCGCGGCCTTCTTCTGTTCGCGCTCCGCGAGCGTCTCGTCGATGATCTCGCGGATGATGCCGTCCGGCTCCTTCCGGAAGTGCGTGCCGTTCGGCGCGCGGTACGTCTCCCCGCCGTACGAGTCGGGGTCGACCTTCGTCTCGGGGGACGCGTTCGTCGTCACCATGCACATCGGGTACAGGCTCTTCAGGTCGAGGACAGTGACGTTCTCGCGGACGCCCGTGATTGGGTCGAAGACGGCGCCGCCCTCGTAGTCCTCGCTGGCCTGCTGGCCCTTCGACGGCAGCACGAACCGCCCGTGGGCCTTGTGGAGGATGTAGAGGTCGACCGCGTCGCCGGGCGTCGTCGCGTCCTCGAGCTTGCAGCCGACGAACTCCGCGACCTCCTTCCAGAACGGCACGATGTTCTGTTTGCGGTCGATCTCCACGCAGAGCTCGACGTCGCGGACGTTGTACTCCAGTAGGCGCTCGGGGTCGTCCTCCCAGAGGTCGCCGATGTCGCCCGTGTACCGCTCCTTCCCGGCGCCGAGTTCCTGCTCGCCGACCGCGTCCAGCCGGTAGGAGTCCAGCTCCGAGCGCTGCATCCGCTGGTAGCCGTACAGCAGGTCGAAGACGACCCTGCCCTTCACGTTCGGGCCGCCCCAGTCCGACGTCCACACCTCGTTCACCCGGGAGAGCCGGTTCGCGTCGAGGTCCTCGTCGGCGCGCGGGTCGAGTTCGTCCAGCCGGTCGATGTAGTACGGGGCGTCGAAGTCGTCGAAGTTCCAGCCCGTCAGCACGTCCGGGTCGGTCTCCTCGAGGTACGCGAGGAACGCGTCGTGCATCGCCGCCTCGGTCTCGAACGCGCGGACCTCGACCTCGGCGTCCTCGTCGAGGAGGTCGTGGTCGGCGACCTCGTCCGGCGACGGCGCGGTCGCGTCCGGCGCCTCGTAGAGCCACGCGACGTACTCGTCGCGGTAGGAGTCGTGGCTCGTCAGGCAGACGATCGGCTCCTCGCCGTCCTCCGGGAAGCCCGAGCGGTCGTCGACCTCGATGTCGAAGGTGTTCACGCGCACGTCCGCGTTCACCTCGCAGGTCTCGATCTCGTCGTGGTGGACGTAGACGGCGCCGTCGTCCGCCCGGCGCTCGGGGACGCGCACGCCGCTGGTGACGTCCTTGTCGATGAGCAGGCGGTTCGGGAAGAGGATGTCCGCCTCGTAGTGGTCGAAGCGGTCCCGGACGTTCCCGACGTCCCGCGGCGTCCGGCCGAAGATCTTCGTCAGCCGCTCGCCGCGGATCGACTCGTAGGGCTCGCCGTCGTCGTCGGTCTCCTCGGAGCCCGTGATGACGTCGTCGGCGAGGTCGTCCTCGTCGAGGCTCTCGGTGGGCGCGTAGAAGTACGGCCGGAACCCGTGGACGCGGACGTGCTCGGCGGTGTTGTCCGCGGTCCGCCCGAACACGTGCAGGACGGGGCGCTCGCGGTCGCCCTCGCCCTCGACGGTGTAGTCGACCTGCGTCACCATCAGTTCGACGCTGCCGTCGGCGTCCGGGAGCGCGTCCGCCTCCGCGTTCACGATCTCGTTCACCACGGGGTCGGCGTCCCCGGCGACCACCTCGGCCTCCGCGCGCACCACGTCCTCGTCGGGCGCGTCCGCGTCGCCGGACGCGCCGCTCCCCTCGTGCATGAACTCGGAGAGGTCCGTGTCTTCCATTGCGTGGTAGTTCTCCCCTGCCGCCTAAAAACTCGCCCTTCCGCGCGGCGACATCGGCCACCGGGGGAAGGCTTATAGTATGCTACTCCTTACCACGTTCCGAGGTGACAGACGTGACTGACCACGCAGCGGGCGACGCGCATCGCCACAACGACGTCCCGCAGTTGCCGGACGGCCAGGACGGCCGAGAGAACGTGGAGTCCTACGACACCGAGGACGGCGTCGTACTCTACGACGCGGAGAATCCGCTCGCGTGGCTCAAAGCGACGAACGCCACGTCGCTGGGCGACGTCCTCTGAGAGGCAACGCTTTTCTCCCGACGCCCCCCTTCTCCGACAGTGCTGGACGACCTGGTCCCGAACGAGCAGTCCGACGCCGAGCGCGAACTCGCGCCCTCGGTCGACGTCCCCGAGGAGACCGACGCCAGCCCCGAGCTCCGCCGCCGCTTCTGGCTGCTCGTCGTCGTGTTCAACGTCGCGCTCATGGCGGCCAGCGTCGGCGCGATGCTCGTCGCCTTCCGCGCGCAGTACGACACCGGGACCAGCCTGGTCGCCGCCGGCGCCGTCCTCTTCGCGTACGGCTACTACCGGTACCGCCGCTACGCCGGCGACGACGCCGGAAACGACGCCGAGTAAGCCGTCGACGCGACCGACGACTACTTCCGGAACGTCTAACGCCTCACGACTAACCACTCCCGGAACGCCTAACGCCTCACGACTACTCCGTCCACGTATGCGCACGGTCCGCGACGCCGACGGCGACGTCTACGTCCTCCTCAAGGAGAGCGGGGACAGCAGCCTCGTCCGCGACCCCGAGACCGGCGACGAGCGCCACGTCCCGAACGCCGACCTCGAACCCGCGGGCGGCGAGTCGCCGCTCGCCGCGCTCGCCGCGGCCGTCCCGGACCCACGGCGCCGCGTCGCCACCGCCGTCCGCGCCGACTGGCACCTCGGCGTGCTCGTCCTCCTCGCCGACCGCGGACCGCTCGCCGCCAGAACGCTGCTCGCCGCCGCCGACGCCTGCGAGAGCGACCTCGTCGGCGTCCTCGCGGAGTTCCGCGCCGCCGGCCTCGTCGCGGAGACCACTGTCGGCGGCGAACGCGGCTACCGGCTCACCGAACTCGGCGAGCGCGGCGTCGACGCCCTCCGGGACGACTAGTCCGCGAGCGCGCTGTCCTGCGGGCGCGCTAGTCCGCGAGCGCCTCCTCGGCGTCACGCACGACGCGCGAGCGGTTCGACGTCGCGTCCTTCTCCACGCGCACCACGTCGTCGGCGGCGTCCACGAGCTCGTCGTCGTGGCTCACCACGACGATCTGCTCGACGCCCATGCGGCGCATCGACTCCACGAGCTCCACGAGCTGGCTGACGTGACCCGAGTCGAGGAACACCGTCGGCTCGTCGAGGATGAGCGGCGGCATCGGCGCCTCCCCCTCGATGCCCTCCGCGAGCAGCCGGTAGATCGCACACCGCAGGCTGAGGTTGAACAGCGCGCGCTCGCCCCCGGAGAGCTGCTCGGGGTCCAGGGGCTCGCCGTCCTTCTGGTAGACGGTGAGCTCGTAGTCCCCGGAGAGCTCGATGCGCGCGTACGAGTCGTTCTGGTAGACCAGATCGAAGGTCTCGTTCAGCAGGCGCTGTAGTTTCGCGACGTTCTGCTGGCGGAGCTCCGCGCGGAGGTCCCCGTACATCGACTCCAGCTCGGAGACCTCCCCGTGGATGGCCTCGAGCGCCTCGAGGCGGTCGGCGACCGCCTCGCGCTGGTCGCGCAGCGCCTCCAGTTCCTCGATGGCGTTCTCCGCGGCGCCGACCTCCGCCTGGAGGTCGTCGCGCTGCTCGCGGAGCTCCTCGAGTTTCGGCTCCACCCGCTCGAGGTAGTCCTCCGCGCGCTGCCTGTCCTCCCGGGCCTGCTCGACGCGGTCGTCGTCGAACTCGGCCTCGAGGGTCTGCTTGCGCTCGCGGAGGTCCGCGAGCCGGTCGCGGCGCTCCTCGTTGCGGTCCGCGAGGTCGCTGCGCTTCTCCGCGAGCCGGTCGGCTTCGCCGCGGTGCTCGGCCGCGTCCGCCAGCAGCTCCGCGGCCTCGTCGAGGCGCTCGACGCGCTCTTTCAGGTCGCTCTGCTCGGCGTTCAGCTGGGCGAGCTCCTCCCGCTTCGCGTCGGCCTGCTCGCGCCTGGTCTCGGCCTCCTCGCGGGCTTCTCCGGCCTCCGCTTCCAGGTCGGCGGCCTGCTGGCGCTTCTGCTCGGCGGCCTCCCGGGCTTGCTCGGCCGCCTCCGCGCGGTCGTCGCGGCGCTCCGCCGCGAGTTCGCGGTCGCGCTCCAGTTCGGCGACCTCGCGCTCGCGGTCCGCGAGGTCCTCGGCGCGGTCGATGCGCGCCCGCACGTCGTCGACGTCCGCCTCGATCGTCTCCAGTTCGGCTTCGAGGTCGCCGACGCGCTCGCGGTACTCGTCGACGCCCTCGACGTGCGGCGACCCGTCGACTGGCTGGCCGCACTCGGGACACTTCCCGGCGTCCAGCAGTTCCTCGGCCTCGGCGACGCGGTCCTCCGCGGACTGCAGGTCCGCGCGCACGGACTCGCGGCGCTCCCGGAGGTCCGCGAGGTCCGCCTCCAGTGACTCGAGGTGGTCGTCCGCCTCGCCGAACTCGACGGGCGCGTCCTCGAACGCCGCCGTCGCGGACTCGATTTCGTCGTCCAGTTCCGCGATTCGGTCCTCGGCGTCCTCGCGGTCGGCCTCGGCGTCCTCGGCGTCCTCGGTCAGCGACTCGGCTTCCTCGCGCAGCGCCTCGGCGCGCTCCTCGAGGTCGTCGGCGCGCTCGACGGCGTTCTCGGCCTGCTCCCGCAGGCGCGAGACGTCCGGTGCGACCTGGGAGACCTCTTCGGTGACGTCCTCGCGGTCGTCGGCGAGGTCGTCGCGCAGCGCCTCGGCCGCGTCGACCGTCACCTCGTCCAGTTCGGTCGCCGACGCCAGCTCCTCGGCCTCCGCTTCGAGGTCGCTCGCGCGCGCTCGGAGGTCGCTCGCTCGCTCCTGGAGGTCGTCGCGCTCCTGTTCGGTCTCCGCGATGGCCTCGCGGACCTCGCCGATAGTCTCCTCGACGTCCTCGAGTTCCGCGCGCTTCTCCTCGAATCGCTCCAGCACGTCCTCCGCGTCGCCGAGCGTCTCCCGGGCGGCGTCGCGCTGGGACTCGTAGTTCTCGATGGCCTCGGCGACGTCCTCGAGCTCGGACTTCAGCGCGGCGAGCCGGTCGTGGGGGTTCTGTTCCTCCTTGGCCTCGATCTGCTCGTCGAGCCCCTCGAGTCGGCCCTCGACGTTGCTCTTGACGTCCTCGACGCCGAGGCGCGCGTCCCCCGCTCGCTGCCGGTAGTCCTCGAGCTTGCCGAGCTGGAGGAGGTCGTCGAGCATGTCCTGGCGCGTGCTCGGCGACGCGTTGATGAGCTTGTTCACCTCGCCCTGCCGGACGTACGCGCAGTTCACGAACGCCTCCGCGTCCATCCGCAGGAGGTCCGCGACGTACGCCTCGACGTCGGTGACGCCGTCGATGCTCCCCGACGGCGTCTCGAGCACGCAGTCCGCGGTGGTCGCGCGGTCGCCCGTGAACCGGATGCGGCGGTGGACGTGGTAGTCGCTGCCGGCGTGCCTGAACCAGAGGTCGATCTCGGCCTCCTCCGCGCCGATAGTCACGACCTCGTCGAGGGTCTTGTCCAGGGCGTTCGCGCCGTACAGCGCGAAGAAACACGCCTCGAGGAGGCTGGACTTCCCGCTGCCGTTCAGGCCGTGGATGACGGTGACGCCGCGGTCGAGGCGGACGTCCGCGTCCTCGTAGCACTTGAAGTTCCGCAGGGAGACTCTGGTGAACCTCACGAGAAGTCCTCCATCGTGGTCGCCTGCACCTGGTCGCTCGACTCCGCGCCCGTACCGTCGGACCCGCCGTCCGAGTCCGCTGGTTCGCCGTTCGCGTCGACCGATCCGCCGTCCGCGCCGGCAGATTCGTCGTCCGAGTCGGCTGGTTCGTCGTCCGCGCCGGCAGATTCGTCGTCCGAGTCGGCTGGTTCGTCGTCCGCGCCGGCAGATTCGTCACGCCCGGTCCCTGCGTCGTCGCCGTCCAGCACGGCCTCGACGCGCCGTTTCACGCGCTCGCGGACGTTCGAGTCCGCTACGTCGCCGTCCCGGACGGTGTCGTCGACGTCCAGCGCCGGCTCGCCGAGGCCCATCTCGCGGACGCGCTCGCGGACGGCGTCGTCCGGGTCCGCGAACGACACCTCGACGTCGTCCTCGGCCTCGACCTCGCGGCGGTCGTTGACGCGCGTCAGGAGCGCGCCCCGCTCGTCGCCGAAGCGCTCGACGTCCGCCGGCGTCACCGTCTCGCCGTCGCCCTCGACGGTGACGACGACCACGGCGTCCTCGACGTCGCGCTCGCGGACGCGCTCGCGGACGTACTCGGTGCCGTCCTCGGGGCCGAGTTCGACGTCGACGAACACGAACTCCCTGGTGTCCAGGCCCTTCCGCGAGATGGCGGCGTCGCCGTCGGCGAACTCGACGACGTTGTACCCCCTGGGGTCGCGCTCGCTGGCGCTCGCGCGCTCGGTCGACCCGCAGTACGTCACCCAGGTGTCCTCGACCTGGGCGGTCTGGGCCTCGTGGTTGTCCCCGAGCAGCACCGCGTCGAAGTCGACGTTCGCCCGCCGGAGGACCTCGTCGAGGTCCCAGTTCGCGTGCGCGAACGGCGTGAACAGGCCGTGGGAGACGAGCGCGGCGTGGTCGGCGTCACGTGGCTCGAACTGGTAGTCGAGGTCGTCGCGCCTGGACTCGGGGACGTAGTCGAGGCCGTAGAAGGCGGTGTCGCCGACGACGCGCCCCTGGTCGTCGAGGCGTTCCGCGAGCCCCAGGGTCTCGAAGAGGTCCAGCCACTGGGCGTCCCGGGTGCCCTCGTGGTTGCCGACGATGGCGAGGAGGGGGATGTCGTGCTCGCGGAGCGGTCGCAGCACGGAGATGGTGCCGAGGATGTCGCGGAGGCCCGGTCGCCGGTCGTGGTAGAGGTCGCCCGCGTGCACGACGGCGTCGACGTCCTCCGCGACGGCGTCCTCGACGACCGACCGGAAGGCGTCGAGGAAGTCCTCGCGGCGCTCGGGGGAGTGGTACTGGCGGTAGCCGAGGTGGGTGTCCCCCGTGTGGATGACGCGAACCATTACTGGGAGAGTGTAGCGGTACGCCGGATAAAGGTTCGGCGCTCCCCCGCCCCGTCGTCGGGGCGGAGGCCGGGGCGAGGGGGCCACCGGGAGCGGAGGCCGTCGCGGCAGTGAAGGAGAAGTCGGGGTGGGGATTGGCGCGGTAGTGGGACAGAGGCAGTCGGGGAGCGGTGCAGCAGTGGGGGAAGGCGCAGGTGGGAAGCGGTGCAGCAGTGTGGGAAGAAGTGGGGGCGGGGAGCGGCGCAGCAGTGGGACAGACGCCGAGTGCGGAGGACGTCGCGGCTCTAGGCGAGCGTGTAGATGCGCTTGCGGGCGTCCGAGAACGAGAACCGGCTCTGGACGACGCCCTGTTCCTCGAGGCGGGTGAGCGCGTACCGCACCGTGCGGGCGGGCAGCAGCGTCTCCTCGGCGAGCTCGCTCTGGGTGAGGGAGTCGTTGTACTCCAGTACTTTCGCGACCAGCTTGGCGCTGGGTGGCAGGTCTTCGAGTGCTTCGACCGTGTCGCCGTCGAGTGCGGTGGCGCTCATACCCGCTCCTTTTGGATGCAGTTAGATAATGGTTTCGCTATCGAAAATGCACATTAGTTATCCCATCGGCGAGGGGTCCGACCACCCGAAGCCTCTTATGAACTACTCCCTTACCGGTGCGTGATGACCGAGACCGCGGAGGACGCCGATCTGCCCTACGACGAGAGCGCCTCCCTCCAGGAGAAAATCGAGGCGCTCCAGGAGCAACTCGACGCCCTCGAGGACGAGAACGAGGAGATGCGCGACCGCCTCCTCGACGCGAACGCCGAGAACAACAAGTACCAGCAGAAGCTCGAACGCCTCTCCCACGAGAACAAGAAGCTCAAGCAGTCGCCGCTGTTCGTCGCCACCGTCCAGGAGCTCAACGACGAGGGCGCCATCATCAAACAGCACGGCAACAACCAGGAGGCGCTCACCGAGGTCACCGACGAGCTCCGTGAGGGCCTCGAGCCGGGCGCCCGCGTCGCCGTCAACAACTCGCTGTCCATCGTCGAGCGCCTCGACGACGAGGCCGACGTCCGCGCTCGCGTGATGGAGGTCGACCAGTCGCCGGACGTCGGCTACGAGGACATCGGCGGCCTCGACGAGCAGCTCCGCGAGGTCCGCGAGACCGTCGAACTCCCGATGAAGGAGCCGGAGCTGTTCGACACCGTCGGCATCGACCCGCCGAGCGGCGTGCTCCTGCACGGGCCGCCCGGCACCGGGAAGACGCTGATGGCGAAGGCGGTCGCGAACCAGACGGACGCGACGTTCATCAAGATGGCCGGCAGCGAGCTCGTCCACAAGTTCATCGGCGAGGGCGCGAAGCTCGTCCGCGACCTCTTCCAGGTCGCCCGCGACCACGAGCCCGCCGTCGTGTTCATCGACGAGATCGACGCCATCGCGTCGAAGCGCACGGACTCGAAGACCAGCGGGGACGCGGAGGTCCAGCGGACGATGATGCAGCTGCTCTCGGAGATGGACGGCTTCGACGAGCGCGGCGAGATCCGCATCATCGCCGCCACCAACCGCTTCGACATGCTCGACCGCGCCATCCTGCGGCCGGGCCGCTTCGACCGCCTCATCGAGGTGCCGAACCCGGACGACGCCGGCCGCGAGAAGATCTTCCGCATCCACACGCGGAACATGAACCTCGCCGGCGACGTCGACTTCGAGGCGCTCGCCACCGAGACGGGCGGCAAGTCCGGCGCGGACGTCGCCGCCATCTGCACGGAGGCCGGGATGTTCGCCATCCGCGACGACCGCGAGCAGATCACGATGGCGGACTTCGAGGCCGCCCGGGAGAAGCTCGAACAGGACGCCGAGGCGTCCGCCGAGCCGACGCGGACGTTCGCGTAGACTCGCCGGTCTTCTCTCCGCCGTTCTCTCCTCGCGAAGCCGACCGACGAGCCGTGCGAGTACGTCGTCGTCCGGTGAGGTGTGCGAGTACGTCGTCGTCCAGCGGTCGGTCCGGAGCCCGGACGTACCGGAAACACTGTTCCGTCCGTTGGGGGGCCGCTCGAGACGCTCTATCCGTACAGGTGTCTCTTCGAGGCGCTTCTCCACCATTTCCGGGCATAGATTTATCACGGCGCCCGCTAGAATACGGAAGTAGACTTCCGGTATGACGGGGAACGACGCGGACGACGCCGAGGCACTGTCCAGCGAGGAACTGCTCGAGTACGAGCGCGAACGCTACCGCGAGCGCACGCCGACGTCCGCGGCGATGGCCGACGACCTCCGGGAGGTCGTGCCGGCCGGCGTCTGCAGCACGTTCCGCGCGTACGACCCCCACCCGGTCCACGCCGAGCGCGCCGAGGGCGCGAAACTCTACGACGTGGACGGCAACGAGTACCTCGACTTCGCGCTGAACAACGGCACCCAGCTGGTCGGCCACGCCCACCCCGACCTCTCCGAGGCGGCCATCGACCAGATCCGGGACGGCACCCTGTACACGCGCCCCTCCGAGCTCGTCGCGTACGCGGCGGAGCCGCTCGTCGACCGCTGGGACGCCGTCGAGCAGGTGCGGTTCACGAACAGCGGCACGGAGGCCGTGATGCACGCGACGCGGCTCGCTCGCGCGTACACCGGCCGCGAGAAGCTGATCCGCATGGAGGGCGCCTACCACGGCGCGCACGACCCCGCGCTCGTCAGCAAGATGCCGCCGCTCGAGCGCGCCGGCCCCGCCGGCGACCCGACCCCGGTGAAGGAGTCCCAGGGCATCCCGGACGCCGTCCCCGAGGACGTGCTGCTCGCGCAGTACAACGACGCCGACAGCGTCGAGGCGCTGCTCCGCGAGCACGCCGCCGACGTCGCCGCCATCCTCGTCGAGCCGGCGTGCCTGAACCTCGGGCTCGTCGAGCCGGCGGACGGCTTCCTCGAGCGCCTCCGCGAGCTCGCCGACGAGTACAACGTCCTGCTGGTCTTCGACGAGGTGAAGACGGGTGTGAAGCTCGCGCCCGGCGGCGGCGCGGAGTACTACGGCGTCCAGCCGGACCTCGTCGCGCTCGCGAAGGCCATCGGCGGCGGCTACCCCGTCGGCGCGTTCGGCGGCCGCCGGGACGTCATGGAGCTGGTCGCCGCGGACCTCCAGGAGGGCGTGGCGACGGGCGCCGCCCACTACGGCACGTACAACGGGAACCCGCTCGCGCTGCGCGCGGTCGGCAAGACCCTGCGCGACGTGCTCACCGAGGACGCCTACGACCACGTCGAAGCCCTGAACGAGCGGCTCGCGGGCGGCTACCGCGACGTGGTCGCGGACGCAGGCCTCGACGCCCACGTCAAGACCGCCGGCTCACAGGGGATGGTGCACTTCACCGACGAGCAGATCACGACGTTCCGGGACTGGGAGCACGTCGACGAGCAGTTCCACGAGGCGTACTGGGTCGGGATGGTGAACCGCGGCGTGATTCCGCACCCCCACGACGCGTCCCAGCAGTGGACGGTCAGCGTCCAGCACACGGCGGCGGACGTCGACGAGCACGTCGACGCGTTCGCGGAACTCGCCACGCATTTGGCGGCGGCCCAGGACTGAGCGCACATGGCCTCCGACCCCGACCAGCGGACGTACGACATCCTCCGCCTGCTGGCGGCCCACGAACCGGTCGGCAGCGTCCACCTGACCGAGCACCTCCGCGAGCGCGGGTACTCGCTGACCGAGCGCACCGTCCGGCTCATCCTCTCGGACCTCGACGAGGAGGGGTACACGGAGAAGGCCGGCGGGAAGGGGCGGCGGCTGACGCCGGCCGGTCGCGCCGAACTGGAGCGCGGCGGCGTCAGCGGCCGCGTCGAGCACGTCCGCGAGCGCCTCGCCGACCTGACGAGCCGCGTGACCTACGACCCCGACGCCGACGAGGGCGACCTCGTGGTCGGCCGGGTCGAGGTGTCGGCGGCGGACCGCGAGGCGCTCGAGTCGGTGCTCGCCGCGGTGCACGAGTCGCCGCTCGGGCCAGTGGTCGCGGCCGTCGAGGCGGACGGGGGCGGCGACCTCACCGTGACCGTGCCCTCGAGCGTGACCGTCGACGGCGTGTTGCTCTCGCACGGCATCGACAGCCACCCCGACACGCTCGGCCTCGTCGAGTACCACGCGGACCCGGACCCGGCGTCGCTGCCGTACGACGACCCCGAGCCGGCGACACACGGCGGCGCTATCCGGCGGTTCACCGACGTCATCGGCGACGAACGCGCGACCCTGGACCTGGTGTCGCTGCTCATCGACGCCGGCCGCACGGACGTCGAGCGCGCGCTCGCCGGCGAGACGGGCCTGCTGGTCGCGGACAACCGCGAGGTCCCCCTGGCGCGGTTCGACGCCGCGCGGGCCCTCGCGGCCGCGACTCGCGACCGCCTCGGCGGCGTCCTGGACCTCCGGCGGCCCCGCGAGGAAGGCCCGTTCCCGTGGGGCGAGCCCGGCTGGACGTTCGCGTCGCTGACGTACGCGGGCGCCGCGGAGGTCGTCATCGCGCGGTGCGTGGAGGCCGGCGTCGCCGGCGACTGGGAGACCCTCGCCGGGCTCGCGCCGCGGTCCTCGCTGTCGACGGTCGCGTGAGCGGTTGCTCGCGGCGGCTTCGCTAGGTGGGGGCGTCGCGCGTCGGTGTGTGGGGGCGTCGCGCGTGATTCGGGCATCCTGGTTCGGCCGCGTCACCTGACCCTCCGCGTTCGGCCTCGTCACCTTCTCGCTCTGCGTCCGACAGAGTCGACCTTCCTCTCGTCGGTGGTGGGCAGTCCCGGACGTCGTTTCCGAGCCCGGACGCGCCGCTGGAACGGGGCGTGAATATCCGGTGGGTGGGAACACTTATGTGCGGGAACTGCTATTGCCTCCACAGGGTGGCAATCACATGCCAGGTAAGGATACACACGGACGTCGGGAGTTCCTTCGGACGACAGCAGCGGGCGCGGGCGCGGTGGGCCTCACCGGCCTCGCGGGGTGCGCGAGCATCCTCGGGGGCGGCGGCGGCCCCAGCGGCCCGCTGAACGTCGCCGTCTACGGCGGCGTCTTCCAGGAGGTGATGGAGGAACAGCTGTTCGACCCGTTCCGCGAAGAGGTCGACTACGAGGTCGAGTCGGAGGCCCAGCCGACCTCCGAGGAGGCGCTCACGCAGTACGAGAACGCCGTCTCCGCGGACGAGGCGCCCGTCGACGTCGCCATCATGGCGAACACGGGCGTCCTCCAGGGGCTGAACTCCGACCTCTGGCACATCTGGGAGGGCGGGGACTTCGACAACACCCAGTACATCCAGGACTCGCTCATCCGCGAGGCCGACGGCGGCGTCGCCAGCATCGGCGCGCTGTCGTGGTACATCAACCTCGTCCAGAACACGGACGTCATCGAGGAGCCGGTCGACACCTGGGAGGCCCTCTGGGACTCCGAGTACGAGGACCAGCTCGGGCTGCTGACCTACGCGTCGAACTCCTTCCTGCTGGAGGTCACCGCGACCGTCCACTTCGACGGGAAGGACATCCTCGACAGCCGGGACGGCATCCGCGACGTCCTCGAGAAGCTCGAGGAGGCCAAGCCGCAGGCGAACTTCTGGTACGCCAACGAGGCGGAGTTCCAGCAGCGCCTCCGCGACGGCCAGGTGCCCGCCGGCATGCTGTACAACGACGTCACGCTCGTCATGCAGGACGAGGACGCGCCGGTGCAGTCGAACTTCGTCCAGGAGGGGTCGATCCTGGACTCCGGGCACTGGGTCGTCCTCGACTCCTCGAACCTCAAGGACGAGGCCCGCGAGTTCATCGACTTCGCGAGCCAGCCGGACATCCAGGACAAGGTCGCGGAGAACCTCTACACGAGTCCGACCATCGAGCGCCAGCACTCCGAACTCGACGACGAGACCTACGAGACGATCGCCGGCCCCGGACCCTCCGAGGCCATCGTGCCGAAGTACGAGCTGTACGTCGAAGAACAGGACTGGGTCAACGAGCGGTGGAACGAGTTCATCGTCGATAATTGATGAGCGGCATCTCACTCGACGGGATCACGAAGCGGTACGGCAGCGACGTGCTGGCCGTCGACGGCGTGGACCTCGACATCGAGAGCGGCGAGTTCGTCACGCTCGTCGGTCCCTCCGGCTGCGGGAAGACGACCACGCTCCGCACCATCGCGGGCTTCGAGCAGCCGACGTCGGGGACGATCCGCATCGGCGGCGAGGACGTCACGGACGCGCCGCCGTACGAGCGGAACACCGGCATGGTGTTCCAGGACTTCGCGCTGTTCCCGCACATGACCGTCCACGACAACGTGGCCTACGGCATGGAGGCGGACGGCGGCTACACCGACGAGGAGATCGACGCCCGCGTCGCGGAGATGCTCGAGCTCGTCGAACTCCCCGAGGTCGGCGACCGCTACCCGGACCAGCTCTCCGGCGGCCAGCAGCAACGCATCGCGCTCGCGCGGGCGCTCGCCCCGAAGCCCGACGCGCTCCTGCTGGACGAACCGCTCGCGAGCCTCGACAAGAAGCTCCGCGAGCAGATGCAGGTCGAGCTCCGACGCATCCAGCAGGAGATCGGCATCACCACCGTCTTCGTCACGCACAACCAGGAGGAGGCGCTGACGATGTCCGACCGGCTCGCCGTGATGAACGACGGGCGGTTCGAGCAGGTCGGGCCGCCGGGCGACGTCTACGACGACCCGGACACGCGGTTCGTCGCGGACTTCCTCGGCACCGCCAACATCTTCGACGGGGACGTCGCCGACGTGGACGGCGACTACGTCTCCGTCGACGTCGGCGACGCCACGATGCGGACCGTCTCGCGGTTCGACGTCGACGTCGGCGACCGCGTCTCCGTGATCGTGCGCCCGGAGCGGTTCACGTTCGCGGACGCGTCGGCCGACGGGGGCGACGCCGAGAACGCCTTCGACGGCGAGATCACGTTCCGGCGCCACCTCGGCAGCAGCGTCGAGTTCCGCCTGGAGACGTCGACGGGCCGCGAACTCGTCGTCGTGCGCCGCAGCGGCAGCGAGGACCGCAGGCCAGACGACCGCGTGGCGGTGTCGGTCGCGCCCGACGACTGCCGGCTCGTGAACAGATAGATGGCGACCGAAACGTCAACCGACGACGCCGACGAGTCGGGGCGCGCGGGCCTGAAGCAGAACGCCCGGTGGTACGTGCTGACGTACCCGCTGGCGTGGCTTGTCCTGGTGTTCCTCATCCCGCTCGGGCTGCTGGTCGTGTTCAGCTTCTGGGTGAACGTCCCGGGCGGCACCTACGAGATGGGGTTCACCCTGGAGAACTACCGGCGGTTCCTCACGACCACGCTGTACCTCGAACAGCTCTGGCTGACCATCGAGCTGGCGCTCGTGACGGCCGTCGGGTCGCTGTTCCTCGGTTACCCGCTCGCGTACTTCCTCGCGCGCATGGAGCGCGCGTGGCTGCGCAGCGTCCTGCTGGTCACCATCGTCTCCTCGCTGTGGATCACGTACGTCATCCGGGCGTACGCCTGGCAGGTCATCCTCGCCTCCCGCGGCGTCGTGAGTTCGCTCGGCGTCGCCACCGGGCTCCTCGCCGAGCACCAGTCGTTTTACCCCGGCTACTGGGGGCTGGTCGTCGGCATGGTGTACGTCTTCCTGCCGTTCATGGTGCTGACGCTGTACTCCAGTCTGCGGAACATCGACGGCGAGCTCCTGGAGGCGTCGAAGAACCTCGGCGCGGGGCCGGCGCGGACGTTCCGCCGCGTCACGCTCCCGCTGTCGCGGAACGGCGTCGCCAGCGGCACCGCGCTCGTGTTCATCCTCGCGCTGGGCGCGTACGTGCTGCCGCGGCTGCTCGGCAGCACCGGCCAGCGCACGCTGCCCGTGCTCATCGAGCAGCAGATCATGAGCGAGAGCAACTACCCGTTCGGCGCGGCGATGAGCATCGGGCTCGTGTTCGTCGTGCTGGTGTTCCTCTGGCTGCTGCTCCGCCTGACGAACGTGTCCACGGGCAGCCTCGGCGGCGCCGAGGACGTAGTCGACGAGGACGACGCCGGGTACACGCCGGGCTCCCAGACGGTCGCCTCCCGCGCGCTGGGAGCTGTCAAGACCGCCGCCGCCGCGGTCGGCCTCACGAGCGCCGCGCGCGGCGTCGCTGGCGCGGTCGGCGACGCCGCGTCGACCGTCGACGCGAACACGCGCGAGGCGGTCACGCGGGCGGTGTTCCGCGCGTACGTCTTCGCCGTGATGCTGTTCGTCGCGGCGCCGCTGGCCATCATCGTGGCCGTGTCGTTCACGCCCGCGGAGTTCCTGACGTTCCCGCCGGGCGGCGTCTCGCTGCGGTGGTACGTGGAGTTCTTCACGGACACGTCGTGGACGATGGCGCTGGTGAACAGCCTCTCCATCGCCGCCGCGGCGGCGCTGCTGGCGACGTCGATCGGCGGCCTGCTCGCGTTCGCGCTGGACCGCTTCGACTACCGGTTCGACCGCGCGCTCGCGACGTTCGGCGTGCTCCCGATCCTGATTCCGCCGGTCATCATCGCCGTGGCGTTCCTCGTGTTCTTCCTGCAGCTCGGCCTCGCGGGGAACCCGCTGGCCATCGTGGTCGCGCACGGCATCTTCTACGCGCCGTTCCCGTTCATCCTCGTGACCCAGGGGCTCGGCGAGATCGACCGCACGTACGAGGAGGCCGCGATGAACCTCGGCGCGTCCCCGGTGCGGACCATCCGCACCGTCACGTACCCGCTGTTGCGGACGAACGTGATCTCGGGCGCGCTGTTCGCGTTCATCCTCTCGCTGAACGAGTACATCATCGCGTGGCTGCTGTCGCTGTTCCTCGTGGACACCATCCCCATCGTCATCTTCAACCAGCTGCGGTACTCCTACCCGCCGACCATCGCGGCGGCGAGTACGGTGTTCATCCTGCTCACCGTCGTGGTGATGACGGCCATCGACCGGCTGTCCGGGGGGATCTGGGAGTGACCGCGGCCGGCGACGCCCGGATCGCGGTGGTGCAGACGGTCCCCGAGTTCGGGGCCGTCGACGCGAACCGCGAGCGCACCGTCGACGCGGTGCGCGAGCACGCCGACGCGGACCTCGTCGTGCTGCCGGAGCTCGCGACGAGCGGCTACGTCTTCGAGTCCCACGAGGAGGTCGACGCGGCCGCCGAGCCCGCCGACGGCCCGACTGCCGCGGCGTGGACCGAGGTCGCCGCGGCGACCGACACGTGGGTCGTCGGCGGCTTCCCCGAGGCGGACGGCGACGACCGCTACAACAGCGCGCTCGTCGCGTCGCCGGACGGCGTCGAGGGCGTCTACCGGAAGGTCCACCTCTGGAACGAGGAGAAGCGGTGGTTCGAGGCCGGCGACGACCTCCCGGTCTTCGACGCGCCGTTCGGGCGGCTCGGCGTCCAGATCTGCAACGACCTCTGGTTCCCGGAGCTGGCGATCACACAGGCACAGTCGGGTGTGGACGTCGTCGCGGTGCCGACGAACTGGGTGCCCGAGCCCGCCGACCGGCCGGCCGGCTGGACGATGGGCGTCCACCACGCGGTCGCGAGCGCGAACGGCACGCGGCTGTTCGTCGCGTGCGCCGACCGCGCCGGCACCGAGCGCGGCGTCACCTTCGAGGGCCAGAGCGCGGTCGTCGACCCGGACGGCATTCCCGTCGCGGGGCCGACGCCGGACAGCGGCGAGCACGCGGTCGCGGCGGACTGCGACCTCGGTCGGGCGCGCGAGAAGGCGCTGACCGAGCGCGACGACGTGCTCGCGGACCGCCGGCCGGACGTCTACGACACGTCGTAGGCCGGCGAGCCGGTCGCCGCCAGGCGCGTCAGTCGTCGCTCGGCAGGGCGCGCGAGGCTTCGACCGCGCCCAGGCGGTTGCGTTCGACGGTGCCGTACAGCGTCTCCCAGTGGTCGGTGAGGTCCCGTTCTGCGAGCGCGGAGAGGACGAGTTCGCCGGTGCCGACGTACGTCACCGAGCCGAACGCCCACGCGGAGCTGCCGGCCGACGTGCCGTCCTTCTCGCGGGGGCGCTGGAAGTCGAAGACGCCGCCGAGGGCGTCCCGCGTGGCGGCGGTGAGGTCGCGGGCCTCCTCGAAGCGGTTCATCGGGAAGTCCCGGTCGTCGCCGATGAGCAGGCCGCCGCTCCCGCCGTCGAGGAGGCTGGAGACGTCGCTGCGACCGGCCTCCACGAGCAGGGTGATGACGTCGATGGACGACCCCTCGCCGTTGATGACGTCGACGTAGCGCGTGATGCGGCCGCCGCGCTCGACGCCGGTCGACGCGTCGCCGTCCTCGGGGAGCTCGTACTCGAGGACGCCGGCGGTCGCGAGGTCGGCGTTGACGCCGTGGGCGAGCAACACGCCGTCGAGGGTGATGCTCGAGGCCGCCAGCAGCCGGTGGTCGCCGGGCTCGTTGTCCGCGGAGCGCTCCAGGGAGACCGGGACCGGGCCGAGCGGGAGCGCGTCGAGCCGCTCGACGACGTCGAGGGCGTCGTCGACGGCGGCCGCGTCGAGGTAGGCAGCCGACGCGACGAGGACGCCGGCGTCCTCGATGGGGTCGTAGCTCACGCGGCTGGTGAGCGTCGCGATGCGCGCGCGGATGTGCTCGAGCCGGCCGTCGACGTCGCCCTGCTTGAGCTCCATCCGCCCCTGCTCCGTGAGCCGCCGCCCCTTCCCCGGGACCTTCTCGGTGAGGCCGAGGCCGTCGAGTTCCGAGAGCTTCAGGCGGATCGTCCGGTCCTTGATGTCGTACCCCCGGAGCTGCATCAGCTCGACCAGCTGGATGCTCCCGATGGGGCCGTGTTCGTCGACCAGCCGGAGGAGGTCGTACGTCCGCCGGTCGAGGTCCGTGTCCATGCTACGCACCCGGTACGCCGACGGGCAACACCAAGCTTTGGGTTCCCGCGGTCGCCGGCGCTGGCCGCAGGCGGTGCCGGTGCAGGTAACGTTTATAGTCCGCGCTGCCAGATTCACGATGGCACACCGTTGCCACCCTGTCAACTCATGTCACTACACGAGTCACAGCCGATCGGAGCCGGCCGCCCGGACGACGACGCCGCCAGGACCCCCCGGGACGCGAGGGGGGCCGCGGCATGAGCGGCGACACGCCGGCCGACGAGTTCCGCGACGCCAACCCCGGCGCGGACGTCGAACTCGCGTACGCCGGCCGCGACACCTTCATGAAGGGCGAGGCCCGGGACGTCGGCGACGTCGCGGACGTCGACGCCGCGGTGTTCGGCGTGCCGTACGACGGCGCCGTCTCGAACCGGCCGGGCGCGCGCTACGGCCCCGGCGCCGTCCGGCGAGCGAGCGCGTGGTGGGCGTACCTCTCGGACTACAAGGGCGCGCTCACGAACATGCGCACGGGCGACCAGGTGGACTTCGACGACCTCTCCGTGGCGGACGTCGGCGACGCCCCCCTCTTCCCGATGGACCACGAGCGCACCGCCGAGAGCATCACCGCGCACGCGGCGACCGTCGCCGACCAGACGTTCCCCGTGATGCTCGGCGGCGACCACTACTGCACGTTCCCCTCGTTCCGGGGGTTCGTCGAGGGCAGCGGCCACGACCGCGTCGGGTTCGTCCAGATCGACGCCCACACCGACACGGTCGCCGAGAGCCCGGTCTTCGGGACGGACTTCCACGGCTCGAGCACCGCGCGCATCGCCGACCTCCCGAACGTCGAGTACGCGGACGTCAGCATGGTCGGCATCCGCGGCTACGAGAGCCCGGACTTCTTCGAGTTCGCCGACGAGACCGGTCTCAACCTCTACACGATGGCGGCCGTCGAGGACCGCGGCATCGCGGCCGTCGTCGAGGACGCCGTCGCGGCCGCCGCCGAGGACACGGACGCCGTCTACGTCACCTTCGACATCGACGCCGTCGACCCCGGGTTCGCGCCGGGCACCGGGACGCCGACGCCGGCCGGCCTCACGCCCCACCAGGCGCTGGACGCCATGACCATCCTCGGCGACCACGACGCCGTCGGCGCCGTCGACATGATGGAGGTGGCGCCGCGCTACGACCAGACCGAGGGCACCGAACGCCTCGCGGCCTACCTGCTCGTGCGCCTGCTCGAACAGAAGTTCGCGCGGTGACCATGCAGGGACACACGGCGACCGCGGACACCGGGTGGCAGCGATGAAGGACGTGCGGCGACCCGACCGCGACGTCGGCACCGACCGCCTCGGCGCGGTCTCGGAGTCGGTCATCCGCGAGATGACCCGGGAGGCTCACGCGCACGACGCCATCAACCTCTCGCAGGGCATCCCGGACGTCGACGAGGCGCCCGAGGCGATCAAGCAGGCGGCCAAGGACGCCATCGACGCGGAGAGCCAGTACACCATCACGTGGGGGCTGCCGGACCTCCGCGAGAAGGTCAGCGAGCGGTACGCGGACTGGAAGGGCGTCGAGTACGACCCCGAGACGGAGGTCACGATCACGACCGGGACGAGCGAGGCGCTGGTGTCCACGATGCTGGCGCTCGCCCAGGACGGCGACGAGGTCATCTACTTCGAACCGGTCTACGAGAGCTACATCCCGGCGTCGCGGTTCGCGGGCGCCGAACCGGTGCCGATCGACATGACCGACGACCTCGACCTGGACGTCGAGGCGCTCGCGGACGCCGCAGAGACCGCGAGCCTCCTCGTGTTGAACACGCCAATGAACCCCACCGGGAAGGTGTTCACGCGCGAGGAACTCGAGGCCATCGAGGAGGTCGTCTTCGAGCACGACCTGCTCGTGCTCACCGACGAGATCTACGAGCACATCGCGTACAGCGACGACTACGTCAGCCCCGTCTCGGTCGGCGAGCTCGCCGACCGAACGGTCGTCTGCACGGGGATGTCGAAGACGTTCAGCGTCACCGGCTGGCGCGTCGGCTTCTGTCTGGCGCCGGAGTACCTCTCCCGGGAGCTCCGGAAGGTCCACGACTACACCACCATCTGCGCGCCGACGCCGTTCCAGCGCGCCGGCGTCGAGGCACTCTCGCTGCCCGACTCCTACTACGAGGACCTCGCGGACTCCTACGAGCGGCGCCGCGACGTGCTCTGCGAGGGCCTCGCGGACGCGGGCCTCGACCCGGTCGTGCCTGACGGCGCGTACTACGTGATGGCGCGGTACCCGACCGCGGAGTCCGACGTCGAGTTCAGCTACCGGCTCGTCCGCGAGGCCGGCGTCGCGGTCGTCCCCGGCAGCAGCTTCTACACCGACCCGGACCGCGACGCGGACTGGGTGCGGTTCACGTTCTCCCGGGACGAGTCCACCATCCGGGAGGCCGTCGACCGCATCGACGAACACCGCTGGTGGTAGCGAGATGAGGCGCCTCCGCGTCTACGACGACGACGCCGCGCTCGCGCACGTGGCCCCCAGCGGCGAGTAC
Organism: Halobacterium yunchengense; assembly: GCF_037031165.1. Taxonomy (NCBI): domain Archaea; kingdom Methanobacteriati; phylum Methanobacteriota; class Halobacteria; order Halobacteriales; family Halobacteriaceae; genus Halobacterium; species Halobacterium yunchengense. The sequence continues at coordinate 360,852 of NZ_JAYEZL010000003.1, read as the reverse complement.
GACGCCCCGTGGTCGGGCCGGCTCGCCGTCCGCCAGCGCCACCCCGACCGCCGCGAGCGCGTCGAGAACGTCCGCGCGGCGATCCGGAGCGAACTCGGTGGACACACCACGTGGACGGACGTGGAACCGGCGTCCCGGACGCAACTCGAGCGCGTCCACGACGCCGCGTACGTCGACGAGGTCCGGGACTGGGCGGCCGGCGGCGGCGGCCGGCTCACCACCGAGACCGGCGGGAACGCGGAGACGTACCGCGCCGCGCGCGTCGCCGCGGGCGGCGCGACCGCCGCAGCGCGCCGCGCTGTCGATGCGGGCCTGCCGGAGGTGCCGTACGCGCTGGTGCGGCCGAGCGGCCACCACGCACAGCCGGACCGGGCCGACGGCTTCTGCTTTTTCAACAACGTCGCCGTCGCCGCCGCGGACCTGCTCGCGTCCGGGCGCGCCGACCGCGTCGCCGTCCTCGACTGGGACGTCCACCACGCGAACGGCACCCAGGAGTGCTTCTACGACCGCGAGGACGTGCTCGTCGTCAGCCTCCACCAGGACCACGACTCCTGGAGCGCCGAGACCCACCCCCAGGCCTGCGACCTCACCGAGCGGGGCGTCGGTGACGGCGAGGGGTACACCGTGAACGTGCCGCTGCCGCCGGGGACCGGCGACGACGGGTACCGGTACGCCGTCGACGAACTCGTCGAGCCCGTGCTCGCGGCGTACGCGCCGGACGCCCTCCTGGTGAGCGCCGGCCAGGACCCGGGGACGATGGACCCGCTCGGCCGGAACGCGGTCACGAAGGCGGGCTTCGAGTTCCTCGGCGCGAGCGCGCGACGGCTCGCGGACGAGCACGCGGAGGGCGCCCTCGCGCTCGTCCAGGAGGGCGGCTACCACGTCACCCACCTCGCGTACGCCACGCTCGGCGTCCTGGAGGGCGCACTCGACTACGAGACCGGCGTCGACGACCCCTTCGAGTACGTGCCCGGTGACACGGCGTCCGCGCGCAGCGCTGTCGACGACGCCGTCGACGCCCACCGCGACCACTGGCCGCTCGACTGAGTTCCCGCCTCCCGCTCGGTGCGCGGGACGTGCTGAGACGTGGCTCAGAGCGCGCGGGACGGGCCGGGCCGTGGCTCAGAGCGCGCGGAAGAGGCCGTAGGGAACGAGGAACAGCACGACGGTCATCGCGGCGAGCAACAGCCCGTAGCCCGCGAACGTCCCGGCGGCGGTCAGCCACGACGGGTGGTCGAACTCCTCGAGAGCAGCGTTCATGCAGTCACGTTCGTGCGGCGGCTCCTAAAAGTTCGCCTCGGCTGCCTGCGGCCGACTCCTGAAAGTCGGCGTCGGCTGCCTGCGGTCGACTACTCCACCGGCTCACACGATGTCGCCGATGCGGCGCGGCTCGCCGGACAGCGCGGGGTCGGGTTCGACGAGCTGGAGGACCTCGTGGTCGGTGACGTCGTAGTACGTCTTCTGGGTGGCCTCCTCGATGAGTTCCCGCTCCATGCGGAACTCGGTGCCTTCGTAGACGATGTCGACGCCGTCGTCTTCGAACGAGAGGGTAGTCATGCCGCCGCGTAGGCGGCGAACGGACTAAAGCCCCGCGTCCGACGCCTGTCGTGCGCTCTCGCGGGGTTTATTGGCGTGCGCAGTCTTGGAGGGGGTGTGCTCGGCCCGAATCCAATCGACAGGCTCGCCATCCCCGACGGCACGACCGTCCAGGAACACGACGTCGTGGTGGACGGCGACGTGCTCGTCGGCGGGCAGTCCACGGTCGAACTCGGGGTTCGCGGCCGCAGCGTCGTCGCCGGCGAGCGCGTCACCTTCGGCGGCGACATCGAGGCGGAGGGCGACTGCCGCCTGGACATGTGGTGTGACGTCGACGGGAACGTACTCGCCAGCGAGGACGCCTACCTCGGCGAGCGCGTCCACATCACCGGCCGCCTCGTGGTCGGCGGCGACCTCGACATCGGCGACGACGTCGACATCGAGGAGGGGTTCGAGGCCTCCGGCTGGATCGTCATCCGGAACCCGATGCCGACCATCACGTTCTTCGTCGTCTACCTCACGCACCTCCTCCGGATCGGCGAGGAGGAGGAGGCCGAGGAGCTCGTCGAGGAGCTGGCGGCCGACGGCGACGCCCAGCCGCTGACGATTCCGCGCTCGGGCAGCGTCTCCGACGACGCGTGGCGCGTCTCCACGCCCGCGGTCATCGGCGACGACTGCCGGCTGCACGGGAACATCCGCGCGACCGACATCGAGGTCGGCCGCGGGAACAACGTCTTCGGCAGCCTGCGCGCGCAGGACGACGTCAGCGTCGGCTCGGGCACGAAGATCCACGGCGACGTGACGACGCGCAACGGCGACGTGCGCGTCGACGCGGACGCCGTCGTGCTCGGCGACGTCTCCGGGCACGACGTCTACGTCCACCCGGACGCCGACGTCGACGGCGTCATCCGCGCCCGCGGCGAGATGCATCTGCAGTCCCGCGCCGACCGCGACCCCGAATAGTTTCCTCCCTGCGCCGCGAAGCGGCGCCCGTGACCGACCAGCCCTCCAGCGACGACTCCCCGAGCACCGAGCCGACCAGTCGAGGGACCGACCCGGGCGTCGAGTGGCAGTCGCCGCTCGCGGCCGGCCTGCGGCTGTGGCGCGAGAGCGTCCTCGCCGCGGTCGGCGTCCTCGCGTTCCTCGCGGGCGCGAACGGCTGGCTGTACGTCCTCGACGCGGACTACCTCTGGAGCGGCGGCTACACGCTGTTCACGCTGCTCGGCGACCTCGCGTACCTGTTCGTGGGCGTGTTCCTGCTGTTCGCCGCCGCGGGGGCCGCCGCCCGCCGCGTGCGGGACGCCTGAGCGGCTACGCCTCGTCGTCGAAGGGGTCTTCGACCTCGCCGGCGATGGCCTCCAGGGCGTCCGTGACGGTGACGAGGCCGACGACGCCGCCGTCGTCGTCGGTGACGAACGCCAGCTCCTGGCTCTCCTCCTGGAAGCGGTCGATGGCGTCGCTGACGGACAGCGACGCCGGCAGCGTCATCGGCGGCTGGGCGACGTCCTCGAGGGTGTCCGCGCCCTCGCGGAGGTCTTCGAGGTCCCGGAACACCGCCGGCAGGTAGACGATGCCGCGGAAGTCGTCGAGCGTCTCGCCGACGAGGGGGTACCGGACGTGGGGCGTCTCGCTCATCCGCTCGAGGTTCGTCTCCAGGTCGACGGTCGTCGACAGCGCGACGACGTCGTCGGCGTCGACCATGACGCTCCGCAGCGGCATCTGGTCGATGTCGAGGGCGCCCATGACCTCCTCGCGGCGCTCCTCGGAGAGGTCGGCCTCGCCGAGCACGGAGCCGAGGCGGTTCCGGAGGTCCGCGCGGGACTCGATGACGTCCTCCTCGGTCTCCAGCCACGCGCCCGTCATCTCCACGCCGAACAGCTTCAGCGTGGCCTTCGCGATGCCGTCGCCGAGCTTGATGATGGGCGAGATGGCGAAGTGGAACCAGTAGAGGGGCGCCGCGCCCCACTTGGAGACGAACCGGGAGCGCTCGACGCCGAGGTACGTCGGCGTCTGCTCGCCGTGCGTGAGGTGGACGAGGTTGATGATGAGGAACGCGAGCACGGCGCCGCCGCCGACGGACGCCAGGAAGGTGTCCTGGAAGACGGGTTCGAAGATGGCGGCGAGCGCGGGCTCGGCGACGATGCCGACCGCGATGCTGGACGCGGTGATGCCGACCTGGCAGGTGGTGAGGTACAGCTCCAGGTCGTTGGTCATCTCCCAGGCGCGCTCCAGGGCCGGGTTCCCGCCGACGAACTCCTCCTCGGTGAACTGCCTGGCGCGGGTCAGCGCGAACTCGATGGCGACGAAGAAGCCGTTCGCGAGGATGAGCGCGACGCCGGCGACCAGTCGGACGGCGACCTCGACGGTGTTCATCGTCGGAGCGGTTCCCGCGTCACCCGAATATTCCTTGTGGTGGCGAGGCCGGGCCTGGGCCGCCCGACGGCACGCCGGACCTAACTGTTTAGGCACGCCACGGAAACGGCTGGCGTCCGTTCACCGAGGTAGGTCGGGTCCGATGGCGAGCAAGAACCTACACACCGACGGCATCGTCGAAGAGTGCGGCGACTGCGGCTGCGAGCGCTCTCACGACGTCTCCATCGAGCTCCTCACCGAGAGCGACGACGACGGCGAGAACGCCGCCTTCTCGCGGGAGCCCTACCGCGTCGCCGAGTGCCGGACCTGCGGCGCGACCACCACCACCCGGATGAACGACGCCTAGCCGGGGCGGCGGACGCGGCCGGCCGCTGGACCGCTCGAACGCGGCCCAACCGAAAACCCTTCTTCCGCGGTCCGGCTATCCCGTGGTATGCTGTCTATCGCGCTTGCCGGGAAGCCGAACGCCGGCAAGTCGACGTTCTACACGGCGGCCACGCGCTCGGAGGTGGACGTCGCGAACTATCCGTTCACCACCATCGACGCGAACCGCGGCGTCACGCACGTCCGGACCGAGTGCCCGTGCCTGGAGCGCGAGGAGCGCTGCGGGAACGAGCACTGCCGGGACGGGAAGCGCTACGTCCCCGTGGAGCTGCTGGACGTCGCCGGCCTCGTCCCGGGCGCCCACGAGGGCCGCGGCCTCGGCAACCAGTTCCTCGACGAGCTCACGAACGCGGACGTCATCGTGAACGTCGTGGACGCCTCCGGCGCGACCGACGAGGAGGGCGAACCCGTCGAGGTCGGCACCCACGACCCGGTCGAGGACGTGAACTTCGTCGAGGCGGAGATGGACCTCTGGCTGGCGGGCATCGTCGACCGGAACTGGGAGTCCGTCGAGCGGCAGTCCCGCAGCCCCGGCTTCGACACCGAGGAGGCCGTGACGGACCTGATGACCGGGTTCGGCGCCAGCGAGTACGACGTCGCCGCGGTCCTCCGGGACATCGAGTACCCGGACGACCCCGTGCAGTGGACCGACGCGGACCGCGAGGCGCTCGCGCGCGGCGTCCGCGAGCGCACGAAGCCCATCGTCGTCGTCGCGAACAAGGTCGACGTCGCGCCCGAGGAGAACGTCCAGCGACTCCTCGACCTCGAGAAGCCCGTGGTGCCGGCGACCGCGCAGGGCGAACTCGCGCTCCGCCGGGGCGCCGACGCGGGCTCTATCGACTACGACCCGGGCGACGAGGACTTCGAGATCACGGGCGACGTCAGCCCCGACCAGGCGGACGCCCTGAACGACCTCCGCGAGACCATGCGCGAGTACGGCGGCACGGGCGTCCAGCAGGCCCTCGATTACGCCGTCTACGACCTCCTCGACATGGTGACCGCGTACCCCGTCCAGGACGCCTCGAAGTGGACCGACGCCCAGGGGAACGTGCTGCCGGACGCGTTCCTCCTCGAGGCCGGGTCGACGCCCGTCGACCTCGCGTACGCCGTCCACTCGGACATCGGCGACGGCTACCTCCACGCCGTCAACGCGAAGACCAGCCGCGAGGTCGGGGAGGGCTACGAACTCCAGGAGGGCGACGTGATCAAGATCGTCTCCACCGCGAAGTAGCCGGCGGACGCCTCACTCGTCGGCGGCGCGCGCGACGAACGCGCCGACGTCCTTCGTGACGGCGAGTTCGCCGTCGTCCATCCGCTCCCGGAACGCGTCGGCGAGCGCGAACGCGTCGCCGTCGTCGAAGCCAGGCAGCGAGAGCACGTACGCGACCAGCGGCTCGTGGGTGGTGACGCGGAGGCCGGTGTCGAAGCGGTGGCGTTCGACGCTCGCGAAGTGCTCGCGGAGCTGGTCGCCGCCGTCCTGGAGGCTGAACCCGAGCTCGTCGGGGACGTCGCCGAACTCGGCGGCGACGTCGAACAGCTCCGCGAGGTTGTCCTCGCCGTTCGTCGACGCCAGCAGCACGCCACCCGGCTCCAGCACGCGCCGGATCTCGGCGAACGCGCGCTCGCGGTCCGCGTCGTCGAGGTGGTAGAGGACGTGGTTCGCGGTGACTGCGTCGAACGCGTCGTCCGGGTAGGGGACGTCGGTGGCGTCCACGACGTCGAAGTTGAACTCGTGGGGCTCGTCCGCCAGGGCCTCCATCGCGTCCATCACCATCCCCTGGGCGGCGTCCGTGACCGTGACGTCCCAGCCGCCGGGCACGCGGTCGGCATTCGCCGCCCAGAACGTGCCGCTGCCGGCGCCCAGCGACAGCACCGACGCGTCCGCGGGGAGGTCGAGGCGGTCGAACAGCCACTCGTGGAAGGACTGCTCGCTCGCGGAGAAGCGAGCGTGCAAGACCTGTCGGGCGGCGAGGTTCGACGCGTCCGCGTACTGCTCGGCGACCACGTCGTCGTCCTGCCAGTCGGCCATGTCGGGGGTGTCGGGCCGTGTCGCCTTGAGGCCACCGCTCGCGCGGTCACGCGAGCGGCCGGAACCAGACCGCGGCGACGAGCGCCGCGAGGAAGACGTAGCAGCCCCTGACGAGCAGCATCGTGGCAATCGTGGGGTCGCTGCGCGCGGCGAACGCGGCGACAACGCCGAACGCGGCCACGGCGGCGACCGACGTCGGCGGGAAGACGGCGAGCGCGGCGAGCGCGACGACGGCGGCCATCGCCGCTGCCATCAGGCCGAACGCGAGGCGTCGCGCGCCGGGCTTCCCGAGCACGACGGCGACGCTGCGCTTGTCGATGCTGCGGTCGTAGTCGTAGTCCTGGGCGTCGTCGACGACCTTCACGCCCGAGAGCAACACGAGCAACACGCCGGCGAACGCGACGGGCCGCACCGCCAGCGACTGCGTCTGCGCGTAGTAGCCGCCCACGAGCGAGACGGCGATGCCCGTGGGGTAGCCGGTCGTCGTCGTCACCGGGTTCGTGTCCAGCTGGGGGGCGTGGTGGTACGCGATGAGCCACGCCGGCGCGGCGAGGGCGGCCGCCCACGGGCCGACGAGCCACCAGAGGGCCGCCGCGGACGCGAGGAAGGCGGCCGTCGCGGCCCGGATGGCGAGCCGGCAGCCGGCCGGCGTCAGCGGGTGGTCGTCGTCCTCGCCGCGCACGTGGAAGTCGACGTAGCCGTCTTTCACGTGCGCGGTGTAGACGGCGGCGAACATCGCGGCCACGTGGACGGCGGCGACGAGCAGCGAGAACTCCCCGGCGAGCACGGCCCCGAACGCCGACGCGGCCAGCGGCGGGAGCATGAACACGGGGTGCACCTGGGAGGCCAGCGCCGCCGCGGCGCCGCGGACGCCGTCACCGTGCCGTGCGACGTGCATGCACGTACCAAGGGTCGCGTCCCGCATAACTGTCAGGGGGCGCACGTGCTCGCTCGACGAACTGCACCGTCACCGGCGCCTGCCGGCCGGTGTGGGCGGCCACCTCGGCGCGGAGGCGCTCGGCGAGCGACGGGTACGCGGTGTCGGCCGGCCGCTGCACGACGACGGTGACGCCGTAGCCGTCGCCGACCACCGGGACGGTCGTGCGCACGTCGACGAGCGTCAGCGACCCGAACTCGTCCTCGGCGAGGACGTCCGTCACCGCGCGGTTGGCGTCCCGCTCGTAGGCCATCTGGTCGGCGGTCACTCCAGTCGCGCCCGCGAACGCCGCCGCGAGCACGACGACCACGGCGGCGACCCGCGCGTAGTCGCGGCGGTCCGCGCCCCCCCCAGTCCGACGGCCGGTAGCCGAGCAGCAGGAGCGCCGCGGGCGCGGCGACGTTGATGGCCGCGAAGTTCGACGCCAGCAGGAGCGCCGCGCCGGCGGCGACGACGGGCAGGTTCCACGCGACGCCGACGCCCACCGTGGCCGCCGCCGGAATCAGCGCCGCGGCGACCATCACGCCGACGAGCGACACCGGGAGCGCGGTCGCGAGGCCGAGCGCGCCGGCCGCCCCCGCCGCCAGCCCGACCGCGAGCGAGAGCGCGCCCGGCGAGATGCGCTGGCTGATCTGCGTGACGGTCGTCACGTCCAGGGTCGCCGGGACGAACGCCGCGGCCTGCAGCAGCCAGCCGACGGTCGCGGCGCCCAGGACCGCCACGAGCAGGCTGCCGACCTGCGCGCGGACGCCCGTCCACACCATCTCCCGGTCGGCGCGCACGACGCCGACGGCGGTCGTGAGCGCGGAGCCGACCTGCGGCGCGATGACCATCGACCCGACGACCAGCGCGGGCGAGTCCAGCAGGAGGCCGGCGACCGCGACGAGCGCGGACAGCAGCGTCATCGAGTAGTACGTCGCCGCGTTCGGCGTCATGTCGCGGGCGGTCGCCGCGAGCTCCGTGGGGTCGATGGACTCGTCGGACTCGCTGCCCGCGACGAACCGCGACTCGAGTTCGTCGAAGTGCTCGGTGACCGCGCTCTCCGCCGCCGTCACCACGACGTAGCGGTCGTCGAGGCCGGCCTCGCGGAGCTCGCCGAGTACGTCCTCGACGGCCTGCGCGGGCAGCGGGAACTGGACGACGGTCTCGGCCTCGCCGCCGAGCAGGACGTAGTCGACGCCTTCGGCGTCGAGCGCGTCGAGGACCGCCTCGCGGTCGCCGTCGGGGAGCGCGAACTGGACCAGGCGCACCCGAACCCCTTCGCGGGCCGCGTAAACAGTTAGTCGGGACGTAAGCTCCGCCGGCCGCGGCGGTCCGCGGTCGCGCTACCGGACGGCGGCCGTCGCCTCGCGCATGATCTCGAGCGCCTCGCGGAGCTCCTCGAGGTCGGTGGCGTACGAGATGCGCGCGTACCCCTCGCCGCGCTCGCCGAACGCCTCGCCGGGGACCACGACGACGCCGCGGTCGACGACCTCCTCGACCCAGCCGTCCGGGACCTTCGGCATCGCGTAGAACGCGCCCCGTGGCGTCGGCACGTCGAGGCCCATGTCCGCGAGCTCGTCGAGGAGGACGTCGCGGCGTCGCTCGAACGCCTGCACCATCTCGCCGACCACGTCCTGCGGACCGGTGAGCGCGGCCTCGGCGGCGTACTGGGCGGGCGCGCTGGCGCACGCCTGGACGTACTGGTGGACGCGCAGCATGCGCTCGGCGCGGCGCTCGCTCGCAGCGACCCAGCCGAGCCGCCAGCCCGTCATCGAGTACGTCTTCGAGCACGCGTTCACCACGACGACGTTGTCGGTGTCCGCGAACTCCATCGGCGAGCGGTGCTCGCCGTCGAAGACGATGTGCTCGTAGACCTCGTCGCTGACGCAGAGCACGTCGTGTTCGTCCGCGATGCGCGCGAACTCGCGGACGTCCTCGGGGTCCTGGACCGCTCCGGTCGGGTTCGCCGGCGAGTTCACGACGAACGCCGCGGTGTCCTCCGTGATGTGCTCCTCGACGGTCGCCGGGTCGAGCGTGAGGTCCTCGCGCAGCGGCAGCGGGACGGGCTCGCCGCCCGCGATCCGCGTGAGCGCGTCGTAGGAGACGAAGCCGGGGTCGGGGAACAGCACCTCCTCGCCGGGATCGACGTGGGCCTCCATCGCGAGGTGGAGGGCCTCGCTGCCGCCCGCCGTCGCGATGACGCCGTTCGGGTCGACCTCGAGGTCGTTGTCCCGCGCGTGCTTCTCGACGATGGCGTCGACGAGCCCGGGCGTGCCGCGGTTGGAGGTGTAGGCGTCCGCGTCGCCGGCCTCGATGGCGTCGACGGCGGCCCGCCGCGCGTGCTCGGGCGTCGGGAAGTCGGGTTGGCCGAGGCCGAGGTTGATGGCGTCCTCGCCCGCCGCCTCGAACACTTCGCGGATGCCGCTGATGGAGACCGCTTCGACGCGCTCGGAGAACTCCGTCATACGACTCACGGGGACGCGGGACGTGATAATTCTACTCCCGCGGGCCGCCCCGGCCGCCGCTCCCGTTGGCCCGGCGGCGCGGCTGCGCCAGCGTTTATGTCACGCCGGAACAACTATCCGGTATGGACGTCCGCCCAATCGAGTCCCCGCGCGACCTGCAGGGCGTCAACCGCGTGAACGTGCTCGCGTGGCGCGCCGCCTACGACGGCATCCTCCCAGCGGACGTTCTCGACGGCCGCGACGCCGACCTCCCGCTGGTCGAGGCCCGCGAGCAGTACGACCGACTCCGCGACGCGACGGGGTGTTTCCTCGTCGCCGAGGACGACGCCGGCGAGGTCCGCGGCTACGTGTACGTCCGCTGGGGCGACGACACGAAGGAGTTCGTCGGGGACACCGCGGCCGGCCTGAAGGAGATCTACGTCCACCCCGACGACTGGGGCGAGGGCGTCGGCTCCCGGCTGCTCGACCGCGCGCTCGCGGAGGCCCCGGAGTCCGTCGACGCCGTCCGCCTGGAGATGCTCGCCGACAACGACGTCGCCGCCGGCTTCTACGAGTCCCGGGGGTTCCGCCGGGTCCACGAGACCGAGTTCGAACTCGACGGCGACGCCTACCCGACCGTCGTCTACGAGAGAGAACTCTGACGGCCGGCGAGCGAGCATCAGCGGCCGAGCGGTCTGAGAGACCCCCGGCGGGCGGGGAAACCCGAGCGCAAAAACGGGACTACTGGAACATCCGCATCGGCCGCGCCTGCGTGGACTCCTCCTGGCTGGCCTCCTGCATGCGTTTCGCGAGGCGCTCTTTCTGGTCGCGGATCTCCTCGGCGCGGTCGACGAGCTCGTCGGTGGGGACGTCGACGTCGGCGAGCGGTTCGACGGCGGCGTCGATGAGGCGTTTGGCGGCGGCCGGGTCGGGGAACTGGGGGTCGGATTCGACGACGAGGCCGGTGGCGTCGACGCCGTTCTCGGCGGCGCGGTTGACGAGCGCGCCGGTGGGACCGCCGATGAGGCCGCGCTCCGGGGGCGTGGGGATGTCGTGGTCGCGGAGGCGTTCGGCGGCCGTGTCGCTTGTGGCGACGCCGAAGACGTCCGGGAGGGTCTCCGGGTCGTGGTCCTCGACGGGGAGGCCGGAGAGGTAGAGCGGGGTGGCGTTCTGGCTGGCGAGCCACTCCGTGAAGCACGCCGAGAAGTCGACGCTGGCCTGCCTGGTGACGGGGACGTCGGACTGGAGCGCGAGGAGGTCCCGGGACTCGTCGGCGTACAGGCGGACGGGCGGGAGGACGTCGTGGTCGTCGGCGTCGTAGATGGCGACGCGCGGGACGCCGTCGCACTCGATGCTGGCGACGTACTCCATCTCGAAGGTGTCGACGAGGTGGTCGGTGGTGATCTTCCCGACGAGGCCGACGCCCGGGAGGCCTTCGACGAGGACGGGCGAGTCGAGGTCCGGTTCGGCGACGGAGCGGACGCGTGCCATACCGTCCACCTCGGCCGGAGCGCGCTTAAAAATAGGGGCGTCCGTCGAGTCGGCCGGGCGGCCGCCCGGGTAAGCGGCGATTACTCGCCGGGGTCGTCGGCGAGCTCGCCGAGCAGCTCGGGGTCGGTGCGGAACTTCAGGACGTTGTGGACGACGGAGTTGCGGACGTTCGAGACGACGCGGCCGTGGTGCTTGTAGAAGTCGTGGATCCACTTCGACTCCTGGCGGCGGCCCCGGAACATCATCACGGACTTCCACTGGTACTCGCCGTCCGAGAGGAAGTAGAACAGCGTGTGTCGGCTGTCGCGGATGTACTCCATGGCGGCCCGCCACTCGTCGGCGAAGTACTCGGGGTTGAACTTGAACTCCAGGAGGCTGAACATGAAGTACTCCTCGTTGGGGACGATGGCCTCCCGGAAGACGTCGTCCTCGCGCATCTTCCGGATGCTCTCGCTGACGGTGACGTGGGAGACGTCGATGCCGTAGTCGCGCTCGAGGATCTCCGCGAGGTCCCGCGAGGACCGCTGGGGGTCCTCGGCGAGTTCCTGCAGGATGACGACGTCGCGTTCCTTGAACGTCCACGAGGGGGTGTCTGGCATGGCTCCGTGTTGCGCGGCCGCTGTGGTGGTAGTTTCGGTCGGCGCGATTCCAGTGTTCGGCCGTTCCCGGTTCCAGCGTCGGCGCTGGTAGTCGTCGCCGACTGTCCGCTTCCAGCGGTCGCGCCGGGGCGAAGTTACTTGTCGTTCGTTAAGGTACGTGTACCCATGCCAGGCGGAGCCGACATGACCCTCGACCAGTTCCTGTGGCGCGCGGAGAACGTCTTCGGCGACCGAGAGGTGGTCTCGCGGACCCACCGCGGCGTCGAGCGGTACACGTACGACGAGTACGCCGACCGCGTGCGTCGGCTCGCGAGCGCGCTCGACGAGTTCGGCGTCGAGCGAGGCGACCGCGTCGCGACGTTCGCGTGGAACCACCACTGGCACCTGGAGACGTACTACGGCGTGCCGTGCCTGGGCGCACAGCTCCACATGATCAACATCCTGCTGCCGGACAAGCACGTCCAGCACCTCGTCTCGGACGCCGAGGACAGACTGGTGTTCGTGGACGCGACGATGGTCGAGAAGCTAGAGGCCGCCTACGACGCCGAGGCCTTCGAGAGCGTCGAGCAGTTCGTCGTGATGGGCGAGGACGTCCCCGACACGAGCCTCGAACCCATCACGGACTACGAGTCGTTCGTCGCGTCCGGCGACCCCGACTTCGAGTTCCCGGACGTCGACGAGGACCAGCCGGCCGGCATGTGCTACACCTCGGGGACGACGGGGCTCCCGAAGGGCGTCGAGTACACGCACAAGATGTACTGGGCGCACACGATGTCGCTGCTGACGGGCGAACTCGGCCTGAAGAACGCGGACGTCGAACTCACCGTCGTGCCGATGTTCCACGTCTCCGGCTGGGGGCGGCCGTTCGCGACCATCGCATCCGGCGCGAAGACTGTCCTGCCGGGACCGAACCCCGAGCCGGCGGACCTCGCGGCGCTCATCGAGAACGAGGGCGTGACGAAGAGCGCCGGCGTCCCCACGGTCTGGCGCGGCCTGCTGCAGTACGCCCGCGAGGCAGACCCCGACCTGTCCTCCCTGGAGTTCGCGCTCTCGGGCGGCGCGGCGACGCCGAAGGGACTGATCCGCGCGTACCGCGACGAACTCGGCGTCGAGATCGCCAGCGGCTACGGCATGACCGAGACGACGCCCGTGACCCACGTCGCCGAGCACAAGCCCCACACCCGGGAATACGAGGGCGAGGACCTCGTGGGCCTGCGCGCGCACGCCGGCCTGCCCGCGCCCGGCGTGGAGATGCGCGTCGTCGGCGACGACGGCGAGGACGTCGACTGGGACGGCGAGTCGCTCGGCGAACTCCTGATGCGGGGCCCGTGGGTCACCCAGGAGTACTTCGACGCGCCCGAGAAGACCGAGGCGTCCGTGACGCCGGACGGCTGGCTGCGGACGGGCGACATCGTCCGCGTCGACGAGGACGGCTACGTGGACGTCGTCGACCGCGTCGACGACCTCGTGAAAAGCGGCGGCGAGTGGATCTCCAGCGTCGAGGTGGAGAACCGCATCATGGGCCACGAGGACGTCGCCGAGGCCGCCGTGGTGCCGGTCGACCACCCCACGTGGGACGAGCGCCCCGCCGCGTTCGTCGTCCCCGAGGACGACGACGCGGACGAGGACGCGCTCCGCGCGTCCCTCCGCGAGCACGTCACCGAGGAGTACCCCGACTGGTGGTCGCCGGACGCGGTCCGGTTCATCGACGAGATCCCGAAGGGCTCGACGGGGAAGTTCTCGAAGGTGACGCTGGTCGAGGAGTACGTCGACGACAGCCTCCGCAAGCGCGTCCGGAAGCAGGCGCCCGGCGAGTGAGGGGGCCGGCACGGCGATTCGAACCGGAACTGTAAACCGAACGGCGCCGACCGTCGACCATCGGTAAGTTCCGTCCATACCTTTTCGTAGGGCGACCGCGAACGCGACTGCATGACCGACCGCGCCGACGAGTACGTCGACCGACTCGTGGACGAAGCCGCGCTGCGCGCGTACCTCGAAGCCGAACTCGGGCCCGCCGACTCGTTCGCCGTCGAACGCCACGGCGAGGGCCACTCCAACGAGACGCTGTTCGTCGAGTGGGGGGACCGCGACCTCGTCGTGCGCCGGCCGCCGCCCGGCGAGACCGCCGACACCGCCCACGACGTGCTCCGCGAGTACCGTGTGATGCACGCCCTCCAGGACACGGCCGTCCCGGTGCCGGAGACGCTGGCGGCCTGCGAGGACCACGACGTCGTCGGCAGCGACTTCTACGTGATGGCGCGCGTCCCGGGCGACGTCCTCCGCGACGACGAGCCCGAGCGGTTCGCCGACCCCGGCGCCCGCGAGCGCGTCGGCGAGGAGCTCGTCGACACGCTCGCCGCCGTCCACGACCTCGACTACGAGGCGGTCGGCCTCGGGGAGTTCGGGCGGCCGCAGGGGTACACGCAGCGCCAGGTCGACCGGTGGCGCCAGCAGCTCGAGTGGGCGTTCGAGGTCACGAGCGACGAGCGCGAGGTCCCCGAACTCGACCGCGTCGGCGACTGGCTCGCCGCCAACGTCCCCCAGACGCACCCGGAGACGCTCGTCCACGGCGACTACAAGCTCGACAACGTCGTGTTCGCGCCCGGGACGCCGCCCGAACTCGCGGCGGTCCTCGACTGGGAGATGGCGACGCTGGGCGACCCGCGCGCGGACCTCGGCTGGATGCTGAGCTACTGGCGCGACCCGAAAGACCCGGACCCGGTCGTCGAGGACCTCGCGAACCGGTTCGTGGAACGGGACGGCTACCCCTCCCGCCGTGACCTCGTCGAGCGGTACGAGGCCGCGACGGGCATCGTGTACACCGACGACCGGTTCTACCGGTCGCTCGCCGTCTACAAGCTCGCGGCGCTCGGCGAGATGTTCTTCCGGCGCCACCTCGAGGGGAACGCCGACGACCCGATGTACCCCCTGATGGAGGACCGCGTCCCGGCGCTCGCCGAGCGCGCCGGCCGCATCATCGACGGCGACGAGCCCCTGTAGAATTTACGGCTGCTGTTATCGGGCCGCCTCCGGTTTCCATCGTTTCGCGGCGTCCGTGGTTTGATGGGGGTGCGCGCCGACGCTGAGCGCATGGACCACGAAGTCGACCGCGTCGCGGTGCTCGGCGCGGGCAACATGGGCCACGGCATCGCGGAGGCGGCGGCGCTCGCGGGCTACCCCGTCGCGCTCCAGGACGTCGACGCGGACGCGCTCGCCGACGGCCGCGAGCGGCTCGCGTGGAGCGTGCGGAAGCTCGTCGAGAGGGGCGAGGTGAACGCCGACCCCGACGCCGTCGTGGACCGCGTCGAGACGACGACAGACCTCGGGGCCGCGGTCGCGGACGCGGACCTGGTCGTCGAGGCGGCGCCCGAGCGACTGGACCTGAAACGCGAGCTCTTCGCGGACCTCGCCGACCTGGCCGACGAGGACGCGGTCCTCGCGACGAACACGTCCTCGCTGTCGGTCACGGAGATCGCGGCGGCGACCGGCGCGCCCGAGCGCGTGGTCGGCCTGCACTTCTTCAATCCGCCCGTCCGCATGGACCTCGTCGAGGTGGTGCACGGCGACGCGACGAGCGAGGAGACCGCCGACCGGACGTACGCGTTCGCGGAGTCGCTCGGGAAGACGCCGATTCACGTCCGGAAGGACGTCCGCGGCTTCGTCGTGAACTCCGTGCTCGGCCCGTACGTCGAGGAACCGGCGTGGATGGTCTCCGACGGGGACGCGACCGTCGAGCAGGCGGACGCGGCGATGGTCCACGAGCGCGGCTACCCGATGGGCCCGTTCGAGCTCTCGGACCTCACGGGCATCGACGTCGCGTACCACGTCCGCGACGAGGCCGGCCTGCCGATTCCGCCCGCGATGGCCGAGCAGGTCGAGGCCGGCGACCTCGGCCGGAAGACCGGGACGGGCTACTACGACTACGAGAACGGCGACGGCGCGACCTACGAGGAGGGCGACGGCGAGGGCTTCGACTGGCTCCGCGTCGAAGCCCGGATGGTCAGCGAGGCCGCGGAGCTCGTCGGCGGCGACGTGGCGACCCCCGAGGAAGTCGACACCGGAATGCGTCTGGGCACCGGCTTCCCCGAGGGGCCGTGCGCGCGCGGCGACGAACTCGGCCTCGACCGGGTTCTCGAGAAGCTGCGCGACTGCCGCGAAGCGACGGGCAGCGACCGCTTCGCGCCCGCCGACTACCTCGTCTCGCTCGTGGCGGACGGGAAGACCGGCGCGGACGCCGGCGAGGGGTTCTACGAGTACGGGAACTGAACGCACCCGCGACCGCTCAGAGCACGCGGTCGGCGACGATGTTCTTCTGGATTTCGCTGGTGCCCTCGTAGATCTTCGTGATGCGGGCGTCCCGGTAGTAGCGCTCCACGGGGTGGTCGGTGACGAAGCCGGCGCCGCCGTGGACCTGGACGGCGTCGTCGGCGACCTCGACCGCGCGCTCGCTCGCGAACAGCTTCGCCATGCTCGCGAACGTCGCCGCGAGGTCGTCGTCGCCGTCCTCGACGTGCGTGGCCGCGCGGTACGTCAGCGAGCGCGCGGCCTCCACGGCGGTCGCCATCTCCGCTATCATGTGCGCGACGGCCTGGTAGTCCTCGATGCGCCGGCCGCCCTGCTCGCGCTCGTTCGCGTACTCGACGGCGGCGTCGAGGGCGGCCTGCGCGGTGCCGACCGCCTGCGCGGCGACGCTCACGCGCCCCGTCGCGAAGAAGTCCATCAGCTGGTAGAACCCCTCGCCGACCGCCCCGATCACGTTCTCGGCGGGGACGCGCACGCCGTCGAGTTTGACCTCCGCGAGGTCGGAGGCGTGGATGCCGAGCTTGTTGTCGATCTTCGTCGGCCGGAACCCCTCGGTGTCGGTCGGCACGAGGAACGCCGTGATGCCGCGGTGCGGCGGGTCGGCGTCCGGGTCGGTCTTCGCCAGCACCACCGCGACGTCGGCGACGGTGCCGTTCGTGATCCACATCTTGTCGCCGTCGAGGACGTACTCGTCGCCCTCGCGTTCGGCGCGCGTCTCGATGCCCGCCACGTCGGACCCGTGCGCCGGCTCCGAGATGCAGCTACAGCACGCCGACTCGCCGCTCGCGATCCGCGGCAGCCACGCCTCGCGCATCCACTCGTCGCCGTACTCGCGGAGCAGCTCCGCGCCGAACCCGCGGCTGCTCACCGCGGAGCCGATGCCGGGGTCCGCGCGCCACAGCTCCTCCGTGACGAGCGCCATCTCGAGGGCGTCCATGCCCGCGCCGCCGTACTCCGTGGGGATGGTCGGCGCGACGAGGTCCAGGTCCGCCGCGGCCGCGACGACGTCGCTGGGGTACTCCCTGGTCTCGTCGTGCTCGCGCGCGACGGGCTCGATCTCGTGCTCGCCGAACTCCCGGACGGCGCGCTTGATCGCGCGCTGCTCGTCGGTCAGCTTGAAGCTCATACGTCCGGGGACTCCAGGACGTCCGGGACGCCGGCGGCGGTCACGGTCTCCCCGACGACGTACGAGCTCGCGGGGCTGGCGAGGAACTGCGCGAGGTCGGCGATCTCCTCGCTGGTGCCGACGCGCCGCTCGACCTCGCCGCGGTCGACGTCGTCGGCGGTGACGCCCATCTGGGCTTCGACGCCGGGCGTCGCGACGAACCCGGGCGCGATGCAGTTCACGCGCACGCCCTCGCTCGCCCACTCGTAGGCGAGCGTCGTCGTGAGGTTCACGACGGCGGCCTTCGCCGCGCCGTAGTGGCTCATGTACGGCGCGCCCTGCTGGCCGGCGACGCTCGCGAGATTGACGACGGTCCCGCCGCCGTCCTTGAGGTGTTCGCCGGCCGCCTGCGTGCAGTGGTAGGTGCCGGTGAGGTTGATGTCGACGACGGTCTGCCAGCCGTTCTCGCTGATGTCGTCGAACGACGCCATGAACGACGCGCCCGCGTTGTTCACGAGGCAGTCCACGCCGCCGAACTCCTCGACGGTCGCTTCCACGAGCGCGTCGACGGCGTCGCGGTCGGTGACGTCGCACTCCACGGCGAGCGCGCGGCCGCCGCCGCTCTCGTCGTTGACGCCCGCCGCGACGGGGTCGACGTTGTCCTGTTCGCGCGAGCAGACGACGACGTCCGCGCCCTCGGACGCGAACTGTTCGGCGATGGCGCGCCCGATGCCGCTGGACGCGCCGGTGACGATCGCCGTCTGCCCGGCGACGCGGAACCGGTCGGCGGTCATCGCTCCCTCCGCGACGCGGCTTCGATTACCATTGGTAACACGGACGCCAATTCCACTGTACAACCAATAAACCTTGGCCGGGGCGTCGCCGCGCCCGGCCCGGCCGGCGAGCGTAACCCACAAGCGGCCGTCCGGCCTACGACGCGGCAATGGACGCGCTCTCGCGATACGAACCGCTCGTCGACGACTTCGACGCCTTCCTCGCCGCCTGCGAGCGCCCGCTGCCCACGACGGTCCGCGTCAACCCCATCAAGGCGACGCCGGACCGGGCGGTCGAGGCGCTGGAGGCCGAGGGCGTCGGCGTCGAGCGACGCGACTGGCACGACGGCGTCCTCGAGGTCGACGCGGACAAACCCGGGAACACGTGGCCGTACGTCCACGGCTGGATCCACGGCCAGGAGGAGGTCTCGGTCGTGCCGCCGGCCGTCCTCGACCCACAGCCCGGCGATGTGGTGTGGGACGCCTGCGCCGCACCCGGGGGGAAGACCGCCCAGCTCGCCGGCGGACTGGACGACCGCGGACTCGTCGTCGCGAACGACGACAACCTCGGCCGCCTGTCGGCGCTCCGCGGGAACTGCGACCGCCTCGGCGTCACCTCGGCGGCCGTCACGAACGAGGACGCCCGGCGCGCCACCCTCGACGCCGTCCCGAACGTCGACGCGTTCGACCGCGCGCTCGTCGACGCGCCCTGCACCTGCGAGGGAACGATTCGCAAGAACCCGGACGCCCTGGAGGGCGCGGGCGCGGCCGCCAGCCGCAACCTCGCGGCGCTGCAGTCGGACATCCTCGCGCGCGCCGTCGAACTCACCCGCGAGGGCGGCACCGTCGTCTACTCGACGTGCACGTTCGCGCCCGAGGAGAACGAGGGCGTCGTCGACGGCGTGCTCGCGGACGGCGGCTGTCGGCTCGTCGAGTTCGACACCGGCCTCGAGTCTGCGCCGGGCGTCACGGCGTGGAACGGCGAGTCCTACGACGACTCGCTCGTGAAGGCGCGGCGCTACTACCCCCACCACAACGACACCGGCGGCTTCTTCGCCGCGAAACTGGAGGTGACCGCATGAGCGGCGACCGCGGTGACGGCGGCGGCGACCCCGACCTCCGCGCGAACGTCAGCGGCCAGTTCGCCCGCCTCCCGGAGACGGACGCCGACCGCGAGGTCGCCGGCCGCCCCTCCAGGGAAGCGGTCGTCGACTGGTGGGTCGACCGGTTCGGCGTCCCCGAGGACACCTTCGACGGCTACACGCTCTGGGAGAAGGGCAAGGGGAAGGTCTGGGCGCTCCCGTACGACCTGCAGGGACCGGTGCCAGTGGAGGCGCTCGGCCTGAAGCTCCTGCGCACGCGACAGGAGCACTGGAAGCCCACCACGGACGCCGTCCAGCGCTTCGGGCGCGAGGCCGAGCGGAACGTGCTCGTGCTGGACGACGAGCGCGCCAAGCGGTTCCTCGCCGGCGAGGACCAACCGGTCGAGTGGGACGGCGACTGGGGCTACCTCGTCGTCGCGCACGAGCTCGCGGGCGGCGTCGAACCCATCGGCGTCGGCCTCTACACGTACGGCGACCTCACGTCGATGGTGCCGAAGGGCCGCCAGCGCGACCTCTGACCGGCCGCGACTGCGCCCGCAGCACTACTCGGCTTTCTCGCGGAGCGTCCCGCCGCTGAGGCCGTCCCACTCGACGCGGTAGCCGAGCCGCGAGAACACCGCGCTCGCGTCGCCGACGCCGTGCTCGGCGACGACCGCCTCGGCCTCGGACCGCGACAGCCCGGCTTCGAGGTCCGCGTCGATGGCGTCCAGCACGGCCGGCCGGACGAGCGTCCGGCCCACGACCTCGTGCTCGGGGAAGCTGACGGCCTCGACGGCGTCCTCGCTGACGCCGCGTCGTTCGGCGAGCGCTTCGAGCGTGACGGCGTCCGCCTCGGGCGCGAGTTCGTCCGGGAGGGCCGCGGCGGACTCGGCGACGAGGTCCGCCTCGAGGTCGCGGAGCGCGTCCACGACGTCCTTCACGCGGACGCTCCCGGCGTACTCAACGACGCGGTGGTCCCGCGCCGCGACGTCCTCGCCGACGCCGAGGTCGCGGTCCACCGCCACGAGCAGCACCTCGTCGGTCGCGTCCAGCTGGGCGAGCTTCTTCTCGACGTACTCGGGCGTCCAGAACCCCACGATCTCGAAGTAGACGCGCTCGCTCCCGTAGTCGTAGTCGAACGCGAAGTCGGGCACCATCAGGCGGTCGCCCGCCGCGAGCACGTCCGGCTCCCGCGACAGCGTCCAGTCGAGGTCCAGCGACTGGAAGCGCGCGGCGAACTCCCGCTCGACGCCGCTGTCGAAGTCGACCTCCGTGACGGGGTCGGCGTCCGGAACCGACACGTCCGCCGGCCCGAGTTCCAGCAGGCGCTCGGTGCCGCGGTCGTCGACCGTGGCCTCGACGCGCCAGTCGTCGGACGCGGCGACCGTCCGCAGCACGCGCGCGAACCGCGTGCCGTACCGGCGCGTGTGCCGGAACAGCGCGTCCGGGCCCGTCAGCACGACCTCGCGGCCGCCGTCATCGAGGGGGACCACCTCGTACAGCAGGCCGAGGCGTTTCACCGCCGACACGAGCCCCCTCGGGTCCGAGGACCGCACGCGCATCTCCGTGGCGTCGAACAGCGCGGTCTGCGCGAGCGAGAGGTTGTACTGCGCGACCAGCGACTCGGGCGTCCACCGCGCGGCGACCGCCTGCAGGACCTCCCGGGACTCGCGGTCCGCGTACAGCGACGCCTCGACGTCGTCGACGCCGACGTCGCCCGGGAAGCGCTCGGCCGCCAGCGAGAGCGCGCGCTCGCGCTCGCCGCCGTGGACGACGCCGACGTCCTCCGCGGCGGCGAACGCGACGCGGCGCGCGGACTCGGGGTCGACGGCCGCCTCCACGGCGAACTCGGCGTCGCGCTCCACGAGGTGCGCCAAGCCCCTGACGAGCTTGAAGTCCTCGGCCTCCCGCTCGAGGTCCGTCAGGGACTCGCGGAGCGCCGACCGCTCCTCGCCGACGTGCCCCTGGAACGTCCCGAGCACGCGCGCCGCCAGCGGCTCGTCGCCCCCGTCCGCGAACTGGGGTTGGTAGCCGCCGCCCGCCCGCGACACCCGCAGGAGGTCCTTCGTCAGCACGACCCGCCGTACGCGGCGCGGTCACAAAAGGATACAGAAGATTCTTGCCGGTCGCCCGGAACCCAGACGTATGGACCGGCGGACGCTGCTCCGACGGACGGCCGCCGCGGGCGGGACGCTCGCGCTCGCGGGCTGCCTGCGACGCGGCGGCGACGAGGACGTCCTCACCGTCGCCGACTCGAACTTCGAGGAGAACGAGGCCGGCAACCTCACGGTGGTCGTCACCGTCAGCAACCCCTCCGAGCGCGCGGCGTCCGGGACGCTGTACGTGAACAGCGAGCTGAACGACGAGTCGTTCGTTCGCGTCCGCGAGGTCGAACTCGACGCGCACTCGACGACCGTGGTCACCGTCGAGTACGACGTCGCCTACGAGAACGTCTCCGGGTTCAGCTACGACACCGACCTCACCGAGGACTGACTGCCGGTCGCGCCACCGCCCGTCCGCGCCCGCCTGCGACGCGCTCCCGGGCAGTATTCGCGTTATCGACGCCTGTCGGCGACGCGCTCCCGGGCAGTATTCGCGTTATCGACGCCTGTCGGCGACGCGCTCCCGGGCAGTATTCGCGTTATCGACGCCTGTCGGCGACGCGCTCCTCGGCGGTGTCCGCGCTCACGAGCTCGTACAGCAGCGCGCGCCCCCCGTCGGCCTTCGGCCGGAGGACGCGCCCGAGTCGCTGCGTGAACTCGCGCTCGCTGCCGCTGCCCGCGAACACCACCGCGACGTTCGCGTCCGGCACGTCGACGCCCTCGTCGAGGACGTTCGCCGTCACCACCCGGGAGTAGTCGCCGCGCCGGAACCGCTCGAGGACCTCGCGGCGCTCGCTCGCCGCCGTCTCGTGGGTGACGGCCGGCAGCAGGAACCGCTCGGAGAGCCGGTAGACGAGGTCCGTCGACGCCGTGAACACGATGACGCGGTCGCGGCGGTGGCGGTCCAGGATCTCCTCGAGGCGGTCGACCTTCGCGTCGCTCTCCCGGACGATGCGGCGCGCGCGCTGCTTCGCGAGCAGCGCCTCTCTCGCCCGGGGGTCCGTCCCGGAGCGCTTCACCAGCTCCTGGTAGTCGCTGCCCGAGCGCAACTGGACGCTCGACTGCCGGAGGTAGTCGGTGAACGTCCCCTGGGCGTCCTCGTATCGATCGCGTTCCTCGGCCGTGAGCGGCACCTCGACGCGCTTCACGTCGTAGTCCGCGAGGTGGTCGCCCGCGAGGTCGTCCGCGGACAGCCGGTACGCGACGCCGCCGACCAGCTCCGCGACGACCTCGTGGGCGTTGTCCGGGCGCTCGAACGTCGCCGTGAGGCCCATGCGGGCGGGCGCGGCGAACATGCGCGCGACGTCGCGGAACCCCTCCCCGCCGAGGTGGTGGACCTCGTCGAAGACGACGAGCCCGAACCGGTCGCCGAGGTCGTCGGCGCGCAGGTACGCCGAGTCGTACGTGGCGACCGTGACCGGGCGGACGACCTGCTCGCCGCCGCCGAGCTGGCCGACCTCGCGGTCGAACTCGCGGCCGAGCTCGCGCTTCCACTGGGTCAGCAGGTCGATGGTCGGGACGACGACGAGCGCGCTCCGCCCGACCGCCTCGATGGCCTTCAGGCCGATGACCGTCTTCCCGGAGCCCGTGGGGAGTTCGAGGACGCCCCACCGCCGCTGCCGCTGCGAGCCCGCGGCCGCCTCGCTCCCGGAGACGCGCCAGCGCTCGCGCTCCGGGCCGGCGGCGCCGCCGTCGACGCGGTCCCCGGCGAGCCACGCGTCGAGGGCGTCCTGCTGGTAGTCCCGGAGGTCGTACGCCGACGACACCGCGAGGTCGTCGGCGCGGAGGACGTCGTCCTCGTAGGGGATCTCGCGGTAGTCGAGGTACGCCGCGAGCGCGGCGTACGCCATCGCGGGCGCGCGGCCCGCGTCCGTCCGGTCGTCGCGCTCGACGTGCGGCAGGCTCGCGACGCCGTCCGTGGGCGGGCCGTCGCCGTCGTGCGTGACGCGGAGCGTGCCGTCCTCGTACGCCAGCCGGACTGTCACGCCACGGGGTACGGACCCGTCGCTAATTAGTCGTCGGTCTGAGCGGCGCTCACCGCCAGCGCCACCGACAGGCCGAGGCCGGCGGGACTGAACTCGAAGTCGGCTTGGCGTTCCGACATTCGGCGAAGCCGACAGCGAGCGGACGCGTATGTCTCATGTCTCGCCGGCGCGCCGTCCCGAAATCCGTAAACGCGAGTACCCGTTTCCCACGCACATGAGCAACGACGCCGAGCAGACGGCGGACGCGGACGAGCGCGCCGACGCCGAATCGACGGCCGGCGAGGCGGAGACGGCCGAGCAGTCGACGACCGCGGACGCCCCCGGGGACGCGGAGCCGCTGGCGGAGCGCGTGCGCGACCACGACGAGGCCCTCGGCGACGAGGTCGCCGCCCTCGAGGAGCGCGTCGCGGAACTGGAGGGGGAACTCGCGGACGCCCGCGAGGAGGTCGCGGACCTCACCGAGCGCCTGCAGGCCAAGCAGGCGGACTTCCAGAACTACAAGCAGCGCGCGAAGCAGCGCCAGGAGGACATCAAGGCGCGCGCCACCGAGGACCTCGTCGAGCGCCTCCTGGACGTCCGGGACAACCTCGACCGCGCGCTCGACGAGGACGCCGGCGACGTGGACAGCCTCCGCGAGGGCGTGAAGCTCACGCGCAAGGAGTTCGACCGCGTGCTCGACGCCGAGGGCGTCTCGGAGATCTCGCCGGAGCCCGGCGCCGAGGTGGACGCCCAGCGCCACGAGGTGATGATGCGCGTGGACAGCGACCAGCCCGAGGGCACGGTCGCGGCGGTCTACCGGTCGGGCTACGAGATGGGCGGGAAGGTGTTGCGCGCCGCCCAGGTCACCGTCAGCGAGGGGAACGGGGACGGCGAGCGCTGAGGACTCGCCGGCGCTGTTCCCAGCGGACCGGCGGACTCGTCGGCGCGGTTACTCGTTCTCGGGTCCGCGCGACCGCCCGACGCGGCGACGGCGACCCGCGACCGGCGCGGCGACTGAACGACGGTTCGTCATAAATCCGCCGACCCGTCCGGGCCCCGATGTGGGAAACCGCAGGACTGCGGCGACCCCCGGATTCGTGCCAGTCGGTCGCACTAGCAAGGCTTAAACGGAAAACGACGCTAACAGTCGGGTAAGATGGCAAGCGAGAAGATTCTGGGCATCGACCTCGGCACCACGAACAGCGCGTTCGCGGTGATGGAGGGCGGCGACCCCGAAATCATCGTCAACAGCGAGGGGGACCGCACCACGCCCTCCGTGGTCGCGTTCGACGACGGCGAGCGCCTCATCGGCAAACCCGCGAAGAACCAGGCCGTCCAGAACCCCGACCAGACCGTCGAGTCCATCAAGCGCCACATGGGCGAGGACTACACGGTCGAACTCGACGGGGAGGAGTACACGCCCGAGCAGGTCTCGGCGATGATCCTCCAGAAGATCAAGCGGGACGCCGAGGAGTACCTCGGCCAGGACGTCGAGAAGGCCGTCATCACGGTCCCGGCGTACTTCAACGACAAGCAGCGGCAGGCGACCAAGGACGCCGGCGAGATCGCGGGCTTCGAGGTCGAGCGCATCGTCAACGAGCCGACGGCCGCGTCGATGGCGTACGGCCTCGACGAGGACCGCGACCAGACGGTGCTCGTCTACGACCTCGGCGGCGGCACGTTCGACGTCTCCATCCTCGACCTCGGCGCCGGCGTCTACGAGGTCGTCGCGACGAACGGCGACAACGACCTCGGCGGCGACGACTGGGACGAGGCAATCATCGACTACCTCGCGGACAACTTCGAGGACGAGCACGGCATCGACCTCCGCGACGACCGGCAGGCGCTCCAGCGCCTCACCGAGGCCGCCGAGGAGGCGAAGATCGAGCTGTCCAGTCGGAAGGAGACGACGGTCAACCTCCCGTTCGTCACGGCGACCGACTCCGGGCCCGTCCACCTCGAACAGGACATCACGCGCGCGACGTTCGAGAACCTCACCGAGGACCTCATCGAGCGCACGGTCGGACCGACCGAGCAGGCCCTCGAGGACGCCGGCCTCGGCGAGGACGACATCGACGAGGTCATCCTCGTCGGCGGCTCCACGCGCATGCCCCAGGTCCAGGAGAAAGTCGAGGAGCTCGTCGGCCAGGAGCCGAAGAAGAACGTCAACCCGGACGAGGCCGTCGCGCTCGGCGCCGCCGTCCAGGGCGGCGTGCTCAGCGGCGAGGTCGACGACATCGTGCTCGTGGACGTCACGCCCCTGAGCCTCGGCATCGAGGTGAAGGGCGGGCTCTTCGAGCGCCTCATCGAGAAGAACACCGCCATCCCGACCACGGCGTCGAAGGTGTTCACGACCGCCGCGGACAACCAGACGAGCGTCCAGATCCGCGTCTTCCAGGGCGAGCGCGAGATCGCCGAGGAGAACGAGCTGCTCGGCGACTTCCACCTCACCGGCATCCCGCCGGCGCCCGCCGGGACGCCCGAGATCGAGGTGACCTTCGAGATCGACGCCGACGGCATCGTGAACGTCGAGGCCGAGGACAAGGGCTCCGGGAACGCCGAGTCCATCACCATCGAGGGCGGCGTCGGCCTCAGCGACGAGGAGATCGAGCAGATGCAGGAGGAGGCCGAACAGCACGCCGAGGAGGACGAGCAGCGCCGCGAGCGCATCGAGGCGCGCAACGACGCCGAGACCGCCATCCAGCGCGCCGAGAACCTCCTCGAGGAGAACGAGGAGCTCGTCGACGACGACCTCGAAGCCGACGTGAACGAGGAGATCGAGCACGTCCAGGAGCTGCTCGACGAGGACGACGTCGACCCGGAGGAACTCGAGGGAGCGACCGAGTCCCTGAGCAAGACCCTCCAGGAGATCGGCAAGCAGGCCTACCAGCAGCAGGCGCAGGCCGGCGCGGCGGGCGCCGGCGGCGCAGGCGCTGGCGGCATGGGCGGCATGGGCGGCGCCGGCGCGGGCGCCGCCGGTGCGGACGTCGACGACGAGGAGTTCGTCGACGCCGACTTCGAAGACGTGGACGACAGCGACGAGGACGAGTAACGCGACTCGCCGCCTTCCCCAGCGCGGGCGACGAACGGCCGGCCCCGCTCTGTTCGCGGTGACGGGGTAGCCCCGGAATCGCGGCGCGGCGGCGCCGCGAGACGATGGCAGAAGGCTTATGCGCGGCGTCGCCCGCCAATGCGACATGGCAGACGCAGCCGTCGTCGTCCGCTGGCTGGTCTTCTACGGCGGCCTCCTGGTCGCCGGACTGCCGGTCGCCCGGCTGCTGTTCCCGGCCGCGCCGGACGACGGCGCGGGGTTCGCGCTCCCGGTCGCGACCGTGGTGGTGACGATGGTCGCGTTCTACGTCGGACAGCTCTCGTTCGGGCCGTGGACCGCGCTCGCGAGCGTCGCCGCGCTCGCCGCGATGGGCGGCGCCGCCCACCTCGCTGCGCGCGAGCGCGGCCTCGCCGACTACGAGTGGCGCCGCGTCGCGGGCGTCTTCGGCGTGTTCGCGGCCGGGTTCCTGTTCGTGCTGTCGTTCCGCGCGATGAACCCCGTGATGAGCGGCTGGGGCGGCGAGAAGTTCCTGCACACGGGCCTGCTGAACGCCGTCCTCCGCGCGGGCGCGCTGCCGCCCGAGGACATGTGGTACGCGGGGGAACCGGTGCGGTACTACTACGGCCTCCCGGTGTTCAACGCGGTCGGCGCGCTGCTGACGGACACGTCCGTCGAGTACGTGCACAACGTCGCGCTCGCCGGCTACTTCGGGACGCTCGTCGTCGCCTCGTACTCGCTGGCCGGCTGGCTCACGGCCGACCGCGGGTACTCGCGGCGGCTCGGCGGCGCCCTCGGCGTGTTCTTCGTCGCGCTCGCCGGGAACACGGTGACGCTCGTGCGGTTCGCTCTCGGCGCGCTCCCGCGGGACCTCGCGGTCGAGTACGGGCGCGCGGCGTTCAACGTGAACCGCGCGGACTATCCGCAGGTGCTGTTCGAGCAGTCGACGCTCCGGACGTGGGGGTGGTGGGACACGCGGTACGTCGTCGAGGGCACGCTCCAGGAGTTCCCGCTGTACTCGTTCGTGAAAGCCGACATGCACGGCCACACGGTCACCACGGGCTTCCTCGTGCTCTCGGCGGCGCTCGCGTACTCGTACGTGCAGACGCCCGCCGGCGAGCGGACGCGCCGCCTCGGCCTGCTGTTCGGGGGGCTGGCGGCGGTCGCCGGCTACTTCGGCGTGACGAACACGTGGTCGATGCCCAGCGCCGTCGGCATGGCGTGGCTCGGCTGCGTGTACGCGGACGCCCACCCGGCGACGCTGCTGCCCGACTCGCTCGGCGAGCGCGTCCGCGGCGTCGCCCCCTCGCCCGACCGCTCACCGGTGGCCCGGGCGCTCGCGGAGGCCTGGCGGACCGTCCTCGCGGCAGTCGCCGCGGTCGGCGTCGGCGCCGTCGGCTACCTCCTGGCGTCGCCGTTCCTGCTCGCGAGCGTCCCGCCGAACGAGGGCGTCGGGCTGTTCCCGCCGCGCACCACGGCTGTCGGCGTGCTGCTCGTCTACGGCAGCCTGCTCGCGCTGTTCGTCACCTACCTGTTCACGCGGCACACCGCCCTCGAGGACGCTGACCGCCGCGGCGTCGCGCTCGCCGTGCTGGGGCTCGCCGCGGCGCTCGCCGTCGCCGTCCTGCTCGGCGACCTCGGCGGCATCGCGGTGCTGTCGCCCGTGGTCGCCGCCGCCTGGGTCGCGATGCGGACGCGCGAGAACGCCGGCTTCGAGACGACGCTCGTCGTCGCCGGCGTCGGCCTCGTCCTCTCGATGGAGCTCGTGCACGCCAGAGTCCACCCCTTCGAGCTCGACCGCTGGAACACCACGCTGAAAGTCGCCATCCAGGCGTGGGTGTTCTGCGGGCTCGCCGCCGGCCCCATCGCCGCCGTCCTCGCCGCGGACCTCCGGGACGCCGTCGGCTCGCTCTCGCTGTCCTCGCTCCGCAGGACTCCGGGTCCGGTCGCCGCGACGACGCTCGCGGCCGTCGCGTTCGCGGTCGTGCTCGCCGCGTCCTCGATGTTCGCGCCGCTCGTCGTCGCGACGGACGTCGTCGAACCCTACCAGGACGGCGCGGACCCCACGCTGGACGGCTACGAGGGCCACCGCGAGGCCCACCCCGAACAGACCGCCGCGATCCGGTGGTTCGAGGACGAAGTGAGCGGCAGCCAGTCCGTCCTCTGGATGGAGCGCCAGACCGGCAACCCGACGTTCCTCGAGAAGCCCGGGCTGAGCCGCGGCTGGCAGAACCCCGTCTCGACGCTGTCGGGGCTCCCCACGGTCGCCGGCTGGTTCCACGAGACCG
Source organism: Halobacterium yunchengense (assembly GCF_037031165.1). Taxonomy (NCBI): domain Archaea; kingdom Methanobacteriati; phylum Methanobacteriota; class Halobacteria; order Halobacteriales; family Halobacteriaceae; genus Halobacterium; species Halobacterium yunchengense. The sequence continues at coordinate 332,412 of NZ_JAYEZL010000003.1, read as the reverse complement.
GCTACCGCGGCGACGACCCCTACTACCAGCGCGTCAGCGACGCCGAAATCGTCTACCAGACCGAGGACGACCGCTCGCGGGCGGCCCTCCTCCGGAAGCACGACGTCCAGTACGTCTGGGTCGGCCCGCTCGAGCGCGAGGAGTACGAGGTCGCGGCGCTCGACGACGACCCCGGCGTCGACGAGGTCTACCGGAACGACGCGGTCACGATCTACGCCGTCGACCACGGGGAACTCGTCGACCGCGACGGCGAGTAGGCCACCGGTCGTCCCGAACGGCGGGAGTTCCCCCGCGTCGACGCCGGAACGGACGCAAGCGGTCGTTTCAAGTGGCTCAACGGAGTTACGTACGCACAACGAATGAGCGAGGACTTCTACGACGTACTCGGCGTCTCCCGGGACGCCTCCGAGGACGAGATCAAGCGGGCGTACCGCGAGAAGGTCTCGGAGTACCACCCGGACGTCAGCGACGAGGACGACGCCGAACAGAAGTTCAAGAAGATACAGAAGGCCAAGGACGTCCTCACCGACGAGGAGCAGCGCCAGCGCTACGACCAGCTCGGCCACGAGCGGTACACGGAGGCCGAGAAGCGCGGCGCCGAGGGCGCTGGCGGCGGCGCCGGCGGGATGGGCGGCAACCCCTTCGGGGGCGGCGGCGCCGGCAGCATGGGCGACATCTTCGAGGAGTTCTTCGGCGGCGGCCGCGGCCGCCAGGGCCCCCAGCAGGGCCGCGACCTCCGCACCCGCCTCTCCGTCTCGCTGCAGGAAGCCCACGACGGCGTCCAGAAACAGGTGGCCGTCCGCCGCCCCGAGCGCTGTCCGGACTGCGACGGCGCCGGCTACCCCGAGGACGCCGACGTCCGCACGTGCCCGCAGTGCGACGGCCAGGGGCAGGTGACCCAGGTCCGCCAGACCCCACTGGGCCGCGTCCAGCAGACCCAGGAGTGCTCGCGGTGCGGCGGCGACGGCGAACTCCACTCCGAGACGTGCTCGACGTGCAGCGGCCAGGGCCAGGTCCGGGAACGCGCCACGCTCACCGTCGACGTCCCCGCCGGCATCCAGTCCGGCCAGACGCTCCGCATGGACGGCGAGGGCGCGCCCGGCGACCGCGGCGCCCGGAACGGCGACCTCCTCGTCGAGGTCGAGGTCGAGGACCACCCGGACTTCGAACGCGACGGCGCCGACCTCCACCACCGCCACGCCATCTCCTTCCCGCAGGCCGTCTTCGGCGACGAGGTCGAAGTCCCCACGCTCGACGGCGGCGCCACCTTCGACCTCGACGCCGGAACCCAGAGCGGCGAGACCTTCCGCCTCAAGGGCAAGGGCATGCCGCGCCTCCGACGGAGCGGCCGCGGCGACCTCTACGTCACCGTCCAGGTCGTCACGCCCGAGTCGCTCAACGACGAACAGCGCGAAGCCCTCGAACAGTTCGCCGACGCCGGCGGCGAGGACATCGACGTCGACCAGGGCTTCTTCGAGAAACTGAAGAACTCCTTCTAAGCGGCCTTTTACGCTGCGCTCGCGGCGCTCCGCGCCGCTCGCTCGGTAAACGCTCGGCCAGAAGCGCGTCGTCCTCCCTGCGGTCGTCCTCGCGCCCGCGCTCACTGCGTTCGCGCGCTGAACCGCGGCCTTCGGGTTCTGTCGAACCGCTCAGGCCGCGGATGCTGGCTGTCGGTGTCTCGGTTTGCAGACGCGCCTTCGCCTGCGTAGATTCAAGTAGGAAGCCGGGACCAACGCGGCGCGTGACCTAGCAGTCGCCCGGTGCGCTCGGACGCGGAACGGCGGCAGCGCGCACCGGGAGCGGTCCGCCGCCTGCACGCCACCCGTCGTCGACCCACGGCGGCAGCGAGCGCGCTACTCGTACTCGTAGAAGCCCTCGCCGGTCTTCTTCCCGAGGTCGCCGGCGTCGACCTTCCGCCGGAGGAGGTACGCGGGCTTGTACCGGTCGCCGAGTTCCTCGTGGAGCGTCTCGCTGGCGTCCAGGCAGACGTCGAGGCCGATGTGGTCGGCGAGCTCCAGGGGGCCCATGGGGACGTTCGTGCCGAGTTTCATCCCCTTGTCGACGTCCGCCTTCGACGCGACGCCCTCGTCGTACGCGCGGACGCCCTCGTTGATCCACGGCATCAGGATGCGGTTCGTCACGAACCCCGGCTTGTCGTCGGACTCCCAGGTCTCCTTCCCGAGGTCCGCGGCGAAGTCGTGGGCGAGCCCCACGGCGTCCTCGCTGGTCTTCTCGCCGACGACGACCTCCACGCCCTTCATCACGGGGACGGGGTTCATGAAGTGGAGGCCGACCACGCGGTCCTCGCGGTCGGTCGCCGCCGCGATGGTCGTGATCGAGAGCGTCGACGTGTTCGTCGCCAGCGCGACGTCGTCCGGCACCGCGTCGTCGAGGTCCGCGAAGACGTCCCGCTTGACGGCCATGTCCTCGACGGCCGCCTCCACGACGAAGTCGGCGGCCGCGAGGTCCGCGAGTTCGGTGGTGCCGGTGATCCGGTCGACGACTGCGTCGGGGTCGTCCGCGAGTTCGTCCCTGCTCGCGAGGCGGTCCAGGGAGTCCTCGATGCGGTCGAAGCCGTCCTCGACGAACTCCGTTTCGACGTCGCGCATCACGACGTCGTAGCCCGCCGTCGCGGCGACCTGCGCGATGCCGGCGCCCATGGTGCCGGCGCCGACGACGCCGACGGTCTGGATGTCTCCGAGGTCTCGCATGTCCGGGGCTGCGACGGGCGAGTACCTAAGGGTGCCGGAACGTGGAAACACTGAAGCACCCGGAGGGACTTCACTCCAGCAACCGTGCCACCCGAGGACACGCGGGATGCGTTGCTGTCGCTGCGGTTCGTCGGTCCGGCGACGGCCGACGTTCTGGCGGCCGCCGGCGTCGACGCCGACGACGTCGCGGCGAAGGCCGTCTCCCACGCCCAGCTCGTGGAGTACGGCGTCAACCCCGGGGTGGCGGCGCGCATCCGCCGCGAGCACTCGCTGCAGTGGTCCTTCGAGGGCGGCGAGGACCTCGACCGGCGCGCCGAGCAGGTACGCGGCCTGCAGGACGACGAGCGCGCGTGGGTGGCCGCGAGCTACGGCGAGGACGACGCGACGGCCGACGGGAGCGGGGACGCGACCGCCGAGGAGGCCGCGTGGCGCGACCAGCCGAGCGCGGCGCCCGGGGCTGACTCCGCGGACGGTGGGGGCGACGAGGACGCCGAGTCCGCGTGGCGCGACCGGTCGTGGCCGAACGGCGACGACGCGGACGCGGACCCGGAGCGCGGCGAGCGCGAGTGGCGCGAGCGGTCCACGCCGACGCCGGTGACCGAACTCGACGCGGTCGACGAGGCGGACGCGGCGCTCCTGGCGCGCGCCGGCGTGACGTCCGTTCGGAGCCTCGCGACGGCGCACGTCGAGCACGTCGCGGACTCGCTGGGGGTCCCCGAGGACGCGGTCGCGGCGTGGAAGCGGGCCGCCCGCGAGCGCGGCGAGTAGTTACTCGGACTGTACTCAAATTCCCGTATTCGGCGGCCTCGGCGCCGCTCGTGGACAGTTAGACACTTATGTGTCGTCGCCGCACGTTCTCGTGATGCGACCCTTCCAGGACTCACCGATCGCGCGCGACGGGAAGGTACTGATTCTCGCCTACGACCACGGCCTCGAGCACGGCCCGGTCGACTTCGACCCGGTGCCGGAGACGATGGACCCCGAGGTCGTGTGGGACATCGCGACTCACGACGCGGTCTCCGCGATGGCGGTCCAGAAGGGAATCGCGGAGGCGTACTACCCGTCCTACGAGGACGACGTGAACCTCCTCGCGAAGCTGAACGGCACGTCGAACCTCTGGATGGGCGAGCCGGACTCGGCCGTGAACTGGTCGGTCGACTACGCCGCGGAGGTCGGCGCGGACGCCGTCGGATTCACGCTGTACGGCGGGTCGAACAACGAGATCGAGATGGCCGAGGAGTTCCGGGACGCCCAGGAGGCCGCCCGCGACCACGACCTGCCCGTGGTGCTGTGGTCGTACCCGCGCGGCCAGGGACTGAAGAACGACCGGAAGCCGTCGACCATCGCGTACGCGGCCCGGCAGGCGCTGGAGCTCGGCGCCGACGTCGCGAAGGTGAAGTACCCGGGCAGCACCGAGGACATGGAGTTCGCGGTGGACATGGCCGGCCGGACGCGGGTCGTGATGTCGGGCGGGTCGAAGACGAGCGACCGCGAGTTCCTCACGCAGGTGAAAGGCGCCGTCGACGCGGGCGCAGTGGGGCTGGCGGTCGGCCGGAACGTCTGGCAGCGCGAGAACGCGGCGGCGTTCCTGGACGGCCTGGAGGCAGTGATCTACGAGGAGGCGAGCGTCGAGGAGGCCCTCGACCGGATCTGATGGTGGTCGAACGCGTCTTCGACGTCGTCGCGGACGTCGCGCCGGTCATCCGGAGCGGGCTCCCCGAGCGCCGGGCGAAGGCGGCCTCGGAGAACGCCACCGGGGACACCCAGCTGGAGGCCGACGTGTGGGCCGACGACCTGCTCCGCGAGCGCCTGGCGGCCGTCGACGGCGTGAACTGGTACGCGAGCGAGGAGCGCGACGCTGTGGAGACGGTGGGGGACGCCGCCGACGGGTACGCCGTGGCGGTCGACCCCCTGGACGGGTCGTCGAACGTGCAGTCGAACAACCCCTGTGGGACGGTGGTGGGCGTCTACGACGAACCGCTGCCGGCGTCCGGTCGAGAGCTGGTGGCCGCTGGCTTCGTGCTGTACGGCCCGACGACGACGATGACGGTGGCTCGCGACGGGGGCGTGACGGAGTACCTGCTGACCGAGGAGGGCCGCACGGACCTCCGCGACGTCGTCCTGCCCGAGGACCCCCTCGTGTACGGGTTCGGCGGCCGGGTACCGGACTGGACGCCGGCGTTCGAGTCGTTCGTCCGCGACGTCGAGGACGACCTGAAGCTCCGGTACGGCGGCGCGATGATCGCGGACGTGAACCAGGTGTTGACGTACGGCGGCGTGTTCGGCTACCCGGGCCTGCAGTCGCGTCCGGCGGGGAAGCTGCGCGCGCACTTCGAGTCGATGCCCATCGCGTACGTCGTGGAGGCGGCGGGCGGCGCGTCCAGCGACGGCACCCAGTCGCTGCTGGACCTGTCCCCGTCGTCGCTGCACGAGCGCACGCCGACGTTCGTCGGGAACGACGCGGTGATCGGAGACCTGGAGGCCGCGCTACCGGACTGATTTTGGGGGTTCGACGCCACCGGTGAGGTATGTGTGGCCGGTACGCGCTGTTCAGCGACCCGCCCGTGCTCGCCGACGAGTTCGGGCTGGCGGACGCGAGCTACGAGCGGACGTACAACGCGGCGCCGTCCGAGGAGCTGCCGGTCGTGCTCGACGACGCGCCGGCGTCGCTGTCGACGGCGCGGTGGGGGCTGGTGCCGTCGTGGGCGGACGGCCCGGGGAGCGGCCCGGACCCGATCAACGCGCGAGCGGAGACGCTGACGGAGAACCGGGCGTTCGCGGACGCCTACCGGGAGCGCCGCTGCGTGGTGCCCGTCGACGGGTTCTACGAGTGGGTGGAGACGGCCGACGGCACGCGGCCGCACTTCGTGTCGCGGACGGACGACCGGCCGTTCCTGCTGGCGGGGCTGTGGGAGACGTGGACGCCCGAGCACAGGCAGACGGGTCTGGGCGAGTTCGGCGGTAGCGGGCCGGGCCGCGACGCGGAGCCCGTGCGGTCGTTCACGGTGGTGACGACGGAGCCGAACGACTTCCTCGCGGACTACCACCACCGGATGGCGGTCGTCCTGGACGGCGACGAGCGCGACCGGTGGCTGACCGGCGACGACCCGCGGGAGCTACTCGAGCCGCGGCCGTTCGACCTGGAGGCGTGGCCGGTGTCGACGGCGGTCGACGACCCGACGACGGACCGCCCGGCCCTCGTCGACCCCGTCGCGTAGGACGGCCGCGGGGCTGGGTGGCGTCGGGTCGCGGAGAACGCCGCCGGTTGCCCCGGCAGCCGCCGGCTACAGCGCCGGCGGCTCGGAGCGTGTCAGAGGCACAGCCGGTGTGTGTACACCAGCAGTTACCATGACGTAATCCCGACGGCTTCACGTTACCGTCTGCGGTCCGCGTCGGAGACTGGTACTACAGCATAAGTCTGGCGACCTTTTATGTACCTGGGGGCGGAACTGTGCGCCGAGAGACCGCATGGCCGACTCGACCGACGACGCCATCGAGGTGCTCGCGCGCCGCGTCCCGCTGCTGCGAGTGCTCGCGGACGGACCGCGGTCCAAGCGCACCCTGGTCGAGGAGCTGTCGCTGTCCCGGTCGACCATCGACCGCGCGGTCCGCGACCTCGAGGCGCTCGGGTTCGTCGCGCGCAACGACGGCGTCTCGCTCACCCTCCAGGGACGGCTGGCGCTGGACGCCTACGAGGAGTTCGCGGACACCGCGGCCGCCGTCGACGAGGCGTCGGCCGTGCTGGACCCGCTCCCCGCGGACGCCACCGTCGACACGGCGCTGCTCCGCGGCGCGGACGTCGTCGGCCCGGACCCCGTCTCGCCGCAGCGGCCGTTCGTCGCCTACAAGCGCCTCGTGTCGGAGGCGACTGCCGCCCGCGGCTTCGCGCCCGCCGTCCTCGGCGACAACGTCGCGGTGTTCCGGGACCGCATCGTCGAGGACGGCCTCGTCGCGGACCTCACCGTGTCCGCGGACGCCCTCGACGAGCTCGTCTCGGCGTACGCCGACCCCGTGAACGACGCGCTCGAGACCGGCCGGCTGACGCTGCGGCGCGCGACGACCACCCTCGAGTACGGGCTGATGCTGCTGGAACTCCCCGAGCGCACCGTCGTGACCGCGCTCGTCTACGACGACCGCGGGCTCACGGGCACCATCCGCAACGACGCGCCGGCGGCAGTCCGGTGGGCCGAGGGCGTCTACGAGGACCTCCGCGAGGCCGCCACGCCTCTCGACCGCTGAACGGCGCCACGGGCGGACCCCCGCGGCCGCCGACGGCGGTGCCGCGTCCCCCACTCCTTAAGCGCCCGCACCCCAAGCCTGGGGTATGATTTCGGTGCGCGGGCTGGAGAAGCGGTACGGCGACGTCGCCGCCGTCGACGGCGTCTCCTTCGACGTCGCGGCAGGCGAGGTGTTCGGGCTCGTCGGCCCGAACGGCGCGGGGAAGACGTCCACCCTGAAGATGGTCTGCGGGCTCGTCGAGCCGTCGGCCGGCGAGGTCGAGGTGAACGGCCTCCCCGCGGGCGACCCCGAGATGCGGCGCTCGCTGGGGTTCCTGCCGGAGGAGTCGCCGCTGTACGACGAGATGTCGCCGCGGTCGTACCTCCGCTTCTTCGCGGACCTCTACGGCGTCGACCGGCCGACCGCCGACGACCGCATCGACGCCGCGCTCGACCGCCTCGACCTCGACGCCCGCGACCGCCCCGTCGGGGACTTCTCGAAGGGGATGAAGCGGAAGGTCGCCATCGCGCGGTCGCTCGTGAACGACCCCGACGTCCTCGTCTACGACGAACCCGCCAGCGGCCTCGACCCCCTGACGACGAACACCGTCGTGGAGTTCACGCGCGAGCTCGCCGACGACGGCAAGACCGTGGTGTTCAGCGCCCACGACCTCCACCACGTCGAGTCGGTCTGCGACCGCGTCGCCATCATGCGCGACGGCGAGGTCGCCGCGAGGGGGACGCTGACGGAGGTCCAGGCCGAGCACGGCCGCGTGGAGTACCGCGTGTTCACGGACGTCGCCGTCGACGGCGCCGAGCCCGCCGGCGACCGCTACGCGACCACCGTCGACACGATGGACGAGGTGGAGGCCGTGCGGTCGGCGGCACGCGCGGCGGGCGGCGGCGTCGTGGACATCCGCACCCGGGAGTCGACGCTGGAGGACGTCTTCCTCGACGTGGCGGGCGCATGAACCTCGGGAACGTCCTCCGCATCGCGCGCTGGGAGACGGCCCGCAGCGCGGGCGACGTCGACCGCCGCACGGCCGTCGCGTTCGTCGTCGTCCTCGTCCTGCTGGCGGCGCTCGCACCGGCGCTCGTCGCGTACGGCCCGACGCCCGGGGAGGGAATCTACCGCGTCGGCGTCGCCGAGGACAGCCAGTACCGGGACGTGGTCGCGTCCGAGCCGTCGCTGGTCGCCGTCGGCGCGTCGCGGGACGCGGTGGTCAGCGGCGACGCCGACGCCCTGGTCTACGAGGGGCGGTTCGCGTGGGCGAACTCGCCGAAGGGCGACGCCGCGCTCGCGGCGCTCCGGTCGGCGACCGTGCGCTACAACGACGCGCTGATGGCCGAGGAGGCCGACGAGGCCGCGGCGTTCCCCGTCCTGGTGTCGCTGTCGTACGCCGACCAGTCGGTCACCGTCACCGGCCAGCAGTCCGACGGCGACGCCGACGGGAGCGGACCTGGCGCCGGCGGTGACGGGGACGACACTCGGGCCGACGGGGCCGGCGGCGACGCTGGCGGCGCGAACGGCGACGACGGCGGTGCCGACGACGCCGGTGGCGCCGGAGGCGGCGACCTGCCGGAGCCGTCGGCGGGCGGCGGCCTCGGCGGCCTGCTCGGCGACGAACAGACCGGCACGCCGTCGTCGCTGTCGCCGCCGTTCCCGCTGCGCTCGCTGGTGCTGGCGTTCGCGTTCCTGCTGCCGCTGAACGTCGTCATCCAGGCGTACGGCTCCAGCGTGCTCGCCGAGCGCATCAACCGCCGCGGCGAACCGCTGCTGGTCGCGCCCGTCTCCCGGGGCGACGTCGTCGCCGGGAAGACGCTGCCGTACTTCGCCGGCGCGCTCGCGCTCATCGCCGGCATCGCCGCCGTCGTGGGCGCGGGCCCGCTCGCCGTCGCCGCCGTGGCGCCGCTCGCGGCGCTGTTCCTCGCGGCGACGTTCCTCGGCGCGATGCTCGCGCGCTCGTACAAGGAACTCACGTTCGTCACGGTCACCGTCAGCGTCACGCTCACCGCGTACGCGTTCGTCCCCGCGGTGTTCGCGGAAGTCCACCCCATCGCCGCCATCTCGCCGCTGACCGTCGTCGTCGACGCCATCGCGGGCGCCGGCACCGACCCGGGCGCGTTCGCGCTGGCGACGGTGCCGCCCGCGCTCGCCGCCCTCGTCATGTTCGGGCTCGGCACGGGCGTCTACCGCGAGGAGGACATGTTCACGCAGCGCCCGCTCCCCGCGAAGTTCCTCGACGCGCTCGCCGCGCCGCTGGACTCGCGGCTCCGCGTCGGCGTCTGGACCGCGCTGTTCCTGCCGTTCGTGTTCGTCGCCGAGCTGTTCGCCGTCGCCGTGCTGTTCGTCGCGCCCGTCGAACTCTCGGTGCCGCTGCTGCTCGCGGCCGTCGCCGCGATCGAGGAGCTCGCGAAGAGCCTCCACGTCTTCGCCGCCTTCGAGCGCGGCCGCTTCGACCGCTCGCTTGGCACGTCGCTCGCGCTGGGCGCGCTCTCCGGCGCCGGGTTCTTCCTCGGCGAGAAGCTCCTCTTGCTCACCCAGCTCGTCGGCCTGCCCGGCATCGAGCTCGCGCAGTTCGCGTTCTCGCCGTCCGTGGTCGGGCTGCCGCCCGGCGTGTTGCTCGTCGCGCCCCTGCTGTTGCACGTCGCGACCGCCGGCATCTCCGCGGTCGGCGCCGCACGGGGCAGGCTCGCGTACGTCGCGGCCGTCCTCCTCGCGGTGCTCGTACACGTCGCGTACAACGTCGCGGTGGTGGTCGGCCTTGCGTAGGCTCGTGCTCGCGCGGCGGACGCTCGCGTCGCTGCGCTCCGAGAAGACCATCGTGCTCGCGCTGGTCATCCAGCTGTTCATCGCCGCGTTCTCCTCGTTTCTCGTCGTCGGCCTCGTGTCGCTGTACGACCCGGGGAGCACCGGCGACGCCCTCGACGTGGAGGTCGGCGTCTCCGGGAACGCCAGCGACGACCTCGCGGCCGTCGTCGACGGGGACTCGCGGAGCGCCGTCGTCTACGAGGACCGCGCGGCCGCGCTCGCGGACTTCCGGGACGGCCGCCTCGACGCGGTGTTGCACGCCACGAGACAGCCGTCGGGGCGGACGGTCGTCGCCGCCACCGCCCCCGAGGGGTCGTTCCGCACGACGTTCGTCGTCACTCAGCTGAAGGACGCGCTCGCCGCCTACGAGCGCGAGCGCCGCGCGGACCTCGCGGACTCGCTGTCCCGCCAGCCCGTCGACCTGCCGCCCGACCGCGACGCCAACCCCTACTTCTCGTTCACGTACACGGTGTTGCTGCCGCTGCTTTCCTTCCTGCCGGCGTTCATCTCCGGGAGCGTGATGGCGGACAGCCTCGCCGAGGAGCTCGAACGCGGCACGCTCGAACTGCTGCGCGTCGCGCCGCTCTCGCTCCCCGAGGTCGTCGACGGGAAGGCGCTCGCGCTCGTCGGCCTCGCGCCCGCCCAGGTCGCGCTCTGGTTGGCGCTGCTGGCCGCCAACGGCACCGCCGTCGCGAACCCGCTGGCCGTGCTCGCGCTCGTCGCCGGCGTCGCGGCCGTGCTCGTCGCGGGCGGCGCCGCGCTCGCCATCGGCGTCGGCGCCCGCCGGGAAGCCCAGCTGCTGTACTCGTTCGGCGCGCTCGCCGCGTTCGGCGCGGCGTCCCTGCTCCCGCAGAGCCCCCAGAACCTCGTCGCGCGCCTCGCCGTCGGCAGCCCCAGCCTCGGCACGTGGGCGTCCCTCGCCGCGGTGCTCGCGGGCGCCGCGCTGGCGTACGCCGGCCTCCGCCGGCTTTCGGGGACGGTCGCCGAGTGACCGGCTCCCGAGGGCTGTGGGCGCAGCCGCCGGGTGACCGGCGCGCCCCGAAACGTGGTTTCATTACTCGGCGCCCCGAACGCCGAGCCACGCAACCGATGAGCCAGGAGGAGGTCGCGGTCGACGCCGAGGAGACGACCGCTCTGGACACCTTCCGGCAGTTCTTCGCGCTCGAACGGGACGTGCTCGTGCTGTCGCTGGCGATGTTCGCGTTCAGCCTCGGCTTCCAGATGACCAGCCGCTTCCTCCCCGAGTACATGCTCGAACTCGGCGCCACCGGCTTCGTCGTCGGCCTCTACGGCACCGTCGGGAACGTCGTCTCCGCGGTCTACCCCTACCCCGGGGGCGCCGTCTCCGACCGCCTCGGGTCGCGGTACGCGCTCACGCTGTTCGGGCTGGTCTCGACGCTCGGGTTCGCCGTCTGGCTGGTCGCGCCCGGCGTCGGCACCGTCCGAGTCGCGGGCGTCGGCGTCGAACCCTGGGTGTGGATCTTCGCCGGCCTGCTGCTCGCGCAGGCCTGGAAGTCCTTCGGGCTGGGCGCGACGTTCGCGGTCGTGAAGCAGGCGACGGACCCCTCGCGGCTCGCCGCCGGGTTCGCGGCCACGGAGACGTTCCGCCGGGTCGCGTTCCTCGCAGGGCCCGTGCTCGCCGCCGTGCTCATCGGCCTCCACCCCTCGTTCGCGGTGAGCTTCCAGTACGTGCTCGCCGTCGCCGTCGTCTTCGGCCTCCTCGGCACCGCCGCCCAGCACGTCCTCTACGACGCCAGCGAGGACTCCATCGGCGGGCGCTTCGAGGGGCTCGCCCAGGTCCGCGCGGACCTCCGCGAGATGCCCGACCCGCTGCGGCCGCTGCTCGTCGGCGACACGCTCGTGCGGTTCGCGAACGGCATGGTGTACGCGTTCTTCATCCTCGTGCTCACGCGCGTCCACGACCTCGGCCTGGAGACCACCGTCTCGCTGGCCGGGGTCTCGTACGCCGTCGACCTCTCGCCGGAGGCGCTGTTCGGCTACCTGCTCGGCGTCGAGATGCTGGTCGCGCTGCTCGTGATGGCGCCCGCCGCGAAGGCCGCCGAGCGCGTCGGCCTCAAGCCCGTCGTCGCCGCCGGGTTCGCCGTCTACGCGGTGTTCCCGGTGGTGCTCGTCTACGCGCCCGGAACGGTGCCCGCGATGGTCCTCGTGTTCGCGTTCTCCGGCCTGCGGTTCGCCGGCCTGCCCTCGCACAAGGCGCTCATCGTCGGGCCCGCCGAGCGGGACGCCGGCGGCCGCGTCACGGGGACGTACTACCTCCTGCGGAACACCGTCGTGATCCCGAGCGCGGCCCTCGGCGGCTACCTCTGGGACTTCGTGAGCCCCGAGGTGGCGTTCACGCTCGCCGCCGCCATCGGCGCCGTCGGCACCGGCTACTTCCTCGCGTTCGGCGAGGAGTTCGAGGCGTACGCGTAGCGAGCGGGCTGCCGGTCCCGAGGGTGGCCAACGGTTTTGCCCCCGGCGTGCGAGCCTCCCCTCATGGAGTACACGACACTCGGCGACACCGGGATGACGGTCAGTCGCGTCTGCCTCGGCTGCATGAGCTTCGGGTCCTCGGACTGGCGGCCGTGGGTGCTCGACGAGGACGAGGCCCGCCCCGTCATCGAGCGCGCCATCGACCTCGGCGTGAACTTCTTCGACACCGCGAACATGTACTCGCGGGGCGAGAGCGAGCGCGTGCTCGGGGACGTCCTCGCGGACTACGACCGCGACCGCCAGGTCGTCGCGTCGAAGGTCTACTTCCAGATGGACGACGACGACCCGAACTCCGGCGGGCTCTCCCGGAAGACCGTCGAGCAGGAGCTGGACGCGACCCTCGACCGGCTCGGCATGGAGACCCTGGACCTCTACCAGACCCACCGGTGGGACGACGACACGCCCATCGAGGAGACCCTGAACGCGCTCACGGACGCCGTCCGCCGCGGCAAGACCCGCTACGTCGGGACGTCCTCGCAGTGGGCCCACCAGTTCGCGGACGCGCTGCACACCGCGGACCGCGAGGGCTACGAGCGGTTCGTCTCCATGCAGAACCACTACAACCTCGTCTACCGCGAGGAGGAACGCGAGATGCTGCCGCTCTGCGAGGCGGAGGGCATCGGCGTCGTCCCGTGGAGCCCGCTCGCGCGCGGCTACCTCACGCGACCCCACGAGGACATCGACGCCACCGAGCGCGCGCAGGCCGAGGAGAACCTCTACGAGCACCCGTACCGCCGCAACGGCGGCCGCGAGGTCAACGAGCGCGTCCGGGAGCTCGCCGCCGAGAAGGACGTCGAGATGGCCCAGGTCGCGCTCGCGTGGCTGTTCCACAAGGACTGGGTGGACGCGCCCATCGTCGGCACGACGAGCGTCGAACACCTCGAGCAGGCGGTCGAGGCCCTCGACGTCGACCTCACGGACTCCGAGATGGCGTACCTCGAGGAGCCCTACGAGCCGGTCCCCGTCTCCGGCCACGAGTAGGGATGGACCCGGGCTCGTACACGCTGCTCGTCTCGCTCCCCGAGGCCGCCACCGTCGAGTTCGGCGCCCGGGGCGCCTACGACCTCGACGCCGGCTGGTACGCGTACACGGGGTCGGCGTTCGGCGCGGGCGGCCTGGCGCGCGTCGAGCGCCACCGCGAACTCGCCGCAGGCGGCCGCGACGCCCGTCACTGGCACGTCGACTACCTCCTCGGCCACCCCGAGACCGCCGTCGAGTCCGTCTACGTCACCGACCACGAGGACGTCGAGTGCGAGGCCGCGCGGCGACTCGCCGGCGACGCCGCGCCGGTCGCCGGCCTCGGCGCCTCGGACTGCGACTGCGACACCCACCTCGCGTACGCCGCCGACCGGGGGACGCTCGCGGTCGCGGCCGCGGCCGTCCACGACCGACGCTGGCGCGACGGCTGACGCGAACGACGAGGACCGACGCTGCCGCGACGAGTGAGCCCGGCGGCGACAGCCTACTCGGGCAGGTCGTGCAGGAACGCCTGGAACTCCAGCGTCCGGCCCTCGGGGTCCTCGCCGAAGAACTGGTAGATGTCGTACCGCTCGTTCACGCGCGGGTCGTCGACGGCCACGTCCGCCAGCTCCTCGCGCCTCCGGTCGACGGCCTCCCTGGTGTCGTAGTACAGCGTCACGACGCCCTCGGTCTCGGGGTCGCCGTCGGCGTCGCAGAACCCGAGCTTGAGGTCGTCGTGGCGGAGGACGGTGCAGCCGTCCTGGCGGAGCCACACCTCGAAGCCGAGGCGGTCGACGTAGAACTCGACGACGCGCTCGCGGGCCGCCGACCGGAAGAACACGATGCCGCTCACGGCTCCGGGCGCTCGACGACCGTCCACTCCGACGGCGTACCGGACACGCCGCGCACGCGCACCTCGTGGTCGCCGCCGTCGGTCACCCGCACCTGCAACACGCCGTCGAAGAGCTGGCTGATCGTGTTGATGGTCTGGTCGTCGTGGCTCTCCGGGTCCACCGAGAAGACGCCCAGCCAGCCCTGGGACTGGATCTGGCTCGTGAACACGTGCAGGAACCGGAACAGCCGCTGGAGGTCGACGTACATCAGCAGCGGGGACAGCGAGTCGAAGCCGACGCGCAGCCGACCCACGCCCGCGTCGCCGGCCTCGCGGGCGATCTCGGAGAACTCGATGCCCATGCCGGTGAGGTCGCCGGGCGAGGAGACGTACCGGACGGCGTCGCCGCCGGTGGTGCTGCCGCTCTGCGCGCTGACGCAGTCGACGGCCCGGAGGAACCCGGGCGCCCCGGCGACCGCGTCGTCGTACTCGCGGAGCACCTCCTCGGCGGGGTCGCGGGACGTCACGAGGACCGCGCCCTCGCCGTCCCGGTCGCCGCGCGCGAGCAACCGCAACAGGAGGTCGCGCTTGCCCGACATCGCCGCCCCGCTCAACAGGAGGTTCGTCCCGTCGTCGAACCCCGACACGAGGTCGGCCGGGAGCACGCCGTCGACGTTGTACGTCATCTTTGTGGCGAAACCGACACCGCTCGCGGCGCTGTGTCGCTTCGTGATTCCGACACGGAGACACATAAGTGTGTGCGAGACGCCGCTCTCTCGAGCCCCCTCGCGGGGGACGCGGCGGTCCCCGAACTGGACGTGACGGAGGGCTGACGGCTCGATGCGGGGCGAACGCTCGCGCTCGTCAGGGCGGCCCCGGGTGGACGTCCGCGAGGTCGTTGAACCGCGCCACGTCCGTGTCCTCGCCGACCACCACCAGCGCGTCCCCCTCCCGGACGCGGAAGTCCGGCTCGGGGTTCGCGACCACGTCGCCGTTCCGCTGCACCGCGACGACCGTACAGCCCGTCCGCGCGCGGACGTCCGCCCCGGCGAGCGTCTGGCCGACGAACCCCGGCGCCTCGGTGCGCACGATGTCGACCTGCTTGTCCAGGGCCATCACGTCCTCGTCGAGGATGGTCCGCGCGAGCATCCTGCCGGCGACGGTCGCGAGCGCGAGCACGTAGTCGGCGCCCGCCGTGTACAGCTTCTGGACGCTCTCGGTGTCGTTCGCGCGGCAGATGACCTCGACGCGGTCGCTCGCCTCCCGGGCCACGAGCGTCGAGAACACGGTCGACGCGTCGTCGCCGAGCGCGAGGACGAGCGCGTTCGCGTCCGCGACGCCGGCCGACTCCAGGGTCCCGCCCGCCGTCGCGTCCCCCACGACGTCGACGCCGGGGCGGTCCTGCCTGTCGACGACCGTCGTGTCCACGCCCTCTGCTTCCAGGGTCTCGCGCACGGTCGACCCGACCTCGCCGTAGCCGGCGACGACCACGCTGTCGACGGTGCGCTCCCGCTCCGCGGCGAGCGTGCGCTCGACGAACGACTCCAGGGCGGCCTCGCGGCCCGCCACGAGCAGCACGGAGTTCCGGTCGAGCCGCCGGCCGTCGTCGACCGACGCGACGAACTCGCCGGCGAACCACGCCCCCACGACGGTGACGTCCTCGCGCTCCAGGACGCCGGTCTCGCCGAGCGTCTCCCCGTCGAGGTCGCTGCCGTGCTGGACCGGCATCTCCACGACCTGGAAGTCGTCGCCGACCTCGACGGCGTCGCCGAGCCGCGGCGTGACCGCCTGCATCACGTGGCGCGCGAGGCTGCGGCCGAGCAGCTCGCGCGGACTGAGCACGCGGTCCGCGCCCGCGTACCGGAGGTACGTCGACAGCGACGGGTCCTCGACGAAACACACCGTCAGGACGTCGGGCGCGAGCTCGTCGACGGTCAACGCGATGGTCGCGTTGCGCTCGTCGTCCTCGTCGAGGACCACCGCGCGCGCCGCCGCGACGTTCGCGCGCGCGAGGGCGTCCTCGGTCTCCGGGTCGCCGTGGACGACCGTCCAGCCGTCCTCGTGCAGCGACAGCGCCGTCTCGCGGTCGTCGGTCAGCACGACGTAGTCGACGCCCTGCGCGTCGAGTTCGGCGGCGAGCGTCTCGTCGCGCGTGCCGAACCCGCAGATGACCACGTGGTCGGCGAGGTCGACGCGCCGCGGCGGGTCGTCCTCCAGGCGGTCCTCCAGCCACGGCACCACGAACAGCGGCAGCGTCAGGAAGATGAGGAACACGCCGCTGAGCTGCATGAACACCACGAGCGCCAGCATCGGCGTCGACTCCCAGGGGGCGTACGCGCCGTAGCCCGTGGTGGTGAACGTCTGCACCGTGAACTGGGCGGCCTGCGCGTACGTGACGGCCTCCCCCTCGAGGGCGGCCATGCCGTGCTTGAACGTCACCGCGTACGCGACCGCGACGGCGGCCACCAGGCCGAGGTAGGAGACGGCGCGCCGGCCCTGTTCGGACATCGACCCAGCGTAGCCCCGGCACGGACTTAAACCCCGAACGTCGAGGTGGGTGGCCGTCTGACGGGCGGAGCCGAAAGACCCTACCCGCGGGGTCCTGTACGTCGGGGTGACATGACGACGACGCTCACCGTCGACGGCATGGGCTGTGAAGGCTGCGAGGACATCGTCGAGAGCGCGCTGACCGACGTGGACAGCGTCGAGGACGCCACCGCGGACGCGGCGGCCGGCACGGCGACGGTGGCGGGGGACGCCGACCCCGAGAGCCTCCTGGAGGCCGTCGAGTTCGCCGGATACGACGCCGAGGTCGCCGACTGACGGCGGTTACTTTACCCTCCGAAATAGTTATAATTTTAGGAGTCGCTGGATGGTCTATGGGACCCCGAGACGAGACCACTGGCTTCCAGCGCGACCTCCTGTGCGTGCTCAGTGGGCTGGACGAGCCGAAAGGGATGGCGGTCCAGGAAGAACTCGAGGACTACTACGGGTCGGAGGTGCTGCACGCGCGGGTCTACCAGAACCTCGACTCGCTCGTGGACGCCGGCCTCGTCGAGAAGGGCGAACGGGACTCGCGGACGAACTTCTACCGCATCACCGACGACGGACGGGAGGCCATCCGGAACGTCATCGAGTGGAAGCGCGAGTACACCGCGGACGTCGAGGCGGACACCGTCTGACGGCCCGTCGGCGGGGAGGCGCCACTCCGTCGTCTCCGCGAGTGACGCATCGTCGCGCCGACAGCCACCGCTCAGCGGTGGCGCTGGCCCCTATCGGTCAGCGTGTGGGCTCGCTCCATCGGACGGTGTGTGGGCTCGCTCCATCGGACAGCGGTGGCGCTGGCCTATCGGACATCGTGGGGGCTCGCCCACCGGGTTACCGGTAGGTAACCGGCTCACACGCCCGTTACCGAGCGCTAAAGGAGGTGGCGGCCCTCGGTGCCGGTAGATGACGACGACCGACGAACTCGTCCAGGACCTGCCGCCGAGTGCGAAGCTCGTGTTGAAAGTACTGGAGTACAACGGCGGGCTGACCCAGAAGCAGATCGTGGAGCACTCCCGGCTGAGCCAGCGGACCGTCCGGGACGCACTCGACCGACTGCAGGCGGCGGACGTCGTCGAGAAGGACATCTACATCCCGGACGCCCGGCAGAACCTCTACCGGCTGTCGGTCGAGGACAGCGAGGGCGAGACCGAGGAGGAGGCGCAGGCCGGCGTCGCACTCGACTGACCGCGAACTGCGGGCGGACACCGTTCTCGACTGTCCCTCCCGCGTTCCACTGCCGGCGCGTCGCGCTACACCACGGACGCCGCCTTCTCGTCGACGGGGTCGAGGTGCTGTTCGCCCCACTCGGCGAGCGCGAACACCACCGGTTCGAGGGACTCGCCGAGGTCCGTCAGCGCGTACTCGACGCGCACCGGCTTCTCGCTGACGATGGTGCGGGAGACGATGCGCTTGTCCTCGAGGTCGTCGAGGCTCTCGGAGAGCACCTTGCTGGAGATGCCGTCGACCTCCTCCTGGAGGGCGTTGAAGCCGAGCGGGCCGTGCTCGAGCAGCCGGTGGATGATGACGGGGTGCCACTTCTTCCCGACGAGGGAGGCCGTCGCCGTGATCGAACACCAGCCCTCGCCGGGACACCACGCGGGCAGCCGCTCGTTGTCGTCCATGGCCGCCGGTAGGGCCGACGGCCAGTTAAGGATACCTAACGATAGCGGGTTACCACCGCGTAAGCGGCCGCCGGTCGGTTCTCGAACGTGGGACGGTCCTGGGCGGTCGGTCCCCGGAGGCGGGTCAGTCCTCGGACGCCCGCTCGCCGAACTCCGAGAGCGCCTCCCAGCCCGTGAGCTCCCCGATCTCCGCGACTGCGTCAGCGAGCGGCGCGCTCGCGCGCTCCTCGCCGACCACCCACTCGCCGTCGCGCTGGAGCGCCTCGAACGCGCGGTCGTCCGCCTCGTCGAAGTAGATGGGCGCGCCGGTGCCGTCGACGCCGAGCAGGGACGCGCCGTCGACGCTCCCGGGGAGGTCGTCGAGCGGTCCGGTCGGTGCGTCGGGGTTCGTGCCGGTCACGGCCGGACGTGCGGCGCCCAGCCCAAAGAACGCGGTGGCCACGTCGACGTGACTCGACGCGTTCCAGGCCGGGTCTGGGGAACCGGTCCGGTGCCGTCACGGCAAGCCGGTCGGGGTCGGGACTGGGCAAGCGGTAAGGGGTCGCCGGTCCCAGACCGCAGCGTATGCCCGAGCCCCTCCTCGACCGCGCGGCGCGCACCGCCGGTCGCGTCGCCGCGTACGCGGTCGTCCCGCTCGCCCTGTCCCTGCTCGCGCTCGACAACGTCGCGCAGACCGCCGCCGCCCGCGGCTTCCACGTCTCCGTGAAGTTCGCGATGCCAGCGGACGTCGCGACGCTGTGGACGCTGTTCGACCCGCCGGCGTCCGGCGTGCACGTCGTCGCGCCCACGTCGCTGTCCCTGCTGCCCGTCTACCTGGTGGTGCGGGCGGCGCTCGCCGCCGGCTACCTCCGCGGCCTCGCGGATGCCGCGCGGGAACTGCAGCCGTCGTTCTCCGACGCCGTCGCCGAGCACGGCGTGTCGATGCTCGGCGTGCAGGTCGCGCAGTTCCTCGTCGCGCTCGTGGTCGCGCTCCCGCTGATCGCCGGCGGCAGCGTCGGCCTCGCGTTGCTGGCGATGCCCGTGGTGCTGTTCGTCAGCTACCTGCTCTGGGGCGGTCCTTACCTCGTCGTCGCGCGGGACGTCGACGCTGTCACCGCGCTGGCGTGGAGCGCGTCGCTGGCGACCGACGGCGGCCGCTACTTCACGTTCGCCGTCGGGTACGCGCTGGTCGCGGCCGTCGCGTCCCTGTTCGTGTCGCTTGTGGTCACGGGCGCGGGCCTCGTCGGCGTCGTCGTCGCGGCCGCCGTCGTGGCGTACCCGTCGCTGGTCGCGTCCGCGGCGGCCACGCACGTCGTCGACGACGTCGCGGCCGCGGAACCGACTCGCGGCGCTTAAGTCGGTTTGTCGCCTACGCCGCGGCGTGCAGAACGTCACGGACCGCACGAGCAACCCATTCGACATGCGGCCGCCCTGCGAGGCGTTCGTCCCGGGCTACGGCGACGCGAACGCCGACTTCCACGCCGTCGGCGACCACCCCGGCGTCCACGGCGGCGCCGACTCGGGCGTCCCGTTCACGGGGACGCCGGCGGCCGAGCGCTTCCGCCGCGCGCTGACCGCCGCCGGCCTCCTCGACGAGGACGGTGAACCGCGGAGCCTCTTCCTCTCGTACCTCTACATGTGCGTGCCGGACGGCGAGCCGACGCCCGAGGACTACGCCGCCCTCGAACCGTTCTTCGACGCGGAGCTGCGCGCCATCACCGCCCACGTCCTGCTGCCGGTCGGCGAGCGGGCGACCCGCCACGTCCTCGAGACGTACACCGCCATCGACCCCGAGGAAGCCGACCTCGCCGCGGTCCACGCGACGGAACTCCACGGCAGCGGCTGGCTCGTGGTGCCCGCCCTCGACCCCGGCGAGTGGGACGACGCCGCCGAGGCCGCGTACGTCGACGCGCTCCGCGAGCTCCGGTCGACGGACTACCGCCGCGAGGCCGACCTCGGGCGGTTCCTCGTCGGCCCGGACCCCTACCGCGTCCGGTGACGAGTGCGTCTGGTGACCGGGCGCGCGCCGAGTGACAGCCATTTATTCCGGCGCCGCCTACGCGGCGTCGTGCACCAGATCCAGCTGACGAACACCGCCTTCGAGGGGCAGAACAGCGTCTACCTCCTCGGGGCCGGCGACGCGTCGGCGCCGACGACGCTCGTGGACGCGGGCGTCGCGACGCCGGCCGTGGAGGCGGAGCTCCGGGACGCCCTCGCCGAGCGCGGCGCGTCGTTCGCGGACGTCGACCAGGTGTTGCTGACGCACTGGCACTCCGACCACGCCGGCCTCGCGGGCACCGTCCAGCGGGAGGGCGACGCCACCGTCTACGTCCACGAGGCTGACGCCGAGCTCGTCGCGCCGGCCGGCGAGGACGCCGACCTCGCGGGCGCGCAGGCCGCCGCCATCGACGACTGGGGGATGCCGGCGGACGAACAGCGGGAGCTCCTCGACTTCCTCGAGGCCCACCGCGACCTCGGCGGCGAACCCGTCGACGTCACCACCGTCAGCGACGGAGACACCGTCGACGTCGGCGCCTTCGACGTCGAGGTCGTCCACCTCCCCGGCCACGCGGCCGGCCTCGTCGCGTACGTCTTCGAGCGTGACGGCCGACGCGAGGCGTTCGTCGGCGACGCCGTCCTCCCGAAGTACACGCCGAACGTCGGCGGCGCGGACGTCCGCGTCGACCGCCCGCTGGCGACGTACCTCGAGAGCCTCGACCGCCTGCAGGCCCTCGACCTCGAGCGCGCGTGGCCCGGCCACCGGGGCGCCATCTTCGCGCCGGGCGAGCGCGCCGCCGACATCGCCGCCCACCACGACGAGCGCACCGAACGGGTCGTCGACGCCGTCCGCGAGCACGAACCGGCGACCGTGTGGGAGGTCAGCGCGGAACTGTTCGGTGACCTCGAACGCATCCACGTCCTCCACGGGCCCGGCGAAGCCTACGCGCACCTCGACCACCTCGTCCGCGAGGGCGTGCTCGCGGAGACCGACGACGGCTACGTGCTCGCCTGAACCCACGCCGTCCGCTCGGCGGGCGCGCGGGTGTGCCGCAACCACACCGTCTTTGCCGGTCGCGCCCCAACCCACTCGCATGGTCGAGATGGAGTCAGAGGCGGACCTCGAACAGGGCGACCCGGCACCCGACTTCGAACTCCGCGGGACCGACGGCGAGACCTACACGCTCGCGGACTTCGCCGACAACGAGGCGGTGCTGCTGGTGTTCACGTGCAACCACTGCCCGTACGCGAAAGCGAAATTCGACACGCTGAACGACGTCGCCGCCGACTACGACGACGTCGCGGTCGTCGGCGTGAACCCGAACGACGCCGAGGAGTACCCCGAGGACTCCTTCGAGCGCATGCGGGAACTCGTCGACGACGGCACCATCCGGTACGACGCCTACCTCCGCGACGAGTCCCAGGACGCCGCTCGCGCGTACGGCGCGACGTGCACGCCGGACCCGTTCTTGCTCCGGCGCGCCGGCGACGGCTTCGACGTCGCCTACCACGGCCGCCTCGACGACGCCTTGAACCCCGACGACGAACCCACGCGCGAGGGCGGCGACGTCCGCGACGCCATCGACAGCGTGCTCGCCGGCGAGGACGTGGACGTCGAGTGGAACCCCTCTCGCGGCTGCTCTATCAAGTGGACCGAGGGCTGAGCGAGCGTCCGGCAGCGCTAAGTCCGCGGCCGCCGACGGCACGCGCATGAGCCGCGTCCTCGACGACAGCATCGAGGCGTTCCTCGACGCCGCCAACCCGGAGCCGTCGCCGCTCCTCGAGGAGATGACCGCCTACGGCCGCGAGGAGTCGTTCCCCATCGTCGGGCCGGACGTCGGCCGGTTCCTGCGCGTGACCGCGACGCTCGCGGACGCCGACCGGGTCTTCGAGTTCGGGTCGGGGTTCGGGTACTCCGGCGCGTGGTTCCTCGGCGCGCTCCCCGAGGGCGGCGAACTCGTGTTGACCGACTACGACGAGGAGAACCTCGAGCGGGCCGAGGCGTTCCTCTCCCGGATGGACACCGACGCGACCGTCCGCTACGAGGCCGGCGACGCGATGGAGACGTTCCGCCGCTACGACGGCCCCTTCGACGTCGTCCTGGTCGACCACGAGAAGTCCCAGTACCGCGACGCCTTCGAGGACGTCCGCGGCGCGGTCGCGGACGGCGGCGTGGTCGTCGCGGACAACATGATGGAGGGACCGGTGAACCCGGCGGACGTGACCGCGGCGCTGTGTGGCGCCGAACCGGTCGACGACCACACGGCCGGCGTCGCCGCGTACATCGAGTACGTCCGCGACCTCGAGGACTTCGAGACCGCGTTCGTGCCGCTCGGCGAGGGCGTCGCCGTCAGCGTGAAACGGCCGTGACCGGACGCGGGTGAGGGGTGAATCGGTTGCGAGTGACGCCGACCGGCGTCGTGGGACCGACAGGCACTCGGCGCCCCGGGACCGACAGGCACTCGGCGCCCCGGGACCGACAGGCACTCGGCGCCCCGGGAGGTAGCGGCGGGCGTGCCACTGCTCCAGTTCGACGCGGACTTCCCGGTCCCGGACGCCGACGCCGACGCGTTCGCCGCCGACGTCACCGACCGCTACGTCGACGTGATGGACGCCGACCGGTCGTACGTCGCGGTCGTCGTGCGCGACGACTGCCACCTGTCGCTGGGTCGCGCGGTCGACGGCCGGCGGCTCTTCTGTTCGGCGGACGTCCGGCGTGGCCGCGACGACGCGACTCGCCGCGCGTTCGCCACCGACGTGATGGCCCTCGCCGCCGAGCGCTTCGACGTGCCCGACCGGAACCTGAAGGTGGTGTTCACCGAGCACGCCGGCGCGCAGATGCACGGCGTCGACCGCGTCGGCGGCGACTGGAGCGGGGAGTGAGGGGGTCGGCGGCGACTGAACGGGGAAGCGAGTCGGTCGGCCGCCGGCGGCCGTCAGTCGAGGGCGTCGAGGACCTCGTCGGCGTGCGCCTCGGGGTCGACGCCCTCGAACGCCGCGGCGACGGTGCCGTCCGGCCCGACGACGTACGTGTTCCGGAGGGTCACCTCACGGGTCTCGCCCGCGACCTCGCGCTCGCCGTAGGAGTCGTAGGCGGCCGCGACCGCGCCGTCGGCGTCGCTGAGCAGGTCGAACGGGAGGTCGTACTTCGCGGCGAAGTCGGCGAGGTCCGCGACGGGGTCGTCGCTGACGCCGAGGACGGTGACCTCGCGCTCCCGGTAGTCCCTCCAGCGGTCGCGGAAGCCGCAGGCCTCCGTCGTGCAGCCCGGCGTGTCGGCGCGCGGGTAGAAGTAGACGACGACGTGCTGGCCGTCGAAGTCCGACAGCGCCACTGGTTCGCCGTCCTGGTTCGACAACTCGAAGTCGGGCGCGGGCTCGCCTTCCGAGAGCATACCGGCGGTTGCGCGCCCGCCCCCGAAGCCGTTACGGTACCAGCGAGAGCGCGTACAGCACCGCCATGCCGACGATGACGGTGGCGAACATGTTCTCCGTGCGCCACGCGACGACGGCGGCGACGAGGCCGGCCAGCAGGCGGTCGTTGCCGAGGCCGACCGCGAACGCGCCGTCCTGCAGGACGAACTCGGGCAGCACGAGCGCCGCGAGGACGGCGGGCGGCACGAACGAGAGCACGCGCTGGACGCGCGGCGGCACCTCGTCCATCCGGCCGAACAGCGCGATGAACGACACGCGGAGCGCGTACGTGCCGACCGCCGCGCCGAGGACCACCAGCCAGAGTCTCACGTCGCCACCTCCCAGGCGTTCGCGAGCAGGCCCGCCGCGACGCCCGAGATCGCGGCGACGATGATGCCGAGGTTCATCGGGACGCCGACCGCGACCACCGCGACGAAGCCGCCGACGGCAGCCGCGACGCCTGTCGCGCGGTCCGTGATCGTGGGCACGAGCAGCGCGAGGAACAGAAGCGGGATAGTGAAGTCGAACTGGAACCCCTGCGGGATGGCGTCGCCGAGCGCGACGCCGACCGCCGTGCCGACGACGTAGCCGCCGTATATCGCGGCGGTGACGCCGAGCCAGTACGCCAGCCGGTCGGTGTCCTCGTCGCGCTCGTACTCGGTGACGGCGATGGCGAACGTCGTGTCCACGAGGAACTGGGCCGCGATGAGGCGCCAGCGCTCGGAGAGCCGGCGGAAGTGCGGCGCGATGGCGGCGCTGTACATCGTGTACCGGAGGTTGACGACGACCGCGGTGAGGGCGACGACGGCCAGCGGCGCTCCGTCGGAGAGCACGTCGATGGCGGCCAGCTGGGAGGCGCCGCCGAAGATCAGCGCGGACATCGCGACTGCCTGCACGTCCGTGAACCCGACCTGGACGGCGGCGGCGCCGGCGACGAACCCGAAGGGGACGTTCGCCGGGACGGTCGGCAGGGAGTCCCGGACGCCGGCGACGAAGTCCTCGCGCTGGGTCACTGTCTCCGAGTAGCAGGGGGCTCGCGCTTGAACGTTCCGGCACTGGCAGAGTGTGCGCGCCGCCGGACCGCTTTTTTCTGCTGCGGTGTGCGCTGTTCTAACAGTCAACCCCAAGCGCGTGCGGTCACTACCTCGCCGCATGAGTGAGGGGACCACGGAGGCCGGGACGCGGCTGCGACTCGACCTCTGGCACCCGAACTGCTGGGCCATCCAGGCGACGGAACGCACCGCCGGCGGGATTCTCGCGCACGCCGTCTACGACACGCCGATCGCCAGCGGGTCGACGGTCAACGGGCTGTTCACGGCGTACGGCGAGACCGAACGGGAGGTGAACGCGCTCATCTCCGCGGTCGACGACTCGCCGCTGACCGACACGGTGTGGCGCCTCCAGACGCAGTTCGACACGCGGCGCAACCGCATCGCGCCGGGCGCCGTCTCCCGGGAGTTCTTCCTGGGGTACGATCCCTCGGAGATGATCTGTCCGCTGTTGCTGGAACACGGCTTCGTGCACACGGCCCCCGGGAAGATCGAGGACGGCCGGGAGTCCTGGGACGTCCGGTACGTCGGCGAGCGCAGCGACATCCAGGCGGAACTGGACGCCATCCGCGAGGAGGCCGACGCGGAGATCGAGGTCGAGCGGGTCGGCTCGGTCGGCCGGGAGCCGACCCACGAGCGCCGGGTCAGTCGGTTGACCCGGAGCCAGCGCGAGGTGTACGACCTCGCGCGGGAGCGGGGCTACTACGAGTGGCCCCGGGAGACGTCGACGCGCGAGCTGGCCGACGAACTGGACATCTCGAAGACGACGCTGCTCGAGCACCTCCGGAAGGCGGAGTCGAAGCTGCTCGACTCGTAACCTGCAGGGGGTGGTCGCAGGGCCGGGACGACGCTCCGGCGCTGCGACCGCGGCTACGTCCTCGCGCAGGGCGAGAACCGCTACGAGGGTCCCGGCGGGGAGCTCCTCGGCGACGAGGAGGGCCGCCAGCAGTTCCTCGGCGGCTGACCGCCCGGCTTTCTCCCGTTTTCCAGCCGTGCACAGCGACAGGTCCGTTCCGGCGGTCACAGCGACAGGTCCGTTCCGGCGGTCACAGCGACAGGTCCGTTCCGGCGGTCACAGCGACAGGTCCGTCCCGACGCCGGCCTCGACGGCGGCGTCGTAGACGTAGCTGGCGGCGGCGGCGTCCAGGACCGCGGAGCCGACGGAGTCCACGACGACGACCTCGTCGTCGCTCTCGCGGCCGGCGGCGCCCGTGAGCGCGTCCGAGAGCGGTATCAGGTCGGCCTCCCCGAGGCTCGTCGCGGCGACGTCCCCGGTCTCGGCGACCTCCCCGGGGACGTCCGCGAACACGCGCGCGGCGCGGCCGAACACCGCCGGCTCCAGTTCCTGCATCTCCGCGTTGAACGCGCCGACCGCGACCACGAGTGTCCCCGCTTCGAGCGCGCTCGCCGGGAAGACGGGCTCGGTGGCGGTTGTCGCGGTGACGACGACGTTCGCACCGGCGACGGCGTCCTCGGCGGTTTCGACCGCCTCGGCGTCGAGGCCGTGCTCGCGGAGGTCCGCGGCGCAGTCGTACTTCGAGTCGCTCGGCGAGTAGACGGCGACGCGCTCGACGTCGGTGAGCGCGGCGATGGCCCGGGTCTGCCAGCGCGCCTGCGCGCCAGCGCCGACGACGCCGAGCCGGACCGGCTCGACGGCCAGCTCCCTGGCGGCCAGCCCGCCGATACAGCCCGTGCGGGCGTTCGTGATGCGCGTGCCGTCCATGAAGGACAGCGGTTGGCCGGTTCGGGCGTCGGCGAGCACGACCTGCGCGTGGATGGTCGGCAGCCCCCTGCTCGGGTTGTCCTCGAAGAGCCCCACGAGCTTCGTCGCGAAGTACGGGTCGCCGTGGACGTACGCCGGCATCGCCAGCCCCGTCCCCAGGGGGTCCTCGGAGTCGAGGCCCTCGCCGACCGGGTAGTGCGGGCGCTCCGGGCGCTCGACCTCGCCGGCGCCCTGCTTCACGAGCGCTTCCTCGACGACCGCCGCCAGCGACTCGAGGTCGAGCAGGCCGCCGATCTCGCTGTCCGAGAGGACGAGTGTCATGGTCGCGGCGACGCGACCCACCGAGTTAGGGTTTTCCCGGGCGGTGGCCGTCGCCGCCACCGCGGCGGAGGTGCCGTCGCGGCGGAGGTGCCGTCGCGGCGCTCGCCGGAGCCGTCGGGTTCGCCCGCCGGAGCCGCAGGGGTCGCTCGCCGGAGCCGCCGGGGCGACTCCTCGAAGCCGCCGCCTGCGGGCGGTCCCGGTAGACTTATCCACGCACCGCCGTGTGAGGTACACTCATGGACGTAGTCGTGGTCGGCGGGGGAATCGTCGGACTGGCGAGCGCACACTACCTCGCGGAACGCGGAGCGGACGTCGTGCTCTGCGAGAAGGGGTCGCTGGGCAACGAGAGCACCGCGCGGTCGGCCGGCGGCATCCGCTGTCAGTTCTCCACGCCCGTGAACGTCCGGCTCTCCCGGGAGAGCCGCGCGGTCTGGGACGACTTCGAGGACCGCTTCGGCGTCGACATCGCGTACCGGAAGTCCGGCTACCTGTTCCTCGCGCGCGGCGAGGAGACGGCCGCCCAGTTCCGCGAGAACGTCGCGATGCAGAACGACCTCGGCGTCGACAGCGTCGTCCTCGACCCCGAGGACGCCGTCGACGTCTGTCCCGGCCTCGAACCCGAGCACTTCGTCGCCGCCACGTACCACGACGAGGACGGGTTCGCGGACCCGAACCTCGCCGTCCAGGGGTACGCCGCCGGCGCGCGCGAGGCCGGCGCGGACGTCCGCACGAACACCGCCGTCACGGACGTCGTCGTCGAGGAGCGCGGCGGCGACCGCGTCGTCACGGGCGTGGAGACCGACGAGGAGACCCTGGACGCCGACTTCGTCGTGAACGCCGCGGGCGCGTGGGCGGCCGACCTCGCCGCGATGGCGGGCGTCGACCTCCCGATCGAACCGCACCGCCGGCAGGCCGCGGTCGTCGACCCGACGCGCGCCGTCTCGGAGCAGGTGCCGCTCACCATCGACCTCGAGGAGGGCGTGTACTTCCGGCCGGAGCGCGAGGGCGCCGCCATCGTCGGCGGCCACTTCGGCGGCGACGACCCCGCCGTCGACCCGGACCGGTACACGCGCTCGATGGACATCGACTGGGCCGCCGAGGCCGTCGAGCGCGCCGCCGCCTACACCACCTACTTCGACGGCGAGTCACGCATCAAGCGCGGCTGGGCCGGCCTGTACGGGCTGACGCCGGACCACCACGCCATCCTCGAGGAGTCGACGCCGGGGCTCGTCACGGCCGCCGGGTTCTCCGGGCACGGCTTCCAGCACGCGCCCGCCACCGGACAGCTCGTCGCGGAGTACTGCTTCGACGGCGAGTTCCGCCTCACGGACGTCAGCGCGCTCTCCGGCGACCGCTTCGACCGCGGCAGCGAGGTCGACGAGCGCAACGTCGTGTAGGACGGCCCCACGTCCGCTACCGACTGCACCGGCGCGCCGACGCGTCCGCTACTCGCCGGCCGCTGCCGACTGCGCCGACGCGTCCGCTACTCGCCGGCCGCTGCCGACTGCGCCGGCGCGTCACCTACTCGCCGGGCGGTGCCGCCCTCAGAGCTCGTAGTCGGACTCCCGGAGCTGGGCGTACCTGCCCTTCCGGTAGCGGAACTTCGCGCGCCTGTACCGCGTGTAGAGCTTGAGGCCGCCGGCCGCCGACCGCGCGTTCGACTTCGAGATGATCTTCCCCGAGTCGCTGGCCGCGAGCATCTCGCGGGCGATGCGGATGGTCCGGTCCCACTGGTCCGGCGAGTGGTCGCCGACGACGTCGGCCATCGCGACGTTCCGCCGTAGCTCGTCGCCGATGGCGTCGTGCCAGGCGTCGTTGTACTCCTCGAGGCGCCCCTCGGCGGCGAGCTCGCCGGCGAGCAGGCCGGTGCGGTGGGCGACGTGGTCGCCGCCTTCGTGGAACGCCGACGTGGTGCCCATCGCGCCGCCCGCGACGGCGATGCCGGCCTGGACGGGCGACTCGATGGGGCGCGTCGACGAGATGGCGTACGTCTCCGTGGACTTCGACTTCCCGTGGCCCTCGACGAGCGGGAAGTCCTCGTCGACGTCGTACTCGTCGCCGTACAGCTCCTCGAGCAGCCGCCGGATGTACACCCTCCCCGGGGGGATGCGGTCGTCGTCCTTGCGGAGCAGGCGCCACTCGGCGGCGTCGAAGTCGTCGACGTCGAGGCCGATGGGCATCGTGAGGCCGACGCGCGCGACGTTGTCCCGGTTCGGGAACACCCACGGGTAGGCGGTCTCGCCCGGCATCCAGCCCCACCAGAACTTCAGCGAGTCCGGGTCGAACAGCTCGTCGGGGAAGCGCCGGTACTCCTGGTAGGCGATGTGGTTGGCCTCCCTGGGGTTCAACACGTCGCTGGCCTGCCTGTCGTCCGGCAGGAGGTCGTCGAGGACGCGCATGGTCACCTGGCGCTGCGGGCCGTCGGCGAGCACCACGTACCTCGCGGTCACCGTGTCGCCGTCCCCCAGGTGGAGGGTGTGCTCGTGACCGTCCGTGAGCTCCGTCTCGACGTCCTTTACGGCCGTGCCGGTCTCGTAGTCGGCGCCCGCGTCCTCGGCGCGCTCGCGCAGCCAGTCGTCGAACCGCGCGCGGTGGAACGTGAACCCGAAGTGGTCGTAGTCGGACTCGATGCCCGTGCGGTCGACGACAACGCGCTCGCCGGGACCGACGAACTCCGCGCCCGTCAGCTCCTGCTCGACGACGTCCTCGGGGAGCTCCGCGAAGTCGATGTCGGCGACGTCCAGCCAGTAGTCGAGGAACCCCGCGGCGTCCGTCGAGTCCGGGCCGAGCCCGTCGCGGTCGTCCCGCGGCACGCCCTTCTCGTAGACGACCGCGTCCGCGCCGCGGTCGGCCGCCGCGTACGCGGCCGCCGACCCCGCCGGACCGCCACCCACGATGGCAACGTCGACGTCAGTCATACCTCCCACGTCTCCGCGGCACGGTTAAAGTGCTTCGAGATTTCCGGTCGGCAGTCGGTGCCGCGATTCGGTGGTCCGACGCCGGGCGCCGCGACTCGACGCATTAGATCCGTTCGGTCGGCGGTGACGGCGGACTCGGTCCGACGCCACGCTCAAGCACCGCGCGTCCATCGTTAGGGGCATGCCGACGCTGGACGACCCGGTCGAAGTCGGCGACCTCGCTCTCCGCAACCGCCTGTACCGCGCGCCGCTGCTGGAGTGCGCGGGCACCGACGCGGACAGCGCCGACGTGCTGCGCGCGGACCTCGAGCCCGCCGCGGCGGCCGGCGCGGGCCTCGTCTGTCAGGGTGCGACCGTGGTCCGCGGCGAGGGCGGCTGCGCGGCGCCGAACATGACGCGCGTCCACGACGACGAGTTCGTCTCGTCGCTGGCGCCGGTTCCGGAGGCAATCGAGTCCCACGGCGGCCGCGCGTTCGCGCAACTGGAGCACGGCGGCCTGCGCTCGATGGAAATCTGGCACGCCGGCTATCGCGACGACCACCCAGAGCTCGACCAGCTGGCGGTCTCCGAACCGCCCGCCGCCCTCCGCGCGGCCGACCGCGCCGGCTTCCTCGACCTCTCGCCGCGCGTCCTCTCGACCGAGACGGTGTACGACCTCGCCGCGGACTTCGGGCGCGCCGCCGAACGCCTCGCGGACGCCGGCTACCACGGCATCCACGTCGCCGGCGCGAACATGGGCGTCGTCCAGCAGTTCCTCTCCCCGTACTACAACCGCCGGAGCGACGAGTTCGCGGACGGCTTCCGGTTCCTCGAACTCGTCCACGACGAGATTCGCGCACGAACCGACGTCCCCCTGATTACGAAGGTTCCGGCCGAGACGGACGCCCCGCCGTGGGTCCGGCGGCGCCTCTCAGCCGACGACTGCGTGCGCCTCTGCGAGCGCGCGGCCGACGTGGGCTTCGACGCGGTCATCCCAGTCTCCGGGAGCGTGTTCTGGGACATGCACCTCGTGAAGGGCGCGTACCCCGAGCGCGCGTGGCGGGACAGCCACTTCGAGTCCGGGTACGTCGACGCGTTCGGGAGCCGGTGGCGCGCCCGGCTCGTGTCGCTCGCCAACCGCGTGCAGGCCCGGTTCGCGGAATTCGAGCACGCGTGGAACGCCGACCTCTGCCGGCGCGTCCGCGAGCGCGTCGACGTCCCCGTCTGCCTGGAGGGCGGCGTCCGGGACCGCGACCGAATCGACGACCTGCTCGGCGATGCCTGCGACCTCGCGGGAATCGGCCGGCCGTTCTACGCGGAGCCCCGACTGCCGGCGCGCCTGCTCGGCGGCGACGGGGCGGTGGCCTGCGAGAACTGCAACAACTGCGTCGTGCCGCAGGTGACGGGCGCGCCCGGCGTCTGCCGGACGCCGAGCGTGCTCGCCGAGCGCGGCCGCCGCGAGCGCGAGGGCGCCTACGAGCGGGACTGACCCTCGGCGGCGAACAGGCGGACGAACCCGGCGACGCGGCGCTCGTCGCGCGTGAGCACGGCGCCGTCTGCGAGCGCGCGCCGCGCGGCGTCGATGCGCTCGTCGAGGGCCGCCGAGGGTCGTCCGCCGCCGCCCGTCGGGGAGCCGGCGGCGACGAACCGGTCGAAGGCCGCGTTCAGCCGCCGGGCGAGTGCGTGGTCGCTGCGCCCGGCTTCGAGGACGGCGACGCGGCCGCCCGGCGCGAGGCAGTCCAGCCACGCGCGGACGGCCGACTCCGGGTCTGGGAGCAGTCCGACGACGAACGACCCGAGCACGGCGTCGACGTCGCCGACCGGCGGTCGCGCCGCGTCCCCGCGGACGAGGTGGACGTTCCGCCAGCCCGCGCGCTCGACGCGCTCGCCGGCCTGCGCGAGCATCCCGGGCGTGAGGTCGACGCCGACGACGCTGCCGGTGGGGCCGACGCGCTCGCGGAGGTGGCGGAGGTTCGCGCCGGTGCCGCAGCCGAGTTCGACGACCGTGTCGCCGGCGTCGAGCGCGAGCGCGTCCGCGGCGGCGCTCCGGAGGCTCCCGAGGCCCGGGAGCAGGCGGCAGAGCCAGTCGTAGGCGCGCGCCCACCGGCCGTAGAACGCCTGCGTCTCCGCGACGGTCACGCCTCCGGGTTGGGCGCGCGCCGGCAAAAAGTCGCGGGCGTCGACCGCGGGTCCGCCGCCGTCCGAATCGCGGGCGTCTACCAGGGGCCGCCGCGGTCCGAACGTCTAAGTGAGTCGACAGTAGAGTGGGTGGCATGGACCGCGTCAGGCTCGCCTACGACCTCGTGCGGGCGTACGTCTACGCGCTCGTGCTCGCCGCCCTCGCGACGGTCGTCTGGCTGCTCGCGCCGGAGGTCGCGGCGACGCCCCAGGTGGCGGGCCTCTGGTTCGCGGTCGCCGGGTTCGGCGTGCTCGTGCTCGTCACGTTCCTCCTCACGCAGTACTCCCGGCGGATCTGAGCCCGTACGCGAGGCCGCCGACGAGGCCGAGGCCGACCGCCATCCCGGCGCTCAGGGCCAGCAGCTGCCCGGACGCGAGGTAGCCCGCGAGCCGCCCGGCGTCGGCGAGCACCGCGACGAACGCGAGCCACGCCAGCGCGCCGAACCCCGCGCCGCCGGCGAGCGCGCGCGGCCACGACCGCGCCAGCAGGCCGACGCCGGCTCCCCCGACGAGGAGGCCGAGCCAGTGCACGGCGGCGAGCGCGAGACCGACGAGCACGACGCCGGCGAGCGCGAACCCACGCTCCCACTCGGCGAGCCCGTCCCGGCGCGCCGCCATCACTCGCCACCCCCGAACTGGATCCGCCGACCGTCGAAGTCGCGGTCGAACGGGTAGTAGTCGCCGGCCGCCCACGCCCCGAGCTGGTCGCCGTAACTCGGCCCGAACGGGTCGCCGTCGTTGCCGCCCGGCAGGACGACCGTGGCGTCGCCGCCCATCGGCACGACCATCCGCCAGGACGCGCCGACGTCGCTGTCCCGGCGGTAGTTGTTCACGGTGGCCGCCGACCCGTCGGTCGGGACGCCCGGGTAGTTCAGGAACGGCTGGTCGAAGGGGTGGTCGAGGCTCGCGACGTTGAGGTCGCCGTACGTCGCCCAGCCCTCGCTGTCGACGCGCTCGGCGGCGGCGTCCAGGGCGGTCTGCATCGCCGCTCTCGCGCTCGCCGGCGTCTCCGCGCGGTCGAACCACGCGGCGTCGTCGCCGAGGTGGACGGTCACCCAGTCGCCCGGCCAGTCCGCGTCCTCGAGGCCGGCCGCCGCGAAGCCCTCGGCGTACAGCGCCTCGCGGTACGCGTCGAGGACGACGGCGAACGCCAGCGCGCCATCGCTGTCCGTCCGCATCCGGTAGTCCCAGTCCGCCAGCGCGTCGAAGGGCGCGCCCGCCGCGTCGACGTCGACGGCGTCGAGCAGTCGCGGCACGAACCGTCTGGCGCGCGTGTCGAGGGCGTCCACCTGGAGCGCGCGCACGTCCGCTGGCGTCAGGTCGCCGTCTCCCGTCCACGCGTCGAGCAGCTCGTAGATGCGCTCGCCGCGGAACGGCGCGGCGTACGACGCCGCGAGGTAGTGCTCGGGGTCGTCGACGACGCGCTGGTTCGCCGTCGCGACGTACGCCGGATTCACGGCGCCGGGCTTCTCGTCGAACGGCACGAACCCCTCCCAGGTGGACTCGCCGTACGGCGTGTAGCCGTCCCACTCGCCCTCGCCCGCGGAGCCGTCGAAGACGCGCCGGCCCGGGACCGCCTCGCCGTCGACGCGCCGGACCGGGATTCGGCCGGTGGTCTTGTAGTACGTGTTCCCGTCGCGGTCCGCGTACACGACGTGCTGCGTGGGCAGGTCGAAGTCGCGGACCGCCTCGCGGAAGTCCTCGAGGCCGTCGCTGCGGGCCATCGCGTAGACGGCGTCCGTCGTCGCCGTCGCCGACAGCCCCGTCCACGCGACGCCGACGCGGTCGTCGCTCGCCCCGTCGACGGCAGCCGACCGCTCCAGCAGCGGCCCGTGGACGGTCTTGCGCGTCGTCACCGTCACGTCCTCGCCGTCCGCCACCTCGATGGTGTGCTCGTCCGTCTCGAAGTCCCGCCACTCGCCCTCGTAGCGGTACCGCTCGCCGTCGACGTCGTACGCGTAGACGTCGAGGACGTCCGCGCCGACGTTCGTGAACCCCCACGCGCCGGCGTGGTTCTCGCCGATGACGACGAACGGCACGCCCGGGAACGTCACGCCCCGCACCCGGTAGCCGGGGCCGTCGAGGTGCTGCTGGTACCAGACCGGCGGCGCCAGCAGCGACAGGTGGGGGTCGTTCGCCACGACGGGGTCTCCGCTGGCGGTGTGCTCGCCGCTCACCACCCACGAGTTCGACCCGACGCCCTCGGGGGACTCGAACGACGTCAGCCAGTCGGTCAGTCCGCGCTCCGGCACCGCCGCGTCCGCGGCAGCCGCCCCGGCACCCGCATCGCCCGCGCTGCCGGTGTCGCCGCGGAGCACGGGGCTGTCGTGGTCGTACCGCCGCGGGAACAGCTCCTCGTAGGCGTCCCCGAGCGCGTCCCGGAGCCGCGCGCGCCGCAGCGTCTCGAAGCTCCCCGTGAGCGTCCACGAGATCTGGAGCTGGAGCAGCAGGGTGTCAGCGGGCGTCCACGCCGCGGGCTCGTAGTCCAGGAGTTCGAACTCCGGCGGCAGCCGCTGTCCCCGTCGCGCAGCGTTCACGCCGTCGGCGTACGCCTCGAGGACGTCGGCCAGTTCGGGGTTCCGCGACTGGAGGGCCGTCCAGTTCGCGTCGGCGGCGCTCGCGAAGTCCATCCGGACGTGGAACTCGTCGCTGTCCAGCGCCGCCTCCCCCACCACGGCCGCCAGCCGACCGCGCAGCAGGCGCCGCTGGAGGTCCAGCTGGAACAGCCGGTCGGTGCCGTGGGCGTACCCGACCGCGTGGTAGAGCGCCCGGTCGTCGTCGGCCGAGACGTGGGGGACGCGGCGGCCGTCGTACCGGAGCGTCGCCGGGCCGTGCGGGCTGTCGACGCTGCCCGGCGGGTCGGCAGTCGTCGCGCGCCAGACGTCCCCGGACAGCGGCGCGAACCGCTCCAGGAACGACGACGCCGGCGAGAGCGCGCCCGCCGCCGCGACGCCGCCGAGGGCGGCCGCGACGACGCCGCGGCGCACCGGGTCGAAGTCGTCCATACCCCGGCGTGTCAGCCGCGAACCATAACTCTAGAGGTCGCCGCACGCGCGGCCGCCAGACGTAGCTTGATGGCAGTGCCGCCGCTCTAGGCGCACGAGACGATGCACGCACTACTGGAGGACGAGGCGTGACGGCCCCGGAGGCAGAGCCGTGACGGCCCCGGGGGACACCGCGTTGCCGTCGGCGACGCGCGTCGGCCGCGTCGCGTTGCGCGTGCCCGATCTGGCGGAGGCGGTCGCATTCTACCGCGAAGTGGTCGGCCTGCGCGTCATCGACCGGACGCCGTCTCGCGCGACGCTCGGCGCGGGCGGCGACGCGCTGCTCGTCCTCGACGCGGCGCCGGACGAACCCGAGCGGCCGGCGGACGCCGCCGGCCTCTACCACGCCGCGTTCCGAGTGCCGTCCCGGAGCGCGCTCGGCGACGCCCTGGGCAGGGTGCGCGAGCAGTGGACGCTCCAGGGGGCCGCCGACCACCTGGTCAGCGAGGCCGTCTACCTCGCCGACCCGGCGGGCAACGGCGTGGAGATCTACCGGGACAGGCCCCGCGAAGAGTGGCCGCGCACGCCCGACGGCCGCCCGCGCATCGGCACCGAACCGCTCGACGTCGAGGGGGTCGTGGCGGCCGCCGCGGGCGGAACGGACGCGCCGGCCGGCACCGACGTGGGGCACGTCCACCTCGAGGTGTCGTCGCTGCCGGCGGCCCGCGCGTTCTACGTCGACGCGCTCGGGTTCGACGTGGTACTGTCGGCGCGCGGGGCGCTGTTCGTCGCGGCCGGCGGCTACCACCACCACGTCGG
The DNA here is from genome assembly GCF_037031165.1 of Halobacterium yunchengense. NCBI lineage: Archaea > Methanobacteriati > Methanobacteriota > Halobacteria > Halobacteriales > Halobacteriaceae > Halobacterium > Halobacterium yunchengense. The sequence continues at coordinate 296,859 of NZ_JAYEZL010000003.1, read as the reverse complement.
CCTGAACACGTGGCGCGGCCGCACCGCGCCCGCAGGCGGTCGGGGGCTCGCGTGGACGGAGTTCGTACTCCCGGACGCCGACGCGCTCGCGGCGGTCCGCCGGCGAACCGAGGCCGCCGGCTACGCCGTCTCGCCGACGGACGCCGGGTTCGTCGCGCGGGACGACGACGCCATCGCAGTGCGGCTTCGCGCCGGCGACTGACGCCGCGGCGACGGTCGGTGCGTCGCTGGCCGGTCGCTTACGGGAACAGCCCGCGGTACTCGTGGGCTTCGGCGGTCCGCTCCAGGGCGATGGTGTACGCGGCGGTGCGGAGGTCCGGGATCCCCTTCCGCTCGTAGGCGGCGAGCATCTCGTCGAACGCCGACGTCAGCCGGTCCTCGAGGTCGCGGTTGACCTCCTCGAGCTCCCAGGAGTACTGCTGGCTGTTCTGCACCCACTCGAGGTAGGAGACGATGACGCCGCCCGCGTTCGCGAGGATGTCCGGCACGACCGGGACGCCGCGCTCGCGGAGCACGGCCGCGGCGTCGAACGTCGTCGGCCCGTTCGCCGCCTCGACGACCACGTCCGCCTGCAGGCGCTCGGCGACGTCGACGGTGACGACGTCCTCGATGGCCGCCGGAATCAGCGCGTCCACGTCCAGGGTCAGCAGGTCGTCGTTCGTGACGTACTCCTCGGCGTCGTAGCCCTCGAGGCGGCCGCCGTTGTCCGCGACGTGCGCGCTCACCGCCTGGACGTCGAGGCCGTCGGGGTCGTAGAGGGCGCCCGTCACGTCGGAGACTGCGACGACGTTCGCGCCGCGCTCGTCCAGCAGTCGCGCGGTCACGCTGCCGACGTTCCCGAAGCCCTGGATGGCGACGTCCGCGCCGTCGAGGTCGGTGCCGAGGTACTCGAAGGTCTCCTCGGTGACGACGGCGACGCCGCGGCCGGTCGCCTCGACGCGGCCCGCTGTCCCGCCGATCTCGGGGGGTTTGCCGGTGACGACCTCGGGGACGGCGTACCCCTGGTACATCGAGTACGTGTCCATGATCCAGGCCATCGTCCGCTCGTCGGTGTTCATGTCCGGCGCCGGGATGTCGATCTCCGGGCCGATCATCCGCCGGATGCCCTCCGTGTACCGGCGGGTCAGCTGCTCGATCTCGCGCTCGGAGAGCTCCTTGGGCTGGCAGACGATACCGCCCTTCGCGCCGCCGAACGGCAGGTCGACGAGCGCGGTCTTCCAGGTCATCCAGCCGGCGAGCGCGGCGACCTCCTCCTTGGAGACGGTCGGGTGGAAGCGGATGCCGCCCTTGAAGGGGCCGCGCGCGCTGTCGAACTGGCAGCGGTACCCCTCGAAGACCTCGACGCTGCCGTCGTCCATCCGCACCGGCAGGCTGACGGTGAGCGTGCGCTCGGGCGATTTCAGTCGTTCGAAGATGCCGTCGTCGATGTCGACGTACTCCCGCGCCTGCTCCATCTGCGCGAGCATGTTGTCGAGCGGGCCGCCTTCGGTCATGCTGCGGCAGTATTTGCGGCGCGTATAAGGAGGTGCCGGCTCGCGGTGGCCGTGGCAGGCGACAGCACGACCCGTGGCCGGGCGCCCCGCAGCGTCACTCGTCGACGTCGTCGGCCTCGGGGAGCTTCAGGACGTTCTCGCGGCCGATGCGGAACGACTCCAGGTCGTCGGCCTCGCGCATGTCCTTGACGACCTGGCTGGTCTTGGCCTCCGTCCAGCCCATCGCGTCGACGACGGCCTGCTGTTTCGCGCGGCCGCCCTGCTCGCGGAGGAACTTCTCGACGCGCTCCTCGTTGCTCAGCAGCTCCTCCGGGGGTTCGGTCTCGGCGTCCCCATCGCCGTCGTCGTCCCCGCCCGTCGCGGCCGCGGCCGCCGCTGCGCCGCCGTCGCCGCCGTCGCCGCTGCCAGGGTCCGCGGCCGGGGCCGGACCGCCGCCCGCGTCTGACTCGCGGCGCCAGTACACGTAGCCGGCGCCGCCCAGCACCACGACCGCCAGCAGCGCGCCGACGAGCACCGGGCCGAGGACGCCGCCGCCGGCTTCACCGCCGCCCGGCGTCGTCGTCGCTGTCTCCGCTGGGCCGTCGCCGCCCGCGGTGGTCTGCTGGCCCGTCCGCGGCTCCAGGACGAGCCGGGGCTGGTCGGTGCCGAAGTCCTCCGGCCCGCTCCACCGGACCGACGTCTCGTCGGACTCGTCGGGCGACGGGTCCGCGTCCACCGAGCGGTAGTCGTCCGGCCACGAGAACTGCAGGGCCGTCTCGTTGTCGAGGTAGAACCCCTCGAGGGCGTCGCCGGCCGTCACCGTCTCGCCGTCGACGGCCGCGAAGCCCTCCCACTGGAACGTGTACACCACGAACCCGTAGGAGTCGGTGAACTCGCTGCCGGACTGGAGGCGCGTCTCGACGGAGACGTTCGACACCGACATCTCGCGGCCGGTGGCGTTCTCCGCGGACGTCACCGTCTCACCGATGCGCGACCGGAACCGGTCGACGTACTCCGAGCGGTTCTCGTCGACGTCCTCCTGCAGCGACTCGAAGGCCGCCGTCTCGTTGTCCGTCGTCAGCTCCATCCGGTACTTGAACGACCACTCGGCGTCGCCGTCCTCCGCGACGGCCGCGGACAGCGTCACCCTGTCGGGGTCGAAGTCCTCCTGCCCGATGCCGAGTGCCCCGTCCGGCGCTCCGGCGGCCGCCGCTGGCGCGACCACGGACGCCACGACGAGCAGCCCGGCCACCCAGCACGCCAGCCCACGATGCATACCCACCACCTCGGACCGGCACGCTTGAAAGCGTTGTTATCCCCGGCGTACGTCCACGCAGGCAGCCGGATTCCTGTCAGCACCGCGGTCGGTCGGCGGGTCGCGCGCGGCGTTCGCGGACCCGGCGCGCGCGGCGTTCGCCGGCCGGTCGCACGCGGCGCGTCACTCGCCGCGCCACTCGGGCTCGCGGTCCTCGAAGAACGCCGCCATCCCCTCCTCGCTGTCCGCGGTCGCGAACAGCTGCGCGAACAGTTCGGCCTCGTACTCGAGGCCGTCGTCGAGGTCCATCCGGCCCGCCGCCCGCACGGCGTCCTTCCCGAACTCCAGGGCGACGGGACTGTGCTCGGCCATCGACGCCGCGAGCCCGTAGACGGCGTCGTCGAAGCCGTCGTCGCCGTGGACGGACTCCACGAGACCGATGTCGGCCGCCTCCTCGGCGTCCACGAGGTCGCCGGAGAGCACGAGCCGCATCGCCTGTCCCTCGCCGACGAGCCGGGGGAGGCGCTGGGTGGCGCCGCCGCCCGGGACGAGGCCGAGGTCGATCTCCGGGCTGCCGAGCTTCGCGCGCTCGTGGGCGACGCGGACGTCGCAGGCGAGCGCGAGCTCGAGGCCGCCGCCGAGCGCGTGGCCGTTGACGCGCGCGACGACGGGCTGACGGAGGTCCGCGACCGCCTCGTAGACGCGCGGCCGCTCGCTGGCGCGGCGCTGCTCGAGGGCCGACCGCTCGCGGAGCTCGGCGACGTCCGCGCCCGCGACGAACGCCCCGGCGTCGTCGCTCCCCGTCAGCACGACCACGCGCGCGTCGCTGTCCTCGACCGCGGCGAGCACGCGCTGCAGCTCCCCGCGCAGCCGGCCGTTCAGCGCGTTCCGCGCGTCCGGCCGGTCCAGCACGACGGTCGTCACGTGCTCGGGGTCGCCGCCGCCCAGCCGGACGAACTCGCAGTCCGCCGCCGCGTCCGACGGCGACTCCTCGCCGCCGCGGCCGCCGTCCGCGCTCCCGCCGCTCATTCCGCCACCCCCACGATGTCGCCGTCCTCCCACTCGTAGAACCCCTCGCCGGTCTTCTTCCCGAGCTTCCCGGCCTGTACCTTCCGCTTGAGCACCTGCGGCGGCCGGAACCGCTCGCCGAGCTCCTCGCGGAGGTGCTCGAGGACGTCCAGGCGGACGTCCAGGCCCACCACGTCGGTGAGCTCCAGCGGCCCCATCGGGTGGTTGTAGCCGAGCTCCATCGCCGCGTCGACGTCCCCGGGGCTGGCGACGCCCTCCTGGACCATCCGCATCGCCTCCACGCCGAGGGCGACGCCGAGCCGCGACGACGCGAACCCCGGAGCATCCGACACTTCGACGGTCGCCTTCCCGAGCGAGTCGACGAACTCGCGGGCGAACGCGAGCGTCCCGTCGCTCGTCTGCTCGGCGACCACCACCTCCACGAGGTCCATCGCGTACACGGGATTGAAGAAGTGGAGGCCGACGAACCGGCCCGGGTCCCCGAGCGCGGCGGCGAGGTCGGTCACCGCGAGACTCGACGTGTTCGACGCCAGCACGGCGTCCCCGGGCGCCGCCGCCTCGGCCTCCGAGAGCACGCTGCGCTTCAGGTCGCGGTCCTCGGGTACCGCCTCCACGACGAGGTCGGCGTCCCCGGCGGCGCCGCCGAGGTCGGTCGTCGCGTCGACGCGGTCCAGCGCGGCGTCCCGCTCGTCGGCGGTCAGTTTCCCGCGGTCCACGCCGCCGTCCAGCGTCGACTCGATGTCCGCGAGGGCGTCGGCGAGCACGTCGTCGTCTACGTCGCGGAGGCTGACCGCGTGGCCGGCGACGCCGGCGACGTGGGCGATGCCGCGGCCCATCGTCCCGGCGCCGAGGACTGCGAGCTTCATGCCAGCGGCTACCCCGGCGACCGTGAAAAAGGTGGGAGGACGGTGGCGGCCGGGGCGGGCTGCGAGCGCGCTCGCCGCTCGCTCACGGGACGGGGACGTGTTCGCCGCAGGTCGGACACGCCGCGCCGCCGTCGGCGTCCTCGAGGTCACTCGCTCGCCCCGTCCACCCGCAGACCGGACACTGTACGGGCTCGCCTTCTGGCATCCCGTGGAGCGACGGACGCCGGCCCGAAAAGTGTGGCGTCCGTCCCGGCGAGGCGTCACCCCTTTCAGGTCCGCCGCCCGTACTGGGCTCCGATGGTCGAGACCGCCGACGCCCGGTACTCGCCCCAGCGCGCCCTCGACTGGCTGCGCGTCCGACTCGTCCCGCGGCTGGAGGCGAGCAGCCGCGTCTCCGCGGAGTTCGCGGCGCTCGTCGAGGAGCTGCTGCGCGCGGACCGCGACCCCGACCGCGCCACCGAGAAGCTCGACGACTGGGTCGAGAACTACGAGCGGTAGGCGCGCCGCGCCGTCCCCTCAGAGCCGTGCGGCGAACTCGCGGGCTCGCTCCCGGACCGCCCGGGCGTCGAACCGCTGGTGTTCGCCGTCCCGGTACAGCACCTCGCCGTCCACCACGGTCAGCGTCACGTCGTCGCCGTGCGCCGCGAACGCGAGGTGCGAGTACGGGTCGTGGACGGGCGTCGACCGCGCGTTCTCCGTCGTGAGCCCGACGACGTCTGCCTTCCAGCCCTCGCGGAGCCTGCCCACGTCCTCGAAGCCCGCCGCCCTCGCGCCGTTCCGGGTCGCCATCTCGAAGACCGTTCTGGCGGGGAGCGCCGTCGGGTCGAGGTCCTCGACTTTCCCCAGGAGGCTGGCCTGCCGCATCTCCGTGAACGCGTCCAGCGTGTTGTTGCACGGCGGCCCGTCGTTCCCGAGCGCGACGTTGACGCCGCGCTCGAGGTAGTCCCGGACCGGCGCGACCCCCGAGGCGAGTTTCATGTTCGAGGACGGGCAGTGCGTGACGTGCGTCCCGGTCTCCGCGAGCACCCCGCGCTCGCTCTCGTCGGTCCACACGCAGTGGGCCAGCACCACGTCCTCCCCGGTCAAGCCCACCTCGTCCAGCCAGTGGACGTTCCGGCGGCCGGTGTCGGCCTCGACCTTCTCGACCTCGCCGCGGTTCTCGCTGGCGTGCGTGTGGATGCGGACGCCGTACTCGTCGGCGAGCTCGCGGCAGCCCCGGAGACACGCCTCCGTGCACGAGACCGCGAACCGCGGCGTCACCGCGTACCGGATGCGGCCGCCGTGGCCGCCGTCGTACTCGCGGATCAGGCGCTCGGTCTCCGCGAGCGCGTCGTCCGTGTCCTCGAGCAGGCCCCCCGGCGCGTCCCTGTCCATCAACACCTTCCCCGCGAGCGCGCGGAGTCCGGCGTCGCCCGCGGCCTCGAACGCCGCGTCCGCGTGCGCCACCGACAGGTGGTCGATCGCGGTGGTCGTCCCGGACTCGACGAGCTCCATGTAGCCCAGGTCGGCTGCCGCGCGCATCTCCTCGCGTCCCATCGACGCCTCCATCGGGAGCACGTGGTCGAACAGCCAGTCCAGGAGCTCCTCGTCGTCCGCGATGCCCCGCCCCAGGCTCTGCACCGAGTGGACGTGCGCGCCCACCAGCCCCGGCGCGAGCACGTCCACCGCGACGCGCTCGCGGTCGGGGTAGGCGTCCAGCAGTTCGTCTCGGTCGCCGACCGCCGCGATGCGGTCGCCGTCGACGACCACCGCGCCGTCCTCGAGGACGCGGTCCGCGTCGCAGACCACGGTGTCGGCGCTCAGTAGCGTCATTCCCTCACGGTCTACGACGTCGCCGGAACAAACGCGTTCCGGTCTGCCCGGGGCCCGTGTGTCAGGCGTTACCGTCGGCCCGCTGTCGGGACCGCCTTGACGCCGTACCGCCGCACGCCCTCCTGGTCGTAGAGCACGCGCGGCACCGCCGCCACGTCGTCGCCGACGTCGGGCGCGTCTTCGTCGGCGATGACGACCTGGACCGGCACGCTCGCGGCGCCGCCCTCGGGCCCCTCGAACGCGACGACGGCGCTCGCGTACGCGCCGCCGCGGGCCTGCTGGGGGACGAACTCCGGGGGCGCGCCGCCCTGCGAGATGGTCGTCGCCGCTTCGACGGTCCCGGTCTCGGCGAGCGCCACGTCCTCGTACCCCTCGCGCCCGCCGCAGTCGGGGCACGCGCCCTCGGGCGGGAACGCCAGTCCGCCGCAGGCCTCGCAGCGGCCCGCGACGAGGCGGTGGCGCTGCGGGAGCGTGCGGCGGTACGAGGGGACGCTCACGTACGCGCCGCCGCCCTCGGGGACGCCGGAGTCGAACGCGCCCCGGCGGCGCCGTGCGGCCGCGAAGTCGAGTTCGCGGTCCCCGTCGACGGTCCGCTCGACCGGCGCGCTCCCGCCGGCGCGAATCCGGAACGCGTGCGCGACGCCGCCGCTGCCGTACGGCACGAGCAGCACCGACCCGGCGCCGTCCGCGAGCGCCGCCGCGAGGCCGAGGAACGCGCTGGCCGCGCCCGCGTCCCCCAGGTCGGCGGCGACCGTGCCAGCGTCGACCGCGTCGGCATCGACGCCGAGCGCTCCGGCCGCGCGGTACGGCAGGTCGCCGTCCGGCGCCTGGAGGGCCGCCGCGGCCGGGCTCTCGGCGCCGCCGAGCGCGTCGACGGCGCCGCGAACCGTCTCGCGGTACGCCCGCCGGTCGTAGGCCGTCACGCCGAGTCCGGTCGTCTCCTCGCTGCCGCGCTCCCGGAACCGCGTCCCCGGGTACGGCGACGTGAACGACGCCGCGTCCGTCACCGCGGCGGCCTCCACGCCGTCCGCGTCATCCGGGGCGACGACGACCGCGGCCGCGCCGGCGCCCGCCGCGTGGCCGACTGCACCGTCCGCCGCGCCCGTGGGCGCGTCGGACGCGACGACGACCGAGAGGCCGTCCGCGTCGAGCGCCGCGGCCAGCGCCTCGCCCCCTGCGGCGGTGCTGCCCGCGAACTGCGCCGTGCGCGTCCGCTCCGGTGCGCCGAGCAGGCTGGCGAGGCGCGCGGTCGCCGCCTCCTCGTCGTAGGGCAGCGTCGTCGACGCCAGGAAGAGCGCGTCCAGGTCGTCCGGGCGTGTCTCCGCCGCATCGAGCGCTCTGCCGGCGGCCTCGGCGGCCATCGTCAGCGCGTCCTCGTCGGCGTCGGGGACGGCGACCTGGTCGACGCCGCGCGCGTCGAAGGACCCGAGCGCGTCCCGGACCGCGTCCGCCGGCATCCGGAACCGCGGCGCGTACGCGCCCACGCCGACGACGCTCGACCGCTCGCCGGTCATCGCTGTCCCTCCAGGACGGTGACGACGGCCGCGCCGCCGCTGCCGCCGACGTTGTGCGCGAGGCCGACCTCGACGCCCTCGACCTGCCGGTCGCCGGCGTTCCCCGTGAGCTGTTTCCAGAGCTCGACGACCTGGCCGGCGCCCGTCGCGCCGATCGGGTGGCCCTTCGCCTTCAGGCCGCCCGAGACGTTCACCGGCAGGCGGCCGTCGCGGTCGGTCGCGCCCTCGCGGAGCAGCCCCGGCGCCTCGCCGCGCTCGCAGAACCCGAGGTCCTCGTACGCGAGCAGTTCCGCGACGGCGAAGCAGTCGTGGACCTCCGCGATGTCGACGTCGCCCGGGCCGATGCCGGCCATCTCGTAGGCGGCGTCGGCGGCGTCGCGGCTCGCCGGAATCGAGGTGTACGTGTCGCGCTCGAAGAGGCCGACGCGGTCGCCGGCGGCGCCGACGCCCGCCACGCGGACCGCGTCCGCGTCGACGGACTCGGCGACCTCGCCGCTGGCGACGACCACCGCGGCGGCGCCGTCGCTCGTCGGACAGCAGTGGTACAGCGTCAGGGGGTCGGCGACCGTCGCGGCGCCGGTCGCGTCCGCGAGCGAGCACTCGAAGCCGAGGTGCGCGTGGGGGTTGCGCGCGCCGTTCGCGTGGTTCTTCACGGCGGCCCGCGAGAAGTCCTCGACCGTCGCGTCGTGCGCGTCGAGGTACGCCGACGCCATCTGGGCGTACGTCCCCGCGAACGTCGCCCCCGTGAGCCGCTCCCACTCCGTCTCGCCGGAGACGCCGAGCCAGTACTTCGCGGCGTCGCCGCTCAGGTCCGTCATCACCTCGAAGCCGCCGGCGAGCGCCACGTCCGCCATCCCCGACTTCACGGCCTGCACGGCGTTCCTGACCGCGTAGCCGCTCGCCGCGCAGGCGTTTTCCACTCTCGTCGTCGGCGCCGACACGCCGGCGTGCTCGGTGACCGCCGGTCCGGAGAGGCCGAGCTGTCGGCCGCCCACGCCGAGCGTTCCCACGACCGCCTCGTCGATGTCGTCGGCGTCCAGGTCGGGCGCGCTCGCCAGCGCGCGGTCGACCGCGGTGGCGAACAGCGACCGGTAGGACGCCTCGGGGAACGCCCCGAACGCTGTCTGGCCGGCGCCGACGACGTACGCGTCTCGCATACCTCGCGGTTGTGCGCCGCCCCACATAGTTGTCCGGCGTCCCGGCTCGCGGCCGCTGCGACGCCCCGCCACCTTCAAGCAGTCGTGGCCGCACGTGGGCGTATGGCGTCGCTGACGGGTCGGTTCCGCGCGTGGCTGGCGAGCGTCGAGTTCGCGGTGACCGCGACCGCGGTCGCCCTCGCGCTCGCCGCCGGCGCGCTCGCGTTCCGGCACAGCCCCGACGCCGCGGACGGCTACTTCGTCGTGTTGCTCGTCGGCGTCGGCGTGCCGAACGTCTACGAGAACTACCGGGAGCCGCCGCTGGACGGTCGGCTCGCCGGCGTCGCGTGGGCCGTCGCCGCGACCGTGTTCGTCGTGGCCTGCTACCTCGCGGTCGCCGCCGCGCTGCGCGCGGTCACCGCCGGGTTCCTCCCGCGTGCGGCGGCGTTCGCCGCGGCGTGGGTGCTCGCCATCTCCGCGACGCGCCTCCGCGGCCGTTCTGCATAATTATTTATCGTTCGGGACTCCCGTCCCTGGTATGCCGTACAGCTACGAGCCCCACTACTTCGAGGACTTCGCCGAGGGCGAGACCTTCGAGAGCGTCGGCCGCACGGTGACGGAGGCGGACTTCACGTTCCACTCGATGTTCACCGGGGACTGGACGGAGCTGCACTCGAACGCCGAGTACGCCGCCGACCAGGAGTTCGGCGAGCGCGTCGCGCACGGCCCGATGACGTTCGTGCTCGCGACCGGGTTCGTCTACCGCTGCGGGTTCCTCGAGCGCACCGTCGTCGCGTTCCTCGGCATGAACTACATGGACATCCCGGCGCCCGTGAAGATGGGCGACACCATCTCCCTGGACGTGGAGGTAACCGAGACCAAGGAGCTGTCCTCGCGGGACGACGCCGGCCTCGTCACCGTCGACACGGAGATGACGAACCAGGACGGCGAGACGGTGTTCGCCGGCGACATGAAGTTCCTCGTGAAGCGGCGATGAGCCTCGACGACGTCCTCGCGGAGGGCCGCGCGGTCGACGCGCACGCCCACCAGCCCACCAGCGAGTTCCTCCACGACGCCGGCGGCCAGCTGATTCGGGACGCCGCCGACCGCTTCGGCACCGACCTCGACACCTGGGACTACGACGAGATGCGCGCGGAGTACGCCGAAGCGGGCGTCTCCCGCGCGGTCCTCCTCGGCTGGGACGCCGAGACCAACACCGGCAACCCGCCGGTCCCGAACGACTACGTCGCCGCGGTCCGCGACGAGCACGAGGACTTCTTCGTCGGGTTCGCGAGCGTCGACCCCCTGAAAGACGACTGCGTCGAGGAGGCGATTCGAGCAGTCGAGGACCTCGACCTCTCTGGGTTCAAGTTCCAGCAGATCGCGCAGGGCTTCGACCCCAGCGACCCCGAACACGACGACCTCTGGGCGACCATCGAGGACCTCGGCGTCCCCTGCGTGTTCCACGGCGGGAACTCCACGCTCGGCGCGTGCGCGCCGGGCGGCCGCGGCCTCAAGGTGAAGTACGGGAACCCCATGCTGCTCGACGACGTCGCCGCCGACCACCCCGACCTCCAGATTCTCGTCGCCCACCCCGCCTTCCCCTGGGAGAGAGAACAGCTCGCCGTCTGCCAGCAGAAGGGCAACGTCTACATGGACCTCTCCGGGTGGCTGCCGGAGTACGTCGACGACCAGGTGTTGCACTACGCCGGCAGCCTCCTCCAGGACAAGGTGCTGTTCGGCACGGACTACCCGATGATTCGACCCGACGAGTGGCTGGACTCGCTGGCCGAGGCGACCGACTACGGCGACGACGTCTACCGGAAGCTCCTCTGGGAGAACGCCGAACGGTTGCTCGGACTCTGACCGGCGGCGCCCTCACCGCCGCCGCTCGGCCGCGACGCCGCCGAGCAGGCTCCCGGCGACGAACGCCGCGGCGACGGCGACGGCGACGCCGCCGACGACGAGTCGCGGCCAGCGCGCGGCGACGTCGAGGAGCCAGACGGTCGTCGCCAGCGCGTAGTGGAGGTGGTGGAGGACGCCCACCGTCTCCCCGTACAGGACGGCGTACCAGAACGCCGCGCCGACCGCGACGCCGACGGCCGCGCCCGCGGCGACGCTCGCGCGGTACGGCGTGGCGTCCGCGAGGAACGCCGCGACGAACCCGCCGACGGCGCCCACTGACACGACGCGGAACGCGGTCGTCGCCGTCGCCGGGTGGTGGGGCGGCATCCCGGAGACTGCGGCGAGCAGCGCGGCCTGCACGACCACGCCCGCGGCGACGGCGGCGGCTGTCCTGCGCACGCGCCGACTTCGCGCCCGACTCCCTGAAGGCTTCCGCTCTACGGCTCCGGCAGCACCCACGCCGCGGCGACCCCGACCACGGAGAGCGCGCCCGCGAGCAGGAACGCCGGCTCGTAGCCGAACGCGGCCACGAGCGCGCCGCCCGCGATGGGCGCGACGAACGCGCCCGCGAGGCCGACCGCCGTCAGGAACGCCACCGCGGTCGCGGCGACGCGCGGCTCGACGAGCTCGCGGACGTACGCGAACGCCAGCCCGAGCGTCAACTGCACCGCGAACCCGGCGACCAGGAGCGCCGCGACGAGCACGGGGATCACGCGCAGCGCCGCGAGCGCGAACAGGCACGGCGCCGTCGCGACGAACGACCCCAGGAGGACCGGCCGCCGCCGCCCCTCGAAGAGGCGGTCCGAGAGCACGCCGCCCGCGACGCGAGAACCGACGCCGACCGCCGGGAACACCGCGACGAGGACGCCGCTGACGCCGAGCGCCAGCCCGACCTCGTCGGTGAGGTAGGAGGGCGCCCAGGAGTTCACGAACAGGTACAGCGCGTACGCGAGGAACCCGAGGAGGCCGGCGAGCCAGACGCTGCGCAGGCGGAGTACGGCCGCGAACTCCGCCAGCGACGGCGCCGGGCCGCCGTCGGCGTGCCCGAGGCCGCGGCTCGGCACCCAGAACACCGCCAGCCCCACGACGCTCGCGGCCGTGAACGCGACGGAGATGGCCGGCCAGCCGAACGACGCCGCGATGACCGGGCTCGTGCTCTGGCCGACCGCGAACCCGACCGGCCCGCTCGCGGTGAACGTGCCGACCGCGGTCGCGCGGTACTCCGCGGCGACGGTCCGGCTGACGACGTCGATGCCGGCGTTCCACACCGCGATGTACGCGATGCCGCCGAGCGCCCGGGACGCGAGCACGCCGGGGTAGCTGCCGCGTTCGGCCGCCACCCACCCCCAGCCGCCGGCGACCAGCGCGACCGCGACGGCCACCGCGACGACGGTCCGGGAGTTCGTGCGGTCGAGCAGCGCGCCGGTCGGGAGACTCGAGAACACGCCGACGCCGAACATCACGCTGACGACGAGGCCGGCCTCGGTCGCTCCGACGCCGAGGGAGTCCCGCACGAGCGGCGTGACGCTCGCCGGCGAGATCTCGTAGGCGGCCAGCGCCGCGGAGACGGCCGTGACGCCCAGGACGACCGTCCACTGCTCGCGGACCGACCGCTCCGCGCCGCTGTCGTCGCCGTCCGCGGCCGCTCCGCCTGCCATTGTCGGTTGGTCGCGAGACCCGCACAAGAACTTACGCGTAGGCGCAACCGACGACCGGTTCTGCGGACGGGCGTGGTGTCGAGCATCCGTCAGGTCGGCTCGGGCGGCCGCCGCCACCTGTCGCCGGCGGGGAACCGCTTATCCACGCGGGGGACCGAACGGGGAGCGATGTACCTCGTCACCTTCCGGCTCGACCCGGGGGCGTACGACGCCGAGTTCCACGAACTGAACGACGCGGTGCAGGCGGCCGCCGAGGACACCGACGGCTACCGCGGGAAGCGCACGTGGCACGCCCCGGAGCGCGACGAGGTGCTCGTCGTCTACTACTGGGAGGACCTGGACGCGCTGGACTCGTTCGGCGCGGACGCCGACCACGAACGCGCGAAACGCCGCTGGACGGAGTGGTACGACGCCTACGAGGTCACCGTGACCGAGGTGCTGGACTCCTACGGGAGCGGCTTCGGCGACGACGCCGACCCGCCACGCTAGGCGCCGAACAGCCAGCGCGGCTCCGGCCGAGTTTTCACCGGGTCGCGGCGGGGGCTGTGGCGTGTTCACCGGGTCGCGGCGGGGGCTGTGGCGTGTTCACCGGGTCGCGGCGGGGGCTGTGGCGAGTTTGCCCTCGGCGCGCCGCAGGTGCTCCTCGAGCGTGGAGCGCGCGAGCCCGAACCGGTCGGCGAGGTCGCTCGTGGAGGCGCGGCGGGGGAACTCGTAGTAGCCGTCCTCGACGGCGGCGCGCAGCACGGCGGCCTGCCGCGCGGTCAACTCCGGGGCGGCCGTCCCCGGCGCCCCGGGCTCGGGCGCGCTCACCTCGCGCTTGTCCGCGACCGTCACCTCGTAGTCGGCGCGCAGGTCGTGGTAGACGTCGGTGAGCGCGCCGGGGTCGAGGGCGAGCACGCGGACGTGCTTCTCGCCGTCGCGGTAGGACAGCGGCGGCACGAGCAGGCAGCCGTGGGCGGCCAGCACGTCCTCGACGCCGCCGTCGCTCGCCTCGCGGAGGCACGCGCCGGTCACGGCGAGCGTGCTGTCGCCCTCCGTCGCGGTCTCGCGGACGCCGACGCGGTCGTCCACGACCGCGAGCGCGCGGTCCGCGTCCGCGCCCCTGACGCGCAGCAGGTCGCAGTGGTCGTTGCACCACAGCGCCACGCTGGCGTCCGCGTCCGCGGTCGCCGCGGCGTACGCGCCGCCGCCCGCGAGCCGGAACGTCGCCTGGTGCACGCGCCGACAGACGCCCCCGCACGTAAAGAACCCGTCGCACGGCGGCCTGCAGGCCTTTGCCGCTGGTCGCCGAAGGGAGTGGTATGGGAGACAGTCCAGACGGCGCCTTCTCGGTGGGCGAGCCGTCCGCGGAGTGGCGGGACTACCAGGGCGCGCCCACCGGCACGGACGTCGAGTGCGAGGGCTGGCGCCAGGAGGCGGCGCTGCGCATGCTGAACAACAACCTCGACCCAGAGGTCGCGGAGCGGCCCGAGGACCTCGTCGTCTACGGCGGCACCGGCCGCGCGGCGCGGTCCTGGGACGCCTACGACGCCATCCTCGACGAGCTCCGCGAACTGGGCGACGAGGAGACGCTGCTCGTGCAGTCCGGGAAGCCCGTCGGCGTCTTCGAGACCCACGAGCGCGCGCCCCGCGTGCTCATCGCGAACTCGAACCTCGTCGGGAAGTGGGACGACTGGGAGCACTTCCACGAACTCGAGGCGAACGGCCTCATCATGTACGGCCAGATGACCGCTGGGTCGTGGGCGTACATCGGCACGCAGGGCATCATCCAGGGCACGTTCGAGACGCTCGCGGAGGCCGCCCGCCAGCACTTCGACGGCGACCTCTCGGGGCGGATCGTCGCGACGGGCGGTCTCGGCGGCATGGGCGGCGCGCAGCCGCTGGCGGTCACGATGAACGGCGGCGTCTGCATCGCCGCGGAGGTCGACGAGGCCCGCATCGACCGACGCATCGAGACCGGCTACTGCATGGAGCAGACCGACGACCTCGACGAGGCCATCCGCCGCGCCGAGGCGGCCGCCGAGGCCGGCGAACCGTACTCAGTCGGCGTGCACGCCAACGCCGCGGACGTCCTCGAGGGCATGCTCGACCGCGACTTCGTGCCGGACGTCGTCACCGACCAGACGAGCGCGCACGACGAACTCGAGGGCTACTACCCGAGCGGGTACACGGTCGCGGAGGCCGACGACCTCCGCGAGGCGGACCCGGAGGCGTACGTCGAGGCGAGCCTGGACACGATGGAGCGGCACGTGCAGGCGATTCTCGACCTCCAGGACGAGGGCGCTGTCGCCTTCGAGTACGGGAACAACATCCGCGGCCAGGTCCGCGAGCACCGCGGCGTGGACGACGCCTTCGACTACCCGGGGTTCGTGCCCGCGTACATCCGGCCGCTGTTCTGCCGCGGCAAGGGCCCGTTCCGCTGGGTCGCGCTCTCCGGGGACCCCGAGGACATCCACCGGACGGACGAAGCCGTCAAGGAACTGTTCCCCGGGAAGGACGCGCTGCACCGCTGGATCGACCTCGCGCAGGACCAGGTGCAGCTCCAGGGGCTGCCCAGCAGGGTCTGCTGGCTCGGGTACCGAAGCGCCGACGACGAGGACGGCCTCACCGAGCGCGCGCGGTTCGCGCTCCGCATCAACGGCCTCGTCGCCGACGGCGAGATCAGCGCGCCGGTCGTGGTGACGCGGGACCACCTCGACGCCGGGTCGGTCGCGAGCCCGAACCGCGAGACGGAGGCGATGCGCGACGGCTCGGACGCCGTCGCGGACTGGCCCATCCTGAACGCCCTCCTGAACACGGCCGCCGGCGCGGACATCGTGAGCGTCCACGACGGCGGCGGCGTCGGCATCGGGAACGCGCTCCACGCGAACAACCACGTCGTCCTGGACGGCTCGGACCTCGCCGCGGAGAAGGCCCGCCGCGTGTTCACGACCGACCCCGGGATGGGCGTGATTCGCCACGCCGACGCCGGCTACGAGGACGCCATCGACGAGGCGCGCGAGAGCGGCGTCGACGTTCCGATGGGGGGCGAGCACTGATGTTCCGGACCGCCGGAGCGTGGGACGCTCCCTCGGCGGACCCGAACGACGAGCAGTTCGGCGACGTCGTCGAAACGACGACGGTCGACGAGGCCGGCGGCTACGACGCGGTGCTCGTCGGCGAGCCCTACGACGGCGCTGTCATCGGTCGGGAGGGCGCCGCGGAGGGGCCGGCGGCGGTGCGGGACGCGCTCGCCGGCGCGAAGACCCACCACTTCGCGGCCGGCGCGGTGGAGTCGGTCGCGGACCTCGGCGACGTGGTGCTCGTCGACGAGGACGTCGAGGTCGTCCAGGAGACGGTCGCGGAGGCCGCCGCGGCGGTCCACGAGACCGACGCCGTCCCGGTGTTCGTCGGCGGCGACAACTCGCTGTCGTACGCGAACGCCGCGCCGCTGCTCGAGGCCGGCAGCCTGGGCGTCGTGAGCTTCGACGCGCACCTCGACTGCCGGGCGGTCCGGGGCGGCCCCACGAGCGGCACGCCGTACCGCCAGCTGTTCGACGCCGGCCTCGACTCGCTGACCGTCGTCGGCGCGCGCCACTTCGAGACGTCGACCGCGTACGCGGAGTTCCTCGACGACCAGGGCGGCGCGGTCGTCACCGCCGAACGGGTGGACGTCGACCTGGCGGGCGCGCTCGCGGCCGCCCTCGACGCGATGGCGGGCGTCGACTACGTCTACGTGAGCGTGGACGTGGACGTCCTCGACGCCGCCTACCCCGGTTCGAGCGCGCCGACGCCGGGCGGCCTCCAGCCCAGGGAGCTGTTCCGGCTGGTGCGCGGCGTCGCCGCCGACGACCGCGCGGTCGGCTTCGAGGTCGTGGAGACGGCGCCGCCGCTGGACGAGGACGGCCGCACCGTCGACGCGGCCGCGCGAACCGTCGCGCACTTCCTCGCGGGGCACCATGGCTGAGTCGACACTCGAGACCGTGGTGTACGGCGCCGGCGAGGTCGTCGTCGGCCCGAGCGGCGGCGACGGCGGGCCGCTCGAGACCCACGAGGACGCCGCGGTCGCGGTCGTCGACGGCGACGTCGCCGCCGTCGGCGACGCCGAGGCCGTCCGCCGCGAGTACCCCGCGGAGAACGCCGACACCGCGATCGACGCGTCCGGGCGGGCCGTGATCCCGGGGTTCGTCGACCCGCACACGCACGCCGTCTTCGCCGGCGACCGCAGCGACGAGTTCGCGGCGAAGCTCCGCGGGCGGACCTACCAGGAGATCCTCGCCGAGGGCGGCGGCATCCTCCGCACGGTCGAGGCCGTCCGCGAGGCGTCGACCGCCGAGCTCGCGGCGAACCTCGCGGCCCAGCTCGACGTGATGCTCGCGCACGGCACGACGACGGCCGAAGTGAAGACCGGGTACGGGCTCGACACGGAGACCGAGCTCCGCCTGCTGGACGCCATCGAGCGGGCGGCCGACGGCCACCCGGTCGACGTCGTCGGGACGTTCATGGGCGCCCACGCCGTCCCGGGCGGCCGCGACGCCGACGACTACGTCGACGAAGTGGTCGACGAGCAGCTGCCGCGAGCGGCCGACCACCCGGCGGCGGCGTTCTGCGACGTGTTCTGCGAGGAGGGCGTGTTCACCGTCGCCCAGAGCCGGCGGGTCCTCGAGGCCGGCCGCGAGCGCGGCCTGCGACCGAAGATCCACGCCGAGGAGTTCACCAGGCTGGGGAGCGCGCAACTGGCCGCCGACCTCGGCGCGGTGAGCGCCGACCACCTCCTGCACGCGAACGAGGACGACGCCGCGGCGCTCGCGGACGCCGGCGTCGTCCCCGTGTTGTTGCCCGGGACGGCGTTCGCGCTCGGCGAGGACTACGCGGACGCCGAGCAGTTCCGGCGGGCGGGCGCCGACGTGGCGCTCGCGACGGACCTGAACCCGAACTGCTACTCGCAGTCGATGGGGTTCGCGGTGGCGCTGGCGTGCAACGGCATGCGGATGGCGCCGGGCGACGCGCTCCTCGGCGCGACGCGCAACGCCGCGCTCGCCGTCGACCGCGGCGACGGCACCGGCACGCTCCGCGAGGGCACCGCCGCTGACCTCGCGGTCGTCGACGGGCCGAGCCACGTCCACGTCCCCTACAACTTCGGCGTGAACACCGTCGAGACGGTGCTGAAGGACGGCGACGTGGTCGCACGCGAGGGGGCGGTCGCGGATGCCTGACGCGGACCGCGGGGCGACCGGCGGCGCGGACGCGGTGGTCGTCGACGGCGAGACGCTCACGCCGGCGGCTGTCGAGGCCGTCGCGCGCGACGACGCCGCGGTCCGCATCGCCGGGGACGCCCGGGAGGCCGTGCGGCGGTCCCGCGAGCGCGTCGTGGACGTCCTCGACGCCGGCGACCCCGTCTACGGCGTGAACACGGGGTTCGGGCAGCTCGTCGACACCCGGGTCCCCCGCGAGGACCTCGAGGCGCTCCAGCGGAACCTGCTCCGCAGCCACGCCGCCGGCGCCGGCCGCGAACTCGACCGCGAGGAGGTGCGCGCGCTCCTGGTCACGCGACTGAACGCGCTCGTGAAGGGGTACTCGGGCGTCCGCGAGCGCGTCGTCGACCTGCTCGCGGCGATGCTGAACGCGGGCGTCCACCCCGTCGTGCGCTCCCGGGGCAGCCTCGGCGCGTCCGGCGACCTCGCGCCGCTCGCGCACCTCTCGCTCGTCCTCATCGGAGAGGGAGAGGCGGTGGTGGACGGCGACCACGTGCCCGGCGACGAGGCGCTCGACCGCGCCGGGCTCGACCCGGTGACGCTCCGGGCGAAGGAGGGCCTCGCGCTCATCAACGGCACCCAGCTCACGACGGGGCTGGCGGCGCTGGCGCTCCTGGACGGCGAGCGCGCGCTCCGGGCGGCCGACGCGGCGGGCGCGCTCACGACCGAGGTCACGCTGTCCACGACCGCGAACTGCGACCCGGCGATCCAGCGCGTGCGGCCCCACGACGGCCAGGCCGCCAGCGCGCGGAACGTCAAGCGACTCACCGCGGACAGCGAGGTCGTCGAGAGCCACCGGAACTGCGACCGCGTGCAGGACGCGTACTCGATTCGGTGCCTGCCGCAGGTCCACGGCGCCGTCCGTGACGCGCTCGCGCACCTCCGGGAGGCCGTGGAGACGGAGCTCAACTCGGCGACCGACAATCCGCTCGTGTTCGACGCGGCGGCGACGGACCCGCGCGCCAGCGGCACCGACGCCGCGGCCGTGCTCTCCGGCGGGAACTTCCACGGCGAGGTGCTGGCGCTCCGCCTGGACTACGCGGCGAGCGCGCTCGCCGAACTCGCGGCCATCAGCGAGCGCCGCGTCGACCGGATGCTGAACCCGAACGTCCAGGAACCCCACCTGCCGCCGTTCCTCGCCAGGGAGAGCGGCCTCCACTCCGGCCTGATGATCCCCCAGTACACGGCCGCCGCGCTCGTGAACGACCTGCGGTCGCTCGGCCGGCCCGCCGTCGACAACACGCCCGTCTCGGGCGGCCAGGAGGACCACGTGAGCATGAGCGCGGGCTCCGCGTACGCGTTCCGCGAGGCCGCCGAGAAGACCGCCGGCGTCGTCGCCGTGGAACTGCTCGCGGCCGCGCAGGCCAGCGAGTTCCTCGAGGACGACCTCGCGCACGCCGAGGGCACCGCCGCCGTCTACGACCTCGTCCGCGAGGCGTCGCCGCCGGTCGACGAGGACCGGTCGCTGTCCGGCGAGATGGACGCCGTCGCCGGCCTCGTCCGCGAGGGGCTCGTCGACGAGGCGGTCGAGCGCGCGCTCGGCGACCGGCTGGAGTGAGCCCGCCCAAAGCACTTGGTCCAGCGGAACCCACGACGGCCATGGTCGAACTCCGCCGCGTGACGGCCGACGAGTTCGACGACGTGCTCGAGCTCCACCACGAGTGCATCGACGACCGCGACCGGGACGTGGTCCGGGAGTGGTACGACGAGCACCCGGCGCTGTTCTGGGGCGCCTGGGACGGCGACGACCTGGTGGGGTTCGCGCTCGGCCGACACCGCGAGGCCGCCAGCGTCGAACTCGTCGGCATCGCCGTGCGCGACGCCTACGCCCGGGCGGGCGTCGGGTCACGCCTCCTTGAGGCCTTCGAGGACGCGGCACGCGAGTACGGCTTCGAGCGCGCGAGCGTCGGCTCGGCGGGCGGCTACGTCGACTACTTCTACGCCGCGAACGGCTACCGGCCCGAGAGCATCATGGTCCGCACGAGCCGCGAGGCGCTCCCGGAGAACTACCGCGAGCGCTTCGACGTCCGCCGGGAGCGGTCCGTCGACGGCGGACACAAGGTGTACCTCGCACCCGGTGGGGACGCCGACGGCCCCGTCGACCACGACCGCGTCGAGCGCGTCCGGGCGGCGTTCGACGACCCGGACGCCATCTACATCATGGAGAAGTCACTTCACGACGGGTAGTCCGGCTCCCGGCCCTCGAGGAAGGCCGCGACGCCCTCCTCGTGTTCGGGCGTGTCCCGCGCCTGGCTCTGCAGGAGGGACTCGTGGTCGAGGGCGTCCCGCCACTCGCGGCCGAGGTTGTCGTGTAGCGCCTGCCGGACCATGCCGACGGTCCGCGTGGGTCGCGCGCGGAGCGTGTCCAGGAGGTCGTCGACGGTCTCGTCCAGTTCGTCCGCCGGGACCGCCTCGTTCACGAGGCCGAGGTCGGCGGCCTCGGCGGCGTCGACGAACTCCGCGGTGAACGCCAGCCGCTTCGCCTCGCGGAGCCCCACCAGGCGGGGCAGGAGGAAGCTCCCGCCGGTGTCCGGGACGAGGCCGACGCGGACGAACGCACACGAGAACCGCGCGTCCGGCGCGCTGTACGCGAAATCCGAGAGCGCGACCACGGCGAGGCCGGCGCCGACGGCGTCGCCGTTGACGCGCGCGACAATGGGGACGCGGGACTCCATCGCTGCGTCCGTCAGGCGGCCGAACGTCTCGACGATGGTCTCGTAGTAGTCGCGGCCGTCCTGCTGGCGCTCGGCCATCGCCGCCACGTCGCCGCCCGCGGAGAACGCGTCGCCCTCGCCGGTCAACACGACGGCGTCGTGGGTCTCCGGGTCGAGGGACTCCAGTTCCGCGGCGAGCGCTTCGGCCACCTCGGGCGTGAACGCGTTCTTCGCTGCCGGTCGGTCGAACGTGACGCGGCGGACGCCGTCCGTGGTCTCTGCGTGCATGCGCGGCGTGTTCGCCGACCGCGGGTTTAAATCACAGCGTCTCGTCGAGCAGGCGCGCGAGCCCCCGGCGGAGGCGTTCGAGGTACGCGGACTTCGAGACGCCGAGCGCGGCGGCGACGTCGCCGGCGTCGCTCTCCCGGGGCACGGCGAAGTACCCCATGTCGAGGGCGGTGCGGAGCGCGTCCGCTTGCGCCGGCGTGAGCCCCCAGCGGTCGGGGACGGGGGCGTCGTCCTCGTCGCCGACGGGGTACGCGCGCTCGAGCGTGACGCCGACGGCGTCGCCGGCGGCTTCCAGGACTTCGCGGAGGACGTCCCGGCCGACGACGGCGCCCGTGAAGCGCGCGTCGCCGGCCCGGTAGTGCAGGGAGTCCGCGAGGAAGCCGGCGTTCGTGAGTTCGTGGACGACGCAGGGGTGCTTGGAGAGACAGCGGAACGTGAAGCGGCCGTCGGTGTGCGCGACGTGGAGGTAACGCAGGCGGTCGTCGGCGTCGAGGGCGTCGGCGACTGCGTCGCCTTCGGCCGTCGAGAACCGGAGGAGCGCGTAGCCGTCGCGGCGGAGCTGCGGCGGGCGGGCGTCGACGCTCGCGCCGGTCTCGCGCGTGGCGTCGGCGAGCGGGCAGTCGTCGCCGCGCACGCCGAACTCCACGAACAGACACTCCGAGATCACGGGAACACGTTCGGCCCCGGAGGACTTCAACCCCGCGTATGTGCGGGTGAACGACTACCCCCGCGTGTCCCTCACTATCGTTCATGGACGTCGACGAGGTCAAAGAGCGCGCCGGCCCCCGGGCGTTCAGCCCCAGCGACGACCTCCCCGGGGAGTACCGGGAGGCCGCGACGCGCATGATCCAGTTCCACGCGAACAGCGAGGTGATGGGCGGCTACCTCGACAAGGAGTTCACGCGCATGGCGCCCTCGCTGGACCGGAAGCTCGCCTGCACCGCCAAGTGCCAGGACGAGATCGGGCACGCCCAGTTGCTCTACCGCGCCGCCGAGAGCCTCGGCGTGAAGACGCGCGAGGAGATGCTCGACGAACTCACCGCGGGCGAGGGGAAGTTCCTGAACTGCTTTCACTACCCCGTCGACTCGTGGTACGAGGCGCCGATGATCGACTTCTTCGTGGACGGCGGCGCGATGCGCCGGCAGGCCACGCTGAAGAACACGTCCTGGGAGCCGTACGCCCACGCGATGGACAAGGTGTGCTTCGAGGAGGGGTTCCACGTCAAGCACGGCGAGGACGTCCTCCGCGAGCTGATGACGTCCTCGAAGGCGAACCAGGAGCGCACGCAGGCGGCCTTCGAGGAGTGGTGGCCGCGCATCCTCCAGTTCTTCGGGCCGACCAACGACGAGTCCCACCACGACGAGTTCGCCCAGCAGGTGGGACTCAAGACCGTCTCGAACGACGAACTCCGGAACTCCTTTTTGAACATGTACGTGCCGAAAGCCGAGAAGTACGGCCTCGAGATCCCGGAGTACCCGCGCATCTTCGAGCGCGACGACGGCACGATGGCGGTGCGCGAGGAGGACCTCGACTGGGAGGAGTTCTGGACCATCGCCGAGAACGACTACGAGGGCAGCCGCGAACAGATCGGCAGCCGGCGCCGCCGCCAGGCGGCCGTCGAGTGGGTGCGCGAGTCGATGACCGACTGGGAGACCGCCGGCGGGGACGCCCCGCAGGCGGCCGACTGACCATGATCTGGGAGGTGTTCAGACAGGAGGAGCCCGGCGACCGGCACACCCACTGCGGGAACGTGCACGCGCCGGACCGCCAGATGGCGGAGCTGTTCGCCCAGATTCAGCACGGCCGCCGCATGCAGACGAACTCGCTGTGGGTCGCCCCGAAGGACGAAATCGGCGAGGTCGACGCCGACGACGCCGCGTTCGGCGGGACGACGGACAAGTCCTACCGGTGGGCGATCACGTACAACCAGATCGACGCGAGCTTCGCCGAGGAGGTCGCCGAGAGCGAGGCCGACCAGGAGGAACACGCCGAGAAGCGGGGTGAGGTCTGATGCCGCGGGCGTCCCCCGACCGCGACCTCGCGCCCGCGGAAGCCCAGCTGCTGCGCCTCGCGGACGACGAGTACGTGCTCGGCGAGCGGTACACGGAGTGGCAGATATTCGCGCCGACGCCCGAGTCGGACCTCGCGCTGGCGAACGTCGCCCAGGACGAGTTCGGGCACGCCCGGCTCTACTACGACCTCCTGCAGGAAGAGTTCGGGTACGAGGAACGCGACCTGCTCTGGGAGCGCGACCCAGGGGAGTTCCTGCACAGTCCCCTCGTCGAACTCGAGACGCCCGAGGGCGACTGGGCGGACACCGTCGTCCGGGGCTACCTCTACGACGTCGCCGAACGCCTGCGGCTGGACGCGCTCGCGGACTCCTCGTTCGGGCCGCTGGCGGACCGCGTGCCGAAGGTGCAAGGCGAGGAGGACTACCACCGCGAGCACGCGCAGTCGTGGCTCGAACGCCTGACGGGCAGCGAGGACGCCCACCGGCGCGTGCAGGACGCGGTGGACCGACTGTTCCCGCACGCGCTCTCGCTGTTCGCGCCGACGCGCTTCGAGGACGAGATCGTCGAGTCCGGCGTGCGGACGCGCACGCTCGCCGAGTTGCGCGCGGACTGGCTGGACGAGGTGGTGCCGTACCTCGAGTCCCAGGGCCTGACCGTGCCCGAACCCGGCGCGGTGGAGCGGCCGGACGCGGTCGGCCGGGACGGCACGCACACGGCCGACTGGGCCGCGCTGCACGAGGCGTTCACGGCGACGTACCGCGAACTCGGCTTCGACGAGCCGGCGACCCTGCGGAGTGAGAACGCGTGAGCTCCGACGCCTGCGCGTACACGGACTACGAGGACGGCGAGGCGCCCGAGGGCTACCCGAGGACCGGCGCCGAGGCGACGGGCCGCGAGGCCGAGGTCTGGGACGCCCTCCGCGAGGTCGAGGACCCGGAGATGCCGGTCTCGGTCGTCGACCTGGGGCTGATCTACGGCGTGACGGTGGACGGCGACCGCGCGAGCGTGGAGATGACGCTGACGTACACGGGCTGTCCGGCGAAGGACCTGCTGACCAACGACGTCCGGTGCGCGGCGCTGACGGCGTCCGGCGTCCGCGAGGCCGAGGTGTCCGTCCGCTACTCGCCGCCGTGGTCCGTGGCCATGGTGACCGAGTCGGGCAGGGCGCAACTGCGCGAGTTCGGGCTGAGCGTATGACCGACGACCCCTCGACGACGACGTCGCCGACGGAGACGGCGGCCTGCCCGTACTGCGGGTCGACGAACACGGAACGCGACCACCCGAAGGGGCCGGGCCTGTGCCGGTCGATGCACTTCTGTCTGGACTGCGAGCAGCCGTTCGAGCGCTTCGGCTAGGCGGCCGCGGGTCGCCCGCCCGGCGGTCGACCGGCGGCGCACCGACGGGCCGCCGCGTGGCGCCGCTCCCGAGAGAGCATTTAAGGGCATTACTCGAAAGGGAGTGCGTTCACTAGGTGTGCGCGTCGACTGTGATGCGTTCACCGCGACGCTCGGTGGACGTGCCTCTGACACGGCGGCGGCGGCCGCTACGGCTGCCGCCACCGCTGCCGCTCTCGACGCCTGCCACCCGGTTCTTGACAACCGAACGATATATTAGTGTGTGACTTCTTGACGCACTCGTGGGCGTCATCGCCGAGTTCACGTTCCGACACCCGGATCTCCCGCTCGTGCCGACGCTCGAGGAGACGGGCGTCAGGTACGAGGTCGAACAGGCGGTCGCGGAGGACCCCGACCGGCCCGTCCTGTTCGTCTGGGCGACCGGCGACGACCTCGACACGTTCGAGTCCCGCGCCCGCGACGACCACACCGTCGCAGACCTCACCGTCGTCGAGGACGCCGGCGACCGACGCCTCTACCGCGTCCAGGTCAGCGAGCGGACCGCGAAACCGCTGTACCCCCTCGACGACCGCATGGAGGCCTCACGGCTCGCCGTCACGGCCTCCGCCGACGGCCTCCGCGCCCGCCTGCGCTTCCCCGACCGCGAGAGCCTCTCGGCGTTCCAGCCGCGCGTCGAGGACCGCGGCGTCGACGTTTCCCTGCGCGGCGTCTACAGCCAGACCGACCCCGTCCTCGACGACGAGTACGGGCTCTCCTCGAAGCAGCGCCGGGCGCTCGTGACCGCCGCCGAACTCGGCTACTACGACGTGCCGCGGACCGCGTCCCTCTCGGAAGTCGCCGACGAACTCGGCGTCTCCACGCAGGCCGCCAGCGAGCGACTGCGGCGCGGCGTCGCCGCGTTCGTCGCGAACGCCCTCGACTGACCGCGGCGGCCGTCGCGGCCGCCCGACTGCCGGGGACCGCGAGGCATTTGTACGGCAGGCGTCCACGGGAGGGTATGCGCGCCGAGAACTCGTTCATCCCCGCGCCCGGCGTCGGCGAGACCACGGAGCGCCGGCTCTGGGCCCACGGCGTCACCCACTGGGACGACTTCGACGCGAGCGCGCCCGGCGTCGGCGACGCCACCGCCGAGAACGTCCGGGCGTTCATCGCGGACGCCCGCCGCGCGCTCGACGCCGACGACACGCGGTTCTTCGCGGAGACCTTCCCGAACAACGCGCTCTGGCGGCTCTACGAGAACCTCGCCGGCGACGTCGCGTTCTTCGACATCGAGACCACCGGCCTCGACAAGCGCGCCAGCGACGTCACCACCGTCAGCGTCCACCGCGGCGGCTCCACGGAGACCCTCGTCCGCGGCGACGACCTCACGGCCGCGAACCTCGCGGACAGCCTCGACGCCGCGATGGTCGTCTCGTTCAACGGCAAGCGCTTCGACCAGCCGTTCCTCGAGCACGAGTTCGGCGTCGACGTCGACGCCCCCCACCTCGACCTCATGTACCTCTGCCGGCGCCTCGACCTCACGGGCGGCCTCAAGCAGGTCGAACGCGACCTCGGCGTCGACCGCGGCGGGATGGACATCGACGGCCGCGAGGCCGTCGAGCTCTGGCACCGCTACGAGGACGGCGACGAGGCCGCCCTGGACCGCCTCGTCGAGTACAACCGCTACGACGCCCGGAACCTCCAGACGCTGCTCGAGACGGTCTGCGAGCGCCTCCACTGCGAGGTGTTCGAGCCGCACGTCGGTGCCGAACGGTAAGCCCCTGGCGGCAGTGCACACCGACCGTGGATTTTACGCCGGACGACCCACACACGACCACGTAATGGCAGCGCGCCCACCGCAGTCGAACGACGACCCGGACGAGCCGACCGCGTTCGGCATCGTGGCCGTCGACGACCACCTCCAGGACGCCGACCTGGACTTCCCGGCGTCCCGGCGTGAGGTCGTGGAGGCACTCGACGACCCGAGCGTGCGCTGCAGTCCGAGCGGCCGCGAGGTCGACCTGTCCGCGGTGCTCGAGCGGACGGGCCGACAGCGCTTCGACTCCCGCCAGCAGCTCCTCGACGACCTCCACGACGCCTTCGAGGCCGAGCGCGACTCGGGCACCGGACTGGTCGCGTGGCTGCGCTCGCTGTTCGGCGGCTGACCCCAGTCACGCCCGCTCGGCCGCGTACGCAGCCAGCGCCGCGCGGTCGCCCGTCGAGCCCGTCTCCACGTAGTGCGACGCCGCGGCGTTCCCGAGCGCGAGCGCCGGCCGCCACGGCCACTCGCAGGCCCGCGCGAACGCCAGCGCGGCGGAGAACCGGTCGCCGCCGCCCGTGAACCGGCTGCGGGCCGGCGTCTCGAAGTTCGGCACGCGCAGGCGGCCGTCGCCGGTCGCCGCCACCGCCGCCTCGACCCCGTGCATCACGACGCCCGCCGCCCCGGTGTGCTCCCGGACCGCGGCCGCCAGCGCCGCCGTGCGCTCCGCGTCCGCCGTTCCCGGAGCGTCCGCGTCGACGACTGCGGCGAGCCCCTCGAGTTCCTCGTCGTTGACGCTCACCACCACGTCGGAGCCCGCTGCGAGGTCGGCGAGCGCATCGAGGAAGGCGCTCCGGTCGGCCGCCGGCCGCGCGACGACTGCTCCCGGGTCCACGACGAAGCGACCGCCGCCCGCGCCGTCGGCACGCGCTGCGGCCCGCCGGAGCGCCTCCGTCCCGTTCGGCGTGGACTCCCAGTTCGTCCACACCACCGCGTCCGCGTCCAGCGCTGCCGCGCCGCCCGCCGCCGCCAGGCCGTCGAACGACCACTCGCGGACGTCCCGGGACTCCGCGGTCAGCATCACCGCCGCGTCCCGGAACTCGTAGACGTGCACGTCGGCCGGCGCGCCCATCGAGTGCGCCCGAATCGGGGACGCGTCCAGCGCCTCGAACACCTCGTCGTCGAGGTGGCCGTAGAGGTCGACGGCCGCGTCCAGCGCGGCCGCCTGCAGCGCGGCGTTCACCGCCTGGCCGCCGGGTTCGACGCCGCGGCGCTCCGTCACGAACGACCGACGCCCACCGGCCACCTGCTCGACGAACGACTCGCGGGTCGCCGGCTCGCGGTCGGCGCCCAGCACCCCGAACCGGCGGTCGACGCTCCCGTCCGGGAGCGCCGTCACGGTCGGCGACGGCGCGTCCGCGAGCCGTCCGGCCAGGTCCATACGCCCGAGTCCACGCGGCGCCACTAAACAGTTCTCGCGCGCAGGGGCGCTCGCGCCGTCAGGCCCCGTCCCGGATCCGGTCGACCGCAGCGAGGAAGCCGTCGCCGTGGGACGCCTCGAGCACGACGTCCGCCGCGGCCTTCGCGTGCTCGTCGGCGTTCGCGACCGCGTACGACTCGCCGGCCACCTCGAGCAACTCGACGTCGTTCGCGGAGTCGCCGACCGCCGCGAACTCGCCCGGCTCGACGCCCAGCTCGTCGGCGACCGTCCGCAGCGCCGCGCCCTTGCTCGGCTCGGCGGCCTTCACGTGGTACGCGAACCCCGTGTCGACGACGCTCAGGTCGTGTTCGCTCGCGAGCTCGCGGACGGCCGCCAGCGGCCGGTCGCGGCGCACCGCCAGCTCGGTCTCCCGCCAGCGGTTCACGAGGTCCGCGTCCCCCCAGCCGGCGTCGAAGTCCGCGTTCGCCAGCGACTCCCGGAAGCCGTCCGCGGCGCCGTCGTCGCCGAGGTAGAACAGCTCGTCGTCGACGTACGCGACGCCGCCGTTCTCCGCGATGACGCGCTCCTCGACGCCCGCGAACTGGCACAGCGCCACCGGGTACGGCAGCGCCTTCCCCGTCGCCACGACCACGGGGGCGTCCCACTCGCGGAGCGCGTCCAGCACGCGGCCGTCGATGGAGCGGTCCGCGCGACTCAGCGTTCCGTCGATGTCCACGGCAAGCGGCGCGACCATGTCGCGCCGGAGGAGCCGCTCGCGTAAAGGCCGTGCTCTTCGCGGCAAGCGCCGCGAGCGCGCCGGCGTCCGCGGACCGCGCGCCGCCTCACGCCTCGCTCGGCGCGTAGTCGTCATGGATGCGGTCCATGCGCGCCGCCATCACGAAGTCCGTCTTGTGCAGGCCGTCGATCTTGTGGGTCCACAGCTCCACGGTGACCTCGCCCCACTGGAGGTGGATGTCGGGGTGGTGCCACTCCTCCTCGGCGAGTTCGCCGACCTCGTACGTGAACTCGAGGGCGTCCCGGAAGTCGTCGAACTCGTAGGCCCCCTCGAGGTGGTGGTCGTCGACGACGTCCCAGACGTCGCCGTCCAGGTCGGCGAGGTACCCGCGGTACTCGGACTCGGTCAGCGGTTCGTCCTCGGACGTGCACGCCTCGCAGGGTTCGTCGGCGAGCTCCGGCGGCATGTGCGGACAGAGGGAACGGACGCGCTTGAAAGTTCGGCGCTCGCGGCCGGCCGGTCGCAACACCCGGGCCGACCGTCCGCCGGGCCGCCGCGTCGACGCCGCGGTATCAAAGACGTTATTTCGTCGTTGCCCCCTACGTACGCCTGCCCGCAGCGCCGCGGTAGCTCAGCTGGCCAGAGCAGTCGATTTGTAATCGACAGGCCGGGGGTTCGAATCCCCCTCGCGGCTCTCCCCGTCGTTCTCCTCGCCGAGCGCGGACTCGTGACGTCCGCGGGCGTGCCACGTCCGACGAGTCCGCTCGCCACGACCACCAGCACTGACACGGACCGCGCGGTCCAGCACTGACACGGACCGTGAGGCCCAGAACTGACACGGGCTGCGTGACCCTCGCAGTGACACGGACCGCGACGCGCGGCCAGAGACGCGAACCGCGACGCGAACCGTGGTGCGCGCCGCCTCGCCCCTCGGAGTCCGCGTCGGCTCGACGTCTCTGTGGTCGCCGAGCGACCGTCCATTACCCACGCCAGATACCTATACGTACAGACTACTCTCGATACGTACCGGGAAACTTACTGTTACTCGGCTGCCGGTGGTACCGTCGGAACGTTGCCGTCGACCTCCGCAGGGGTGGCCGACACCGAAGTCCACCGCCGGTCGACTGCTTCGAGACCTCCAGTTCGGCGACGCTGCGGTATCACGGGGCGCATAGCGCTTCTCGTGCACAAATCCGGTGGGTTCGGGCCGCTCGCAGTGGCGCGGCCAACTCGACCGAGCGAGTGAGCCTCGAACCCCGTATACCGGAGCTTTGCACTCGTCGAGGTCCGATCTCGGGTCAACGGTCTAGTGCTCACCGTGTCGGCCACGTCCGCGAGCGCCGCGACGCGCCCGGGACGGGGTTCTGGGCCACTGCCAGCCGCCGCGACCGCCCCATCGTGCCGCACGCTCCCGTGAAATATAAAATTGGTACACTGTATGCGGTTCTGTCTGTTGCTGGGTTCGGAGCTCGCTGACCCGGCGGTTCGGAGCACCGGAACCTGGCGGCTACCGCTCGAACTTGAGGTCGTGTTCGGGGTCCTCCGCGACGACCCACCAGTGCACGTCCGCCCTCGGGTGTCGGCGCTCGACGTGGTCCCGGAGCGCGCCGCCCGTCTCGAAGTCCTTGCCACAGAGGTTGCAGCGGTGATGGCGCTTGGGCATCGCGTGTCCACGTTCGACGCCGCCGCTATTGGATGCTCGGGTGCGGCGAGTGCCTCGCTCGCCCCGGCGGGCCGGGCTATGGCGGCGAATACTGAACCCCCTGGGGAGCGTACGTCCACACTCGGGGTCGTTCCATGGACATCACAGACATCGTATCGACGGAGTTCGAGACGTTCGACGGGGACGCGCGCGCCGCGGAGCTGGTGGGCGCGTTCCGCGAGACGAAAGCGAAAGCACTGGTCGTCACCGAGGACGGCGAGTACGAGGGCGTCGTCACGCAGCGCCGACTGAACTCGACGCACGTGGACCCGGACGCGAAGGCGCGCGGGCTCGTCTGGCACGTCGGCAAGGTCGACGTCGACGACGACGTCCGGACCGTCGCGCGGCTGATGGTCGGGAGCGACGCGAAAGTGCTCCCCGTGTTCGACGACGGCGACCTCGTCGGCGTCGTCACCGCTGACGCGCTGCTCGCGGAAGTACAGCCGTTCCTCCGCGTGCTCACCGTCGACGACGTCTACACGAGCGAGCTCGTCGCCGCGTCGCCGGACGCGACGCTCGGTGAGGTGCTGCACACGCTCCGCGAGGAGCGGATCACGCACCTCCCGGTCGTCGAGGACGACGAGCCCGTCGGCGTCGTCAGCCTCTACGACGTCCTCGACTTCACGGCGCGGGAACTCCAGCGCGGCCAGGGCGGGTCTCCGGGTGCCGGAGCGGGGAACACCCGGGGGAAGACCCACGGCGGGTTCGGCGAACGGGCCGGCGGGCTCGACCGCCTGCTGGACATCCCGGTCGAGGACGTGATGACGGCGCCGGTCGAGACCACGACGCGGGACCGGCGGCTCGACCACGCGGTCGGTGTGATGCTCGACGCCGGCATCTCGTCGCTCGTCGTCACGGCGGACGGCGACCCCGTCGGCATGGTCACCGACACCGACGTCCTCCGCGCGCTCACGTGGACCGGGGAGACGCGGCTGCCCGTCCAGATCACGAACGTCGACCTCCTCGACGACGTCGGACGCGAGGACGTCACGGAGATGATCGAGGGCGTCGCGTCGAAGTACGGCGACCTCGACGTCCTCGAGGCGAACGTCTTCCTCCACGAGCACGACGAGACGCTCCGCGGCACGCCCCTGATCATGGCGCGAATCCGCCTGTTCACCGACAAGGGGCACTTCGTCGGCACCGGCGAGGGGTACGGCGCCGGCCACGCGCTGCGGCTGGCGCGCAACGTCCTCGAGCGCCAGATCCTCGAGGGCAAGGAGTACGGCCGCACGAAGAAGCACCCGACGGAGGACTACTGGGCGAAGGTGTTCGGCTGGTGGCTCAGCGGCGCGCGCCGCCGGCGGTAGGCGTCGCCGGCCGCAGCCGCGGATTTCGCCCCGGCACAAACGTTAGGGACGACGCCGCCGTACGTCCTCGCATGCCCGACACGCGAGAGGGCCGCGACAAGAAGGGCCTCGACGAGGAGAACCGACAGCGGGAGCGCGAGGTCGAGACCGAACGCGAGGAGGCGGCCGCCGACGAGGACCGCCGCGAGCGACGCGAGGACGCCGAGGCCGACGACGAACTCGCCGGCGACGAGTAGCGCCGCGAGTGCGCTGCGGCGAGGGGGTAGCCACCGGGGAGTAGTGCCCCGAGTGCGTCGCCCACGTTTATGCACCTCGCTCGCGTCTGTGCGCGTGTCGATAGCATGCCCCAGAGAAAGCGAAGGCTCCCCGACAGCGTCGTGACTCGCCTGCGCGGGACGGACGATCGACCGGCGCCGTTCCCCGTCGACGTCGAGGACCGCGGCGACGAGTTCGTCGTGTCCGCGGAGCTCCCGGGACTGCGGAAACAGGACCTCGACGTGAGCGTCGACGGCGACCGGCTCCGGATCGCCGCCGACTTCGGCGGCGACGACGGCGGGACGTACCGCCGCCAGGAGCGCGACCGCGACCGCGGCGAACTGCGTCGCGTCGTCCGCCTACCCGAGCGCGTCGACGAGAAGCGCGTCTCCGCGTCCTACGACCGCGGCGTGCTGTGGGTCACGCTGAAGAAGCGCAACCGCCCGAAGCGCGTCGAACTGGAGTAGCTCAGTCCGCGCGCCAGGTGACTTCCCGGCGGTCGGCGGCGAGTCGATGGCCGGTGGCGAGTCGATGGCCGGTGGCGAGTCGATGGTCGGCGCAGCGTCCCTGTCGGCGGCGCGTCACTCCTCGGCCGCCTCGAGGGACGCGCGAGCCTGCTCGTCGGACACCTGGTCGAATGACTCGTAGAACTGGCCGACGGCCCCGAAGTACTGCGGGGTCTCCACGCAGACCACCGCGTCGGCCTCGCCGCGGAGTCGGTCGACCGTCTCCGGCGGTCCCACCGGGACGGCGAGTACGACCCGCGCGGCGCCCTCGCTGCGGACCTGCCGCAGGCAGGCGGTCGTCGTGGCGCCCGTCGCGACGCCGTCGTCGACGACGAGCACGGTCTTCCCGCGGAGGTCCAGCGGCGGCCGGTCGCCGCGGTACCGCCGGACCTTCTCCTCGGCGACGGCGCGCTCGCGCTCGACCGCCGCGTCGACGTAGTCGTCGCCGACGCCGAGGTCGCCGAGCAGGGAGTCGTTCAGCCAGACGGTGCCGTCGCTGGCGACGGCGCCGACGCCGAGCTCCGGGTTCCCGGGCGCGCCGAGTTTCCGCGCGGCGACGACGTCGAGCGGGACGCCGAGGCGGTCCGCGACGACGCGCCCGACCGGGAGGCCGCCGCGCGGAATCGCGAGCACGACGTCGGCGTCGACGCCGTCGGCCTCGAGTCGGTCGGCGAGCCGTCGGCCGGCGTCGGTTCGGTCGGTGAACATGGTGGGTGGCCCGGCCGGTGGTCCGTGGGCCCGTGCTCGAGTGCTTCGACGCCCAGGTAGTTCAACGGTTCGGCGCGGCGCACGCCGGACCGACCGGGCCAGGCGGCGAAGCGACCCTCGTCGGTCGTCGGGGCGAACGTCGGCGGTCGTTGGGCGACCCTCGTCGGTCGTCGGGGCGAACGTCGGCGGTCGTCGGGGCGAACGTTCACGGTGTCCGGTGCCGTCTCCTGGGCCATGGCCGCCCAGATTCGCGAGTCCGTGGCGATTCCGGCCGGGGACGTCGGACTCGACGGCGAACTCGTCGTTCCCGCCGGCGCTACCGGGCTGGTCGTCTTCGCGCACGGGAGCGGCAGCAGCAGGAAGAGCCCCCGAAACAACTTCGTCGCGGCGGTCCTCCGGGAGCGCGGCCTCGGCACGCTGCTGTTCGACCTGCTCACGGCCGAGGAGGACCGGACCTACGAGACGCGCTTCGACGTCGACCTGCTCACCGACCGCCTCCTCGCGGCGACCGAGTGGCTGCGCGGACGCGAGGGGACGCGGGACCTGCGCCTCGGCTACTTCGGGTCGAGCACCGGCGCCGCGGCGGCGCTGCGCGCTGCGGCCCGACTCGGCGACGACGTCGGCGCCGTCGTGTCCCGGGGCGGCCGCGTCGACATGGCGTCCGAACAGGTCCCGGACGTGACGGCCGCGACGCTGTTCGTCGTCGGCGGCGCGGACACCGACGTCCTCGCGCTCAACCGCGCGGCGTTCGCGGACCTCACCTGCAGGAAGGAACTGTCGGTCGTCGAGGGCGCCGGCCACCTCTTCGAGGGACCGGGGGAACTCGAGGCGGTCGCCGACCGCGCCGCTGCCTGGTTCGACGACCACCTGTCCTGAGTGACGCCGCGAGGCGGCGGAACTACTCGACCTCGATGCTGCGCGCGTCCTCGGTCTCGATCTTCGGCAGCGTGACGGTCAGCACGCCGTTCTTCATGCGGGCGTTCACGCCGTCCGTGTCGACCTCGTCGGGGAGCTGGACAGACCGGTGCATCGACTCGTGGCGGCGCTCGCGTCGCAGGTACTGGGCGTCCTCCTCCGCGAACTCCTCCTCGCGTTCGGCCTCGATGCGGAGCGTGTGGTCCGTGACCCGGATGTCGACGTCGTCCTTCTCGAACCCGGGCAGGTCGACGGCGACGACGAACTCGTCGTCGTGCTCGACGACGTCGACGGCCATCTCCTCGAACTCCGACCGCCACCGCTCGAGGGGGCCGTCGGACGCCCACATCCGGGACGGTTCGTCGAACTGGCGGCTCATCCGCTCGAAGAGGCGTTCCAGCTCCTCGAATGGGTTGCTGCGTGCGCTCATTGGTAGACCTCCGGGAGGACGTACGTCGACCACCACGAAAATAGTATGGGGTCGGCGGTCACCCGCCCCACTCGCCGCCGACGTCGTCCACGACCTGCTCGCGCCACTGTTCGAACCGCCGCGCGCACTCCGGTGCGTCCTCGAGGTGGTCGACGAACCCTGCGCCGCCGTCGGTCAGCTTCGCGCCACAGAACGGACAGAAGTCGGGGTCGTCCCACTCCGGCGAGTCCCGTGGCGGGTGCGAGTGTCCGGCCATACCACGCCGTTCGGCGGCCCGCGGAATATATCCTTCTGCGGCCGCCGCGGGGCTCGCCTGTGGTGTGGGGTCGCGACAGCGTCGCGCCGTCGCGACCGGTGCCCCGGCGGCCACTCTCGCGCCGGTGCCCCGGCGGCCACTCTCGTGACCGGCGCCCCGGCGGCCACTCTCGCGACCGATGCCCCGGAGGCCCCCGCCGTGTAACCCACGGCTAACTGATTACGGAACTACGTCTGTAACGGCCAGGGGCGAGCGCGAGTAACCGGCGCGTACCGGCCCTGCGACCGGTGGTCGCGCAGTCACTGGTACATGTTCGGCGTGGCGGACTCCTCGGCGTCGGCGTCCTGGGGCTCCGCAGTCTGGCGGTAGTGGCGGGCTATCTGTTCCATCTGCGCCCGGATCTGGTCGGCCTGTTCGTCGAGTTCGGTCGTGTCGACGTCGAAGTCGACGAGCGGTTCGAGCGCGGTCTCGATGACCGACCGGGCGGCCGCCGGGTCGGGGAGGTAGGGGTTGGCCTTCACCACGAGCACGGCCGCCGGGACGCCGGCGCGGTGGCACTTCGAGACCAGGGCGCCGGTGATGCCGCCGACCAGCCCGTACCCGGCCGCCGGGGTGACGCCCGCGTCCCGGAGCTGGGCTTCGACCGCGTCGGTCGTGGCGACGCCGAAGACGTCACCGAGCTCCGCTTCCGTCGCCGCGGGCGCCCCGGCGAGGAAGACCGCGCGCTCGAACTCCGCGGCGAGGTCCTCGAGGACGCACTCGCCGAGCGCGTCGAAGGCCCGACCGGGGAGCGCGAGGTCGCTCTGCAGCGTCATCACGGGCGGGTCCGCGCCGGCGTACACGCGGACCGGGTCGCGCACGCGTCCGTCCTTGAAGGACGCGACCGGGGGGAAGTCCGGCGAGACGACGCTCCCGTGGTGTTCGAGGTCCAGCTGTCGCGTGATCAGGTCGGCGGCGATGGCGGCGACCAGTCCGTGGCCGGGGAGCCCCTCGACGAGCGTCGGGGCCTCGGCGTCCAGTTCTGTCAGCCGTTCGAAGGTGACCGTGGGTTCGTGTGACATCGTCGGTAGTGTTGTGTGCTCGCGCGCGTTCGCTCGCCGCATTCAGTCCATCCACTCGGAGACGCCGAGGATCTTCTCGCAGACCGGACAGACCCAGACCGTGGCCACGCCTGCGTGGTCCTGTGGTTCGCCGCCGTTCGCCGGCGTGATCTCCTCCTCGCAGTAGGGACACCTTCCCGTCATGCACGCCACAGTTCTCGCCCGAGCACCAAGACAGTACGCCCGCCGCGGCTCAGTCGTACTCGACGCGCTGGAGTTCGTACCGGTAGGTCCTGCCCGCGGTCTTCACGACCAGGAACTGGCCGTCGGCCGTCCGCTCGAGGCGGTCGAAGTGGACGCCGAGGTTCCCCGGGTTCAGCGAGTCCGTCTCTTCGTCTACGCCGAAGTGCAGCGTCGCGGTGCCGTGACGGACGTCGTCGGCCTGCCGCGCTTCCACGGCGAGCGACGCGCCGCTCCGCCGGACGTCGACGTCGCCGGTGAGCTCCCACGTCCCGTCGCGGTAGCGAAGCTCCTTCCCTCGGAGTTCCTCCCAGCGGGATTCGACCATGCGTGCACGTTCGACGCGCACCCTCATCGACGTTTCGGCGCGAGGGCCGCGGTCGAGGCGCGCGCGCGACGCCGCTCACGGCGCGCGGCTGCCGCGACGCGTCGCCGGTTACCGCGCGACGCCGCTCACGCGTCGAGGTCGACGACGAGCCCGCGTCCCGCTCGCTCGAAGGTCGTCTCGAACGGCGCCGACCGCGCCCGCAGCCGCTCGCGGCTCCACGCGGCCGCCTCCTCGCCGGCCTCGTGGACCGCGCAGCCCTCGATCTCCGTGGGGTGCAAGCGGAGTTCGACGGGGGTCCCGGTGCGGGACAGCCGCACCTCGAACAGGAAGCTCCGGTCGTTCCGGAGGCGTTCGTCGACCGCGTAGTCGTCGACGAAGTCGCCGGTGTCGTACAGCACCGGCCGCCCGCGGTAGACCTCGACCCCCTGGAAGACGTGCGCGCTGTGGCCGTGGACGACGTCGACGCCCTCGTCGACGAGCCAGCGAGCGAACGCGCGGAACGAGTCCGGCGGCGTCTCGACCATGTTCGGCCCCCAGTGTAGCGACGCCACCAGCAGGTCCGGGTCGCGCGCTCGCGCCCGCTCCAGCGCGCCCTCGACGGCGGCCCGGCCCTCCTCGTCGTCGACGTCGAACTCGACGCGCGCCGTGCCGGGCGACGTCTCCGTCGCGGCGTACTCGGGGGTGTTGTCGGTGAGCGAGACGAACGCGACGTCGAGGTCCGCCACGGTCAGGGTGGCCGGCGCGAACGCGTCGGTGCGCGTCCGTCCGGCGCCGGCGCGCGCGATGCCGGCGTCCTCGAGGTGCGAGAGCGTGTCCTCGAGCGCCGGCACCTCGAAGTCGAGGACGTGGTTGTTCGCGAGCGCGCAGCAGTCCACGCCGGCGCGCTCGAGCGCGGGGACCGCCCACTCGGGGTCGGCCCGGAAGTGGAACGCGCGCTCCGTCCGCCGCCACGGCCGACCCCCGGTCGACAGACAGCACTCGAGGTTGACGAAGAGTCCGTCGAGCGCCCGCAGGCGGTCGAGCACGTCCCCCCAGACCGCCGCGACGGGTCGGCGTCGCTGGGACTCGTCGACGAGGCGGCCGAGCATCACGTCGCCCGTGAAGCCGAGTCGCGTACTCATCGGTCGAGCGTCGCGTGGTCGCGGTCGTCGGTGTCCGCGGCCGGGTCGAACGGTTCCACGTCCGTCCGTTCGCGCCGAACCCACAAAATACTGCACTAGCGTGGCTCCCTTCCGCAGTCCTCCATTGCGCGTCTGGCCACCACGGCTGTCGCTGACGACTCTCGCCCACTCGTCACTGTCGGGTCGTCGTTGTCCGGGTAGTCACTGTCGGGTAGTCACTGTCGGGTCGTTACCGTCGCTATCGCTCCCGGGTGAAATCACCGAAACAACAGAATCGTACACTGTAAAGAAATCGAATACTACTATTCTGGCAGAAACACCTTCTTTTGAGTCGTAAACAACTCAAATATCGTGTATCTGGGCGTTTTATGGGAATATCTGGAAGATTTTATCTGAGATACTAGCAAAATGTACTATTATGGCCGCGTCCAGCTGGCTGGCTTCCCGCGGTCTGTACGCCAGCTAATCAGTCTTTAAGTCGGCCAATGACCCGTACGAAGGTACTATTCGTTGCCCACCGATCAGCCCCCGAGTTAGTTACGGAAAGCTGTCTGTTCGACGTTCCTATCGAATAAGATAGTGTTATTTGGCGACTGAAGGCGGTGGCCGTCCGGCTCCCCTGGGTCGCTGTGCCGACTGTCGGTCGCGGCGGCGACAGGTCCGGTGTCGCTCTCAGACGCGCCAGCCGCGGTCGGTGTGGTTGAGGCGCTCGCCGCCGTCCTCGGTGACGACGACGAGGTCCTCGACGCGGACGCCGAACTCGCCCTCGAGGTAGACTCCGGGTTCGACCGAGAACACCATCCCGGGCTCCAGGGGGCGGTCGTTCCCGCCGACGACGTAGGGCTCCTCGTGGACCTCCAGGCCGACGCCGTGGCCCGTGCGGTGGACGAACTCGTCGCCGTAGCCGGCGTCCTCGATGACCTCGCGTGCCGCCGCGTCGACGTCCTCGGCCGGGACGCCGGGTTCGACGGCGTCGACGGCGGCCTGCTGGGCCTCGCGGACCACGTCGTGGACGCTCTCGAACCCCGCTGGCGGGTCGCCCTCGAAGACGACCGTGCGGGTCTGGTCGCTCGGGTAGCCGTCGACGCGCGTCCCGAAGTCCAGCACCACCGGGTCGCCCGGCCGGACCTCGCGGTCCGAGCAGTGGTGGTGGGGTTTCGCGCCGTTCGGGCCGCTGCCGACGATGGTCTCGAAGGACGTCCCGTCGCCGCCGTGGGCGACCAGGCGCTCCTCGACGAACCGCGCGAGGTCGGTCTCGGTCCTCCCGACCGCGTCCGCGCCGAGATCGCGGACGTCCCGCATCGCGGCGTCGGCCACCTCGGCGGCGCGCCGGAGCGCGTCCAGTTCGGCGTCGTCCTTCCGCACGCGCAGCGGCCCGAGCACCGCGTCCGCGAGCCCCCACGTGGCGTCCGGAACGGCCTCCCGGAGGTCCTGCGTGAACCGCGCCCACATCGTCGGGTCCACGAGCAGTTCCCCCTCGTCCAGCCCGAGGTCGCGGGCCGTCTCGGCGAGCAGCGGCAGCGGGTCCTCGACGTCCGTCCACAGTCGCAGGTCCTCGACCCACGTCGCCTCCCGGAGCTGGTCGGCGTACAGCTCCGGCGCGACGAACGCCGGGTCGCCCTCGGCGGGCACGAACAACAGGAGGTGGCGCTCGCCGGGCTCCTCGCCGAATCCGGCGAGGTACGAGAGGTTCGGACTCGGGAACAGGACGACGCCGCTGGCGCCGCGCTCCCGGAGTCGCCGCTGGCACTCGCGGGTGCGCTCCTCGTAGACGGACATACTCGCCGTCCGTCGCGCGGCAACCTAAACGCTCTGCCGTCCGCGGCGGCGCGGACGCGCCGCGGCCGGGTGACTACCGCGGTCCCGGCAGGTCGTCGGTGACGTCCTCGCCGCCGCGCTCGACGGCGTACGCCGAGCGGTCGGCCGGCGTGTAGAAGGACACGACCTCGCCCTCGACGCGGAACGCGTCGCCGGACTCGTCGCCGGTGCTGCCGACGATGGTCACCGTGCCGTCGCCGTTGTCGAGCACGCGGTCGTCGCCGTCCGCCGCGACGTCCCCGGTGCTCGCCGTCTCGGCGTCGCCGTCGACGACTGCGATGTACGCGAAGTCGTGGCCCGCGCGCGTCGACAGCACCGCGAGCGTCCAGGCGTCCGAGTCGCCCCCGTCGCCCGGCCGGTCGGTGGTCTCCGGGCGACTCGTGGTCGGTGTCTCCTCTGTCGGCGTGGTCGTCGGCGTCGCTGTGGTCGGCGTGGTCGTCGGCGTCGCTGTGGTCGGCGTGGTCGTCGGCGGCGTCGTGGTGGGTTCGTCCTGTGCGGTCGCACGGACCGGCACGACCACGCCGTCCTCGCGGACGGTCCCGGTGACGGTGCCCGCGTCGGCGTCGTGGTCGGCGTCGGCGACCTGCGTCCAGTCGTCGCCGTCGAAGCGCCAGAGGGCGACCGCCGCGTCGCCGACGTCGTCGAACGTGACGGTGACGCCCTCGTCGACGTCGGTCACGTCCAGGCCGCGGTCGGCCGCGAGGTCGCCGTCGGGCGGCGACGGGAGCGCCGTCGCGTCGGTCCCGCTCAGCGTGATCGGTTCCTGCTCGAAGGACGCGGTCGCCGCGCCGTCGACCCCCACTCCGGTCGCGGTCAGTTCGCCCTCCTCGGCGCGGACCGCCGGCCCGCCGTTGTCGCGGACGGTGACGTTCCGCAGGCGGTCGTCGTACGATGGCACTGCGTGGACGCCCGGTCCCGTGTTCCCCTCGACGACGGCGTCCCGGAGGACGTTCTCGCCGCTGTCGGAGAACCTGACGCCGGCGCCGTCGTTGTCCGCCAGCACCGCGTCCGCGACGGTGTTGCCGCGCGCGTCCGTCGACGCGTAGAGGCCGGCGGCCGCGTAGCCGTCGTTCCCGTTCCCGGTCGCCGTGAGGTCCCGGAGTTCGACGCCCGAGACCTCCTGCCAGAGCGCGACGCCGCGGTTCCGGTTGTCGGTCGCGGTCACGTCCGTGAACGCGCTGTCCTGGACCTCCCAGAGCGCGAGGCCGTTGTCGTTGCGGTCGACGTCGAGGCCGTCGACGGTCACGCCCTCCGCCTCTGCGACGTAGACGCCGGCGTTGCCGTTCTCGGACGCCGTGACGTCCCGGAGCGTCGCTTCCGTGTCGAGGCCGCGTGCGTCCCCGACCTGGACGCCGCGCTCCCAGCCGCGTGCCGCGACGTCCCGGACGGTCACGTCGCCGAGCGTCTCGTCGGTCGATTCGGCCGGCGCGCCCGCGTAGACGAGCACGCCGACGCTGTCCTCGGTGCCGTCCCCGACCACGGCGTGCCCGTTGCCGTCGACGGTGACGCCGCTCGCGCGGACGTGCAGGCACGGGCCGTCGCTGCCCCGGAGGTCGGCGGTGAGTTCGTACGTCCCGGGTTCCGTGATTGTCGTGCAGTCGTCGAGGGGCGTCGCGTCCGCCTGCGCGGCGCCGTCGGTCGGGAGGACTGCGGAGTCGGACAGCGGTGCGGCGGCGGCCAGGCCGCCGAGAACGACGACGAGCGCGACGGCGGCGACGCGGAGCGAGGGCATGGGGAACGTGACGGCGACGGCGTTGGTCTGTGTTCTGTCCAGGTGGCGTCGCGTGCCGACACGGATGCGACCGGTCGGCGTCGCCCACCGACCGGGTGGCGTCGCCGTCCCGACAGGTCGCATTCGGAGCGCCGTCGGCGTGTCTCCCACATTTATCCGGCGGGTCGCGTACCGTGCGGTATGTCGATTCGCGAGTCGGTCGCGGACGCGCTCGCCGGGCGGACGCTCCAGCTGGTCGGCGCGGTGTTCGGAGTCGGAGCCCTCGCACACGCCGCGCTGTGGGCGCAGGCGTCGGACCGCGACGTCGACGCGGCGGTGGCGTCGGAGGGCGTCGCCGCTGCGGCGCCGGCCGTCGCGACGTACGCGCAGTCCCACCCGGCGTACGTGCTCGCGCTGCTGGCCGGCGCTGTCCTGCTCGTGCGGCGGCCCTGAACGCGGCGCCGCCGGAAGGCTCTATGTGCTCCGGGTCGAGACGCCACCGTGTACCGGAGTGGTCACTACGGCGTCGCGCTGCTCGCGTACGCCCCCGTGCTGTACGTGCTCGCAGCCGCCGGCCGCGTCGCGACGGCCGCGGTCGGCCTCGCGCTGGTGGTGTCGCTGACGACGCTGCCGGACGCCGACCACGAACTGCCGCTGGTCGATCACCGCGGCGTCACGCACACGCTGCTGTTCGCCGGCCTCGTGGGCGGAGCGGTCGGCGGCGGCGTCTGGCTGGCCGGCGACGCGGGCGTGCTGGCGTTCGCGTCGGCCGCGACGGCGCAGCTGGCGGTGGCCGCCGCCGCGCTCGCGGCGTTCGCCGTCCTCGCGCACCTGCTCGCCGACGCGCTGACGCCCTCGGGCGTGGCGCTGTTCTGGCCGGTGTCGAGCCGCCGCTACTCGCTCGGGCTGGCGTCCGCGGACAGCACGCTCTGGAACCTCGGGCTGTTCGGCGCGGGCGTGCTCGCGACGGGCGGCGCCGCGCTGCTCGCCTCGCCTGTCTACTGAGTTACAGAAATTCGTTTTCGGGAGTGCTTATACTGGGCGTCCACGTAGCCTCGCGCATGAGCGGTTCCGACACGCCCCTCGACGGCGCTCCCCTCGGCCCGGACGGCGGCCTCGACGACAGCCTGCCGCCCGCCGAGGCGTTCGCGCTGCTCGGCAACGAGACGCGCATCACCATCCTGCAGGAGCTGTGGCTCGCGCCCGAGCGACCGGTCGCGTTCTCCGACCTCCGCAAGCGCGTGGGGATGCGGGACAGCGCGCAGTTCAACTACCACCTCTCG
Organism: Halobacterium yunchengense; assembly: GCF_037031165.1. Taxonomy (NCBI): domain Archaea; kingdom Methanobacteriati; phylum Methanobacteriota; class Halobacteria; order Halobacteriales; family Halobacteriaceae; genus Halobacterium; species Halobacterium yunchengense. The sequence goes on along the minus strand of NZ_JAYEZL010000003.1, from coordinate 255,151 downwards.
AAGCTCACCGACCACTTCGTGCGGCAGGTCGAGGGCGGCTACGAGTTCCAGTACGCCGGCGAGAAGGTCGTCCGCGCCATTCTCGCGGGGACGTTCACCGAGCGCGTCACCCTGGAGTTCCCCGTGGAGGGCGAGTGCTTCGACTGCGGCGGCGACCTGGAGGCGGCGTACAGCGACGAGCGCCTCGCCGTCCGCTGCACGGACTGCGAGAGCACGTACGGCCGGTACGCGTTCCCGCCGGGCGGCCTCCGCGACCGCTCGACGACCGAGATCGAGGCGGCCTTCGACCAGCGCGTCCGCCACCTCCACTGCCTCGCGGCGGACGGCGTCTGCCCGGAGTGCGGCGGCCGCATGGACACGTCGGTCGTCCCGGACGGCGAGGACCGCCTCGGCCTGGACGTCCGCGTCGACCACACGTGCGCGCAGTGCCAGCACACCATCTCGTCGCCGGTCGGCCTGTCGCTGCTCGACGACTCGCGCGTGGTGGCGTTCCACGCCGAGCACGGCGTCGAACTGAACAGCCGGAAGCACTGGACCCTCGAGTGGTGCGTGACCGACGAGACGACCACCTACGAGGCGGACCCGACGCGCGTGCGAGTGACCATCCCCCTGGAGACCGAGGCGATGGACGTGACCCTGGACGGCGACCTCCAGGTGGTGAGCGCGGAGCGGCGCTGCCGGGACGCCGCCGACGACTCCGGTCGCGTGTCCGCGGACTGACTGGCCGTCCGGGAGCCGACCGTCGCCCGTCGACCGCCGGCCGCTGACCGCCCGCCGCCGCCCGCCGACCGCTGACCGCCCGTCGACTGCGGATATTCCGTCTGTCTTACCGGAAGATTATTCTTGGAGTCGCGGCGTTGTACTCGCGGGTCGCGCACCCGTCTCGCCGGCGCTCAGAGGCACGGCCGGGACCGACCTCCCCCCTCGAACGGACGCCCCCGGTTCTTCGACGGACGGCCTCTCGACTCTCCCGCGGACGGACGGCCTTATCCCTTCTCGCGCGCAACCAGCGGCCATGGAGACAACGACGGAGAGCACGTACCGCGTGCTCGGCGGCGCGCCGGAGCGCGACGACGCGCTCCTGCTGGTGGACCGCGCCGACTACGAACCGGTGCGCGTCGCAGCCGACGGCGACGACGGTCTCGCCGACGACGTCGCCGCGCTCCGCCCCGGCTACCTCGTCGACGCGACGCTCGCGTGGGACGACGGCGACGCCCGCTTCGCCGCCCTCGACGTCCGGAAGCGCACGCTCCTCACGTTCGCCGACGCCGTCACGGGGCTGTTCGAGGCCGCCCTCGAGACCATGGAGGAGGCCCACCAGTCCGGCGAGGGCGTCACCGGCCGCCCGACGTTCAGCACCGACGGCGAGCCGAACGGCGCCGTCTACGCGTTCGCCGAACAGCCCGGCGAGCGCGACGTCTTCGACGAGATCCGCCGCGGCGCCCTCCCCATCGAACCGCTCGTCGACCGCCTCGACGACCACGAGGACTGCGAGCACGAACTGTTCGTCTTCCGGCCGCTCGAACACGACTTCGTCGTCGTCTATCTCGTCCTGCAGAAGGACTCCGTGCTCGCGGACACCGTCCGCGACACCTACGACTGCCCGCGCCCCGCGGAAGTCTGAGGGCCGCTCCGCCCCGAGCCGACCGCCCCCTGATTACAGTTTCGGCCGTTCAATCGCGGTTTGACTTTCCTGGGCCTTTTAAGCCTCGTCGGTGCGACGACACGCACACCGGTCCCCGGAACGGCCGCCCTCCCGCTCTCCAGCGGCAGCGCCGCCGGGGTCCCCGACAACCCATGAACCGACGAGCCCTGGTCGCACTGGCGGTCGCCGCGATGCTGGTCGTTCCAGCCGCCAGTGCGGTCGCGACTCCGCAGCAGCACAGCCCCGGCGACGGCGGGTCCGACACCGCCGTCGCGCAGGAATCACCGGACGACGACGAGGAGCGCAACTACACGCGCCTCTACGTCGACGAACAGTACCAGCACCTCCGCCTCCAGCCCGGCGAGAGCGAGACGTTCACGATCAGCGTCGAGAACGGCGAGGACGAGGCCGTCACGCTCTCGCCGGACCTGTTCGTGCCGCCGCGCGGCGAACGCCCCGTCTCCGAGGACTGGGTGTCCGTCGGGACCGACGACCTCGAACTCGACGCCGGCGAGACCCGGGAGTTCGACGTCACGGTCTCCGTCCCCGAGGACGCCGAGATCAGCCGCTACGGCGGCGCCATCGCGCTGACGGACGAGACCATCTCCTACCCGGGCCGCCCCGCACAGCCCGTCAACGGCGTCTCCCTCAGCGTGGAGGTCTGGCAGGAGCCGACCGTGCGCGTGCTCTCGGACACGTACGTCCACTCGCAGGTGCAGGCCGGCGACTCGTTCACGCGCGAGATCGTCGTCGAGAACACCGGCGACGAGGCGGTCCCCGTCAACCCCGAACTCGTCACCGAGGATCGCTACCGGCCGTACGACGACCGCGAGACGCTCGACCGGTCGTGGGTCGAGTTCGACGCGCCCAACGAAATCGGCGCCGGCGAGCGCGCGACCATCGAGGTCAACGTGTCGCCGCCCGCGAACGCCGAGCGCGGCGACTACCGCGCCGAAGTCGACCTCGGCCTGAAGGACCCCGCCCGTTCGGACCGCTCCTCGCACTGGCAGCGCGTCAGCGTCCGCTTCCAGGTGTGGACTCAGCCCGAGGAGCCCTTCGAGACGAGCTTCGACGTCAGCGAGGAGACCGAGGACGTGACCATGACGCTGTCCGCCGGCCGCTACGGCGGCGTCGAGGGCGCGTCCGCCGACTTCGACGTCACGTTCGTCTCGCCGGACGGCGAGGAGGTCGACGCCGAGCGCGTCGGCGTCTCGAACCGCGGCTCCGTGAACCTCGGCGAGAACCGCCGGGCGTCCGGCGACGACGGCACGTACTCGTCGGGCGGCGAGACCCAGGAGTTCACGTACCGCCTCGAGGACCCCGACTCCGGCGAGTGGTCCGTTCGCATCACGCCGGAGAACGCGATGCAGTTCGGCTACGAGATCGTGCGCAACGAGAGCGCCTGACGGCGCTCACTCCCAGAACTCGCCTTCTTTCGCGCGCCGCGCCGGCCAGCGGCAGCGCCGTCTCGACGGCGACAGCGCTCCGGGACCGTGGACTCGGCGACGCTGGTCACTCGGACTCGGCGAGTCGCAGCAGGTCCGCGAGCGTCCGCGTGACCGGCGCGTCGACGTCGTGCGCGGCGGCGCGCCGCGCGACCTCGCCGTACAGCGCCTCGACCTCCGTCCGGCCGCCAGCCTCGAGGTCCTGGCGCATCGACGAGCGGTTCGTCGCGGTCCGGCGCGCCACCGTCCTCGTCCGCTCGACGGCGTCCTCGGGCGCGTCGACGCCGCAGACCTCGGCGACTGCGACGCCCTCCGCGACCGCGCCCTCCAGCAGTCGCCGGCCGGCCGGCTCGTCGACCAGCGCGCCGTTCCGGACGCGCGCCAGCGCCGTCGGCGCGTTGACCCCGAGGTTCACCAGCACCTTCGCCCAGACGGCGCGTTCGGGGTCGTCCGTGACCGCGGTCTCGATGCCGGCGGCCGAGAGCAGCGCCGCCGTCTCGCGGACGCGGTCGTCGTTCGCCGCGAACCACCGACCGACGGTCGTGTCGCCGCGCCCGGCGTGCCGGAGGTGGCCCGGCCCCTCCAGCACCGCGCCGTGGCTGGTCGTCCCGACGACGACGCGCTCGTCGGGCACGCGCTCGGCGACCGTCTCGGCGTTGCCGAGCCCGTTCTGGAGCGTCAGCACCTCCGCGTCGTCGAGGTGCGGCGCGACCCCCGCGAGCGCCTCGGCGGTGTCGTAGCTCTTCACGCACACCACGAGCAGGTCCGCGCGCGCCGCGGCGGCCCGGTCGCTCGTCGCGGCCACGTCGACGGTCGTCTCGCTGCCGTCGGGGCGTTCGAACCGCAGTCCGCGCTCGCGGACGCGGCGCTCGTGTTCGCCGTCGCGGCCGAGCAGCGTCACCGACGCGCCGGCGGCGGCGCCCTCGTCGGCCGCCGCGAGCGACCCCGCCACCAGCGACCCGATGGCACCCGCGCCGAGGACGACCACGTGCATGGTCGCGCCTACGGACAGCGGCGCCAAAGCGTCCGGGGTTCGGCGGCGGCCGCGGCAGTCTTTTGTAGCCGCCCCGCCACTGCGCGAGACATGGACCGACGCGACGGCCGCGGCCAACTGCTGCTCGTGGCGGCGCTGGGGCTGGCGGTCGCGTTCGTCGTGCTCGCGCTCGTGCTGAACGCGGTCGTGTACACGGAGAACCTCGCGACGCGCAACCACGGCCAGACCGACGACGTGCTCGGGTACGAGCGCGGCGCCGAGTCCGCGGTCGGCGGCCTCGTCGCGGCGTCGAACCGCGAGAACCACACGGACTACGGGACCCTGGGCGCGGCGCTCGAGGCGGACGTCGCGACGTGGGACGAGAACGCGTCGGTGCTCGCCGCGGCGGGCGGCCACGTCACCGAAGCGTCCGTGGCGGGCGTCGAGAACGGCACGCGCGTCCTGCAGTCCGACCGGCGCGCGTTCACCAACGCCGCCGGCGACGGCGACTGGACCGCCGCGACCGGCGCTGACGGGACGCGGCGGTTCCACGTGGTCGCGACGCCGACGTCGTCGACGGACCCGTTGACGTTCACCGTCGCGGACGGGACGGCGTCGTGGTCGGTGCGCGTCGCGGCGGACGGCGGCGCCACCGACGTGACCGTCAGTCGGAACGGCAGCCAGGTCGCGGCACACACGCACGGCGCCGACACCGTCTCGCTGGACCTGACAGAGGGGACGGTGAACGGCACGAGCGTCGAGAACTGGACGTACGCCGAGGGCGTGACTCCGAGCTACGACCTCGCCGTCGAACACGGCGGGAACGCCGAGGGGCGGTACGTGTTCGTGGTCGACCGGCCGCGCCCGGCGCTGCTCGCCGCCCTCCCGGGCGGCACCTACGAGGACGCGTACGCCGACGCCTCGCCGCGGTCGACGCCGGCGATCTACCGGGCCGACGTGGCCGTCTCCGCGGTGGACGACCGCGTGACCTACGCGACGAACGCCTCCGTCGCGCCCGAGTCGGGGCCGGACGACCCCGTCCCGGCCGCCTGATTCAGGAGATAGTCACTCGCTTCCGAGTGGCAATTTCTAGGGCTTCCCCCGAGGTTCAAGCGGCTTGCCACCGACTAGCGTGCTATGGAGTTGCACGGACGGAGCGTGCGCGACGACGTCCGCGAACTCGGCCAGCGGCTCGGGGACGCCGTTCGCGCGCACGAGCACGCCGCCGCCTACGACGCAGTGGAAGCCGCGCGCACCGCCGCGATCGACTACCGGCGCGGCGACAGCGAGGACCGCACCGCCCTCCGCGAGGTGGTCGCGGACGCCGACGCCGCGGGCTGCGAGGACCTCGCGCGGGCGTTCACCGGCTACTTCGAACTCGTCAACCTCGCGGAGGAGCGCGAGCGCGTCCGGGCGGTGCGCCGCGGCGACGCCGCCGACGACCTCGCCGACAGCGTCGCCGCGGCCGTCGAATCGCTCGCCGCGGACGGCGCGTCAGCCGCGGACGTCGCCGGCGTCCTCGAGGACGTCCGCGTCGTCCCGACGTTCACCGCCCACCCGACGGAGGCGCGCCGCAAGACCGTCAAAGCCCACCTGAACCGCGTCCGGGCGCTGCTCGAGGAACTGGACGAGCGCCGGCTCACGCCGAGCGAGCGGCGCCGCCACTGGGCGCGCATCGAGGCCATCGTCGAGGCGCTGTGGACGACCCGGCGCGTCCGCGACCGCCAGCCCACGCCGTTCGACGAGGCCCGGGACGTCCAGTGGTACCTCGCGAACGCCGTCTACGACGTCGTCCCCGAGGTCTACGACGAACTCGAGGACGCGCTCGCCGACCACTACGACGACCCGCCGGACGTCCCGACCGTCCTCGAGTTCCGGTCCTGGGCGGGCTCGGACCGCGACGGCAACCCCTTCGTCACCACGGAGACCACCGAGCGCGTCCTCGACCGCCAGCGGCGGCTCGTCTGCGAGCGGTACGTCGACGACCTCGACGACCTCGCGGGCGTCCTCTCCACGGCCGACGACCGCGTCCCCGACGACGCCATCGCGGACGTGCTCGCGGCCGCCCGCGAGGAGTCCCCGCGCGTCGTCGAGTCCGCGGTCGGCCGCTACCCGGGCGAGCCGTTCCGGCAGGCGGTCGCCGTCGTCCGCGAGCGCGTCGACCGCGTCACCGACGTCCGCCCCGGCGGCTACGAGGACGCCGCGGAACTCACCTCGGACGTCCGCGACCTCCTCGCCGCCGTCCGCGACGCCGGCCTCGACCGCGTCGCCGACGAGCACGTCGCGCCGCTCGCTCGGCGCGTCGAGACGTTCGGCCTCCACCTCGCCGCCCTCGACCTCCGCGACCACCGAGAGAAGCACACCCACGCCGTCGCCGAGGCGCTCGCCGCCCAGGGCGTCGACTACGCCGGCATGGACGAGGCCGAACGCGTCGACTTCCTCACCGAGGCGGCCCTCCAGGACGAGCCCGTGCTGGACCTCGCGGACACCGGAGACGTCGGCGACGAGGCGGCGCGCGTCCTCGACCGGTTCGACGCGCTCGCCGACTGGCACCGCGAGTACGGCCCCGAGGCCATCGACGCGTACTGCATCAGCATGACCGAGCAGCCGAGCCACGTCCTCGAGGTCGTCTTCCTCGCCGACCAGGCCGGCGTCGTCGCGCTCCCCGAGCACGCCGGCGTCGACGTCGTCCCGCTGCTGGAGACGCGGTCGGCGCTCTCGAACGCCCGCGACATCCTCGGCACGCTGTTCGAGAACGACGCGTACGGCGCGCTCGTCGACGCCCGGGATGGCACGCAGGAGGTGATGCTCGGCTACTCGGACTCCAACAAGGAGAACGGCTTCCTCGCCGCGAACTGGCAGCTCGACCGCGCCCAGCGCACGCTCGCCGCCATCTGCGAGGACCACGGCGTGGACGTCCGGTTCTTCCACGGCCGCGGCGGCTCCATCTCGCGCGGCGGCGGCCCCATGAACGAGGCGCTGCTCGCGCTCCCGAAAGAGACCGTCACCGGGGACGTGAAGTTCACCCAGCAGGGCGAGTCCATCGCGGAGACCTACGGCAACCCCAGGGTCGCGGAGCGCGAACTCGAGCAGATGCTGAACGCGCAACTGCGCTCCCGGCACGCCGCCGTCTCCGAGACCGACCCCTCGCTGCCCGACGACTGGGAGGCCGCGATGGAGACGATGGCCGAGACCGCGCGGGCGGCCTACCGCGACCTCCTCGAGACGGAGGGATTCGTCTCCTACTTCGAGGCGGTCACGCCCATCGAGGTGGTGGAGAACCTCAACCTCGGGTCCCGGCCAGCGTCCCGGTCCGGCGAGCGGGAGGTCGAGGACCTGCGCGCCATCCCCTGGGTGTTCTCGTGGACGCAGACGCGTTGCATCCTCCCGGGCTGGTACGGTCTCGGCGCCGGACTGGCCGCCCTCGACGACGACGCCCTCCTCCGCGAGATGTACGAGGAGTGGCCGTTCTTCCGGACGACCGTCGACAACGCCGCGCTCGCGCTCGCGCGCAGCGAGCCCGAGATCGCCGCCGAGTACGCCGCGCTCGCGCCCGAGGACCTCCGCGAGCGCTTCCAGCCCCGCATCGACGACGAGTACGAGCGCGCCGTCGACGAGGTCCTGTCCGTGACGGACCGCGCGGACCTCGTCGACCGCGAGTGGCTGCGGGACAGCCTCGACCGCCGCAACCCCTACGTCGACCCCCTGAACCTCGTGCAGGTGGAGCTGCTGTCCCGGAACCACCGCAGCGAGACCGCCGAGCGCGCGCTCCGCCTCTCGGTGATGGGCGTCGCCGCCGGCATGCAGAACACCGGCTGAGGGCCGTCGGCGTCGGGGGCGACGTGCAGAACACCGGCTGAGGGCCGTCGGCGTCGGGGGCGACGTGCAGAACACCGGCTGAGGGCCGGTGGCGTCGCCGCCGGCATGCAGAACACCGGCTGAGGGCCGTCGGCGTCACGGGGCACGCTCCGACTGTCCGGCAGTTCCGCCGACTTCCGTGTCCTTAACCGCGCGAACCGTCTTCCGGCGAGTAGATGCCGCCAGCCATCCGCACCGACGACCTCGTGAAGGAGTACGGGGACGTCCGGGCGCTCGACGGGCTCTCGCTGTCCGTCCCCGAGGGCTCGTTCTTCGGGCTGCTCGGGCCGAACGGCGCGGGGAAGACGACGTTCATCGAGACGCTCGTCGGCCTCGTGCGGAAGACCAGCGGGACCGCCGAGGTGTTCGGACACGACGTCGAGGACGACTACCGGGAAGCCAGGGACGCCATCGGTCTCGCGCCCCAGGAGTTCAACGTCGACCGGTTCTTCCCCATCCGGGAAGTCCTCCTCCACAAGGCCGGCTACCACGGCGTCCCCCGGGACGAAGCCGAACGCCGCGCCGCGGCGGCCCTGGAGACGGTCGGCCTCGACGGGAAAGCGGAGACGCGCTTCGACTGGCTCTCCGGCGGCATGAAGCGGCGGTTCATGCTCGCGCGAGCGATGGTCACCGACCCCGACCTCCTCATCCTCGACGAACCCACCGCGGGCGTCGACGTGGAGCTCCGCCACGACCTCTGGGACGTCATCCGCGGCCTCAACGACGACGGCACCACCGTCCTCCTCACCACGCACTACATCGAGGAGGCCGAACGCCTCTGCGACGAGGTCGCCATCATCGACTCCGGTCGCAAGGTCACCGTCGCCACGCCGGACGAGCTCACCGAGCGCGGCACCGACACCGTCTCGCTGACGCTCGACGCGCCGCCCGCCGGGACGCCCGAGGTCGCCGCGGACGGCGTCGGCGACGTGACAGTCGACGGCCGGACGGTCACGCTGCGCGCGCGCAACGGCAGCGAGGCCGTCCCGGTCGCCGTCCGCCAGCTGGAGTCGGCCGGCCACCGCGTCCGCGACGTCGACGTCTCCCGCACCAGCCTCGAGGACGTCTTCGTCGACGTCACGCGCACGGGCGGCGCCGCGAGCGACGGCAGCGCCGGCGACGTCGACGCCGACGGCGAGACCGCGGACGACCGCGAGCGCGGCGAACAGGAGGTGTCGCCGTGAGCCTCGCGTCCCGCGGCCTGCGCGCGCTCACGCACCGCGAGATCCTGCGGTTCGTGCGACGGCCGTACAACACGTTCCTGCCGCCGTTCGTCACGAACGTCCTCTACTTCAGCGTGTTCGGCGTCATCCTCGGCGAGCGCATCAGCGAGGTCGGCGGCGTCCCCTACATCCAGTTCATCCTCCCCGGGCTCGTGACCCTCGGCGCCGTGTCGAACGCCTTCGAGAACGCCTCCTTCTCCATCTTCCACGGCCGCTGGAACGAGTACATCCACGAGGCCGTCACCAGCCCGCTGGCGTACTGGGAGATGGTGGTCGCGTACGTCGTCTCCTCGGCGCTCCGCGGCGTCCTCATCGGGTTGCTCATCGGCGCCATCGGCGCCGCGTTCACGCCCGTCCGCTGGCCCGCGAACCCCTTCTACGCGGTCGCGTTCCTCGCGGTCATCACCACGCTGTTCGCCGCGTTCGGCGTCGTCGGCGGCCTCGTCGCCGAGGACTTCGACCACCTCACCGTCCTGAACCAGTTCATCCTCCGGCCGCTCGTGTTCTTCGGCGGCGTCTTCTACAGCCTGGACGCGCTCGCCGGCGCCGCGCTCACCGTCAGCTACCTCAACCCGATGGTGTACATGGTCAACGGCGTCCGGTACGGGGTCATCGGCGTCTCCGACATCGAGCCCGACACCGCGCTCGTCGTGCTGGCGGCCCTCACCGCGGTCGTCGTGGCGTTCGACGTCTGGCTGTTCCGGCGCGGCTACGGCCTCACCGACTAGGGCCGGCCCCCGGTCCGCGAGCACCGCCGCCGCCACTCGCGCAGGCCGACGAGCGCGTACAGCACGCCGACGGCGCGCGTCAGCGGGTACGTCCACGACCGCCACTCGACGTCCTCGGGGTTCTCGTACCCGAGCGCCGTCGACCAGTCGACGAACCGCCGCGGCGCGAGCGCCAGCGCCGCGCCGACGGCGCCGAGGAACAGCTTGAACGCCGAGAACGCGCGCTCGGAGCGCCACGCGAAGAACAGCCAGAGGACGCCCTCGGCGCGCGCGGCGGCCACCACCCAGGGCTTCCGTTCGAGCGCACCCGCGTCCGCCGCGGCGAGCCGCTCGCCGAACTCGACGACCGCTTCCGGGAAGAGGATCTCCGCGACGCCGACGGCAGCGAACAGTCGCTCGAGCATACTGACACCTACGACGAGCACCAGCAAAAACCTACTCCGGACCGCCGGGATTTTTCGTGGTGTGCGCGAGTGCACCGAACGTGCCGACCGTCAGTCACCGCGCGTTCGCCGCGTCCGCGGCCGGCCTCGGCGTCCTCGCGCTCGCCCACGCCGCGCTCACGTGGCCGCCGGCGGCCGTCCTCGCGTTCTTCGCGGGCGGCGCCGCCGTCGCGTTCGTCGCGGAAGCCGTCGTCGTCAACCTCGGCTGGCTCGAACACCACGTCGGCCCGAAGGCGCTCGGCGTCCCGCTGTACGTCCTGCTCGCGTGGGTGGGAACGCTGTACGTGGCGTTCCGCGTCGCGCTGCTCGTCACGACGGACTGGCCGGCCGTCGCGCTCACCGCCGTTCTCGCCACCGGCTACGACGTCCTCTCGGACAACCGGGGCGTCGCGGACGGCCGCTGGACGTACACCGACGACCTGCCCGGACCGCGCCACGGCGCGGTGCCGTGGTGGAACTACGCCGGCTGGCTGCTCATCAGCGCCACGACCGCCGCGTTCGGGACGCTCGCGCTGTAACCGAAACACCTACCGGCCTCGCTCGGACACCCGCGAACGATGCCCTCCCCTGTCAGCGAAGGGACGGACGTGCGGGTCGGCGTGCTCGCGCTCGTCGAGCGAGCCGGCTCGGTCCTCTTCGAGCGCCGCACCGCCGACGAGGATTCAGAACGCTACTGGGGACTGCTCGCCGGCGGGAAGACCGCAGCGGAGTCGACGGTCGACGCCGCCAGACGCGAGGTCCGCGAGGAGACCGGCCTCGAGTTCCACCCCGAGCGCGTCGTCGGCGTCTTCGACCACGAGAGCCACTACGACACCGGCACGACGTGGACGGTCGTCGCGCTCGCCGGTCCCGCGGACGGCACGCCGGACACCGACCGCGAACCCGGGAAGCGCGACCGCCTCGACTGGTTCCCGGTCGACGACCCACCGGCGCCGCTGCATCCCACGACGGCACTGTTCTACGAGGCGCGGGCCGCGGACGGACTGCACCCAGAGCTGTAGGCGTCGACGCGTCGCCGCAGGCGGGAGCGACCGCCGTCAGGCCGACAGCAGGACCGTGTCGCCGTCCGGCTCGACCGCCACGTCGTACCCGAAGTCCTCGAGCAGCGAGACGCACGTCTCGACGTGGGTCGTCACGGCCGGCGCGCGGATCTCGCCGCCCGCGAGCGCGACGTACGGCAGCAGCTGGTCGGCGAGGTACTCGTCCACCGCGGCGTCGCCGTCCTCGAACGCCTCGAAGCGCTCGACCGCGTCCGCGCCGACCGCCTCGGGCTCTCTGCCCATCTCGCCGAGCGCCGCGAAGCCGGCGCGGCTGTGCTCGTACTCAGCGGCGAGCACGAACGCCGACCCCGTGCAGTCGGCCGGCTCGTAGGACGTCCGGACGTCCGCCGCCTCGGGCGCGGCGTCGGCCTGGCGTTCGGCCTCCTCGTCGTCGGCCATCGACTCCTCGGCGACCGAGTACGCGGTCAGGGACTCGCGGTCCCCGCGCTCGGTGAGTTCGACGGACGCCAGCGTCGAGGGCTCGACGGTGAGCGTCGCCTCGCCGCCGCCGCGCGGGTAGAAGCCGCGGCGGTCCAGGGTCGCGTCGGCCTCGAGGCCGTGGGCTCGCAGCAGGGGGAGTTTGACGTGCCGGAAGTAGTCGAACGGCGGCGCCCACTTCGCGTCGGTGCCGCCCTCCAGGCGCGCGGTGAACGCCTCCTCCAGCGCGACGGCGACCGGGAGCAGCGCGTCGAACACGAGCGGGACGCTGCCCGCGGTGCCGACCTCGACGGCGACGCTGCCGCCGAGCACGCGCTCGTCGTCCTCGACGTCGGCCTCGCCGGGCTCGAACGTGAACGACTCGGAGCCGACCTCGACGCCCGTCGTCGCTGCGTCGCAGGCCGCCGCGACGGCCTCGATGGCCGCGCAGTGCTGGGCCTGGAGGCCGGGGTTCGCGCGGGCCCGTCTGACGTGCCGCATCCGGAACGGTTCGCCTGTGACCGCGGAGAGTGAGAGCGCGGTGCGGACCAGTTGGCCGCCGCCGTCGCCCCCGTCGAGAATGTTCATACCTGGTACGAGGCCCCCACGGGGGAAAAGCGATTCGTCACCGCGGCGAGCCGTCACAGTTACGAGGATGGCGGTCAGACGCGCAGGCATGGCGCCCGAGGCGGACTTCGACGAGGCGACGTGGCGGGAGCGACTCGCCGGCCACCGCCGCGAGAAAGACGAGTTCCTCGCGGACCACCCCCAGTCGCCGATCCCGCCCGGCGACCGCGAGGACTTCGAGGGCCTCGCGTACTACGACCTCGACCCCGAGTACCGCGTGGTCGCGCGGTTCAGCCGCGCGCAGTCCCCGGAGACCGTGAAACTGGAGACGACGCGGGGGCCGCCCGCGGAGTACGAGCGCGTCGCCGTGCTCGGCTTCCCGCTCGGCGGCGACCACCACACGCTCGCCGCGTTCCGCGTGGAGGGCGAGGACAGCCTGTTCGTGCCGTTCACCGACGAGACGAACGGCGAGGAGACCTACGAGCGCGGCCGCTACCTCGACGTCGACGTGCCGGCGGACGCCGAGACGGGCGACGACGTCGTCGTCGACTGCAACCTCGCGTACAACCCCTTCTGCGCGTACAGCGACACGTTCTCGTGTGTGCTCCCGCCGGCCGAGAACCACGTCGACGTCCCCGTGCGAGCGGGCGAGCGCGTCCGCGAGTAGGCCGACGACGGACGTGCCGTCGGCTACGCGGCGTCGCGGTCGGGAAAGGCGATGCGCCAGTCGGTGACTCCGGCAGCGACGGGCGGCCGCGTTACGCCGCGACCTCGGTGGCTTCCAGGAGCTCCTGGTAGCGGTTCCGGATGGTGACCTCGCTGACGTCCGTGACGTCGCTGACCTCGCTCTGGGTCACCTTGTGGTTGGTGAGGAGGCTGGCGGCGTAGATGGCGGCGGCGGCGAGGCCGACCGGGCTCTTGCCGCTCGTGACGCCGTCCTCCTTGGCGTTGTCGAGGAGTTCGCGCGCGCGGCGCTCGACCTCGTCCGGGAGGTCGAGCTCGGACGCGAACCGCGGCACGTAGCTGGCGGGGTCGGCGGGCGCGACCTCGAGGCCGAGCTCGCGGACGATGTAGCGGTACGTGCGCTTGAACTCCATCGCGTCGATGCGGCTGACGTTCGCGACCTCGTCGATGGACCGCGGCGTCCCCATCTGGCGGGCGGCCGCGTACAGCGCGCTCGTCGCGACGCCCTCGATGGAGCGGCCGGGCAGGAGGTCCTCGCTGAGGGCGCGGCGGTAGATGACCGACGCGGTCTCGCGGACCTCCTTGGGGAGGCCGAGCGCCGAGGACATCCGCTCGATCTCGCCGAGGGCCTGCTTGAGGTTGCGCTCCTTGCTGTTGCGGGTGCGGAAGCGCTCGTTCCACTTGCGGAGCCGCTGCATCTTCTGGCGCTGGTTCGACGAGAGGCTGTTGCCGTAGGCGTCCTTGTCCTGCCAGCCGATGTTCGTCGACAGCCCCTTGTCGTGCATCATGTTGGTGGTGGGGGCGCCGACGCGGCTCTTCTGGTCTTTCTCCTTGGAGTCGAAGGCGCGCCACTCGGGGCCGCGGTCTATGCCGTCCTCCTCGACGACGAGCCCGCAGTCCGTGCAGACCGTCTCGCCGTGCTCCTCGTCGTTGACGACGCGGCCGCCGCACTCGGGGCAGGTGAGCTTCTCGTCGGTCTCTGTCTCTGCGTCGGTCTCGGTCTCCGTCTGCTGTCGCTGTCCGGAGTACGTCCGGAGCCTGGTGTCACTCATGGTGGGTACAAACGTCGGGCGAGGGAGGTACGGAACGCTCGTCGGCCCGACTCGTTCTAACCAATCCTAACAGCGACAGATACTTAAACGTTTCGCAGTTGTGCGCACTTCTAGCACACTCTATACCGCACTGATACTGGTACGAGCCCGTGGTATTGGCGGGTTTTGGGTTCTCCTAAGGATCCGACCGGGATAACCGGAGGACAGCGAAAGGAATATAATGGTTTTGCTCGCCGGGCTCCGGATTCCGCCGCCGGGCCGCGGACAGAATGAACGGCCGCCGCCGGTAAAATTGAACGCCGACACCTCAGCGGAGAAACCTTTAACTTGGCTGGTAGTCGATGTTCCGCGGACGCAACCACTCCCATGACCGACGAAGGGGCACGCGTGCTCGTGGTCGACGACGACGAGGCGCTCACGGACGTGTACGCCGCGTGGCTGTCGGAGCACTACGACGTCGACACCGCCACCGACGGCGAGACCGCACTGGACACCCTCGGATCGGACGTCGACGTCGTCCTGCTCGACCGCCGGATGCCCGGCCTCTCCGGGGAGGAGGTCCTGGACCGCATCCGGCGCGCGGAGTACAACTGCCGCGTCGCGATGGTCACGGGCGTCCGCCCGAGCGTCGACGTCGTCGAACTCGGGTTCGACGAGTACCTCGTCAAGCCGGTCGACCAGGACGAACTCCGTGACGTCGTCGACACCCTCCTCGACCGCGCCTCCTACGACGACCACCTCCAGGAGCTGTACGCGCTCAGCTCCAAGCGCGCGCTCCTCGAGGCCGAGGCCGACGCGGGGAACGTCGACCTCGACGGCCAGCTCGCGGACCTCGACGACCGCATCGCCGAGCTCCGCGACCGCATCGACTCGACGACCGAGGGGTTCGGGCACGACGACTTCGAGGTCGCGTTCCGCGACCTCCAGGGTCGGTCCCAGGGCAGCGACTGAGGCGATGGTCAGCGGCGACTCCCTCGTCGGGGCGGTGTCCGCGGCGACCGAGCGCGCCGACGGCGTACAGGCGGTCCGCGAGGCGGTCTGCGCGGCGGTCGTCGACGACGGCTACGAGTTCGCGTGTTTCTCCGGCAGCGACGGGACCGCCGTCGCAGCGAGCCGGCCGGGCGCGGAGCCGCCGCCCACCGACGACGTCGTGCCGACGTACCGCAGCGCCGCTGCGGCCGCGACCGGCAGCGAGACCCGCCCAGGGGGAGATCGTTCCTCCGCGTCGACCGTCGGCGACGCCGCCCTACAGGGTGACGGGGACCAGTCGACCGACGTCGACGCGGACGAGGGCGTGAGCGTCGACGCGAGCGGCGAGGCGGACCTCGTCGCGCCGGCCGACCGACAGGTGACCTGCATCAGCCGCGAGGACGGCTTCGCGGTCACCGTCCCGGTCGTCGCCGGCGACGACTACTACGGGACGCTCGCGTTCGGTCCGACCGCACGCGTCGACGACGAGGGGACGCGGGACCTCCTCGCTGCGGCGGGGACCCTCGTCGGGCACGCGCTCGCCGCGCGCGAGGCCGAACGCGAGCGCGACGACCTCCGGGACACCGTCCGGCGCGAGCGCCGGCAGTTCGAGAAGCTGCACAGCGTCGCGGCGGCGATGGTCGGCTGCGAGGACGAGCGCAGCGTCTACCACCTCGCCATCGACGCCGCGGAGAACATCCTCGAGTTCGACGTCTGCGGCATCGACGTCGTCGAGGACGGCTACTTCGTCCCGGTCGCGACGTCGACGAACCTCGACGCCGGCGACTCCAAGACCATCGAGGTGACCGAGGGGGTCGCCGGGCGGACCTACCAGGACAACCGGACGATGGTCGTCGACGACGTCGCCGAGCACCCGGACGCCGCCCCCGCGAACCCCGACTACCGGTCCGTGCTGAGCGTCCCCATCGAGGGCGTCGGCGTCTTCCAGGCGGGCGCGGAGCCGACGGCGGCGTTCTCCGCCGCGGACGCGGAACTCGTCGAACTGCTGATGGCGCACGTCTCCGCGACGCTCGGGCGGCTGCGCTCGGAGGCGGCGCTCCGGGAGAGCGAGCGGAAGTACCGCACGCTCGTCGAGCAGAGCCACGACGCGGTCACCATCTTCCGCGACGGCGAGTTCGCGTTCGTGAACGAGCGCGCGACCGAGCTCTTCGACCGGGACCGCGCGGCGCTCCTCGACGCCGACGTCTGGGAGTTCGTCCACGCCGAGGACCGGCCGAAGTTCCGCCGCGTCGTGGGCGAGCTCACCGCCGAGGCGGGCCGCCAGGAGACCTTCGAGGGCCGCATCCGCCGGCCGGACGGCGACGTGCGGAGCTGCGAGTTCTCCGCGACGAGCATCGCGTACGGCGGCGGCGTCGGGGTGCTGGGCTCCATCCGGGACATCACCGAACGGAAGGAGCGCGAGCGGGACCTCCAGCGCCAGAACGAGCGCCTCGAGGAGTTCGCGAGCGTCGTCAGCCACGACCTCCGCAGCCCCATCAACGTCGCGCGCGGCAGCGTCGACCTCGCACGGGAGACCGGCGAGCCGGACCACCTGGACCGCGCTGCGGACGCGCTCGACCGCATGGAGACCCTCGTGGAGGACATCCTGCGGCTGGCGCGCCAGGGGCGGCTCGTCGACGAGACGACGCCGGTCCCGCTGGACGACGTCGCGGCGGCCGCGTGGCGGTCCGTGGCGGCCCCCGAGGCGACGCTGTCCGTCGAGGCGGACGTGACGGTCGAGGCCGACCGCACGCGCCTCCGCGAACTCTTCGAGAACCTCTTCCGGAACGCCGTCGAGCACGCCGGCAGCGACGTCGCCGTCACGGTCACGGCCCGAGCGGACGGGTTCGTGGTGGCGGACGACGGCCCGGGCCTCCCGGCCGACCGCACCGACGAGGTGTTCGAGCGCGGCGTGTCATCGACCGAGGACGGCACGGGCTTCGGGCTCGCGATCGTGGAGAGCATCGCGGAGGCCCACGGCTGGGCGGTCGAGGCGCTCGCGGCGCCGCCCGACGACGTTCCCGGGGACGGCGCGGCGTTCGCGGTCACCGGCTGTCGGCTCACCTAGCCGGTCGCTGCCGCCGCGGTCAGCCCTCGTCCAGCGACCGGGCGATGTCCGCGAGACTCGAACTCGGCGCGGCGACGGACTCGTAGCGCGCCGACTCGCCCGGCGCGCGGACGCCGTACTTGTACCCCGGTTCGACGACGTCGACGTGGACCGTGCGGCCCGCCTCGAGGCCGCTGTCGACGACCCAGGCGGCGAGGCGGTCCTCCGCGCTCCCGGGGTCGCGTGCGAGCGAGGGCGTGTCGTACGCGCCGCGGACCACTGGCTGGCCGTCGGCCGTCCGCGACAGTTCGGCGTGGCACTCCGCGCCGTCGACGACGAGGCGGACGACCTCGCCCGCGGGGAAGTCGTCGGCCGCGCCTGCGGGCAGTCGGAGTTCCAGGCGGCTGGTGCCGCCGGCGCGTGCGAGCGCGCCCGAGACGGTGTCGACGGTCTCGTCGGTGACGGTGTCGCCCATGGACGCCGGAACGTCGCGGCGCCGTAAAACGCAGTCGGTCAGACGGTGTTGGTGCGGCGCCGCTGTACCGCGTCGACGACCTTCACGAAGGCGCCGAGTGCCGCGGTACAGACCGCGAAGATGATCGTGAACCAGATGGCGATGCTGAGGAGCACGTCGACCGTCGGGCCGTGGACGAGGCGGCGAGCGGCGACGCCGGCCGCGAGCGCGACCGCGTAGAACGCCGTCACTTTCAGGGCGAAGGCGTTTCGCTCGACGACCCGGCCGGCTCCGGCGAGCCCGTCCCCCACCCCGGAGTCGGTCGCGTCGTCGTGCTCC
Organism: Halobacterium yunchengense; assembly: GCF_037031165.1. Classification (NCBI taxonomy): domain Archaea; kingdom Methanobacteriati; phylum Methanobacteriota; class Halobacteria; order Halobacteriales; family Halobacteriaceae; genus Halobacterium; species Halobacterium yunchengense. The sequence goes on along the minus strand of NZ_JAYEZL010000003.1, from coordinate 237,267 downwards.
GAGTCGTATCCGGTCATGCGCGTGGCAGGTAACGACCGATTCCCGGAAGAACGTTGGGTTGATTTGTAGTCCGAGAGTGCCTACAAACTACAGACGAGCGAAGGGATGGTTCGCGTCCGCCAGCGATTCGGCGGAGTCAGCCGCTACAGCGCGTGGAATTCCGTTCTCTCGGTCCCCCATCCATCAGCCTGGATGGTTGCGAAACTGACACGGTAGGCCCTGCCGCGAATGGTTTCGCGTGTCCGTGCGGGAGTCTTCTCCCAGTCCCGGTCTGTGGCGTGTGTCGGCTGTCCCGGGAAGCGATGCGCGTCGGCGGTTCCGGACGGCGGCGGCGAACGGTTCGCTTTTCTCCCCGCGCGACCAACCGGCACGCATGGACGCGCCGACGCCGACGCCGGCCGGGGACGAGAACCGCACGCGTGCGTTCCTCGCCATCCTCCCGTTCCTCCTGCTCGGCCTCGCGGACGTGGTCCTCCTGCTGTTCTGGGGGCTGAATCCCCTCTGGGGGTTCGTCATCCTCCCGCCGATCCTCTTCATCAGCGTCCTCGGCTGGATCGCGTTCAAGACCGGCTTCGTCGGCGACCGCGAGGACGACGCCTGACGGCGCCGCTCCGGGACGACCGCGGTCAGGTCTCGTGGATCTTCTCGCCGCGGTGCAGCCGGTCGGCGATGGTGAACGTCTGCTCGCCGGCGCGCCGGGTCGGCGTGTGCGCCGCCAGGAACCGGGCGGTGGCGACGAGGTGGACGCGAGCGCGGTCGCCGCCGCCGAGCCGGTCGTACTGCGCGAACGCGGCCTCGAGGTTCTGCCGCGGGTGGAAGCCGACGTCCTCGCGGAGCAGCGCCTCGCCGAGCGCGCGCCGCAGCGTCGCGGGGTCCCCGTCCGCCGCGAGGAACTCCGCCGTCAGGCGCCCGGCGCGGTTCACCTCCTCGGCGGCCTCCACCTCGAAGGTCTCCCGGAGGGCGGCGAGCGCCTCGGCCGGGTCCCGGTCGCCGGCCGGGTCCGGCAGCGGCGTCGGCGGCGTGTTCAGGAAGCGGTCGAGGTAGACGGAGACCGCGGCGTCGAGGACGCCGCGGTACACCTCGACGGCGCTCGTGCGGCGCGCGAGGCCGTCGACGGCGTTCGCGAACGTGTACGTGTGGTGGACGGTGTTCCAGTCCGAGAACTCGTTGGCGGTGCCGAACTGCGCGACGCGGCGCGCTGCCGCGTACGCCACCAGTGACGCCAGCTCGGGGGCGGTGGCGCCGTCGGCGATCGCGTCGGTCAGCGCGCCGACGATGCGGTGCGGGTCGTCGCCGAGGAGCACGTCGACGACGTCCCCGGGCTCGGTCCACGACTCGTCCTCGCCGGCGGCCGCGAGGTCGGGGAGGCGGTCGGCCGCGTCGGAGACGAGGCCGGCCACGTCGACGGGCTGGCGCCACGACGAGTCCTCCTCCGCGCGGTCGGCGGCCGCCAGCCCCGGGACGAGGCTCGGGAGCACGCTGTCGGCGTGCTCCCAGCCGACGTGGTCGAGCAACTCGAAGGCCTTGTTCGCGAAGTCGACGCGGTGGCCGCTGTCGAGGTACCGGTGGTCGGTCGCGGCGGCGACGACCATCCCCGCGATGGCGTCCTCGTCGAGCCCCGCGGCGACGGCCGCCCGGAGCACGCGCTCGGCGCCGTCCGCGTCCCGGAGGTCGACGTTCTCCCGGAACCAGGCCGCGAGGCGCTCGGGCGGCACGTCAGTCGCGCCGAGCGGCTCCTGTACGAAGAACGGCGGCTCGCCGGCGCACTCGTCGGCGACCTCCGTGAGGCCGACGTAGAGCGCGCGCCGGCGGTCCTCGGGCCGGACGTCGTCGAGGAGGTTCGCCGTCGCGGCGAGCGTCGTCAGGCCGCGCCCCCAGCCGTCCTCGCGGTAGTGCGTGCCGAACTCCGCGCCAGCCGCCAGCGGGACGGTGGCGTCGACGCCGGCGTCGTCCAGCCCGATGACCGCCTTCGCGACGACCAGCGAGAGGTTCTCGCGGAGGCCGTGTTCGAGGCGGTCCTGCCAGTGTTCGCGCGGTGACTCTGCGCGCTCCGGCCGCGGGTTCACGTAGACGTCGCCGTCCCGGACCTCCACGGGGTACGTCTGGACGTCGTCGGCGAACGGGTCGAAGGTGTCGCCGCAGGACAGTTCGAAGCGCGCGTGGTGCCACGGACAGGTCAGCACGCCGTCGTCGACGGAGCCGTCGGTGAGCGGGAACCCCATGTGGGGACAGCGGTTGTCGGTCGCGTAGAACGCGCCCTCGTGGTAGAACAGCCCGACGGCGCGGCCGCCGGCGCGGACCACCAGCGGGCTGTCCGCTCGGGCGGCCGCCGCGTCCGCGACCCGCTCGAAGGGGTCTGACTCGGAGCTCGATGCCATGCCACCACGTACCACGCAGGCGCGGGTAAAGGTTCGCCGCCGGCGGAAACGGTTATACCGGTTCTCCCGCAGTACGGCGTATGGGCACCGTCGCCGCAGCCGGGTACGCCGCCCTCGGGCTCGCGCTCGCCGCCGCGGGCCTCGCGCTCCGCCGCGCCGAGACGATGTCGCCCGTCCCGCTGTACGACGAGTCGACGGCGACGGACCCCGCCGCGCTGGCGCGCGTGCTCGGCGCCGCCCTGGTCGCGTTCGGGGCCGCCACGCTCGCGTTCGCGGCGCTCGAAGCGGTCGAACGGACCGGCGTCGTCGTGGTCGCCGGGTACGGCGTCGTCGTGCTGACGGTCGCGCTGGTCACCGCGGCCCGCACGCGACACTACGAGTAGCCGTCCCGTCCCCTCGCGGCGCCAGTCGCGACTCGCGGCGCGGCCGCCGCCGACTACGCCTCGCACTCCGGCGCGCCGACGGCGGCCGAGACCTCGTCGACGAGCCCGGGGTCGTACGTCCAGAACCCGTAGAAGCCGTCGGCGTCCTCGCGCTCGACGGCGACCAGCGCCGACGCCTGGCGTTCGTCGCCGCCGCCGTCGAAGACGACGAACCACGTCGCGGCCACGTCCGGGGCGTCGGTGCCGTGGAACGCCACGCCGTCGGGCACGTCGACCGGCTCGTCGCGGACCCCGTAGACGTGCACGTCGAGGTCGGTGGCGGCGAGCCGCGCGTACGTCTCGCGCTCGGTGGCGAAGTTCGACGCGCGCTGGAAGCCAGCGTCCAGCCGGCCAGCGCCCGCGCGCCACGCCCGGTCCTCGATCTCGCGGGACGCCGCCAGCATCTGCCGGCGGCTGTACGACGTGAACGTCGTGCGGTCGAGGTGCGCGAGCAGCGGCCCGTAGGGCGCGCGCTCGCCGACCTCGCGCGTCCCGCCGTCGGTCAGCGACCGGAGGCCGTCGACGCCGACGGCCGCGAGGAACTCGCCGTCGTCGGACAGCACCGCGTGTTCCGGGTGGTCGGCGTCGCCCGCGGCCTGGACGGCGACGTTCCGGGACGCGAAGTACTCGCGGAGCGCTGCGACCACGGCGGCCTCTGGGTCGGTGTAGACGGTGAGCGTCAGCTCGCGGTCCCGAACCGCCGACACCACGTCGCGGAGCCTCATTCTCGGGGGGTTCCCGCCAGGGGTACAAGTGTGTTCGTCCGGCTTCCCGCGACGGGCGAGGCGCCACGAGGTTTAAGGGGGACGACCGAGCGCGGAGGAACATGGACCGCGCAATCGCCGTCGTCGAGGCGTCCGAGTCAGCGAAAGACCTCGTCCACGAGGCCGGCGAACTCGCCGCCGGCGTGGACGCCGAACTGATCCTCGTCCACGTCACCACCGACGAGGAGTACAGCGAGCGCCGCGAGTCGATGATGTCCGTCCCGAACATCGACGTCAACTACACCGTCGACGAGGCGCTGGACGGCGCCGAGAAGTTCGCGCGGGACGTCGGCCGCGAGGTGCTCTCGGACGTCGAGGTCGCGTACGAGTCGGTCGGCCGACTCGGCGAGAAGGGCGACGAGATCCTCGCGCTCGCCGAGGAGCGCGACGCCGACCACGTCTTCGTCGCCGGCCGGAAGCGCTCGCCGACCGGGAAGGCCATCTTCGGGGACGTCACCCAGCGCATCATCCTGGAGTTCGACGGCGCCGTCACCGTCGTCACCACCTGACCCGCCGCGCTCAGCCGTCTCGCGTCCCCTCGGAGTCGCTGCCTGCCCCGTTCGCGTCGCCGCGCGCCCCCTCAGCGTCGTCGAGGGGGGAGTCGACGCCCGGCGGCAGGGAGTCCGGGGCCGCGATGACGTTCCGGCGGCCGAGCTGGACCTTCACGACCTCGCCGTCCTCGGCCATCTGCGAGAGGACGCGGCTCGTCTTCGCCTTCGACCAGCCGGTCTCCTCGACGACGACCGACTGCTGGACGCGGCCGTCCCGGTCTGCCAGCAGTCGCTGCACCCGCCGCTCGTCGGAGAGCAGGTCGGCCGGCGGCTCCGCCTCGCGCGCCTCGCTGGACGCTGCCGCGTCGGCGGACCCCTCGTCGGCCGCTGAAGAGTCGGCACCGTCGTTCGCCTCCTCGCTCGTCGCGCTGCCGGGCAGCAGCGAGCCCGCGCCCGGACCGCGCGCGCCGACCGTCTGGCGGAGCGAGCCGGCGCCGACGCGGCCGCGGCTCCTGGCGACGACCTCGCAGACGAGCACGACCGCGCCCACCGCGAGCACCGCCGCGCCGGGGCTGAGGAACCGCGTCTCCGTCGTCTGGACCTCGGCCGCGTCGCTCGTGCCGTCGTCGTCGGTGTCGGGGTCGGTGGGGTCGGTGCCGTACTCGTGGACCTCGGCGCCGTCGTCGAGGCCGTCGTCGTCCGTGTCCGCTTCGGTCGGGTCCGTCCCGTACCGGTTGACCTCGTCGTCGTCGTCGAGGCCGTCGCCGTCGGTGTCCGCCTTCGTCGGGTCGGTGCCGTACTCGTGGACCTCGGCGCCGTCGTAGAGGCCGTCGCCGTCCGTGTCGACCGCCTTCGGGTCCGTCCCGTACGTGTTCACCTCGAGGTTGTCCGAGAGGTTGTCGTCGTCGGTGTCGGGGTCGGTGGGGTCGGTGCCGTGCTCGTCGACCTCGGCGCCGTCGTCGAGGCCGTCGTCGTCGGTGTCGGGGTCGGTGGGGTCGGTCTGGTAGCGGTTGACCTCGGCGCCGTCGTCGAGGCCGTCGCCGTCCGTGTCCGCCTCCGTCGGGTTCGTGCCCAGTTCCAGTTCGCGGGCGTCCGAGACGCCGTCGTCGTCGGAGTCGGGTGCCGTGGGGTCGGTCTGGTAGCGGTCGACCTCGGCGCCGTCGTCGAGGCCGTCGCCGTCCGTGTCCGCGGCGGTCGGGTCGGTGCCGTACGTTTCGACCTCGATGCCGTCGTCGAGGCCGTCGCCGTCCGTGTCCGCGACGTCGACGCCCGTCCCGAGTTCGACCTCCCGTTCGTTCCGCAGGCCGTCGTCGTCGACGTCGCCGTCGCGCTCGAGGACCGTCACGTCGAGTGACTGCGAGGTGGCGCGCCGCGTGTCCTCGCCCGTCCGGACTTCCACGCGGACCGACTGCTCGCCGGTCGCGTTCGCCGGCCACTCGCCGACGTCGACGGTGACCGACGTCGTCCCGTTCGACGGCGTCTCGACCTGCTGGCAGGCGAGGTCGACGGCGTCCCCGTCCGCGGCTGGCTCGGCGACCAGACAGACGTCGGCCTCGCTGTCGTTCGCCGAGCCGTCGACGGGCACCTCGAAGCTGTGGGACGCGGACGCCCACAGCAGCAGCGTCGACCGGTCGCCGGAGGCGGCGCCGTCGCCGGTGTACTCGAGGCTGGTCGCCTGCGTCGCGGCCGCTCCGCCGGCGAACTGGCCGACGCCCGCCGCGAGGACGAGCAGCAGGCACGCCGCCGACGCTGCTCGACGTCGGCGGGTCATCGGTGGGGCACCGGGCGCCGTGTGGCGAACGAGGAGTCTGTACGCATCTGCGAGTCGGTCTCGTCTACGTCGCCCGCCCTCGTTATTATTCGAGCCGTAAGCGACCGGCCGCCCGTTAAGACCTCTCTAACGCCGGTCGGTCGGGACGAAACAGTCGAAACAGTGGGAACCGAGCGGGACTCGTGGCGGAACTGACGGAACGACTTCCCGTCTTTACGCCGCTTCCGCTCCCAGGGTCGAGTGCAGTCATGAACTGGAGACCCGCACGGAAACCCCTCGCGGCGCTGTTCGTCGTCGCGCTCCTGCTCGTGGCCGGCTGCGCCGGCCCGGGCGGTGGCGGCGGTGACGGCGGAGGGACCGACGGTGGCGCAGCCGGAACGACAGACGGCGGTGTCGACGGCGGCGCCGACGGAGGCACAGACGGTGGCGCAGGCACAGGAGACGAAACTGACGGCGGCACGGGCGGTGACACCACGGAGGCCGGTGCCGGTGACGGAACCGGAACCGAGACGACCGATGGCGGCGTCGGCACCGAGACGACCGACGACGGAATGGGTAACGAGACGACCGACGGCGGCGTCGGCACCGAGACGACCGACGACGGAATGGGTAACGAGACGACCGACGGCGGCGCCGGCGACGAGACGACTGACGGCGGTACCGGCGACGAGACGACCGAAGGCACCGGCGCCTGAGCGTCTTGACGTCCCAGGGCATTGACGCACGCGCGTCCCGGCGCCCCAGGGCACTGACGCCTGAGCGTCTTGCCGCCCCAGGGAACCGGCGTCCGGGCGTCCCGACGGCAGCGACGTCCGGGCGTCCCGACGGCTCCCACGGCCGCGACCGTGGGAGTGCGACCACGGCGGGAGACCGTCTGTCATCCGCTTCTCGCCGTTCGACTCGGCCGAGGCGGCCGACTCGACGCTCCGGTATTGTCCTCCGAGTACAAAACCATTAATTCGCTGGGGGCCCTACGTCCGGCTATGACCGACGACACCATCGAGGAGATCAAAGCCAGGAAGAAGGCCGAGCTCGTCGAGCGCGCCCAGCGGCCCGACGAGCCGGACCAGCCCGTCGAGATCGAGGGCAGCGAGCACTTCGAGGACGTGCTCGCCAGCCACGACACCGTGCTCGCGGACTTCTACGCGGACTGGTGTGGCCCCTGCCAGATGATGGCGCCCGCCGTCGAGCGCCTCGCCGCAGACGACGGCGTCGTCGTCGCGAAGGTCGACGTCGACGCCCACCAGGGGCTCGCGCAGGCGTGGGGCGTCCAGGGGATGCCGACGCTCGTCGTCTTCGAGGGCGGCTCGGAGGTCGACCGCGCCGTCGGCGCGCGCAGCTACGACGGGCTGTGCAGCCTCGTCGCCTGACCGGCCGCGACGACGCCGACGCGGTCGGCGGCTACGGTCTTGTGCGGACTGGACAACCTTTTTGCGTGCCGGCGCGCAACCTCGAGCCGATGGGCTTTCACACGTTCGACCCGGAGCGCGCCGCGAACCTCGAGGACGCGTCGCGGTTCCGGTACTGCTCGCGGGACGAACTCGTCGCCGCGCTCGACCCGGAGCCGGAGGACCGCGTCGCCGACCTCGGCAGCGGCACCGGGTTCTACACGCGCGAGGTCGCGCCGTTCGTCGGCCGCGTCGACGCCGTCGACGTCCAGCCCCAGATGCACGAGGAGTTCCGCGACCGCGGCGTCCCGGAGAACGTCTCGCTGGTGACCGCCGACGTCGCCGACCTCCCGTTCGGGGCGGGCGAACTCGACGGCGCGTTCTCCACGATGACGTTCCACGAGTTCGCGTCCGCGGAGAGCCTCGCGGCCGTCCACCGCGTGCTCGCCGAGGGCGGTCCGTTCGTCGCCGCCGACTGGTCGGCCGCCGGCGAGGGCGAGGACGGCCCGCCGGTCGACGAGCGCTTCGACGCCGAGGACGCCGCCGACCTGCTCGCGGACGCCGGCTTCGCCGTCGAGCGCGCGACCGACCGGCCCGAGACGCTGTTCGTCGTGGCGCGCGCCTGAGACGGACGCGCTCCGCGCGGCGCCGGACCGCCGACGCCGCCTACAGCCAGTCGTCGGGCTTCGTGTCGTAGTCGACCTCGTCCGCGGCGAGGTGTTCGACGTCGCTCCACGGCACCTCCTCGCGCTCCAGTTCCTCGCCGTCGTAGCGGAGCTCCACGCCGACCTCGGTCGGCTCCACCGCGCGGTCGTTCCGCTGGGCGCTCGAGCGCTCCGCGTCCTCGACCCGCTTCGCGATGGTGCGCAACACCACGGGCCGCCCCCAGAGCTCGAACACGCGCTCGAGGGTCGCGGCCGCCTGCTCGCCGTCCAGCGCGACGCCGTTGTACTCGTGGCCGAGCAGGAGTTCGCCGCGGTTCCGGTAGTTCGCGTCGTACACCGCGACCGTCGGCTTCCCGAGGTTCGCGAACCGCAACAGGAGCTTCTTCTTGACGTCCGCGGCGTCCGTGCTCGTCGCGCGGAAGTCGCCGCGGGCGTGGCTGTACTCGTACGCGAAGTAGTCGTTTGCGTCCACGAACTCCTGGGTGAGGAACTCGTCGACGAACGTCACGTCGTTGTGGCTGGCGCGCACCTCGAACATGCGGTCCCAGCCCGCCGCGTGGTCGACGGCCGCCAGGGCCTCGTCGACGGACGCGTACCGGTCGTCCTCGAGGAGGTAGCGGCTCACCGACTCCAGTTCGGTCCGCGACGCGCTCGCGAGGAACCCCCTGTACTGGGGTTTCGCCAGCGAGTAGTGCCGGCGCGCCAGCCCCTCATCGGTGAACAGCTTCCAGGGGTAGCGCGCGACGTCCACGTCGCCGTCGCGGGCGGCGGAAAGCGCCTCGCGGTCGACGTACGCGTCCGGCAGCGCCGCCACCTCGTCGAGGGCGTCCGGGTCGACGCCAGCGAGCGCGTCCGGCGGCGCGAGCGCCTCGACCACCTCGGCCGCGTCGACCGCGTCGTGGAAGTTCCGCCACGTCACGCCCTCGACGCGGAGCAGCCGCTCGACCACCTCGCGGCGGTTCCGGCGGTTCTCCACGTACTCCCAGAGCTCCTTCCCGAGCTTGTAGGGGTTGAACCCGGGGCTGTTCAGGACGCGCGCCTGGTGGTCGGCGTAGGAGACGAACTCGTCGGCGTCCGCGAACGCCTCCTCGCCCATCATCAGCGACTCCCAGTACGCCGCCCACCCCTCGTTCATCACCTTCGTCGCGCGCTGGGGCGCGAAGTAGTACGCCTCCCGGCGCAGCAAGGCCAGCACCTCGCGCTGCCAGTCCGCGAACTCGACGGCGCGCTCGGCGTCCGCGTCGTACGTCCGGCCGTGCTCCCAGAGGAACGCCAGCAGGTCGTAGACGGGCTCCTCGGGGAACGACGCGTCCTCCTCGCGGTCTTCGCCGTCCGCCCAGTCGTCGCCGAACACCGCGTCCTGGACCTCGTCGCTGACCGCGAGCCCGTCCAGTGTCGCCGCCAGCGCGTCCGGCGCCGCCGCGTCGCCGTCTCTGTCGTACGCGCGCCGGTGCTCGATGTTGTCCTCCAGCGTCGAGACGGTGTCGACGAACCGCTCGACGGCCTCGCGGTCGACCTCGGGGTCCTCGAGGATCGACTCCACGCGGCGCGCGTGCCGCTCCAGCATCGCCGCCGCGTTCGGGCCGTCGTCGCCGCCGAACAGCCCGAACCACTCGTTGTTCGCGAAGAAGTCCGCGTGCGCGACGACGTGCGTGACGACCGCCTTCTGGTCGGCGCGGTCGTTCGAGACCTGCAGGAACGCGTGCGCCGGGTCGTCGTTGTTCACGATCTCGAAGGCCTTCCCGCCGAGGAACTGCCGCTGCTTGCGCTGGCGCTCGTACTGCATCCCCCACCGCCAGTGCGGGTACCGCGTCTGGAACCCGTCGTAGGCGATGAGCTCGTTCATCTCGTCGTGGTCGACCACCCAGTAGTTGACGTCGCAGGGGTCGAGGCCGAGGCGCTCGGCGAGCGCGGTCGCCTCCCCGACCGGTTCCACGAGCGTCGCAGCCGTCCGTCGTTTCTCGTTGTCAGTCTGCATCTTCGGTTGTGAGGATCGTCTCGATGGCGTCGAGGACGTCGTCGGCGCTGTCGACGGACGCCACCGCGACGCCGTCGCCGTCCCCGAACGCCGCCCGGAGCTGGTCGGCGTGGGTGCCGTGGCTCGCGCCCCCCGGCTGGGTCTGGACGTACGCGTGGAGGTTCGCGTCGATGGACTCCATCAGCGGGACGACGTTGTCCTCGGTGTCGTTGCTGCTGTTCTCGCCGTCGCCGGCGGCGAACACGTAGCGGTTCCAGTCCGCGAACGGGTAGTCCGCCAGCACCTCGCTGGCGAGCTCGTAGGCCGCGGAGATGCGCGTGCCGCCGCCGGACTGGATGCCGAAGAACTCCGACCGGTCGACCTCCCAGGCGTCTGCGTCGTGGGCGATGTAGACGAACTCCGCGCGGTCGTACTTCCCGGTGAGGTACCAGTCCAGGGGCGTGAACGTGCGCTCGACGAGCTCGCGCTTGTGCTCGCGCATCGACCCGGAGACGTCCCGGATGTTCACCACGACGACGTTGCGCTCGCGGCGCTGCTCGACCTCGGGGTGGCGGAACTGCTCGTCCTCGCGGCGCAGCGGCACGCGGCCCGCGCCGCCCTCCCGCAGCCGGGCGTGCGTCGGCTCCGGTTCGCACTCGCGCTCCATCTCCTCGACGGACGCCCACCGCTCGGCGTCCTCGAGGCCGCGTGCGCGGTCCTCGAGCCACGCCTTCGAGACGGGGACGTGTCGCTCGCGCGCCCACCGGAAGGCCTCCGCCGGCCCCCAGCCGGCCACGCGCAGCGCCTCCGTCACGTACGCCTCGTCGAAGTCCATCGCGAGCTTCCGCTTCAGGCCCTGCTTGTAGAGGTGCTCGAAGTCCAGGGTGCTCCGGGGGCCTCGGCGCGCGGTGTCGTTGAACGCGCCCTCGACCTCCTCGACCACCTGCTTCCCCTTCGGCTCGAGGTCGAGGCCGAGCCGGTCGTCGAGCTCCGCGGCGAACTCCTCGGGGTCCATCTCGTAGTACTCGTGCTCGCCGCCCTCCTCGCCGGCCTCCCCGCCCACGGCGTCTGCCTCCCCGGGCTCGCCGACGCTGTCGCCGGGCTCGACGTCGCCCCGGCCGACGCCGCCGCGGTCGAGGCGGTCGTAGCGGAACTCCGGCAGGTCGACGAGCTTCACCGGGACGCGGACCTCGTCCGGGTCGCTGCCGGTGAGGTCGCCGTACTGGACGAACTCGGCGAGGTCCTGGCGGCGCTGCTCGCCCACCTCGCGGAACCGCTCGCGGTCGTCTCTCAGTCCCATCTGTGCGCCACCTCCTCGACGACGGTCCGCGTCGCCAGTTCCGCGCTCGCCGGCGAGTACTCCCGCTCCGCGACGAGGAACTCGACGGCTCGCGCTTTCAGTTCGGCCGTCGCGGTGTCGGCCGGCGGGTTCGCCCACTGCGCCGGGTCGAAGTCCGGGTGGACGCGCTCGACGTCGGCCCAGTCGTTGCCCGCGAGCACGTCCTCGAGCACCGGCACGGCCGCGAGGTCGACGTCCCCGGCGCGGAACGCATCGTCGCGCTGCTGCCAGGCGTGCCGCGTCACCGCGGTCAGGACCGCGTCCTCGCGGAACGCCCGCACGTCCTCGGTCGGCTCGTCGCCGCGGTAGTCGGCGTCGTCGAACCGGCCGAGGGTCTCCGTCTCGAACACCTTCATCGCCATCGCGTCCGGCTCGACGGCCTCGCCGCGGTCGTTCGTCACGGTGTCGTCGGTCGCCCACGCGTGGACGTGCTCGACGTACCGCCGGACTGCTGCCGCGGTCGCGCCCTGGTCGGCGAGCAGCGCGTCCAGGACCTCGGCCTCCACCTGCCCGTGGACGTAGTCTTTCACGGGGACGAGGCGGTCCTCGAACGCGGACTGCTCGGCGTCCGAGAACACGGGCGCGTCCGCCAGCCCGTCGACCATCGCGTCCAGCACGTCCCCGGGCGTCACCACGTCCTCCACGGGGAGGCTGGGGTGGCTGCGGTCGGCCGGCGACTGCAGGAGGTCCGCGAGCACGTCCCGCGTGTACGTCACGGGGATGCCGTTCCGGCCGTCAGCGTCGCCGTCGAAGTCGAACTCCTCGGCGTCCCGGCGGTCGTCGCCCTCGCCGACGTACCCGCGGTCGAACAGCAGCGCCTTCTCGACGACGTCGAGGCCCTCCGGCGCGCCGTCAAGCCGCGTCGCCACGCCGTACGTCGCCGCCGCCTCGACGGCGTGGGGCGCGAGCTCGCGGTCGGCGGCGCCGTCCCGGTCCCGCACCGGCACGGTCAGCGGCGCGCGCACTCGCTCGGCGCGCTCCTCGCGGTCGGTCGTCGTCCACACGTCGGTGTCGCCCGTGAGCTCGCGGCGCAGCAGCTGGGCCTCCAGTTCGACGTTCACGAGGTAGTCGAAGCGGTGCCTGGAGAGCCGGCGCTTCAGCGCCTTCAGGGGGTCGAACCCCTGGCGGTCGTCGTGCTGGTTCAGCTGGGCCTCCAGATCGAGGTTCGAGATGACGACCAGCTGGGTGTCGAGGTCCATCCCGATGCCCTTGTCGAGTTTCACGCGGCGCTCGTCGGGGACGTTCAACAGCTTCCGCAGCAGGTCGGCGTGCTGGCTGGCGTCCTCGACGACCGTCAGGCAGCCGTTGCCCTGGCTGAGCACGCCGTCGTAGCTGAACGCCTGCGGGTTTTTCCGCCCGCGGGAGTCGAGGTCCGCGAGCAGGCCCGGCATCCACGACCCGACGAGGCGCTCTTTCGGCGTGCCGTCGTCCTCCGAGTGGAGCACGCCGACGCCCCTGCCGCGGTCGACGACGTAGTTCCGCACGCGCAGGTGCGAGGCGTCCGTGACGGCGCTGAACAGGTCGCTGCGCCCCTCGCGGCGGTACGCCGCCTCGAGGGTCTCGTAGGCCTCCCGGGAGAACGGGTCGAGGTCGACGTCGACGCCCACGCGGTCGGCGTCGCCGCGGTCCTCGTTGACCGCCGCGAGGAGGTCGCGGCGGACCTCCGGCGGGAAGACCGCCAGCGGGTTCACCTGCACGGGGCTCTCGTACCAGTCGTCCTCGCGGCCGCTCCGGTCGCCGTACGTCAGCCCCGTGGGGTCCCGGTCGCCCGCGACGTTCCACTCCACGGTGTACCGGCGGCCCGCCTCGGTCTTCGAGAACTCGCGCAGGCCGTTGACGAGACACCGCTTCAGTTCGGACTTCCCCGTGGCGGTCGGGCCAGCGAACCAGACGATGGTCTCGTCGTTCCCGCGGCCCGCGGCCGCCGCGCGAAGGTCGTCGACGAACGCGTTCAGCGTCGCCGTGTTCCCGAGGACCGCGTGCTCGCCGTCGTTGTGTGGGTCGTCGAAGAACCGGTAGCGCTCCAGTTCCTCGCCGCTCTCCACGACGGTCCGCGTGCCCTCGCTCTCGACGGCGGCGAGCAGGTAGCGGCTGGCCGACGCCGCCGCCAGCGGCTCCTCGAAGACGCGGTCGACGTACTCCCCGAGGTCCATCGGGTCGTCGTAGGCGTCCCGCAGCGCGCGGTTCGCCGTCGCGACGAAGTCGCGGTCGGTCACGACTCCAGTTCCGCTTTCGCCACCTCGGCGCCCGCGAACTCCAGGACCTCTCTCGCCCCGCCCTCGGAGTACCCGCGGTCCACGAGTGCGGCCACCCAGTCGTTGTGCTCCTCGTCGATCTCCGCGTTCGAGACGAGCGCCGAGAAGTTGATGTTGTGTTTCTTGTCCTCCCAGAGCTTCTGCTCGAGCGCGCGGCGCAGCCGGTCGTTGTCCTGGGGGTGGAACGGTTCGCCCTCGCGGGCCCGCCGGCTCACCCAGTTCGAGACCTCCTGGCGGAAGTCGTCCTTGCGGTCCTCTGGGACCGCGAGTTGCTCCTCGACGGCCCGCAGGAACGTCTCGTCGGGCTCCTGCTGGCGGCCCGTGAGCTCGTCCGCGACGGTGTCGTCGTCGATGTACGCCATCACGTGGTCCATGTACTTCTCGCCCTGCTGTTGGATCTCGTCGAGGTCGTACGCGAGCGCGTGGCGGACGTCCTCGATGGCGCGCTCGCGGTACTCCTCGCGGACGAGCTCCAGGAGCCGGCGGTACCCCTCGACGTTGCCCTCCGGGATGGAGCCGTGCTGGTCGACGTTGTCCTCGAGGCGGTTGAAGACCGTCAGCGGCGAGAGGAACTCGCGGTCGCGGTCCATCGACTCCATGATGGCGGCGGCGACCTCGTCGCCGACGAACCGCGGGCTGACGCCGGACATCCCCTCGCTCTCGCCGGATTCGGCGGCCTCCTCGCGGAGCTTCTCGGGGTCGACGTCGTCGACGTCGTCGAGCTCGCCGTTGTACGCCTTCGCCTTCTCGACGAGCCCGACGGTGTCCGCGTCGGGCTCGCGGAGCCTGGTCAGCACGCCGAACAGGCCGGCCATGTCGAGGGTGTGGGGCTCGACGTGGACGTCCGGGATGTCCGCGTTCGCGAGCAGCTTCTCGTAGATCCTCGCCTCCTGTTCGTACTCGAGGACGTACGGGAAGTCGACGCGCTTCGTGCGGTCGTTGAACGCCTCCATCTTCTCGTCGGCGCGCTTGTCGCGGTACTCCGGCATGTTCGTGCGGCCGACGATGACCTGGTCGATGTCGATTCGGGGGTTGTTCGTCGGCTTGATGGTCTGCTCCTGGGTGGCGTGCAGGAAGTCGTAGAGGAACTCCCGCTGGAGCTTCAGCAGCTCCTCCCCGGAGAAGATGCCGCGGTTGGCGTTGCAGAACGCGCCCGCGTAGTCGAAGGCGCGCGGGTCGCTCTCGCCGTACACCGCGAGCTTCGAGTAGTTGACGTCGCCGGTGAGTTCGGTCTCGTCCTGGTTCTTCTTGTCTTTCGGTTCGAACGTCTCGATGCAGTCCCGGCGGTTCTCGCTGGCGACCAGCCGGACCACCTCGACGTGGTTCGAGAGCACGGCCTCGAGGTCGTCCTCGTAGTGCGCGAGCAGTTCGTCCATGTAGAACTCGCTCTCGGGGTCGAGGCTCTGGTCGTTGCGCAGCGTGTACGGTGCGTCCAGTTCGTCGTTGAGGTCCTCGAGGACCCGCTGGCGCTGCTCGTGGGGGAGCAACACGAGCGGGTCCTGGTGCATCGGCGAGACGACCGTGTCGTCGTTGGGGTCCTGGTCGCCGACGACCGAGCAGAGGTCCGTCCACCGGAACGTGTAGAGGCGGCCGTCCTCGGTGGCGGTGTAGTCCTCGTAGTAGCGGCGCACCTGCCGGTCGACGTCGGACTTCCCGGAGCCGACGGGACCGAGCAGGAGGATGATTCGCTTCTCCGGGCCGAGTCCGCGCGCGCCACTCTTGACCTTGTTGACGAACTCGTGGATGGCCTCGTGGACTTCGCGCCCGAAGAAGGTGTTCGCACCCTCGCCGAGTGGGTCCTCGGATGCCAGTTTGTACTCGACGACGTCGCCGTCGGTGTCCGTGCCGTAGTGGTCGAACATGTCCGCGAGCCGCTGGTGGGCGTTCCGCGCGACGGTCGGGTCGTCGTACAGGGTCTCGAGGTACCAGTCGAACCCGTGGGCGTCCCGGAGGTCCGACGGCACCGATCGCTGGTACTGTTCGGCCAGGCGGTCGAGGGTTTCCGTCATGTTGGTTCGTTTCGGGCCGTGTGACACTCCTGGGGCGGCGTCGAGCGACTGGCGGCCACGGGCGGCGACTGCCGGGTGCCACACCGGCACGACTATTACATTGGGGATTGTTAACGTATAACTATTGCGCCCGGGTTCGCACGCCGCGGCGCCGCGAGCGCGCGCTCCGTGCGCGGAACTCGGCGACGTGGCGACGGCACGGACGCGCCGGTCGCCGCCGTCGGCTCGCAGTCGCGCGAGACCCCTCGTGGAGGTGAAGTAAATGCGCAGCGGGCGACGCGTAGCCCGGTCCTACCCCCCGACGCTCGGCGTTCGCGGGCGGCGGCCGCCTGGACCGACGTTCGCGGGCGGCGGCCGCCCGGACAATAGTGTTATATGGTACCGAGCGACACAGTAGCTGTATGCACGGTGCAGCGCCCAGCCGACCAGCGTGGAGCCGACCCGCCGACACGGCCATCCTGGAGTTCCTCGCGGACAGCGACCCCGAGTACCCCGCCATCGTCGCGAACCGCATCGGGATGCACGCGCCGTACGTCGAGACGCGGTGCCGGGAGCTCGCGGCCCGCGGGCTCGTGGAGGCCGTCTCCGGCGAGGTCGTCTACCGGCTCACCGAGCGCGGCGAGCGCGCGCTGGAGGCGGGCGCCCTGCCGGAGTGAACGACGCTTTCAGTCTGGAGGACGACCACCACGTATGAACCACGAGTCCTACCTCCGGGCCGTGGGCCTGCCGGAGTTCGCCGACCACGCCGACGCCGCCGAGCGCGGCGCCGCCCTCGTCGCGCGGCCGCCCCACGCCACGGTCGACGCCGAGACGGTCGAGGACCGCTACGTGTACCCGGTCCCCGAGCGCGGCGAGGACGGCGCCTGCGGCGTCGGCCTCGCGGACGACCCCTACAACCTCGCGCCCATCTGCGGCCTGGAGTACGACCCCGAGCGCCTCCGCGACCACCCGAACACCGCGCGCCTCGTCGCCCTCGACGAGACGGTGCGCCGCCTCGCCGAGGAGACCAACCCGGACTGGCTGGGCGTCTACCGCCGCGCCACCGCCTCCGACGGCGAGGCGGTCCTCGTGAAGGAGGCGTACGTCGGCGACCACTCGCGCGCCGAGTTCCCGCTCACGGAGGCGTTCGCCGAGCGCTCGAACAACGCGACCGTCGGGCTGACCGGCGAGGCCGTCCTCGTCGACGACGTCGCCGACTACGACGGCCCCTACTACGAGTGCGACGACCGCGTCCGCAGCGAGTTCTGCTGTCCCGTCCTCGCCGGCGACGACGTCGTCGGCATCGTGGACGCGGAGGCCCACGAACCCGAGTTCTTCGACGGGGAGCGCGTCGCCACCGTCGCCGGCGCGTGCGCCGCGCTCGCCGACTCGGACCTCCTCACGCCGCCGCGAGTGGAAGCGTAACCGCTGTTCGCGGCCGGCGACGCGTTCACCGCGACCGCTGCTCGCGGCTGGCGGGCCGTTCGCCCCACGCCAGCGTCGCGGCGGCCACGCGCCCGACGACGCGTCTCGGCCACCGCGCTTAATACGCTCATCTCCCTCTCTCGACGTAGACATGGACGACCTCACCGGCTTCCAGCGCGACCTCCTCGTGGTGACGGCCGGCCTCGCGGAGCCGAACGGGCTGGACATCAAGGAGGAACTCGAACAGTACTACGAGGGCGACATCAACCACGGCCGGCTCTACCCGAACCTCGACGAGCTCGTCGACAAGGGCCTCCTGGAGAAGGGCCGGCAGGACGAGCGCACCAACGAGTACGGGGTGACCGGCCGCGGCGACCGCGAACTCCGCGCGCGCCGCAAGTGGGAGAACCACTACGTGAGCGAGGTCGTCTCGGAGCTCGACGACGAGCACGTCGTCTCCGCGGACTGAATGCGACTCGTCGAGGCCGTCGACGCCAGCGGCGTCGTCTGCGCGGTCGGCGCCGGCGGGAAGAAGACCCTGCTGTACGCGCTCGCCGGGCGCCTCGACCGCGCGGTCGTCACCGCGACCGTCCGCATCCCCATCTTCGACGAGGAGGTCGCCGATGTCGTCGTCACCGACGACCCGGCAGGCGCCGTGCGGGACGCCCGCGCGTGGCCGGTCGGCGTCGTCCCGGAGCGCGAGCGCGAGGACCGCTACCGCGGCTACGAGCCCGAGCGGATCGCCGACCTCGCGGCCGCCGACGCGGACGCCGTCCTCGTGAAGGCCGACGGCGCGCGCACGCGCCGCCTGAAGGCCCCGGGCGACCACGAGCCGCGGATTCCGGACTGCGCGGACGTCGTGGTCCCCATCGCGAGCGTGCGCGCGGTCGGCGAACCCCTCACGGCTGCCGTCGCGCACCGCCCGGAGCGCGTCGCCGCCGTCACCGGCCGCGAGGTCGGCGACGAGATCCGCGCGGCGGACGTCGCGACCGTCCTCGCACACCCCGACGGCGGCCTGAAGGACGTGCCCGACGGCGCGACCGTGGTCCCGCTCGTCAACATGGCCGACGACGCGGCCCTCGTCGACACCGCGACGGAGATCGCGGCGGGCGTCCACGAGCGCGCGGACGTCGACCGCGTCGTCGTCGCGTCCCTGAAGGCCGACGACCCCGTGAAGGCCGTCGTCTGACCGCCGCCGTCTCGGGTTCCCGCGCCGTCGACCGACGCGTCCAGACCGAACAATCAAGGGGCGTCCCCGCGCGCTCGCTCACGTGGACACGAACGCAGTCGTTCGGCGGGCCGCCCTCCAGTCGCTGGTCACCGCGCTCGGGTTCGCCATCGCCGCGGTCCTGCTGGCCGGGACCGCGGCGGACGTCGCGGCCGCGATGTGGCGGACGGTCGCGGCCCTCGTCGCGCTCGCGGTGGTCGGCTTCGGCGTCGCCGCCCGCGACCAGTCCCGGTAGCGGCCCCCGGCCCGTCAGCGGAACCGCTCGGCCGCGTCGGCGACCGCCTCGCGCGTGTTGAGGTTCTCGAAGGTCTCGACGTCGCCGACCGCAGCGACCGCCGACTCGGGGACGGCGACCCAGTCGAGGTCGTCGAGCGGCGCGAGGATCTTCCGGTCGCCGCGCTCGAGCGCGCGCTCGCAGGCGGCCGCCATCGCGTCCGCCCGGTAGACCGCCTGCGTCGTCTGGTACCAGCCGTCGTCCAGCTCGGGGACCGCCGCGTCGTGGCCGTCGGCGCGCTCGAACAGGAACTCGACGACGTCCGGGTCGACGAACGGCATGTCGCAGGCGACGACGACGGCGTACTCGCCGTCGGCCGCCCGGAGGCCGGCGGCGATGCCGGCCATCGGCCCCTCGTCCGGTTCGGGGTCCTCGGCGACGCGCACCGGGTCGGGGTAGCCGTCGAGGGCGTCGACGTGGGCGTCCCGCTGGTCGCGGCGGCAGTTCACCACGAGTTCGTCGGTGGCGCCCGCGAGGCGGTCGGCGACGCGGCGCAGCATGGGGACGCCGGCGAGGTCCGCCAGCGCCTTGTCGCCGTCGCCGTAGCGCGTCGACCGGCCGCCCGCGAGCACGACAGCCGAGTGCACGCCGGCGACTCGGGGCCCCACCCGCTTCAACGCTGCGGGGCGACAACGTTTAACACGGAGAGGGCGTAGGTCCCGTACATGGCCGACGAGTCCGTCCTCCGGGTCCGCCTCGGGGACGACGCCGTGACGAGGGAGCCGGTTCCGGCGGCGTGGCGCGAGCGCTACGTCGGCGGGAAGGGACTGGCGGCGCGCTACCTCCTCGCGGACACCGAGGCGGGCGTCGACGCGCTCTCCCCGGCGAACGTGCTCGCGTTCGCGGTCGGGCCGCTGACGGGACGGGCGCCCGGCGAGCCCCGGTTCGCCGTCGTGACGAAGTCACCCCTGACCGGCGCGTTCCTCGACTCGTACGCCGGCGGCGAGTTCGCCGCGCGCCTCGCCGGGAGTCTCGACGACTGCCTGCTCGTGCTCGTCGAGGGCGAACGCGACACGCCCGGCGTGCTCGTCGTGGCGGACGGCGACGCACGCCTCGAGGACGCCCCCGGCCTCGCGGGTCTGGACGCCGCCGAGACCGCGGCCGCGTTCCCGGACGCCGCGGTGGCCTGCGTCGGGCCGGCCGGCGAGCACGGCGTCAGGTTCGCGACCGTCGCCACGGACGGCGGCGACCACCACGCCGGACGCGGCGGCGCGGGCACCGTGATGGGCGCGAAGGGGCTGAAGGCCGTCGTCGCGCGCGGCGACCCGCCGGAGACGCCGCCCGAACTCGCGGACGCGGCCGAGGCGTACGCCGACGCCGAGGTCGGGCGCTGGCAGGCCGCCAGCGAGACCCTGGAGTCCGTGGACTTCGCGGACGAGGTCGGCGCGCTCCCGACCCGGGGCTGGCAGGCCGGCACGTTCGAGGGCGCCAGCGACGTCGGCATCGAGGCCGTCCGCGAGGCGAGCGTCGGCCGCGAGCGCCCGGACGAGGACGTCCCGGGCGGCTTCCGCGTGCCCGACGGCGACGGCGAGACGGTGCCGCGTGGCGCCACCCCCATCGCGCTCGGCGCGGGCCTCGGCATCGGCGACTTCGACGCCGTCGCCGAACTCGGCGGGCTCTGTGACCGCCTCGGCCTCGACGTCATCAGCGCGGGCAGCGCGGTGGCGTTCGCGGCGCGCGCCAGCGACCGCGGCGCACTCGACCGCGACGTCGCCTTCGGCGACCCGGACGCCGCCCGCGACCTCATCCGCGAGGTCGCGACGCGCGGCACCGACCTCGGCGACGCGCTCGCGGACGGCGTCGTCGCGGCCGCCGAGCGCCTGGGCTGCGACCAGCTCATCCCGGCGGTGAAGGCGATGGAGCTGCCGACGTACGACCCGCGCGCGGCGCCGGCGATGGCGCTGGCGTACGCGACCAGCGACCGCGGGGCGTGCCACCGGCGCGCCCGGCCCATCGAGGAGGCGGCGGTCGCGGCCGACGACTGGACCGACGCCGACCGCGTCGCCGCCGTGGTGCGCGAGCAGAACGCGCGGAGCGCGCGCTGGTGTCTCGTCGCCGACGACTTCGCGGGCGAGGCGGCGCCCGAGCGCGGCGCGCGGTGGCTGCGCGCGGTCGGCGTCGACGCCACCGCCGACGACGTCGCGGCGCTCGGCGAGCGCGTCTGGAACCTCGTCCGCCTGTTCAACGTCCGCGAGGGCCACGGCCGGGACGCCGACGCGCTCCCGGACGCGATGACAGAGCCGCTGCCGGACGGTCCGGCGGCGGGCGCGGCGCTCTCGCGGGAGCGATTCGACGCTATGCTGGACGCCTACTACGACGCCCGCGGCTGGTCCGCGGACGGCGTGCCGACCGAGGAGACCCTCGACCGACTCGACCTGACCGAGGTAGCATGACCGAACGAATCGACCTCGACGACGTGGACGTCGAACCGGACGACGAGCAGGGCGGCGACCGCGAGGGCGACTGGCTGTGGCGGGACGACGACGCCGCCGACATCGACGGCGACCCGCGGCGTTCGGGGAGCGGAGGGGGCGGCGACGCCGGGGCCGACGCTGGCGACACCGCCGCGAGCGCGGAGTCGAGCGGCGACTCGCAGGGCGACCGCGTGCCCCACGTGCCCTACGAGTCCTCGGGGAGCCCAGCGGGCATCCCGAAGGACCGCGGCGGCGCCGGCGGCGGTGCGGGCCCCGCCGACGACCGCCCGCGTGCGCCGGAGTCGGGCGAGGACGACGGCGAGTCGGTCGCCGGCGAGCGCGCGGCGGGAGCGGCGGAGGCGTCGAGCCGGGCGAGCGGTCCGCACGGCGGCGGCGTCGACGACATGGCGACGGCGTACACGTACGAGGCCGTCCAGCGGCTGGCGGACCCGCGGGCCGCGTTCGCGGAGACCAACGAGTTCTCCGACTGGGTCGGCCTGGTGGGCGACGTGCCGGCCCACGCCATCAACAAGTTCCTCCGCGACCACGGCCTCGACGCCGACTTCTTCAACGGCTCCGGTGACGGGCCGGCCGAGCGGCTGGCGGCCGTCGACGAGCACTCGATGTTCTACAGCGACCGCATGGTCGTCGTCGGCACCGCGTCGGAGGCCTGGATCGCCGAGGAGGCCGGCTGGGAGTTCGTGGAGCTGTCCGAGGCGGCCGAGGGCGCCGGCTGGTCGCTCGCGGAGTGAGCGGGCGCGCGGCGAGCGAGGACGCGGCGTCGTACGGGACGCGTCGTCGTAGGGGGCTCGTCGTCGTAGGGGGCTCGTCGTCGTAGGGGGCTCGTCGTCGTAGGGGGCTCGTCGTCGTAGGGGGCTCGTCGTCGTAGGGGGCTCGTCGTCGTAGGGCGCTCGTCGCCGGGGGAATGATTTTTCACCCGTGCGACCGTCTCGCACGGTATGGGCATGCGAACCGCAATCGGCCAGATGGGGTGGCTGCCGCTCGCCGCCCTGCTGGTCCTGCTGTGGACCGTCGTCACGGCCGTCAACGTCGTCGGTACGATGCAGCCGTACGCCGGGCTCGGCGGCGAGCAGGTGGGACAGACGTTCCTCGGCGGCGCGGCCGGCCTGCTCGTGTTGCTCGGGTTCGGCGCCGCGGTGGCGTACGCGTACGCCGAGATGGGCGAGACCGACCCGGCGCCCGAGTCGTTCCCGCCGCGATGATGTACGAGTGCGCCGAGTGCGAGCAGCTCGCGCGGCTGCCGGGCTGTGAGTCCGACCGCACGGCCCGCGAGTGCGCCGTCTGCGGCGAGGTGACGACGTGGCGGGTCGCCTTCGAGGGGGAGGGCGTCAGCTTCTGATGGAGTTCGAAGCCAGCGACCGCCTGCTCGCGGCCGCCGACGAGTGGGCGGACAAGCGCATGACCGACCGGGAGGACGCCCTCGAGACGAAGGTCGAGCAGGCGCTCCTGGAGGTCGAACACCTCGTCTCCGGCCGCCAGGCGGTCGACTTCGGGGTCGACGGGACGACCGTCACCTTCGAGCCGAGCGACGACCTCGCGGCGTTCCTCGACGAGCAGGCCGCCGACGTGGACGTCGACCCGGCGACGGTGCTGGCGATGCACGCGGACCTGTTCGCGACCGTCTTCCTCGACAACTACGACGACGAGCGCCCGCCGAACGCCCCGCCGACGGAGTGACGACCACCGCAACGTTTTCCACGCAGTACGACGTACGCCAGCACATGACACACAAGCACAGCGAGTGGGAGCCGGAGGGGCGCGCGATGCAGTACAAGGGCGAGGAAGTCTGGGACCACAACGTCGCGCCCGGGGAGGTCAACGTCGGCGAACAGGACCCCGCCTTCTACGAGAGCGACGACGAGAAAGCCGCCGACGCGGACGACGCCGAGTAACCCGGGTCCCGCGACGCCGACCCCCGCTCCGTTCTACGCGACGAGGTCGCGCTCGAACGCGACCAGCCCCGCGAACACGTGGGCGGCCGCGAGGTAGAACGGCTCGTCGGTCTCCTCGCGGACCGCGTCCCGGAAGTCCTCGACCCACTCGCCGAGGTGCTCGTCGAGGAAGACGCGCTCGTAGCCGACGGCCGCCTCCTCGCCGCGCCGCTGGCGGTCGACGAGGTCCCGGAGGAACAGCAGCTCCACGCCGGCGAAGTCGGCCTCCTCGCTGACGGACTGGGGCTTCGACCAGCCGGCGGCGCCGTAGCTCGCCTCGACCTCCGCCAGCCCCGTCGAGAGGAAGTCGGTGTCCTCCCGGAAGTACGTCTCGTGGGGCTGGACCGGCGGCCGCGGGCCGACGAACAGCCGCGTGTACTCGACGTTCAGGTCGTCCGCGACGTCGTCGGGGTCCTCGCCCTCGCGCTCGGCGACGAACTCCCGGAGGTACTCGAAGCCGCGGTCGAGGTCGTCCTCGACGGCCGCCTCGGGCGTCTCGAGGCCGCCGTCGAGCAGGCGGCCCACGAACTCGGGGTCCGGGACGTCGTACAGTGCGTCGACGAGGAAGTCGACGAGTTCGAGTCGCGCGTCGTACAGGGCCTGCTGGTCGACACTCATGGTTACACGTCGTAGACGAGTTTCGCGCGGCAGTCGCCGCAGTACTCGAAGACGTCGCCGTCGACGTCGTTCGCGATGCCGGCGACGACGTCGCCGACCTCCTCGCTGATCTTCTGTGCGGACGCCTCGCTCGTGAACGGCTTGCCGCAGCGCCGGCACTCCCGCATCTCGCCCTCCGCGACGGTCGTCCACGCGTCGCCGTCGTTGTACTCGGGGAGCAGTTCGAGGTGGAGGCCGCCGTCCACGCGGATGGCGTCCTCCATGCAGCCCTCCTCGCAGAGCCCGCAGTTCACGCAGCGCTCGTGGTCGAACTCCAGGCCGGCGTCCTCGCGGCGGAGCGCGTCCGTCGGGCAGAGGTTCGAGCACGTCGGCGTGAACGTGCAGTCGTCGCTGACCTCGACGCGGCCGAACGACTCGAGGCCGCCGATTCCGTCCCGGTGGTCGACGTGCGGGAGGATGGCGCGCACGCTCTCCAGGGCCCACTCGTGGGTGTTGAACGCCGGGTTCGGCGTCGAGTCGTCCGCGACGCCGTCGGCCTCGTGGCCGCTCGGGACCGGCGAGTCGTCGAGGTCCAGTTCGACGAAGCGGCCGACCGCCTCGACGAACGCGCCGGGGTCGTCCGGGTCGGGCGCGAAGAACGCGACGCGCTCGCCGAGCCCGAGGTCCGTGGTGGCGCGGTTGAGGCGGTCGACGAGGTCGGCTTTCGGGTCCGGGCCGGAGTGCAGGCAGTCGCCGCCGCAGCCGACGACCGCGACGCCGTCGGCGCCCGCGGCGAGGGCGTGCAGGACGTGCGCCTCGCCGACGGTGTCCGCACACGGCACTTCGACGGGGAGCAGCGGCGGGTACTCGAGGTCGTCGCGTTCGCGGGCGCGGCGGCCGTACGCGTCCAGCGCGCGCGCCGCTCGCTCGTCGCAGACGAACGCGACGACGTCCGTCTCGACGCCGTCCGGCGAGAACAGCAGCCCGGAGCGGTCCGCCGGGTCGAGGAGGGTCTCGACCTCCCGGGCGACGCGGCGGTTCGACGGCTCGCGCGCCCGGACGGCGCCCGTGGGGCACGCGCTCGTGCAGGCGCCGCAGGACTCGCAGGCCACCTCGTCGAACGCGACGCTGTCGACGGTGGGGCGGTCGACGGCGCCGTGCGGGCAGGCGTCCGAGCAGACCGTACAGCCCTCCTGGCTGGACGCGCCGGCCGCGCAGACAGAGCGGTCGACGTCGAGGAACTGCGGTCGCTCCAGGCCGTCGCGGCGGCTCTCGACGGCGGCGACCGTCGCGGCGTCGACGGGGCCCGTGTAGAACCCCGTGCGGCCGCCCCGGGTGTCGCGGCTGGCGTCCGGGTAGACGACCTGCGCTGCCTCGAGCGTGCGCTCCTCGGGGTGGATGGCGTCGGTCGGACAGCAGTCGACCCAGTCGCCGTCGGGCGCGCCCGGGAGCACGTCCACCGGCGAGGCGGTGACGTACTCGTCGGGGCCCTGGCGGACGCACTCCATGCAGTCGACGCAGTCGTCGGTGACGCCCGCCTCGACGCGCACCTCGAACTCGCCGTACGTGCCCTCCACGCCGGTGACGCGGCCGCGTTCGACGGTGACGTCGCGGAGGTCGTGGTCGGTCTCGGCGAACTCGCGTCCGTCCGCGACCAGCGTCACGTCCGCGGCGTCCGCGAGCGCGGCCGCCGTCTCGGCGTCGCCGACGACGACGACGTCGCCGTCCGCCTCGCGGGACACCGACCGCGAGGGCGCTTCCTCCCGGAGGCCGGCGTGCGCGGCGTTGAGCTTGCGCGCGACGAGGTCCGTCGCCTCGGCGCTGTCGTGGACCCAGGCGGCGCGCTCGCGGTGGTTCACGAACGAGACGGCGTCAGGGTGCATGCCGGCGTCGTCGAGCAGCCGTCGGTAGCGCCGCCTGCAGCCCTCGCTCTCGGCGGTCACCAGGAGGTGGTCGAGGTCGTACTCGGCGACGACGTGCCGGACCTTCGGGAGGCCGTCCTCGCAGAGCAGCGACGAGCTGGCGACCACGTCGACGCCGCGGACGCCCTCGCGGACGCCCTCGAGGTCGACGTCGACGGCGCCTCCACAGCCACAGACGAACGCCCCGACGTTCATTCACTCTCCGTTAGGCACCCCGGGCAAAAGAGGTTGTGGCTGTCTCGCATGCCAGAGCGAACCAACGGCCTCCCGTCCCGTGTTTTGGCTGGCCTAAAACGTCGGGTTTGCAACAACACCTAAGTGACTGCGCTACTGACTATCATGGGAACTGGTGACAGGCTACAACCCATGAGTACAGAACCGGTCTCGCTCGACCTAGACCGCCGCTCGTTCATGAAAGCGAGCGCCCTCGCGGGGGGGCTCGCGCTCGGCGGCGGGATCACCGGTCAGACGCTCGCTCAGGACGGCGAGGAGGGCGGTGCGGACGTCTCGGGTGACGACTCGCGGCTCACCAAGACGGTCTGCAACTTCTGCGCGGTCGGCTGCGGGTTCCGCGGCGAACGCGAGGGCAACGCCTTCGTCGGCATGGAGCCCTGGCACGAGAACCCCATCAACAACGGGTCGCTCTGCTCGAAGGGCGCCGCCATCTACGGCAGCGAGCACTCCGAGCGACGTCTGAAACACCCGATGCGGAAGGAAGACGGCGAGTGGCACAAGATCACGTGGAACGAGGCGTACTCCCACATCGCCGAGGAGATCGAGCGCGTCTGGGAGGAGTACAGCCGGGAGAGCGTCATGCTGCTCGGCAGCGCCCACCACTCCAACGAGGAGGCGTACGCGAGCCGGAAGCTCGCGGCGTTCATGGGCACGAACAACATCGACCACCAGGCGCGCATCTGCCACTCCACGACGGTCGCCGGCCTCGCGAACACGTGGGGCTACGGCGCGATGACGAACACCATCAACGACTACCGGAACTTCGACCTCAACATCATCATCGGGCAGAACCCCGCCGAGGCCCATCCCATCGCGATGCAGCACATCCTCGAGGGGCAGGCCCGCGGCGGCACCGTCGTCTCCATCGACCCCCGGTACACGAAGACGTCGGCGCACGCCGACCACTTCTACCGGCTGCGGCCGGGGACGGACGTCGCGCTGATGATGGGCATCATCCGGTACCTCCGCGAGCAGGGCGAACTCAGCGACGAGATGCTCGAGCAGCGCGTCCAGGGGTGGCCGGACGTCGACGACGACCTCGACCAGTACGACCTCGAGACGGTCGCGGACATCACGTGGATCCCCGAGGAGCAGATCCGTGAGATCGGCGACCTCATCGTCGAGAACCAGCCGAACGTCCAGATCGAGTGGGCGATGGGCGGCACCCAGCACAACAACGGCACCCAGAACATCCGGTCGTACGCGCTGACCAGCCTCGCCTCGGGGGCCGCCGCGCGCTCTGGCGGCGGCCTCCAGGTGATGCGCGGGCACGCGAACGTCCAGGGGGCGACCGACCTCGCGGTCGCCAGCCACATCCTCCCGGGGTACTACGCGAACTCCAGTGCGGGCTCGTGGCGGTACTGGGCCGACGTCTGGGACCAGACCCCGACGACGTCCGGGTCGACGTCCTTCGAGGAGCTGTACGACCGCTTCGACCTGATGCCCGAGGAGCTGTACACGCGGCAGTCGCCCGCCGAGGGCGACATCGACGAGACGTTCCCGAACGACCGGTCGATGATGTTCCAGAACGGGCTGACGGTCGCGCGCTGGTTCGAGGCGGCCCTCGGCCAGCAGGACCGCCTGCTGGAGACGCCGATCTACCAGCCCGACCCCGTGAAGATCGCGTTCTTCTGGGGGCACTCCACGAACTCCATCTCGGAGATGCCGCGGATGCGGCAGGCGATGGAGGAACTGGACCTCCTGGTGGTCGTCGACCTCTTCCCGTCGCTTGCGTCCGTGCTGCCGGACCGCGAGGACGGCGTCATCCTGTTGCCGGCGGCCAGCCAGTACGAGCACTACCGGTCGCTGACGAACTCCCACCGCGCCGTGCAGTGGAGCGAGCCGGTGCGGCCGCCGAGCCACGAGGCCAAGCCCGACCTCCAGATCATGCAGGAGCTCGCGGACCGCCTCGGGTTCGGCGAGCACTTCGACTGGGGCTCGGGCCCGGAGATCCACAACGGGAAGTCCTCCTACGAGGAGGTGATCCGGGAGATCAACCTCGGCGTGCGCACCATCGGCTACGTGCAGAGCCCCGAGCGCCTCCAGCAGCACCACGAGTACGACTACGCGTTCTCCGCGGAGGACACGCGGTGCCACGACTCCGAGCTCCCCGTCGCCGGGGACTACTGGAGTCTGCCGTGGCCGTGCTGGGGCGACGGCCACCCCGGCACGCCGATTCTCTGGCGCGACGACGTCGACCCCCGAGAGGGCGGCCAGGACTTCCGCTCGCGGTGGGGGACGCAGGCGCCGACGCCCGAGGAGTGGGCGGAGATGCCGGGGGACGCCGACTACCCACTGCAGGTCACCTACGACCAGGACGGCGAGGGGGGTCTGGACATGCTCCGGGCGCCGTACGCGCCGGACTGGTGGGACGGCCAGGTGGAGGGCGTCCCCGAGTATCCCGGGTTCGCGACGGCGTTCCCGCCGGACCTGGACAACCCCTCGGAGCTCTCGCTGCCGTACGAGTACGCGCTCCGCGAGGACCGCTCGGCGTACGACGCCGCGCAGGCCCTCGACGAGCGCGAGGAGTTCGACTTCGACCTGGACTTCTGGGAGCAGTACGACAACCCCCAGCCGGACCCGCCGACGGGCCGCGGCCGGGCGCGCGCGGTGACGTGGAACTTCCTCGACACCGTGCCCGTCCACCGCGAACCGATCGAGAGCCCGGAGCCGGACCTCGTCGACGAGTGGCCGGCGAACGGCCAGCAGCGGAACTTCTACCGGCTCGACCAGAACAACCGCGAGGTCCAACGGCAGGCGATGGACCGCATCCGGGAGGCCGAGGGGATGACCACCATCATGACCACCGGCCGGCAGGTCGAACACCAGGGCGGCGGCTCGGAGACGCGGTCGAACATCTTCACCGCGGACCTCCAGCCGCACATGTACGCCGAGCTCCACCCGGACATGGCGGAGGACCTCGGCGTCGACGGCGGGGACCTGGTGGTCGTGGAGACGACGAACCGCGGGTCCGTGCTGGTGAAGGCGCGAGTGACCCGCCGGCCGAACGCCGAGGAGACGTTCCTGCCGTTCCACTGGGGCGGCGTCTTCCAGGGCGAGGACCTCCTCGACGAGTACCCGGACGGCCTGGCGCCGTTCGCGACGGGGGACAGCGTGAACTCCATCACGTCCCCGGGCTACGACGTCGAGACCCAGATGCAGGAGACGAAGGCGGCGATGGTCCGGGTCAGGAAGGCCACCCAGGACGTCGTGGACGAACTGAACATGGACGTCGACCTGTCGACGTTCGAGTTCCCGCAGGACGAGGCGGGCATCGGCGACCAGAAGGACTTCGACGTCCGGGACGGGAGACCACTCCAGTGAACAATGTCATCTAACCAACAAACAGGCCGAGAGGTACTCAGCGACGGGGTGATGAGCACGGGCGACGACGCGCGGATCTTCCCAGACGTCGAAGCCTGCATCGACTGCGGCGGCTGCGTGGTCGCGTGCAAGCGCACGTGGGACATCGGCCCGGACGAACAGCGCATCAGCATCTCCACGATGTGGGAGGGCGAACCCGGCGACGAGGGCTACAACGCGAACTCCTCGCAGGCGCTCGACGACGGCGCGTTCCCCGGCGAGACCGCCATCCCGATGCAGTGTTACCACTGCGAGAACGCGCCCTGCGTCTCGGTCTGCCCGACGGACGCCCTCTCGAAGAACGACGACGGCTTCGTGCGCGTCACCGACGACCTCTGCGTCGGCTGCCAGTACTGCCTGTCGGCGTGCCCGTTCGGCGCCCCCCAGTTCCCCGACGAGGACGGGGGCGGGAACGCCGTCGTCGGCGGCGGCGGCATCATGGACAAGTGCACGATGTGCGAGGAACGCCAGGAGGTCGGCAAGGGGCCGGCGTGCGCCGAGGAGTGCGCGACCGACGCCATCCTCGTCGGTCAGCCCGGCCAGATCGCCGACGAACTCGACAAGCGGGACCGCGACCCGTTCTTCACCGACGAGGCGATGGAGATCATCTTCGGCGACGACGCGGAGGTGTTCGAGTGATGCGCGGTCGCCGCGCCGCACGCGGCCTCTCCGAGGCGCTCGCCGTCGCCGTCAGCGCCGTCGTCGGCGTCGTCGTCGCCGTCGGCTCCGTCTGGTTCGTCACCGCAGCCTACGACACGAGCTTCGAGACGCTGTACCGCATCGACCCGGAGGCGGGCGGCGACATCGGCGGCGTCGGCGCGGACTGGACGGCGGGCAACACCGACCCGCTGCTGGACTTCCTCATCGCGCTCACGCACGCCGCCGACGTCATCATGGGCGCGTTCATCCTCGTGATGTTGTTCGTCCACTGGGGCGCGTTCCGCCGGCTCGCGGCGCGGATGCAGGAGCCCGGCGAGCGCGCGAGCGGCGAGACGGTCGCGGCCGACGGCGGCGAACCGACCCACTCCGCGTCCGCCGACGCCCCGGGAGGTGACGGCGAATGACGAGCCTCGACCACGGGAAGTTCCGTCGGGTCACCACGTACTTCCACACGCTGCTCGCGCTCGTCGTCTTCCTGCTGTTCTTCACGGGCTACGCCGTGATGTTCAACGACGAGCTCTGGTGGATGGTCGAGTTCATGGGCGGCAACACGGGCGTGCTCGCGCTCCACCGCGTCGCGGGGTTCGCGCTCATCGCGCTCACCGTCTTCTGGGTGACGCTGATGCTCGTCGGCCCGGGCCGCCGGAAGAACTTCCGCGCGGTGCTGCCGACCCGGGGAGACGTCGAGGCGTTCGTCCAGGACGTCAAGTTCGTGCTCGGCAGCGCCGACGAGCGCCACCCGAACGCCCGCCAGTTCGCGGGCTACGAGGCCGACGAGGTGCCGCTGCTCTCGTACGTCGGGAAGGGCGTCGTCGCTATCTTCACCGTGGAACTCGTCCTGCTGATGGTGTCCGGCCTGCTCATCTGGTCGAAGACCGGGCTCGCGGAGGTCTTCCAGTCGCGGGCGACCGTCATGGCGTTCGTGACGTTCCACGGCCTGCTCGGGGTCATCATGCTGATGGGCGTGATGTTCCACATCTTCGAGCACGGCTTCCACCCCGCGTTCTACCCCGTGGAGCTGAAGGCGTTCATCGCGAAGGAGGACATGCCCGAGCACCACGACGACGACGACGAGGACCACGACGGCACGGGCATCGAGGAACTGACCCTCCGGCCGTCCTGGCGGCTCGCGTCGAACCTCGCCGGCGGCGCGGTGGTCGTCGGCATCGTGAGCGTCCTCCTCGCGAGCATCTTCGACGAGGGGTACCCCGTCCCGCGCGACCTCGCGATCGGCGGCGGGCCGACGAACCTGCTGCTGACGGTCGGCGTCAACGTCGGCATGCTCGTGTTGCTGCTCGGCCTGGTGCTCTCGACGTACGGGAACGTCCTGCGCTCCCGGTACGAGGCCCAGCGGCGCCGCGAAGACGAGGACGTCGCCGCGGCCGACGGCGGCGAACCGGTCGACGACTGACGACGCTCTCCTCCCGTTCTCGCGGCGCCGGCGCCGCTCACAGCAGCGGGAACGCGCGGTTCGCCCGCGGCGGCACGTAGAAGTTCGCTCGCGCCGTCGTGCGCAGAATCGACAGCAGGCCGTTGTGCTCGCGGTCGGTGACGTCGTCGTGGTCGTCCCGGAGGTACCAGCCGTTCATCGCGCGCCGCGTGTGCCGGAAATCCGAGAGCGTCCGCTGGAGGCTGAGGAAGTGGACGCTCGGCTCGCCGCCGTCCGCGGAGTCGAAGTCCCGGCGCAGGAGCCGCGGGCGGCCGTCGCGGCGGGCGCGAGCGACCTTCTCGTGGTGGCCGGCGACGCCGTGCTCGGCGACCGACGCCGAGACGTCGTCGTCGAAGGGGACGGTGTCGGCGAGTTCCGCGACGTCCTCGGTCGAGAACGCCGGCGAGAACATCCGCGCGACGCGCTCGGCGTCCTCGAAGTCGTACCAGCGCTCGAGGTCGAGAGCGATCTGCGAGAGGTGCATCGTGGTGCCGCCGGCGAACTCGCCGTCCCGGATGGTGACGTCGTCCTCGGTGGCCTGGGTGCCGCGGCGCATCGAGTGGAAGCCCGTGAACATCGGCGCGTCCTCGGGGATCGGGAGGTCGCCGACCCCGGCGGCGTCGGCGAACGACGCGGGCGCGCCCTCGCCGATGAAGCCGGTGCGCGTGGCCTCGCGCTCGAAGACGGCGCCGAGGCGGTCGTCGCCGCCGGTGAACTGGTCGCGTTCGACGCGCCGGAGGCGGTCGGCGTCGTCGCTCGCGAGCACGAGCGCGGCGTCGAAGCGCTGGAGGTCGGGGTCGTCGGTCCGCGATAGCACGCGCGGGTGGGTGACCGGCGAGCGCTCGAGGGCGTCGACCCGGGCGAAGTACTCCGACCCCCACGCGAGGGTGTGGAGGACGCCGTCCGGCCCCCAGTCGTGGGCGGCCTCGACGCGCCGCATCGCGCGCTCGACGGTGCGGGCGGCGTCGACAGACGGGGAGTCCCGCAGCGAGAGCAGGGCGACCCGGTAGTGCGTGGCGGGCACGTGGTTGCCGTGCTCGTCCTCGCGCAGCGAGTCGTTCCAGGCGTGCTGGCGCGCCGGGACGTCGTGGGGGTTCTCGTCGAGGCCGAGGTCGGGTTCCCGGGGGGCGCGCTCGCTGAGCACGCGCGTGCACCCGGAGAGGCCGACGGCGCCGCTGGCCGCCGCCAGCGACGCCAGTGCATTGCGCCGTGATACCATCACACACAGTGAGGTGCTGGACGACCGAAAGTCTTGTTGCGGGACGCGCTCGGGTGTCAGTCCCGCGGGAACCAGACCTTTGTAGGAGCGGTCCGTCTGTGCTAACGATGCACATCCTGCACCTCGGCCTCGACCTCCCGATGCCGCGCGGCCAGGCAGTGCAGGTGCTGTGGACCGGAGTGGTGACGCTGTGCGCCGTCGGCTACCTGCTCTACCGCGACTACCGGGCGTACCGCGAACGGCGGGGTGAGTCGTCGTGAGCGTCCAGCGTCCGCGCGCGCTCGTCGCGCTCCGCGCGACCGTCTGGTCGCTGGCGGGCCTGCTCGCGCTCGCCCTGCTGACCGTCGGGACGGTCGCCCTCGTCGCGGAGATCAAGGGCACCTGGCACTGGATGATCCACCTCGAGTCCACCATCAGCTACGTCGGCGTGTTCGTCCAGTACGTCGTCGCCGCGCTCGTGCCGGCGTCCGTCGCGTTCGCGGTCGCCCGGTGGCGGTGGTCGCCGTGACGCGCGTCGGCCGCGTCGCCGGCGCCGCCGCGGTCGTCTCGGCGGCGAGCCTGCTCGTGCTCGTGGCCGCCGTCGGCGCCGTCGCGACGTTCGCGGAGCTCCGCGGCACGTGGTCGTGGTACCGCCAGATGGAACTCGTGGTCGCGGCGGCCGCCGAACCGGCGGTCGCACTGGCGGCCCTGACCGCGGTCGCGGCGTTCCTCGCGGCGGTCCGCGCGGCCTGACCCGGCGACCACCAGTTGTTTTATACGCCGCGGTGTGCTACTTCCTGCCATGGCGGGTGTACTCGACCTGGTGTACGTCGCGCTCGTGTTCCTGATGGCCGTCGGCGGCGTGTTCGGCGTCGCCCTGCTCACGCGGGACGTGACCACGGAGGGGGAGACGCGGTTCGGCCTCGCGATCGCGGTCGTCGTCTCCCTGTTCGTCGTCGGCGCCGCGCTCCCGCTCGTGATGTGAGCCCCGGGAGCGCGCTCGACGGCGGGTCACGCGACGGTCCGGAGAGGCGACCGGTCACGCGGTCAGTAGCTCGGCGGACTCCTCGGAGAGCTCCACGGTGACGTCCTGGCGGGTCTGCTCGCTAATCTGGTCGATGTTCCGCGTGAGCACGTCCAGGATGTCCTCGGGCTCCGGGTAGACGAGCATGTTCCCGTCGTCGTCCTCCATCACCAGCTGGGTGTCCGCGAGGTTCACCTGGTCGCGGTCGATGTGCGCGACGATGGCCGGTAGCTCCTCCGCGCCGCCCGGGTCGCCCTCCTCGACCATCGTGACGTACAGCGCGTCCAGCCCGATGAGGTCCTTGTACTCGCGGACGCGGCGCGCACACGCCACCATGTCCCGGGTCACGGCGGTCTTCTCGGGGTTGCCGTGCTCGCCGTCGAAGCAGTGCTTGCACACCCGCAGTTCCATCCGCATGCACGGAGGAAGGCGCGACGGCGGCTTCAACCTTCGCCCCCATCGTTGCGGGCCGGCTGTCGGAAGATTAACCACGCGGTCGGCCGAACGAACGGGCATGGCCGCACAGTCGCTCGCGAACCACGTCCGCGAGCTCGACGCCGGCGACCTCCGGTCGGTCGTCCACTACGAGGGCGACGACTACGACGTCGTCTTCCAGCGCGAGGACCTCGCCGAGGAGTACGCCGAATCCGAGTTCGAGGAGGTCGCGAAACACCTCGTCCTGAAGGGGTTCGACGACCCCCTCGACCAGCCCGAGTTCGCTCGGTTCGGTCACCTCGACGCCACCGTCCGGTGGTTCCACGACGTCGTCGTCATCCAGGTCCCCCTCGACGAGTGGTGTGGCGTCATCGCGGCGTTCGACCGCGACTCCATCACGGACACCGGCAGGCTCGTCGACGGTATCCTCTCGTTCGTCGAGGCGGAGTTCGACGACCACGAGGACCCCGACGCGGCCGCCGACGACCTCGCAGAGGAGTTCAGTCAGTAGGGCACCCACGCGGTCGGCTTGCTGTCGAGGCCGACCACGCGGAGCTCCCGGCCGTCATCGCCCGAGCGCGTCTGGACCATCCCGTCGTACAGGGGCGCGAGCGTGTCGAAGGGCTCCCTGTTGCTCGTGTCAAGGACGGCGAGACTCATCCAGTCCAGCCGGTCCACGTGGCCGTTGAAGACGTGCAGCAGCCGGTAGACGCGGCGCGGGTCGGCGTACATCAGCATCGTGGAGACGGTGGAGACGCCGAAGCGCGCGCGGTCGACCCGCTCCTCGAGCACCTGGAAGAGCCCGCCCAGGCGGATGCCGACGTCAGTGACGTCCCCGGGCGAGGAGACGTACTTCACGAGTTCCTCGTCCCCCACGCGGTTCCCGCGCTGGCGCGTGACGCAGTCGACGACCCCGGCACGACCGGCGTCGACTTGCGCCGAGACGTTCGGGGCGCGCTCCCTGATCCGGTCCGTGCTCTCGTGGGTGCCGACGACGACCGCGCCCTCGCCGCGCTCGCAGCCGTCGTCGAGCAGGGAGAGCGCGAGCCGTCGCTTCCCCGTCATGGAGGGTCCGCCGACCAGGAGGTTCGCCCCGTCCGGAATCCCGTCGACCGGGAGGACCTCACCGACGTCGTAGCCCATCGTCCGGCACTGTGAATCCCAGCGTCATATTCGTTGTCGCCGACGTAACAACACCGCCACGAGCGCGGCGCTCACTCCACTTCCCCGCGGAGCTCGGCCGCGAGCTGTTCGGCGGCGCGCTCGACGGCCTCGTCGCTGGACTGGCGCGGCTCCCAGCCGAGCGCGGACAGCTTCTCGATCGAGAGCCGCATCTTCGGGACGTCGCCCGTCCAGCCGCGGTCGCCGCCCGTGTACTCGTACTCGGGGTCGACGCCGAGTTCGTCGCTGACGACGTCCGCGATGCGGTTCACGGAGGTGGTCGTCCGCGTGCCGAGGTTGTAGACGTTGTAGTCGTCGCTGGCGTGCTCGACGACGTGGACCATCGCGTCCACGCACTCCTCGACGTGCATGTAGGACTTCTCCTGGCGGCCGTCCCCGAGAATCTCCAGGGTCTCCGGGTCCTCGAGCAGCTTCTCGACGAAGTCCGGGACGACGTTGCCGCGCTGGCGCGGCCCGACGATGTTCGCGAACCGGTACACCCACGACTGGATGCCGTGCGAGTGCGCGTACGTCGACACCAGCCCCTCGTCGGCGAGCTTGCTCGCGCCGTACACGGAGATGGGCTCCAGGGGCGCGTAGTCTTCCGGCGTCGGCATCGGCGCCTCGCCGTACACCGTCGACGACGACGTGAACGCCAGCCTGTCGACGCCGACCTCGCGCATCCGCTCGAGGACGTTGTACGTCATCTCCGTGTTCTCCTCGAAGAGCACGCGCGGCTCGCCGTAGTTCGTGTCCGTGTACGCCGCGAAGTGGAAGACGACGTCCACGTCCCCGGTGATGACGTCCGCGACGTCGTCCGCGTCGCGGACGTCCTTCCGCGCGAACTCGGCGCCGTCGGGCACGCGGTCCCGCGTCCCCTTCGAGAGGTCGTCCACCGCGAGCACGTCGTTGTCGGGAGCGAGCTCCGCGGCGAGGTGGGAGCCGACGAGTCCCGCCGCGCCAGTGACGACGACGCGCTTCCCAGACAGGTCCATACCGGAGGCACCCGCGCGCTCGGCAAGTGCCTTCCGATGCGCCGCGGTCGCTTCGCCGCCGTGGCCTCTCGCTGCCGGCTACGCGTCGACCCGGTCGGCGCTCCACTCCCAGAGCCGCGCCGCCAGGTCGTCGTCGCGCCCCGCCGCCGACGGCTCCGCGACCGCGCAGTCCTCGTAGTACGCGCCGTCCTCGGGCGCCGGGCCGGCAGCGAGGTACGTCGGCGTCGCGGCCGCCGAGCCCGGCGAGTCCACGACGCCGAACGTCAGCCGCCGCGGCACGACCGACAGCGCACGCATCACGGCGCGCACGCGCAGCGGCGCGTTCCGCCAGAGGCCGCTCGACGGCACGAACCCCGGGTGGCAGGCGACCGCCGTCGGGCCGTCGACGCGCCGCGGGAACTCCCGCGCGAACAGGACGTTCGCGAGCTTCGACCGGCCGTACGCGTCGAAGCCGTCGTAGTCGTCGACGCTCGTCACCGCGTCGAGGTCGAGGCTGGCGCGCCGGTGGACCGCCGACGCCACCGTCACCACGCGGCCGTCGTCGGGAATCACGTCCAGCAGTTCGGTCGTCAGCAGGAACGGCGCGAGGTGGTTCACGTGGAACGTCCGCTCGACGCCGCTGTCGGCGAGTTCGCCGTCGTCGAAGTGCGCGCCGGCGTTGTTCACGAGCACGTCCAGGCCGTCGACGCGCCCGGCGACGCGCTCCGCGAGGCCCCGGACCTGCGCGAGGTCGCGGAAGTCAGCGCTGAAGAACTGCGAGTCGGCGCCGAGCGCGCGGAGGTCGCTGGCGACGGCCTCGCCGCTGTCGCGGTCGCGGCCGTGCACGGAGACGTCCGCGCCGAGCCGGCCGAGCGCGAGCGCGACCTCGCGCCCGACGCCGCCGGTCGCGCCCGTCACCAGCGCGGTCGTTCCCGAGCAGTCCCGGCCCGCCAGGCTCGCGGCGACTTCCGGCCGAACCATGGGCGCGTGTTCGGCCACCGGGAGTATAAATCGCCTCCCGCGGCGCCGCGGCCCGGACTCCCGGCAGGGACCGCGCTCGCGGAGAGACTTTTCACGCTGTGCGCGTAAAGGGCGTGCATGGAGTCTCCCTACGACGTGCTGGGGGTCGACGAGGACGCCGACGACGGGGAGATCAGGCGCGCGTACCGCCGGCGCGTCAAGGACGCCCACCCGGACCAGGGCGGGTCCGCCGCGGAGTTCCAGCTCGTGCGCGCCGCCTACGAGGCGGTGCTGTCCGGCGAGGCGGACGTCGAGGCGGACGAGGACGGGTCCTCGGACGCGGCGCCGGACGTCGCCCAGCCCGCCTACGACGTCGAGCCGGACGAGGACTTCGAGCCGTGGTCGGAGTCCCGCGTCGAGTACCTGAACTACGCGGTCCTGGACGACTACGGCTGGGGGCTCGACGACGACGACCTCTTCGAGAAGGCGGGCGCCGCGGACCTCGACTCCGTGAACCACGGCGAGTTCGTCGTCGACCCCGGGGAGTCCCTCCTGGAGGCAGCCGAGGACCGCGGGTACGCGTGGCCGTACGCCTGCCGCGGCGGCGCGTGCGCGAACTGCGCGGTCCTCGTCGTGGACGGCAACCTCTCACAGCCCACCGACCACATCCTCTCGGCGGAGCTGCTCGACCGCGACATCCGGCTTTCCTGCAACGGCATCCCGACCACGTCGACCATGCGCGTCGTCTACAACGTCAAACACCTCCCCGGCCTCGAGGAGCTCCGGCTGCCGCCGTACCCCTTCGAGCTCGCGCACGCCGACGACTGACGCCGTCTCGACGCGCCAGCGGTGTCGGCGGCCCCGCCCCTCACTCCTCCGGGAGTTCGACCGTCTCGGTCAGGGCCCGCTCGCCGACAGTGACTTCGACGGTCACGGTGCCGTTTCCGGTCTCGTGAACCCGGTCCACGACGTCTGACGGCACGTCGAACACGAAGCCAGCGGACGCCCCTGCGCGAACGATGCGTCTGGCGTCGGTGCCGTCGTCCTCGTCGTACATGACCGCGGCGTCGAACCACGCCGGGGCGTCACCCCCGTTCTCGACGACGACCGCGACTCTCGTGTGGCTGTCCTCCGGTCCCTGCTCCTGCCGCATGTGGACGGAGTTCTCCGGCAGGTCGACGTCCAGGGACTCGCCGGCGGCCGCGGTCGGGACGCGAGTGAGCCCCGGGTCGGGCCCGACCTCGATGGTGTGGCTCGCGGTGGCGACGGTCACGCCGGCGGCCGACTGCACGGACACGTCGTAGACGCCCGCAGCGGGCGTGAAGGACGCGAAGCGGGAGAATCTCACGGGGACAGTCGTCGACCCGTTCCGGAACGCCGAGGCGGGCACTCGCTGAACGTGCGTCGCACCGTTCGGCCCGGTGACGCGCAACTGCAGTTCCGTTCCCCCTCCGTCGACGGTCACGTTCAACACCGGTGCGTGGTCGTGGAAGCCCGGTCTGGGGTCGAAGTCGTGGACACCCGATTCGACGCGCTCGACGGTGGCACTGCTCGCGGTGTACTGCGCGTACGCGCCGCCGGCCGCGGTGGCGAGGACCAGGACTGCCGCGACGACGACCGGGACGAATCGGGGGTCGGGCACACTCGAGTGCCGGACGGCGAGCCGTTCGGTCCCCCGCTGGATAGCGACAGCCGCGACGCCCGCGCCCACGAACGACACGGCGTACGTCAGGGCGTGGCCGACCGTGTGGAACGCGTACTGGACGCCCTGGACCTCGTGGCGGTACGCGGCCGCGATCAGGGGCAGCGTCACGAACAGGGCGACCAGCGGGAAGACGACCGACGCGGTCAGGAACTCGACGCGGTCGACGTCGCGGAGCGCGAGCACACCCCAGGCGAACACGCCGAAGACGAACGCGGACGCGTACGCGTACTCCTCCGGCGCGAGGTAGAGGTTCAGGGAGGTGTGGAACAGCTCCGCGACCACGAGCGGGGCCGTCAGGCCGGCGGCGAACACCGCGAGTAGGGTCGGGAACGCGCTCCGGGACTGCATGCGTCGTCTCCTCGCGGCTACGCGGGCGGCGAACAAAAAACCGCGTCCGGACTGGAACGGTCGATTGACCGACTCACCGACCGCTCGGACGCCGATGCGGCCGTCGCTGTGCGGACCCACGGGTGCCGGGCACGTGCTGGCAGCCCGGGTCCGAAACGCGTACCCCGGCGGGCCTCCTCTCCCGCGGTATGCAGGACAGCGAGCCAGTCGTCGTGCTCCGGTACGGCCACCGGCCGGGACGCGACGACCGCATGACCACGCACGTCGGCCTGACGGCGCGCGCGCTCGGCGCGGACCGCGTGATTCTGCCGGGCAACGCCGGCCAGTCCGCGGAGACGGTGCGGGACATCACGGAGCGCTTCGGCGGGCCGTTCGACGTCGACCTCACGGACGAACTCGACGCGACCATCCGGGACTGGGACGGCGTCGTCGTCCACCTCACGATGTACGGCGAGCGCGTCCAGGACGTCGAGGCGGACGTCCGCGACGCGCACGCCGACCGGCCGCTCCTGGCGGTCGTCGGCGGCGAGAAGGTGCCCTTCGCGGTGTACGAGCACGCGGACTGGAACGTCGGCGTGACGAACCAGCCCCACAGCGAGGTGGCGGGGCTCGCCGTCTTCCTCGACCGGCTCTTCGAGGGCCGGGAACTCGAACAGAGCTACGAGGACGCCGCCCAGCGCGTGGTCCCGCGGGCGCTCGGCAAGCAGGTCGAGGACGTCGAGGAGTAGGCCCGCCGCCCGGGGCGCAGGTGTCGTCGCCGACGGACCGCTTAACTACGTGCCGGCCCGATGCCGCGTATGGACGCCAGGGAGTTCTGCGAGTCGCTGGGTCTCGCCGCCGACCAGTGGTCGGTGGCGGCGGCTGACCGCGACCTGCGCGCGACCGACTGGGGGACCGACGACGACGGCGCCAGTCCGCCGGGCGCGGTCGTGTGGCCGGAGTCGACGGCCGACGTCGCCGCGGTGCTCGACCGCGCGAACGAGACCGGCGTCCCGGTGACGCCGTACGGCGCTGGCACCGGCATCGCCGGGAACGCCGTCCCCGTCGAGGGCGGCGTCAGCCTGGACCTGACGCGGATGGACGCCGTGCTGGACGTCCGGCCGGGGGACTTCCAGGTGGACGTCCAGCCGGGCGTCGTCGGCACCGACGTCGACGAGGCCCTCGAGTCCCACGGCCAGTTCTTCCCGCCGCTGCCGACGTCGGGCGCGATGGCGACCGTCGGCGGCATGGTGTCGACGGACGCCTCCGGCCGCCGCACGGTGAAGTACGGCACCGTCGGCGACTGGGTGCGGGAGCTCGAGGCCGTCGCCGCCGACGGCACCGTGTTCACGGCCGGGACGAGGGCGGTGAAGTCCTCCTCGGGGTACGACCTCCGGGACCTCGTCGTCGGCAGCGAGGGCACGCTCGCCGTCGTCACGCGCGTCACCCTCGAGACCGCGGGCATCCCCCGGGAGATCCGCGGCGGCCGCGCGGTCTTCGAGACGGTCGACGACGCCGCCGCGGCGGTCGCGGACGCGCGGCGCTCCGGCGTCGACGCCGCGTCCCTGGAGCTCGTCGACGCCGAGTGCGCGCGCATCGCCAACGACTTCCTCGAGACCGACCTGCCGGACCGCCCGATGGTGTTCGTCGAGTTCCACCGCAACCACGGCGTCGACGCCGAGATCGAGTTCTGCGAGGCCGTCTTTGCCGACCACGACCCGCTCGCGTTCGACGTCGTCGACCGCGCCGCGATGGCCGACCTCTGGGCGGTCCGCGAGGAGCTCGCCGAGGCCATCGTCCAGCACGACCCCGACCTCGTGTCGGTGCACTCCGGCGACGTCGCCGTGCCGCCCAGCGACTTCCCCGCGATGGTGTCGTACATCCACGAGCGCGCCGCCGAAGCCGGAGTGACCGTGCCGACGTTCGGGCACGCCGGCGACGGGAACGTCCACTTCGACGTGCTCGTCGACCCCGACGACCCCGGGATGGTCGACCTGGGGGACGCCGTCACCCACGACGTCGTCGAGCGCGCCATCGACCTCGGCGGCACGTGCACCGCAGAACACGGCGTCGGGAACACCAAGCGCGGCTTCCAGCGCAGCGAGCACGGCGACGGCGCCGTCGACCTCATGGCGCGCGTGAAAGGCGCCTTCGACCCGAACGGCGTCCTCAACCCCGAGAAGGTGCTGCCGGAGGACTGAGCCGGCGGCGGTGTAGATGCTGCCGGCGGACTGTGGGGGCGAACGGCGGCGTGCGTCGACGCGCGAGCGGCCGCGGGCCGTCGCGTTGCCGGCGGAGTAACAAGACTTAATGGCGGCGCGGACGGCGTTTCACGCAATGGCTTTTGAGGAGCTACTCGACGACCCCGTGGTTCAGAAGTACCTCCACGAGCTGGTCGGTCCGAAGGGGATGCCGGTCGCGGCCGCCCCGCCGGACGGCGAGGTGACCGACGAGGAGCTCGCGGAGCGGCTCGGCCTCGAACTCAACGACGTCCGCCGCGCGCTGTTCATCCTCTACGAGAACGACCTCGCGACCTACCGGCGCGTGCGCGACGAGGACTCCGGGTGGCTCACCTACCTCTGGACGTTCGAGTACGACAACGTCCCGGAGAACCTCCGCGAGGAGATGGAGCGGCTGCTCGACGCCCTCGTCGACCGCCGCGAGTACGAGCTGGACAACGAGTTCTACCTCTGCGAGGTGTGTTCGATCCGCTTCGAGTTCGCGGAGGCGATGGACCTCGGCTTCGAGTGCCCCGAGTGCGGGTCGCCCGTCGAGGCGATGGAGAACACGCACCTCGTGGACGCGATGGACGAACGCATCGAGAACCTGCGCGCGGAACTCGGCGTGAAGGCCTGATGGTCGTCCTCGCAACCAAGGTCTACGTCGAGGGGAACGCCCGCGAGCGCGCGCTGGACAGCCTGCGGTCGATGGTCGGCAACGACGTCGGCGACCTCGACGTCGCGTTCGACGTCGGCGTCCGCCACGACGACTTCCCGACCGTGACGCTGTCGGGGCCGGACGAGGTCGCCGCGCGGAACGTCCTCGCGGAGCGGTGGGGCGAGGTCACGCCCGAGTTCGCGGCCGGCGAGACGTACGTCGGCACCCTGGAGTCCTGGAGCGACGACGGCTTCCTGCTGGACGCCGGCGAGGACGTCCTCGTGCCCGCCGACGAACTCGGCCTCGGCCCGGGGACGCCCGCCCAGGTCCGCGAGCGGTTCGGGCTCGTGCAACACGTCCCCCTGCGGTTCACGTACGGCGACCCGCCGCGGCTCGCCGACGCCGAACGCGACCGGCTCTACGACTGGACGCGCGGCACCGGCCGCATCAACGTCAACAGCGCCACGCGCGGCGAGGTCCGGGCGACGGTCAACCGCGCGGGTCACGCCCAGGACATCGTCACCGTCGAGCGCCTCGGCCTGCTCGAACAGAGCGTCGTCTGCCGCGAGGACACCGACCCGCCGGGCCTGCTCGCGGCCGTCGGCGACTACCTCCCCGCGGAGCTGCTCGCCGTCGTCCCATGAGGAAGCTCCGGCTGGCCGTCGCGGTGGTGGCGCTCGCGCTGCTGGCCGGCTGCCTCGGCGGCGGGCCGACGCCCAGCGACCAGCAGCTCGCGAAGAACGCGACCTACGACTGGGACACGGACGCGGACGTCACCGTCGTCGTCGAGGGCGGCAAGTACCAGACGGTCGCGGACGTCAACGGCACCCAGAAGTTCCGGTTCGCGCAGTCCAGCGGCTTCGGCGGCCGCAACCCCCTGTTCATCTCGGCGGTGCAGTTCCGGTACCCGAACGGCACCGTCGTCGGCGCCGACCGCATCGACGTCGCCAGCCGCGACCAGCGCACCGTCGTCGAACTCCCCGCCGACGAGGGGACGTTCGCGTATACCGCCAACGCGGGGAGCCGGTCGGCCACCATCCCCCTCGACTTCGAGGGCTCCCACGAGGTGGTGCTGCCCGGCGGGATGCGCGTGTCGTTCCCGCTGTTCGGCAGCGTCTCCCCCGGCGGCTACGAGAAGACCGTCGAGGACAACCACGTCCACCTCTACTGGGACTCGCTGTCCTCGGCGACCATCAGCGTCAGCTACTACCTCGAGCGCGACCTCCTCTTGTTCGGCGGCGTCGTCGCCGTGCTCTCCGCGGCCGCCATCGGCGGCGTCGTCTACTACCGGCTGCGCATCCGCCGGCTGCAGCGCGAGCGCGAGCGCAGCGGCCTCGAACCCTGACGCGGCCGCCGCCCTGCCGAGTCGGCGAGCGGACGGCCGCCGGGCGTTCGCTCGGCGAGCGAGACGCTGGCCCGGCTCTCGGTCGGCGAGCGGACGGCAGTTGGCCTTTTGGTCGGGGAGCGCCTACGCCGCCACATGCAGGTAGCGCTGGTCACGGTGGGCGACGAACTCCTCGTCGGCGACACGGTGAACACGAACGCGTCCTGGCTGGGCGACCGCCTCGCGGAGCGCGGCGCGTCCGTCGAGCGCGTGGTCGTCGTCCCGGACGTCGAGGGCGCCATCGCCAGCGAGGTGGCCCGGTTCGCGGACGAGTACGACGCCGTCGTCGTGACGGGCGGCGTGGGGCCGACACACGACGATGTGACGATGGACGGGGTCGCCAGGGCCTTCGACCGCGACGTCGTCCGCCACCCGGACGCGGTCGCGTACTTCGAGGGCCACGACACCTACCGGTTCGACGACCTCACGGCGGGCACCGCCGACCTCCCCGAGGGCGCGCGCCTCCTCGAGAACGACGTCGGCGTCGCGCCGGGCGCGGTCGTCGAGAACGTCTACGTCCTCCCCGGGGTGCCCGACGAGATGAAGGGGATGTTCGAGGCCGTCGCCGACGAGTTCTCCGGGACGACGACCCACGTCGAGTTCGTGGAGGTCGACGCGCCCGAGAGC
Organism: Halobacterium yunchengense; assembly: GCF_037031165.1. Classification (NCBI taxonomy): domain Archaea; kingdom Methanobacteriati; phylum Methanobacteriota; class Halobacteria; order Halobacteriales; family Halobacteriaceae; genus Halobacterium; species Halobacterium yunchengense. The sequence goes on along the minus strand of NZ_JAYEZL010000003.1, from coordinate 193,679 downwards.
TCGCTGATTCCAGCGATGCGGGACCTCCAGGACGAGTTCGACGTGGTCGTCGGCAGCTACCCGGGGGAGTCGGTGCGCGTGAAGATCCAGCACGAGGACGAGGCGACCGTCGGCGCGGCGGCCGAGTGGTTCCGCGAGCGCGCGCCCGAGTGACCGCACGCGCTCGCGGGTTTACGCGTTCGTTCGTTTCGCCGAGAACTCCGGTCGTGGACGTCGACTGCCGAGCATTCCGGTGGTAGACGTCGACTCCGTCGAGCGTCGCGTTCGGGGACGTCGACCGGAGGCCCGACAGCCCTACCGGTAGAGGTACGCGGTCCACGCGGCGACCAGCAGCAGTCCGAGCAGCGTGACCGTCCACCCGACGACGCCGATCGGTAGCTCTCCGCCGCCCGCCGCACTCAACAGGAGGCTCATGGGCGGACGTTCCGCCCGGTCGTCCTTAACTGTTCTCGGTCCGGGCCCTCACTCGGCGTCGAGTTCGCGGACGAGTTCGACGACCTCGCGGCCGCGGACGTCCGCGCCGTCGTCCATCGAGACGAGGTAACCGCTGCGGTCCTCGACGGGGACGTGGACGACGAAGCCGTCCTCGAACAGCCGCACCTGCGCGCGGAGGTCGCCGAGCTCGTACAGCGTCTCCTGTCGCGCCGAACTGACGACCTCGAGGGCGAGGTCGCCCGCGATGTGGTCGATGGAGTCGGCGCCGTAGTCCTCCTGGACGTCCTCGCGCATGTACTCGACGTGCCAGTCCGTGCCGTCGTGGGCGCCGACGACGCGGAGCTCGTCGCTGAGCCGGTCGCGGAGCGCGGCCGCGACCTCGCGGGTAGCGGACATCGTTTCGACGGGGGAGACGCTGCTCAAAGTCTGTTCCGGATTCGACAACCGCGCGTCTTTTCGGCGGTCCGCCCCTACGCGAACGCATGCGAACTGTCGGCGTCGTGGTGAACCCGATCGCCGGAATGGGCGGCCGCGTCGGCCTGAAGGGCACCGACGGCAAGGTCGAGGCGGCTCGCGAGCGCGGCGCCGAGCCGCGCGCACCGGACCGCGCGCGTGCGGCGCTCGAGTCCCTGCGCGAGCACGCGCCGGACGCGGCGGTGCTGGCGTACGGCGGCGAGATGGGCGCCGAGGAGGCACGCGACGCCGGCTTCGACCCCGAGGTGGTCGGCGAGCCCGCGGGCGCGGAGACGACCGCGGCGGACACGAAGGCGGCCGTGCGCGCGTTCGCCGACCGCGGCGTGGACGTGATCCTGTTCGTCGGCGGCGACGGCACGGCGACGGACGTCGCGGACGCGCTCGCCGAGGCGGACGCCGACGTCCCGGTCCTCGGCGTGCCGGCGGGCGTGAAGGTGTACTCGTCGGTGTTCGCGGTGCGGCCGGACGTCGCCGGTCGCGTCGCCGCGGAGTTCGAGGAGACCGAGACCCGGGAGGTCAACGACATCGACGAGGACGCCTACCGCGACGGCGAGGTGCGGACGCGCTTGCAGGGCGTCGTCACGGTCCCCGTCGCCGGCGACGACGTGCAGTCCGCCAAGCAGGTGCACTCGGGGAGCACGGCCGCGCTCGCGGCGGCGGTCGCCGAGGAGATCCGGGACAGCGAGGGCGTGACGTACGTCCTGGGGCCGGGGAGCACCGTCGGGGACGTCGCGGACGCGCTCGGCGTGGACGCGTCGCCGCTCGGCGTCGACGTCTACCGGGACGGCGAACTCCTCGTGCGGGACGGCGGCGAGGCCGAGATTCTGGCGGCGCTCGGCGACGAGAACGTCGTCCTGGTGTCGCCGATCGGCGGCCAGGGGTTCGTGTTCGGGCGCGGCAACCAGCAGCTCTCGCCGGCGGTCATCGAGCGCAGCGAGGTGCGCGTGCTCGCGTCGCCGCGGAAGCTCGACGAGACGGGCGTGCTGCGCGTGGACACCGGCGACGAGGCCCTCGACGAGTCCCTGCGCGGCTGGCGGCGAGTCAGGACCGGCCGGTTCGAGGAACGGATGATGAAAGTCGTGTAGGCGGCGTCGGTCTCGCGTAGACGGCGTCGGTCGACGTGGCGGCGTGGCGCCCAGGTGCGGCACTCGGTCGCAGTGGTGGTTGTGTGCGTCCGCTAGTCGTCTTTCATCGACTGCAGCTTGTCGACGAGTTCGTCGCTGTCCGCGTCCGCGTCGAAGCTGACGCTGCCGTCGTGGTCGTTCTCGTGGACGTTGACGCCCCGGTCCTCGTCGGCGTCCACGCTCTGGTCCTGCTGTTCGGACTCGTCGTAGCTCCCGAAACCCATGTCTCGCGGGAGGGCCGTTGCCCGGAAAAGGCTCCCGGAATCCCGCCGTACACCGGACCCTCCCTGCCAGTTCGTGTCACTCCACGGCCATCGCGAGCTCTCGCCGGTCCTCGCGAGTGCTCCCCGACCCTCGCGAGTCCTCGCCGCCCAGCGGCGGCCTGCCGGGCCCGGCTCGCGCTCGCCGCCCAGCGTGATTAAGGCAAATATAAGGAAAGAGGGGCAAGACTAAGGTCGTTCCAGCGCGTCCTGGCGCGTATGGAGACCCGGAAAGTCCAGCGGCTCGGGCCGTCGACGCTGGCGATGACCTTGCCGGCGGAGTGGGCGCGCAAGCAGGACGTCGAGAAGGGCGACGAGGTCACCGTCCGCGAGAGCGGGAAGGGCTCGCTGACGGTCACCCCGGAGTCCGCGCACGGCGAGGAGACCGAGGCGACCATCCACGCCGAGAACTTCGACGCCGACGCCGTCGAGCGCGCCATCGTCGGCCAGTACGTCCTCGGGCGGCGCATCATCCACGTCGAGAGCGAGGAGACGCTGCAGTCCGAGCACATCAACGCCGTCTACAAGGCCGAGACCCAGCTCATGGGCCTCGGCGTCGTCGAGGAGACCCCCGACCGCATCACCATCCGGTGCTCGGTCGACCCCGAGGACTTCGACCTCGACAACCTCCTCGAGCGCCTCGAGAACACCGGCTCCACGATGCGCGAGGAGGCCGTCAAGGCGCTCGCGCACGGCAGCCCGGACGTCGCCCAGCGCGCGCTCAACCGCGAGCGCCAGGCGAACAAGATCTTCGTGCTCCTGTTGCGGCTCATCTTCACCGCCTACCAGAACCCGAGTCTCGCGCGCGCGGTCGGCCTCGACGACGGCTTCCCGCTGATCGGCTACCGGTCGGTCGCGAAGAACCTCGAACTCACCGCGGACAACGCCGAGGACATCGCCGAGATCGTCCTCGAGGCCGACGACCACTCGCTGGACGTCGACCAGGCGACGATGCGCCGCATCCGCGAGTTCACCGACCAGGTCGACGAGATCACCGCCGCGGCGGTCGACGCCGTCGTCACCAGGGACTACGACGCCACCGTCGAGGTCCGCGAGCTGTTCGCGGAGCTCGGCGACCGCGAGGGCGACATCCTCGCGGACCTCCCCGAGCTGGACAACGACGACCTCCTGGAGGTCCGCGAGGTGCTCGTGAGCCTCCAGCAGACCGCCCAGTACGCGATGCGGAACGCCGAGATCGCGGCGAACCTCGCGCTCAACGAGCAGTCCGAACACACGACCATCGACTGACTCGCGGCGACCGGACCGTCGGTCGCCGGACGGGAGTCAGGTCTGCTTCTCCGCTTCCAGTGGGTTCCGCGACGCCAGCGAGCACGGGAACGTCGGGTGTTCGGCGAAGTGCCGCACCAGCATGTGCCGGCGCGACCCCGTGACGCCCGCGCTGGACAGGTCGTCGGCGTCGAAGCGTGCGGGCAGGCGCTCGAAGAGCCGCCGCGCCTCCGCGAAGCTCTCGAACACCGTGGAGTTGCCCGTGGAGTCCGCGCCGCGACGCTCGACGACGTAGCTGCCGTCCTCGCGGTGCTCGCAGGCGGTGCGGAAGAATTCCTCGCGTCTCGTCAGCGCGTCGCCGACGGCGTCCCGCAGTTCGGCGGCGTGTTCGCGGGACAGCTCGATCGTTTGGCCGTCGACGGTGACGCAGATGTCGCCGCCGTCCGGCTCGACGGCGATGGACTGTTCACTCTCGGAGAACTCGACCAGGAGCGTGGGTACTCCGGTTCATACTCCCTGCAAGCACGCCGCGCCGTAAAAAGCTACCTCCCCTGGCAACGCCGGACGGAGTCGGAAGTCCGCTCGCCGTGGCCGGACGGAGTCGGGTCGGCGTCGCGGGTCCGACCCCGAGGCCGGAGGAGTCGAAGTCCGGGGTCCGACCCCGAGGCCGGAAGTGACAGGAAGTTCCGTCGCTCACGCGCGGCCCTCACGCGGCGGCGCCGCGCGCGAGGATGCCGTCGTCCGTCGTCGTCGAGTCGTCGCTGGTCGTCGAGTTGTCGCTGGTCGCGGTGGTGCCGTCGCCGGACGTGGTTCCGTCCTCCTCGGACGTCGTTCCGCTCGTCGTGCCGTCGCCGGTGGCCTCCCCCTCGCTCGTGGTGGCGTCGCCGTCGCCGGTCGTTCCCTCGCCGCCGTCGCTGCCGCCCTCACCGCTCGCGTCGGCCTTCGTGCCGAACATGTCGGTCTCGATGGTCTTCGTGTACGTCATTCCGTCCAGCGGCACGCGGACCGGGTCGTCGCTGCCCGGCGGCTCGACCTCCGCGTAGAAGTCGATGCGGAGCTCCGTCGTCTGGTCGTTCCGGACGTGGCTGACCCACCACTCGTCGAGGCGCTCGTTGGACATCGCGGTCGGCGTCTCCACGACGCGGGAGGTCTTCCCCGGGATGGTCGTGGTGTCCTCGGTCTCGCCGCTGCCGACCTGGACGTCGTTCATCGTGATGTTGTAGCCGACGTTCGAGACGACGACCGGCGACGCCTTCGGATTGTACACCCGGAACTCGATGTCGATGGGCGTCTCCGCGGCCGTCACCTCGCCCCAGGAGGCGTTCGTGCGCTCGATGACCAGCACGGGGTCCTCGACGAGCGGCGCGTCCGCGTTCACCGGTCGGTCCTCGCTCGAGTTGAACTGGCCGATCACGTCCGTCTCGATCGTCCGCGAGGCCGGCTGGAAGGACGTCGACTGCCCGAGCGTGCTCGACCGCACCGTCGCGTCGACGGTCATGGCCGTTGTCTCGCCGTTCCGGACGTGGCTGACCCACCACTCGGGGACGCGGTCGTTCTGGAGGTACGTCGTCAGGTTCACCGTGGAGTTCCCGGCGCCGACGCCGACGCCGCGTTTCTCGCCGCGAGCCATCTCCACGTCGTTCATCGACACCGCGTAGTCGACGCGCAGGCCGCCGAGCCTGACGCCGACCGGGTTCGGGTTCTGCACGACGAGGTCCGTCTCGATGGCGGTCTCGGCCTCGTCGACGTCCCCGAAGCGGTTCTCGACGCGCTCGACGCTCGGCACGCCGAGGACGCCCGCGGCGAACGCGCCGCCGACCACCAGCCCCAGCCCCCCGAGCACCGTCGCCGCGATGCGTAGCTTGCTCCCGAACAGCAGCGCGCGTGCGTCCATACCCACACCGCTGCACTATCGCGTTGAAAGTCTGTCGGCCCCTCGCGGCGCCGCTCGCGGCGCCTCGGCGCCCGTGGTGCGCTGCGAGTAGAACCAATTAAGGGGAGTCCCGCGCAACGCTCCCGCATGCCCACTGGGTCCACGCAGGAGTCGGACATGGGAATCGGGATCGGGATGGCGCTGGGGCTGCTCGCCGTCGCCGCGTCCGCGTACACGTTCGTCGCGGCCGGGCAGTTCCAGACCGCCCTCGGGTTCGCCGCCGCCGTGACGCTCTCGGTGCTCTGCGTCGCCGCCTTCCACGTCTGGGGCTGACACGGACTGCAGGGAGCGGAAACGATAAACCGACGAAACGCGTAGTTCGGTCCGAATGACCGACGACTACACCGACGAGGAACGCCGGATCCTCGAGTTCCTCCGCGAGAGCGTCGAGCGCGGCGAGCGCTACTTCCGCGCGAAGAACATCGCCGAGCACCTCGGGCTCTCCTCGAAGCAGGTCGGTGTGCGCCTCCCCGAGCTCGCCGAGAAGTCCGAGGACGTCGACATCGAGAAGTGGAGCCGCGCCCGGTCGACCACGTGGCGCGTCGAACCCGCGTAGCCAGCTTTCTGCCCACGGTTTCGCACCGGACCGGAGCCGTGGCGCCGCGTCGGTCGCGCCGCGCGCGTGCACGCACTCCCGCTACCGGCGTCTTTTTGCGGCCGGCGGGCGAAGTCCGCGTATGACCGTTCGGGTGGAACGCACCTTCGACGTGTCGGCGTCACCGGAGGAGGTGTGGGCGTTCATCTCTGACCCCGAGCAGCGCGCGGCCGCCATCAGCGTCGTCGACAGCTACGAGCGCGACGGCGACACGACGATCTGGCACGTCCGCCTGCCGATTCCGGTGGTGCGGTCGACCATCGAGGTGGAGACCCGCGACGTGGAGGTGCGGCCGCCCGAGTACGTGAAGTTCGTGGGGAAGTCCCGCGTGTTCTCCGTGACCGGCGAGCACGAGGTCGCCGCCGCGGACGGCGGGTCGCGGGTCACGAACACGTTCGTCGTCGACGGCGGGGTGCCGGGCGTCGAGCGGTTCTTCCGGCGGAACCTCGACGAGGAACTCGACGGCCTGCAGCGAGCGCTGGAGGCGGAGGCCTGACGTGGACGTCGCGCTCGCCCAGCTACACGTCGAGGGGGCGGCCGTCGACGCCAACGTCGACCGCGCCGTCGCCGCCGTCGAGGAGGCCGCCGCGGCGGGCGCCGACCTCGTCTGCCTGCCGGAGCTGTTCAACGTCGGGTTCTTCGCGTTCGAGGCCTACCGGGACCTCGCGGAGCCCCTGGACGGCCCGACGCTGTCGGCGGTCCGGGACGCCGCCGTGGACGCGGGCGTGGCGGTGCTCGCCGGCAGCGTCGTGGAGGACCTCGCCGCGACCGACGGCGGGCCAGCCGACGAGGGCCTCGCGAACACGAGCGTCCTCTTCGACGCCGGCGGGGACCGCCTGCTCGCGTACCGGAAACACCACCTCTTCGGCTACGAGTCCGCGGAGGCGGAGCTGTTGACGCCCGGCGAGGCGGTGCCGACCGCGGACCTCGGCGGGTTCACGGCCGCCGTGACGACGTGTTACGACCTCCGGTTCCCGGAGCTGTACCGCGGGCTCGTCGACGACGGCGTCGACCTCGTGCTCGTGCCGTCGGCGTGGCCGTACCCGCGCGTCGAGCACTGGACGCTCCTGCCGCAGGCCCGCGCCGTCGAGAACCTCGCGTACGTCGCCGCGGTGAACGGCAGCGGCGACTTCGGGGACGCCGAGCTGCTCGGCCGGTCGACCGTCTACGACCCCTGGGGGACGCCGGTCGCTTCGACCGGCGACCAGCCCGGCGTCGTGTACGCCGACCTCGACCCCGGGCGCGTCGCGAGCGTCCGCGAGGACTTCCCGGCGCTCGACGACCGGCGTCGCTGACGTCGAGCCGCCACCCGTCGCCGCGAGGCGGTCTCCTCGCGGCGGGACGCGCGTGGATACGTGAATTTAAGTGCGGTCGAGCGCAACTGTCACCTGCCGGCTTTCGACGCTTTTCTCGTCGAACCGGCAACGAAACACGTCCACGTCCGCTCCGCGTCCGGCGACGCGGCCGCGCTCCCGGCCCGCGGCCGCGACGCGACACCGCGACCGCCACACCCTTCCGCCTCCTCTCTCCCCACGCTCTCGCGTCGCCCCGCAGCGCTCGGTCCGTCCGGACGGGCGTCGATACCCCCGGCTGGAGTCGGGACTGACGAGCGCGCAGAAGCAGAACCGTCGACGAGGACGAGCGTCCGGACGCACCCACCGGGACCGGTCGCGGGAAGTCCGGCGGCAGTCGGGCCGTCACCGCTCGTCTGTCACCGCTCGTCTGTCACCGCCGGACGGTCGACGGCGGATCGGTCGACCGCTCGCCGGTCTCTCGGCTCCGGCTGTCGGCCGGGGTCTCCCTCAGTCGTCCTCTGTCTTGATGTCCGCGGAGAGGCCCTGGGCCATCTGGATGTCCTTGGAGTTGTTGAGCGTCCACGCGGTGCGCTCGGTGACGGCCTCGATGACCTCGCGGGCGCTCGGGTAGCCGTTCCCGGACTTCTTCACGCCGCCGAACGGCAGCTGGACCTCCGCCCCGATGCAGGGGAGGTTGCCGTACGCCAGCCCGACCTCGGCGTTGTCGCGGAAGTAGTTGACCTGCCGGTAGTCCTCGCTGATGACCGCGCCGGCGAGGCCGTACGGCGTGTCGTTGTGCAACTCGACGGCGCGCTCGATGTCCCCGGAGTACTCGATGAGCGCGACGTGGGGCCCGAAGACCTCCTCTTTGATGCAGCGGAGGTCCGGGTCGTAGTCGACCTCGTAGACGAACGGGCCGACCCAGTTGCCGTCCTCGTGGCCCTCGGGAATCTCGTCGGCGTCGAACGTCGCGCGGTCGACGAGCACGTTCGCGCCCTCCTCGCGGGCGAGGTCGTTGTACTTCTGGATCTTCTCGACGTGCTCGGGCTCGATTGCCGGCCCCATGAACGTGTTCTCGTCGAGCGGGTCGCCGACCGCCACGGACTCGGCGACGTCGACGAAGCGCTCCTTGAACTCGTCGTAGACGTCCTCGTGGACGATGAGGCGCTCGCTGGACACGCAGCGCTGGCCCGTCGTCTTGAACGACGACATCACCGCCGAGTGGACCGCGATGTCGAGGTCCGCCTCCTCGGTGACGATGATGCCGTTCTTCCCGCCCATCTCGCAGGCCGCGAGCTTGCCCGGCTCGCCGCCGACCTTGCTCGCGATCTCGTGGCCGACCTCCGCGGACCCCGTGAACAGCACGGTGTCGATGCGCTCGTCGTCGACGATGCGCGCGCCGGCGTCGCCGAAGCCCTGCACCATGTTGAAGACGCCGTCCGGGATGCCGACGTCGTCGAACATCTCGGCGATGATCTGGCCGCACCACGGCGTCTGCTCGGCGGGCTTCCAGACGACCGTGTTGCCCTCCACGAGCGTGACTGCCATGTGCCAGAACGGGATGGCGACCGGGAAGTTCCACGGCGTGATGCAGCCGACGACGCCGCGGGGCTTCCGCCGCATGTACGCGTCCTTCTCGGGGATCTCCGAGGGGACCACGTCGCCTTTCGGGTGGCGGGCGTCGCCGGCGGCCCACTCGACCATGTGCCAGGCCTCCGTGACGTCGGCTTTCCCCTCGCTGATCTCCTTGCCGCACTCCTTGGTCACGACCTCGCCGAGCTCCTGGTGGCGGTCCTTGAGCTCGTGGTAGATGTCCCAGAGGTACTCCGCGCGGTCGATGCGGGACATTCCCTGCCAGGTCTCCTCGGCGGCGTCGGCCGCCGCGACCGCGTCGTCGACGTCGGCTTCGGTGCCGCGTCGGAACTCGCCGAGCGTCTCGCCGGTCGCGGGGTTGCTGCTCTCGAACGTCTCGTCCCCGTGGCCGTCGACCCACTCGCCGTCGATGTAGTGCTGGTACGTCATCGTCTATGAACTGGAACCACGACGGTGAAAAAGGTACACCTTCCATGGGCGGCCGGCGACGTCTCACTCGCCCGACCAAAACGAGTTTCAGCGAGTCGATAAGTGGGTGGCGGTCTTCGGTCGACGCGATGGACGCGGACGCGTACCTTGACCGCATCGGCGTCGCCGACGCGGCGGGGGAACTGGACCCGACCCACGGGACGCTCGGACGCCTCGTCGCCGCGCACGTCGCGGCCGTCCCCTTCGAGAACCTGGGCATCGTCGGCGACCCGCACGGCGGACGGGGCGGCCGCGGCGTCACCCTCGACCTCCCGGCCCTCTACGAGAAGGTCGTCCGCGATCGCCGCGGCGGCTTCTGCTTCGAACTGAACGGCCTGTTCGGCTGGCTGCTCGCCGAACTCGGCTTCGACGCCGACCGGTGTGCCGCGCGCGTCGCCGACGAGGGCGAGTTCGGCCGCCCGCCGGCCAACCACCACACGGCGGTCGTCCACTTCGACCGGTCGTACCTCGCGGACGTCGGCACCGGCACGCCCCAGGTCCGCGAACCCGTGCCCCTGGACGGCAGCGTCGTCGCGGACGCCGCCGGCGTCGAGTGGCGCGTCGACCCGGACGACACGCCGCTGTCGGACGCCGTCCTCAGGCTCCGCGAGCCCGGCGGCGACTGGCGCGTCCGCTACCGGTTCCGGACCGAACCCCGCCCCCTCTCTTTCTTCGCGGCGACCTGCGAGTTCCTCGCGCACGAACCGGACGGGACGTTCACGAGCGGTCCCCTCGTCCAGCGGTCCACGCCCGACGGCTGGGTGGCACTCGACGCGGACGCCCTCACGCGCGTCGCCGGGCGCGAGCGGACGGAGACCTCGGTGCCGCCCGCGGACTGGCACGCGGTGCTCGCCGACGAGTTCGGCCTCCGGCTGTGATGGTTACTGGCTGTCGTCGCGCGCGCTCGCCGCCTTCTCGATCTCGCCGGTGAGCGCCGCCTGGTCGAAGGCGTGGTCTGGCCGGATCTGCACGAACCCCAGGAAGTCCTGGGCGTCCAGCAGCGCGTCGGCGTTCTCCGAGCGCGTCCGCTCGCCGTCCGCGGGCACGTAGCTGTCCAGTGCGGCCTCGACGGCGGTCCGCGCGCCGACCAGCGGCTCGAGGGACGCCAGCGCGGACGCCAGGTCGTAGCCCCGCGCGCGCTCGATGCCGTCCGCGGCGACGTTCGTCGCGTCGATGAAGTAGAGGTCGCCGTCCGCGACGAGGACGTTCTCGCCGCGCAGGTCGCCGTGGGCGACGCCGTGGGCGTGCATCGTCGCCAGCGCCTCGAACAGCGCCGGCGCGTGCGCCTCGACGTCCGCGTCGGGCAGGTCGTCCAGCGGCCGGAAGTCCGGGAGGTACTCCAGGACGAGCACGCCGAGGCCGTCCACCTCGAAGGCCTCCACGGGCTCCGGCGCGTGCACGCCGAGGTCGCGGAGCTTCCGGGTCGCCGCCAGTTCGTGCTCGGCCATCTCCACGGGGCCGTCGAACGGCTCGAAGAACCCCTCGCGCCCGCTGGAGAACGCGCCGAGGTTCCGCGCACCCGTGAACAGGGCGTGCACGAGCGCGTTCTGCCCGGAGATCACCTTCACGAACCACCGGTCGTTCACCACGCAGGGCGTCGAAAGCCAGTTGTCCGTCTCCAAGAACGTCACGCGCACCGACTCCTGGTCGTAGCGGTCGGCGACCTCGCGCGCGACGGCCTCGAGGGAGCCCCAGGGGACGGTGCCGCGGACGAACTGGCGGATGCTCACACCGGAGGAACGTGACCGGCGGATAAAACTGCGGCGGCGCACGAGGGCGCCGGCAGGCCGCCGCGTCCCGGGGTTCCTCACGGTCGTTCCGGTGTGTTTATGCGGTCGGTGGCAAAGCTTGCAGTATGGACTTCAGCCTTCCCGACGAACACCGGATGATCCGGGACACCGTCAGGGAGTTCTGCGAGTCGGAGATCGAGCCGATCGCGTGGGACATCGAGGAGGAACACCGGTTCCCCGCGGAGATCTTCGACGAACTCGCCGACCTCGACGTGATGGGCGTCCCCATCGACGAGGAGTACGGCGGCCTCGGCGGCGACCAGCTCATGTACTCGCTCGTCACGGAGGAGCTCGGCCGCGTCTCGGGCTCCATCGGTCTCTCGTACGCCGCGCACGTCTCGCTGGCGTCGAAGCCCATCGAGCTGTTCGGCACCGAGGCCCAGAAGGAGCGCTGGCTGCGCCCGCTCGCGGAGGGCGAGTACCTCGGGTCGTGGGCGCTCACCGAGCCGGACAGCGGCAGCGACGCCAGCGACATGGACACCACCGCCGAACGGGACGGCGACGAGTACGTCCTGAACGGCACCAAGCAGTTCATCACGAACGCCTCCGTCGCGGGCAGCGTCCTCGTGAAGGCCGTCACCGACCCGGACGCCGGCTACGGCGGCATCTCCACGTTCATCGTCGACCCCGAGGAAGACGACGGCTTCGAGGTCACGACGGAGTGGGACAAGATGGGGCTGAACGCCTCACCCACCTGCGAAATCAAACTCGACGACTGCCGCCTCCCCGAGGACCGCCTGCTCGGCGAGGAGGGCGACGGCTGGGAGCAGACGAAGAAGACCCTCGACGGCGGCCGCATCTCCATCGCCGCGCTCTCGACGGGCCTCGCGCAGGGCGCGTTCACCGCGGCGAAGGAGTACGCCGTCGAGCGCGAGCAGTTCGGCCAGCCCATCTCGGAGTTCGACGCCATCCGGAACAAACTCGTGGACATGCACCGGAAGACCGAGCGCGCCCGCCTGCTTACCCACCGGGCCGCCAGCAAGTACGACGCCGGCGAGTCCGTCACCCGGGAGTCCGCGCTCGCGAAACTCGACGCCAGCGAGGCCGCCCGCGAGGTCGCCGAGGACGCCGTCCAGACGCTCGGCGGCTACGGCTACACCACGGACTTCGCGCCCCAGCGGTTCTTCCGGGACGCGAAGCTGATGGAGATCGGCGAGGGCACCAGCGAGATCCAGCACCTCGTCGTCGGACGCGAACTCGGGCTCTGAGCGGCCGGCGCGAGCAGTCCTCCGGCCGCCGTCGCGCTCGCGACGGGCGCTCTGACCGCCGTCCGCCATCGTCGCGACGGGCGTTCTGACCGCCGTCCGCCACCAGATTCTTGTCTCGCGCGACCGAACCACCGCCCGCAATGGCTCGCGAATCCAGTTCCGAGCGTGGCGAGGACAGCTGGGGAACGGACGCCGTCCAGAACGCCACTGACGAACTGCGCGAGGAGCTCGCGGACGCCAAACGCGACGCCTCCGGGAAGAAGGAGGAGGCCATAGAGAAGGCCGAACAGTACCTCGAGAAGGCCGAGAACGCGCTCCAGAAGCGGACGTAGCGACGCGCGCCGCCGGCGCCCGGTCAGCCGCGCTCCTCGAGGACGCGGTCGACGATGTCGCCGGTGGAGAGCAGTTCGCCGTCGTAGCGCCGCTCGCGGCCGGACGCGCGGCGGACCTCGCAGTCGATGCCGCGGGCCGCGAGCTCGGCCTCGATGGCCTCCGGGTCGTGGTGCTGGTCGTAGCCGAGCGCGATGACGTCCGGGTCGATCTCCTCGATGGGCGCGAAGATGTCCTCGGGGTGGCCGACTCGGGCGTGGTCGACGACGTCGATCGCGGCGACGACGTCGCGGCGCTGGCGGTTCGGGAGGATCGGCTGTTCTTTGTGCGTGACGTTCTCGCGGCGCGCGACGATGACGTGGAGCTCCTCGCCCATCGACGCCGCGTCCGAGAGGTAGTGGATGTGGCCGGGGTGTACGAGGTCGAAGGTCCCCTGCGCGACGACTCGTCTCATTCGAGTTCTTCGTCGATGTCTTCCTGGGTGAAGTCGAAAAACGATTCGGGTTCCGGGAGCGGCACGTTGTACACGTCGAGGTTCCGGGGTTCGCCCTCGCTGTCGAACGCCCGCCAGCAGTCCCGGTCGTAGGGCGCCCCGAGGATGACGTGGACGTCCCCGCGCCCGAACATCGACCGGTCGGCGTCGGAGGGCGCGAGCACGCCGTTCGGGTGGGAGTGGACGCTCCCGACGGTGCGCATGTCGTTGGGGACCTGGCTCGACTTGAACGTCGCGCTCACGGGGTTCGTCTCCGTGCCCGGCACCATCAGCACGTCCGTGACGAGGTAGCCGTCCTCGACCGGGAGGTCGAACTCCTTCGCTGGCGTCGCGCGCAACAGCCCGAGGTACTCGTCCGGGTGGCTGTCTTCGGCGGCCTCCATCGCGAACTCCAGGGTGTCCGCGGCGATGCCGACCACCGCGGGCCGCCCACCGAACAACATACCAGCCACTCCGTGACCGCGACTGTTGAGCGTTCCGGAACGCGCGACCGCGCGACCGCCAGCGGACGGTCCTCGGTTCGCCCGCGTACGCGGCGCTCGCGGCGATACGTCCTTGAAAAGGGTTAAAAACGCCCGCGCCGAATTCGGTACCAAGATGACTGACGCTCCAGGCGACGGCGGCGCGCCGCCCGTCGTCGTCGACCTCCACCCGGCGTGTACCGCCGCGGAGGTCGAACCCGACGAGTACTACCACGCGACGGTCAACGGCGTCGTCGACTACGGCCTGTTCGTGGACCTCTCCGAGCACGTCTCCGGCCTCGTCCACGAGTCCACCTACGACGGCGGCACCTTCGAGGTCGGCGACGACGTCGTCGTGAAACTCACCGAGGTCCGCGAGAACGGCGACCTGAGCTTCGAGCTCGCCGACCTCGACGACTACGAGACCGTCGCCCGCGAACACGACTACGACCGGGTCGCCGCGGACGACGTCGGCGACCGCGTCGGCGACACCGTCCACCTCGAGGGCGAGGTCGTCCAGATCAAGCAGACCGGCGGCCCGACCATCTTCCGCGTCCGCGACGAGACCAGCGCCGTGCCGTGCACGGCGTTCGAGGCCGCCGGCGTCCGCGCGCACCCCCGGATCGAGGTCGGGGACGTCGTCCACGTGGAGGGCGTCGTCGAGGAACGCGAGGGGACCTACCAGGTCGAGGTCACCGCCATCGAGGTCCTCGACGGCGAGGACGCGGCCGACGTCGCCGACCGCCTCGACGCCGCGTTCGCCGAACACGCCGAACCGCCGGAGACCGAACCGCTCGTCGACTGGCCGGCGCTCGAGGGCATGCTGCCCGAGCTCCGGTCGGTCGCGCGCACGCTCCGGCGCGCCGTCCTCGAGGGCCGCCCCATCCGGATGCGCCACCACGCTGACGGCGACGGCATGTGCGCCAGCGTCCCCGTCCAGTACGCGCTCACGCAGTTCATCGAGGACGTCCACCAGGACGAGGACGCCCCCCGCCACCTCCTCAAGCGCCTCCCGAGCAAGGCCCCCTACTACGAGATGGAGGACGCCACCCGGGACCTGAACTTCGCGCTCGAGGACCGCGCGCGCCACGGCCAGAAGCTCCCCCTCCTGCTGATGCTGGACAACGGCAGCACGGAGGAGGACACGCCCGCCTACAAGGCCCTCGACAACTACGACATCCCCGTCGTCGTCGTCGACCACCACCACCCCGACCCCGAAGCGGTCGACCCCCTCGTCGACGAACACGTCAACCCCTACCTGCACGGCGAGGACTACCGCATCACCACGGGGATGCTGTGCGTCGAACTCGCGCGCATGCTCTACCCCGGGCTCACCGACGAACTCGAGCACGTCCCCGCGGTCGCCGGGCTCTCGGACCGCTCGAAGGCCGACGAGATGAGCCAGTACCTCGAGCTCGCCCGCGAGGCCGGCTACGACGAGGACTTCCTCCACCAGATCGGGGAGGCCCTCGACTACGAGGCGTACATGCTCCGGTACGACCCCGGCACGGAGCTCATCTACGACGTCCTGAACGTCGACGGCGACGAGGACCGCCACCGCGAGCTCGTACCGTTCCTCGCGAACCGCGCCCACGAGGACGTCGCCGAACAGCTCGACGCCGCGATGAGCCACGTCGAACACGAGCGCGTCGCCAAC
Source organism: Halobacterium yunchengense (assembly GCF_037031165.1). Taxonomy (NCBI): domain Archaea; kingdom Methanobacteriati; phylum Methanobacteriota; class Halobacteria; order Halobacteriales; family Halobacteriaceae; genus Halobacterium; species Halobacterium yunchengense. The sequence goes on along the minus strand of NZ_JAYEZL010000003.1, from coordinate 178,336 downwards.
GGCGCGAACCTCTACCGCATCGACGTGGAGAACCACGCCCACCGCTTCACCTATCCCGCGCCCGGGAAGACGACCGGCGAGATCCACGACCGCAAGGTCGAGGAGACCGGCGAGCCCGTCATCACCATCGGCTACGGACCGGACTTCGCGGTGCTGCGCAGCGACGGCGTCCGCCTCGACATCCCGACGATGGTCGCCGAGCTCAACGACGAACTGCCGGGCGCCGGCGTCTCCGGCGGCGGCCACCTCGTCGTCGGCTCCATCCGGTTCGTCCCCGGGATGCGAGAGCCGGTGCTGGACGCCCTCATCGAGAAGATGGCGGAGGCCGAACTCGACGAGGAGCTCCACAGCGCGCCGAAGCGCTGACTCACGGGCCGACCCGGTCCGGCGGCTCGGGCTCGCTCCCGCGGTCGCGTCCCGCCTCGAACTCGATGCGCGTCGCACACCAGCCAGCCGCGAGGCCGGCGGTAGCGACGACGGCGGCGAGTCCGACCGGGAGCCGCCACGCGCCGCCCCGCCAGTCCGCCCGGAACGCGCGCTCGTAGTAGCCGGCGACGGCGTCGTCGTCGACCACCACGACCACCTCGCGGTTCTCCGTGGCCGCGTGGTCGTTCCAGTTCAGGCTGCCGACGAGCGCGCGCTCGCCGTCGACGACGGCGCCCTTCACGTGGATCTTCTCGAAGCGCGACCGCGGCTCGACGAGCTCGGCCTCGAGGTCCAGGTCCTCCGCGGCGGCGACGCGGTTCAGCCGCTCGGTGGCGTTCCGGTTCTCCGCGCGGTTGTACCACTTCCCGGACAGCAGCACGCGCACGCGGACGCCGCGCCGCGCGGCGTCGATGGTCCAGTTCGCGAACGCGCCCCGCGGGTCGAGGCGGGGCTGTTCGACGAGCAGCGACTCGTCGGCGGCCCCCACGAGGTCGCGGACGCCGCGGCGGGCGTTCTCCGGCGCGAGTAGCACGCGGACCCGGTCGGCACTCGCGGCCGTCGCGGGGAACCGCGTCGGGAAGTCCGCGGTCGCGGCGCCGCCGTCGACGGTCGTGAAGTTCCCGCGGACGGCCCGCCACGGCCTCGCGTCCGGCCAGCCGGTGTCCGCGCGGAAGACGGCCGCGAGGTGGTCCGCGACGCCGGCGTCGTCGACGGTGACGCCCCAGCCGCGGTTGCCGTGGCCGCCGGTGCCGCCCGGCTGCCAGTTCTCCGAGAGCACGACCGCGCGGTCGTCCGCGACGGCGTACTTCGCGTGGTGGAAGCTGTACCGCGCTCGTTCGCCGTCGACGACGCGGACCTCGACGCCCGCCGCGTCGAGGGCGGTCAGGCGCTCGGCCTCGGGTTCGGGCGCGCCGCCGGCGACGCCGCCCTCCACGAGCACGCGCACGTCGACGCCGCGGCGGGCCGCGTCCACGAGCGCGCTCGTCGCCCGGGCGGACGTGAACGTGTAGCCGGCGAGGTAGAGGCGGTCGTCCGCCGACTCGAGGACGTCCACCGGCGGTCCGGGCGCGTCCGGCAGCGCGAACGCGGTCACGGCCGCGTCGGTCGCGGTGAACGCGTCGAAGTCGGTGGCGCCCAGCGGCGTCCACGCGTCGCCGTCCCAGGATTCGGCGGTCGGCGCGCCGGGGTACGCGAGCGCGTCGACCGTCCGGTTCCCGTCGCGGAGTTCGACGCGCTCGCCGGCGTTCGACAGCGAGAGGTCGCCGGACAACCCCACGACGCGGTGGTCGGTCCGGTTGCGCGCCGCGGCTGGGTCCGTCGAGAGCGCGACGGTCCCCGAGAGCGTGCGGTTCGGGAGCGCCGCGGCGCCGTGGTCGTCCGCGATCGTCCAGCCGGTTGTGTCCGTCGGCTCGTCGAAGCGCACGACCACGAACTCGCCGGCGTCGCCGTCGCTGGCCGGGTTCGGGGCGACGCCGACGACGGTGGCCGACGCGAGCGCGACGGCGACCAGCACGCGGACGAGCACGCCACTGGCTGGCCGCGCCACCGCACTTCAAACTACGGACGGGGACGCGGCGCGGAAGACGAGTGAGTCGGTGACGCGTCCTCGAGAACGAGTGGTCGGGTTAGGCGGCGCGGGGGACGAGTGGTCCGCTCACGCGGCGGCTTCCGCCTCGTCGCCGTCGAGCGCCTCGACGGCCTTCCGGGCCTCCGTCTCGACGATGTACGAGCGGTCGTCGCTGTGCTCGGCGGCGGCCTCGAGCGCGCGCTCGGTGCCGATCTGGACGAGCGCCCACGCCGCGGACGCGCGCACCTCGTCGGCGTCGTCCTCGGCGAGGACGTCCGCGAGCGGCTCGATGGCGCGCGTGTCCCCGATGAGGCCCAGCGAGCGCGCGGCGCGGCTGCGCACGCTGTCGTCGTCGGCGACCAGCTGGTCGGCGACGTCCTGGGTCGCCTCCTCGCTGCCGATCTCGCCAACGGCCTTCAGCGCGGTCTTCTGGAGGTCCGGGTTGCTGTCCGCGTCCACGAAGTCGACGACGTGCTCGAGGCCGTCCTCGCTGCCGATCTTCCCGACGATCTCGATGGCCTTCGTGTCGCGGCGTTCGGCGCGCTGGCCGACCTCCTCGAGGGCCTCCTCGCTCGCGACGCGCTTCAGGGCCTCGAGGCAGTGGCGCTCCATGAACTCGGAGTCGCCCATGTGCTCGAGGCACAGCAGGATCATCTCGACGTTCCCGCGCTGCTCCCACTCCTTGAGCGCCGTCCACTCCGGCGGGAAGTCCTTGTGCTTCTCGCCCATGACCTCGTAGTAGCCCTCCGCGCGGAGCTTCTGGCGGACGGAGAGGTCGTCCCACTCCTGGGCGTCCTCGACGCCGGCCTCGAGGTCGTCGGTCGCCTCGACGAGCGCGGCGATGGTGTCGGCGTCCTCGTCCGGGTCGAGGTCGTTGTACTCGACCGCGTCGACCACGTCGTCGAGTTCGTCGACGAACGCGTCCGTGTCGGCCTCGTCGCCCCCGACGAACGACTCGCCGAGCGGGTCGCCGGCCGCGTCCAGGAACGCCGAGACGGTCTCGCGGAGCTCCTCGAGGCCCTGGTCGGTCCACTCCGTCGACTCGATGGTGGACTGGGCGTCCTCGACGGCGGCGACGACGTCCTCGGCGTACGGGCCGCGCTGGGACTCGAGTCCGTCCCGGAGGTCCGAGAGCCGCGCCTCGAGTTCCTCGGCGGGCGACTCCTCCTCGTCGTCGTCCGGTTCCGGGAGGTCGGCGGCTTCGAGATCGGACTCGACGCCGTCCAGGGTCGTTTCGACGTCGTCGAGGTCGGCCTCGGTCTCGGCGTCCTCGAGGGCCGCTTCGGCGTCGTCGAGGCGTTCCTGCAGCGTCTCCGCGTCGACGTCCGGCACGGGTTCGTCGGCCTCGTCGTTGGGTTCCTCGTCCCCGTCGCTCATACCAGTTCGTTCCGCCAGCGCGCCTATGAGCGTTTCCCTTCGGGCCGCCAGTACAGGCGCGGCGCGAGCGCGAGGTACGCCAGCGCCCACGCCAGCAGCGCCTTCGGGAACACCCTCGAGAAGACGGACGGCACCAGCACCGCGGCGGCCTGCACGACGCCCATCGCGAGCGCGTCCCGCGGCAGGAGGTCGGGGTAGGTCACCGGCGACACCATCAGCACGGTGAGCGCGGCCGTCGCGCCGACCACGACGCCCGGGTCGGTCACGCCCGCCAGCACGCCGGCGGCGAGCAGGGTCGCGGCGAGCGTCGTCGGGACGCCCTCGGTGTGGTCGTTCCCGGTGTCGTAGGCCGTGTAGAGGCCGAGCCGGACTACGCCGGCCGTGACGAACACCGCGCTCACGGCCACCGCGACGCCGCCAAGCGTGGACTCCAGGCCCCACGCGTCGCCCGCGATGACGGTCACGAGGAACGCCGGCGCGACGCTGAACGACGCGACGTCGGCCAGCGAGTCGAGGTGCTCGCCCGCCGCCGTCCCCCCGTAGCGCCGCGCCAGCAGGCCGTCGAGGCCGTCCGCGATGGCGCCGAGCAACACCAGCCGCGCGGCCAGCGCCACGTCGACCGTCGCCGCCACCACCGCGACGAACCCCAGCGTCGCGTTCGCCGCCGTGACGGCGTCCGCGACGCCCAACCGGGCGACGAAGCGGGGTTGCATGTTCCACGCATCCCGGCGGGCGTCCTTACGTGTTTACATCCGCGACTGGCCCGCGCGGCCGCCGCGGTTCGACGCAGCCCGCGGCCGGCGGCGATTCGACGCCCGGACCAAGCCGCCTAAATGCTCGACCGACCGAGAGTCGAGTATGCAACGCCGGGCGTTCCTCGCATCGGGCGCAGTCGCCGCCGCCGCGTCGCTGGCCGGCTGCATCGGGCCGTCGCTGTCGAAGTCCGCGTACGACGTCGGCATGCAGTCGAACGCCTTCGTCCCCGACCCCGACGTGTCCGGGACGGACGTCCCGACCTTCGAAGCCAGCGTCGGCGACACCGTGGTCTGGGCGAACTCCGGGTCCCGGAACCACACCGTCACCGCCTACGACGACGGCGTCCCCGAGGGCGCGGACTACTTCGCGTCCGGCGGCTTCGAGGACGAACAGGCCGCCCGCGAGGCCTGGGAGAAAAGCCTCGGCGACGGCGGCATCCTCGCGCCCGGCGAGACGTACGAACACACCTTCGAGGTCGCCGGGGACTACTACTACTTCTGTGTCCCCCACGAGGACGCCGGCATGCTCGGGAAGGTCGTCGTCACCGAGTGACGCGGCTCCGCGTCGCTGCGCCGCGACGCAGCCGCTGCTCGCGGCGGCGCGGTTGCGACGGACCGCCGACTCCAGTAGCTGCAGTCGCGAAAAGTGATGGTGGCGCGTCGAGGGGTCAGACGTCTTCGTCGGCGTCCACGGACGTCTCCTCTTCCTCGTGGACCTCCTCGGGGTGGGCTTCCAGCGTCGCCTTCTGGACCTCCACGCGGCGCAGCGGGTAGATGGTGTTCGCCTCGCCGTAGATGGCCGAGGACAGCCGGCCCTCGATGACGGAGTCGACGAGCGCCTCGAACGTGCGCTGTTCGCCGGCCTCCTCGACGAGGTCGATCATCGTGCGGCGGATGGCCTTCTGCTGGCTGTGGTCGGCCTGCTTGGTCGTGTACGCGACCGGCTGGACCTTCACGCGGTAGTCGTCGGTCGTGAGGACCGTGACGGTCGCCTCGATCTTCGAGGAGCCGCGGCGCACGAGACTGCGCTTGTAGTCCCGCGTGAGTTCGTGCTTCACGAACTCCGTGGACGCGGTGTCGCTGCCGACGTCCGTCACCTGGAAGGTGAGCTTGACGTTGTTCTCGCCGCCGTCGACGAGCTCGTCGAGGGTCGTCTCGATGGTTCGGTCGTAGACCTGTTCGGGTTCGTCAGCGGGGGTCTCCCCGAGCTCCTGCCGGTCGAACTCCTCCGGCGCGAGCACGGTGTACCACCGCTTCTCCTGGCTCTGCTTGGATACGGAACGTTCGCTCATGGTTGCTGTGTGGTGTGTCGGTTGGCGTGCTGTGCGACTTCGACTGCCACCGTGAGGTTGACGACGTAGTCGTCGACGGTGGACTGGAGGCCGCCGGTGTCGTCGCGCTCGATGCGCGTGACGACGGCGTCCCCGTCCGTGCGCGTCTCCATCTCTGGCGTGTTGTCGGGGCGGACCGCGGCAGCGACCCGCTCCGGGTCGTCGACGGCCGTGCGGACGGTCGCTTCGCGCCTCATAGCGCACCCCGCACGGTCTCGACGACGTCGTCGTCCTGGTCGGTCTCCGCGACCGCCAGCGAGCCGGTGCCGGCGGACGCTGGCAGGGCGCTCCCGGCGTCCGCGTCGGTCGTCGCGAGCGCGGCGACGCCGCCGCCGACCGCGAGCACGGCCGGCTGCCGGGCGCGGTAGTCGCGGACGAGCCGCGCGACGGTCGCGTGAGCGTCCCCGCAGTCCACGACCTCGAGGCCGCTGTACCGCGAGGGGTCCGCGCGCCGCACCGTGCGGTGCGCGGCCGCGGCGTGGCCCCGCCACGCCTCGACGGCCGCCTGGCTGTCGACGCGGCCGAGCGCGAGCCCGACCCCGAGCCCGGGGGCGTCCCACGCCAGCGCCGCGAGCACGTCGGCGTACCCCTCGACGGTCGCGAACGCGCCGTCGGGGGTCGCGTGCGGCCGCAGCACGTCCGCGACGCGCTCGGCGGCGCGCTCGCCGCCGCCGTCTGTCGCCGCCAGCGCCACGGCGGACGCCAGCCGGCGGCGCGCGCCCTCGTCGAGCTCCGCGGGGAGGTCGAGTTCGGCCAGCAGCGCGCCCGCCGCCTGCTCGTCCCCGGAGAACGACGCGTGCAAGCGCGTCGAGTGCGCGAGCCCCGCCGCGAGGTCCGCGGTCGGGACGCCGACGCCGGGACGCCGCGTCAGGTCCGCGGCCTCCCGGACGTCGCTGGCGGGCTGGCGGCCGTCCGCGAGCGCGCCCGCGAACGCCGCCACGGGGTCGGGGTCCGCTCCCGTCGCCACGGCCGCCTCGTAGGCCTCGGACGGCGCGTCCGCACCGAGGGCCGCGTCCGCGTCCGGCGCGTCGACGCCGACGGTCACGAGGGACGCGTCACCGGGCTTTGCCGCGAGCGCTCGCGCGCCGCGAGCCACGCGCACCTGGAACGGCACGCCGCGCTCGTCGCAGGCCGCCGCGAGCGTCGCCGCGGCGGCGAGGCTCCCGCCGGTCGGCGCCGCCGCGACGCGGAGGAACTCCGCGTCGGCCAGCACCGCCGCGACGTCGCGCTCGCCCGCCCGTGCAGTGCGCCCCGTCGTCGCCATCTATTCGAGGAGCTCTTTCGCCGTCTCGTAGGAGTACGTGAAGTCCTCGTCGAGCTCGTCGCCGCGGTAGTAGTCCGCGAGCCGGCGGATCTTCGACTGCGTGTTCTGGAGCGCGCGCTTGTTCTGGTGGTCCTGGCCGTTCGCCTCGACGTGCTCGTGCAGCCGCACGGCCTTCTCGAGGAGGTTCCGGAAGTCCTCGGGGAGCTCCGGGCCGGCGTCGTTGTCCTCGAGGATCTCCGTGACCTTCTTGCCGGTCGCCAGCTTCACGTCCGGGACCGGCGTCCCCTGCACGCCCTCGTCGCGCAGCTTCAGGCCGATCTGGGAGGGGTCGTACCCCTGCTCGGCGAGCTCCACGACTCGCTGCTCGATGGCGTCCTCGTCTACGTCGCTCCACTCCGGTGGTTCGTCTGCCGCCGGGCGCTCCGAGCCGGAGGACCCGCGGCGGCGCGTGTGCATTCGTGCCATTGTTCGGATTGGAACTACACGAAACGCTGCCGGCACCCGAGGGTACCGGGACACTACCGCAGTCCCAAGCCGCGCCGGCCGGCGTCGAGTCGACGTCGGCGAGTCGCGCGGCGAGTCAGACCTGCGGCCGTGTTGTTCCCTGTCCCCGCGAAGACGCTCGCGGGGGTAAAACGTTTCCATTCGAGGGGGTGCGCCTGCCAGCGAATCGCGGGGTTTATCAACGACCCCGGGCAACGTCAGAGTGCGCTCGCGGGCTCGTAGATCAGTGGTAGATCACTCCCTTGGCATGGGAGAGGCCCCGGGTTCAAATCCCGGCGAGTCCACTCGACGCACTTCGTCTCGGTCCCTCGCCGACGTCCCGCTCGTTTTTTGCGGGAATCCCGGCGAGTGCGCTCGCAGTTCTCCGCCGTGGTCGGGAGCGCCGCCGCTCGGCCGCTGGCCCGGCCCCGGTCGTCCAGCCGCCGACGGAAGCGCGCTCCAGTCCGCGTTCGTCGGGTCGGGAAAACGGAGAGGGTGGGGGACGGGGGTGTGGCAGTCCGGGCGGGTGCCGGAAAGCCGAGCGAGTCCGTCAACGACGGTCAGCAGACCGCGCGTCCGTGCCGTCGCCTCCTCGCCTGGTCCGGCCGTGCCCGGCACGGACGCGGGTCAGCGGAGCGTTCCAGCGGCCGCCGGTCGCGTCCGGCGCGCCGCCGTGTGTGCCGTCGGCGGGAACCGTATTCACTATAGGGTGTCTAAGCGGCCGTCCTGTCGGCTGGTGGCCGGACTGGGGGCGCGTGCGCGCCGGCGGCCGCCCCGATTGGCTGCTGCATAACCAAGGCCGTCGCGGCCCGACGCTGGTGCATGTTCGGGACGAGCGGCATCCGGGGCAGAGTCGGCGAACGGGTCACTGGCGAACTCGCAGTGGCGGTCGGGCGCGCGGTCGCGTCCGAGGGCTACGGGCGCGTGGTCGTCGGGCGCGACACGCGCGAGACGGGCGCGTTCCTCCTCGACGGCGTCGCGACCGGGCTCCGCGAGTGCGGCGCGGACGTCGTCGACGTCGGCGTCGAGGCCACACCGACTGTCGCGCGCGCCGTGGGCGGCCTCGACGCGGACGCGGGCGTCGTCGTCACCGCCTCCCACAATCCGCCCGCGGACAACGGCTTCAAGCTCTGGACCACGAGCGGGCAGGCGTTCGACGAGCGCCAGCGGGCGGCGGTGAGCCGCCGCGTCCGCGAGCGCGAGTTCGACCTCGCGTCGTGGCGGGCGGCCGGCGAGCGGACCGAGCGCGGGGACGCCGCGGACCGCCACGCCGCGGCGGTGCTGGACGCGGTGCCGGCCGTCGACGACTGCTCGGTCGCCGTCGACGTCGGGAACGGCGCGGGGCAGGTGACCGCGCGCGTGCTCGACGACCTCGGGTGTTCGGTCACGTCGCTGAACGCCCGCCCGGACGGCCGGTTCCCGTCGCGGCCGAGCGAGCCGACCGCCGAGGCGCTCGCGTCCCTCCGCGAGTACGTCGCGGCGACCGACCACGACCTCGGGGTCGCCCACGACGGGGACGCCGACCGGTTGATGGCGGTCGACGACGACGGCGAGTTCGTCCCCGGGGACGAACTCCTCGCGCTGTTCGCGCGGGACGCCGCGGGCGACGGCGACGAGGTCGCCGTGCCGCTGAACACGAGCCTGCTCGTCGACGACGTCCTCGACGGGGTCGGCGCGACCGTGACACGGACGCGCGTCGGCGACGTGTTCGTCGCGGAGCGCGCGAGCGAGCCGGGCGTCGCGTTCGGCGGCGAGCCCAGCGGCGCGTGGATCTGGCCCGACGAGACGCTGTGTCCGGACGGCCCGCTCGCGGCCGCACGGGTCGCCGGGCTGGTCGCCGAGCGCGGGCCGCTGTCGGCGCTGCGCGCGGACCTGGGGGAGTATCCGCTGCGTCGCGACAGCGTCGAGACCGACGAGAAGGACGCCGTCGTCGACCGCGTCGCGTCCGCGGTCGCCGAGGAGTACGGCGACGTCGAGCGGATGGACGGCGTGCGAGTCGCGTTCGACGACGGGTGGTTCCTCGTGCGCGCGAGCGGCACGCAGCCGCTGGTCCGCGTGACCGCGGAGGCGCGGGACGAGCAGACGGTCGACGAGCGGTTCCGGGACGCCCGGCGGCTCGTCGAGCGCGCCCGAGCGGACGGCTGACGGGGCTGCTGGACTGCCTCCCGCTCGCGCCGATTCGCTGCGGGCCGTCCCTCGCTGGCGTCAGTTCGTGTGCGTGTTCGCCTCGTACCCCCAGGTGAGGTTGTCGCTGCCCGAGGGCGGCGCGCTCTCGTAGGTCACCGTGATTGCGTCGCTGTCCTTCCCGGAGACGTAGAACGAGCCGGCGGCGGCCGCGCTCTCCGCCCACACGTTCGCGACCACGGCGTCCTCGGCGAGGTCGTGGGGGATGTCGAACGTCCGGCCGCCGTCCCCGCTGGCCGTGTACGTGCCGGTGTCCTCCGTCCGGTAGCCATAGTTGTTCCGGACGACGTTCTCGTCGCTGGACACGTCGACCTCCGTGTTCACGTCGTTCTGGACGAACTTGCAGTCCGTCGCCCCGACCTCGTAGAGGTCGTCCCGGCTGGTCCGCTCGAACTTGTTGTGCGTGACGAGGACGTCCTCGGCCTCGTAGACGAGGACGGCGTTGTCGTCGCCGCGGTTGAACGCGTTCCCCGCCACCAGGCCGGGGTCCCGGACGAGCAGCCCGCGGTTCGCGTAGTTGTCGAGGTCGTTGTTCGAGAACAGGACGTTCGACCCGCCCGCGATGACCACGTACGAGCCGTCGACGTCCGCGAACGTGTTCCCGATCAGCCGCGCCGGCCCGGAGATTCCGCTGGTGCTGATCGCGAAGTCGGCGACGTCCTCGAAGTGGTTGCCCACGAAGTTCGTCTGGCCGATGCGCGAGTCGCCGATCTCGTCGAGGTTGAACGCGCTCGACCCGCAGCCGTTGACGACGTTCTCCGTGACGCCGAAGAACTCGCAGGTGCCGCCGTCGGCGACCCGGAACCGGACGACGTTCCCGTCGACGTCCGTGAAGTCGTTGGCGGCGACGGTGACCTTCGACATCCGCGAGGGGTTGCTGTAGAGGTTCAGCGCCATCTCGTCGATGTCCGTGAACTGGGAGTCGACGACGACGAGCTCGTCGGGGTCGCCGCGGTTCCGGATGGCCGCCTCCTCGAGGTTCCGGAACTCGCAGTCCGAGACGTACGTCGTGTTCGCCCCCGAGATGATGCCGCCCTTCCCGTTCACGAAGCGGTTGTCCCGGAACTGGACGACGCCGCCGAAGTGGACGTCGGCGTCGTTCTCGTAGTACTCGTTGGACTGGAAGGTCAGCAGCCGCGGGAGGCCGTCCTCGCCGGACCCGCCGACGGCGGTGCAGTGGTTGCGCGCGTGGTGGAGGACGTTGTTCCGGACGCGGACGTTCCGCACCGCGTCGCTGAGCGCGACGCCGTAGCCGACGCCGCCGGCCTCGTACGCCACGTCGTGGATCTGGCAGTTCTCGACGGCGGAGTACACCGTCGACGCGTACCGGACCCCGGAGTGGCTGACGCCGTGGATGTAGACGTCGTCCACCAGGACGCGCTCGCTGTACTTGGCGTGGACGCCGTACCGGTAGGCCTGCTGGTCCGCGCCGACCAGTTCCATGTCGCGGACGGTGACGTTCGAGACGGGGTCGATGGCGACCGCCTCCGCGTCGTTGTCGGTCCGGTACGTGTCGAAGAGGCCGCCGGACGTGAGCTCGATCTCCCCGTTGGACTCGTCGACGGCCGTGATGCGACGGATCTCGCCGTACGGCTGGTCGCGGTAGTCCGTCCGGCGGTCCGTGGTCACGAGCACGAGCTCGTCCGCCGCGAACGGCGACGCGTCCGCGACCGAGACGGTGCTGTCGTCCGTCGTCGCGTCGGCCGTCAGCCGCGAGGACGCCGTCTTCTCGCCCTCGAGCCAGAACGCCGCGGTGCCGGCGACCTCGACCGTCGTGCCGGTCCCCATGCCGGCGACGATGGTGTCGGAGTTGAGGTCGACGGGGTCGGTCGCCACGTAGTGGCCGTCCTTGACGGCGATCTTCGAGGCGCCGGCGTCGACGGCGGCCTGCACGACGGCGCTGAACTCGTCGCCGCTCGCGAGCACCTCGTCCTCCCCGTCCGCGTACACGGTCCCATCGTCGTCCTTCCAGACGACGACGTCCGCGCTCCGGGAGTCGGTGACCAGGTGGTCCGTCTTGACCACGCTGCCGTCGAAGCCGTCGACGTCGCCGACGTTCGCGGACTCCTCGACGCTCGTCGACGTCGCCTCGGACGTCGAGTTCTTCGAGGAGAGACACCCGCTGAACGCGGCCATCGAACCGCCGAGTTCCAGTACCTCCCGCCGGAGCATTGACAGGTCGTTCGGCATACGTGACGCCCACAGCGGAGTGCGGTTTACTATACATCTGTTAAGCGGCCGTCGCGGCCACGCTGGGCCGGCGTTCTGCGGGGAAACCGACCGTTTCCGGGGGCCGAACCCGCTCGCTCGTTTAGCTCAACGATAGTAAAGCGGTTCTGAGACGTCCAGTCGGGTAGCGATGACGCGAGATGAGAAACGAACGCGACGAGCGATGCTCGGGAGCCTCGCGACCGCCGGGATGATCGGCGTCGCCGGCTGCTCCAGTTCCGCTTCGTCCCCGTCCACCACGCAGAACCAGACCCGGACGCAGACGCAGACGTCCGCGAACTCGACCGAGACCACCCAGTCGACCACGAACGAGAAGCCACAGGTCGCCGACACGCAGGTGCTCGACGACTTCGAGGACCTCTCGAAGTGGAGCGTCGAGGGCGGGTCGGTGCACGCCGACGATTCAACGAAGTACGCGGGCTCGCAGTCCGCGCGCCTCGAACGCGGCGAGGGGCCGGTGCGGCTGACCCGGAGCGTCGACCTCGACCTCTCCGCGGAGAACCTCTCGCTGGCGTTCCGCATGGAGTCCTCGGGGAACGCGGTCGTCCAGACCCTGCTGCGGGCGCCGGACGAGGACAACCAGCTCGCGCTCGGCGAGGGCGTCAGACAGGAGTCCAGCGGCGACTGGTTCCGCCTGGACGTCGGCGCCCGCGACGTCGCCGGCCTCCCGGAGCTCGAGAACGTCCAGGAGATCGAGGTGCGCGTGCGCGGCGGCGGCCGCGACACGAAGTTCTGGGTCGACGACCTCCGGCGCGTCCCGTCCCCCGACCAGGGGTACGCGGTGCTGTTCTTCGACGACAGCCTGGAGTCGACGTACACGGAGGCCTACGACGCGCTCTCCGAGCGCGACATGCCGGCGACGGTCTCGACCGTGACGAGCAGCGTCGGCGACGACGGCTACCTCACCCTCGACCAGCTCGGCGAGCTCTCCTCGAACGGCTGGGAGGTCTGCTCGCACACGAGCACGCACACGAACCTCGAGGACATCTCCCGGCTGACCGCCGAACAGGAGATCGTGAACGCGAAGGAGTGGCTCGTCGACCAGGGCTTCGAGAGCGGGTCGCGCTGGCTCGTCTACCCCTACGGCGGCTTCAGCGAGGCCGTGACGAACTTCGCGCAGAACCACCACGACCTCGCGTTCCGCTACATGGGCACCCGCAGCGTCGGGTCCGGCCGCGTCACCCAGGAGATGACCGTCTCCCGGGGGGACGCCAGCGACATCGAGGTCGCCAAGCGGATGGTGGACCTCGGCCAGCTCTACAACGACCTGGAGCTGTTCACGTTCCACGACATCACCAAGAGCGGCGAGGGGCTGGCCGTCACGCCCGGCCAGTTCGAGGAGTTCGTCGCGTACCTCGAGGACAGCTCGCTGTCCGTCGTCACTCCGGAGCAGATCCACACCGGCCTCCGCGCGAGCGTCTCCGGGGACGCCTGACCGACCGCGGCCCACCGCGCCGCCGCGGTCGGTCCGCACGGACCGCCGTTTAGCAGCGTTGTAAACGCCGAAACCGTCTTCCCCCATTATCAGCGCGGAGCCGCTACGACACCACCGACATGCGAGACGCAGGGCTTCCATCCGCCGACGTCGACGAACAGCTGCTGCTGGACCTCACGAGCTTCCAGCGCGATTTGCTGTTCGTCGTCGCGGGCCGCGGCGCCGCGAGCGGCCAGGAGCTGAAAGCCGAACTCGAGGAGGCGACCGGCGAGACGGTCCTCCCCGGCCAGCTCTACCCGAACCTCGACGAGTTACAGCGGAACGGCCTCGTCCGGAAGGAGGTCCGGGACGGCCGCACGAACGACTACTCGGCCACCGAGCGGGGCCGCGGCGTGCTCTCGGCGCTCGTGCGCTGGCAGTGCGAGCGCGTCGACCCCGCACTCGCCGAGGCCGACTGGCCGGCGTCCGACGGGCCGACGTCGGACCGACCGAACTGAGGCACGCGCACGGCGAGACCTCGCCGCCCCCCGCCGACTGGCCGAACTGAGGCACGCGCACGGCGAGACCTCGCCGCCCCCCGCCGACTGGCCGAACCGAGGCACGCTCGCGAGCGTGCCTTCGCCGCTGGCCGACCGGCTGGCTTACTCGACCTATAATAACGGCCGGGCGGGTCGAAGGGTGGCGCACCGAGTGACATGTACGAGGGCAACTCCATCGCGGCCGTGATACCGGCGTACAACGAGGAGGGGTTCGTCGGCGACGTCGTCGAGACTCTCCCCGAGTTCGTCGACCGCGCGTACGTCGTCGACGACGCCAGCACCGACGGCACCTGGGCGGAGATCAAGCGACACGCCGAGCGCGTCAACGAGTCCGAGCGGGCGGAGGTCCCCGTCACGGACGGCGGCGTCGAACTCGAGCCCCGCGTCGTCCCGATACAGCACGACGAGAACCGGGGCGTCGGCGGCGCCATCAAGACCGGCTACCTGGCGGCGCTCGAGGACGACGTGGACGTGACGCTGGTCGTCAGCGGCGACGGCCAGACGGAGCCGGACATCCTCGAGCGCATCCTCCAGCCGGTCGTCGACGGCGAGGCCGGCTACGCGAAGGGCAACCGCCTGCTCGACGAGGACCGCGAGGACATGCCGCGGTTCCGGCAGGTCGGGAACTTCGCGCTGACCGTCCTCACGAAGGTCTCCAGTGGCTACTGGCGGATGATGGACCCCCAGAACGGGTCGACGGCCATCTCTCGGGACGCGCTGGACGCCGTCGAGATCGAGGAGATGTACGAGGACTACGGCTACTGCAACGACCTCCTCGCGCGGCTGAACGCGGCGGGCGTGACCGTCGCGGACGTCTCGCGGCGCGCGGTCTACGAGGACGAGGAGAGCCACATCGACTACCGGACGTACGTCCCGAAGGTGTCCGCGCTCCTGCTCGGGAACTTCCTGTGGCGGCTGCGCGAGAAGTACCTCGGCGAGGAGTTCCACCCGCTGCCCCTGTTCTACGTGGCGGGCGCGCTGGCGGCCGGCGGCGGCGCCGCGTCGCTGCTGGCTCGCGCCGTCGGCGAGGACGGCCCGGGCGTCGTCGAGTCGCTGACGCTCGGCGCCGTCGGCGTGTTCGGGCTAGTCGCCGGCATGGTGCTCGACCGCGAGGAGAACCGCGGGATGACCGTCCAGAAGTACGACCGCTGACCGTCGGGGTGCGACGGTCGTCCGCCGGCCGCCGCGGCTCACTCGCCAATTCGGACGTGGTGAGTCAGCTGTCGACCCGGACGTGCTCGCAGTACTCGTCGATGTTGTACTGCTTCTCGACGAACTGCTCGTCGAGGAACCGCGCCGTCCGGTCGAGCCGGGAGTTCGTGTGCTCGCGGAGGCGCTCGACGAAGCTGGCGTCCTCGTCCCCCCAGAGCCCGGGGTGGACGAGCACCTGCATCTTCGCGGCGCGGCCGCCGGCGAGGGGGTGGTCGCCCCGCCAGCGCTGGTTCGAGTCGCCGTGGTAGTCGATCTCCTCGAAGAACCGCCGCTCGTAGGTGCTCGTGAAGCCCTCGTAGCTCTCCCGGAACACCCACTCCGGTGGCCGGTGGAAGGAGACGGCGTTCGCCGGGTCCTCGCAGACCTGCGCGAGCGCGGTCTGCTCGTCCCGGACGCGGTCGACGAGCTCGTCGTCGGTCGGCTCGCCAGCGAAGTGCTGGTGGGTGCTGAAGTGCAGGCCGACGTCGTGGCCGAGCTCCTCGAGCTCCCGGACGAGCAGCCGCACCGGCCTGTGGTGGGGGTTGTACAGCGGCGACGTCACGAGGAAGAAGTACGTCGCGGTGACGCCGCGGTCGGCCTCCATGCGCGCCATCTCGAGGGCGTTCCGGGGCGACCAGTCGACGTCGTGACGGAGGAGCACGTCGCCGTCCTCGACGGGCTGGTCGTACGTCCGGAACCGGTAGCCGGCGTCCCGGAGGTCGTCGAGGAACGACCCGTACCAGTCGAACGTGAACTCGACGGCGTCGGCGACCGCTTCCGTCATGACTCCCCCCCGACGGGTTCCGCCGGCGACCCGACGACGAGCGCGCCCTCGGGGACGTCGTCGAGCACGGTCGCGTGCATCCCGAGTTCGGCGTCGGCGCCGACCTCGACGTCCGTCGCGACGCTGACCTGCGGGTGGACCGTCGCGCGCGCGCCGACGGTCGCGCCGCCGGCGAACCCGCAGCCGCAGGCGACGGTGACGTCCTCGCCGATCTCGGTCTGGTGGGCGAGGTGGACGTTTCCGCTGAGTTTCGCGCCGCGCCGGACCCGCGTCTCACCGAAGACCGCGCGGTCGATGGACGCGTTCGGGCCGACGGTCACGTCGTCCTCGAGGACGACCTCGCCGCCGTGGTACTGCCGCAGCAGGCTGTCGTCGTCCTCGCGGACGTACCCGAACCCGGGCGTGCCGACGACTGCGCCCGCCTGCACGCGGACGCGGTCGCCGAGCCGCACCGACTCGCCGACGACGGCGTTCGGGCCGACGTAACAGTCCGCGCCGACCGTCGCGCCGTCGGCGACGCTCGCGGTCGGGTGGACGCCGGTCTCCGTCCGGCCGTCGTCGAAGAACTCCTCGGCGGCGCGAGCGAAGTCGAGTTTCGGGTCGGGCGACCGCACGAGCGCCCGGTCCTCGAGTTCGGGCAGCGACTCCGGGCAGACGACCACGCCCGCCGACGACGCCCGCACGTACTCGGGATTCTCGTACACGCAGAACGCCATGTCGTCGCCGTCCGCCTCGTCCAGCGCGTCGACGTCCGAGACGACCGCGTCCGGTCCAGTGTGGGCCGCGTCCAGGAAGGACGCGACCGTGCTCGCGGCGACCGTCATGGCGACCGCGGTGCTCGCCGTCTCCGCTCCGTGTGTCGGGGCATCTGTTCCGGTCGCCACTCGACGCCCCGGAGACTTACTTATAGGTCTTGTAAGCGCCTGAACGGCCCTAATTCGTCGCTTCCGTTCCCGTCGACGGTCGGCTCGTCGGCCGGCAGTCGGTCGGGAGCGGCCCGCTCGAGGGCGGTCGGCGTCGCGTGCGCGGTCAGGGCCGGTCGCGGCGTCCCGCGGCCCGGCGGTCCGCCAGCCAGCGCGCCGCCTCGCGCGCCACGGGGAGGCCGTCGTAGAGCCAGAGGGCGAACACGGACGTGAACAGCACCACGTAGAGCGCGAGGTAGAACGTCGCCTCCCCGCTGAGGACGTCCGCCGCGAACGACACGAGGTACGCCGAGAACCGCCCGAAGAACCCCCTGTCGACCGCGTAGCCCGAGAACTCCGCGACCGGCCACAGCACCATGTCGTAGGACGCCTCCCGCTCGATGGCGCTCTCGAGGAGGACGTCACCGGCCAGGTGGGCCGCGTACCCCACGCAGAACGCGAGCCCCCAGCGCTCGCGGCCGGTCCTGCGGGCGAGCGCCGCGGCCGCGGCGACGACCGGGACCGCGACGAACACCGAGTGGCCCGCCCCGTACCCGGTCACGAACACGCCGAACGTCCACGACAGGGGCTTGTCGACGAGGTCCGGGAGCTGTGAGGCGACCGCGAGCAGGAGTGTCGGCCCGCCCGTCGGCGCCTCGCGGAAGGTCGCCCGTGAAGCCAGCGAGTACACCAGGTAGCCGAACGCGAGGTGCCCCCACGGCCACATCGTCAGCTCCCGCCCCCGCCGTCGGGGACGTCGAGCCAGAGCCTGACGGACCGGTGGGCGTTCTCGCGGGACGGGTTCTGGGGCGGGTCGCCGACGTACAACAGGTAGACGACGCGGTAGTCGGACCCGCCGTCGAGGGGCCCGACCTGGTGGTCGACCCGCGCGGTCTCGCCGGGTGCGGCCTCGGTCGTCATCGTGTCGAGGCGATGGGTCGCCTGCACGGAGACCTCGCCGTCGCCGCGCGACACCCGCTGGAGCTCCGCGACGACCGTGTACTCGCGGGCGGTGTCCTCCTGGTTGGTCACCGTCGGGGAGACGGTGCGCTGTTCGCCGGCGTCCAGCGACGACGGCACCGCGTTCACCGTGTACTCGCCGGTCTCGTTCTCCCCGACGAGGTAGAACTCGGTGAACTGCTGGTCCCCGGTGGGCGCCGCGTACGCGAACGCCGCGCCGGCGACAACGGAGAGGACGGCGACGGCGACGAGGAGGTTGAGCGCGACCTCCCGCCGCGACGTCGGCCGTCCGTCCTCGGCGGCGAGCAGCGCCGAGGAGTGGACCGTGAACTGCCCGGCGACCTCGTTGAGGGCGCCGCGGACCGGGACGCCGCTCCGCCGGTCGGTCGGCTTCCCGGCCCGGCGCACGAGCGCCACCGCGAAGCACGCGACGGTGAACGCGCTCACCGCGACGTACACCGACGCGGACCGGACGCCGAACGGCGAGAAGTTCACGACGAGCGCGAGCAGCGCCACGAGCGCGGCGCTCGCGACGACCGAGAGGAGCAATCGCTCGCCGGGCGCGATGCCGTCGAGGCCGGTGTTGCCGCCGAGGTCGTGGCCGGCCTGGCCGCCGACCGGGTCGGACTCGACGCCCCCGGCCGTCGACCCGGACCACCGCGCCGGGTAGACCGCCGCGAGGAAGGCGTACCCGGGGACGAACAGGACGAACGGGAGTGCCAGCGCCGCACGGACCCCGCCCGCGGCGCCGAGCGCGAGCACCGCGACTGGGACGAGAACAGCGTAGGCCGTCCCGAGGACGAGGTCGAGCAGCCACCGGACGTTCTGGGTTGCCATCGTCGGGGGTTCGGCCCTCCGGCAGAAAAGTACAAACCTCATAGCGGGCCGGCGTCGGTGGAGTCGGCGGGGACTGGCGGGCCGACGCGTGACCGACCGGCGCGCGAGAACTGGTCCGGAGGCCGCTCGTGCGCCCGAAACGGACCGCCAGCGCCGAGACCGCTCCGTCGACGCGTTGGCCAGGCCCGGCGACCGCCTCCTCGACGCGTCGGAGCGTCTCAGGGCCGGGTTCGTCGAGGGGCCGCCGGACACGCGGTCGGTCGTGGTGGCGCTGCGCGCCTCGTCGCGGACCCGCTGCCGTGCCGCCAGCCGGCGATACCGCCGAAACGCCCTGTTCGACGGTTTGAGTGGGGCCAGCGGTGGTTTCTGCGCCGGTTCTGCCCGCTCCACTGTGGTGTGTGAACGGTCCGCGTGTTCGCTAACAGGTCTGCTAAAATTTTTACTTCCGAGGTAAGCGTCGCTCGCCGCGGCCAGAGCGCGCCGAACGCTCCCGTCGAACTGTTGGGAGACGGAGAAACCGTCGTTCGACGCCGAGAACGCCGGTTTCGGCAATTCCGGTTAATCCCGGTTAACGGTTTACAACGGTTGTACGGGGGCGAAAGAGTGCGAAACGATCTGCAATGGGTGTTCCCCTTTATCTACTCGCCGGGCCTGGCCTGGAGGTACGATGAGCGGAAACGATTCGACGGCCATGGCTCCGACAGCCTCGATCGACGTAGACCTCGCGTCCGAACAGCGGCTCTCGGACGACAAGGTGTTCCACCTGCTACAGAACCGCCGACGGCGCGCCGTTATCCGGTACCTTCGCGGGACGGACGAGACCGTGAGCATGCGGGACATCGCGGAGCAGGTCGCGGCGTGGGAGCACGACACCTCCGTCGCGGCACTCGACTCCGACGAGCGCCAGCGCGTGTACATCCCGCTGTACCAGAACCACCTCCCGAAGCTCGACGACGAGGGCGTCATCGAGTACGACCAGAGCCGCGGGACGGTCAAGCGGACGCCCGTCGCCGACCAGCTCGAGCGCTACCTCACCCTCGAGGACGACGAGTCCGCGACGGCGCCGCCGAGCGAGCCGGCCGCGGACGAGACGGCCGACGAGGCGGTCGACGGCGGCGACGACTGGATCGACGCGTACCTGGGCGCGACCGGCGTCACGAGCGGGTTCTTCCTCGCGGCGGTGTTCAACGTCCCGGTCGTCTCCGCCCTCCCGAACATCCTGCTCGCGTCGCTGATGCTGGTCACGTTCGCGACCGTCACGTTCGCGCACACGGTCTTCGGCGCCACGTCGGAGATCCCGCTCCCGTTCTAGCGAGTCAGCTCCGGTCCGACCGCTCGACGCGTCCGCCAGTAGCGCGTCGCGCGTCCCTCATCCGGCCACGCAGTATGTTTGACCCGACAGTTCGACACGTTTGCAGACCGTTGCAAGCGACGGGGTGCCGCCCGTAGCTCCGCTACTGTCGGAAATCGGGGGCGCTGGAGCCGGCCGGTCGGGCTTCGGCGAATTGGCCACAACACCTATATGAAAATCGGGAGCAGAGACTACGCAACCCCCGATGGAGCACGCGGTACCCGGTCCGGCTCGGTCGTACTCCCTCCTCGTCGCGGTCCTAGTCGTGACGCTGCCGGTTCTCGCCGGCGCGCCGGTCGCCGCGAGCCCCGCATCCGAGCAGCGCGGCGTCTCGGGCAGCCAGTGGCAGTCCTCGAACGCCACCGTGGAGAGCGGGCAGTCCTCGAACGCCACCGTGGAGAGCGGGCAGTCCTCGAACGCCACCGTCGAGAACGTGTCGTTCGCCGGCGAGGCGGCCGACCGGACGAGCGACGGCCAGCGCGTCCTCTGGACCGGCGAGTCCTTCGAGATGACGGTCACCTACCAGCCGCCGGACCGCTCCAGCTACGCGGTGTGTGCGTGGACCGGCGACGGGACGACCGAGACCTGCACGGACGTCCACCTCGGCGACCCGGAGAACCAGACGGTCGTGACCTTCGAGCAGTCGAGCTGGCCGTCCTCCGCGAAGGGCCCCCAGAACCTCACCGTGGCGGTCAAGGCCAGCGAGGACGCCGAGGACGCGCTCGCCTCGCACAGCCGGGAGGTGGTCGTCCTCGAGCGCAACGAGAGCTACGACGGCGACTCGCTCTCGAACAGCCGCGAGCTCGACATGAACACGAGCGTGCTGTCCGCGGACACCGACCAGGACGGCCTCGAGGACGGCGTCGAAGTCCGCACGTACGGCACCGACCCGACAGACCCCGACACGGACGACGACGGCCTCCGGGACGAACAGGAACTCGAGGTGGGGACGGACCCGATGGACCCCGACTCGGACGACGACGGGCTCCAGGACGGCCGTGAGCGCGAGCTCGGCACGGACCCGCTGGACGCGGACACGGACGGCGACGGCCTCGACGACGCGCGTGAACTCGAGGTCGGGACGAATCCGACGGACGCGGACACGGACGGCGACGGTCTCGACGACGGCCGCGAACTCGAGGTCGGCACGGACCCGCTGGACGCGGACACGGACGGCGACGGCCTCGACGACGCGCACGAACTGGAGGCGGGGACGGACCCGACGGACGCGGACACGGACGGCGACGGCCTGAGCGACGGGACCGAGGTCGCGCTCCTCGGCACCGACCCGACGAGCGGGACGACGCCGTTCACGCTCGTGACCGGCGTCCTCGTCTCGGTGGTCGTCGTCGGACTGTTCGCCGGACGCCGCGTGGACGGCCTGGACGTCGAGTGGCAGACGACGGACGCCGTCCCGCTCGCGGTGCCGCGGCCGTCCCGGACGACGAACGCGGGGGCCGGCGACGGGGCGGACTCGTCGCCGGAGCGAGAGCAGGAGCCGGAGGGGACGCCCGACCAGGCCCACGAGCCGGTCGTCCAGCCGGCGGACAGCTGGGACGGGGCCCCCGAACGGCCGATGGACCCGGACCACGAGACGGTGCTGTCGATCCTGCGGGACAACGGCGGCCGGGTCCGGCAGAGCGAGGTGGTCGAGGCGACCGACTGGTCGGCGTCGAAGGTCAGCCGGAAGCTCTCGGCCATGGAAGAGGAGGACCTGGTGAGCAGGGTGACCATCGGCCGCGAGAACATCGTCACCCTGCACGGCGACGAACCGAGTTCGGCGGTGGACGACGGGCAGGCGGGACCGCCGCACGGCGACCGTCGGGCGGTCGCCCCCGAGAACGACGCTGGGTCGACGGGCGGCGACGGCCAGGACGGGACGGGGACCGACGAGGGCGGCTGACCGGCCGCGGCCGGCGAGTCGCCGCCGCGAGTGGCGCCTTCTCTGCCGTAGCAGGACCGGCCGCGTCGTGGAGCGGTGCTCGAACCCGAGCGCGATTCCGTTGCGTTCCGTTTCGCCGCCGCGACGGGCGGCCTCGCGACGGCGGACTCGTAGCGCGGATACCCGCCGACGGCGCCCGAACGGCGCGACGGCCTCCCTGGCGGCCAAGCACACGAGTGGGGGCGGCGACGGGTTCTTCCGCGCGCCGGTTCGTCGCCGAGCCGTCCGTTACCCCCTCTGTAAGCCAGGGCTCGGGGTCGGCGAACCCGCGAACCGGCCGCTGCGAGGCGGTGCGCTCCGGGCACGCGCGCTAACTCCTCTCTATCCGGGAATTACACTGAATATAGTAATGGAGTGTCCGGCGGTTGTACGGAATCGAACCCGCATCGACCGCCCGGCCAGGGCCACGCTGCGGGAGGACACAACAATGAACGACGCAACGAGTTCCAATCCCGTCCGCAGAGCCGGGAGCGACCATCCGAGTGGTAGCGCCGCGAACACCCCGCCGCACGTGGGGTGGGGCTGATGTGTGGGATCATCGCCTGCGTCGGCGCCGACAGCACGGTCCCCACGCTCCTGAACGGCCTCCAGAACCTCGAGTACCGCGGGTACGACTCCGCGGGCGTGGCCGTCGAGAACGGCTCCGGGCTGTCCGTGTACAAGCGAGCCGGCTCCGTCTCCGACGTCCGGGACGAGCTCTCCCAGATGACGGACGACGGCGACGTCGGCATCGGTCACACGCGCTGGAGCACGCACGGTCCGCCGACGGACGTCAACGCCCACCCCCACACCGACGAGGACGACGAGGTCGCCGTCGTCCACAACGGCGTGATCGACAACTACCAGTCGCTGCGCGCCGAGCTCGAGGACCGGGGCGTCGAGTTCACGAGCGACACGGACACGGAGGTCGTGCCGCACCTGTTCAGCGAACACCTCGAGCACTGTCCGGACGCCGAGACGGCGTTCCGGCGGACGGTCGAGGCCCTCGACGGGAGTTACGCGATCGCCGCCGTCGTCGACGGCGAGGAGGCGGTGTACGCGGCACGGAACGGCACCCCGCTCGTCGTCGGTGTCGACGACGACTCCTACTACCTCGCGAGCGACGTGCCCGCGTTCCTCGAGTACACGCAGGACGTCGTGTTCCTCGAGGACGAGGACGTCGCGGTCGTCCGGCCCGGTGACGTCGCGACGCTGTCCGTCAACGGCGAGCCGATCGACCGCGAGGTCGAACACGTCGACTGGGACCCCCAGGAGACCGGGAAGGGCGCCTACGAGCACTTCATGCTCAAGGAGATCCACACCCAGCCGACCGCGCTCACGCAGACCCTCGAGGGCCGCCTGGACGTCGACGAGGAGACGGTCGACCTCGAGGGGTTCCCGCCGGGCACCTTCGAGGGGTACGACGACGTCCAGTTCGTCGCCTGCGGGACCTCCTATCACGCCGCACTGTACGGCTCCAAGCTGCTCGACGACGTCGGCATCGACTCGACGGCCTACCGCGCCAACGAGTACGACACGAGCAGCAGCCCGGCGTCCGAGGACTCGCTCGTCGTCGCGGTCACGCAGAGCGGCGAGACCGCCGACACGCTGACGGCGATGCGTCACGCGGCCGACGCCGGCGCCACGACGGCCGCCGTCACGAACGTCGTCGGCTCCACCGCGGCGCGGAACGCCGACCACACGCTGTTCATCCGCGCCGGCCCCGAGATCGGGGTCGCCGCGACGAAGACGTTCACCTCGCAGGTCGTCTCCCTGACGCTGCTCTCCCGCCGGCTCGCTGAGGACTTCCCGGACGCCGAGCCGCGCGAGGACTTCGACGAGCTCGCCGCCGCCCTCCGGCAGCTCCCGGAGGACGTCGAGACCGTCCTGGACGGCTCGGAGGCGGCGCGGCTCGCGGACCGGTACGTCAACGACGAGGCGTTCTTCTTCATCGGCCGGAACCTCGGGTTCCCGGTCGCGATGGAGGGCGCGCTGAAGTTCAAGGAGATCACGTACCAGCACGCCGAGGGGTTCACCTCCGGCCGCCTCAAGCACGGCCCGCTGGCGATGGTGACGCCGTCCACGCCCCTGTTCGCGCTCGTCACCGGCCGGCACAACGAGAAGACGCTGACGAACGCGAAGGAGGCCAAGAGCCGGGGCGCGCCCATCGTCCTCGTGACCGCCGACCCGGAGGAGCACGACGACCTCGCCGACGAGGCCCTCCGGATCCCCGAGACGCACCCGGCCCTGGAGGGGCTGCTGGCGAACGTCCAGCTGCAGCTGCTCTCGTACCACGCGGCCGACATGCTGGGGCGGTCCATCGACAAGCCCCGGAACCTCGCGAAGAGCGTCACCGTCGAATGACGCACCCACTCCGACCGTGAACAAGGAACTGTTCGGCGTGTTCGGCGACCGGTCCGCGTTCGAGCGGCACCGCTCGAACGCCGAGTTCGACCGCGTCGTCGAAGGCCCCTCACTCACGGTCGGCGTCCGCGACGACGGCCTCGGCGTCCCGAACCGGACGCACGTCGCGGTCCGCGAGGACGCGTGCTGTGTCGTCTGGGGGGAGGCGTACCTCCCGGCGAACGGCCACGACCCCGCGGACTGGCTGCTCGACCAGTACCCGAACGTCGGCTCGAAGGCCCTCGACTCGCTGAGCGGGTCGTTCCTCGCGGTCGTCGACGACGGCTACCGGCCCGCGGTCGTGACGGACCCGCTGCGGACGCGGGAGTGCTTCTACACGGACGCGGCCGGGCCGCGCGCGTTCGGCACGGACCCGGCCGCGGTCGTCGACGTCGTCGACGACCCGAGCGCGTGCCGGCGGGCCCTCCAGGAGTTCGTGCACCTCGGCGTCGTGCTCGGGGACCGCACGCTGTTCGAGGAGCTGTCCCGGGTGCCCTTCGACGGCTACCTGGAGCCGGACGCGGTCGGCGAGCTCGCGCGGTTCGTCTACGACGCCGAGGACTTCGACTACGTGACGTCGCTCGCCCGCCGCCTCCGGCGCGCCATCGAACGGCGCAGCGGCCAGCCCGGCCGCACCGGCGTCCTCCTCAGCGCGGGCTACGACTCGCGGCTGCTGCTCGCCGAGCTCGACGGGCTCGAGGCGAGTTACACGCTCGGCACTCCGGGGAGCGACGAGGTCGACGTCGCGCGGGCGGTGGCCGAGAAGTACGACGTCGACCACCGCGTGCTCGCTCCCGGCCAGTGCTACCTGAACACGGACCCTGAGACCGTCCAGTACGGCCAGGGCGTCAGGGAGTCCCTGCAGGTCCACCACGCCATCGACGGCGCGTCCATCGACCTGGACTCGCTGCACCACGGCCTGCTGTTCGACACGCTGCTGGCCGGCCACTTCCGCCCGCGCCGCGGCGTCAGCGCGTTCGGGCACACGCTCCCGCTGCGCGGCCTCGAGCCCGACCCGGACGTCGCCGAGACGCTGCTGTTCGAGAACTTCGGCTTCTGGCGGCTCTCCGACCACCCGGGCGTCGGCGACGACGTCCTCGCGGAGGACAGCGTCGCGTTCTGCCGGGACGCCATCGAGGCCCAGCGGGACCGCCTCGCCGACCGCTTCGAGCGGCCCCACGACGCCGTCGCCGCGGTCGGCATCCAGAACCAGCCGACGATGCCCTTCCACGCGCACCTCGCGGACAACTTCTTCGCGACCTTCGTCGCCGCCGACGCCGAACTCGTCGACTGGCACCTCCGCACGCCGCCCGAACACCGCAACGAGCGGACCTACCGGCGGGCCCTCGAGCGCCTGGACGCCTCGCTGCTCTCGCCGCGGCCGCCGGACCGCCCCCACGACCGGTACGTCCTCAACCAGATCGAGAAGTTCCTCCGGCGGACGCTCCCGGGCCTGGACACCTTCGAGAGCGCGTGGCCGGACCGCCGCGAGCACTACCGCCGCACCGACCTCGACGAGCGGCTGTTCGTCGCCGGCAGTGGCCTGCGCGACCTTCCGCCGCGCGTCAAACTCCGGTTCAACGACGCGGTCTGCTGGCTCGACGTCCTCGCGGACGGTCCGCGCGTCGACTCCGTCGACGCGCTCGTCACGCCCGCGAACGTGGAGTAGCCGCGAGCGCCGCCGCTCCCGTTCTTCGGAGTGGTCGACCTCGGAGGGCCGCCCCATCGCGTTCAGGTTCTCTGCCGCTCACCGGACGTCCAGCGCGTCCTCGGGACGACCCGCCGAGCGGTCACAGAAGGAAGCGCCGGGTTCTCAGGACGACCCGCCGAGCAGCCACTGCAGGAGCGTCGACTGCGTCGTGGTGTCGTTCGTCGTGTCGTCGGTGGTCGTGGTGTCGTTCGTCGTGGTGTCGTTCGTCGTCGTCTCGAGGATGGTCGTCTCCGTCGTCGTGGACGTCGTGGTGTCGTTCGTGGTCGTGGTCGTCTGTTGCGTGGTGGTCTGCTGGCTGGTGGTCTGCTGTGTCGTCGTCGGCTGGCTGGTGGTCTGCTGTGTCGTGGCCCGGTCCGTGGTGGTCGGCTGGCTGGTCGTCCGCGTGGTGGTCGGTCGAGTGGTCGGCTGGTCCGTCGTCTGCCGGGTCGTCGGCTGCTGGCCGGTCGTCGTCTCGTTGCCGATCGGCGGCTGGTCCGTCGTCGTCTCGCTCCCGGGTGGCGCCGACGTCGTCGTCGGGCGGTCGGTCGTCGTCCCGCCGGTCGGCGTCCCGTCCGTCGTCGCTGCGCCGGTCGTGGCGTCCTGCTCGGTCGTCTCCAGCGGGACGGTGGTGGCGTTCGCGGGCGGCCCGGTCTGCTCGGGTTCGGCGTCGCTCGGGCCGCCGAGCCCCGGAATCAGTCCGGCGCCGGCGACCGAGAAGACCAGGCCAACCGCGAAGAAGACCGCGCCCGCCGCCAGCAGCCACCGCTGGCCGTCCCGCCGGGAGAACGTCAGGTCCGAGAGCCAGTCGCCGCCCAGCCTCCGCGCGTCCTCCGCGAACCGCCCGAACGGCCCCGGGAGCGCGCTCAGGAAGCTGGTCACCTCGACGGGGTCGAGGGCGCCCGTGACGAACGCGGCGAGCGTGAACACGGCGAGCCCGACGGGCGGCACGACGACCAGCGAGACCAGTTCCGGCAGCGCGTCGACGAGCACGTACAGCACGGGCGCCGTGAACACGACCGTAGTGGCCGTCCTGACCGCGCGGATGTCCGCGAGCGGGTCGAAGCCGATGCGGCGCGCGCTCCAGACGTGGAAGACGAGCATCGAGCCGTACGCCGTCGTCGTCGCCGCGGCCGCGCCCATCGTCCCGTACCGGGGGATGAGCGCGAGGTTGAGCGCGACGTTCAGGGCGGCCGCGACGGACGTCCCGACGACGAGTTCGCGGAGCCGGCCGCTGCCCTGGCCGATGCTGAGTATCGGTCGCGCCACCGCGAACCCGAACGCCCCCGGGAGCAACACCAGCAGCGGCCCGACGCTCGCGACGAACTCCGGCGAGTACATCAGGGGGATGGCCGCGGACGCGAGCGCGGCGATGCCCAGCCCCATCAGCGCCGTGAGCAGCGTCGTGTACCTGGTGACGCGGGCGGCGATGGCCTTGATGCGCGCGTGGTCGTCGCGCTCGAAGAGCTCGCTGGTCGACTGCAGCAACACCGTCTGGAGGGCCATCGGCACGAACCAGAGGAACTCCGCGAACAGCAACGCGATCTTGTAGTACGAGACCTCGGTCTCGCCCGCGAACCCGCGGAGCAACAGGATGTCGACGTTGTACAGCGAGGTCATGAGGAGGATGAGGACGATGCTGAAGCTGTTGAACGAGAGCATCTCCCGGCGCGGCAGGTCACGCGAGGAGGGGAACAGCACCGTCGCCAGCGACACGCGGCGCGCGACCACCGCGAGGCCGACGGCGCCGACGACCACGCTCATCACGATGTGGCTCGCGAGCACGCCGACGACGCTGTAGCCGAGGACGGCGAGCCCGATGGCGAGCGCGAGGAACCCGACCTTGTACAGCACGCGGAGCGCCATCGCGTAGTGCTCGAGCTTGAACCCCATCAGGGAGTGCCGGAAGTACTCGCGGAACTGCGTCGCGAGCACGAGCACGGCGAGCAGCTTGAGGTAGAGGCCGAGGTGCTCGCCGTCGAGGAAGCGCCCGAGGAGGTTCGTCCGGGCGGCCAGCCAGAGGCCGGCCGCGCCCGCCACCGCGAGCACGAGGCCGTACCGGAGGTAGAACCCGAGGATGCGCCCCTCCCAGTTCTCGCTGCTGCGGTTCTCGCCGAGGTACTTCCGCACGCCGTCCGTGACGCCTGGGCTGAGCGCGTTCATGTAGAGGCTGAACAGGGAGAACAGGAACACGTACCGCCCGTAGGGGTCAGTGCCGAGCTGTGCGACGAGCAGCGGTGACGCGACGATGCCGAGGACGAGCAACACGACCTTCGCGGCGACGACGAAGCTGAACCCGGCGGTGACGCTCCGTGACACACGTCTACGCCACCCCTGGCGGCGCCGGCGGCGTCCGTTCGTCGACCCGGCCGCGTGGTGGTCCGGTCATCGGTCCCTCGTCACCGTCTCTCCGGGCGTGGTCGTCGCGCCCTCGGAGAGCGTCACGCCGGCGTTCAGGCTCGTGTTGATGCCGGTCTTCGCGCCGTCGCCGACGACGACGCCGAACTTCCGGCGGCCCGTCGACACCGACTCGCCCTTCACGCGGACGCGGACCGGCTGGTCGTCGTGGCGGAGGTTCGCGACGTTCGTGCCCGCGCCGAAGTTCACGTCCCGGCCGAGCACGCTGTCCCCCACGTACGAGAGGTGGCTGACGCTCGCACCGGCCATCAGCACGCTGTTCTTCACCTCGACGCCGTGTCCGACCTCGGCGCCGGGGCCGACCAGCGTCGTCCCGCGGACGTACGCGTTCGGACCGACGGACGCGCCCTCGCGGACGAGCGCCGGACCCTCGATCACCGACCCGGCGTCGACGGTCGCGCCGGCCTCCACGACGACGTCGCCGCGGACGGTCGCGTCCTCGTGGACGTCGCCGTCGAGCCGGCGGTCGAGCCGGCCGACGCGGCGCTCGTTCGCCGCGAGGAGCTCCCACGGCCGCCCGACGTCGAGCCAGCGGTCGAACTCGACGGGCGTCACCTCGTAGGCGTCCGCGACCGACGCGAGCACGTCGGTGAGCTCGCGCTCGCCGCGCTCGCTGGCCTCGACGTCCAGCCAGTCGAGTGCCCGCCCGGGGAACGCGTACGCGCCCGCGTTCGCCAGCGACGTCTGGGGGTCCGAGGGCTTTTCGACGACGTTCGTGACGCTGCCGCCGTCGGTCGCGAGCACGCCGTAGTTCGAGGGGCGGTCGACCTCGTAGGCGGCGACGCTCGGCGCCCGTTCGACGAGCGCGTCGACGTCGGCCGCCGTACAGAGGTTGTCACCGTTGAGGACGACGAAGTCCCCCTCGAGGGCCGGCGCCGCCCGGTGGACCGCGTCGGCGGTGCCGTCGGCGGAGTCCTGTTCGACGTACTCGACCGGGACGTCCCGGTAGCGGTCGCCGAAGTGTTCGCGCACCGCCGCGGCCTCGTACCCGACGACGAACACGAGCTCGTCGATGCCGGCGTCGACGGCCGCGTCGGCGACGTGGGCGAGCAGCGGTCTGTCGGCGACAGGGAGCATCGGCTTCGGTCGGCTGTCGGAGAGCGGGCGCATGCGGGTCCCGCGGCCGGCAGCGAGGATCACGGCCTGCATCGTTCGACCTGACGTACCCGCCCCACGAGTTTCATTATAGGCAATGTAAGGCCGCCTGCCGTGGATTCGCTCGACGCTGGGGGTCGCGCAGCTCGCGCGGTGCAGAACGGGAGTTCGGCTCGCGGAGGGGCGGAGTCTGGCTCTGGGGGGACGGAGTCTGGCTCGTGAACGGACGGGAGTCTGGCTCCGAGCGGGCGTGGGTAGGGGTGGAGTGACGGGGTCGCGTGGGCGGTGATCGGGACGAGTGGGAAGGAGGGACTGGTGAAGGGGAAGGGGGACTGGTGAGAGGGAAGGGGGGACGGGTGGGGGGAGGGGTCGGGAGTGCCACCAGTGGACGGTCTGCGTCGAGGCGCACCGTCGCGCCCGGACCGTCCTGAGGGAGACCACGGGCGCTACCACCGTTACTATGCGGTTGTTAACGCCGCCGGCGCGGCGAGCGCGTCGCCCGCTGACGGAGCCGAGAGCGCCTTACTCCCCTGCTAAGCCCGCTGAACAGTGCTGGGCATACTTGTGGCCGTGGCCAGTAGGGGCGAGCGAACGATGGCCGACTTGACCGCCCTCCAACGGGACGTCCTGTTCGCGGTCGCCGGACGCGACTCGCCGAACGGCCAGGAGGTCCGCCGCGAACTCGTCGAGACCCAGGGCCGGGACGTGCTCTCGGGTCACATCTACATCGACCTGGGCACGCTCGTCGACGCCGGGCTGGTCGAGAAGGGCGCCAGGGACGGCCGCTCGAACGAGTACGCGCTCACCACCGACGGCGAGGCGTGGGTGGCGGACCGCCTCGCGTGGGAGCGCGCGTACGTCGCCGTCGACGAGGTGGTCGAGCCGTGAGTCGCCCGGCAACTCGCCGCGGCCGGACTCGCGGCCGACGCAGCGCGACGCGTGCAGAGTCCGCAGGGAGCGAGATTCGCTCGCCGACCCCACGCGGCGAGACGCGGCCGCCGCCCGCACGCGGTGGGACGCGGCCGCCGCCCGCACGGAGATGACCGGGGTCCGAGTCCTGTTCGCGGACCCGGAGACGCTGGTCGTCGAGGGCGAACACGGCACGTGGGTGGTGTCCGCGGTCGCGACGAACCGGGTCCGGGACCTCGTCTCGAACGCGGACGGCCTCGATGCGGTCTGCGACGACCTCGCCGCGCAGACCGAGGACGCCGTCGTCGTGTTCGTCTCGGGGACGGACCGCGGCGGCCGCGTCGAGGCCTACCGGAGCGCGACGAGCAGCCGGGACGTCTTCTACCTGGAGGCCTCGGACGGCACGCTCGTGCTCGCCGACCACTTCCGGAACGCGGTCCGCGAGCTGGCGGTCGGCGACCGGACGGTCGACCGGACCGCGCTCGCCGACCACCTCCTGTTCCGGTCGCCGGTCGAGCCGTCGACGTACGTCGCCGAGGTCTCGCGGCTCGGCCGCGGCGAGTGCATCCGCTGGGACGGCGCCGACCGGGAGTGGACGCGGCGCGTCGCGGACACCCTGGAGACCGTCCACCGGTACAGCCCGGGCCGCGCCGTCGACGCGCTCGGGGACGCCCTCGAGCACGTCGTCCGCGTCGGCGTCCGGCCGGGCGCCCACACGATGTTCTCCGGCGGCGTCGACTCCACCCTGCTGGCGTCCTACCGGCGGAACGCGCCGTCGCCGGTCCAGGTGACCGTCGACGCCCCCGAGTTCCGGCCCGAGGTGGTCGCCGCCCGCGAGGCCGCGGCCGCCATCGACGCCTCCCGGACGGCGGTCCCCGTCGCCGAGGCGTCGTTCCTCGACCACCTGGAGGCGGCCGTCGACGCGCTCGGACTGCCGCCCCGGTACCACCAGACGGTGTTCACGGCCGCCGGGTTCCAGTCGATGGAACCCGGCCAGTACGTCAACGGCCAGTGCGCGGACGCGCTGTTCGGCCTGCCCGGCGTGAAGGCGGCGCGCATCGCGGACTGGCTCGGACCGGTCGTCGACGCGGGCGTCGCCGAGTGGGCCGCCGAGCGCCTCGGCGGTCGCGCCGCCGCCGGCTACGAGGCGCTGGCGGCCCGCCGCGCGCAGCTCCAGCGACCGGCCTCGAGCCCGGAGTCGTTCGCGCACGCGCTCGCCGCGGACGTCGACCCCGGCGCCGTCGCGGAGGTCTTCGACGCGGACGTCGTCCGGCGTCGCGCGAACCGCCGCGTCGAGTACGCCGGCGAGCGCGCGAACCTCGACGCGGACCCGACGTTCCCCCGCCAGGCCGAGGTCGGCCACCTCGTCGACTTCCTCGGCGACGACGCGGTCAACCAGTGGCGACAGCTCGGGTTCGTGTGGGGACAGGACGTCGTCGCGCCGTTCCGCGCGCGCCGGGTCGCACAGACGGCCCTCGCCGTCCCCGCCGACCGCCGGTACGTGCCGCGGCCCGGCGACTCCACTCCGTTCGCGGCGAAGCACGTCCCGAAGGCGCTGCTGTCGCGGCGCGTGCCCGAGTACGACGTCCGCCGCGGGAAGCACTCGGGCTCGCTGCCCATCGGCCGGTACGTCGAGCCGGGCGGTCCGCTGGCGTCGGCGTTCGAGCGATACGAGCCGCCCGCGGTGCTGTCGCCGGCGAGCTACGACCGCCACGTTGCCGGCCACGGGTCGCTGACCTGGGAGCTGCTCACGTTCAGCGTCTGGCGGGACCGCGTCCTCCTCGCGGACGACCTCGAGCCGGTGCCCGGCACGGAGACCTACCACCTGCGGCTGCCTCGCGAGCCCGCCGCGCCGCCGACCTGACGAGTCGCGGCGGCGAGCGGTTCCCGGACGCAGGCGACCGGCTACCCCCGTCTCGCGTCCCGGAAGCGACGGCGAGACGGCCCCTCCCCCGGCCGTACGCGCCACGCGAAACGGTCTTACCCGTCGTATAGTAAAGCAACCGGAGCGTGTAGCCGCGAGTATCAGATGCCGACTGTCAGCGTCGTCGTCCCGACCTACAACCGCGCCGGGCGGATTCACCGGAGCATCGAGAGCGTGCTCGCACAGACCCACGAGGACCTGGAACTGATCGTGGTCGACGACGGGTCCACGGACTACACGGAGGAGGTCGTGCGGAGCTACGACGACGACCGCCTCACGTACGTCGCCCACGAGGACAACCGCGGCGCGAGCGCCGCGCGGAACACGGGCATCGAGCGCGCGTCCGGGGAGTACGTCGCGTTCCTCGACTCCGACGACGCGTGGCTGCCCCGGAAGCTCGAGCGCCAGGTCGCGGTCCTCGAGTCCCGACCGCCGGAGTGGGTGGCCGTCTACTGCGGCGTCGAGATCGGCGACGACGCCGGCCCCCTCCGGCGGTTCGCGCGCTGGGCGGGCCTGACGAGGCTCTCCCAGACCGAGGGCGCCGAGGGCGGCGTGGAACTCGTCAAGGACGTGCTCATGGACCGCCTGCACACGAGCGCGGGGTCGACGCTCCTCGTGTCCGCGGACGTCGTGGACGCCGTCGACGGGTTCGACGAGTCCTTCGAGCGGTTCCAGGACCCCGAGTTCCTCATCCGCGTGCTCCGGCAGGGGAAGCTCGCGTACGTCGACGAGACCCTCGTTCGCCGGTACGACACGGGCCGACCGCCGGCGTCGGTCGTCGAGCAGTCCGACCGCCGCTACCTCGCGAAGTTCGCCGACACCGTCGAACGCCTCGAGCGGGAGGGCTACGACGTCCGCGGCATCCACCACCGGTTCCTCGCGAAGTTCTACTTCCAGGACGGCGAGTTCCGGGCGGCGCTCCGGCACGCCCGCCGCGCGTCGGTGCCGGGGCCGCGCCAGTACCCGGGGCTGATCCAGGCGGTCCTCGACGGCGTGAAACCGTCGCGGTCGTGACGTCCCGAACCCGGCGTTTAAGTCGCTCCATCGTGTTCCTTGCGACGTCTTGCCGGTAGACCGGTCCGAATCGAGCGACGTCTCCCCGGGCACGAGTCGGCGCCGGCGGGAGCACGTCGTCCGGACAGTCGCCGAAGCGGACACGCCGATGACCATCGACGAGCTCGCGGACCGCGTCGCCGAGTGGGAGGCCCAGCGGGCGGCCACCCAGTCGCCGCCGGACCGCCGCCGGATCCGCGAGGAACTCCACGACGTCGACCTCCCGGCACTCGACGACCGGGGCGTCGTCACGTTCAACGCCGACGAGGGGATCGTCGGCGATGGCGGTCGGGACTTCGACCGCGGCCCCGTCCGCGAAGCCGTGGCCGACGCCGACGCGCCCGTCCCGCCTGGCCGGGCGTTCGGTCGCGCTCGCCTCGCGGCGGCCGTGGCGGTCGCGCTGTCGGCCGTCGTCCTGACCGCGGTCGTCCTCGGGGAGGCGGTCGCCGCGACCGTGGTCGGCGGGCTGGTCGTCCTCGGGCTGGCCGCCGCGGTCGCCGTCCGGCTGGCGCGGGTCGACGACGCGGCGTGACCGCCGCGCTCGCCGGGCCGGGCGACTAACAGACTCATAATAAAGCCGGTTTGGCCCGGACGCCCGGACAGTGACAGTGCCATCCGAACTGCCGCCACGCGGACGAGAGACGAGCAGACCGCACCGCGAACCGCGTCGCAGGCGCGCCGAGTGCCGCGACGTCCCCGCCGGCCGCGGAGCGTGGTCGGCGTGACGCAGTCGACGGACGCCCGCGAGCAGGTTCCCATCGCCGCGCCCCAGATCGGCGACGCCGAGATCGACCGGGTCGTCGACGTCCTGGAGTCCGGCCAGCTCGCGGCCGGCAGCGAGGTCCAGGCCTTCGAGTCGGAGTACGCGGAGTACGCCGGCGCCGACCACGCCGTCGCCGCGGCGAACGGCACGGCGGCCCTGCACGCGGCCCTGGAGGCCGTCGGCGTCGGCGACGGCGACACCGTCGTGACGACGCCGTTCTCGTTCGTCGCGAGCGCGAACGCCGTCCGCCACGCCGGCGCCGAGCCGGCGTTCGCGGACGTCGACCCGGAGACGTTCACGCTCGACCCCGTGGCCGTCGAGGAGCGCATCCGCGCGGCGTCCGGGGACGTGGACGCCATCCTCGCGGTCCACCTCTACGGCCTCCCCGCGGACGTCGGCGCGCTCGCTGACGTCGCCGACGACCACGGCGTCCCGCTCGTCGTCGACGCCGCGCAGGCCCACGGCGCGCAGTACGACGGCGAGCCGGCGGGCAGCCACGGCGACGTGGCGTGCTTCTCGTTCTACCCGACGAAGAACATGACCACCGCGGAGGGCGGCATGATCACGACAGACGACCCCGACGTCGCGAACGCGGCCGAGCGGTTCATCAACCACGGCCGCGACCGCGCGGGCTACGAGCACGTCGACCTCGGCCACAACTTCCGGCTGACCGACATCGCCGCTGCCATCGGCCGCGCGCAGCTCCGGCGGCTGCCCGAGTTCAACAGCGCGCGCCGTGAGAACGCCGCGGTGCTCACCGAGCGGCTCTCCGAGACGGACCTCGTCACGCCGACGGAGCCCGACGACCGCCGCCACGTCTACCACCAGTACACCGTGCGCTGTGGGAACCGCAGCGAGGTGGCGTCGACGCTGGAAGCCAACTCCGTCGACACCGGCATCTACTACCCGATCCCCATCCACCAGCAGCCGACGTACGACGACGTCGACTGCGAGGCGCCGGTCGCGGAGGCGCTGGCCGACGAGGTCCTCTCGCTGCCCGTCCACCCCGGGCTCTCCGAGCGCCAGCTCGACCACGTCTGCCGGGTGCTCACCGAGGAGGTGGCCGCCGACGATGTCTGAGCGGCCGGTCCGGGCGGGCGTCGTCGGCGTCGGGAGCATGGGCTGGAACCACGCGCGCGTCTACGACGCCCTGCCCGGCGTCGAACTCGTCGGGGTCGCGGACGCCGACGAGTCCCGCGCCGAGTCCGTCGCGTCCTCGCTCGGGGCGGCCGCCGTCACGGCGGACGCGCTGTTCGAGCGCGCGGACGCGGTCACGGTCGCCGTGCCGACCCAGTACCACTACGACCTCGCGCGGCGCGCCCTGGAGGCGG
The DNA here is from genome assembly GCF_037031165.1 of Halobacterium yunchengense. Lineage (NCBI taxonomy): Archaea > Methanobacteriati > Methanobacteriota > Halobacteria > Halobacteriales > Halobacteriaceae > Halobacterium > Halobacterium yunchengense. The sequence goes on along the minus strand of NZ_JAYEZL010000003.1, from coordinate 143,217 downwards.
GCGTCGGCGTGCTCGTCGAGAAGCCGTTCGTCGAGGAGCCCGCGCAGGGCCGGGACCTCGTCCAGCGCGCCGACCGCAACGACGCCACCCTCCAGGTCGGCCACGTCGAGCGGTTCAACCCGGTCGTGGAGGCGCTCGAGCGCGTCGTCGAGGACCTCGAGGTCATCGCCGCGCACGCCGAGCGCCTGACGCCGCCGCCGGACCGCGACATCGACGACACCGCGACGATGGACCTCATGATCCACGACATCGACCTCGCGCGGTCGCTCGTCGACGGCGAGGTCGCGTCCTGCGGCGCGTTCGGCACCGCCGAGGGCCGGTACGCGGTCGGCACCCTCCAGTTCGACACGGGCGTGGTGTGCAACCTGACGGCGAGCCGCGTCACCCGGGAGGACGTCCGCCGCGTCACGGTCACGGCGGAGACCTGCCGGGTGAAGGCCGACCTGCTCGAGGGGACCGTCGAGGTCCACCGCGACGGCGCGGCCGAGTACGCCGGCGAGGTCGGGGACGTCGAGTGCCGACGGGAGGACCTCGTCGAACGGGTCACGGTCGCCGACGCCGACCCCCTGGAGCGCGAACTCGGCGCGTTCACGGACGCGGTCCGGAGCGGCGACGCGCCGCCGGTCACCGGCGAGGACGGCCTCCGCGTCCTGGAGCTCGCCCGCGAGCTCGAGCGCGAGCGCGTCCGCGGCGGCGACCGCTCGGAGCCCTCCGAGGTCGCACAGGACTGACCGGCCGGCCGCCTCCTCCCGAATCGCGGTTACAGACGCTGTAAACTCTCGTTTACCTGATTTATAGTGAAGGCTCCCAGGGGCCTGTTCCCGGTACGGCATGAACACGTTCGAACACCAACCGCGTCCAGACCCGGTTGTGACGGACGCGGCCGCCTCCGGGCGGCGACCGGAGCGAGTGGCATGGCAGTGAACACGACTGACGGCGGCGCGTCCATCGACCCCGGCGCGACCGTCGGCTACGAGTACGACGAGGACGCCGGCGCGGCTCACCTCGGCGAGGACGCCCGCGTCCGCTCGGGGACCGTCGTCTACGGCGACGTCGTCGCCGGCGACCGGTTCACCACCGGCCACGACGCCGTGGTCCGGGAGCGGACGACGATGGGCGACGACGTGCTCGTCGGGACGCGGGCGGTCATCGACGGCGAGACCGACGTCGGGTCGAACGTCAGCATGCAGACCGGCGTCTACGTCCCCCAGCACTCGGTCGTGGGCGACGACGTCTTCCTCGGTCCGTACGCCGTCCTCACGAACGACCCGTACCCGCTCCGCGAGGACGTCGAGCTCGCCGGGCCGACCGTCGAGCGCGGCGCGTCTGTCGGCGCGAACGCGACGCTGCTCCCGGGCGTCACCGTCGGCGAGAACGCGTTCGTCGCGGCGGGCGCCGTGGTCACGCGCGACGTCCCGCCGGACACGCTCGCGGTCGGCGCGCCGGCCGAGCACCGCGCCCTGCCGCCGGTCCTCGAAGGGGGGAACCAGCGATGACGGGCACCCTCGACGAGCGCGTGCAGCTGTACGGCTCGGAGCTGGCGACGGACCGCCAGCGGTCGGCGTTCGTCTCCGGGGAGGTCCCGGTGGCCGTCTACGGCCTCGGGAAGATGGGGCTGCCGCTGGCCGCCGTCTACGCCGAGACCACGGGGAACGTCGCCGGCGTGGACGTCGACGAGTCCGTCGTCCGCGCGGTCAACCGCGGCGAGAGCCCGATCGACGGGGAACCCGGCCTCGACGACCTCGTCCGCGAGGCGGTCGTGGAGGGGTCCCTCGAGGCGTTCACCGACGGCGCGGCGGTCGCCGAGGACGCGAGCCTCCACGTCGTCATCGTGCCGACGCTCGTCGACGACGACGACGAACCCGACCTCTCGGTCGTGAAAGACGTCGCGAGGGACATCGCCGCGGGGCTCGACGCCGGGGACACCGTCGTCTTCGAGTCGACGCTCCCGCCGCGGTCCTGCCGGGACGAACTGCTCCCCCTGCTGGAGTCGGAGAGCGGTCTCGACCGCTCGGAGTTCGGGCTGGCGTTCTGCCCGGAGCGGACGTCCAGCGGTCGCGCGCTGCGGGACGTCCGGGGCGCGCACCCGAAGGTCGTCGGCGGCGTCGACGACGAGTCGACGCGCGTCGCCGAGGTCGTCTACGGGGAGCTCACGAGCAACGACGTCATCCCGGTCGCGAACGCGACCACCGCGGAGGCCGTGAAGGTCTTCGAGGGCGTCTACCGGGACGTCAACATCGCGCTCGCGAACGAGCTCGGCCGGCACGCCGACGAGCTCGGCATCGACGTCGTCGACGCCATCGACGCCGCGAACACGCAGCCGTTCTGTGACATCCACACGCCCGGCGCGGGCGTCGGCGGCCACTGCATCCCCTACTACCCCCACTTCCTCATCCAGCGCTTCGAGTCCTCGAGCCAGCTGATGGAGACCGCACGCGAGATCAACGAGATGATGCCCCTCTACACGACGGAGCTCACGCTGAACGGGCTCCGCGAGGCGGGCACTCCCCCGAGCGAGGCCGACGTGGCCGTGCTCGGGCTGACGTACCGGCCGGGGGTCGCGGAGATCCGGTCGACGCCCGCGCTCCCCATCGTCGAACACCTCAGCGACGTCGGCGCGGACGTCACCGTCGTCGACCCCGTGCTGGACGACTACGAGGCCTTCGAGGACGTCGGCGGCACGCCCGAATCGGTGAGCCGCCTCCAGGAGCAGTCCTTCGACGCCGTCGTCCTCGTGACCCCGCAGGACGCGTTCGCTCGCCTGGACGTCCGGTCGCTGCGCCCCCACGGCGAGCGGCTCCTCGTGGTCGACGGCAGACAGGAGTTCACGCACCTGCGCGACGCCGTCGAGGTCGACTACCGGGGAGTGGGTCTGCATGACTGAGCCGGCCGGGGACGTGGTCTGCGTCGTCGGCCTCGGGTACGTCGGCCTCCCGCTCGCGCTCTCGTTCGACGAGGCCGGCCTCGAGGTCGTCGGGTACGACATCGACGAGGCGAAGACGGCCACGCTCTCGGCCGGCACGGACCCCATCGACGAGGTCGGCGACCGCCGGCTCGCGGCGTCGGACGCGACGTTCACCGACGACCCCGCGGCGATCGGTCGCGCGGACTACGTCGTCGTCACCGTGCCGACGCCGGTCGACGACATGCAGAACCCGGACCTCGGGTACGTCGAGGAGTCCGGACACACCATCGGCGAGCACGTCACCCCCGGGACGACCGTCGTCCTCGAGTCGACGGTGTACCCGGGCGCGACGAAGAAGGTGCTCGTGCCCGCCATCGAGGAGCGCTCCGGGTACACCGTCGGCGAGGAGTTCTCGGTCGGGTACTCGCCCGAGCGGGTCTCGCCCGGTGTCGACGGCCGCGGCGTCGGCGACGTCAGCAAGATCGTGGGGGCGCGCCGCGAGGCGGTCCGCGAGGACCTGGTGGCGCTGTACGACCGCGTCGTCGACGCCGAGGTCCACCGCGTCCCCGACATCGAGACGGCGGAGGCGGCGAAGGCAATCGAGAACGTCCAGCGGGACATCAACATCGCGCTCAGCAACGAGCTCGCGATGGCCTGCGACCACATGGACCTCGACACCCACGAGGTGCTCGACGCCGCCGGCACGAAGTGGAACTTCGACGACAGCTACCGGCCGGGGCTGGTCGGCGGACACTGCATCCCCATCGACCCGCTCTACCTGGTGTATCGCTCGGAGAGCGACGGCTTCTCGCCGAAGCTCATTCTGCAGGCCCGGGAGATCAACGACCACGTGCCGCGGCACGTCGCCCGGCTCGCGCTCCGCGCGCTGAACGACACGGGCCGCGTGCTCCGCGAGAGCCGACTGCTCCTGCTCGGCCTCGCGTACAAGCCGGACGTCGGCGACGTGGCGAACTCCCCCGTGGGCAGCGTCGTCAGCGCGCTCCAGTCCTACGACGTCACCGTCGGCGGCTACGACCCCCACGCGGACGCCGAGGAGGTGCGCCGGCACGTCGACGACGACGTCGACGTCCACGAGACCCTCTCGTTCGGCGGCTACGACGGGGTCGTGCTGGCGACGGCCCACGAGGAGTTCCGGGACCCGGACCTCGCGGCGATGGCGGACGCGCTCGACGACGACCCGGTGCTCGTCGACGTCCCCGGCGTCGTCGACGAGGCGACCGCGGAATCACACGGCTTCGTCTACGACAGGCTATGACACGGACACGACCAGAGCGAACGGACCGAACGCAGACCGCCGACGGGGTGAGCGAGACGTGGACGTCCTGATCAGCGTCCAGCACCCCGCACACGCCCACTTCTACCGGTACGTGGTGCGCGAGCTCCAGTCGCGGGGCCACGACGTCCACGTGTTCGCCCGCGACGAACCGATCATCCGGGCGCTCCTCGACGCCCACGGCGTCGACCACGAGGCGCTGCCCGGCCCGGGGAGCCCGCCGGGGCCGCGCGCCGTCGGCCAGCTCTCCTACGAGTGGCGGCTGTTCCGCCACGCGGCGGGCATCGGGCCGGACGTGATGACCGCCATCGGTGGCGTCTCCGTCGCGCACGTCTCGACGCTGGTCGGCGCGCGCTGCGTGGTGTTCACGGACACCGAGCACGCGACCCTGACGAACGCGCTCGCGTTCCCGCTGGCGGACACCGTCTGCACGCCGACGTGCTACCGGAACGACGTCGGGGACAAGCAGCGCCGCTACGACGGCTGCCACGAGCTCGCGTACCTCCACCCGGACCGCTTCACGCCGGACCCCTCGGTGCTGGACCGCGTGGACCTGGACGCCGACCAGCGGTACGCCGTGCTGCGGTCGGTCGCCGCCGACGCGTTCCACGACACCGACAAGGAGGGGTTCGACGACGTCGGCGACGTCATCGACAGCCTCGAGGAGACCGGGGCGCGCGTCCTCGTCACGGCCGAGGGCGACGTCCCCGTCGGGTACGCGGACCGCCGCATCGACGTCCAGCCCCACCAGATGCACGACCTGCTGTACTACGCCGACCTCTTCGTCGGCGAGGGCGCCACGATGGTCACGGAGAGCGCGGTGCTCGGGACGCCCGCGCTGTACGTGAGCTCGCTCAGCTCCGGGGTGACCGACTGCCTCGCGGAGGAGTACGGCCTCGTCTTCGACCACCACGGCGAGCAGCGACAGCAGACCGGCATCGAGACCGCGGTCGAACTGCTGGAGCGCGACGACGAGTACGACTGGGAGCGCCGCCGCGTCGAACTGCTCGCGGACGTCGAGGACCCCCTCGACGTCGCGGTGAACGAGATCTGTGCCGCGAACTGACCTCGACGTCCTCCAGGTCGTCACGACGGCGTCGCCGTTCTTCGAACAGCAGGTGCGGGCCCTGGAGGACCGCGGCGTCTCCTGTACGACCGTCGCCGTGCCGGACGCCGACGGCGCGGCGGGGACCGTCGACGCCTACCGGCGGTTCTACCAGCGCGTGCTCCGCGCGGGCCTCGACGACTACGACCTCGTGCACGCGAACTACGGCCTCGTCGGCCCGTTCGCGCTCGCGCAGCCGACCCGCCCCGTCGTGTTGACGCTCTGGGGGTCGGAGGTGATGGGCGAGTCGGCCCGCCTGTCGGCGGTCAGCAGCGCGGCCGCGCGGGCCAGCGACCGGGTCGTCGTGCCGTCGGCGCCCATCTCGGACGCGTTCGACGTCTCCCACGAGGTCGTCCCGTTCCCGGTGGACACGGGGACGTTCCGGCCGATTGAGCGGTCGGCGGCGCGGGCGGCCGTCGACTGGGAGACGGACGCGAAGGTCGTCCTGTTCCCGTACCACCCGGACCGGGACGTGAAAGACTACCCGCGCGCGGAGCGCATCGTCGCGGCCGTCGACGACCGCCTCGACGAGCCCGTGGAACTCCGCTGGATCTGGGGCGTCCCCCACGATGAAGTGCCGCAGTACATGAACGCCAGCGACGCCGTCCTCGTGACGTCCAGCCACGAGAGCGGGCCGATGGTGGTCAAGGAGGCCGCCGCCTGCAACGTGCCCGTGGTCTCCACGAGCGTGGGGTTCGCGCCGGCCGCCCTCGACGGCGTCAGTCGCTCGCACGTCCGCGAGACCGACGACGGACTGGTGGACGCGCTGGCGTCCGTGCTCGCGGCCGGCGAGCGCTCGGACGGCCGGTCGGTGCTCGAGCTACCGGACCGCGAGCAGACGGGCGAACGCCTCCACGCCATCTACCGGGACGTCCTCGGCGAGTGACGCCCGGAGGCCGACGCGGCGCCGCCTGAGTCTCCGCGAGCGACTCGTCGCTTACAGCCGCGCCTCGATCCAGTCGAGGACGGCCTCCGTCTCGTGGTGGGGCGCGGTGACGTCGCCGTCGAGTTCGAGCTGCGGCACGAACGAGACGCCGGCCTCGCGGGCGGCCGCGGTCGTCTCCTCGACCGGGGACTCGTACCAGCCGTCGTCGACGCGGACGCGGACTTTCCCCCAGTTCCTGACGCCCGCGTCCCGCATCGCGGCTGTCAGGTCCTCGAGGGAGGTCCACTCGAGGCCGGACTGGCGCTCGAAGACGTACTCGAAGAACGTCCAGTAGTTCTCCGGTTCGACGTCCCAGACGCCGAGGGCCACCCTGGAGACGAGGTCGCTCCGGCCGCCGTCGAGGATGTAGGGGTCGCCGGGGTCCTCGGGCTCGTACGCGACGTCCCGGTACTGGAGGTTCAGTTCGCCGGACTCGACGAACTCCTCGCGGACGGTCTCGTAGTTGCCGCGGACGAACTCCTGCGTGTACGGGCACTTGAAGCTCCCGTAGACGGTCGCCGTGGGGTTCCCGGGGTCGGTGCCCGTCACGGCGTACGTGTAGTCGTGGACGCCCTGGGGGAGCGGCGGGCCGGTCGGCGAGTCCTCGGCGTCGGCGCCGTCGTCGGCGTCCGAGCCGTCCTCGCCGTCGCCGAGGGCGTCCGGCAGCACGCACGTGCCCTCCGAGTCGATGCCGCTGGTCTCGACGTCGCCGCCGCCGGCGATGACCTGGCCGGGGACGTTGACGGTGACGTTCTCGACGACGTTGCCCTGGGACTGGTCGGTGAACACGAGGCCGTTCCGGTCGGTCCCGGTCTGGTGGACGCAGACGCTCTCGACGGTGACGTCGTCGCGCCGGAACGTCGCGGCCTCGAGGCGGGTGCCGCCGCCCGTGATGGCGACGTTGCGGATGGTGGTCGAACCGGGGTCGTCGATGCCGGTCGGCTCGTCGACGAGGACGGCCGCCGCGGTGCGCTCGGAGCCGACGGTGGTGTAGTCCTCGCCGACGTAGATGCGGGAGTTCTCCAGCCGGAGGCTGCCGCCGGAGTACGCGTTGACGACGCCGCCGCCGCCCTCGCCCGCCTCCATGACGATCTCGCACGAGGACACCTCGACGGGGCCGGGGCCGTCGGCGACGCGGACGCCGCGGGCGTTGTCGTGGTCGGGATTGGCCTCGTCGACGGCGATGGTGGCGTCGTGGACGGAACTGCCGGGGCTGCCGAGGCGGATCTGGGCGATGTCGTTGTTCTTGTACACGCCGCCCTCGACGTGGACGGGGCCGTTCGAGTGGGACGCGTAGAGGCCGTTGTTGCCGAAGCCCTCGACGTGGCAGTCACGGAACGTCACCGACCCCTCGCTGTCGACGTAGACGCCGACGGCCGTCTGCGGTTCGCTGCCGTCGGGCATCCGGAGGCCCTCGACGAGCGCGCTCCCGTCCTCGTCCCAGACGGAGACGCCGAAGGCGGTGTTCTCGGCCTCGTGTCGGCCCTCCTTCCGGACGTCCCGGACGACGAGGTCGTCGTAGGCGGAGAAGCCGACGGACGGGTGGTGTCCGGCGGCCGTGTTGTCGAGGGTGAACCCCTCGAAGCGGAAGTCCCGGAGGCTCGAGCCGCCGATCCAGACGTCGACGTCGTAGTCGTCGCCGGGGACGAGCGTGGCGTCGCCCGTCCCGACGATGGCGGCGTTCGTCAGGCCGGTGACGTCGACGTTGTTGACGACGTAGCGGCCGTCGGGGAACTCGAGGAGCGTGTCGTCGTCGAGGTTCTCTTCGACGACGTCGTCGACGGGCTCGCCGCCGGTCGGATCGGCGCCCGCCTCCACGACGTCGACGACCGTCTCGTACTTCGAGGAGAGGCTCGCGGCACCGGTGCCGACCAGGGAGAGCGCGCCGAGGGTCGCGCCGCTCGTCTGCAGTACGCTGCGCCGTGTGAGTGTGGGTTCGTCGGACACGGGTCGTACGTCACTGTTCCTCATGAAATAACTGGCGTAAATACGACATGATATACGTTCTTCATAGGTCGAAGGAGTCACATATCGGCGCCGAGGGGTCGCTGATGCCGGGGTTTGCGGCACTCTCGGACACCCACCGAGAACAGTAAATTACTCTGATACGTCTCGCGGAGTGGCTCCCCGACGGCGCCCGGCGACGGGCCCCGGTCGCGGTCCACCAGTCCGCCGACGCCGCCCCCCTGGCGACCCCTCCGGGAAGCGACCGGATTACACACCGTATAGTAAACCCGCGGCGGGCGGAACCCCGGGACGATGAGTTGGTTCGCGCGCAGACGACTCGACCGCGGCGTCGCGGCGCTCGGACTCGTCGCCGCCGCCTGCATCTTCCCGCTCCAGTTCCTCGTCTCGCACGTCTACGCGACGACGCTGCCCGTCGTCCTCGGGTTCGCCTCGGTCCTGTACCTGCTCGCGACCCGGTCCGACCCGGCGCTGAACTACCCGCTGCCCACGCTCCCCACGGGCGGCGCCCGCCTCCTCGAACTCCTCGCCCTCGGCGGCATCGCCGCCCTCTTCGGCTACGGCGGCCTGGTCGGCCAGCGGACGCTCGCCTTCTACGCCGGCGCGAGCGCCGTCGGCACGCTGTTGTTCGCGCGCGTCCTGTTCGTCGACCGCGACGACCTGCGGCCCGGCGTGGTGCTGTTCGGGATCGTCGCGCTCGCGTTCGCGGTCCGGTTCGTCGGCCTCTACTCCGTCGCCGGCTACATCGGCATCGACGTCTGGTCGCACATGGCGTACGTCGAGGGCATCCGCGCCCAGGGGTCGCTGCGCGCGATGGACACGAAGTACGTCGCCTCCCCGTTCTACCACCTCCTCGTGGCCGCGACCGCGGACCTCACCGGGCTCCCCGAGCGGGACGCCCTCTACCTCTCGGTCGGCGTCGTCACCACGCTGTCGACCGGCCTCGTCTACTACGGCGCCCGCCGGTTCACCGAACCGCGGTGGGCGCTGTTCGCCACCGCCATGTTCGCCGTCAGCGCGCAGGTCGTCCGGTGGGGCCTCCACGTCATCCCCACCAGTCTCGGGCTCGCGTTCTTCGTGGTGTTCGCCGTCTACCTCGCGCGCGTCCTCCAGGAGTACCGCGCCCGGGACGTCGGCCTGCTGGCCGGCGCCGTCGTCGCCGTCACGCTCACCCACCAGCTGTCGGCGTTCGTCACGCTCGTCGTGTTGGGGCTGGCGGTGCTCACGCAGCTGCTGTTGCACAGCGACCTGCTGGCGCCCGACCACGAGCCCACGAACGTGGCCGGCCTGTTCGCGTTCGGGCTCGGGTTCGTCACGCTCGACTGGAGTGTCACCCCGTACTCCGGGGAGTCGTTCACGACGGTGATGCTGCTGCGGCTCCGCAACACGCTGTTCCGCCAGATCGGCCTGCTCGACGTCTCGAGCTCGAAGAACGTCGCCTCGACGGCGGGCTCGGACAGCGCGACGCTGCTGACGAAGGTCATCGCGTACGTCGACGTCTTCGGGTTCCTGGCGTTCCTGTTTCTCGCCGCGCTCGGCTCGTACTACGTCCTCCAGGCCCACAACCGGACGCACTCGCGGGCCCTCCAGGTCGTCACCATCGGGGTGATGGCCGCCGTCGTCCTCGCGTTCCCGATTCTCGGGGTCAGCCTCTTCCTCCCCGGACGGTGGTACGCGTTCATGTACGTCCCGATGGCGGTCGTCGGCGCCCTCGGCCTCCGGTACGTGGTCTACCACGTCGACCCGCGCGCCGTCGCGGTCGGCCTCCTCGTGTTCGTGCTCGTGCTGCCGGCCGCCATGTCCATCTCCGGGGCGGCCACCCTGGACAACCCGGTCTTCGAGTCCAAGGAGCCGCGGTACTCGTTCACCGAGACGGAGGTCGACGCCGTGGGGACCATCGACGAGGTCACGAACGAGGAGACGCCGCCGATATACACGGACGCGCCGTACACGGCCATCTTCCGGCGGACCGACAGCCACGTCTCGGCGCCGATGCGGATTCCGCCCGACGGGCGGGCGACGAACGAACTCGTCGTCTACCGGAGCTACCAGTCGAACGGCGCGCCGCTGGTCGCCGGACCGAACGGGTCGACGCGCCTCACGCAGGTGTCCAGGGACCGGGTCTGTTCGCCCACGCGGAGCCGCCTGTACGCGTCCGGGGACGTGTCCCTCTGCAGGCAGCCCGGGTGAGGGGCTGCGACCGCCGGGCGACCGGGAGGAGGACGGTCGCAGTCGCGTGGTAGTTCGGACTGGGTAGTCCGGGATGCGTGGTGGTTCGGACTGGGTAGTCCGGGATGCGTGGTGGTTTGGACTGAGTAGTCGGAGTCGACTGTCAGTTGGAGGAGGTGTCAATCAGGGCCGCTCAGCAGTTCGGGAGAGCCGGTCGGGGTCGCGTGCCAGTTCGGCACGGGGCCCAGCGGGGGCCTCGGACCGGGGTCGCGCCGCGACGACCACAATTCTGTCGTTTTCGTAACAACTGGTCGGGAAAGTAACTACAAAACTTGTAAAATACTGTCTTCCATTCGCAACCGGGCGACGGCAGCGGTTCGACCGCGGCACCACTCCGAAAACCGACTATTTTACACAGTTTCTAAATTAGGAAAAAAACTATTAGTACGTTTGTAATGGTGGTGAGCGTGTTCGACAACACCGACACGAGCGGCCCGGTCTTCAGTCGCAGAAGCTACCTGAAAACCGCCGGAACCACCGCCGCGGGACTCGCCTTCGCCGGCGCTGCCACGGCCGACGCGTCCCAGTACGACACCGTCGTCGACGTGGTCGAAGCCGGCGCGGACCCGACCGGCGAGGAGCTCGTCGACGACGTGCTCGCCGAGTACAACGAGGACGACACGCGCCTCGAGTTCCCGGACGGCCGCTACAAGATCAACAAGCTCAGCCTCTACGAACGGGAGAACTTCGCGATGGTCGGGACGGGCGACGCCACGCTCGTCCCCGGGCCCGACTACGGCAGCGACGTCTGGATCGGCGGCGGGTTCGTCCGCGACATCCACTTCGAGGGGTTCACCCTCGACCACAGCGCGCCCGACACCGACCCCTCGGTCGCGTTCGGCGGGTACGACGGCATCGTCGTCCGGGACGTCACGAAACGCGGCTACCACGACGGACCGGAGACCGCGTTCGGGTTCTCGGCGTGGGAGGAGGACGGCCACGTGCTCGTCGAGAACCTCCGCGTCGAGGACGGCAGCGAACCGCAGACCGCGGTCTGCATCTACGTCGACACCGAGGGCACCGTCACGTTCCGTGACTGCCACGTCGAGGGCTTCGGCAACAACGGCCTCTACGCCTCGGCGTCGCGCGGACCGGTTCACGTCGAGGGCGGCGTGTACAAGAACAACGACATCACGCAGATCCGCCTCGGCAGCCCCGGCAGCTACGTCCGCGACGCGACGGTCGTCGTGGACGACGACCACCTCGACCACGACAACTCCCGGGGCATCCGCGTCGCCGACGGCCACGGCCCGGTCAGAATCGAGAACTGCGACATCCGGATGGAGAGCGGCCAGGGCGGCGGCGGCGTCGTCAGCGCCTACTCCGGCGGCGGGTTCGAACTCGTCGACTCGCGAATCTACGTCGGCGAGGACTACACGAGCGTCGGCTCCGACGGAAGTCGGGGCGCCGCAGCGGTGCTCGCCGACGAACCGACCGGCATCGACGACCCCGGCTCCACCACCATCCGCAACGTCTCCGTCACTGGGGAAGCGGCCTACCGCTCGGCGGTCTGCCTGCGCCGCGACGACGTCATCCTCGAGAACGTCTGCATCCACCAGACCGGCGACCACCGGAACGGCGTACTGGTCGAGGCGGACGCCGCGAACAACCGCATCGTGGACACGAACATCAACGTCCCCGACGAAGCGGTCGTCAGCGACGACGGGGACGTCGAGGTCGACGGCCTCAGGGTCTCGGACGCCTGCCCGTTCCCCGCCGGGATGGACCGGACGACGTCCGACGCGACCGACCCGAGCGTGCTCGCCGACGCGCCGTGGCCCGACGACGCAAGCAGGCGCACGTACGCGACGATGGGCGGCGGGGACGCGCCGACCGCGGACGTGTTCTTCGGGTTCGAGATGGAGCAGGACGACCAGGCCGCGCTCATGGCCCTCCCCCGGGTCCTCGAGGAGTTCGTGGCGACCGGCGAACTGAACGTCCGCTACCGGCCGTACGGCCTCCAGAGCGACCGGGGGCGGTTCCTGGCGAACCTGCTCCAGGGCGTCTGGGACCACGAGTGGCCGAAGTTCTGGTCGTTCTTCGCGTGGGCCTACGAGCACCACGACGCCTACGACCTCGAGACCTACGAGGACAGCGCGGACTTCCTCTCCGCGTTCGGCGTGCGGAACTTCGGGCTGATCTCCGTGCTCGCCCTCGAGGACGCGTACGCCGACACCCGCGAGCAGAGCGCGGACCTCGCCGGCGCGAACGGGATCCCCGGCGACATCCCCTGCGTCCTGCTGGACGGCGAGATGACGTGGTTCGACCGGAACGACCCCCACGAGCGCGACGACCTCGCCGACTGGATCCGCGAGCGCCTGTAGCGCTCCTCGGAACGCCGGTCAGCGAGCGACCGTAGGCCGCCCAGACCGACGGCCCACCCGAGCGTCGCCAGCACCCGTGCCGAGTGCCGCAAGCACCCGTACCGCGTGCCGCAAGCACCCGTACCGCGTGCCGCAAGCACCCGTACCGCGTGCCGCAAGCACCCGTACCGCGTGCCGCAAGCACCCGTACCGCGTGCCGCAAGCACCCGTACCGCGTGCCGGTCAGGCCGGACTCGGCGTCTGGACCGTCGAGATGTACGACGTGAGGTCCTTCGTCGTGACGATGCCGATGGCGCTGCCGTCGTCGTCCACCACCGGCATGTGGTGGAAGCCGTGGTCGAGCATCGCGTCCGCGACGTCGCGGATGGAGTCCTGTGCGCTCGCCGTGACGACGTCCGTGGACATGTACCGCTCGACGGTCGTCCGCGCCTTCGGCTTGCTGTTCGCGACGATGGTCACGAAGTCCGTGTTCGTCAGGATGCCCTCGAGTCGGCCGTCGTCGTCGACCACGATGACGGAGCCGATCTCCTCGTCCAGCATCACCTGCGCCGCGTCCTCGACGAACGTGTCCGGGGTCACCGTGTGGATGCCGTCCGACATCAGCTGACCGACGAAAATGTCGTCCATGCGTGAAGGTGTCGCCCGCCACGCCTTAAGCGTTGTCCGGAGTGCCGCCGCGCTCTCGGGGGGCCAGTCGCCCGCGGCGTGCGGTCTCAGCGCGCGAACGCACCGGGAACGCCGCTCGTCGAGACGGAGCGCCCCGGGAACGGCTCGCCGAGACAGAGTGCTTAGGTGCGCTCGCGCGTTACCCCCGAACGTGTTCACCGTCGCGCACGCCCAGGCGTCCGGACTCGACCTGCCGCTGACGGCGACGCTCGCCGTCGCCGGCGTCGCGTCCGCCGCCCTGACCGGCGCCGCCGTCGTGGCGTTCCTGCGACGCCAGACCCGACCGTACCTGCTCGTGGGATTGGCGCTCGCGGCGCTGCTCGCTCGCAGCGTCGTCGCCGGCGCGTCGGTCGGCGGCCTGCTCGCCGCCGACGTCCACCACGTCCTCGAGCACGGCCTCGACGTCGTGATGGCCGGCCTCGTCGTCGCCGCCGTCTGGTACGCGCGGGACGTCCGACAGACGCCAGCGGGAGGTGGAGAGCGGTGACGGCCGCACGCGAGACGGTCGCCGCGTGCGTCCGCGAGGACCCCGGCGTCCACTTCAACGCCGTCGTCCGCGCGACCGACCTCGCGCCCGGCCAGGTCCAGCACCACGTCCGCCGACTCGTCGACGCCGGCAGGCTCGCGCGCGAAGAGGTGTCCGGCCGCACGCACTACTTCCCGCCGGAGTACGGCGACTTCGAGCGCGGCGTGCTCGCGCTCGCGCGCCGCGAGACCGCCCGCGACCTCCTCTACTACCTGCTCGAGGAGGGCAGCGCGCGCCCGCAGGACGCCGCCGACGCCGTCGGGGTCGCGCGCTCCACGCTCGAACACCACCTCGGCGCGCTCGAGGCCCGCGGCGTCGTCGAGAAGCGACGGGACAGTCGCAACCGCGTGACGCTCGAACTCGCCGACGAAGCGGCGACCGCGCGCCTGCTCGACGCCATCCGGCCGTCGCCGACGGACCGCTTCGTCGACCGCTTCGAGCGCCTGCTCGACGACCTACTGGACTGACGCCGCCCGCGGCGCCGACCCGCCGGTCGACCGGACGACGCTGCCCAGCAACAGCAGCACGCTCGCCGCGAAGAACACGCCGCCGACCGGCGACGTCGGGTCCATGAACGCCCAGTACGCCGGCGTCGCCGCGGCGCCGAACAGCACGGAGAGCACGCCGTAGAACGCCGGCGCGCAGCAACAGCACGCGGTCGCGCCCGTGGTCGCGGCCATCCCGAGCGCGGACGTCGCACCGCCGTCGGCGCGCTCGGCGCGGGCCTGCTGGACGAGCACGCCCACGTTCGCGGCGACGAGACCGCCGAGCACCGCCATCAGCACGACCGTCCCCACGGAGACGTACCCGGCGAGCGGGACGGCGGGGAACACGAACTCGACGGCCGGCCACGCCACGAGCGGGTCGGCGACCGGCATGAACAGCACCGTCGACTCCGTCGGCGCGCCGACGCCCGAGTCCGGGTTCAGCGTGACGGTGCCGGCGGAGAACGCGAAGAACACGACGAACAGCGCGCCAGCGAGTCCGCCCGCGGCGATCGGGCGGCGGTCGCGGCGGAGGCTGCTCACGACGCCCCACGCGTCCCGGCGGACGACGTACGCGACGGCGAACACGACGGTCGCGACGAGGACGTACCCGAGTGGGTGGTAGATGCCGCCGTTCGGCATCACGACGGGGTAGACGACCCAGCACGCCAGCAGGAAGCCGAGCGCGGCGTACCGCGGTCGGTCGGGCCACCGCAGGCGGACGACGACGAGGCTGGCGACCGCCATCGCGGCGCCGACCACGAGGCTCAGCGTCGGATAGACGTCCCGGATCTGGGGGCCGGTGTCCGCGACGACCTGGAGTTCGACGAGGCCGACGAGCCCGAAGCCGCCGACGAGCCCGGCGACGAGGGCGGTGGGCGCGGCGTTCGCGGCGGTCAGGCGGCCGCGGCGGTAGCCGGCGAGCGTCCAGGCGGCGCCGCCGAGGCCGGCGGCGGCGAGCACGAACAACAGCCAGTGCGGCGTGCCGGCGTGCGTCGTCCCGGAGTGCGCGGCCGCGGACCCCGAGAGCGCGACGACGGCGCCGCCCGCTGCGGCGACGGCGGCGAGGCCGCGGACCGCGCGCGCGGTCCGGCGAGGCGTGTGCATGCGAGGGGGTAGCGACTCGGCTGGCTTCCGGGTTGTGGTCCGCGCGTCGAATTCGACGCCCGCACCAGAACCGCTTTTCGCGGCGAGCCGTTACCGGGACGTATGCACCGAGAGACCCGGGGTGTCGACCGGCGGTCGTTCCTGAAGGCCGCCGTCGCCATCGGCGGGGCGAGCGCGCTCTCGGCGTGCCTCGACCGCGAGGACGCGTCCGTCCCGGCGGGCGTCGACGACCCGTCGACGCTGCCCGAGCGCCAGCACGCCTGGAACGACGTTCTCTCGCGGGACGACGCCGGGAACGTCGTGCCGCCGCGCCACCACGCGCTCCTCCACCTCGAGTACGCGGGCGGCGACCCGGACGCCGACCGGGAGGCCGTCGAGGCGGCGCTGCGGTCCCTCGAGCGCGCCTACGAGTGGTCGAACGAGGGCCTGCTGTTCACGCTCGGCTACTCGCCGGCGTACTTCGAGCGCTTCGACGCCGACCTCCCCGAGGCGGTCGACCTCCGGGACCCGAAGCCGCTGTCGGCGTTCGAGGACCCCGTCCTCGACACGCCGGACGCGATCTTGCACCTCGCGAGCGACCGCGCGTCGGTCGTCCTGGAGGCCGAGGAGGCGGCGCGCGGCAACCGCGACGCCGCCAACGGCGTCGACGTCGAGGCCGCGCTCACGGACGCCTTCGAGGTGGCCGACCGGCGGACCGGCTTCGTCGGCGACGGCCTGCCGGCCGACCACCAGGACGTCGGCGGCGTCCCGGACTCCGAGCCGGTCCCCGACGACGCGCCGATGTACATGGGCTTCGAGTCCGGCTTCGAGAAGAGCCAGGCGAGCGAGGACCGCGTCACCATCCGGTCCGGGCCGTTCGCGGACGGCACCACGCAGCACGTCTCACACATGAACCTGAATCTCCAGCAGTGGTACGAGCAGGACGACCGCGACTCCAGGGTCGCGCAGATGTTCTGTCCGGCGCACGCGGACAGCGGCGCCGTCGAGGGCACCGGCGAGAACCTCGGCGACGACCCCGGCGTCGACGACTGCGGCGACCCCGTGGAGACCGCCGACGAGCACGGCGTCGTCGGGCACGCCCAGAAGCTCGCGGCGACCCGCGAGGACGACGAACCGCTGTTGCTCCGGCGGGACTTCGACTCGACGGACGGCGGCAGCGCGAGCCTGCACTTCCTCGCGCTCCAGCGCGGCATCGGCGACTTCGAGGCGGTCCGGGAGGCGATGAACGGCGACGACGTCGCCGACCAGACGCCGGTCGGCCGCCGCCAGAACAACGGCATCCGGCAGTACCTCGCGGTCACCCACCGCGGGAACTACCTGCTGCCGCCCCGGGGCCGCCGCGCGCTCCCCGTCCCGGGTGGTCGCGGTGCGTAGACGCGGCTTCCTCGCCGGCGCGGGCGCGACGGGCCTGGCTGGACTGGCCGGCTGCCTGGGCCTCCTGGAGACGGAGCGGGCGAGCCGCGAGCCGCCGCTCCCCGAGAACCGGCCGGACGCCGCCTACGTCCCCTCCCACTACGAGGGGATGGAGATGGCGGGCGCGCAGACGAAACGGGGCGTCAGCTGCGTGGTCTCGTACACGTTCCCGCACCGGTTCTGGCTCGTCCGCGACGCCGACACCGACCGCGTGAACGTGAAGGGCGCCGACGACCTCCACCTGATGGTCTCCGTGTGGGACGAGGCGGCCGGCGTCGTGCTCGCGGCCGCCAGTCCGCAGGTCGAGTACACGGGTCCGGAGGGCGAGACGGAGTCGTTCAGCCCCTGGCAGATGGTCTCCCAGCGGATGGGCGTCCACTACGGCGACAACGTCACGCTCGGTCCGGAGGGCGTCTACGACGTGACGGTGCGCGTGCCGCCGCCGGGCACGCGGCGCTCCGGCGGCGACGCCCCCGCCGAGGACGTCGTGGAGTTCGACTTCGAGCTGACCTTCGACAACGCCGTGATGGACGACCTCGCTTTCAGGGACATTCCCGGCGACCGGGAGGGCACCGAGGGCGCCGTCGACCCGATGGACATGCCCGGGGTCGCGCAGTCGCAGGCGCCGGCCGCGGACGACTTCCCCGTCGACGTCAACGCGACCGCTGAGACGGGCGGCGCGCGGCTCGTCGTCGCGGCCGTCGACAGCCTCGGCGACCTGGCGGCGGGCGACGACGAGACGTACCTCGCGGCGTCGCTGCGCACGCCGCACAACCGGTTCGTGCTGCCGGCCGCCGGCCTCGCCGCGACCGTCGACGCGGGCGGCGAGACGGCGTTCGACGGGGAACTCGAACCCGCCGTCGACCCCGGCCTCGGCTACCACTACGGCGCCGTCGTCCCCGCCGGGGGCGTCGACGGCGGCACCGTGCGCGTCGACACGCCGCCGCAGGTGTCCCGCCACGAGGGCTACGAGACCGCGTTCTTCGACTTCGAGGACGTCTCCCTGTAGCGCGGCGGCGCCACCGGCGGCCCCTTCGGTGTCTCCCTGTGTCCGGAGCGACCCATCGATTCCTCGCTGCGTTCCGAGCGACCCATCGATTCCTCGCTGCGTTCCGAGCGACCCCCACCGTTACCACGCTGCGTGCCGTCAGTTCACACATGGCGTGGACGGACACGACGCGGCCCGGCGGACGCCGATGACCGACCGCGGCGACGCCGTGGTGCTCGAGGAGGTCCGGAAGACGTACGAACTCGGCGGCGAGCCCGTACACGCGCTCCGGGACGTCTCCCTGCGGTTCGAGCGCGGGTCGTACACGGCCGTGATGGGGCCGAGCGGCTCCGGGAAGAGCACGCTGATGAACCTCGTCGGCTGCCTCGACACGCCCACGAGCGGGCGCGTCGTCGTCGACGGCGCGGACGTCGCGGCGCTCTCCGAGCGCGAACGCACCGCGCTCCGCGGCCGCGAGATCGGGTTCGTCTTCCAGACGTTCAACCTCATGCCGCGGCTCACCGCCGCGGAGAACGTCGCGCTCCCGATGGTCTTCCAGGGCGTCCCGCGGGCCGAACGCGACGACCGCGCGCGAGCGCTGCTGGCGCGCGTCGGCCTCGGCGAGCGCACCGACCACCGGCCGAACGAGCTCTCCGGCGGCCAGCGCCAGCGCGTCGCCATCGCCCGCGCGCTCGCGAACGACCCGACGCTGCTGCTCGCGGACGAACCCACCGGCAACCTGGACTCGGAGACGGGCCGGGACATCATGGCGCAGTTCGCCGCCCTGCACCGCGAGGGCAACACCGTGGTCGTGGTCACGCACGAGCGCCACGTCGCCGAGCACGCCGACCGCATCGTCCACCTGCTCGACGGCGAGGTCGAGCGCGAGGAGCGCGTCGCCGACCCACGGCGCCCGGCGGCGGGTGGTCGCGAGTGAACGTCCGCGAGAGCCTTAGGATGAGCGTGCGCGCCATCCGCGGCCACCGGCTCCGGTCGCTGCTGACGACAGTCGGCGTCGCCATCGGCGTCGCCGCCGTCATCACGTTCGTCGCGCTCGGGGCGAGCCTCCAGGCCGACGTGCTCGGCGAGGTCGCGGCCGGCCAGTCGCCGTCAGTGACGGTCAGCGCGGTCCCGGCGGACGCCCAGCCAGGCCCACCGGTGCAGGGGCAGGCGGTGTTCACCGAGCACGACGTCGCCGAGGTCGAGGGGCTGCCCGACGTCGCGGCGGTCGTGCCGACCGGCTCGGTGGCGGTCTCCGGGCTGTCCGCGGACGGGCAGACGCTCGGCTACAACCGCCTCACGGCGAGCACGCCGGCGTACTTCGAGTACGCGACGACCGCGACGTTCGCGGCGGGCGGCCCGTTCGAGCAGGGCGCGCGCGAACTCGTGGTGAACGAGCGGGCGGCCTCGCTGTTCGCGGCGAACCTCTCCGTCGGCGACCGCGTCGCCGTCGTCCGGCAGGACGGCAGCCGCGTGAACGCCACGGTCGCGGGCGTGCTCGCGGCGCGCGAGGGGCCGTTCGGCGGGCAGTCGGCGCCGCAGGTGTTCGTCCCGACGGACCCGTTCTACGAGACGCGCATCGAGAGCCCCGCTCTGGGCACCCAGCAGCGCGTCTACCCCTCGCTCACGGTGGTCGCGACCGACTTCCCGCAGGTCGAGGGCGTCCGCGACGCCGTGCTGGCGTACCTCGAGGGGGACTCCGACGCGCGGCACCTGAAGCCGGCGAGCTACGAGTTCCAGGCGCGAACCGCCGAGGACCTCGTCGAGCAGATCCGCGGCCTCCTGGACACGTTCACGGCGTTCGTCACCGGCGTCGCGGTCATCTCGCTGGTCGTCGGCTCCATCGGCATCGCGAACATCATGCTCGTCTCCGTCACCGAGCGCACCCGCGAGATCGGCATCATGAAGGCCGTCGGCGCGCAGAACCGCGACGTCCTCCAGCTGTTCCTCCTCGAGGCGGTCCTCCTCGGCGTCGTCGGCGCCGTCGCGGGCGTCGTCCTCGGCGTCGTGGGCGCGTTCGCGGCGACGGCGTACGTCGGCCTGCCGCTGACGTTCCCGCTCGAGTGGGTGGGCGTGGCAGTCGCCGTCGGCCTCCTGGTGGGCGCCGCTGCCGGCCTCTACCCGGCGTGGTCGGCGGCCCGGACCGACCCCATCGACGCGCTCCGCTACGAGTGAGACGCCCGGCAGGACGTCCGTACAGACGCCGAGTAGGCCGTCCGTACTATTCGTAGGCCGGACCTAACTCGCGTGCGTCTCCCCGGCGTTCCTGTCAGCGGAGTGTGGAAATTCGTCGCAAGGGTTTTTTGCAATGGGTCGCCAGTACAAGGCAATGCCAGGGGACGACGCCGGGGCGGACGAGGGGCCCGCCAGCGGCGACGCCGACGGACAGACGGACGGCGATGGCGGCGACGGCGGCGGGACGACGGCAGCGGGAGACGACGTCACGATTCCGGCCGCGGACGGAGCGGACGGAGGCGACGCCGGCCGGAGCGAGAGCGCGGACCGCGTGGACTTCGGCGCGCTCCGGCCGGCCGTCCGGCTCGCGGTCGACCGGAACCCCGTCCTGCGCGAGGGCGCCGACTACGAACCGGCCGCGGTCAGGGTCGCGGACCGCAACCCGGTCCTCGACACCGACTTCCCGCAGGCCGTCGAACGCGTCGTCGGCGAGGGCGGCGCGACCGCCGGCGAGTACACGTGGATCGACTACCTCAGGGAGTACGGCCACTCGAAGGCCGCCCACCGCGTCGAACAGCGCCGCGAACGCGTCAGGCACGAACTCGCGGTCGCCGACCTCGACCCGCTCGACCCGGGCGACTACGGCGACGACGAGGACCCGCCGACCCGCGACGAGCGCGTCGAACCGCCGTACCCCGACTTCGACGAACGCGACGCCGACCCGCCCCGGCCGAACTGGGACCGCCTCGACGCCGACCCCACCGACGACCTCGGGTTCAAGCCCGAAGCCCGGGACACCGTGCTCGGGGCCGCCGCGCGGCGCGCGTCGAACTTCCACGACTTCTTCGACGAGTTCACCGACCCCGAGACGACGCCCGTCGTGAAAGACGAGTGGCTCTGGGAGCACTACAAGCGCGAGTACTACTACGTCGGCGAGAACAACTGGACGCGCCCCCGTGACGAGGACGGCGAGATCGTCCGGTTCGACCCCGTGGACGCGCTCGGCTTCGACCCCGAGGCCATCGAGACGTGGCTCTCGGTGAAGGGGACGGCCGGCGAGAGAACCCGCGACCTCGTCGACGAACGCACCGTGGACGTCCGCGGGGACGTCGACGAGGACGCGTTCTTCTCCACGGTCGAGGGCCGGACGACGATGGCGAACCGCTACGACCTCGAGAAGGCCGTGCCGATGGAGAAGAAACTGCACTTCCGGGAGGTCGAGCGGTACTGGGTGAACAAGCCCTACGCCTTCGTCATCATCTTCCACTCCGACCGCGAGAACGAGAAGAAGTACTACCTCGTGGAGCCGTACCGCAACCCCATCGAGCGGGACCTCCAGGAGTTTCTCACGGGGAAGCTCCGCACCGCCATCAAGTACGCCAGCGACGACGTCGCCGCGGCCGGCGACGAGGCCTCGCGGCGCAGCGTCATCGAACGCGAGACCAGAGACCTCCTCGACCGCTACGACCTCTACGACGGCCCGGCCGCGGACACCCGGTCCGTCCTCGACCGCGTGCTCGTCGCGCTCGGCCAGCGGGACCCCCCCGAGGAGCCGGACGACGACCGCATCGACGGCATCATGGCGCGCCCCGAGCCCGCGGTCCTCGCCGAGGACCCCGAGACGCTCACCCAGTACCAGGTGGAGACCCTGCTGTACACGCTCCAGCGGAACTTCATCGGCTACGAGCGCATCGACGGCGTGAAACACGACATCAACGTCGAGGACATCTCCTGCGACGGCTACGACTCCCCGGTGTTCGTCTACCACACGGACTACGAGAACCTCATCACGAACGTCACGCACGGCCGGGAGAGCCTCGACGACTTCGTCGTGAAGCTCGCCCAGCGCTCCGGGAAGGGCATCTCGAAGCGCCAGCCGCAGGTCGACGCGACGCTGCCGGACGGCTCGCGCGCCCAGCTCACCCTCGGCCGGGAGGTCAGCGACCACGGCACCAACTACACCATCCGCCAGTTCAAGGACGTGCCGTTCACGCCCGTCGACCTCGTGAACTGGCAGACGTTCAGCCTCGACGAGATGGCGTTCCTCTGGCTGTGCATCGAGTCCGAGAAGTCCATCGTCTTCGCGGGCGGCACCGCGTCCGGGAAGACGACGAGCCTGAACGCCGTCTCGCTTTTCATCCCGAGCAACTCGAAGATCGTCTCCATCGAGGACACCCGGGAGGTCGAGCTCCCCCAGCGCAACTGGATCGCCAGCGTCACGCGCCCGAGCTTCGGCGAGGACGAGACCGGCGACATCGACGAGTTCGACCTGCTGGAGGCCGCGCTCCGCCAGCGGCCCGACTACATCGTGATGGGCGAGGTGCGCGGCGAGGAGGGCCGCACCCTCTTCCAGGTGATGAGCACGGGCCACACCACGTACACGACGTTCCACGCGGACAACGTCGGCGAGGTCCTCAAGCGGTTCACGACCGAGCCCATCAACGTCTCGAAGACGCTGTTCACGGCGCTGGACCTCGTGAGCGTGCAGTCCCAGACCCGGGTCCGCGGCCGGAAGGTCCGGCGCAACCGCTCTATCACGGAGATCAACCGCTACGACCCGGAGAACGACGAGATCAACGTCAACGACGTCTTCCAGTGGGAGCCCGAGGACGACGCGTACCGACAGACCGCGGACTCCTCGACGCTCGAGGAGATCAAGTTCGACCGCGGGTGGACCGACCGGGAGCTCGACCGCGAGCTCCAGGAGCGCCGCGTCCTGCTGGCGTACCTCATCAGGGAGGGCCTCAACGAGTACGCGCAGGTCGCGGCGACCGCGCAGGCGTACATCAACGACCCGGAGACCATCCTGACGCTGGTCGCGAACGACGACCTCGAGGCCGCCCTGGAGGACCTCCGCGGGATGGAGAGCGTCCTCATCGACGTCGACCCCGAGAAGGAGGAGATGGTGCCCCGTCCGGACCCCTCCGAGGACGGCCTCGCGGAGGCCGACGGCATCCTCGAGGCGGCCCGGGGCGAGGACGGCGTGCTCGCGGAGTACGAGGGCGAGTCCGTGGATTCGCTCGCGCTGGCGCTGGCGCCGGACGCCGCCGACCGGGACGTCGTCGCCGAACCCCGGGACCTCGACGCGATGGACCTCGAGGCGGCCATCGAGCGCGTCACCGGCGAGTCGCTGCCCGAGCGCGCGTCCACTGACACCGAGCGCGGCGACGGCCTGCACGCGGCCGACCCGCTGCCGGACGACCTCGAGCCCGCCGTCGAACCCGTCGACGACGTAGACGACGACGGCTTCGGGAGCTTCGAGCCGGCCAAACCCGTCGAGGAGGCGGACGCGGCCGAGGAGAGCGACAGCGCCGCCGACGGCGGTGAGCCACAGGACGAGGGCAGCCAGCCGCAGGACGAGGACGGCCAGACGCCGGACGACGGAGACCAGCCACAGGACGAGGGCAGCCAGCCGCAGGACGAGGACGGCCAGGCGCCGAGCGGCGGCAGCGACTCCGGCGACGCCGGCGAAGCGCGCGGAGGCGGGACCGAATGAGCACGGGGTCGCGGACGTTCGGCGGGGGCGCCGACGCGCTCGCGGACGCCTTCTACCCCCTCTACCGGTGGGCGTTCAGCGACGGCAGCGACTTCGTCGCGGACGTCGAGACGAAGCTCGCGGAGGCCCGCATGGAGGACCCCGTGGAGCTGTTCGTCTCCAGGGCCATCGGCGTCGGCGTGCTCGTCGGCGGCCTGTTCTGGGCGCTCGGCCTCCTCATGGGGTACGTGCTGTTCTACACGGGCGTCGTCGCCACGGAGAACCTCATCGGCCTCCCCGTCCCCAACGACACCCTGCTCGCGGTCGTGGAGGCGATCAAGATCCCCGCGCTCGTCGTCGGCACCGGCCTCGTCTTCGGCTTCATGGGGTTCACGGTCGGGTTCGGCGGGCTGCTGTCGCTGCCGTACCTGCGCTCGAACAGCCGCGAGCGCGAGATCAACATGCTGCTGCCGGACGCCGTCTCGTTCATGTACGCGCTGTCCATCGGCGGCCTCAACCAGCTGGAGATCCTGGAGGCGATGGCGAAAGCCGACGACACGTACGGCGAGGTCGCCATGGAGTTCCGCGCCATCGTCCAGGAGACCGAGTACTTCGACACCGACTACCGGACGGCCGTCCGGAACCGCGCGATGGAGACGCCCAGCGACGAACTCAGCCAGTTCCTCACGGACATGCTCTCCATCATCAACTCCGGCGGCGACATGACGGAGTTCCTCTCGGACAAGAAGGACAAGCACATGCGGACCGCGAAACAGCAACAGGAGCTCACCCTCGACACCCTCGAGCTGTTCGGGGAGATGTACATGACGCTGTCGCTGTTCCCCCTGTTGCTCATCATCATCCTCGTCATCATGAGCATGCTCGGCCAGGCCGAGACCTTCCTGCTGTACGCGACGGTCTACGTGCTCACGCCCGTCGTGGGCCTCGGGTTCCTCGTGCTCGTCTCGACGGTCAAGCAGGACGAGCCCGGCGACGGCTTCCTGGAGCTCGACGGCGACGAGCCGGCGCGCCGCGAACCCGGCCTGGTCGACCTCGGGCTCGTCGAGCGCTTCGTCGGCCGGTACTCCGTCTTCGACCGCGTGAAGAGCCGCGAGGGCACCTACGAGACCAAACAGCTCGTCCGGCACCCGGCGCGGTTCTTCCGCGACAACCCCCTGTTCACGCTCGCGTTCACGGTGCCGGTGACGCTCGTGCTCGTCGGGAACGCCGTCGTGGCGGGCATCGCGCCCACCTCCTACGACGGCATGGTCGAGGCCCCCATCTGGGGGACGGTCCTCTACGTCTACCTCCCGCTGTACCTCGTCGGCGTGCCGCTTGCGGTGTTCCGGGAGTGGAACGTCCGCTCGCGCCGTCGCATCACGGACAAGCTCTCGGACAACCTCCGGAAGCTCTCCTCCGCGAACGACACCGGCATGACCGTCCTGGAGTCCATCGAGGCCGTCTCGGACACCACCACCGGGAAGCTCGGCGAGGAGTTCGAGGTAATGCACGCGAAGGTCAACTACGGCACCAGCCTGAAGCGCGCGCTCGTCGAGTTCAACAACAAGTACCACATCCCGCGGCTCGCGCGCACGGTGAAGCTCATCTCGAAGGCACAGGAGGCGTCCAGCCAGATCACCGCGGTGCTCACGACCGCCGCGCAGGCCAGCGAGAACCAGGACGACATCGAGCGCGAGCGCCGGTCGCGAGCCCGCATGCAAGTCGTCATCATCGTGATGACGTACCTCACGCTGCTGGCGGTGATGGTCATCCTCGACGTGAAGTTCCTCGGGACGATGGGCGGGCTGTCGACGTCCGCCGCGCAGACCGCGGGCGCCGACCAGGCCGCCGACCAGTTGAGCTTCGGCGCGAACATCGACACCCAGCTGCTCGGCGCGATGTTCTTCCACGCGGTCACCATCCAGGGGGTCGTCTCCGGGTTCATCGCCGGCTACATCCGGGACGCGAGCATGCTCTCGGGCGTCAAGTTCGCCGTCGCCCTGCCGACCGTCGCGCTGCTGGCGTTCGCGTTCACGTGACCATGTCCCGCCTACAGCCAACCACGGATTCGTCTCGCGCACGACCCGCCACGGACTCGTCTCGCGCACAGACCACCGTGGACTTCGCCGCCGGCGTCAGCGTCTTCCTGGTGGCGACGGCGTTCGCGTTCACGTTCCTGCCCGGCGTCGTCGCGCCCTTCGCCGACACGGACGTCGGCGACCCCGTGTCCGCGAACCGCGTCGCCGACCACCTCGCGACCGACCGCCTCGGCGACCCCGCGGAGCCGTACGCCCTCGACGCCGAGCGGACCGCGGCGTTCTTCGCGAACGACACCGCGCTCGCCGACCGCCTCGCCCTCCAGTCCCACCGCGACGTCAACGTCACCGTCGTCGGTGACGACGGCGACCCGGTGGCGCTGAACGCGACGGTCACCGCGGCGGCGGGCAGCGACGTGCCGGCCGACACGGACACCACCGTCGCGTGGCGGACCGTCACCGTCGACGGCGACCGCGCCGACCTCGTGGTGCGGGTGTGGTAGCGTGCGGGCGCAAGCACACACGCTGGAGGGCGTCGCCGCCGCGCTCGTCGTGGTGGTCGCCGTCGCGTTCACGCTGCAGGCGACCGCCGTCACGCCGCTGACCGCGAGCACCGCCAGCCAGCACATCGAGACCCAGCACGAGCGCGCCGCCTCCGGCCTGCTCGCCGTCGAACGCGAGAACGGCAACATCTCGCGGACGCTCCGGTACTGGAACGCCTCGTCGGCGTCGTTCCGGAACGCCACGGCCGACGGCTACTACGTCGGCGTCCCCCCGAACGCTTCGTTCCTGCGCGCCGTCGAGGAGACGTTCGGCGACCGGTCGGTCGCGTACAACGTCAACGCGTACTACGTCGACGAGGACGGCGACCGCCGCCTCCGCCGCGTCGTCTACCACGGCCAGCCGAGCTCGGAAGCCGTGTCCGCGACGCGCCTGGTCACCCTCTACGACGACCAGCACGTCACCGTCCGCGACGGGAGCGAGTTCGTCCGCGCGGAGTCCGAGCCGACCCTGGAGGACGCGTCGTACTTCCCACCGGACGCGCCCGGCCACGGGTACGCCGTCGTTGAAGTGGAGGTGGTCGTGTGGCGGATGTAGGCGGCGGCCGTCGCGGAACGACCGTCGACGACCGGAACGGCGGTTTCGACGGCGACGAACGCGATTGCGGCCGTGGCGTCGACCACCGCGAACGCGACCGAGCCGACGCCGACCGGCGCCGCTGGCGGAGCGATCGCGCCCGTCGCGGCGTCTCGACGACGCTCGGGTACGTCCTGAACCTCGGGGTCGCCGCCGTGCTCGTCACGACGCTCGTGTTCGCGGCCGGCACGCTCGTCGAGGACCAGCGCGACCGCGCCGTGGACACCGAGCTCCGCGTCGTCAGCGAGCGGGTCGCCGCGGACCTCGCGGCCGCCGACCGCCTCGCGCGCGCCAGCGACGGCGGCACGGTCATGTACGCCGTCGAGGCGCCGGCGAGCGTCTCCGGCACGACCTACGACGTGCGCGTGAACGAGTCGGGCGACGACGAGCTCGTGTTCGTCGCCGACCGCAGCGACGTCGCCGTCTCGGTCGCCTACCACGCGGAGACGCCGGTGAACGCGTCCACGCGCTCCGGCGGCGACCTCGTCGTCGTCTACGACGCCGACACGGACACCCTGGAGGTCGAGGATGCGTAGCGCGTCCACGGACCGGCTCGCGGACGGCCGCGGCGCCAGCGAGACGCTCGGGTTCGTGCTCGTCTTCGGCCTGGTCGTCTCCACCGTCGCCGTCACCTACGCCGGCGGCTTCGACGCGCTCACCGGCGCCCGGGACGCCCAGCAGTTCGAGAACACCGAGCGCGCGTTCGACGTCCTCGACTCGAACGTCGACGACCTCGCCGTCCGCGGCGCGCCGAGCCGCACCACCGAGATACAGCTCTCGGACGGCGCCATCGAGTTCGGCGACCCCGTGACGTTCAACGTCTCCGCGGGCGGCGGCGACGACTACGAGACGACGGTGCGGCCGGTCGTCTACCGCGCCGACGACGGCGACCGCATCGTGTACGCGAACGGCGCGCTCTTCCGGCAGTACGGCGACCGCGCGGTCATGTTCGACGAGCCGCGGTTCGCCGTCGGCGACCGCTCGCTCGTCCCCTACGTGATCACGCGCGCCGGCAGCGACGGCGTCTCGACGGACGACTCGCGGCGGCTGCTCGTCCGCACCACCGCCACCGACCGCGAGGTCCGCACGTTCCCGGACGGCGCGGCGAATCTCACCGTCGAGTCGCCGCGTGCCGCAGCCTGGGAGCGCTACTTCGAGGACGACCTCGGCGTCGCCTGCGACGGCCCCGAGGACGGCCGCGTCGGCGAAGTCGAGTGTTCGCTCCCGAACGAGGTCTACGTGCAGGCGGTCGTCGTCAGGGTCGACCTCGGGTAGCACGCCGAGCACTCGGCGGCACTCAGGTCAGCGACACGTTCACGGAGTTCTCCGTGACGTGCAGGAACGTCACCACGCGACCCCCCGACGACGAGTACTCGAGGGACCCCGTCGACGCGTCGAGGTCGGTGCTCCCCGAGTTGCCCGGCGGGTCGTTTTTCCCCTTCGACTCCACCTCGAGGTCGACGTCCGGGCCCATCTCCGCGAGGAAGTGGTTCACGAGGTGGCCGGTCGAGTTGTTCCCCACGGGCGGGCTCCCGCCCTGGTACGTGAGGTTCGTCGGCCCGGTCAGGTCCAAGTGCAGCGTCGGCGTGTTGCCGTCGCAACTGTACGAGAACGTGGATCCGTCCTCGGAGAACGCCGAGGCGTTCCGCCACGTGTGCGTCGTCCCGTCGTTCTCGTACTCCAGGGTGACCTCGGGCTGGTTGTCGTTGCAGACGTTCGCTCCCTGGAGTCCGACCTCGAAGCGCTCGGAGCCGCCGTCGTCGGCCACCAGCGACCAGTGGAGGTCGCTGAACTTCGAGTTCTTGTTCGGCTCCAGTGTGAACGACAGCTCTTCGATTGGGTCGTCGCCGGAGAGGCCGCGAAGCTCCAGGGGCGTCTCCGTCAGCGTGAACGCCCCGCCGGAGCCGCGCGCGACCAGTTCCAGGTCGACGCGCTGCTCGTCGGGGTGGACGGTGACGTTGCCGGTCGTGCGGTCCCGGAAGTACGACGCCCAGCCGCGGTAGTACTCGCTGTGCACGGAGACGGTCACCGTGCCGTCGTCCAGCGGGTTCGTCCGGGTCGCCGACGGGAACACCGGCGTCCCGAGCGTCCCCGGCCGCACGCGCGCGGACGGCCCGCCGGCGGCGACGTCCTCGCCGCCGCGGACGAGAATCACGGGCAGCGTCAGCGTCGCGTCCTGGTAGTTGAACTCCGGGGGCGACACCATCGCGGACCCGGCGCCGTCCGAGCGCCACACGCCCCCGCCCTGGTAGGCCACCGTCGAGTCCCCGAGCTCGTAGGTCACCGCGCCGAGGGACTCGTTGACGTACTCCGTCGACGAGCTGTTCGTCGTCTTCGCCACGACGATGCGCCCCGAGTCGGGCCGCACGCGGTAGGTCCCGCCCGCCGAGCGCGCCAGCGACACCGACTGGCCGTCCGACCGGCCGAGCGCCACCAGCGCCGACCGCGCGTCGAAGAGGCTCAGCGACTGCTCCGCGCGGTCGACCGCCGACTCGTCCTGGGCGGCGTCCAGCGCGCTCCCGCCGACCGCGACCACGACGCCCACCCCGGCGACGGTGATGGCGAGCAACAGCACCACCCCGATGGTCTCGGTCTGGGCGCGCTGGTTCATGCCCCCTCGGTTGGACGCTAACACGCAAGTATCTGGCGGAGAACTGTCGGCAAGAAACAACGAACGGGGCGGGCGCGTGACGGGAGTCTCGCGAGCGAAGTGAGCGAGACGTCGTCACGACCGCGAGCGAGCGCAGAGAGAGAACGGGCGCGGCGGGGTTCGAACCCGCGGTCTAGAGGTTAGGAACCTCTCGCCGTGTCCGCTTGGCCACACGCCCTCCACTCGGTGTGAGGGCGCGGCGCAGAAAAAACGGTTGCGTTAGTTGTCGGACTTCGTGTCCGTGTCCGTGTCGACGTCGGAACTGGCCTCGAGGGTGTCGTCGTCGCTGGTGTCGGTGGTCGGGTCGGCTTCCTCGCGCATCTCCTCGAGTTCGGTCTCGACCTCCTCGCGGCCCTTCTGGAACTCGCCGATGGCCTGCCCGCTCGACCGCGCGAGCTTCGGGATCTTGTTCGCGCCGAACAGGAGGACGGCGATGAGCAGGATGACGGCCCACTCCATGCCGCCCGGCAGCCCGCCGACGAACAGTGGGGTACTGGTGAACATCGCTACCTGTTCGTAGCAATGTCTCGATTATAGGCTTTATGCTCCTTTCAGGGCCGCAGAAATCGGTCGTCGCCGACCTGAGCCGTCGACGCGGGGGATTCCCGAGTTCGGTCCGCGTACCGCAGCGGGGACGCGGTGCGACGGCTCCCGCCGGTCGGCCCCGACACACGGCTTTTCACGTCGGACCGCGAACGCGAACGCATGAGCGACACGACGCAGACGAACTCAAGCCGCAAGTACGACCCCGACGAGCCCCACTCGTTCCCCGACGAGCGACTCAACCGCGTGCTGGAGTACGTCACCGACGACCCCGAGATCACGACGTACCTCGACGCGCAGAACGTCAACCCGGTCAAGCGGAAGGGGTACAACGACCACGGCAGCAAGCACATCGAGATCGTCCGGAACCGCGCGCTCTCGCTGTACGAACTCCTGAAACGCGGCGGCGTCGAGTTCGACGGCGCCGCCGACCAGGGCCTCGAAGAGGCCGACGAGGCCGT
Organism: Halobacterium yunchengense; assembly: GCF_037031165.1. NCBI lineage: Archaea > Methanobacteriati > Methanobacteriota > Halobacteria > Halobacteriales > Halobacteriaceae > Halobacterium > Halobacterium yunchengense. The sequence goes on along the minus strand of NZ_JAYEZL010000003.1, from coordinate 112,808 downwards.
CATCGTCGCGCTCGCGGCGACGCTGCACGACATCGGGCACGTCGTCCACCGGGACAGCCACGCGTACTACTCGATCCCGCTCGCCGCGGACGTCCTCGACCGCGTCCTCCCCGAGTTCTACGACACCGCCGAGGCCGTCCGCGTGAAGGGGGAGGTGTTGCACGCGATTCTCTGCCACCACACGGAGGAGGACCCGCTCACGACGGAGGCCGGCGTCATCCGCGTCGCCGACGGCCTCGACATGGAGCGCGGCCGCTCCCGGCTGCCCTACGAGCGCGGCGGCCGCGGCATCAACACCATCTCGAGCCAGGCCATCGAGTCAGTCACGCTCATGGAGGGCGACGACGACGTGCCCGTGCTCGTCGAGATCGAGATGCGGAACGCCGCCGGCGTCTACCAGGTTGACAACCTCCTGAAGGACAAGCTCCGGCGCTCGGGCATCGAGGACGACGTCCGCATCGTCGCGCTGAACAGCGCCGGCGACAGCGACCAGCTCGTCGAGCGCATCGAGCTCTAGCCGTCGACGCTCGCGTGGCGGCCGCGCACCCAGACGTACGCGAGCGCGGCCGTCGGTGGCCCGGCGAGCACGCCGAGCAGGCCGAGCACCGGCACCTGCAGGAGCACCGGGCCGACGAGCGCGAACGCGACCACCGAGATGGGTGCGAGCAGCGCGTACGACCACGCCAGTTCGACGCCCGTGCCGCGACGAGCGAGCGCGCGGCTGTCCAGTTCGAACAGCGCGCCGAGCGTGACCGTCATCGCGGCGCCGACCGCCAGCAGCGCGCTGTCGGGTGGGGCGTCCGCGAACGCGCCCACGCCGAAGGTCAGCGCGGGCGCGGCGCCCCAGAGCGCGCCGACCAGCAAGACGAGCCGTCGGTACCCGACGTCGCGGAGGGACTCGTGGGCGGACTCCGTCGCCATACCGGCCCGTCGACAGGCGGCCGCGTAAAGCTTCCGCGACAGCGCGCCGCTTCAGTCCACGTGCGGCCACTCGAAGCCGTCCGCGCGCGTCGGCGTCCGCGACCCGTCACCGCTGTCCTCGAGTGTCGCCGCGTCGGCGTCGGCGTCCACCTCGAACGCCGCCACCCGCTCGCGGAGCGCCGCGGCGCGGTCCGACAGCGACTGCGCGCTCTCCGTCACCTCGGAGAGCGTCGCCGCCTGCTCCTCGGCGGCCGCCGCCGCGTTCTCCGCCTCGTCGGCGGTCTCCTCGCCGAGCGCCACCACGTCGTCGACGGCGCCCGCGACGTCCGCCACCGACGACGCCTGCTCGTCCATCGCGTGGCTGATCTCCTGGACGCCCGCGTCCGCGGACTCGACGGCGTCGACGACCGCCTCCAGCGCCTCCCGGGTCCGCTCGACCGTCTCGACGCCGTCGCCGACGCGGTCCTGGATGGCCGCCATCGCCGCGACGCTCTCGTCGGTCTGCTCGCGGACGTCCGCCACGCGCGCCTCGATGTCGCCAGCGGACGCCTTCGTCTCCTCGGCGAGCGCCTTCACCTCCTCGGCGACCACCGCGAACCCGTCGCCGTCGCCGCCGGCGCGCGCCGCCTCGATGCTCGCGTTCAGCGCGAGGATGTGCGTCTGCTCGGCGATGTCGGTGATGACGTCGACGACGTCCTCGATGGCCGCCATCTCCGCCTCCAGGTCCTCGACGGCCGCCGCCGTCGCCTCCGTCTCCGCCTCGATGTCCTCGAGCTCCGCGACGGCGTCGGCCGCAGCCTCGCGGCCGTCCGCGCCCAGCCCGGCCGCGTCCCGGGACGTCTCGGCGACGTCGTCGGCGGACGCCGCGACCTCCTCGATGGTCGCTGACATGTCGTCGGTCTCCGCGCCGACGACCTCCAGCTCGTCGCGCTGTTCGGCGGTCTGCTGGCTGATCGCGTCCACGGACGTCGACACCTCGCGGCCGGCCGTCTCGACGGCCGACGCGCGCGCCGACACGTCGTCGCTGGCGTCCGCGACCTCGTCCGCGAACGCGATCACGCCGGCGACCGTCTGCTCGAGTTCGTCCGCCATCTCGTTGAACGACGCCGCGACGTCGGCCATCGCGTCGTGGCCCGCGTCCTCGTCGAGGCGAACGGTCAGGTCGCCGTCCGCGAACGCCGACAGCGACGCGGAGAACGACGACGCCGTCGCCTCGAGTCGCCTGGCGCGGCGCTCGGACGCCTCGCGCGCCTCGTCAGCGCGCTCGCGGGCGGCCTCGGCGTCCGCCTGTGCGGCCTCGGCTTCGGAGGTCGCGCGCTCGGCCGCCTCGATGCGTTCGACGAGCGCGTCCCGCATCGCGGCGAACGAGTCGAAGAGGTCGCCGATCTCGTCCCGCCGGTCGACGTCCAGGTTCGTGTCGTACTCGCCGCGCTCGAGGGCCTCGGCCTTCCGCCCGAGCACGTTCAGCGCCGTGAGCGTGCCGCGGCCGAGCGTCAGCCCGATGAACGCCAGGCCGGCCAGCGCGACGCCGACCATCACGAGGACGCGCTCGGTCACCGTCGACCGGAGCGCGTACGCCTCGCCGGTCGGCACGTGCAGCGCGACCGCCCAGTCGGTCCCCTCGACCGGCGCGTACGCGACGACGTGCTCCGCCGAGAGGTCCTTCGCGGACTCGCCCGCCGACAGGAACCCGCTCGCGTCGCCGGCGGCGGCCGCGACGACGGTCGCGTTCTCGTCGTCGGCGTACGACTGCATCGTCGCGGCGCCGTCACCGTCGGCGACGACGCGACCGGAGCTGTCGACCAGCTGCGTGAAGCTGCCGTCCGTGGGCTGCCGGAAGCCGTCGGTGAGCGCGCCCGTGTTCGTCGTCAGCACGACCGCCGACCGGGCGCCGTAGTCGCTCTCGATGCGCGCGACGAACGCCACCCGCGTCTCCCCGTCTTTCACGTACGGCTCGGAGACGAACACGCCGTCGTCGCCGTAGGAGACGTCCTGGCTCGCCCACGGCGTCGCGTCGTCGCTGAACCGCTGGCGGTCCATGTCGTCGTCCGTGCTCGCGATGACCGCCTGACGCTGGAACTGCACGTAGTGGAGGTCGTTCACGTCCGCCGGCATCGCCGCGACTTCGTCGTCGAGGAACCCGCCGATCTCCGTGTAGTTCCCGCCGACGAGCACGTCGTACTGCGCGAGCATCCGCACGGTGTTCGTCCGCTCGGCGCGCCACTCCGCCACGGAGGCCCCGCTCAGGTCGGCCGCGGTCGTGAACTCCGAGCGGGACTGCGCCTCCAGTTGGTCGGATGTCTGCGCGTAGGTCGCCGCGCCGACCGCGCCGATGCACAGCACGACGACGAGCAGCGCGGCGCCGAACTTCGCGAGGTAGCTCCGCCGCACCACCCCGGGCGTCAGTCGCCGCGCCGCCCACTCCACCCTCGAACGAATCGACATTCGCTCTTGTCAGCCACGACCACCTACATAAAACTACGCACCCGAGATTCACGCGTGAAAACGCCCGGTTCGCGGTCAGTCCCGCAGCCACTCGGGCGCCGCGATCGACTGCGGCGAGTTCTCGTGTAGCTGTTTCAGGCAGCGCGTGATGAACTGCACGACGTCCCGTCCGGCCTCCGGTTCCAGCGTGATGACGGTCCCGGACGGCCCCGGCTGCACGAAGTGGAAGAGGATTGCCTCGTCGTAGAAGTGGACGGTGCAGTGGTCGGTCCCCAGGTCGAAGGGCTCGACCGCTGCCGCCTTCCGGTTCTGGTCGCGGTAGTACGCGAACAGCTCCGCCAGTTCCGCGTCGCCGTAGCGGTCTTCGAGGTCGTCGCGGAGGTACAGCACCTCGTGGTCCGTCGGCGAGTAGTAGACCGCGCCGCGCAGGTACTCCCCCGCCTCCCCCTGCAGGAACGCCACCAGTTCGTCCGCGCCGGTCGTCACCATGCGTCCCCTCTCCCCTGGGGCGATATCACTGTTCGTACCTCGGTAGACGTTGCACGCAGTGGGCCGAACAGCGACACCTCGACGACGACACTCCTCGGCCGGACACCGCCCGAGAGAGCCCGACCGGAACGCACCGCCCGAGAGAGCCCGACCGGAACGCACCGCCCGAGAGTGCACCGACCGGGAGTCTCGCGAGCGGAGCGAGCGAGACGTCGGTCGGCTGCGCGATGCTGTCGCTCACGGTCGTGAGCGACGCAGAGTGCACCGACCGGGATTTGAACCGATGTGAGACGTTCCTGCTCGCTTCGCTGCGCGGGCTGGGACTCACAGGGTTCAGAACCCCGTGATTTTCGTCGCTCACGTTCGTTCGCGACAGAAAATGCACCGACCGGGATTTGAACCCGGGCCATGAGCTTGGAAGGCTCAGGTCCTAGCCACTAGACCATCGGTGCTCGTTTCGCTCGCACCGGGGCGCGCGAATCCGTCGGATCCGCTCGCCATCGGTGCTCACACCCACTTCCGTCCGGTCCTTTATGGACGTTTCCCTTCCGGGCGGTGCGACCGCCACGCCGGCCGGCCTCGCCGGGGTTACGCGCCGACTACCAAACTGGTCGTGCGCTGACCGTCGGGGTGATGACAGGCAGCGACTGGGACCCGACGGCGCCCGTGACGACGGCCACGCGACCGGGAGCGGAGGCGTTGCGGGCGGTCGTCGTCGGCGTCGGCACGGTCGGCCTCCACCACGCGCTCGCGTTCGCGGCCGCGGGCGTCGACGTCGTCGGCTTCGACGTCGACGAGTCGGTCGTGGCGGCGTACCGCCGGGGCGTCGACGCGACCGGGACCGTCGGTGACGCCGCGGTCGCGGACAGCGACTGCTCGTTCACGACCGACGCCGCCTGCATCGAGGCGGCGGACGTCGTCTTCGTCTCCGTGCCGACGCGCCACGACGAGCACGCGTCCGGGGACGTGCCGGTCGTCCGGGCGGCCGCGGAGACGGTCGGCGAGCGGCTCTCGCCGGAGACGACGGTCGTTCTCGAGTCGACCGTCCCGCCCGGCGCCACGACGGACGTCCTCGCGCCGACGCTGGAAGCGACCGCCGACCTGGCGGCCGGCGACGCGTTCGCCGTCGCGCACTCCCCCGTCCGCCTCTCCCCCGGTGGTCCGCGCGGCGAGTGGCGGACCCGGACGAAGCTCGTGGGGGCGCCGCGTCGCTCGGTCGCTCGCGACGTGGCGACGCTGTACGAGGACGTCTACGACGACGTCTGCGTGGTGGACGACCCGGCGACGGCGGCGGCGGCGAAGTGCGTCGAGAACGTCCACCGGGACGTGAACGTGGCGCTCGTCAACGAGCTCGCGAGCGCACTCGACGCGCTCGACCTGGACGCAGCCGCCGTCCTTGACGCCGCGGCGACGAAGTGGAACGTCCCCCGGCTCGAACCCGGACTCGTCGGCGGGACGTGCCTCCCCGAGGACCCGCTGCTGTTCGCCGACCGCGTGGCAGCGGCCGGCGGTTCGACGCCGCTCGTGCGGACGGCGCGAGCCGTCAACGACGCCGTCCCGGCGGTCGTCGCTTCGGCGACGGCCGACGCCCTCGCCGCGGCACGCGAGCCGGACGCGGCCGGCGTGTGCGCCGACGGCGCCGGCGACGACACTGACGCGGACGCAGCGGACGCGTCCCGGAACGAGAGCGCCGAGGGTGACGCTGTCCCCGGGGACCCGACGGTACTGCTCCTCGGCCTCGCGTACAAGCCCGACGTCGCGGACCTCGCAGGCACGCGGAGCGACGACGTCGCGGCGCACCTCGGGACGCTCGGCGTCGACGTCGTCGGACACGACCCGCTCGTCGACGCCGAGCGGGCAGCCAGCGCGCTTCCGTTCGACGTCCGCGCGGACCGGCCCTTCGAGGGCGTGGACGGCGTCGTCGTGCTCGTCGCCCACGCGGCGTTCGCGGACCTGACCCTCGACGACGTGGCCGCCGCCTGCCCGTCGCGGCCGGTCGTGGTCGACGTCCCCAGGCTGTTCGACCGCGAGCGCGCCGCGAGCGCCGACGTCCAGTACCGGTGTCCGTGATGTACCGCGGTCGAACTGTCGCGGTCGTGGTGCCGGCCCACGACGAGGCCGCGTTCGTCGGGGACGTGGTCGAGGCGGTCCCCGGGTTCGTGGACCGCGTCTACGTCGTCGACGACGCGTCTGGCGACGACACGGCGGCCGCCGCGCTCGCCGCAGCGGACGAGTCACCGTCCGCCCGCCAGGTCGACTGCGTGGATTCTGAGACCGGAAGCGTGGACACGGAGGCCGGGAGCGTGGACACGGAGGCCGGGAGCGTGGACACGGAGGCCGGGAGCGTGGACACGGAGGCCGGGAGCGTGGACACGGAGGCCGGGAGCGTGGACGCCGAGCGCGCGCTCGCGGTCCGCGTCGCCGAGTCGACGCCCAGCGGACGCGTGGTCGTGCTCCGGCACGACGAGAACCGGGGTGCCGGCGGCGCGGTCACGACCGGCTACCTGGCGGCACTCGCCGACGGCGTGGACCTCGTCGCCACCGTGGACGGGGACGGCCAGATGGACCCCTCGCGCCTCGACCGCTTCCTCGACCCGCTGGTCGACGGGGAGGCGGACTACGCGACGGGCACGCGGCTGCGGCGCCGCGAGGACCGCGCCGGGATGCCCGCGATCCGGCTGTTCGGGAACGTGGCCCTGACGCTGCTGTGTCGCGTCGCGTCCGGGTACTGGTCGCTGACCGACCCAGTGAACGGCTACACGGCCGTCACGCGCGAGGCGCTCGAAGCGGTCCGGCCGCGCTCGATGTACGAGGGGTACGGCTACGGCGTCCAGGTGCTGGCGCGCCTGCACGCCGCCGGTCGCCGCGCGGTCGACGTTCCCAGGCGGAGCAGGTACGGCGACGAGGACAGCGGCATCGACTACGGGGAGTACGCGGTCCGCGTCTCGTGGCTGCTCGCCGCGACGTGCCTGCGTCGGCTCCGCCGGGAACACCTCTCCGAGTGGGCCCCGCCGACCCCGGCGCCCACGCTGGTGCGGAGGTGGCGCGAGTGAGCGTCCTCTTCGACGTCACGCACCCGGCGCTCGTCCACCTGTTCGCCGGCCCGGCCGAGACGCTCGCCGACCGCGGACACGACGTCGCCATCGCCGCCCGCGAGAAGGACGTGACGACGACGCTCCTCGACGCCGCCGGCCTCCCCTACGTCGTGGCGTCGCGCGCCGGCAGTGGACCGCTGTCGCGGGTCGCCGAACTCCCCGCTCGCGGGCTCGGACTGGTCCGTCTCGCCCGCCGCCTCCGCCCCGACGTCGTCGTCAGCCAGGTGGACCCGGCTGCGGTGCACGCGGCGAACCTGGCCGGCGCCAGCGCGGTCGTCTTCGACGACAGCGAGCACGAACGCCTCGCCGCCGCGCTCACGCACCGGTTCGCGGACGTCGTCTGCACGCCCGCGAGCTTCCGTCGGGCCGTGCCGAACCAGCGCCGCTACGACGGCTTCCACGAGCTCGCGTACCTCCACCCCGAGCGGTTCACGCCGGACCCCGGCGTCCTCCGCGAGCACGGCGTCGACCCCGACGAGCGGTACGCTGTCGTCCGGTTCGCCGCCTGGGACGCCCACCACGACGTCGGTCGGCGGGGCTTCTCGCCGGCCGGCAAGCGACGCCTGCTCGCGGCGCTCTCCGAGGTCGCGACCGTCTACGTCACGAGCGAGCGCGACGCCGACGGCGCGCTCGCGGGGCTGGCCGCCGACCCGCTCCCGGTGCCGGTCGACGCCGTCCACGACCTGCTCGCGTTCGCGGACTGCTACGCCGGCGACTCCCAGACGATGGCGACCGAGGCCGCCGTCCTCGGGACGCCAGCGGTCCGCGCGAGCGCGTTCGCGGGCGACGGCGACATGAGCAACTTCCGCGAACTGGAGGACGAGTACGGGCTGCTGGCGTCGTTCGCCGACGAGGACGCGGCCGTCGACCGCGCCGTCGCGTACGCGCGGTCGCCGCCGCACGAGGCGATGGCGCGCCGCCGGGAGCGCCTGCTCGCGGACAAGGTCGACGTCGCCGCGTTCGTCGTCGACGTCGTGGAGGGGGCAGCGTGAACGTCTGGTCGGTCGTCGGCGTCCGCCCCGAGTTCGTGATGGCGACGCCGGTCTGCCGGGCGCTCGACGCGCGCGGCCACGAGCCGACGCTCGTCCACACCGGCCAGCACTACGACGACGCGCTCTCGACGGTGTTCTTCGAGGAGCTGTCGCTGCCCGAGCCGACCCACCACCTCGGCGTCGGACCGGGCCCGCGCGGCGAGCAGGTCGCGCGCGCCGTCGACCGCCTCGTCCCGGTTCTCGACGCCGCCGCCCCGGACGCCGTGCTCGTGTACGGCGACACGACGTCGACGCTTGCCGGCGCCGTCGCCGCCGTCGCCGCGGACGCGCCGCTCGTCCACGTCGAGGCGGGCCTCCGGAGCGGCGACTGGCGGATGGCCGAGGAGCGCACTCGCGTCGTCGTCGACCACCTCGCCGACCGCCGCCTGGCGCCGACGACGGACGCGGTGGACGCGCTCGCCGCCGAGGGCGTGACCGACGGCGTCCACCTGACCGGGGACGTCCGCGCCGACGCCGTGCGGATGGCTCGCTCGGTCGACCCGCCGTCTCTCCCCGACACGCCCGACGAGTACGTGCTCGCGACCGTCCACCGCGCCGAGACCACCGACGACGCGGCGACCCTCGGGGCCGTGCTGGCCGGCCTCGCCGACGCCCGCCGCCCGGTCGTCCTCCCGCTCCACCCGCGGACGGAGGACAGGCTGCGGACGCACGGCCGCTACGACTGGGCGGCCGACCGGCTCGACCTCGTCGCGCCGACCGGCTACGCGGCGTTCCTCGCCCTGCTCGCGGACGCGTCGGCGGTCGCGACCGACTCGGGGGGCGTACAGCGGGAGGCGTCCTACCTCGGCACGCCGTGCGTGACGCTGCGCGGGACGACCGAGTGGACCGGGACGGTCCGCCGCGGCCACAACGTCCTCGTGGGGACGGCCCGCGACGCCGTCGCGGCCGCCGTGGACGCCGCCGTCGAGGAACCCACGCGGCAGGCCGACCCGCCGGTCGGCGCCGCCGCGGCGGTCGTCGACGCGCTGGAGGCGCGAGCGACGACCGACCGGCTCGCGGACTCCGCGACGGGGTGACGGCGGCGGTGCGCGTCCTCGACCTCGTCCCCAGCGAGACCTCGACCGCGTACCGGGGCCAGGTGCGCGCGCTCCGCCGCCGCGGCGTCGACTGCGCGACGCTGGCCGTCCCCGGGAGTCACGTCCCCGGCGAGCGCTCGCGGTCGCTGCGGCACTACCTCCTGCACCTCGGGCGCGCGCTCCGCGCCGCCCGCCGCGACTTCGACGTCGTGCACGCCAACCAGGGCGTCGTCGCACCGACGGCGCTCGCGGCGCCCGGTCTCCCGACAGTCGTCTCCCTGTGGGGGACCGACCTCTACGGGCCGCTCGGCCCCGTCAGCCGGGCGTGTGCGCGCGCCGCCTCGGCGGTCGTGGTGATGTCCGAGCCGATGGCCGAGGACCTCGCGGTCGACTGCGAGGTGGTCCCGCACGGCGTCGACACCGACCTGTTCCGCCCGACCGACAGGCCGACGGCCCGGGACGTCGTCGGCTGGCGCGACGACCGCCTGCACGTCGTCCACCCCTACGACCCCCAGCGCACCGTCAAGAACTTCCCGCGGGCCCGCCGCGTCACCGCGGCCGCCGCGGACCGCCTCGGCGACGACGTCGTGCTCCACGCGGTCACGGGCGTCCCCCACGAGTCGATGCCGGCGTACCTGAACGCGGCGGACGCGCTCGTGCTCACGTCCGAGCACGAGGGGTCGCCGAACGCCGTCAAGGAGGCGCTGGCGTGCAACCTGCCGGTCGTGGCGACGCCGGTCGGCGACGTCCCCGACCGTCTCGACGGCGTCCGGCCGTCCGCCGTCGCGTCGACGGACGCCGCGCTCGCCGACGCGCTCGCCGACGTGCTCGCCGAGCGCGAGCGCTCGAACGGCCGCGAGCGCGTCGCGCGCCTCGACCGCGACCGGACCGCGCGCCGACTGGAAGCCGTCTACCGGGAGGTCGTCGCCGATGCGTAGGCTCCGCGCGTACGCTCACGCCGCCCGGTCGCTCGCGGCCGACGCGACGGGCGGCGACGCTCCCGTCGACTCGCTGCCGTCCGGCGCGCTCCGGGACGCCCTGGACGGGTTCGACGCCGACGTCGCCGTCGTCTACGCCGGCCTCTCGGACGTCGCGGCCGCGTTCGCCGGCGACCCCTACGGGCGCCTCCGCGACGCCCTCCGCGAGTCGTTCGACGCCGTGCTCACGCCCGGGTTCACGTTCTCGTTCCGCGACACCGGTTACGTCGACCTCGACCGCGCCCCGCCCGAGGTCGGCGCGTTCGGCCGGCGGTTCCTCGCGGACGCCGACTTCCGGACCGACGACCCCGTGTTCTCGCTGCTCGGCGCCGGGTCGTTCACCTTCGACACCGAGGGCACCGACTGCAGTTACGCGCCCGGCGGCTACTGGGCGGAACTCCACGACCGCGACGTCCTCTACCTCAACGTCGGCACCGGGCGGTTCCGCTGCTCGGCGTTCCACGTCGCCGAACTCCGCCACGGCGTCCCGTACGTCTCCGTCGCCGAGCACGTCGGCGTCGTCAGACGCGACGGCGTCGAACGGCCGGTCGTCCACCGTGCGCCCGCCGACGACCACTACCGCCGGTTCGCCCGCCGGAAGGTCTGTGCGGCGCTCGGCGACGCGTTCGTCGACCGGTCCCTCGGCGGCCTCCGGGTCCAGGGGTGTCGCGCGAGCGCCGTCGACGAACTCCTCGACGACCGACTCCGCGACGACCCCTACTTCCTCGTCACCTGACGCGGCTCGCCGGCGCCGGACTCGTCTGCGGGTTACGCCCCGGACGCCGGGCGGACGACTGCGTAGCAGTTCCCGCTCGAGACGAACGCGTCCTCGACGGCGAGCGCGCTCGCCTCGAGGTCCGCGCGGAACTCCGGGGGGTGGTAGATGTGGTAGAACCGCGGCACCGTCTCCCCGCCGGGGAGCGTCCAGTCGACGGCCGTGTCGAAGCCCTCGCGTTCGGGCTCGCTGTCGGCGGCCGCTCGCCCGTCCGGAGCGCGTGACGCCTCGTCCTCGAACCGGTCGTGCTCGGTGCTCCACGCGCTCACGAGCGCGGCGCCACCGGGCGCGAGCACTCTCGCGAGCTCGTCGAAGCTCGCGACCCTGTCGGCGCGCGAGCCGAGGTGGTGGACGGTCGCGACGTACACCGCGAGGTCGGCGACGCCGTCGCGCAGCGGCAGGCGGGCGGCGTCGCCGGCGACGAGGTCGGCGTCGAACCCGCGCTCGGCGGCGCGGTCGCCCGCCTCCCCGAGCAGTCCCGTGCTGGCGTCGACGCCGAGCGCGCGGTCGGCGCGCGCCGCGAGCAGCTCCGTGTGGCGGCCGTTCCCGCAGCCGACGTCCACCGCGAGCGAGGCGGTACGCCCCTCGAGGAACGCCTCGACCTCCGGCCACGCGTACTCGCGAGTCTTGGCGAAGTGCGCGGCGATGTAGTCGTACGTGCGGTGGACGCCGTCGCCGTCGCGGTGGTCGCCCGGCATGGTCAGCCGATGAGGAGGAACGTGGCGTACGCGACCGCGAGCATCACGGTCGCGTGCTTCGCGCCGGCCTTCACCGTGCCCTCGCCCATCTGGCCGGCGACGAGCCCCGAGCAGACCGCCTGCACGAGGCTCGTGTGGAAGAACAGGAGGCTGTACGAGTCCTTCTGGGCCTGCGTGAGCTGGGACGCCCGCTCGAACGGCCCCGTCGAGACGGGGTCCGCGCCGGGCCCCGAGGCGACGGCGCCGGCGTCGACCGTCGGGATGTTCGGGACGAAGATGACGTCCAGCGCGACGACGATGGCGAGGAACACGAAGAACGCGATGTAGATGACCACGAGGTACGTCAGGAGCTCGCTGCGGCGGTCCCGCTCCAGGCGCCGCGTCGCCTTCGCCTCGTTCGCCGCGATCCGCAGTACGGGCCCGAGGTCCCCGCTGGCCCGCATCGCGTTCGTCGTCAGCGTCACCACCCGGGAGATGGCGGGCGTCCGGGCGCGCTCCCGGAACCGCCCGAGCGCGTGCTCGACGCGGGCGCCCCACCGGACGTCCGTCCACGTGCGGTCCAGTTCCGTGCCGAGCGCGCCGAGGTCGCCGCCGACGACGCGCCCGAAGCTCTCCACGACCGACATCCCCGCCTCGTTCGTGGACGCGAACCGGTCGAGGAAGTCCGGGACGTTCGCCTCCACGGCCTTCACGCGGCGGCGGTGGGCCTCGTACGCGACGGCGAACGTCCCGAGCACGAACAGCGCCGCGTGCACCAGCGGCCCGTCGTACGCCGCGAGGTCGGTGACGCCCGCCGCGGCGAGCGGCCAGCACTGCGCCACCAGGTAGAGCGCGGCCAGCGGCCCTGTCGCGTAGACGACGACGGTCGGCGTCTGCAACACCGCCTCCAGTGGGTTCCGGAGGCGGTACAGCACCGGCCGGAGGCGCCGGTAGGTCGCGAACCGCTCCCGGTTCAGTTGCGTGGCTGCGGTCCCCGCGACCCCGCCGCCGTCCGCGCGCGCCGCGCCGTCGGGGCGCGGAATCGACTGGAACCGCGTCCGCGACGCCGCCGCCTGCCCCTCGTCGACCGCCGTCCCGCCGGTCGCGGACTCCGAGATGGAGTCGAGGTAGACGACGAACCCGGCGGTCGCCAGCGGGACCAGGAGGTACGCGGTGACCCGCAGGAACCTCCGGGTGTCCGACAGCGTCAGGCCGACGACCACGAGGATGGTGATGAGGAACAGCGGCCCGGCGACCAGCAGCGTCACGTACGCCTCCGCCAGCGTCGCCAGCAGCTCGAGGAACTGCTCCTGTTTCGCCTCCGCCTCCTCGGCGTAGTAGTCGTACTCGCGCCGCAGGAACCCCGGGAGGTCGCGGCCGCTCCGCATGACGCTCGCGAGGTTCTCCGCGAACTCCGAGAGGTCCTCGCTCGGCGTGCGCTGGCCGAGCCGCTGGAGCGCTCGCAGGACGTCGGCGCCGTAGAGGTCGACGTCCTTCACCGCGACGGCCATCTCGCGCGCGCTCTCCCCGTAGACCGCCCGGTTTCGCGCGAGGATCCGCAGCACCTCGGGGAGCGCCATGCCGCTCCGGGAGAGCGCGTACAGGAACGCGACCGTCCGCTCCATCGACGCGTCGATGCGGCGGGACCGCTCGCCCGCCGCGTACTCCGGCAGCGACCACCGGAGCCGGTGGGTGCCGAACGACGCGAGCACGCCGAGGGTCGCGCCGGACGCCAGGAACAGCGCGAACAGCTCGAGGACGGCGAAGTCCGCCGGCCCGCTCGCGAACGCGCCGCGGACGAACGCCGGGAACTGCGACTGGAGGTCCGCCGGCGCGTTCCCGAGGAACACGAGCACGCCGGCGACGAGGTAGACGCCGAGGACGCTCCCCGCGAGCGCCGCGACGGACGCGAACAGGTACGTCCGGGCGGCGTACACGCGGTAGGTCTGTGCGACGTGCGCGCCGCGCAGCGACGCCACCTGCTCGGGGTTGACGTCGCGGCGCCGCCGTGCGAACTCGCCGAACGCGGCGACCGACGCGCGCGTCAGCACGCGGTCGAGGCCCGGGACGAGCGGCGCCGCCGCGAGCGCGACGAGCCCCGCGAACACGGCGACCAGCGGCAGCAAGAGGAGCGCGGCCGCCATCCTACTCGCCGACGCCCGGGGCGTCCACCACCACGTCCTCGTCGAGGGCCGCCGTGACGCGGTCGACGACGCGCTCCGGGTCCGCGTAGTACTCGTTGACGACCGCCGTGAACCGCCGGTAGTCGCTCACGTCCCGTTCCGCGAGGTAGCGGAGCACGCGCTTGCGGTTCCTGAGCTCGCGGAGGAGCTCGCTGCGCGACCAGCCGCGCTCCTCGCGGATCTCCTCGAGCACGAGGGAGTCACGCTGGGCGAAGCTGTCGTCGCCGGGCTCCCACTCGAACGCCGTGGAGTAGTCGAGGTCGCCGGTGCGCTGGTCGACGCCCTCGATCTCGGCGATGACGCGGTTCCGGCGGACGCGCTGGTCGCCGACGTGCGTGAGCGTCTGCACGCAGAGGACGTCGAGGCTCTGGATCATCGCCCGCGGCACGTTGATGGGGTCGTTCTCCAGGCGGTTGATGACCGTCTGCACGCTGTCGGCGTGCATCGTCGAGTACGTCGTGTGGCCGGTGTTCATCGCCTGGAACAGGGTCATCGCCTCCTCGCCGCGCACCTCGCCGACGACGATGTACTCGGGGCGGTGCCGGAGCGCCGAGCGCAGCAGGTCGTACATCGTGATGCCCTCGCCGTCGCCGATGGCCTCCCTGGTGACCGAGGACAGCCAGTTGTCGTGGAACAGCGTGAGCTCCCGGGTGTCCTCGATGGTCAGCACCTTCGACCGCGGCGGGATGAACATGGAGATGGCGTTCATCGACGTGGTCTTCCCGGAGGCGGTGCCGCCCGCGAACAGCAGGCTCTTGTTGGACTCGATGGCGAGCCAGAGGTACGCCATCTGGTCGAGGTCGAACGTGTTGTACTCCACGAGGGTCGCGGGCGTGAACGGGTCCTCGCTGTACTTCCGGATGGTGAACGCCGACCCCCTCGGCGTCACCTCCTCGCCGAGCGCGAGCTCCGCGCGGGAGCCGTCCGGCAGCGTCGTCTCCGCGACGGGGTTCCCGATGGAGATGTGGCGGCCGGACTGCTGGGCGAGCCGCACGACGAAGCCGTCGAGTTCCTCCTGCTCGAAGCTGAGGTTGGTCTCGACGTCCGTGTACTGGTCGTGGTAGACGAACAGCGGCACGCCGTAGCCGTCACAGGAGATGTCCTCGATGTGGGGGTCGGACATCAGGGGGTCGAGCTTCTCGAACCCCTCGAAGGCGCGGTGGAGGTAGTAGAACAGCCGGTAGAACGCGTTGGCGTCGACCTCGAGGCCGTACTCCTCGAGGAGCGCGCGCATCTGGTCTTTGAGCACGCGTTCGGGGTCCTCGGGGTCGTACTCCGCGTCGTAGATGAGCGCGTCCCGGATGTCGTCGTACAGCGTCTCCAGCAGCTCCCGTTCGAACTCGTCGAGGGCGGGTTCGACGACGTGGTAGCGGTGTTCGTCGTTCTCGGCGTCGAACCCGACGTAGACGAACGCGTACGGCGCGTTCACCCAGTACCGGTCGACCTCCTCGTAGCCGTCCAGGCCGTCGAAGGAGACCAGCGGCCCGTGCTCGTCGGGCCGGTACTCCGGGACGTCGACGTCCGACCCGCGGAGGACCTCCGCGACGCGGCGCGCCCGCTCGCGGACGTCGTCGAGGCGCCGGTCGAGGTCCGCGAGGAAGTCGTTCCCCATCGATGCTACCTCCACCTTCTCCCGCGTGAACTTAAAACTGGCCGCGGACCGCCAGCGGACGCCGGGCTGGCCAGAAACCGCCCGCGGTCAGGCGCAGGCTCGCACGTAGCCCGCCCGTGGCAGGCGCACACTCGTACGCAGACCACGTCGCTGGAGCGCGGCAGGGCGTCAGACGACGCGGTTCACGAGGTCGTCGCCGGCGTCGAGGCGCTGGGCGTTCTCGCGGACGAGCGCCGCCATCCGTCGGGGGTAGTCGCGGTTCGCCGCGGCGGCGTGCGGCGTCACGATCACTTCGTCCATGCCCCACAGCACCGAGTCCTCGGGCAGCGGCTCCGCCTCGAAGACGTCGAGTGCGGCGCCAGCGAGGCCACCGGACTCGAGCGCGTCGACGAGCGCGTCCTGGTCGACGACGCCGCCGCGCGCGACGTTCACGAGGTAGGCGTCGTCGCGCATCGCCGCCAGCTCGCGTTCGCCGACGAGCCCCTCGGTCTCCGCGGTGAGCGGGACGGCGAGCGCGACGAACTTCGCGTCCGCGACGGCCTCGCGGAGGTCGCGGGCCGGGTGCACCTCGTCGACGTGGTCGACCGGCGTCGGCGTGCGCTTGACGCCCGTGACGTCCATCCCGAGGGCGTCCGCTCGCGCGGCGATGCCGCGGCCGAGCGTCCCCAGGCCGACGACGCACAGCGACGCCCCGTCGAGCGTGAACGGGTCGTCGTGGTCGGGCCACGCCCACTCGCGGTCGCCCTGCTGGTCGCGGTACCGGTGGAGGCGGCGCGCGAACGACAGCATGTAGCCGGCGACCGTCTCGCCGACGCTGTCCCCGTGCGTGCCCGTCGAGTTCGTGAGCGCGACGCCCTCCGCCTCGAGGGCGTCCAGCGGGAACCGGTCGACGCCAGCCTGGACGGAGTGGATCCACTCGAGGCCGGCCGACCGGAACGCCTCGTCTTACGCGAACGTCACGAGCGCGTCGACCGTTCCGACGCCGTCCGTGTCGACGACGCAGACATCGGCGTCGACGCCGGCGAGTTCGGACTGCAGTGCCGTCGGCGGGAACACCGCGTCGACGGAGTCGTGGATCCCGATGCGCGAGACCATACTGGTCGGGCGTTCGCAGCGAGGGGTCTACAGTGTGTCGCTCGAACCGCGTCAGGACGTCACGAGGTACGTCGCCGCGAACAGCAGGATGGCGAGGGTCGCGACGTTCACGAGCGTGAACTCGACCAGCTCGAGGAACGACAGCCCCCACGTGACGACCACCGCGAACAGGGTGGACAGCACGGCGTTGAGCGCGAACAGGAACTTCGGGTCGCCGTGCGTCCCGCTGGCGCCCGCGTCGAAGCCGCCGCCGTCGTCGTCGGTCATGTCCTACACACTGGCGGACCGCGACTTATCTCTTGCCGGGACGGTCGCGTCCGCCGCCACGAGACGGGACGTGGCCCGAGTGCGACGCGAACTTTAAGGGGCGTGGCGTGCGACACTCTAACATGGGCATCCTCGGCACGGTGTCGTCCGCGCTCTCGGCCAGCGCCGACAGCACGGCCGACGCGGCGGGCTCGGACTCGAAGGGCGCGTACTGGTGTGACGACTGCGGCGTCCGCGTCAGGGACGTCGCCGTCGACGACGAGGGACTGGACCGCGGCGGCGACGGGACGCCGCTGTGCCCGGACTGCGGCGACGCCATGCGGTTCGAGCGGAACCACGCCGACGGCTGCGCGTGCTGACCGGGACGGAGACGGGGACGGAGACGGAGACGGGGACGGGGATGGGGAGGGGTGCGGTCGCGCTGCCGGCTACGGCTCGCGGAGGACGACGACCTCGCCCACGTCCGCCGGGAACGGAGCGGCGGTCAGCGAGTCGTCTCCCCACTCGTCGTCCGTGACGAGTGCGTCGTCGAGCCGACCCCGGAGCGCGGTCTCGTCGACGCCCGTGCCGATGACGACCAGTTCCGTGCGCCGGTCGCCGTGCTCGTCGTCCCAGTCGAGGTCCGGGCGGTTCGAGCGGTAGAGGTCCCGCTCGACGGACGGCAGCGACGCGATCCACGGCCCCTGCGCGGTGGCCCGCACCGACTCTCCGGCCTGCCCGACCGTCTGCTTCAGGTCGGTGCCGGCCACCCAGAGCGTCCCCTTCGACCGCACGACCGACGCCGGCAGGTCGCGGAGGACCGCGGCGAGTCGTCCGGGATGGAACGGCCGTCGGCGGCGGTACGTGAACGACGTGACGCCGTACACCTCGTCGGGGTGACGGTGGCCGTGTTGGTCGTCTCCGTCGTGTTCGTGGTGATCGTCTCCGTCGTGTTCGTGGTGATCGTCTCCGTCGTGTTCGTGGTGACCGTCTCCGTCGTGTTCGTGGTCGCCATCCGCTTCGGCTCCGTGGTGGTCGTCGTCCCCACGTACGTCGGCGAGCGCGCGCTTCCAGCCGGGGAGGTCGGCGACCGCGCCCGGGTCGAAGCGCTCGACGTCGAGCAGCCACTCCGGGTCGACCCGGGAGAACTCCGTGCGCGCGGTCTCGGCGTCCGGCTGGAGCGCGCCCACGAGGTCCTCGGCGGTCGCCAGCTCCTCGTCCGTGCAGAGGTCCGCCTTGTTCAGGAGGACGACGTTCGACACCTCCACCTGCTCGACGAGCAGGTCCGACAGCGGTCGCTCGTCCTCCCCGGCGGCGCGGCGCTCCGGCGTCCCACCGCCGCCGAACGTGTCCACGAACAGGCGCGCGTCCACGACCGTCACGAGGCCGTTGACGCGGTAGCGGGCGGCCGCCCGCGAGTCCGTCGTGAACAGGCGCGCGACCGGCGCCGGCTCCGAGATGCCGGACGACTCCACGATCAGGTGGTCGAACTCGCGGTCCGACGCGAGCCCCACCACGGCCGTCTCGAGGTCGTCCTGGAGCTCACAGCAGATGCAGCCGTTGGACAGCTCGGCGACGCCGCCGTCGACGTCGAGGTCCGAGCCCGCCGCGACGAGCTCGGCGTCGACGTTCACGTCCCCCATGTCGTTGACGAGGACGGCGAGGTCGCGGTCCCCGGCGCTCGCGAGGAGGTGGTTCAGCAGGGTCGTCTTCCCCGCGCCGAGGCTCCCCGAGAGGACCGTGACCGGAATCCGTTCGCCCATGTGTCCGCGTCGGCGCCGACGGACTTCAACGTCCGGTTCGCGGCGGCCGACGGCGCCGCAGGCGGCGACAGCTTTTACGTGCAGAGCCCGTTCGTGCGGGACGATGACGCTCGCCGCGCGAATCAGTACGTACCGCGAGGTCCTCGAGGAGTGGCTGCGGGGGCTCTACCACGGCATGATCAGCCACCCCGCCTACGAGAAGATCGAAGACGAGGCCGAGGACATCGAGGACGCGTTCATGCTGGCGTGCTTCCCGGACGCGTTCGGCATCCCGTCGCCGGTGTCGTACTACACGGCCGAGCTGCTGCCGTTCCTCGAGGACGAGTTCGAGTCCTGGGAGCGCCGCCTCTGGGACCGCGAGACGCCGCTGTCCGGGAAGGTGGAGGGCCAGCACTTCTGATGCCCGCGAGCACCCTCGCTGGCCGCCGCCGGACGGGACGGCCGGCCGCGCCGGGAGGTGGCCGGTAGATGGAGCCGTTCGTCTTCTTCGGCGGGAAGGGCGGCGTCGGCAAGACCACCGTCTCGTGCGCGTACGCCCAGAAGTGTGCGTCGGCCGGCGTGGAGACGCTCGTCGTCTCGACCGACCCAGCCCACTCGGTCTCGGACGTCTTCGACCAGGAGTTCGGCGACGAGCCCGAGCCGGTGGCCGGCGTCGACGGCCTCCACGCCCTCGAGATTGACCCGGAGCGGGAGGTCACCCGCCACCTCGGCGAGATCCGGAACCGGCTCTCCGACCAGGTGTCGGCCACGATGGTCAACGAGATCAACAAGCAACTCGAGATGGCCCACCAGACGCCCGGCGCGTACGAGTCCGCGCTGTTCGACCGGTTCGTGGACGTGATGCGGGACGCCGACGACTACGACCGCGTGGTCTTCGACACCGCGCCGACGGGGTCGACGCTTCGGCTGCTCGCGCTGCCGGAGTTCCTCGAGTCGTGGGTGGAGCGCCTGATGCACAAGCGCCGCGAGAGCATCGACCTCTTCGAGAAGGCCGCCATCGGCAACCGCGAGCCGCGGCGCGTGATGGACGGCGACCCCGTGCTGGCCCACCTCCAGGAGCGCAAGGAGTTCTTCGAGTTCGCTGGCGGCGCGCTGCGCAACGACGCGGCGTTCTTCCTGGTGTTGAACCCGGACCAGCTGTCCGTGAACGAGACCGGTCGCGCCATCGAGGACATGGACGCCGAGGAGCTGGGCGTGCGCGGCCTCGTCGCGAACAAGCTCACGCCGGAGCCCGACCCGGAGGAGGACGGCCGCGGCGCCCGCTACCTGCGCGAGCGCGTCGAGACCGAGCGGGAGCGCCTCGCGTCGGTCCGGGAGCGCTTCGACCCGCCGCTGGTCGCGGAGATCGAGTCCCGGACGCGGGAGGTGCGCGGCGACCTCATCGGGGACGTGGCGGCCGAGCTCGACGTCGACGTATCAGTTGAGGAACCCGCGTTCGTCTGACTGCCGGCCGGCCCGTTTCCCCCTCCCGTCGGCGGGCCCGCGACCGCGTTCCGGCCAGTCTCCCCCACCGTCGTTCAAGTAGTATAAAACCGCTACCATGCAAAAGCTTAACTCGCAGAATGCAATGGCTTACCACGAGCGTGCAGACCGATGACACAGGTAATATGGATCGTGGCCGCGGTCCTGGTGACGTTCACGCTCGGATACGTCGGGTATTCGAGATACCTCTCGCAGTTCGTCGACCTCGACGACTCGCGTGAGACCCCGGCCCACAAGTACGAAGACGGTCAGGAGTACGTACCGGCGAAGAAACCAGTGCTGCTCGGGCACCACTTCTCGAGCATCGCCGGCGGCGCCCCCATCGTCGGCCCCATCACGGCCGGCGCGATCTGGGGGTGGGTGCCCGCACTCGTCTGGGTGGCCGTCGGCAACCCCCTCATGGGGGCCGTCCACGACTTCATCTCGCTGTCCGGGTCGATGCGACACGAGGGCAAGTCCATCGGCTACATCATCGGCGAGTACGTCGGCGAACGCGGCAAGGACATGCTGCTGTGGTTCGCGTTCCTCACCATCATCCTCGTGGTGGCGGTGTTCGCGCTCGTCGTCGGCATCGTCCTGAACGCGTTCCCGCAGGCGGCGACCGCGAGCCTGGTGTACATCCTGCTCGCCATCGGGTTCGGCGTCTACCTCTACCAGCTCGACGCGCCGTTCATCCCCGGCACCGTCGCGTTCGTCGCCGCGGTGTTCGCCGGCGTCTGGGTCGGCATCCAGTACCCCATCGCGCTGTTCCCCGCCGTCGAGGCCGGCGCGTACCCCGACGGCACCATCGTCCTGCTGGAGTTCCTCGGCGACGGCGCGTGGCTCCCCGGCGCAGTGATGTCCGCGGACGCCATCCTCACGCCGAACGTCGCCGGGTGGGTGCCCGTCATCCTCATCTACGCGGCGGCCGCGAGCGCGCTCCCGGTCTGGGTGCTGCTCCAGCCCCGGGACTACCTGTCGTCGTTCCTGCTGTACGCGGGCGTCGGCGGCGCGCTGCTCGCCATCATCGTCGGCACCCTCTTCGGCACGGCCAGCGAGCCGCTGGTCGTCTCCGACAGCATCCAGCCGTTCACCGGCTTCCTCGGCGTCGAGGCGGTGTCGCCGTACCCGCTGTTCCCGCTGCTGTTCGTCACCATCGCCTGCGGCACCATCAGCGGCTTCCACTCGCTGGTGTCCTCGGGGACGACGGCCAAGCAGCTGAACAAGGAGAGCGACGCGCGCCTCATCGGCTACGGCGGCATGCTCGGCGAGGGCCTGCTCGCCGCGACGGCGCTCTCGACGCTCGCGGTCGCCGGCTTCGCGTCCGACGCCGCCGCCGGCGGCATCGGCGGCGCGCTCCCGAACTTCGCGAGCGGCGGCGGCGTGATCCTGACGAGCTTCGGCATCTCGCCGGAGTTCGGCGCGCCGTTCATGGCGCTCGTGCTCGTGAGCTTCCTGCTGACGTCCACTGACACGGCCGCGCGCCTCGGCCGGTACATGATGGAGGAGATCGTGGGCATGCAGGGCAGCGGCACCGACAGCGGCTTCGAGGGCGGCGTCGGGTCGTTCGCCCGCGGCCGGTACACGAACCCGCTCGTCCAGGTCGTCATCGCGTACGCGCTGGTCATCTCCGGCGAGTGGGCGACGCTGTGGGCGCTGTTCGGCGGCGCCAACCAGCTGCTCGCCGCGCTCGCGCTGCTGACCGGCACGGTCTGGCTCGCCAACTGGGAGGAGTCCAAGCAGCTCGTCAGCACGGGCGTGCCGATGGCCATCATGGTCACCATCACCGTGCTCGGGCTCGCCTGGGTCGGGTTCTACGAGAACCTCTACAGCAGCCTCATCATGGGCGGCGCTGCCGGCCTCGGCTCGCAGGTGTCCGCCGTCGTCCAGTTCGCACTCGCGGTGGTGCTCATCTACCTGGGCCTCTCGCTGGTGCGCATCGGCTACGGGAACATCTCCCGCGTCCGCCAGCGCGGCGGCGCCGCCGCCGAACCCGGCGACGACTGACCACCGACTGACCGTCCGCGGTCCCCTGTGTTCTCGCCCTTCCACCGCCGCCGACCGACAGCCCCGCGGCCGCCGGTCACGTGACAGCCCTCTGGCCGCCGGTCACGTGACACCCCTGCGACCGCCGTTCAATTGACGCCCCTGGGACCGCCGCTCAGGTCCAGAAGCGCTTCGCGAACCGCGAGAGGAACCCCTCCGACTCCGTCTCGACGTCCCCCCAGAGCGCGAACGCCTGCGCGAGGTCGGCCGCCTCGCTCTCCACGGCCGCCTCCTCGCGCGGCGCGACGACGACGAGGTTCACCTCGTAGTGGCCGTAATAGCCGAACTTCAGCAGCGTGCGGTCGCGGAACCCCTCGACGAACGCGGCGACGTCCTCCGGGAGGTCGGGCGCGACGACGACGAACGTGAAGTTCGTCTCGTAGTGCTGTTCGTCGGCGTCCACCCAGTCGTCGGCGAGGTCGTTGCCGAGGTCCGCGAGCGCCTCCAGGTCCGCCACGTCGACGCCGTCGCTGCGGCGCGCGAACACGTGCTCCTCGGTGTCGTGGTCGGCGTAGCTCAGCGCGGGGTGGAGGAACTGCTTCTGGTTGCGCATCCGGAACTCCCCGTAGAGGTCGAAGCGCTCGCCGCGCACCCGGTAGTCGCGCTCGAGGTCGTAGCTGTACATCAACCGGTCGCTGACGCGGTCGAAGTACTCGTCGTCCCAGACGGGGACGCGGTCGCGGATCTCCGGGGGGAGCTCCTCCGGTTCGCGCACGTCGCCGTCACTCATCGTCGGCCGGCGCGCTCCAGGCGGTGGTCACAGCGGCGGTCCTCACTGGCGGCGCCCAGCGGCGGTCCCCTCCGGCGGTCCCTGCACGCGGTCGGGGCGGCGGCACGGCGGTCCCTGCACGCGGTCGGGGCGGCGGCACGGCGGTCCCTGCACGTGTCCGGGTCGGCGGCACGGCGGTCCATGGGTAGTGATACGCGATTGGCGGTAAAAGTTCGTCGCCGCTTCCACCGGGACGCCGTCGCCGTCCGGCGGCAGAATTATCGCGCTGTGGCCACTGGTAGCAGGTATGAGCGACGACCGACCAGTGGAGGCCTGCGGCCGGTGTTCGATGTCCACCGTCGTCGACGCCGTGAACGCCGACGGCGACGGCGCCCGCGACCCGTTCGCGAACGAACGCATCGAGGTCGAGGAGTCGTCGGTCCGCCGCGTCTCGCCGGTGGCGTGGACGCGCAGCGTCACCGCCCGCCTGAACGACGCCGTCCAGCGGTTCACGTACGGTCGCTGACCCGCAGCGCGCTCGTCCTCCGCCGACTGCCAGCCAGCACCGAGACGCCAGTCTCTGGACTCGCCAGGTCCGTTTTCGTCCCCCCGTCCAGCTCCGTCGACTCCCCGGGTCTCGTTCGTCACTCGGGTTTCCGCGGCCTCTCAGGTCTCCTCCGTCCCGGCCTGCATGCCGGCGTGCACGAACCGCGCGAGGATGCGCCCGATGGCGGTGTTCGCGGTCCACATCGCGACCTCGTCGAACGGTTCGGCGTGGTCGTCGTGGGTCGGCACGGACAGCAGGACCGTGGCCTCGTCGACGAGCAGGGTCTGGCCCGCGTAGCCGCCGTCGCCGCTCGCCGGCGAGTACACGACCGCTACCTCGTCGAAGGCGTCCTCGAGGTCGGGGTCGTCCGTCACGACGGTGGCGTCGACGCCCGCCGCGGCGCGGTCCGCGAGCGCGTCGGCGACGTCCTCCCGCAGGTCGTCGGCCCGCGGCCCGACCAGCAGGACCTCGCTGTCGGCCGCCGCGACGAGGTCCGCGGCGCGGTCCCGGATGGGGTCGCGGCCGCGCAGCGTCGCCACGTCGCTCTCGTCGCTGTGGCCGGCGCGGTCCTCGTGGACCGCCTCGAGGTTCTCGAACGCGCGCTCGTGCTGGCGCTCGACGCGCTCGCGGAGCTGCTCGCGCGCCCGGTCGAGGCTCACCGGCCGGTACTCCTTCGGCGAGGACTCCACGACCTCCACCAGGCCCCGTGTCGCGAGGTCGTCTGCGGCGCCGTACACCTGCGAGCGCGGCACTTCCGAGGTCCGCGCGACGTCCTGGGCGGTGCCGCTGCCGAGGCGCTGGAGCGCGACGAACACGCGCGCCTCGTAGTTCGACAGCCCGAGTTCCCGCAGCGCCTCGACGGCCTCGTGTGCGCTCATGCTCGTCGGCTCACCCTGGACGGTCCACCCTCAAGACGGTTCGCGTCGTGGACGGTACCAGAAGGGTGCGACCCGGGTCGCTGTCCGCTGCCGCCGCGCCGTTCATAGATATTGTACTATTCTACAAACGCTTATGTCGTTCGCACCGTTCGGTCGTCGTAGATGTCCGACGGACTCGCCGACCGGTACGCCTCGGCCCTCGCGCGGTACAGTCGCGTCGTCCTCGCCGTCCTCGTGGTCGCGACCGCCCTGATGGGCGCGAGCGCGGGCGGCGTCGACGGCGGGCTGACCATCTCCTCGTTCGGCAGCGACTCCGAGGAGGCCCAGAAGCTCGACTACGTCCGCGAGCACTTCGACACCGGCGACCGGAACGTCACGTCGATGCAGGTCGTCGTCCGCGGCGACGACGTCCTCTCGAAGCAGTCGCTCCTCGAGACGCTGCGCTTCCAGCGCGCGCTCCGCGACGACGGCACGGTCGGGCCGACGCTCCGCGACCGCCAGCCGGCCGTCGGCGTCGGCAACCTCGTCGCCACGGCCGCCGTCCACGCCGACCACGACGGCCAGGGACCGCCGCCGCAGCCGACGCTCGACGAACAGATCGCGGAACTGGAGTCGCTGTCCGCCGGCGAGGTCGAGGCCGTCGTCGCCGACGTCCTCGATCCCGACCGCGAGACGCCGGGCGTCGACCCCTACACGCTCCTGTCCACGGACTACGAGCCCGGCAGCACGTCGGCCGACGCGCGCGTCGTGTTCGTCTTCCAGCAGACCGACGGCGGCGACGCGCTCTCGGACGCGGTGGTGGACGCCCAGCTGGAGACGCGGACGCTCGCCGAGTCCCGCATCGCGGGCGACGCGTTCGTCTTCGGGCAGGGGGTCGTCGACGAGGAGGCCGGCCAGGCGACCGGCGAGAGCTTCGCCGTCATCTCCCCGGTCGCGTTGCTGTTGATCCTGGTCGTGCTGGGCGTCGCGTACCGCGACCCCGTCGACGTCGCCCTGGCGCTGCTCGGGACCCTCGTCACCCTCGTCTGGATGGCCGGCTTCATGGGGTGGGCGGGCGTCGGAATCACCCAGATCCTCATCGCGGTGCCGTTCCTGCTCGTGGGGCTGTCCATCGACTACGCGCTCCACGTCGTGATGCGGTACCGCGAGGCGCGGCAGGCCGACGGCGACCGGCCGCCCCGCGAGGGGATGCGCGTCGGCCTCGCGGGCGTCACCGTGGCGCTCGCCGCGACGACGTTCACGACCGCCGTCGGGTTCCTCTCGAACACCGTCAGCCCCATCCAGGCCATCAGCGACTTCGGCCTCGTCAGCGCCGCCGGCATCCTCTCGGCGTTCGTCGTGTTCGCCGTCATGCTCCCCGCGGCGAAACTCGAGGTCGACGCCCTCCTCGAGCGGTTCGGCCGGGACCGCCGGCAGCGCGCGTTCGGCACGAGCGGCGCCGCCTCGCGCGTCGTCGGCGTCGGCACGACGGTCGCACGCCGCGCGCCCGTCGCCGTGCTCGTCGTCGCGCTCGTCGCGAGCGCCGGCGGCGGGTACGCAGCGACGGACGTCGACACGTCGATCGACCAGGTCGACTTCCTCCCCAGAGACTCACCCGGGTGGATGGACTCGCTGCCGGAACCGCTCGCGCCCGGCGAGTACACAATCCGCGAGGACGCCGTCTTCCTCAACGACAACTTCGCGCAGTCCAGGGACCGGACGACCGTCCACGTCCTCGTCGAGGGGCCCGTGACCGACCCGGACACCCTGGAGCGGGTCGACGCTGGCACCGCCGAGGCCGCGAACGCGTCCTCGGTCGTCACCCTCGCGAACGGCCGCGCGGACGTCGACAGCCCGGTGACGGCCATCCGCGCGACGGCCGCCGAGAACGAGACGTTCGCCGCGCTCGTCGCCGAGCGCGACGCGGACGGCGACGGCGTCCCCGACCGCGACCTCGCGGCGGTCTACGACGCGCTCTACCGGGCCGCCCCCGACCGCGCCGACGACGTCGTCCACCGCGAGGACGGCGAGTACGAGGCCGTCGACGCCCGCATCACGGTGTCCGCGAGCGCCGACACGGCGACTATCACCAGCGAGATGCGGGGCGTCGCCGCGACCGTCCGTGACGGCTCCGCGCTCACGGTCACCGCCACGGGGCCGCCCGTCGTCGACGAGGTGGTGCAGTCCGCGCTGCTGCGCACGCTCGTCGAGACGTTCCTGCTGACCCTCGGGGTCATCCTCGCGTTCCTCACGGCGCTGTTCTACCGGCGCTACGACGCGCCGCTGCTGGGCGCGGTGACGATGGTGCCGGTAGTCGCCGCGCTCGGCTGGATCCTCGGCGCGATGTACCTCCTCGACATCCCGTTCACGACGGAGACGGCCGTCATCGCCAGCATCGCCATCGGCCTCGGCGTCGACTACGCCATCCACGTCAGCGAGCGGTTCGTCCACGAGCTCGGCCCCGAGAACGGCGTCTTCGACGCCCTCGACGCGACCGTCTCTGGGACCGGCGGCGCGCTGCTCGCGAGCGCCGCCTCGACGGCCGGCGGCTTCGGCGTGCTCGTGTTCGCGCTCGTGCCGTCCCTCCGGCGGTTCGGCGCCGTCACCAGCGCCGCCATCGCGTTCGCGTTCGTCGCGAGCGTGCTCGTGCTCCCGAGCCTGCTGTCGCTTTGGTACCGGTACGCCGGCGCGCCGGCCCGCCTCGACCGGTAGCGGCCGCCGCTCAGCCCTCCAGGGGGCGTTCCGTGCCGCGGACGCTGTCCACGACGACGTCGCCGTCCGGCCGCTCCGCGAGCCAGAACAGCTTGTACGCGGCGACCGGGTCGGCGAGGTCGATGTCGGGCGCCGTCGACAGCGAGTACGACCGCAGCACCCACTCGAAGACGGCGTCGCGCGCGAGCTCTCGCGCCCGCTCGCGGGACACCTCCGAGGGGACCACGAGCGCGTCCTCGACGGTGCGTTCGACCGTCTCGGGGTGTTCGTCGGCGCGCAGCGGCAGGCGGCGAGCGCGGTCCAGGCTCACCACGTACTCCTCGGTGCGGTCCCCGAGGAACGCCCGCGGCATCGTCACCGACGCCCGGTAGACGAGGTAGGGGTACGCGACCGCGCCGACGCGACCGTCGGACTCGACGGCGGCGCGCTCGACGGCCGGTTCGACGACGGGCAGCGTCGCCGACTCCCGGACGCGGTCGTCGGATTCGTCGACCTCGGTGGCGACGCCGTCCTCGGACCCGTCGACATCAGGGTCGGCGCTCTCAGCGGACCCGTCGACCCCGGGGTCGACCCGGTCGCTCTCCGGCGTCATTCGTCCGTCCAGTAGTCCGCGTCCTCGACGTGGCCGCGGACGGCGTCCATCTCGGTGACCGCCTTCGGCTGCGGCCGGCCGCCGTCGGCGGCGTACTCGTTGTCGCCGTCGCCGTCCTCGTCGAGCACCGCGGACAGCGGCTTGTGCATCACGCTGAACGCGTCGTCGACGGCCTCCCGGTCCGGCGGCGTCGTCGCCAGCGACACCACGACGAGCACGACCGCCGACAGCACGAACGCCGGGAAGAGCCCGTACACCGTCAGCAGCCCGGACAGCGCGGGGTGGAGGCTCTCGACCGTGGCCTCGCCGAGAATCGTCGTCCACTGCGTCCACAGGATCATCGTGGTGGCGCCGGTGACCATGCTCGCGACGGCGCCCGCCGCGGTGGTGCGCTTCCACCACAGCAGGGCGACGAGCAGCGGCCCGAGGCTCGCGCCGAGGCCGCCCCACGCGTAGTCCAGCACGAGCGTGTAGATCGGCGTCTCCCGCGCGACGTACGCGAACCCGATGGACGCGGACCCGATGGCGAGGGTCACGTACCGCGAGTACCGCACGAGCGTCTCCTCGCTGGCCTGCTCGTTCAGGAAGCCGTGGTAGACGTCCTCGACGACGGCGCTGGTCGCGACGAGCAGCTGGGAGTCAGCGCTGGACATCATCGCCGCGAGCGCGGCGGCGAGCACGACGCCGGCGACGACGCCCGGCAGCAGCTCCAGGGTGACCATCGGCATCGCGTTGTCCGTGTTCTCCAGGCCGCCGAACTGCGTGAGCGCGTACAGACCGACCAGGCCCGCGCCGACGTACGCGACGAACATGAACAGCTGCGCGACGAGCGCGGCCTTCCGGACGTTCCTCACGCGGTCGATGCCCATGAACCGGACCATGATGTGGGGGTTCCCGGGGACGCCGAGCCCGATGGCGGCGTACGAGATGATCCCGAACAGCGCCGCCCAGCCGGTCGCGCCGCCCGTGATGGAGGTCAGCGAGGAGCCGCCGTCCATCGCGGCGAGCTGGTCGAACGGCAGCCCCCACGTGGTGTACGCGACCACCGGCAGCACGGCGAACGCGACGAGGATGATGGCGCCCTGGAAGTAGTCCGACCACGCCACCGCGAAGTAGCCGCCGAGCATCGTGTACCCGACGACGATGACGCCGCCGACGACGATGCCCACCCACATCTCGATGCCGGTGAGCACGCGCAGCAGCGTGCCCGCGGCGACGATCTGCGCGCCGACGTAGCCGCCCTCGAAGACGATGAGCACGACCGAGGAGACCGCCTTCACGAGGCCGGTGTCGTCGTCCAGGCGCGTCGCGAAGAACGTCGGCAGCGTCACCGCGCGCACGATCTCGCTGTACTTCCGGAGGCGCTTGGCGATGCCCGCCCACGCGCCGAGGTCGGCGGGGATCATCCCGAGGCCGTTGTAGAACGCGACGATGCCGGAGCTGTACGCGTCCGCGGGCACGCCGAGCGTGAGCCAGCCGCTCATCTCCGAGGCGCGCTCGGAGAACCCCGTGACCACGGGCCCGACCTCGCGGCCGCCGATGACGTAGTCGCCGACGGAGTCCATGAACTGGCTCGCCCAGACGCCGATGCCGACGAGGACGACGAGGTAGGCGGCGAACGCGCCGAGCACCCACGCGCCCGCGCCGCCGGCGATCGCCTCAGACATCCTCGATCTCCTCGCGGTACCGCTCGCGGAGGCGCTTCTCGCGTCGTCCCTCCCAGACGTAGTAGACGACCAGCAACAGGAGGTAGACGACGAACGGTACGACCAGGCCCGCCCAGTCGATCAGTCCCATACCGCTAGCCATGCACGCGGTCGTCCGGCCGGTTCGGGGATAACGGCGTCGATTCGCCCGACTGGACGGCCCCTGCGGACTGACCGCCGCCGTTCGCGGACCGACGCGCTCGCGGCCGAGGGGCTGTTCCAGTCCGGTCCGTCGCGACGCCGCGTCGAACGCGGCCGCCGTCCGTCGGACGGGGCGTTACGTTCATTGCCCCGTCTACCCTATCGACCCGTAGGGAATGCGTCGGGACTACTTCGAACTGGACGTCACGAACGTCGACTGGGTCGACGAGGACGGCGACCCGCAGAAGCCGAACGTCGCCATCGAGTTCACGGGCGCGGCCGCGGAGCTCGACGAGCGGCTGACGGACCGGGACGGCAACCGACTCGACGCCGACGAGACGGACGCGGCGTTCCGGCTGACGGGCGACGTCGACGACCCGGACGCCGCCGGCGTCGTCGCCGTCACGAACCGCATCACTGGCGAGTTCGTGCTCGAGCTCAACCAGGACGCCGACGACGTGCTGCGGTTCGTGCGGGCCGCCCGCCGGTACGGCGAGGAGACCGGCGACGACGGCCAGTACCGCGTGGAGATCCGCGTGGACGGCGAACAGCTCGTCGTCTACGAGAAGTCCACGTTCCTCGTGTACAGCCGGGACGGCGACCTGCTGCGCAGCCACAGCCTCATCCCGAGCGGCATCGAACTGTAGCCCACGCCGAGGGGCATCGAACTGTGACTGACGGCGACTGCCGTCGGCCTGTGACTGACGGCGACTGCGGTCGGACTGTAACTGACGGCGACTGCCGCCGCCGGGTCCCCCCGCGGCGCGGAACACCCGAACCTAAGTGAACGCGGCGGGTTCGTCCCTGCATGGACCTCTTCGGGACGGCAGGGATTCGCGGGAACGCGGTCGCGGACGTCAACCCCGAACTGGCGGTCGCCGTGGGCGCGGCCGCCGGCCGGGACGCCCGCGGCGACGACGAGGAGTTCGTCGTGGCGCGGGACGGCCGCGAGACGGGGTCGGCGCTGGCGTCAGCGGTCGCGGCCGGCCTGCAGGCCGGCGGGATGCGCGTGCTCGACGCCGAGGTGCTGCCGACGCCGGCGCTCGCGTACGCGTCGCGGGGCCGACGCGGCGTTCAGGTCACGGCGAGCCACAACCCCCCGGAGGACAACGGCATCAAGCTGTTCGTGGACGGCACGGAGTACGACCGCGAGCGCGAGCAGCGCGTCGAGGAGTACGTCGCGGCGGACGCCGAGTACGCGTCGTGGGCCGACTGGGGCGACGTGGAGTCCGTCGGCGTCCTCCCGGAGTACCGGCAGGCCGTCGCCGAGTACGCCCGCGAGCACGGTGCGCCCCTGGACGGCCTGACCGTGGTGGTGGACTGCGGGAACGGCGTCGCGAGCCTCGCCACGCCCCAGGTGCTGCGCGAGCTCGGCGCGCACGTCGTCACGCTGAACGCGAACGTCGACGGCCACTTCCCCGGCCGCCCGAGCAAGCCGACGCCGGAGACCGTCACCGACCTCAGGTCGTTCGTCGCCGACGGGGACGCGGCGTTCGGCGTCGCGCACGACGGCGACGCCGACCGCATCGTGGTCGTGGACGGCGACGGCGACGTCGTCCACGAGGACACGGTGCTGGCGGTTCTCGCGGAACACTACACGCGCGTCAGCGACGCCGACGACCCGGTCGTGGTGACGACGCCGAACGCCTCGGGCCGCATCGACGAGCGCGTCGAGGCCGCTGGCGGACGCGTCGAGCGCGTTCGCCTCGGCGCGCTCCACGAGGGCATCGCGGACGCACGCGGGGGCGGGGGCGACGTCGTGTTCGCGGCGGAGCCCTGGAAGCACGTCCACACGGCGTTCGGCGGCTGGATCGACGGCGTCGCGTCCGCCGCGGTGCTCTCGCGGCTCGTCGCCGACGCGGACGGCCTCGGCGCGCTCCGGGAGCCGGTGACCGAGCGCCCGTACCGGAAGGTCAGCGTCGACTGCCCGGACGACGCCAAGGAGCCGGCGATGCTCGCGCTCGAGTCGGCGCTGCCCGAGGCCTTCCCGGACGCCGACGTCGACACGGAGTACGGCGTCCGACTGACGTTCCCGGACGCGTCCTGGGCGCTCGTGCGGCCGAGCGGGACGGAACCGTACGTCCGCGTGTACGCCGAGAGCGACGGCGTCGACGCGCTCGTCGACGACGTGACGGCCGTCGTCGCGGACGCAGTCGCGGACGCCTCCTGACGGCGCGAGCCGGACACTCTCTGTCTGGAGGCGCGGTTCGGCGACGGGACGCGAGTCCGCTCCGAGTACCCGGATTCTACGCGCGACCGAGCGGTCAGTCCGCCTACATTCCGGGCCCGAGAATCGCCGGTAGACGGCGGTCTCGACCCACGAATCGGCGGTTCACGTCTTCGATACATTTATGGACGCATACCCAAATCTATGCCTATCTATGAGGGATTTCGACAGGCGCGACTTCATCAAGACGACTGGCGTCCTGGGAACTGTCGGACTGACGGGGCTGGCGGGCTGTACCGGTGGTCCGAGCGGCGACGGCGAGGACACCACGACCGAACAGCCCGACGACGCCGGCGGCGACGGCACGTCCGGGGAGACCGAGACCGAGGAGACGACGACCGCCGAGGACGGCGGGGGCGACGTCACCCAGGTCGGGATGGTGTACGCGACCGGCGGCCTCGGCGACGGCTCGTTCAACGACCAGGCCCAGACCGGCCTCCAGCAGGCGGCCGAGGAGTTCGACGTCGAGTACAGCGAGTCCCAGCCCGACGAGGTCGCGCAGTTCAGCAACTACCAGCAGCAGTACGCGAGCTCCACTGACCCCGATTACGACCTCGTCTCCTGCATCGGATTCCTGCAGGCGGACTCCCTCTCGGAGACCGCCGCGAACTACCCCGACCAGAACTTCCAGATCGTCGACAGCGTCGTCGAGTCCGACAACGTCGGCAGCTACGTGTTCCGCGAGCACGAGGGCTCGTACCTCGTCGGCGTGCTCGCCGGCCACCTCACCACGATGGAGTTCAGCGCCGGCGCCGGGTCGACCCGGCCCGACGACACGCGAGTCGGGTTCGTCGGCGGCGTCGAGAGCGCGCTCATCGAGAAGTTCGAGGCCGGCTTCAAGGCGGGCGTGACGGCGGTCGAGGAGGACGCCACCATCCAGACGACGTACGTCGGCGACTTCAACGACCCGACCGGCGGCCAGGAGGCCGCCCTGCGGATGTACCAGGACGGCAGCGACGTCGTCTACCACGCCGCCGGCAACACCGGGACGGGCGTCTTCCAGGCCGCACAGGAGGAGGGCCGCTTCGCCGTCGGCGTCGACCGCGACCAGTCCGTCACGCGCCCGGACTACGCGGACGTCATCCTCGCGAGCATGGTCAAGCGCGTCGACACCGCCGTCTACAACGCCATCGAGGCGACCGTGAACGGGGAGTTCGAGGGCGGCGCCGTGACCACGCTCGGCCTCGACGACGACGGCGTCGAGTGCGTGTACGGCGACCAGCTCGGCTCCGAGATCCCCGGCGACGTCGAGAGTGCGGTCAGCGACGCCCGGCAGGGCATCATCGACGGCGACATCTCCGTCCCCCAGGACCCGTCGGACGTCTGACGCGGTAGCGCCGCCCACGACACCCAATTCTGCACGCAATGACACGAACGGACACGGCCGTCAGACTGGAAGCGATCACGAAGCGGTTCCCCGGCGTCGTCGCCAACGACGAGGTGGACCTGACCGTCGAGCGCGGGTCCGTCCACGCGCTCCTCGGGGAGAACGGCGCGGGGAAGACGACGCTGATGAACGTCCTCTACGGGCTCTATCAGCCCGACGGCGGCCGCGTCGTCGTGGACGGCGCGCCCCGGGAGTTCGACTCGCCGCGGGACGCCATCGACGCCGGCGTCGGCATGATCCACCAGCACTTCATGCTCGTGGACACGATGACCGTCGCCGAGAACATCGCGCTCGGCAACGAACCCCGGAAGTGGGGCGGGCTCGCGGTCGACCGCGACGCCGCGCGCCGGGAGGTCGTCGAACTCAGCGAGCGGTACGGGTTCGACGTCGACCCGGACGCGACCGTCGCGGACGTCAGCGTCGGCGTCCAGCAGCGCGTCGAGATCCTGAAAGCGCTGTACCGCGGCGCGGACGTCCTCATCCTCGACGAACCGACCGCCGTGCTCACGCCCCAGGAGGTCGAGGACCTCTTCGGCGTCCTCGAGGAGCTCACCGACCAGGGGAAGACGGTCATCTTCATCACGCACAAGCTCGGCGAGGCGATGCACGCCGCCGACGACATCACGGTCCTCCGCGACGGGGAAAACGTCGCGACCGTCGCCGCCGAGGACACCTCCCGGGAGGAGCTCGCGGAACTGATGGTCGGCCGCGAGGTCGTCCTGGAGGTCGACTCACGCGCGGGCGAGGTCGGCGACGTCGTCCTCGACGTGGACTCGCTGTACGTGAGCGACGACCGCGACGTCCCCGCCGTGACGGACGTCTCCTTCGCGGTGCGCGAGGGCGAGGTGTTCGGCGTCGCGGGCGTCGACGGGAACGGCCAGGCGGAACTCGTCGAGGCGATCACGGGGCTCCGTGACCCCGAGGACGGCGCCGTCACCTTCGACGGCCGCGACGTCACCGGCGACTCGCGCCGGGAGCGCATAGAGCGCGGGATGGCCTACGTCCCCGAGGACCGCCAGGAGCGCGGTCTCGTGATGCCGTTCGACCTCGTGGAGAACGGCATCCTCGGCAGCCAGCACAGCGAGCAGTTCGCGTCCGGCGGCACCATCGACTGGGACCGCTCGCGGGACCACGCCGAGGCCATCGTCGACGAGTACGACGTCCGCCCCGGGAACCCGGACGCCGACGCCGTCTCCCTCTCCGGCGGCAACCAGCAGAAGTTCGTCGTCGGCCGCGAGTTCGAGCGCGACCCGCGGCTCGTCGTCGCCACGCACCCGACCCGCGGCGTCGACATCGGCAGCCAGGAGTTCATCCACGACCGGCTGCTGGACCTCCGGGACGACGGCCGCGGCGTCCTCCTGGTGTCCTCGAAGCTCGACGAGGTCCAGGGGCTGTCCGACCGCCTGGGCGTGATACACGACGGCGACCTGATGGCGGTCGTCGACCCCGACGACGTCACCGAGGAGGAACTCGGGCTGCTGATGGCCGGCGAGTACCCCGAGGGGTACGAGCCG
This sequence comes from Halobacterium yunchengense, assembly GCF_037031165.1. Taxonomy (NCBI): domain Archaea; kingdom Methanobacteriati; phylum Methanobacteriota; class Halobacteria; order Halobacteriales; family Halobacteriaceae; genus Halobacterium; species Halobacterium yunchengense. Next base: position 78,563 of record NZ_JAYEZL010000003.1, on the reverse strand, counting down.
CGCGAGGCGACCGCGCGCACGGAGGTGGCGCAGTGACCCTCGGCGACCGCGCCCGCGACGCGATGGAGCGCCTCGTCCGCGCGTCCGGCGTCGAGCGGTTCCTCATCAGCACGTCCGCGCTGCTTCTGTCCGTGCTCATCGGCGCCGTCATCATCCTCGGCGCCGGCCGCATGACGTCCTGCGAGTCCGCCGCGTACACGCTCGCGTTCCCGGGCAGCCTCGTCACGCAGTTCACGGGCGGCAGCGCGCTGTTCGCGGTGGGGTTCTGCTACGACCCCATCGCGGTGTACGACCTCCTGTTCCTCGGCGCGCTCGGGGACATCACGGCGGACCCGACGAACGGCCAGTTCGCGACCACCGTCGCCGAGACGACCGTCCTCCTGTTCACGGGCGTCGCCGTCGCGGTGGCGTTCCGCGCCGGCATCTTCAACATCGGCGCGCAGGGCCAGCTCGTCGTGGGCGCGCTCGCCACGGCCGTCGCGCTCGTCTACGTCGCGCCGCCGCTCGCGGGCCTCGGCCTGCTGGCGACGGTCGTCCTGCTCCCCGTCGGCCTGCTGTTCGGCGCCGTCGGCGGCGGTCTCTACGGCGCGCTCCCGGGGGCGCTGAAGGCGTACGCCGACGCCAACGAGGTGATCACCACCATCATGCTGAACTTCGTGGCGACGTCGGTCGCGCTGTTCCTGGTGTCCCGGAACAAGTACTTCAAGGACCCCGAGAGCTTCGCGAACCAGACCGTCGCCCTCCCCGACGTCGCGATGTTCCCGGAGGTCGTCTTCCGGCCGCGCGACGACGTCTCCGTGGTCGCGCTCGCGTTCGGCGTCGCCGTCCTCGTCGGCGTCTGGTACCTCCTCCGGCACACGGCCTACGGCTACGACCTCCGCACGAGCGGCCTCCAGCCGGACGCCGCGGAGTACGGCGGCGTCGACGCCGACCGCACCGTCGTGACGAGCATGGCGCTGTCGGGCGCGCTCGCCGGCCTCGGCGGCGCTGTCTACGTGATGATGGTGCTCGGGAACTTCCAGACCGGCGTGCCGTCGTACGGCTTCGACGGCATCACCGTCTCCATCCTCGCCGGGAACAACCCGCTCGGCGTCGGGGCGGCGGCGTTCCTCTTCGGCGTCCTGAAGAGCGGCAGCATCGTCGTCCAGACCGGCTCGGACGTCCCGCCCGCCCTCGTCGGCGTGCTCCGCGGCCTCATCATCCTGTTCGTCGCGATGCCGGAGTTCTTCCGGCTCGCCGGCCGGAAGTTCTGGTCCGTGCAGCCGCGGGGCGACCAGCCGGTCGCCGCCGACGGCGGCACCCGGGGTGGTGTCGATGAGTAGCGCCGACGCGGTGCGGCGGCTCCCCGAGCGCGCCCACGAGTGGCTGTTCGCCGGCCGGAGCCGACCCCAGCAGGTCGTCGTCGGCGTCGCGCTCGCCGCGGTGCTCGCGCTCGTCGCCGCCGGCGTGGTCGCGCCCGGGTCGACGCCCGGCCGGCTGTTCGACGTGCTCACCGACAGTTCGACGCTCGCCGCGACGCTCCGGCTGTCCGTCCCCATCGCGTTCGCGGCGCTCGGCGGCATCTTCGCGGAGAAGTCCGGCGTCATCAACATCGGGCTCGAGGGCCTGCTCATCATCGCCGCGTTCGCCGGCGTCTGGGTGACCGACCTCACCGGCAGCGTCTGGTACGGCCTGCTCGGCGGCGTCGTCGCGAGCACGCTGCTCGCGCTGCTGTTCGCGGTGGTCTGCATCGAGTTCCGCGCCGACCAGATCATCGCCGGCCTCGCGGTCTGGCTCATCGCGCTCGGGCTCGCGCCGTTCCTCTCACAGATCGTCTACGGCTCGAAGAACACCGCCAGCGTCGACACGTTCCCGACGCTGCCCGACCTCGGCATCCCGTTCGTGTCCGACGCCGTCACGGCGCCGCTGCCCGTCGTCGACGCGGCACTCGTCGACGCGCCGTTCTTCGGCGCGCTCTTCGACGCCAGCCCGCCGGTCTACCTGATGCTCGGCGCCGTCGCGCTGTCGTGGTACACGCTCAACCGGACGGCGTTCGGCCGGTGGGTGAAGGCCAGCGGCGAGAACCCGAAGGCGCTGGACACCGCGGGCGTGAACGTCACGCGCGTCCGGTACGTCGCCGTCCTCCTGTCGGGCGTGTTCGCCGGCGTCGGCGGCGCAGCGCTCGCGCTCTCCATCGGTCAGTTCACGGGGAACGGCCCGACGATGGTCAACGGGAAGGGGTTCATCGCCATCGTCGCGTACCTCTTCGGGAACTACAACCCCGTGGGCGCGCTCGCGTCGACGATGCTGTTCGCGGGCCTGGACGCGACCCAGCTCACGCTGCAGGCCCGCGACGTCGTCGCCGTCCCCGCCGAGCTCGTGCGCACCATCCCGTACGTCACCGTCATCGTGGTGCTCGCGCTGTTCGGCCGCACGCGGCTCCCGTCCGCGGCGGGCGAGCACTACGAGTCCGGCGAGGACGAGTAGGGGCTGCCGGAACGCAGCGGCTTTTTACGCGCCGTCGTCGAACGGACGCGCATGGACGACGAGGACCTGCTCGCCGCCGCCCGCGACGCCCTGGAGAACGCCTACGTGCCGTACTCGGAGTACCCGGTCGGCGCCGCCGTCGAGACCGCGGACGGCAGCGTCTACACGGGCTGTAACGTCGAGAACGCGAACTACTCGAACAGCCTGCACGCCGAGGAGGTCGCCGTCGGCCGGGCGACCGCCGACGGCCACCGCGAGCTCGCGACGGTGGTCGTGACGTCGGCGGCCCGGGACGCCGTCACGCCCTGCGGGATGTGCCGGCAGACCCTCGCGGAGTTCTGCGAGGACGACACGCCGGTGCTCTGTGACACCGGCGGCGGCTTCGAGCGGTACACGGTCGGCGAACTCGTCCCCGACACCATCACGCCCGGGATGCTCGGCGTCGAGCCGTAGCCCGGGTTCCCGAACGGGAAGACACTTTGCCCACGGGGGGCGAACCCTGGGGGTATGCCCGGTGACAGCGAGGACCCGAACGACGAGGTCCAGTATCACGTGGAACTGTCCGAGGGGGACGTCGCGTCCAGCGTCCTGCTCCCCGGCAACCCCGAGCGCCTCGACAAGATCACGCCCCTCTGGGACGACCACGAGGAGGTCGCCTACCACCGCGAGTACCGCACCGCGACCGGCACCTACGACGGCACGCCCATCTCGGTGACGTCGACCGGCATCGGCTCGCCGTCCGCGGCCATCGCCGTCGAGGAGCTGGCGCGCGTCGGCGCGGACACGTTCGTCCGCGTGGGGTCCTGTGGCGCGCTCCAGGCGGAGATGGAGCCCGGCGACCTCGTCATCACGCGCGGGGCGGTCCGCCAGGAGGGCACCAGCGACGAGTACGTCCGCGAGGACTACCCCGCGGTCGCCAGCCACGAGGTCGTCGCGGCGCTCGTCGCGGCCGCCGAGCGCCTCGGCCACGACTACCACGTCGGCCTCACGATGAGCTCGGACAGCTTCTACGCCGGCCAGGGCCGCCCCGGCTTCGACGGCTTCGAGGCCGCCGGCAGCGACGACCTCGTCCAGGAGCTGAAGGACGCGAACGTCGCGAACGTGGAGATGGAGGCCGCCGCCATCTGCACCATCGCGAACGTCTACGGGCTGCGCGCGGGCGCCGTCTGCTCGGTGTTCGCGAACCGCGAGACCGGCGAGTTCCTCACGGAGGGCGAGACCACCGCCGCCGAGACGGCGAGCCTCGCGGTCGACCTGCTCGCGAAGATGGACGAGAAGAAGGCCGAGGCCGGCGTCGACGAGTGGCACGCCGGCCTCAGCCTCGACTAGGGGCCGGTACCGACGCCGAGTGTCGACGTCGGTGGAGTGGTCGCTGCGACCGTCGACGCACCCGGGGCGGCGAGCAGTGGGTCAGTACGGCGGCGACTCGGCCTCCACGACGTCCGCGAGGTGGCCCAGTTCGTCGCTGAGCAACACCACGAGGTCGTCGAGCGCGACGATGCCCTCGAGGGCCCCGTCGCCGTCCACGACCGGGAGGCGTCGGACGGCGTGCTCGGCCATCGTCTCCGTGGTGTCGAAGACGCCGTCGTCGGTCGCCACCGTGACCGGCGTCTCGGTCATGATGTCCGCGGCGGACACCTCCGCCGGTTCGTGGCGCGGTTCGAGGACGTCGACGACGAGGTCGCGGTCCGTGACGATGCCGACCGGCTGGTCGTCGTCCTCGATGACGACGCTGCCGACGTCCTCGTCGACCATCACGCTCGCGAGGTTGCCGGCTGACTGGTCGCGGTGGGCTGTGACGACGTTCGTGCGGGCGACGTCTGCGACTGGCATGGACGGCGGTTCGGCGAACGCGGCCTTTGTTGTGCGTCGCCTTCCGCGAGTACGTCCCTCCTACTGTCGCCGTCCGCGAGTACGCTCGGCCTACCGGCGACTCGCGACGCGCGCGGCCGCCTCCCGAAACGATAACACGCCCCGGCGCGACCCGGAGGTATGCAGGAGATCTGGGACGACGACGGGCTGTCGGCGTCGTTCGTCGACGCGTTCGAGGCGTGGGCGACGACGAACGGCGGCGACGTCGAGGAGCACACCGCGGAGACGCTGTTCTGCGAGTTCCCGCCGACCGACGACCAGATCCGGATGCGCGTCGGCCTCTACGAGGCGGGCGGCCGCCACCGCCTCCGGTTCGAGACGGTCCGGGAGGAACTCGAGGTGAAACTGCTCTCGAAGTACGAGACGACGGACAGCAAACTCCTGTTGCAGTCGGATAAGGCCAGCCGGACGTTCCTCCTGGACGCGCAGGCCGGCGAGTGGCGCGTCGAGAAGCGGCCGGTCGCCGACGTCGCGTAGGACTCGCCTACAGCGCGTCCCAGGCCTTCATCGCGCGCGACCACGACGTCAGCTTCGCGATCCAGCGCGCCGCCGCGCCCTTCTTCAGGACCTTCGCCGGCGCGCTGTTGAACGTCCGCACCGGCGCGGACACGCCGCCGAGCCGGACGTCGTGCGCGATGGCGGTCTCCCCGACGGACACGAGCGTCCCCTGGTCGTCGTACGTCCACGACTCCAGCGGCCGGCCCTCGATGGCGCGCGCGATGTTGCCCGCGGCGACGTCGGCGGCCTGCCAGGCGGCCTGGGCGGTCGGCGGCGCGACCTCGTCGTCGCCCTGGTCGACCATCGAGCAGTCCCCGACCGCGAACACGCGCTCGTCCTCGGTCTGGAGGGTCGACTCGGCCTGCAGGCGGTTGTGCTCGGCCTCGACGTCGACGTCCGCGAGTTCGCTCGGCCCCGTGACGCCGCCGGTCCACAGGAAGACGTCGTAGGCGAGGTCCTCGCGCTCGTCGAACTCGAGGGTGTCCTCGGTCGCGGCCGTGATGGGGTCGTCCGTGAGGATGTCCACGCCCGCCCGCTCGAGGTGGTGGCGGAGCGCCCCCTGGATCTCGCTGTCGCCCGGCGGGAAGATCTCGGGGAGGGCCTCGACGAGCGTCACGTCGACGGGCGCGTTGTGGCGGTCGCGGAACTCCGCGACCTCGCCCGCGCTCTGGATGCCCGAGAGCCCGGCGCCGCCGACGACGACCCGCGCTGGATCGTCCCGGGTGGCGTCCTGTGCGGCCGCCTTCACGGCCTCGTGGATCTCGAGGGCGTCGTCGAGGCTCTTCAGCGTGAGCGGGTGCTCGTCCATCCCCTCGATGCCGTAGGTCGCGGTCTCCGAGCCGATGCCGACCAGCAGGTAGTCGTAGGAGAGGTCGTCGCCCTCGGCGAGTTCGACCGTCCGGTCGCCGGTGTGGACGTCGACGACGGCGTCGTGGACGAACTCCGTGCTCCGGGACTTCACGTCCTCGACGGGGATCGTGATCTTCTCCCGCACCGCCGGGTCCCGGATGATGCGGTGGGCCTCGTGCAACACGAGGTGGTAGTCCGTCTCCGACACCCAGACGAGTTCGGCGTCGGGACCCAGCGCGGACTCGAGTTTCGGTATCGCACCTGCACCCGCGTAGCCCGCGCCGAGAACGACGACTCTCGTGGTCATGTTGAGGACTCGGAGACCCGGTGATACAAAGGCTTTGAATCGCGTCGCGGCGCCCCAGTCCGTTTCCCGCGCGCCCAGCCCGTTCCCCGCCGCCGAAGCGCCCGTCGCTGAACCTAGTGCTCGGGCTCCTCGGCGGGCGCCCGCATCGAGTCGATCTTCAGGACGAGGATGTTCGCGGTGTCGTCTTTCCCGTCGACGGTCCCCTCGATGACGAGCTTCGACAGCGGCGTCGGCCCGACGGTGACGCTGTCCCCCTCGTGGAACTCCCGGATCGACCCCCGGAGGTGGATCTCGGCGCGGCAGAGCTCGGGGTGGTGGACGCTCGTCAACCCGATCTCCTCGACGTTCGCGTCCTCGACCTCCTCGCCGTCGTGGACGACCGGTATCTCCGCGGTGGTGTCGAGCTGCTGGATCTCCAGGGCCTCGTATGCGTCGACGGTCGGCTTGTAGCCGCCCTTCGGCCCCGGGACGCCCTCGACGAGCTGGAGGGCTTTCAGGCTCTGCATCTGGTTTCGGATGGTGCCCGGGTTCCGGTCGACCTCCTCGGCGATGTCCTCGCCCTTGACGGCCCGCTCGCGCTCCGTGTAGAGGTCGACGAGCGCGCGCAGGATCGTCTTCTGGCTGGAGGTCAGTTCAATCGATGACATACCCTACGGTTGGCCAGTGTTTTGCATAAATCCCCCGATGGTGCCAGCAGACTGGGCACGTCCGCGGCGAAACGGCAGGCTTTACGGCGCGACCGACGACCCCCTGCGTATGGACGACGAACGAGTGCTCGTGACGGGCGGCGCGGGGTTCATCGGGTCGAACCTCGCGAACCACCTCGCCAGCGAGGGCAACGACGTGGTCGCGCTGGACAACGGCTACCTCGGCACCCCGGAGAACCTCGACGACGACGTGGAGTACGTCGAGGCGGACGTCCTCGACGAGTCGCTGCCGACGGACGTCGACGTGGTGTTCCACCTGGCGGCGCTCTCGAGCCGCCAGATGCTCGAGGAGAACCCCCGGCGGGGTGCCAGGGTGAACGTCGAGGGGTTCGTGAACGTCGTCGAGCAGGCCCACGCCGACGGCTGCGAGACGGTGGTGTACGCGTCCACGTCCTCCGCGTACGGCAGCCGCACCGAGCCCAGCCCGGAGGACATGGACCTGGAGGCCGCGACCGGCTACGACGCGTCGATGCTCGGCCGCGAGCGCTACGGCGAGTACTACAACAACTTCTACGACGACCTGACGTGCGCCGGCATGCGCTTCTTCTCGGTCTACCAGGGCTACGGCGGCAACGAGGCCCACAAGGGCGAGTACGCCAACACCGTCTCGCAGTTCGCGGACAAGATCGCGAACGGCCAGTCGCCCGTGCTGTGGGGCGACGGCAGCCAGACCCGCGACTTCACGCACGTCGACGACGTCGTCCGCGGACTGGTGGCGACGGCCGACCACGAGCTCGCGGGCGTCTACAACCTCGGGACCGGCGAGTCGTACTCGTTCAACGAGATGGTCGAGCTGATCAACGACGTCCTCGGGACGGACGTCGACCCCGAGTACGAACCCATCCCGCTGGAGAACTACGTCCACGACACGTGCGCGGACGTCTCGAAGATCCGGGCGGCGACCGGCTGGGAGCCCCGGATCGGCTTCGAGGAGGGCGTCGAACGGGTCTGCGAGCCGTACCTTCGCTGACCGGCGGTCGCCTCAGCGGTCCGCGTACACGAGCGCCCAGTCGGCGACCTTCGCCGTCACGACCGTCGAGGCGACGAGCGTCCCGCCGAGGACGAGCCCGGTGACCACAACGGCACCCGCCCACGCGTACAGTTCCGGCGGGAACGCCAGGTACAGCCAGCCGCCGACGAGCGCGTAACACCCCAGCGGGACGAGCAGGACGAGGACCTCTCTCGGTCGCAGGCGCCTGAGTTCGCCGTACGTTCGCCCGTGCCGGAGGTCCCCGGTGAGCGGCAGCCACAGCAGCCACGCGGCGACGCGGATTCCCAGGTAGTAGACCTGTCGGCGTTTGGAGGGCACACCACAGCGTCTGCGACTCGTTCACATAAGCGCTTCGCCGGCGGGCCGGGAACCGGACGGACTAAAGGCCGGTCCACGTACTCGAAGCCATGTCCACTGAAGTTCACGTCATCGGCGCGCCGATGGACTACGGCGCGGACCGACGCGGCGTCGACATGGGGCCGTCGGCCATCCGGTACGCCGACCTCGCCAACGAACTCGCGCAGGCGGGCGTCGACGTCGTCGACACCGGCGACCTGCTCGTGCCGCGCGCGGAGGAGCGGTCGCCCAGCCACGAGCACGCGAAGTTCCTCCCCGAGATCGAGGACGTCTGCAGTCGCCTCGCCGACGAGGTCGCGGCGACCGTCGACGACGGCGCGTTCCCGCTGGTGCTCGGCGGGGACCACGCGGTCGCCATCGGGACGATGGCGGGCGCCGCCCGCGACGCCGACCTCGGCGTGCTCTGGCTGGACGCCCACGGCGACTTCAACACGCCGTCGACGTCGCCGTCGGGGAACGTCCACGGGATGCCGCTGGCGGCGGCGCTCGGCCGCGACGAGTTCGCGGACACCGCGTGGGCGAACGCGGCCGGCCTCCGCGAGGAGAACGTCGCGCTCGTCGGCCTCCGGAACCTCGACGACCACGAGCGGGAGGCCATCCGCGACAGCGCCATGACGGCGTTCACGATGAGCGACATCGACGAGCGCGGCGTCACGGACGTCGTCGAGGACGCGCTGGACGTCGTCACGACCGGGACGGACGGCGTCCACGTCAGCCTCGACATGGACTGGCTCGACCCCGACGAGGCCCCCGGCGTCGGCACGCCGGTCCGCGGCGGCGCGACCTACCGGGAGGCCCACGCCGCCCTGGAGACCGTCGCGGAGCGCGACGACGCCACCGGCTGTCTGCGGTCGCTGGAGGTCGTGGAAGTGAACCCGATCCTCGACCAGTCGAACCGCACCGCGGAGATCGCCGCAGAGCTCGTCGCCAGCGCGCTCGGCAAGCGCGTGCTCTGACGGACTCCCCTCCCGACGGGCGACTCGCACTTCCCTTCCGACGGGCGACTCGCACTTCCCTTCCGACGGGCGACTCGCACTTCCCTTCCGACGGGCGACTCGCGTCGGTTCGGAGTGCCCCGGGACGGCCTGACTCGCAGCCGCCCGATTGGAGCGTGAACGCGACGGCGGTACCGGCGGCTGTCTGGACGAGCGTGAGCGCGCTACCGGTCGAAAAACGAACGCGTCGGCGGCCGCCCCGCCTCGCTACGCCTCGTCGCTCTCCCCGGACTCGCTCGGCGTGTAGACGCAGACGTCGGCGACCTCGTCGCCGGCCTCGACGTCCATGATCTTCACGCCCTTCGTGTTCCGGCCGTACGTCGAGATCTCGTCGACGGGCATCCGGATGATCTGGCCGCCCTCGCTCATCACGACGAGGTTGTCGCCCTCGGCGACCGTGTCGAGGGAGACGACGCTGCCGTTCCGGTCGCCGGTCTTGATGTCCACCAGCCCCTTGCCGTTCCGGGACTGCTTGCGGTACTCGCCGAGCGGCGTGCGCTTCCCGTACCCGAACTCGGTGACGGTGAGCAGCGTGCGGTCGTCGTCGGGCTCGACCGCGGCGACGCCCGCCACGCGGTCGTCGCCCTCGAGGTCCATGCCGTGGACGCCCCGGGCGTTCCGGCCCATCGGCCGGACGTCCGTCTCGTCGAACCGGATCGCCATGCCGTGCTCGCTGCCGAGCACGACGTCGTGGCTGCCGTCCGTCACCTCGACGTCCGCGAGCTCGTCGCCGTCCTCGAGGTCGATGGCGATGATGCCCGTCGAGAGGATGTTCGCGAACTCGCCGACGCTCGTGCGCTTCACGTAGCCGTCCCTGGTCGCCATCGTGAGGTACTCGTCGTCGGCCTCGAAGTCGAGGTCGTCGGCGGTGACGACCGCGGAGATCTCCTCGCCGTCGTCGAGGTCGAGGACGTTCACCGCCGAGGTCCCCCTGGCTGTCCGGGACATCTCCGGGACCTGGTGGACCTTCAGGCGGTACACCTGGCCCTGGTTCGTGAAACACAGGAGGTAGTCGTGCGTGCTCGCGGTGAACACCGCGGAGACGCGGTCGCCGTCCTTGAGGTCGCTGCCGATGATGCCCTTGCCGCCGCGGTGCTGGGGGTCGAACGTCGCCGCCGGCACGCGCTTGATGTAGTCCTGCTCGGAGAGCACGACGACGACGTCCTCCTCGGGGATGAGGTCCTCGTCGGTGACCGTGCCGGTGTCCTCGACGAACGAGGTGCGGCGGTCGTCGGCGTACTCGTCTCTGATCTCGCGGAGCTCGTCTTTGACGACCGAGAGGAGTTCGTCCTCGCTGCCGAGGATCTCCTCGAGGCGCTCGATGCGGGCCGTGACGTCCTCGTACTCGTCTTCGATCTCGGCGGCCTCCATCGACGTCAGGCTGCCGAGCTGCATCCGGACGATGTGGTCGGCCTGGGGCTGCGTGAACCCGAACTCGGCCTTCAGCGCCTCCTTGGCGTCGTCGCGGTCCTCGGCGTCCTGGATGGTGTCGACGACGTCGTCGACCTGCTCGAGGGCCTTCAGGCGCCCCTCGAGGATGTGCGCGCGGTCCTCGGCCTCCGCGAGGTCGTGCTCGCTGCGCCGCCGCACCACCTCCTTCCGGTGGGCGACGTACTCCTCGAGCAGCTCCTTCAGCGTCAGGACCTTCGGCTGGCCGTCGACGAGCGCGAGGTTGATGACGCCGAACGTCTTCTCGAGGTGGGACTCCAGGAGGTGGTTCTCCACGACGTCCGTGTTCGCCGACCGCTTCAACTCGATCACGATGCGGATGCCGTTCCGGTCGGACTCGTCCCGGAGGTCGCTGATGCCCTCCAGCTTGCCGTCGCGGACGTCGTCGGCGATGCGCTCGACGAGCTTGGACTTGTTCTGCTGGTAGGGCAGTTCCGTGATGACGATGCGGTCGCCGCCGGACTGCTCCTCGACGCGGTACTCCGCGCGCATCCGGATGCGGCCCCGCCCCGTCTGGTAGGCCTGCTTGACGTCCGACCGGCCGACGATGTTGCCGGCCGTCGGGAAGTCCGGCCCCTTCACGTGGTCCATCAGGTCGAGGACCGTGCAGTCGGGGTCGTCGATGAGGTGGATGGTCGCGTCCACGACCTCGCCGAGGTTGTGCGGCGGGATGTTCGTGGACATCCCGACCGCGATGCCCGACGAGCCGTTCACGAGGAGGTTCGGGAACGCCGCCGGCAGCACCGTCGGCTCCTCGAGGCGGTCGTCGTAGTTCGCCTGGAAGTCGACGGTGTCCTTCTCGATGTCGGTCAGCAGTTCCTCCGCGATGGGCGCCATCCGGGCCTCCGTGTACCGCATCGCGGCGGCCGGGTCGCCGTCGACGCTGCCGAAGTTCCCCTGGCCGTCGACGAGCGGGTACCGCATCGAGAAGTCCTGGGCCATCCGCACGAGCGAGTCGTAGATGGGCGAGTCGCCGTGGGGGTGGTAGTCACCCATCGTGTCGCCGACGATGTTCGAGGACTTCCGGTGGCTGGCGCCGCTCGTGACGCCGGACTCGTGCATCGCGTAGAGGATGCGGCGGTGTACGGGCTTGAGGCCGTCCTCGACGCGCGGGAGCGCCCGGCCCGCGATGACGCTCATCGCGTAGTCGATGTACGACTGCTCCATCTCGTCGTCCACGCGGACGTTCTTCACGCGGTCCGCCACGTCGTCGGGTACGTCTGGGTCTGGTGCTTCCGAACTCATATCAGATGTCCACCCACTCTGCGTCCTGGGCGTGGTCCTGGATGAACTGCTTGCGCGGTTCGACGGCGTCCCCCATCAGCACGGAGAACATCTTGTCCGCCGCCGCCGCGTCGTCGACGGTGATGCGCTTGAGGATGCGGTGCTCGGGGTCCATCGTCGTGTCCCAGAGCTGCTGGGGGTTCATCTCCCCGAGGCCCTTGAACCGCTGGACCTGCGTCGGGTTGCCGTCGCACTGCTCTTCGACGATCCGGTCGCGTTCGTCCTCGGTCATCGCGTCGTAGGTCTCCCCGCGGTACCGGACGCGGTACAGCGGCGGCTGGGCGGCGTACACGTAGCCCGCCTCCAGCAGCGGCTTCATGTGCCGGTAGAAGAACGTCAACAACAGCGTGCGGATGTGCGCGCCGTCGACGTCCGCGTCCGTCATCATGATGATCTTCTCGTACCGGAGGTCGTCGATGTCGAACTCGTCGCCGATGCCGGTGCCGAGCGCCGTGATGATGTGCCGGATCTCGTCGTGTTCGAGGATGCGGTCGAGGCGGTGTTTCTCGACGTTCAGGATCTTCCCGCCGAGCGGCAGGATCGCCTGGAACTCGGGGTTCCGGCCCTGCTTGGCGGAGCCGCCCGCGGAGTCGCCCTCCACGATGAACAGCTCGGCGTCCTCGGGGTCTTTCGTCTGGCAGTCCGCGAGCTTCCCGGGGAGGCTCGTCGAGGACAGCGCGGACTTCCGGCGGGTCAGCTCCTCGGCCTTCTTCGCGGCCTTCCGGGCCTTCGCCGCCTCGACGGCCTTCCGGACGACCGCCTCCGCGGTGTCGGGGTTCTCCTCGAAGTACGTCCCGAGGCCCTCGTGGACCGTGCTCTCGACGACGCCCCGGACCTCGCTGTTGCCGAGTTTCGTCTTCGTCTGCCCCTCGAACTGGGGGTCGGGGTGCTTCACGGAGATGACCGCCGTCAGCCCCTCGCGGATGTCCTCGCCCTTGAGGTTCTCGCCGTCGAGGTCGCCGAGGAGGTCGTTGGCGTTCGCGTAGTCGTTGACCGTGCGCGTCAGCGCGGTCTTGAACCCCGTGAGGTGGGTGCCGCCCTCCCGGGTGTTGATGTTGTTCGCGAACGCGTGCGTCGAGGACTGGAGGTCGTCGGTCGCCTGCATCGCGATCTCGACCTGGACGGCGCCGTTGTCCGCGTCCTCGTCGGCGGGCGCCTCGTCCTCGAAGTAGATGACGTCGTCGTGGAGGGCCTGCCGGCTCTCGTTGAGGTACTCGACGAACTCCCGGATGCCGCCCTCGTACTGGAACGACGACGACCGCGGCTCGTCGCCGCGCTCGTCGGTGAGCGTGATCTCGACGCCCGAGTTCAGGAACGCGAGCTCGCGGAGCCGCGACTCGAGCGTGGAGTACTCGAAGTCCGTCGTCTCGAAGATCTCGGCGTCCGGCCGGAACCGGATGAGGGTGCCCGTCTCGTCGCTGTCGCCGACGCGCTCGAGGTCCGTGACGGGCTCGCCGCGCTCGAACTTCTCGCGGTACCGGCCGCCGTCGCGGTCGACGACGACGGCGAGGCGCTCGGAGAGCGCGTTCACCACGGAGACGCCGACGCCGTGGAGGCCGCCGGAGACCTGGTAGGACTTCCCGTCGAACTTCCCGCCGGCGTGCAGGACGGTGAGGATGACCTCGACCGCCGGCCGGTCGTACTCCTCGTGGGTGTCGATGGGGATGCCGCGACCGTCGTCCTCGACGCTGACCGACCCGTCGTCGTGCAGCGTCACCTCGATCCGGTCGCAGTACCCGGCCAGTGCCTCGTCGATGGAGTTGTCCACGACCTCGTAGACGAGATGGTGGAGGCCACGGGAGTCAGTGGAGCCGATGTACATCGCCGGCCGCTTCTGGACGGCCTCCAGGCCCTCGAGGACCTGGATCTGGCCGGCGCTGTACTCGCTTTGGTCAGACATGAACGTTGATTCCCCCTAGTCCCCCTGGGGGTAAAAAAGGCTCGCACGCGTGCGCGCGAGGGCGTCCGACGGACGTCAGACAAACTGTCAGACAGTGGCCGTCGACGACGAGCCGGGAACGCCTCGATGGGGCGTTCAGCCGGCGGCCGTCCCGCGTTTAGTTTCACTTTCACTCCGCACACCGCTGGGGTTTTAGCCCCGCACCGGGAAAGGGCACGTATCGAATGACGTCCTTCCAGCAGACGCTCGGTGAGGAGGAGGGCATCGCGGAGGAGCTCGCCGCGAGCCAGCGCGAGATCTCCATCGCCGAGTTCTTCGAGAAGAACAAGCACATGCTGGGCTTCGACTCCGGGGCCCGGGGGCTGGTGACGGCCGTCAAGGAGGCCGTCGACAACGCCCTCGACGCCACGGAGGAGGCCGGCATCCTCCCGGACATCTACGTCGAGATCGACGAGCACCGCGACTACTACACGCTCGTCGTGGAGGACAACGGCCCCGGCATCACGAAAGAGCAGATCCCGAAGATCTTCGGCAAACTCCTGTACGGCTCGCGGTTCCACGCGCGCGAACAGAGCCGCGGCCAGCAGGGCATCGGCATCTCCGCGGCCGTCCTCTACTCGCAGCTCACCTCGGGGAAGCCGGTGCGCATCGAGAGCCGCACCCAGGACAGCGGGGTCGCGAACTACTACGAGCTCATCATCGACACGGACGCCAACGAGCCCGAGATCAGCGTCGAGGAGGAGCTGTCGCCCGCCGAGAGCGACCTCCGGGGCACCCACGGCACGCGCATCGAGATGGACATGGAGGCGAACATGCGCGCCCGCGGCCAGCTCCACGACTACGTCAAGCACACCGCGGTCGTCAACCCCCACGCGCGCATCGAACTCCAGGAGCCGAACGGCGAGATCAAGTCCGAGCGCGCCGAGGGCGCCGGCCTCCCCGACGAGACCGAGGAGATCCGCCCCCACCCCCACGGCGTCGAACTCGGGACGCTCATCAAGATGCTCGACGACACGGACTCCCACTCGCTGTCCGGGTTCCTCCAGGGCGAGTTCACGCGCGTCGGCAAGAAGACCGCCGACGGCGTCGTCGCGGAGTTCAAGGACCGCCACTACGGGCGGGAGGCGCGGTGGCGGCCGCCGGGCGTCGAGGCGGACGTCGACCTGGCGGCCGTGGTGGTCGGCGCCGTCTCGAACAAGGACGCGACGCACACGAAGCAGTACGCCGAACGCGTCGTCGACGCCATCGAGGAGCGCGGGCGCGTCGCGTACTCGGAGGTCAAGCAGATCGCCGCGGACGCCGCCGAGGACATGGAGTCCGAGACCGGGACCGTGTTCGGCGACACCGTCCGGGGGAACGTCGTCGAGGCGGTGTGGGCGGAGCTCACCGACGACCGCGCGGCGGACGTCTTCGTCGCCGTCGACGACGCCACCACGGCCCAGAAGGACGACGCGACGGTGCGCGGCCTCGCGGAGCGGATCGCCGCGAAGTTCGGCGAGGACACTCCCCGGGACCGCGTCACCCGGGCCGAGCTCGGGGACTTCGTCCACCGGGCCGCCGAGCAGACCGAGGAGTACGACGACGCGACGGTCGGCGAGACCGCCCGCGAGAACGTCGTCGACGAGCTCTGGTCCGGGATGGCGACCGTCCCGGACGACCCGCCGCTCGTCCGCGAGGTCGCGGGCGACCGCGACACCGCCAGCGACCTCCTCGCCGCGATGGAGCAGGTGGACGTGATGGCGCCGCCGACGTCCTGTCTGTCACCCATCGAGGCCGACCTCGTCGAGGCCGGCCTCCGCAAGGAGTTCGACGCCGAGTTCTACGCCGCGGCGACCCGCGACGCCGAGGTCCACGGCGGCGACCCGTTCATCGTGGAGGCCGGCATCGCGTACGGCGGGGAGCTCGAGGACGACGGCACCGTCGACCTGCTTCGGTTCGCGAACCGCGTGCCGCTCGTCTACCAGCGCGGCGCGTGCGCGACGACCGGCGTCGTGAAGGACATCGGCTGGCGGAACTACAACCTCGACCAGCCCGGCGGCAGCGGCCTCCCCCACGGGCCCGCCGTCATCATGGTGCACGTCGCCTCGACGAACGTCCCGTTCACGAGCGAGTCCAAGGACGCCGTCGCGTCGGTCCCGGAGATCGAGGACGAGATCGAGCTCGCGGTGCGGGAGGCCGCCCGCGAGCTGAAGTCCTTCCTGAAGAAGCGCCAGTCGATGCGCAAGCGCCAGCAGAAACAGAGCGTCATCATGGACATCCTGCCGACGATGGCGGAGAAGGTCACGGAGATGACCGGCAACGAGCCACTCGACGTCGATGACTCGCTGGCGCGCATCATGAACAACGTCCTCGTCGAGCGCGAACGCGAGAACGGCACTGTGACCCTCCGCGTGGAGAACCACGGCAGCTCCAGCGCCGACGTCGACGTCACGGACATCGTCTCCACGGAGCCCGCCGACCCCTCCGACGGGAACGTCGTGGAGATGGACGGCGAGTGGTTCGTGAAGTGGTCGCCGACCGTCTCGGGCGGCGACACCGCCGAACTCACCTACGAGGCGCCCGAGGACGCCGACGCCGACCTCTCCGTGCAGGGCGTCGAGGACGCGCGACTGACTGTCAACGACTAACCAATGAGCGACGCAGAATCCACACCGGACACGCCGAAGGGCGACGACGCACGCGACCAGCTCGTCGACCTCGCCGAACAGTTCTACGACCAGTTCCAGCAGGGCGACGTCCCGCGGATGCGCCTCCCGACGCGGTCGAAGTCCAACATCGAGTACGACGAGGACTCGAACGTCTGGGTGTACGGCGACCGCACGAGCACGCGCTCGGCGAACTCCGTTCGGGGCGCGCGCAAGCTCCTGAAGTCCGTCTACACCATCGACTTCCTCGCCCAGCAGCTCGAGGAGGACCGCTCGTCGACGCTCCGGGAGCTGTACTACCTCTCGGAGTCCTGGGACGAGAAGGAGGCGAAGTTCAACGACCAGAGCGAGAGCGACAAGCTCGTCGAGGACCTCGAGATCGTCTCCGGCGTCAAGCGCGAGGACTTCCACATGCGCCCCGAGGAGTCCGGCGCGACGCTCATGGGTCCCCTGGAGCTCCGCGAGCAGACCCGCCGCGGCGAGCGCGTCATCCACTGCCAGGAGGACGTCGGCGAGGGCGGCTACCAGATCCCGAACAACCCCGACACCATCGAGTTCCTCGACCACGACTGCGAGTTCATCCTCGCCGTCGAGACCGGCGGTATGCGCGACCGCCTCATCGAGAACGGCTTCGACGACGAGTACGACTGCCTCGTCGTCCACCTGAAGGGCCAGCCGGCGCGGGCCACCCGCCGCATCACGAAGCGTCTCCACGACGAACTCGGCCTCCCCGTCACGGTGTTCACTGACGGCGACCCCTGGTCGTACCGCATCTTCGGCTCCGTGGCCTACGGCTCCATCAAGTCCGCGCACCTCTCGGAGTACCTCGCCACCCCGGAGGCCGAGTACGTCGGCATCCGCCCGCAGGACATCGTCGACTACGACCTCCCGACGGACCCGCTCGGGGACTCCGACCAGAACGCCCTCGAGTCCGAGCTCGAGGACCCGCGCTTCCAGAGCGACTTCTGGACCGAACAGATCGAACTCCAGCTCGACATCGACAAGAAGGCCGAACAGCAGGCGCTGGCCTCCCGCGGCCTCGACTTCGTCACCGACACCTACCTCCCCGAGCGCCTCGACGAGATGGGCGTCATCTAGACCCACGTTTTCCCGCTCGGGTTCGCTTCGCGCACCACTCGCGGCAAAACCCCGGGGAAAACCCCCGCCAGAGCGGAGCGAGGGCGGGTGAACCGCGAGCGCGCCGCGCTCGCGGACGCCGGCACGCCCGTTCTACCGCTCGTCCAGTGCGACCGGAATCCCGCTGCTGGCGACCGCCTCCGCGAACGCGCGGCCGTCGCCGGCCAGCCCCTCGAAGGTGTTGTAGTGAATCGGGACGACGAGGTCGGGACCGAGGCGCGCCGCCAGGTCCGCGGCCTCCCGCTCGCCCATCGTGATCTGGCCGCTGATGGGCGGTAGGAGGACGTCGGGGTCGACGGTGGCGTGCACGGGGAGCGCGTCCGAGTCGCCGGTCCAGAGGACGCTCCGGTCGCCGCGGTCCAGCACGAACCCGCAGCCGAACCCCGGCGGGTGCGAGGACCTGCCGCCGGGCTCGTCCGGCTCGGTCTCCGCCTGCACGACCTCGACGCCGACGCCACCGACCGCCAGCGAGTCGCCGTACGCGACGCGCTCGACGTCGTACGGCAGGTCGGCGACCGGCGCGACGTCGCGACCGATCCGGTCGGCGTCGACGCCCTCGTAGACGACCACCGTCGCGTCCTCGCCGGCGACGCGCTCGACGCCGTCCGGGTCGTAGTGGTGGTCGTGCGTGACGACCACGAGGTCCGCGTCCTGCGCGCGGTAGTCGGTGCTCTCGGGGTGGCCGCCGGCGGTGTCGAAGTCGCCGGGCGTCCACTCGCCGGTGAGCACGCCGTACCGGCCCGGGTCCGTGTACGCGACGGTGCCGTCCGGCCACTCGATCCGCGCGGTCGCGTACCCCAGCCAGTCCACCGTCAGGTCGGCCTGTCGAACGGTCACGAGCGGGGCTTCGGCGACGCGCCGAATAGCGCTTTCGGCGTCACGAGAACAGGGCGGCGACGTCGGCCAGCGAGTCGACGACGTGGTCCGGCCGGACGTCGCTGGTAGCGAGCGCGTCGTCGCCGTCCACGCCCGTCCGCACGAGCACGGTCGTCATCCCGGCGCGCTCGCCCATCGCGACGTCCGTGTCGAGGCGGTCGCCGACGAGCACGCAGTCGTCGGCGGGGACGCCGAGGCGGTCCGCGGCGAGGCGCCCGGTCGTCTCCGAGGGCTTCCCGAGGACGGCGTCGGGTTCGCGGTCGGTGACGCCGGCGACGGCGTTGATGATGGCGCCAGACCCCGGTTTCAGGCCGTCGGCGGTCGGCACGGTGCGGTCGGGGTCCGTCCCGACGAACGCCACGCCGTCGGTGAGGGCCTCGAGGGCGGCCTCCATGTCCCGGTAGTGGAACTCGCGGTGGTAGCCCGCGACCACGACCTCGGCCGCGGACGGGTCGTCGGTCAGCGGCACGCCGGCGTCGCGGAACTGGTCGACGACGGAGTCCTCCGCGATGGGGAACACGCGCTCGCCGGCGTGGCGCTCGCGGAGGTAGTCGACGGTCGCGACCGCCGCCGTCAGCACGTCCTCGGCGTCCGCGTCGACGCCCAGACTGCCGAGGTGGCCGGCGTACCGCTCGGGCGACACGGTGGGGTTGTTCGTGAGGAAGAGCACGCGCTCGGCCGTCTCGCGGAGCGCGGCCAGCCCGTCGAGCGCGCCCGGGATCGGTTCGCCGTCGTGCAGGAGCGTGCCGTCGATGTCCACGACGACGCCGCGGTAGGTCATGGCGGGCGTTGGGCCGCTCTCGTGTTCAACCCACCGGCGACGGCAGCCCCGGCGCCGCGCGCCGTCGAGCGGCGGCCGTCGCCGGTTACAGGAGCAGGGAGACGACGGCGAGCACGACGAAGATGATGATCATCCACTTCGCGATGGTCATGCTGACGCCCGCGACGCCGCGCGCGCCCACGATCGCGGCGACGATGGCGAGCACGAAGAACAGGACCGCGAGCTCGATGAAGCCGCCGCCGCCCACGAGCGGCAGCGGTTCGGCCAGTACGTCGGTGGCCGCGAAGCCGACGGTTGCGAGCGACGAACCCATACCTGGACGCACTCCCGGCTGACGGATAGTTAGTTCGGCCGTACGGAGTCGACGCGACGAGCGGCGTGCGGTGCGTGTCGCAGGGACCGGCTACCCCTGTTCGCCGGCGAGGCGCTCGACGCGCTCGATGGTGTCCGCCGCCTCCGGCGCCTTGTCCTCGCGGACGGTGACGAACCGGGGGAACCGCAGCGCGTACCCCGAGGAGTACGTCGGCGACGCCTGGATCTCCTCGTAGCCCACCTCGAAGACGACCGCCGGCTCGACGTCGACGTCCTGGCCGTCCTCGCCGCGCACGTGCGGCTCCAGCAGCGCGGTGAGGTCCGCGAGCTGTTCGTCGGTGACGCCCGTCGCGACCTTCCCGATGGTCTCGAACTCGCCGGCGTCCTCGTCGCGGGCCGCCAGCAGGAACGTCCCGAACAGCGAGGCCCGCCGCCCCTCGCCCCACTCGGCGCCCGTCACGACGAGGTCCAACGTCTCCACGTCGGGTTTGCGCTTCAGCCAGTGTTTCCCGCGGTCGCCGGGCGTGTACGCCGCGTCGGGGTCTTTCAGCATGATGCCCTCGTGGCCGGCCTCGAGGGCGCGGTCCTCGAACGCGGCGATCTCGTCGGGGTCGGCCGTGACGAGGAGGTCCGAGACCGCGTCCGCGTCGTCGACGACCGCGGCGAGGCGCTCGTGGCGGTCCTGAAAGGGGGCCGCGAGGAGGTCCTCGCCCGCCGCGTGCAGGCAGTCGAAGGCGTGCAGGCGCACGCGGACCTCGTCGCGCATCGCGGCGACGTCGTGCTTGCGGCGGAAGCGCTTGAGGATCTCCTGGAACGGCAGCGGGCTGCCGTCGTCGTCGACGGCGACCGCCTCGCCGTCGAGGATGACGGGCGCGTCGACGTTCGCCTCGACGAACTCCACGAGTTCGGGGAGCGCGGCCGTCACGTCCTCCATGTTTCGCGAGTACAGCGACACCGCCTCGCCGTCCCAGTGCACCTGAACGCGCGCGCCGTCGAACTTCGTCTCCACGGCGGCCGCCTCCCACTCCTCGAGGGCGTCGGTGACGGTGCCGGCCTGCGCGAGCATCGCCTGCACCGGCCGGCCGACCTCGAGGTGCATCGCGTCCAGGCCGTCCTCGCCGTCGTCGCGCGCCGTCTCCGCGACGAGGCCGTAGTCGTTAGAGACCTGGAGCGCGCGCTCGACGGCGTCGACGTCGACGTCGAAGGCCGCCGCGACGGCGTCCCTGACGGTGCCCTCGCCGACGCCGATGCGCATCTCACCGAGCACGAGGCGCGCGAGGTACCGCGCCTCCTCGCCCGAGCACCTGTTGAACAGGCCGAACAGCAGCGTCACCTTCTCGTCCTGGCTGCCGTCGCCCGCGGCCGCCGCCAGCGCCGCCAGGTCCTCGTAGACGTCCACGACCGTCAGTGCGCCCCCGTCGCCGCCCGACGCGAACGCCCCGAGTCCGGCCTGGCCGCCGAGGTCGAGGCTCGCCGCCACCTCGCCGACGTCGCCCGTCTCGGCCAGCCGCCGTTCCACGTCGTCGGCGGTGACGTTCGTCGACGCCGCGCGCGCCAGCGCCTCGTAGCAGAGCCGCGGCCCGATGTCGAGTTTCGTCTCGGAGTGCGCCGGGAACACGCGACCCTGCACGAACCGCGCCACGACGGCGAGGTCGCCGCCGGCCGCCGCGAGGAGGTCCGCGACGCGGTCCACGACGGCCAGGTCGGCGTCGGTCGCCTCCACGTCGGCGGCGCGCGCCGCGAACGTCTCGAACTCCATCACCCGCCGGTAGCCGGTTCTCTGGGATAAAACAGTCGGAGTGTCCGCGCGCCACCGGCCCGACGCCACCGGCCCGACGCCACCGGCCCGACGCCACCGGCCTTATTACGGGCGGCGACCGAACTACCCCGGCATGGCAGGGTCGGACCTCGTGGATCGCGTGCGGGAAGTGCTGGCCGTCGACGCCGACGCGTTCCAGCAACAGGTGTGGGGCGACGCCGAGACCGTGGCGGCCGAGATCGCGGCCGGGACGTTCGACAACCCGCAGGCCATCGTCGGCCTCGAGTACGAGTTCTACGCGGTCAGCGACGACGGCTCGCTGGCGCGCGTGCCGCGTCGCGTCCTCGAGTTCGTGGGCTTCGAGAAGGAACTCGGCCTGCACAACGCCGAGATGTCGACGAGCCCCCAGCCGCTGAACGACGACGGACTGCGCGCCCAGGAGGCCGAGGTGAAGGCGAAGCTCCGCGCCGCGGCGGAGCCGATGGCCGCGGAGGGCCTCCACCTCGTCAGCGACGGGATGTGGACGATCCCCCCGGAGGGCGAGACCGCGCGCGGCTACCTCACGGACAGCGTGAACCGCGACGGCGTCCAGGTCGCGACGAACATGTCGGCGTCGGCGCGCTACCACGCGATGGCGAACACCGACCAGCCGGCGGGGATGCGCCTGGACTCCCCGCACGTCGACCTGCAGGCGGACACCGTGATGCCGGAGGCGCTCATCACGTCCATCCAGCCGCACTACCAGGTCCCCCAGGCGGTCGACCTGCCGACGTACTTCCGGTACGCTGTCCGGCTCGCCGGCCCCCTGCTCGCGCTGTGCGCGAACTCGCCGGTGTTCCCGCCGGACCTCTACGACGAGGACGCGACCGCCGAGGAGATTCTCGCGGACGCGTGGCGGGAGTCCCGCATCGACGTCTTCGAGACGGTCCTGAACGTCCCCGGCGAGCAGCGGAAGGTCCGCTTCCCGGAGGACCTCGACAGCGTCGAGGACGCCGTCGACCGGGTCGCCGCCGACGAGACCATCGTCCCGATGCCCGTCGAGGGCGGCGGCCGCTTCGACGACGAGTTCGCGCACTGGCGGCGCAAGCACGGGACGTACTGGCGGTGGGTGCGGCCGGTGTTCGGCGGCGCGTCCCGGGAGGACGCGAACGCGCGCATCGAGTTCCGCCCCATCGCCGGCCAGCCGACGGTCCGGGACACCATCGCGGTGCAGGCGGCGTTCGCCGGCCTCCTGGAGAACCTGCCGCGGACGGAACACCCCGTCTACGACCTCGACTGGGAGACCGCCCGCGAGAACTTCTACGCCGCCGCGAAGCGCGGCCTCGACGCGGACCTCGAGTGGGTGGACGCCGACGGCGACCGCGTCGGCGACGTCCGGAGCGTCTACGCCGACGTCCTCGAGCAGGCGGAGGCCGGCCTGCGGCGCCGCGGCCTCTCGAACGAGGAGGCCGCGAAGTACCTCTGGCCGCTCCGCCAGCGCGCCCGCCACGAGATCACGCCGGCGTCCTGGAAGCGCGAGCGCATCCGCGAAGCCCTCGAGGACGGCAACGGCTTCGAGAACGCCGTCTACGCGATGCAGTGCGAGTACATCGAGAACCAGCGCGAGACGCTGCTGTCCGGGAGCTTCGCGGACTGGCTCGGCCGCGGCGCCGAACTGGACGACGACTGAGGCCGTAGACGGGCACAGAGCCGTCGGCGACCGATGAGGCCGTCGACGGACACTGGAGTGGGCGGCGACCGAGGAGACCATCGCCGAACGCCGGGGCCGCCGCTGGTCGGTCGCGCGTTCCGAGAGGGAGAATCAGTGCGGCGGCGCGACGGCCGGGCGTCGCCGATCGTGGCTGCGTCTGCAGCGTCGGTGCCTGCTTACAGGACTTCGTCGATGTCCTTGTGGCCGACGATCTCGACGTTCTCGCGGGTGACCTTCGTGACGTGGATGCCGTTACCGGACGCGGTGTCGCGCTCGCTGGCGGAGTCGATGGCGCGGGCGGCGGCCGTGACGGCCTCGTCCATGGTGAGGTCCTCGCGGTACTCCTGCTCGAGGGTGCCGAGCGCGTACGGCATCCCGGAGCCCTGCGCGGAGTACTCGTCGGAGAGCGCGCTCCCGGAGGGGTCGAGGCTGAACACGTGACCGCCCTCCTCGTCGACGCCGCCGAGGATGGGCGCGACGGCGAAGAACGGGCCGCCGCGCAGGAGGTTCGAGCCCATCGTGGCGAGGGCGTTGATGGACATGTACTCGCCGCGGCGGGCCTCGTAGAGGTTCGCCTCAGCGCGCAGCGAGCGGATGAACGACTGGGCGCCGCCGACCGTCCCAGACAGCGAGAGGGCGGCGTTCGGCTGGATCTCCTCGACCTTCTGGACGTTCTTGTTGGAGACGACGCGGCCGCCGAGGCTCGCTCGCATGTCGGAGGCCATCACGACGCCGTCGTCGGTGGTGATGCCGACGATGGTGGTGCCGGTCTTCGTGACCTCGTCGCCGCTTGCGGCCTGGGGTCCGTCTGGGAGCGAACCGATCTCCGGTTCGTAGGGGTTCTGGGTGCCGCCGAAGCGGGCCTGATTCCGGGCGAATTCGGGGCCGTCGTTGCCGTCGAACATTACCAGAGGTTACCAGTCCGGGACTGATAAAACCATCTCTTCCGGGCATTCGGGGCGGTGCGTAATCCGGCTTCAGAAGGGCTCAGGCTGGTGTTCTCAGTTCGCGGCGCGGTAGGCGCGCTCGGTGCGCTCGACGAGCGCGTGGACTGGCAGGGTGACCCCGGCCTGCCGGACGAGCACGGCGACGGGCAACAGCATGATGCCCAGTGCGAGGCTGGACTGGTAGAGCGCGAACAGCGCGAGGCGCGTGGTGCGGTCGAGCATCGGAGTGGTACCGGCTCAGTACACGCCATTATAAAAGCCTTCCGGGCGGGTCGCCCGACTCACGTCGGCGCCGTCTTGCGGTTTCCGTTCTGTCGGACGGGCGTCGTCCGAATCGCGCGGACGGCCGCAGTCAGCGGTAGGAGTGCCGTTGCTGTCGCGGCACTGTGCCGTAAGTTACGGCGACTATCCGGGTGGCGTGCGCGGTGAGGCGGCGAAACCACAAAGCACGACTTCCCGGGCGTCGATGAGCGGGTATGAGCAACTACGTCGTTGCGATGGAAGCCGCGTGGCTGGTCCGTGACGTCGAGAACTCCGACGACGCCATCGGCGTCGCCGTGAGCGAAGCCGGCAAGCGACTGAACGACCAGGACCTCGACTACGTCGAGGTCGAGGCGGGCGTCACCACGTGTCCCGCCTGCGGTGAGCCCCTCGACGCGGCGTTCCTCGCGGCGAACACCGCCCTGGTCGGGCTCGTCCTCGAGCTCACCGTGTTCAACGCGGACAGCGAGGAGCACGCCGAGCGCATCGCCAAGAGCGAGGTCGGCGGCGCGCTCCGCGACGTCCCGCTGGAGGTCATCGAGGTCGTCGAGGAGGACGGCGACGGCGAGAGCGCCGAAGCGGCCTGAACGCGGTGTCGCTCGCGGCGAGCGCGGCCCTCCCGAACCTTTATTAATAACTCCTGGTTATCGGGGCGTATGAGCCTCCCGACGCCCAAGGACCTGCGCGAACGCCGGACCTCGCTCGAACTCACGCAGAGCGAGCTCGCCGACCGCGCGGGCGTCTCCCAGCCGCTGATCGCCCGCATCGAGGGCGGCGACGTCGACCCGAGACTGTCGACGCTCCGGCGCATCGTCGAGGCGCTCGACGAGGCCGAGGGCGACGTCGTCCGCGCGAAGACCCTCATGAACGAGGAGGTCGTCAGCGTCGCCCCCGACGACGCCGTCACCGAAGCCGTCCAGAAGATGCAGGACGCCGGCTACTCCCAGCTCCCGGTCATCACGAACGGCGTCCCCGTCGGCTCCATCAGCGACAGCGACGTCGTCCACGCCGGCGAGGACGTCGGCGACCACCCCGTCCGCGACGTGATGAGCGAGAGCTTCCCCACCGTCTCCGAGGACGCGACCATCGACGAGATCTCCAGCCTCCTCGACCACTACAAGGCGGTGATGGTGACGAAGGACGGCGAGACGGTCGGCATCATCACGCAGGCGGACGTGGCGGCGCGCATCAGCTGACGGCATTCCGCGCCGCGAGTCGCGAGTCGCTTCCGGCGACAGGCCGCAAATCGCTACAGCGAAAGTCGACGAACCGCTACAGCGACAGGCCGCGGATCTCAACGGACGGCTCGCCGTCGGCCTCCTCGACCGCCCCGACCAGTTCGCCGTCGGTCTCCGCGACGAGTCCGTCTGCGCGCTCGGGCGGCAGCGCGACCACGAACCCGGTGCCCATGTTGAACGTGCGGTGCATCTCCTCGGTGCCGACGTTCCCGGCGTCCCGGACGAACTCGAAGACGTCCTGCGCGGGGAAGGGGTCGGGCACCTCGTAGCGGAACTCCCCCATGCGCTCGAGGTTCGTCCAGCCGCCGCCGGTGACGTGTGCCGCGGCGTGCACGCCGAACTCGCGGAGCGCGTCGAGCAGGTGCGTGTAGATGCGCGTCGGCTCCAGCAGCGCCTCGCCGACCGTCTCGTAGCCGTCGCCGGGGAACGGCTCGTCGAAGCCGCCAGCGCGCTCGGCGGCCTTCCGCGCGAGCGTCAGGCCGTTCGAGTGGATGCCCGACGACGCGAAACCCACGAGCGCGTCGCCGGCCTCGGCCTTCCCGGGGAACAGGTCCTCGTCGGTGGCGAGGCCGGCGACGGTGCCCGCGAGGTCGAAGTCGTTGACGACCTCCGGCATCACCGCCGTCTCGCCGCCGACGAGCGCGACGCCGGCCTCCTCGGCGCCCGCCGCCAGGCCCTCTCCGAGCTGCTCGGCGCGGTCCTCGTCGGGTTCGTCGACGGCGAGGTAGTCGACGAACGCCGCCGGTTCGACGCCCGCCGCGACGAGGTCGTTGACGTTCATCGCGACGCAGTCGATGCCCACGGTGGAGTAGTCCCCGAGCGCCTCCGCGACGAGCAGCTTCGTGCCGACGCCGTCGGTCGCCAGCGCGAGGTACCGGTCGCCGACGTCGACGAGCCCGGCGTACTCGGTGGTGTCCGCGGTCTCCGAGACCGCGCCCACGAGCGCCGCGGTCGCCGCCTCGCTGTCCTCGACGTCCACGCCGGCGTCGGCGTACGTCAGTTCCTCCGCCTCGTCGGCGCCGTCCCCGCCGTCCGCACCGCCGTTGGTCATACACGAGCGTGCGTATCTCGGGGCGAAAAACGTGCCGGTCTATGCGCGAACCGCGACACCGCCGCGGCACGTCGCCGCACGGCCTCAGAGGCCGAAGAACAACAGCAGCGCCGGCCCGACGGTGGGAACCGCGGCGGCGGCGTACGCCGCCGGACTCCAGTCGAGGACGGTGCGGCCGTCCAGCGGCCCGAACGGGATCATGTTGAACCCCGCCAGCAGGACGTTGATGAAGAGGCCGCGCCACCCGACGTCGGGCGCCACCGTCACCATCAGGCCGAGGGAGACGGCCGCGAGCGCGACGTTCGTCAGCGGGCCGGCGACCGCGATGAGGCCGTGCTCGCGGGGCGTGATGTAGCCGCGGTGGTGGACCGCGCCCGGCGCCGCGAACAGGAACCCCGCGAAGCCGCCCGCGACGGCGAGCGCGAGCATCCCGAAGTCCGCGCGGAACTCCGCGTGCTGGCCGTAGCGCACCGCGACGACCTTGTGCGCGAGCTCGTGCAGCAGGAACGCCACCCCAACGGTCGCGAGGCTCAGCGCGAACTCCCCGAGGAACAGGCTGCTCGTCAGCGTCTCCCCCATCGTCGTCGGGCTCACCGGGACGTACAGCAGGCTGAACGCGAGCCCGAGCGCCAGCCACGCCACCAGGAGGTCCCGCACCTCTCGACCGGAGAACCGCATCAGAACAGCCCCCAGACGGCGTCCGCGCTGTTCTGTGCGCCCCTGACCATGGCGTCCGTGACGGCGGCGACGCTGTCGAACGGCCCGCCGATGAGCGGGAGCACGACGAACGGGAACAGCGCCGACGCGACGAAGCTCCCGACGTTCGTGCTCGCGACGACGGCGATGAGCCGGAACAGCGGCACGTCGAGCATGTCCGAGAGGACCGCCCGGATGGGTCGCGTCTCGTCGTCCAGGAGCTCGTTCAGCGTCCCGACATCCGCGACGCGCACGGAGAGGTACCGGAGCTCGACGTAGCCCGCGAACCAGCCCGGCGCGAGCAGGGGGTTCACGCTCGTCAGCCACGCGACCGCGCCGCCGACGCCCGCGCTCGACCAGTGCGCGCCGGCGAGCTTCGCCGCGCCCATCGAGATGACGCCGTTGAACAGGAACCACGCCGCGAACACCTCCAGGAGGACGGTGTTGCTGACGCCCGCCATCACCAGCAACACGAAGAACGCGAGAAAGCCCAGCGTCAGCAACAGCCCGAGGGCGCGGAACACGGAGAACCGCTTGCGCTGGGTGCCGGTCAGCGACCCGATCGGCGGCAGGTCCTCGGGGTGCTCGAGATAGTGCTCGACGCCCTCGCGGTGGCCGGCGCCGAGGACGGCGACCACGCGCTTGCCCTGTTCGCGGAGCGCGAGGAGGTTGTGCGCGATGTACGCGTCCCGCTCGTCGATGAGCGCCTCCGCGCCGGCGGGGCTGAACCGCCGGAACTCCTCCATCATCGCCGACACCACGTCCGCGTCCGTGAGGTCGTCCATCGAGAACTCCTCGACGTCGTCGGGTTCGCTGCGCGCGAACAGCGCCGCGAACGCGACGCCGAGCACGAGCGCGCCGCCCGCCGCGAACAGCGCGGCCTCAGCGAGCCCCGTAAGCAACAGCAGCGGCGTCGCGAGCACGCCGACGCCGGCCGGCGGCGGCGGCAGCAGGAACGGGCCGGCGACGAACTCCGCGGCGACGCCGACCAGGAACCCGGCGAGGCCGCCGACTGCGAGCCCGAGCGTCCGGCTGTCAGTGACGCCGAGCGCGAGCTCGCCCACGAGGCGGAGCTTCTCGACGCCGGTCATGCGCGCCCAGAACCGCTGGATGGTCACCTGGATGTCGCGGTCGACGAGCGCCACGTCCGCGCCGACGCGCTCCGCGGCGTCGATGCCCGCCTTCATGTCCGCGCCCGGTTCGATGCCGAACTGCTCGCCGAGGCGCTGCTGGACGTACGACAGCAGCCAGTACGCGAGGAACTGGAACGCCATGCTCCCCTTCAGGAGGTCGCTGGCGTCGAGGTCGTCGGGCGTCTCGCCCTGCAGCTGCCGGTACCTGCCCTCGTCGAGTTCCACCGCCACCGCGTCCGGCCGGTCCTCTTCGACGACGCGCTCGACCTCCTCGACGCTGTCCGCGGAGACGTGGGCCGTCCCGACGACCCGGACCGAGCCCTCGCGGGTCGCCGCGGATTCCTCGCTCATTGCCTCGAAGTTAGTCGTGGCGGCCTTACGCTTGTCGGAAACCGGAGCCGCCGCGACTCGGAAGCCTTCATGCCGCCAGCCGTCGAACCACCGGGCATGCCCGAGTCGGCCCGCCTGATGGACTCCTACACGGAGATGACCGAACTGCTGTTGCCCAACGACACGAACAACCTCGGCCGCGCGCTCGGTGGGGCGGTGCTGCACTGGATGGACATCTGCGCGGCCATCGCGTCGATGCGGTTCTCCGGCCGCCAGTGCGTCACCGCCTCGATGGACCACGTCGACTTCATCAGCCCCATCGAGATGGGGGAGGTCGCGGTCGTCGAGGCGTACGTCTTCGACGTCGGGCGGTCAAGCCTCGACGTGAAGGTCGACGTGCACGCCGAGGACCCCCGCGAGGGCACCGAGCGCAAGACGACGACGTCGTTTTTCACGTTCGTCGCGCTCGACGACGACGGCAACCCGACCGAGGTGCCGCGCGTCGAGACCGAGTCCGAGGCCGAGGAGACGCTCCGCGAGGCCGCCCTCGAGGCCCACGAGAACCAGCGGTAGGCGGCGCGGTCGCCCCGGAGCGGTCGGCCCGCCGGGGCTCCCCGGGGAGTCCGGCGGTCGCCGTCGCCCGGTGACGCCCAGACTTTTCCCACCTCGCCGCGTAGCCCTCGGCGTGTCACTCGACGCCCCCGCACCGGACCCGCCGGACCTGGAAGGCGACCCCGACGAGTACGAGGACGTGACCGTCCAGGGGACGGACTACCACCGCGACGACCTCCAGGCGTTCCTCGAGGACGGCGCGTGGGAGGAAGCGTTCGAGACGTGGGCGGCGGAGACGTCCCTGGACCGCGAGGCCTTCGACGTCGCGGTCGACCTCGGGCTGTTCGACCACTTCGACTTCTTCTGGGACGACTTCGCCGACCGCGTCGGCTACCACGCGCCCGGCCTCCCCGAGGACTGGCGCGAGCGCGAACTCCACCCGGACCTCCGGTCCTGGGACACGGTCTCGAACATCAACGCGTCGCTGGCGGAGCTCGGCGCGGAGGTCTCCCGGCTCCTGAAAGAGGAGTACGTCGACTGGGAGGCCGACTACGACGCGCCCGACGACCTCCCGGACTTCTGAGTCCGTCGCTCGGTTCCCGCGCGTCCGTGCAACTGCGACCGCAGCCGCGACCGGCGGCTCCGGCCGGGAGGCCGGCCGTCAGCCCGCAGCGGCGACCGGACCGGGTCGTGCGGTGCTCGTCGCGTGGACGTGGCCTGGACCGCTGCGGTCGCCGCGGCGTTCGCTCTCGTCGGCGCCCGCCCAGCTGCCGCGGTCGGCGTCGCCGAACGCGCCGCGCTCGAGGTCCGCGTTCAGCACGGAGGACTCGAAGTAGACGCGCTCGTAGGCGGTGGTGCTGTACTCGCCGTACAGCTCGAGGTCGCCGGTCTCGCCGAGCAGCGGCGCCAGCTCCGACACCTCGAACGCGACCTCGACGGTGTCACCGTCGACGCGGACCGACTCGGCGTACTGCCGCTCGGTCGAGTCGGCGTGGGTCACGTAGAAGCTCTCGGCGTCCGTGCCGTTCAGGCCGGCGGGCGCGTCCAGCACCACGGTCGCGTCGCCCCGCCGGACGTCGACGGACTCCACCTCGGCGAAGTCGTCGACGCGCCGGATGCGGTTGGTGTCCTCGGGCGACACCGGCGAGTTCTCGCGGACGTACTCGAGGAGCGCGGTGCCGTAGAGGGTGTCCGTCGCGTTCACCCGTGGAGCGTCCGCGAGCACGGAGCCCTCCCAGCCGGCCATGTAGGAGTTCACCGTGACGTC
Source organism: Halobacterium yunchengense (assembly GCF_037031165.1). NCBI lineage: Archaea > Methanobacteriati > Methanobacteriota > Halobacteria > Halobacteriales > Halobacteriaceae > Halobacterium > Halobacterium yunchengense. Next base: position 48,213 of record NZ_JAYEZL010000003.1, on the reverse strand, counting down.
GTACGTCTCGTCGCCCTCGACGGGTTCGCCGTTCACCCACGCCTCGCGGACGACCGGCTCCTGGTCACCGTGGCTGGCGTACTCGTAGGTGACGCCGCTGACCTGCAGCTGCGCCTCGACGCCGTACCGCTGGCCGGTCTCGCTCTCCAGGGGGACGACCTGGCTGGCGAGCAGCCGCTTCAGCTCGTCGCCCGTCAGCTCGACGGTGACGAGCGTGTTCCGGAACGGCAGGATGTTGTAGACGTCGCCGACGGTGACGTTCCCGGGCCCGTAGACGCTGTTCGACCGGATGCCGCCCGCGTTCGTGACGGCGACCTCGGCGCCGGTCTGCGCCCGGAAGGCGTCCGTGATCATGTTCCCGAGCGCGGTCTCGTCGTGGTAGTTCGGCGAGAACCGCGCGTCCAGGGCGACCGTCGTCTCCCCGACGACCTCGTTCAGTTCGTCCTCGCGGGCGTCGGAGATGACGGCGGACGCCGTCTCGTTCTTCGGGGCTTCGCTCGTGTCGAGGAGTCGGCCGTTCCAGGCCGTCACGTCGCCGTCCTCGACGGTGAGGTTGACTTCGGCGAGGTGCTGGGCGCGCGCCTCGGCCTCGACGATGACCGTCCCCGAGGTCTCTTCGGGCGCGTACTCGAGTTCGTCGTCACCGGCGACCACGACGTCGACGTTCTCGGTCGTGTTCGCGAGCGTCTTCGACTCGGGGATGCCGACGTGCGCGGCCGCCACCACGACGTCGACGCCCCGTTCGTCTTTCAGTTCGGTCGCGTACTCGCTGGCGACAGCCGAGTAGTTCCGGAGCTCGTATCCCTGCTCGTCGAAGCTCACGGCGGTCTTGGACTTGATGGCCTCGTCGGCGAGCCCGACGACGCCGACTTTCACGCCGTCGCGTTCGACGACGGTGTACGGCTCGGTGCCGGGGATGGGCTCCCCGGTCTCCTCGTCGACGATGTTCGCCATCAGCCACGGGAACTCCGAGGCCGCGGAGTAGTTCGCGACCGCCTCGAACCCGTAGTCGAGGTCGTGGTTGCCGACGACCTCGGCGTCCGGCTCGAGCACGTTCAGCACGTCGACGGGGACCCGCCACTGGCTGAGCGGCGACAGCGCGTGCGGGCTGACCTCGTCGCCGCCGCCGACGATGACGGTCGGGTTGTCGTGGGCGGCGCGCCGCTGGTCGACGAGCGACACCAGCCGCGGGAGCGTCGTGTTCTCCGCGGCGGCGGTCTGGACGTCGTTGTACGCCAGGACCGTCAGGGTCGTCTCGTCGCTGGAGTTGTTCGCCTGCGCCTCGACGGCAGTGCTCGCGGCGCCGTCGGTCAGTTCGCCGTGCGCTGCTGTAGTGTCGTGGGTCGTCGGCGCGCTCGCCGCCGCGGGCCCGACTGCGCCCGCGAGCACGAGGCACGCCACGACCAGTACCGTGGGAAGCCTGCGCATGCAGGAGCGTACTCGCACCACGACGGCTTAAATTTACTAGGTAGTGAGCTTGGGAGAACAATATAGGGATACCGAATTTAGGAAGGTATCGAACGAAATCTCTGTCGGGCGTCCGTCGGTGACCGCGTCGCTCGATGGAGGCGTCGCTCGCTGGGGCGTCACACGATAAAGCTCCGCTCGGTGGCGGCGTCGAGGACGGACGCGGAATCGGAGCTTCAGGCCTGTTCGACGGCCGCGGCGGCGTTGACGATGGTCTCCTCGCCGAACGCCGGGCCGACGAGTTGCAGGCCCACGGGCAGGCCGTCGGCTTCGCCGGCCGGCACGGAGATGGCCGGCAGGTTCGCGAGGTTCACGGGCGTGGTGTTGGCGTCCGCGAGGTACATCTTCAGCGGGTCGTCGAGGCTCTCGCCGAGCTCCGGGGGGAGAATCGGCATCGTCGGCGACGCCAGCACGTCGACGTCCGCGAACGCGTCGTCGAAGTCCCGCTTCACCCACGCGCGTGCCTCCTGGGCCTGCTTGTAGTACTTGTCGTGGTAGCCGGCCGAGAGCGCGTACGTGCCGAGGAGGATGCGGCGTTTCACCTCGTCGCCGAACCCCTCCGAGCGCGCCTCCGCGAACGACTCGTTCCAGTTCCCGTCGAAGCCCCCCGAGTGGCCGTAGCGCACGCCGTCGAAGCGCGCGAGGTTCGAGGAGGCCTCCGACATCGCGATGACGTAGTAGGCGGCGACCGCGTACTCCGCGGACGGCAGGGCGACCTCCTCGACGGTCGCGCCCCGACTGCGGAGGTCCTCGAGGGCGGCCTCGAACGTCTCGACGACGCCGTCCTCGGCGCCCTCGACGAGTTCGGTGGGGACGCCGACGGTGAGCCCGTCGACGTCGCCCTCGGCCGCCGCGGCGAAGTCCGTGTCCGCGCCCTCCTCCCGGGTCGTGCCGTCGTTCTCGTCCGGACCGGCGACGACGTCGAGGAGTTCCGCGGCCTCCTCGACGGTCGGCGCGATGGGGCCGATCTGTTCGAGGCTGTTCGCGTACGCGACCAGGCCGTACCGGGAGACGAGCCCGTACGTCGGCTTGATGCCGACGACGCCGCAGAACGCGGCCGGACACCGGATGGAGCCGCCGGTGTCGGAGCCGAGCGCGAGGTCGGCGTCGCCGGCGGCGACGGCCGCCGCGCTGCCGCCCGAGGAGCCGCCCGGCACGCGGTCCTCGTCTACGGGGTTCCGCGTCGGGCCGAAGTACGACGTCTCCGTGGTCGTCCCCATCCCGAACTCGTCCATGTTCGTCTTCCCGGGGACGGTCGCGCCCGCGTCTTTGAGGCGCTCGACGACCGTCGCGTCGTACGGCGGCACGTAGTCCGCCAGCATCTTCGAGCCGCAGGTCGTCCGGACGCCCTCGGTGGAGATGTTGTCCTTGACGGCGACGGTCCGTCCGGCGAGCGGGCCGTCCTCCGAGCCCTCGATGGTCTCCTCGGTGATGTACGCGTTCAGCGACATCACGACACCTTCGGGCCCTTGAACCGGCCGTCCTCGGTCTCGGCGGCGTTCGCCAGCGCCTCGGCCTGGTCGAGGCTGTCCTCGATTTCGTCCTCGCGCATCACGTTCACGAGGTCCGGCTCGGCCTCGACCTCGGGGACGTCCTCGAGGGCCTCGAAGTGCGCGAGGATGTCGTCGAACTGGTCGACGAACGCGGCGACCTCGTCGTCGTCGAGGGCGACCCGCGCGAGGCCCGCGACGTGCTCGACCTCGTCGGCGTCGACAGAATCGCTCATGTCCGAGGATTGCCCGTCGCGTCGGTAAGCGTTTCGATGGCACCCGGCTCGCGTCCGTGAGTGAGGGTGTCTACCACAGTCCTTTTGTGCGCTGAAGCCCTCCGTACAGACGGATTCGACGCCTGCGGACCCACAGAATCCGCCCAGCTCACCATGAGTGACCCCCGAACGCGGGAGGACGACCGCGAAGAGGCGACCGAGTCTCCCGACGCCGGACCCGACACCGCCGCGAGGGTCGCTGACGCCGAGTCGGCGGACGAACGGGAGGCGGAGCCCGAGCGCGACCGGACGGACGCGGACGAGACCGCCGAGACGCGGTGTCCGGAGTGCGGCGGCGACCTCGTCGTCGACGAGGAGCGCGGCGAGACGGTCTGTGAGGACTGCGGGCTCGTCGTCGAGGAGGACGGCATCGACCGCGGCCCCGAGTGGCGCGCCTTCGACGCCGACGAACAGGACCAGAAGAGCCGCGTCGGCGCGCCGACGACGAACCTGATGCACGACAAGGGCCTCTCGACGAACATCGGCTGGCAGGACCAGGACGCGTACGGGAACTCGCTGTCCTCGCGGCAGCGCCGGAAGATGCGCCGGCTCCGCAAGTGGAACGAGCGCTTCCGGACGCGCACCGCGAAAGAGCGCAACCTCAAGCAGGCCCTCGGCGAGATCGAGCGGATGTCCTCGGCGCTCGGCCTGCCGAAGAACGTCCGCGAGACCGCGTCGGTCATCTACCGCCGCGCGCTGGACGACGACCTCCTGCCCGGCCGCTCCATCGAGGGCGTCGCGACGGCCGCCCTCTACGCCGCCGCGCGACAGGCGGACGCGCCGCGCAGCCTCGACGAGGTGGCGAACGTCGCGCGCGTCGACCGCGACGAGATCGCCCGCACGTACCGGTACGTCGCCCGCGAGCTCGGCCTCGAGGTCGCGCCCACCGACCCGACGAGCTACGTGCCGCGGTTCTGCTCGGAGCTCGGCCTGAGCGACGCGGTCGAGCGCCGCGCCCGCGACCTCCTCGAGAGCGCCCGGCAGGCCGGCCTCTACTCGGGGAAGTCGCCGGTCGGCCTCGCCGCGGCCGCCGTCTACGCCGCCAGCCTCCTCGCGAACGAACGCGTCACCCAGAGCGAGGTCTCCGATGTCGCGAACGTCAGCGAGGTCACCATCCGGAACCGCTACCACGAGATCCTCGAGGCCGGCGGCGAAGCCGGCGTCGAAGCCTGACGGGACGCCGGTCGCTCGCGCGGTCGACCCGCCCGACCGCAACCTCTTTCCGGCGCGTCGCGAGACCGCGGTGCATGGAGACGACCCGCCACTTCACGGCGACCGTCTACGTCGTCAACGACGGTGCGACCGCCCTCCACGACCACGACCGCCTCGGCATCACCATCCCGCCGGGCGGCCACGTCGACCGCGACGAACTCCCCCACGAGGCCGGCCTCCGCGAGGTCCGCGAGGAGACCGGCCTCGAGCCGACGCTGCTCGGCGACGCGCCAGACCTCCCGGCGCCGGACGGGTTCGCGCTGCCGTCGCCGCGCTACCAGGTCTGCTACGACATCAACGTCCACGAGGACGGCGCCGTCGGCCACCAGCACGTCGACCACATCTACTTCGCGCGGGTCCCCTCGCGGCGCATCGACCCCGCCGACGGCGAACCGGGCCCGGCGGTCTGGGACTGGTACGACCGCACGGACCTCCGCCGCGCCGACCACCTCGACGACGACACCGTCCAGATCGCGCTCGAGGCCATCGAGGCGGCCGAGCGCGTGGACGGCTGAGTCGGGCTACCGGCAGCGTGGACGGCCGAGTAAGGGGCGTCGAGCGCTCCCTGCGCTCAGTTCGTGTTCGTCATGCCGCCGTCGACGACGAGGCTCTCGCCGTTCACGTAGTCGCCCATGTCGCTGGCGAGGAACACGGCGGCGTCCGCGATGTCGCCCGGGTCGCCCCAGCGCCGCGACGGCACGTCCTCGAGGTAGTCGTCGCCCATCTCGCCGCCGACGATGGGGACGTCGTCGGTCGTCATCGACGTCTCGATGATGCCGGGGTGGATGGCGTTCACGCGCACGCCCTCCGGCCCGAGTTCGGCGGCCAGCGAGTACGTCAACAGCCGGACGGCGCCCTTCGACGCGCAGTAGGTCGCGAACCCCGCCGACCCTTCCAGGCCGGCGACGCTGGAGAGGTTCACGATGCTGCCGCCGTCGCCGTCCAGCATCCGCTTCGCGGCGGCCTGCGCGCCGAAGTACGTCCCCTTCACGTTCACGTCCATCAGCTGCTGGAACTCCGCCTCGGTGACCTCGGTGAACTCCTCGCCGCGGAAGACGCCGGCGTTGTTCACCATCACGGAGACGCCGCCGTACTCGTCCGCGGCGTCGACGGCGGCCTCGAGGTCCTCGAGGTCGCTGACGTCGCACTCCACGAACGTCGCGGACCGGTCGGTCTCGGACTCGACGACTTCGACGGTCGTGGCGTCCTCGTCCGGGTCCCGCGACTCGGCTTTGAGGTCCGCGACGACGACGTCGGCGCCCTCCTCGGCGAACCGGACGGCGACCGCCCGCCCGATTCCCGAACTACCGCCCGTTACCACTGCCGCCTCGTCGGTGAGCAGACCGGACATGTCTCTCGGATACGACACGACCGACCTTGAAACGTGCGGGCGATTCCCCCGCTGTGGCGACGACCCGGATTCGCCGCCGCTACCGGCCTCCGGTCCGCTTACGACTCCAGGCGGCTCTCGACGTACTTCGTGACGTGGTCGTCCAGCCGGCGCTTGAACCCGGCCCGCCGCGCGAGGCGGTCGACCTCGCGCGCCACGAGGCTGCCGTACTGGACGGCCTTCTTCTCGCGCTCGCAGACCACGTCGGGCAGCCGGTCGCGTGCGGCCTCGCGGAGCGCGCGCTTTCGGGTCCCGCCCGAAACGAGCCAGTCGCCTGGCAGCGAGAGCGCCGCGCGCACCACGTCGTCGTGCACCAGCGGCGTCACCGGTTCGACCCCGGCGGCGCGGACCGCCCGCAGGTCCCGCTCCAGCTGGTCGGGTAGCGACCGCAGGACCTCGCGGCGCGCGCCGCGGACGGTGTCCGCGTCGACGCGGTGGTCGCCGGGCGCGTTCGCGACCTTCGCGTACCCCCCGAACAGTTCGTCCGCGCCCTGCCCGAGCGCCACGCGGTCGTAGCCGTCGGCAGCGATCGCGTCCGCGACGAGGTACAGCGGCAGCGCGATCTGGACGTCCATCGCGTTCGTCCGGCCGATCGCGCGCGCCACCTCGGGAACCGCCGCCTCCACGTCGTCCAGGGAGAGGGCCACGACGCGCAGGTCGCCGCCGCGGCCCATCGCCGCCGCGGACTCCTCCGCGGCAGCGACGTCCGCGCAGTCCCCGTACCCGACGACGTACAGCGGTGCGTCCACGGCGCTCGCGACGACAGCCGAATCGACGCCGCCGGAGAACGCAACCGCGAGGCCGTCGCCGTCCACCGCGAGGCCGTCGCCGTCCACCGCGGGTTTCTCGCCGTCCACCGCGAGCGCCCGGTCGAGCGCCGCCCGGACGCGCTGGACGGGACGCTCGCCGTCCGCGGGCGGGTCGGGAAGCCGCCACGCGCGCTCGGTCGCGCCAGTCCCGAGCTCCCGGACGTGGCCCGCCGGCACCGGCTCCGCGTTCGGGAGGCCGTCGGGGTCGTGCGCCCACGCGCCGCTTTCGGGGTCGACGTAACAGAGCTCCCGACCGAGGACGTCACGCACCAGGCGGCCGTCCGGGAGTTCGCCGGCGAACCCGTACGTGCCCGGGAGCGGGTCGGCCGCGTCGAGGGCCGCCTCGACCGTCCCGGCGGACGCCCCCCGCATCGGCTCAGAGCAGCTCGGCGAGCCGGTTTTTCACGCGTCGCTTCGCGCCGCCCGCGGCCTGCCGGAAGCTGATGTGCCAGGGCGTGCGCTTGCCCTCGACGCTCGTGCGGCCGTCCCGGACGGCGTCCAGGATGGCCGCCAGGCTGCGGTCCTCCGCGCCAACCCTGGTGACCGCCTGGCCCACCATCTCCGCGATGTGGGCGTCGCTGCCCGCCGTCATGGGGATGTCGTGGGCGCGCGAGAAGCGCTCGGCCTTCCGGTTCGCGCGCCCGGTGAGCAGCCGGGAGTTGTACACCTCGATGGCGTCCGCCGACGCCAGCTCGCCGTGGGAGACGTTCGGCGCCACGCCGCTGCGCGACGACTGGAAGGGGTGGGGGACGACGGCGATGCCGCCGCGGTCGCGGATCGCCTCGAGGGTCTCGTCGAACGGCAGCCCCGCCGGAACCGCGTCCTCGACCCCCAGCGCGAGCACGTGGCCGGCCTCGCTGGTCACCTCCATCCCGGGGATGCCGACGAGGTCGTAGTCCGCGGCGAGTTCGGCCGCACGCAGGCTCGCGTCGATCTCGTCGTGGTCCGTGACCGCGAGCGCGTCGAGCCCCACCGCCTGTGCCTGCTCCAGGAGCATCTCGACGGGGTCGCGGCCGTCGTAGGACAGCGACGAGTGCGTGTGTAGTTCGACCGAGAGCACGCCTCCTGGTAGCGCGGGGGCGGCAAAAAGCGCCCCGGTCCGGTCGAACCGGCCGAACGTAGCACGAACGTGCACATGGAAACGACTAAACCCGCCCAGGAGGACCAAGAAGGTGAATGCCACTCGCCGACTCGGACCGACGCCTCGTCGAAGCGGAACTCGGCCGCGACCCGACGCGCGCGGAGGCCGCCCTGTTCGAGAACCTCTGGAGCGAGCACTGCGCGTACCGCTCCTCGCGCCCGCTGCTGGCCGCGTTCGACAGCGAGAGCGACGACGTCGTCGTCGGCCCCGGCGACGACGCCGCCGTGGTGTCAGTCACCGACGACTTGTACCTCACGTTCGGCGTGGAGAGCCACAACCACCCGTCGTACGTCGACCCCTACGACGGCGCCGCCACCGGCGTCGGCGGCATCGTCCGCGACACGCTCTCGATGGGCGCGTACCCCATCGCGCTCGCGGACTGCCTGTACTTCGGCGACTTCGACCGCGAGCACTCCCGGTACCTCCTCGACGGCGTCGTCGAGGGCATCAGCGACTACGGGAACGCCATCGGCGTCCCGACGGTCACCGGCTCCACGCAGTTCCACGAGGGCTACGAGGGCAACCCCCTCGTGAACGTCGCCTGCGTCGGCCTCCTGCCCGAGGACCGCCTCGTCACCGCCGCCGCGAACGAGCCCGGGAACGCGCTCGTGCTCGTCGGGAACGCCACCGGCCGCGACGGCCTCGGCGGCGCGAGCTTCGCCAGCGAGGACCTCGCCGAGGACGCCGAGACCGAGGACCGCCCCGCCGTCCAGGTCGGCGACCCCTACGCGGAGAAGCTCCTCGTCGAGGCGAACGAAGCCCTCCTCGACGAGGACCTCGTCGTCGCCGCGCGCGACCTCGGCGCGGCCGGCCTCGGCGGCGCGTCCTCGGAGATGGTCGCGCAGGGCGGCCTCGGCGCGCGCATCGACCTGGACGCCGTCCACCAGCGCGAGCCGAACATGAACGCCCTCGAGATCCTGCTCGCCGAGAGCCAGGAGCGCATGTGCTACGAGGTCCGCCCCGGGGACGTCGAGCGCGTGCGCGAGGTCGCCGAGCGCTTCGACCTCGGGTGCTCGGTCATCGGCGAGGTCACCGAGGGGAACTACGTCTGCGAGTTCGAGGGCGAGCCCGTCGTCGACGTGCCCGCCGAGTTCCTCGCCGACGGCGCGCCGATGAACGACCTCGACCGCGGGGCGCCCGGCCGGCCCGGGACGGACCTGCCGAACGTCGACCTCGAGACGGCGACCGAGGCCGTCGTGTCGAGTCCGAACACGGCCAGCAAGCGCTGGGTGTACCGCCAGTACGACCACGAGGTCGGCAACCGCACGCTCCGGCGGCCCGGCGCGGACGCCGCCGAACTGGCGCTGTACGAGGTCCCCGAGGCCGGCGGTCCGGACACCGCGCTCGCGTTCGCGGCGGGCGCGAACCCGAACTGGACGGAGGCGGCGCCCTACGAGGGCGCGTACGCGACCGCCGTCGAGAACGCGACGAACCTCGCGGCGGTCGGCGCCGACCCGCTCGCGGCGGTGGACTGCCTGAACGGCGGGAACCCCGAGAAGCCCGACGTCTACGGCGGCTTCGCGGCCGCGGTGGACGGCCTCGCGGACGGCTGTCGGGACCTCGACGTGCCGGTCGTCGGCGGGAACGTCAGCCTCTACAACGACTCCGCGGCCGGCCCCGTGCCGCCGACGCCGACGCTCGCGATGCTGGGCGTCCGCGAGGGCTACGACGCCCCCGACGCGGCAGTCACGGGCGAGGGCGCGCTCGTGCTCGTCGGCGGCCACGACGAGGCGCTCGGCGGCTCCGAGTACCTCGCGCAGTTCGACGGCAGCGACGCGTTCCCCGACGTGGACGACAGTGGGGTCGCCGCGGTGCGCGCGGCCGCGCGCCACGACGCGACGCTCGCCGTCCACGACGTCAGCGACGGCGGCCTCGCGGTCGCGCTCGCGGAGCTGGTGACCGAGGACGCCGGCGTCGACGCGACCGCGCCGAGCCTGGCCGCGCTGTTCTCCGAGCGGCCCGGCCGCGCGGTCGTCGAGACCACGGACCCCGACGCGCTCCGCGCGGCCGTCGACGCGCCGGTCGTCGACCTCGGCGACGCCACTGCGGACGGCGCGCTCTCGCTGGCCGTCGACGGCGAGGACGGCGGCGTCGAGTACGACGCGGCCGAGCTCCGCGACCTGCGGAGTGTCCTCGAGCGCGAGCTGGACTGACGGAGCGGCGACGGCGACTGCTCCGCGTGCAGTCGCTGCTCCGAGGGAACTGCGGTCTCTCGGCGGCCACCCGCTGCTCGTGAGGGAGCCGTGGTCCGCGACGAGACGTCGCCGCTCAGAACAGGGCGGGCAGCGCGTACGCGACGGCGACGCCGACGAGCAGCACGACGAAGCCGGTGGTGACTTCGCTGGTCCCGTACTCCTGCATCGGCGCGGTGACGCGGCCGGACTCGTCGTCGTGGTCGTGGTCGTCGGACATGCGCGGCGCTTGCACGCGGCCGTACTTGGCAGTACCGAACCCAATCCGGTCCGCCAGTCGTCGAACCCGGTCACTCGGCGTCGGCTCGCGCCACGACAGCGCCTCGAACCCGGTCACTCGGCGTCGGCGTGCCTGACGATGTGGACGTCGTACCGGTCGTCCGCCGAGACGTTCTGACCGACGGACGTGATGCCGCCGATCATGCGGCCGGCGTTGTCGCTGCCGATGAACACCACTTCGGCGTCGTTCCGGACGGCGACGTCGCGGATCGCGCGACTGACGCGGCCGCGCGGCGCGTACCTGTCCACGGTCTGGTACTCGAAGCGGACGTCGGGGCCGAAGTCGGCGACGACGCCGGCGAGGTTGTCGGCGACCGTCTCGACGCTGAACGTCTCGTTGCCGCCGAGCCACCCTCGCTGGCGGGCGAGCGACGAGTCCTTCGGGATGGCGGTGACCGCGACGACTGTCTGGTCGGACGCCCGGGCGAACGTGACGGCCCGGGACAGCGCGGCCCGTGCGAGCGGCGAGTTGTCGAACGCGACGACGTACGTCATTCCAGATCCCCCTCCGTGGGGACGTTGCAGGGGGGAGGCGAAACCCCTATCGGTCGCTCCCGAGAACTGGGAGGTATGCTGACCAAGCGGGTCATCCCGTGCATCGACGTGGACCTCGACGACGACGGGAACGCCGCCGTCTACACCGGCGTGAACTTCGAGGACCTCGAGTACACGGGCGACCCCGTGGAGATGGCCAAGCGGTACAACGAGGCCGGCGCCGACGAGTTCGTCTTCCTGGACATCACCGCGAGCGCCGAGGGCCGCGAGACGATGCTGGACACCGTCGAGTCCGTCGCCGACGAGGTGTTCATCCCCCTGACGGTCGGCGGCGGCATCCGCGACACGGACGACGTCAAGGAGACGCTGCGCGCGGGCGCCGACAAGGTCTCCATCAACACCGGCGCGCTCGAGCGACCGGCACTCGTCGAGGAGGGCGCGCGGGCGTTCGGCAGCCAGTGCATCGTCATCAGCGTGGACGCGCGGCGGCGCTTCGACGAGCGCGGCGAGCACTACGAGCAGGTCGACGGCGAGTCCTGCTGGTTCGAGGCGACCGTGAAGGGCGGCCGCGAGGGCACCGGCCGCGACGTCGTCGAGTGGGCCGCCGAGGCCGAGCGGCGCGGCGCGGGCGAGCTGTTCGTGAACTCCATCGACGCCGACGGCACGAAGGACGGCTACGACCTCCCGCTCACCGGCGCCGTCTGCGACGCCGTGTCGACGCCCGTCATCGCGTCCTCGGGCTGCGGGTCGCCCCAGGACATGGTCGAGGCGTTCGAGGCGGGCGCCGACGCCGCGCTCGCGGCGTCCATCTTTCACTTCGGCGACTACACCATCGAGGAGACGAAGGCGTACCTCGACGAGCACGGCGTGCCCGTCCGTCGCTGACCCCAGTCGCCGGTACCTCGACCCGCGTCCGCTCGAGGGTTCGCCGTTCTCTCGCGTACCGCCGTCTGCCGACCCGTGACGGGTTGCGTCGACGCGCCGCTAAAATTCACGTCGTTCGGCCACTAATCCTAACGAATGAATTATACTGGGGCGCGTGGACGCTGTGGGTATGTCACACTCCGGTGCACCCGGGCCGGGGGACCCGGGGCCCACCCAGTGTGTCGCCGACGGCCCGCTCGAACCCGGGCGGTCCGCTGTCGAGGCCGTCGAGTGCGACTCGGCGCGCTTCGTCGCGATGGCGCACGCTTCGGGGGGTATCCAGCCGACGTATCTCGTCCTCACGGCGGCGGACGGCGAGCCGACGCAACTGGAGGTCACGGACGTGCTGTCGGTCCCGGAGGTACAGAACGCGCTCGCGTACTTCGGCGAGCACACGGACAGCGTCCGCGTCAGGACGCGCGCCGAGCGCCGCGTCGCCGTCGAAGAACACGTCCGGGCGCTGCGGAACCGCGAGGACGGTGAAGTCCTCCAGTTCGGGGGCTGTACGTTCGACCTGGACGTCGTCGTCGGCTAGGCCGCCGCCTCGAAGGCGTCCGCGAAGTCCCGCAGCTCGTCGCCCATCCGGCCGGCGGCCGCCTCGAGCGCGTCGAGGGGGTCCGTTCCGCCCTCGGTGGTGATGGTGAGCAGCGGCTCGGTCTGGCCGCCGGACTGTTCGGGGTTCATGTCGTAGGACGCCGCCGCGACCCCGTCGGTCTCGAGGAGTGCGCCCTTCAGCACGTTCATGAACGTGTGGTCTTCGTCGGCGATCTCGATGGTGAGCTCCGTGTCGCTCTTCTCGATAACCCGCAGGTCCATGCGACGTGGTTCGCCCGTGGCGCGTTTCAACGTTTCGAAGCGTTCTGCCGGCCGCAGGCGGCGACGCGCGCCAGTGGCGGACGCTTTATGGCGCCGCGGCCGACCACGTGGTGTATGAACGTCTCGCCGCTGCTGGTGGTCGCCGCGACGGTGGCGGTGGCGCTCGCCGCCGTGGCGGTCGTGCCCCGGTTCCGCCGCCCGGGCGCGCTCGCTCGCACGGTGCCGGCCGCCGCCGCGCTCGGCGTTGCGGCCGCGGTCGCCCTGGACGCGGTCGGCCTCTGGCGCGGGGCGGCGTGGGCCGCCGTCTTCACGCTCGCCGCGGCCGGCGTCCACGTGCTGCGCGTCGGTGAGGGCCGGACGGTCGTCCGCCGCGTCCGCGCGCGACTGCTCTTCGGCGTCCCGTGGGGGACGCTCGTGTCCGTCGCCGGCGTCGCCGCCTTCTACCTGTTCGCGCAGTTCGGCGCCGAGTCGCCGTCGTCGCCGCTCGTCGTGCCGTTCGTCTCGTGGTCGTACTTCTACCCGCTGGGCACGCTGGCCGCGCCGTTCGCACACGCCAGCCTCGGGCACGTCACCGGGAACCTCCTGGGGACGCTGGCGCTCGCGCCGCTGGCGGAGTACGCGTTCTCGCACTTCCCCACCGGCCGCGGCGAGTCCGCGTTCGACTCCTGGCGCACCAACCCCTACGTCCGGGCGTTCGTGCTGTTCCCGCTCGGCGTGTTCGTCGTCGCGCTCCTGACGGGCGCGTTCGCGTGGGGCGCGACCATCGGGTTCTCCGGGGTCGTCTACGCGTTCGCCGGGTTCGCGCTCGTCCGGTACCCCCTGGCGACCGTCGTCGCGGTGTCCGCCCGGGAGGTCCTCTCGCTGCTCTGGGCGGTGCTCCGGGACCCCATCACGTTCGCGTCGGCGTCGCCGTCGTTCTCGCCGCCGTGGTGGGCGGGCATCGCCGTGCAGGGCCACCTGTTCGGGTTCCTCGTCGGCGCGGTGCTGGCGGCGCTGCTGGTGGCGCGCCGCGACGAGCGGCCGTCCGCGGCGCGCGTCTGGTTCGGCGCCGTGGTGCTGGCGTCCTCGCTGTCACTCTGGGCGGTCTGGTGGTACGGCGGCGTCGAGGAGTACGTCCTCTACCGCGGCGCCGGCCTCCTGCTGGTCGCGACCCTCGCCGCGCTCCTGACGGTGGTCGTGCGCGCCGACGACCGCACGCTCGTCCGGGACGTCTCCACGCGGAAGGTCGCGTTCGCGGCGCTCGCGCTGCCCGTCGTGACGATGTCGCTGGTCGCCGTCCCCGTCAACGTCACCACGGTCTCGGAGGCCGACCTCCCCGGCGACCCCGTCGAGATCCGCGGCTACGAGGTGACCTACGCCGAGGACGTGACGAACGAGCGCGTCGCCGGCGTGGAGGTCCCGTACTTCGCGCAGGCGACGAACGTCTCCGCGAGCGGCGTCATAGTCGCGAACGCGGACCGCGAGATCTGGACCGAGGAGGTGAGCGCCGGCGAACTCGCGTTCTGGGGCGACCGGCGGGTCACGGTCGGCGGGGTCGGCTGGCGGGAGTCCGTCGGCGTCCACCGCCGCGGCTGGGTCCCGCGCGGCGGCGACGCCGTCTACAACGTCTACGTGACGCCGCCCGACGGGCCGACCCGCCACGTGTACGCCTCGGGGAACGCGACGGCGGACCCGGTGGTCGGCGGTCGGAGCGTGCGCGTCGACGCCGCGGGCGGCGGGTTCGGCCTCCAGGTCGTCGACGACGACACGGTCGTGGAGACGGTCCGGCTGCCCGAGGCCAACGAGTCCGTGACTGCCGGCGGGCTGACGTTCGTGCGCAACGAGTCGCGCGTGCTCGCCGAGTACGGGAACACGTCCGTGACGATAGCGACCGAAGAGACCTACGAGTAGCCGCTGCTGGCGCCGTCAGCCGTCCGGCCACGCGATCCTGAACACCTCGACGTCGAGGGTCTCGCGGTCGCTGGTGTGGAACTCGAACTGCCGGTCGACGTCGAACTCGGCGGCGAAGGCGTGCGTGACGTCGCCGCCCCGGTCGGCGGCGAACGACTCGACGAACGCGCGGCTGCCGGCGTTGTGGATGGAGTACGAGACGGCGGCGACGTCGGCGGCGGCCGCGAGGAAGTCTCGGTCGGCGTGGCGGCGGCCGCGCTGGGCGCCGAACGGCGGGTTCATGACGACCGTGTCGACGGCCGCGAGCGGCGGTCGCGTGGCGTCGCCGCGCACCCAGTCGACGGCCACGCCGGCGTCGACGCGCCCTTCGTTCTCGCGAGCGACCGCGATGGCGTCGGCGTCGCGCTCGACGGCGACGACGCGCTGGGGGTCCCGCGTGGCGGCGCCGAGCGCGAGCATTCCAGTGCCGGCACCGAGGTCGGCGACCGTCCGCCGGGCGAGGTCGCCCTGGAGGTCCGCGAGGTGGAGGAGGTGTGCGGCGAGGCCGGCGGGCGTGGGGTACTGTTCGAGCGCCGGGTCGGGGTCCCGGAACCCCTCGACGGCGGCGAGGCGGCGCTCCAGCGGGCGCTTCATGGGTACGCCGAGCGGCCGGAGCGCGAAGAAGGTGCTGTCTCGCGAGCGACCGACGGCGGTCAGTGGAGCGCGAAGCCGTGGACGTCGACGGCGAGGCCGTCGCGGCGCGCGCGCTCGGCGACCGCGGAGAGCGCGGGTTCGACCTTCGAGCGGGCGGCGTCGGCCTCCACGGTGACGGAGAGGCGGTTCGCGCCGAGGAAGGCGGCGGCGGCGACGACGTCGCGGAGGCGGTCGGCCTCGCGCTGGGTGGCCAGCGAGCAGTCCTCCTCGAAGCGCGCGGTGGCGGTGACTTCCGCGGGGACGTAGTCCCGGTCGGCGAGGTCGTCGGCGAGCCTGCGGAGGTCCTCGCGGGACGCGTCGGCGATAGTCTCGGCGTCGACGGCGACGGGCGTGGCGTCGGTCGGTCGACAGCCCTCGATGGGGGCGGAGCGGGAGGTCGTGCTCATGCTACCCACACATACATAGTGGAAATACAAAAACCTTTACTGATGCGCAGTAGTAATCGACGACGCGCGAGCGGAGCGACGACGTTTCGCCGAACGCGAACGGCAGCGACCGCGGCAACCGAGAATCGAGGCGAGGCGCGGAACGCCTACCAGGTGCCGTGGAAGGTGTCGAAGGAGAGCTCGTCGAGGGGCTCGTTGCCGACCGCGATCTCGTACTCGCCGGGCGTCAGCATCGGCTTGTGGAACTGGGGGCCGTCGTCGGTCGTGATCCGCGGACAGCCCGTGTTCACGAACGCGTCGACGTCGAAGTTCCGGAGGCGGTCCGGCGTCACCTCGTCCATCGTGATGAGGTACGCGTCGTCGTTGTTCTCGACGATCTCGTTCGCCTGGTCCCAGCGGCCCTGGCCGATCTTCGTACAGAAGATGACCCCCCACGTGTCCGCGCTCATCGCCTTGTGGACGGTCGCGTAGCGCTGCTTCATGAACTTCTCCGTGTCCGCGACGGAGACGGTGTTGTTCACGGGGTCCGCGATGACGACCTTCTTCTCGGGGTGTTCCATCGCGAGGCCGAGCGGGTGGAACTTCCCGCCGCCGACGTACAGCACCTGGTCGGCGTCGATGTCCGCGCTCGCGTAGTTGCAGCCCAGGACCTGGCCCTCGTGGGTGAGGCGGTCGTCGCCCTTCCGCGTGTGCACGTCGAACCCGCGATCGCTCAGCCACGCCTTCATGTCCTCGAAGAGGTTCATGTGCTGGGCGGTCGTCACGAGGCCGACGTCGCCCACTTCGAGCTCCTCGAGGGACTGCTCCATGATGGGCTCGACGTCGACGTTCGAGAACAGCGGCACGTAGATGATCTTCTCGGACTCCTTCATCGGCGAGTGCCCGAAGTGCACGAACACGTCCGTCCGCCGCATCATGTACGTGTCAAGGTCGCAGGCGCCGTAACACGGCTGCCCGGAGATCAGCACGCGCGTGTCCTCCGGCAGCAGCTCGCGCAGGTCGTCGGCGACCATCGGCGCGCGGCGCTTCAGCCCCTCCGGGAACTGCAGGCCGACCTTCTCCGCGTCCCGCTCCTCGACCGCCTCCACGATGCGGTCGAGCTCGTAGTCCCACGTCCGGTCGTGTTTCAGGGAGAGCCCGGTCTTCCGGAGGTCTCCCACCGAACGCGTCTCCTCGTGGCTCATTGGCCCTCGGTACTGGTCTCGGGCGTTTAACCCCGGCGGTTCCCCCGCGGACGCGCTCGCAGTCCCGTCCGGCCCACTCGCCCCCGCTTCCGGCACCTTCAAACGGGCCGAGCACCAACTCGCCGGCAATGAGCGTCGACTCCGACTCCGCGACGACGACCGACTCCGCGACCGCCGACGAGCTCGCCCGGCAGCTCGGCGAGGCCATCACCGAGACGCCCGAGTACCGGGCGTTCGTCGAGTCCAAGGAGGCCGTCGAGACCAGCGAGGAGGTCCAGGACCGCATCCGGGAGTTCGAGGACCTCCGCCAGGAGTTCATGCTCGCGCGCCAGACCGGCGACGCCACCCAGGAGGACGTCCAGGCGGTCCAGGAGGCCCAGCAGCACCTCCACGACCACCCCGTGATGGCGGAGTACCTCGAGGCCCAGGACGAACTCGAGGCGAAGTTCGAGTTCCTCAACGACTGCATCTCGGAGCCGCTCGCGGTCGACTTCGTCGGCGAGTCCGGCGCCTGCTGCCAGGACTGACTACTCGAAGCGAACGAGCGGCTTGATGACGCCGTCGTCTTTCGACTCCATCAGCTCGAACGCCTCGTCGACGTCGTCGAACGCGAACTCGTGGGTGGTCATCGGCGTCGGGTCCACGCGGTCCGTCTCGAGCAGTCGGAGCAGCCGCCGGAGCCGCAGCCGACCGCCCGGACACAGGCCCGTGACGATGTCCTTCTCGGCCATCCCGACGCCCCACTCCTCGCGGGGGATGGAGACGACGTCGCCTGACCCGTGGTAGCCGACGTTCGAGACGACGCCGCCGGGTTTGATGGCCTCGACGCAGGCGGCCAGCGTCTCGCTGGACCCGAGCGCCTCGATGGCGGCGTCCACGCCGACGCCGTCGGTGTGGTCGCGGATGGCCTCGACGGGGTCCTGCTCCGCGAAGTCGACGACGACGTCCGCGCCGTACTGGGTGGCGAGTTCGCGACGCGCCGGCACGGTCTCGACGGCGAAGATGCGGCCGGCGCCCTGGAGGGCCGCGCCGCGGGTCGCCATCAGGCCGACCGGTCCCTGCGCGAACACCGCGACCGTGCCGCCGACCGGGACGTCCGCGTGCTCGGCGCCCATGAAGCCCGTGCTCATCATGTCGGTGACGTACGCGGCGGCCTCGTCGGAGACCGACTCGGGGACGTGCGCGAGGTTCGCGTCCGGGTCGTCGACGTGGACGTACTCCGCGAACACGCCGTCCTTCTCGTTGGCGAACTGCCAGCCGCCGAGCGGGCCGTGGGACTGCGAGGGGTGGCCGTCCTGGGCGGCCGCCGACCCCCAGTCGGGCGTGATGGCGCCGACGACCGCGCGGTCCCCGGGCGCGAAGTCCTCGACCTGGTCGCCGACCTCGTCGACGACGCCGACTACCTCGTGGCCGAGCGTGAGGTTCTCGCGCTCGCCGATGGCGCCGTGGACGGTGTGGACGTCGGACGTGCAGACGAGCGCGACCGTCGGTTCGAGGATCGCCTCGCGCGGCCCGCACTCCGGGCGGTCCTTCTCCGCGAACCCCGTCTCGCCGACGCCGTTCATCACGAAGGCCTTCACGCCGACCACCCCGTCCGGCCGGTCCGGGCGTCTCCTGTGCTCGGCGTCGCCTGTCGCGGGTCGGTGGTTGGGGCCGCCTGTCGCGGGTCGGTGGTTGGGGCCGCCTCTCGCGAGTCGGTGGGGTCGCGCGAGTCAGTGGTGTCGTGTCGCGGCATGACGCGACGTTCCGCGGAGACGCTGATTGTTATTCGCGGGTATCCGGGAGTAAGGTGACTGTACGGGGCGCGTCCGCGGCGCCTACCCGTGGTAGTCAGCGCGGAGCGCCTACTCGTCGTATCGCCTGCCGGCCTACTCGTCGTACTGCTCGCCCAGCGACGCCTCCTCCGCGGCGAGCTTCTCGACGCCGGTCTTCAGGCCGTACGTGAGCACGGTGTGCCCGAGGTCCGTCAGCGCGTAGTACGAGTACGGCTCCTCGGTGCCCGTGTTGGGGTCGCGGCGGTTCCGCACGAGCCCGGCGCGCGTGAGCTTCCGGAGGTGGTAGTGCAGGTCGTTGCCCTCCCTGTCGAGGACGTCGCCGAGCTCGCTCGCGCTCAGCCGGTCGACCTCGCTGAGCGCGGTGAGGACGCCGAACGCGGGCTCGGTCGACGCCACCCGGTACAGCTCGAGGTACTCCTCGCGGGTCAGCAGGCTGTCCTCCGGGAGCGAGACCTCGAGGTCGCTGCCGTCGCCGCGGTCCTCGCGGTCGTCCCGGACGGCGCCGCCGTCCGCCAGCAGCGCGCCGTCGGCCGCGTCGTCGTCGGACATGAGCGTGACTCGTACCTCGGTGTAGGCCCGCAACCGGGTTAAACGTTCTTACTCCGGTGGAAGTGGTCCGCGACGCCGCGTCCCCCGTCGCGCGCGGCAGCTTTATGCGACGCGCCGCGCGACGAAACGATATGCGCGAGCGCCTCCTGTCGGCCCTCGACGACAGCGACACCCTCACCCACCCCGCCAGCAAGCGCGGGTTCCTCGTCTACCTCATGGGGCCGTACAAGTCCTACCCGCCCTACGAGTCGCCCCGGCCGGCGGCCGAAGTGCCGACCGACCGGGGGACCCTCGACGAGGTCGCCGACCGCGTCCGGGACGGCCTCGACCTCGACGCCGACGACGCGCTGGCGCTGCTGGTCGCGCTCCGGCGGGACCTGCGCGCCGACACCGGCGTGAACGCGTTCCTCGCGACCGACCCGGGGATCCCGTTGAGCGAGGTCGACGCCGCCACCCAGAGCATCGCGTTCGCCGACGCCGCGACCGCGACGGTGTTCGTCGCGCCCGCGATGGGCGACAACCTCGGCGTCGGCATCGAGGTCGGGTCGGTCTGCGAACACCTCGACGACGACACCTTGCTGACCGACGCCGTGTTCCTCGGGGAGCGCGGCGTCGAGAGCTCGATGGTCGACGCCGTCGCGGCGCGCTGGCACGTCACCGTCGACGAGTTCGACGGGTACGACGACCTCTACCGCGCGGTCCGCGTCCACCTCCGCGCCGTCGCGTGACCCGGCCGCCCCGCGACTTTATCATTCACGAACGACAATGAGGTAATCTCATGGCCGCCGGCGACGACTCCCACCGCGACGACCTGGAGACGTCCGTGGACGCGCTCGGCTACGACCGCGAGGCCGTCGGCGAGTACGCGGCGCTCGCTGCGGACCTCCGCGAGCGCGTCGACGGCGACGTTCGCTTCGACGAGTACGCCCAGCTCCTGTACGCGACCGACGGCAGCGTCTACCAGGCGCGGCCCGCCGGCGTCGTCTGCCCGCGCGACGTCGCGGACGTCCGGGCGACAGTCAGGACCGCCGCCGAGCACGACACGCCGGTTCTGCCCAGGGGCGCCGGGTCGTCGCTCGCCGGCCAGACCGTCGGCGACGGCTGCGTCGTCGTCGACGTCAGCCGGTACATGGACGACATCGTGGACGTGGACCCGGACGCGGAGCGCGCGACCGTCCAGCCGGGCGTCGTCCAGGACGACCTCGACGCCGCGCTCGCCGAGCACGACCTCAAGTTCGCGCCGGACCCGGCGTCATCGAACCGCGCGACGGTCGGCGGCGGCATCGGGAACAACTCGACGGGCGCCCACTCCGTGCGGTACGGCATCACCGTCGCGTACACCGACCGCCTGACGGTCGTGCTCGCGGACGGCTCCGTCGTCGAGACCCGGGAGGTGGTCGTGGACGGCGACGAGTGGGACGACCTCGCCAGCGGGGACTCCCTCGAAGCCGGGCTCTACCGGACGGTCCGGGCGGTCGTCGAGGACAACGCCGCGGAGATCGCCGACCGCTACCCGGACCTGAAGCGGAACGTCTCCGGCTACAACCTCGACCGCGTCTGCTACGAGAACGACGACGGCCAGCGCTGCGTCAACCTCTCGAAGCTGTTCGTCGGCGCGGAGGGGACCCTCGGCGTCGTCGTCGAGGCCGAACTGGACCTCGTCTCCGTGCCCGAGGAGACGGCGCTCGCGCTGTACTGCTTCGAGGACCTCCTCGACGCGGTCCGCGCCGTGCCCGTCGCCCTCGACTACGACCCGAGCGCGGTCGAGCTGATGGACGACGAGCTGTTCCGGCTGGCGCGGGACTCCCCGGAGTTCGCCGAGTACGTCGAACCGATCCCCGACGACGCCGCGGCCGCGCTGATGCTGGAGTTCGACTCGGAGCTCCACGACGACCTCGAGGCCGCCGTCGCGGCCACCGACCGGCGGTTCCGCGAGGACGGCGACGCCTTCGACTCGCTGGCCGCCCACACCGACGAGGCCCAGGCCGACCTCTGGAAGCTCCGGAAGGCCGCGATTCCGCTGCTGATGGGTCTGGAGGGCGACCCGAAGCCCTACCCGTTCATCGAGGACGCGACCGTCCCCCCCGAGGACCTCGCGGCGTACGTCGCGGACTTCGAGGACGTGCTCGCCGACCACGGCACGAGCGCGGCGTACTTCGCGCACGCCGGCGCCGGCACCCTCCACATCCGGCCGATCCTGAACCTCAAATCCGAGGACGGCGTCGAGACGATGCACGGCATCACGGAGGACGTCACCGGCCTCGTGCTCGACCACCACGGCTCGTTCTCGGGCGAGCACGGCGACGGCCGCGCCCGCACGATGTTCAACCCGAAGATGTACGGCGAGGACCTCTGGGGGGCGTTCCGGGACGTGAAGTCCGCCGCCGACCCCGAGTGGCTGCTCAACCCCGGGACGGTGGTCTACCGCGGCGACCCCACCGACATGCGCGAGGACCTCCGGTACGGGCCCGCCTACCAGTCCGTCGAACCGCAGACCGAACAGGACTTCGGCGACGAGGGCGGGTTCGCGCACCTCGTCGAGCTCTGCAACGGCTGCGGGACGTGCCGGCAGACGAACTCGGACACGATGTGCCCGACGTACCGGGCGTCGAGGGAGGAACAGCAGACCACGAGGGGGCGCGCGAACCTCCTCCGCGCCGCCATCAGCGGCGAGCTCCCCGAGGGCGAGCTGTACACCGAGCGCTTCCAGGCGGAGGTCCTCGACCTCTGTGTCGGCTGCAAGGGCTGCAAGTCCGACTGCCCCACCGGCGTCGACATGACGAAGCTCAAGGCCGAGGTCAAACACGAGTACCACGAGCGCGAGGGCGCGTCGCTGCGCGACCGCCTGTTCGCGAACGTCGACGCCGTCTCCCGGCTCGGCAGCCGGCTCGCGCCGCTCTCGAACTGGCTGCCGGCGCTCCCCGGCGCGGGCCGCGTCGCCGAGGCGGTCGCCGGCGTCGCGCCCGAGCGCGACCTCCCGACGTTCCGCAGGCGGACGCTCGCCGACCGACTCGCTGACCGCGAGCCCCGCGTCCCCGAGGCGGCCGCCGACCGGAAGGCGCTGCTGTTCCCCGACCCCTACACGAACTACAGCTACCCCGGGATCGGCGAGGCGGCCGTCGAGGTCCTCGAAGCCGCCGGCGTCCACGTCGAGCTCGCAGGCGAGGTCCGGGACAGCGGCCGCGCGGCGTACTCGCTGGGGTTCCTCGACGCCGCCGCCGAGCGCGCCCGCCAGAACGTCGGCACGCTCGCGCCACGCGTCGCCGACGGCTGGGACGTCGTGTTCGTCGAGCCCTCCGCGGCGGTCATGTTCCAGGACGAGTACCGCGACCTGGTCGACGCGGACGGCGTCGGCGCCGTCGCGGACGCCGCCTTCGGCGTCACCGAGTACCTCGACGCGTTCCGGCTCGACGACGCGCTCGACGCGGACGCCGGCGGCGAGGCCGTCGCCTACCACGGCCACTGCGCGCAGAAGGCGCTCAACGCTGACCACCACGCGGTCGGCGTACTGCGCCGCGCCGGCTACGCCGTCGACCCCCTCGACTCGGGCTGCTGCGGGATGGCCGGGAGCTTCGGCTACGAGGCCGAACACTACGACCTCTCGCTGGCCATCGGCCGCCTGCTGTTCGACGAGGTCGACGACAGCGACGCCGGCCGCGTCACCGCGCCGGGCGCGTCCTGCCGCACGCAGCTCGCGGACCGCGACGGCGCCGAGCGGCCGCCCCACCCGGTCGAACTGCTCGCCGACGCGCTCGAGTGACTCGCGCTCGCTCGCGACGCACTCCGATGCGACTTAGGGCGTCCGCGAGCGAGGTCCCCGTATGGTTCACAGCGACTGGGGCGACTGGCTCCCGGAAGCGGTCGCGGACGCCGACCCGGACGGCGTCGCGGTCTGGTACCTCGGCTGCAACGGCTTCGTGCTGAAGGGCAGCGAGGGGACGACGCTGTTCGTCGACCCCTACCTCGGCACCGGCGACCCGCCGCGCACGGTCCGCATGATTCCCGTGCCGTTCGACCCACGGGACGTCGCCGAGGCGGACGCCGTGTTCGCGACCCACGAGCACACCGACCACGTCCACGGTCCGAGCCAGGCGCCGATTCTCGCGGAGACGGGCGCGGACTTCTACGCGCCCGAGGACTCCCTGGCGGTCGCGCGCGGCGAGGAGGCCTGGCACGAGCACTACGCGGTCTCCCGCGACCAGTACCGGAAAGTCGAGGAAGGCGACACGTTCGAGGTCGGCGAGTTCACCGTCCACGTCGAGGTCGCCCACGACCCCGACGCCACCCACCCGGTCTCGTACGTCTTCGAGCACGACGCCGGCACCGTCTTCCACGGCGGCGACACGAAGCCCAGCGACGAGTTCGCGCGCGTCGGCGAGGAGTACGACGTCGACCTCGGCGTTCTGGCGTTCGGCACGGTCGGCGCCATCCCGGACAAGCGGACCCGGGAGCCGAAGCGCACGCGCTGGTACAACGACGAGAACCAGGTCGTCGAGGCCGCCAGCGCGCTCCAGTTCGACCGCTTGCTCCCGTCGCACTGGGACATGTGGAAGGGCCTGACGGCGGACCCGACGGCGCTGCACCACCACGTCCGGAGCTTCGAGTACCCCGAGCGCCTCGAACTCGCGGAGATCGGGGACCGCGTCGACGTCGACGGCTGACTCGGAGCGTACGGGAGGCGGGGACCCGAGAGCGAGCGGTAGCACCTCCCTGCGACGCGTCGGGGAGCCGTTAATCACCGCTTTACCGTGGCGGGCAATTTAAGTCCTGGTCCGCGTACGTGGGCGTATGCACGACCGACACGCGGGTGATTCGCAGTGAGCGACGAGACCGTCGTGGAGACGGACGGCGTCACCGTCAGCAAGTTCTTCAACGCCGAGGACTTCCCGGTGCCCGCCGTCGCGTTCGACGTCGAGTCCGGCCGCACCGACGAGGTGACCCTGCGGATCGTCGACGAGATCCCCGAGGAGTTCGGCATCGACCAGATCGGGTTCCACCCCGAGTACGGCAGCGAGCACTGGACGGCCAGCGGCGACGGCGTCGTCCGGTTCGAGCGCGACCTCGAGCCCGGCGAGTCGTTCACGACCGTCTACGGCGTCCGCATGGAGGAGGGACAGGACGAGACGCCGTTCCTCTCGGCGCCGACGGTCGAACTCGAGGGCGAGGGTATCGACGCGGTCGTCCCGCCGGAGTCGACGGACGTCGTCCGCGAGCTCGCGGGCGGCGAGCGCGACACGGTCCCGGGCCTGGAGGACGACGAGGAGGTGGCTGCCGAGGCGTCCGCGGGCGGCGTGGAGTCGATCCCGGACGACGACGCCGAAATCCTCGAGGGCGACGTCGGCCTGGGTGACCCGGCGGGCGAACCCGGGCTGTCGGCCGACGCGGACCCGGCGTCCCCGGACGACGCTCCCGACGAGGACTCCGACGAGGACGCGGCCGACGAGGCGGAGCCGGCCCTCGACGAGGAGCCGTCGACCGAGCCGGAGGCCGAGGGCTTCGGCGCCGACCAGCCGGACCCGCCGCAGGCCGACCCGGGTCTCGACGAACCGGAGGCCGAGGGGTACGCCGGCGACGCGGACGCCGAGTCGACGGCGGCTGCCGCGGCCGGAGCGGGTGGCCTCGAGGCTGGCGACGTCGCGAGCGCGCTCGCGGCGGCCATCCGGAACGACGAGGTCGACGACGACGACCTCGAGACCATCCGGTCGGCGCTCGGCGGCGTGCCGAACAGCACCGAGGTCGAGATCGAGCACCTCCAGTCGCGGGTCTCCGAACTGGAGGCGTACACGGACGCCCTCGAGGAGTTCCTCGACGAGGAGGGCACCGCCCAGCAGATCGTCGACGACGTCGAGGACGACGTCGCCGCGCTCTCCGCCGACGTCGAGGGGCTCTCCGAGGAGGTCGCCGAGGTGCAGGCGAGCGTCGAGGACGCGGCCGACGACCGCGAGGCGCTCCGCGACCGGGTCGCCGGCGTGGAGGACGACCTGGGCGCGGTCGACGACCTCGTGGACACCGTCGAGCGCGTGCGGGGCGACGTCGAGGCCATCGACGAGCGCCTGACCGACGCCGAGGAGGCGGCCATGACGGTCGAGGACGTCGAGGACGACGTCGACGACCTCGAGGACGACCTCGAGGCCCTCGAGGAGCACGTCGACGAGATCGAGCAGTGGCGCAGCCAGCTCTCGGACGTCTTCGGCGCGTGACGCCGTAGGGGCGCTCTCTCGCTGGAACGCGCCGGGGATATCCCCGGAATCACAACCGTTTTCGGCGCGCGACGGCTGCATTCGACAATGACAGCGCCGGTGCGCGTCGCCGTCCCGCGGAAGGGGCGGCCGCTGGAAGCAGTCCTCGACCGTCTCGCCGCTCGCGCCGACGCGACCGACGTCGCCGACGACGTGGCGTCGACGCTCCGCTACGAGAAGGCCGTCGCGAAGGGCGAGCAGACCGCCGACCGCGGCGTCTACGACCGCCTCGCCGCGTACAGCGACCCCAGCGACCCGCATCGACCGGACTACACGCTGCTGCGGGACGCGCGCGCCGGGAAGCCCCGCCGCATCGTCTTCGACTCGCTGACCCTCGCGGTGGACGGGACGCCCGTCCAGCTGGTCGGCCGCGAGGAGCCGTTCCGCGCGCTGCGCACCCACGAGTTCGCGCTCGGGTTCGACAGCGCCGACCTCGTCCTCGAGGAGGTCGTCCAGCTGCGCGCCGAGCCCCTCTCGTCGATCGCGGACCTGAACGAGCGCATCGACCCCCACGACACGGACGTCCGCGTCGTCTCCGGCCTCGGCGACACGGTCCACCACACGCTGCTCGCGACGCCGGCGGCCAGGCAGTCCGTCGGCGCGGACGCGCTCGACCGCGAGTTCGTCGCCGCCTACGAGGGCGCGTTCTGCATCAGTCCGCGCTACGAGCGCCTCGTGGAGGCCGTCCTCGGCACGGACGCCGCGGACGGCGTCGACTTCGTCTACCCGGACGCGGACCGCGAGGAGGAGGCCGCCATCGCGGACGTCGGCGTCGGCGCCTACCTCACCGTCACGGGGTCGACGGCGCGCGAGCACGGCCTCGAGGTCGGCGAGCGCCTGTTCCCCAGCGAGACGGTCCTGATGGAGAACCAGTGCGAGGCCGACACCGACGCCGTCGCCGCCGTGAAGCGCGCGCTCGCCGACACCGCGCCCGAGACGGCGATTCCGCCGCAGTAGGAGCTGTCCGCCCGGGAGCTCACTCCCGGACGTAGTCCTCGAGGTCGGCCGGGTCGAGTTCGGTCGCGGCGCGCCGGCGGTCTTCGAACGCGTCGACGGCCCACTCGCGGACGCGCTCGTCCCGGGTCTCGACGACGGCGACCGGCGCGCCCTCCTCGGACTCGACGCCGAAGAACGCGACGTCGTCGGCGACGCCGAGCGGGACCGGAATCTCGCCGTCGTAGGCGTGGACGCTGACGCCGTCCGCGTCGAGGAGGCCGGCGAGCGTCTCGCGGCGGCCGTCGTCGGCCACGAGCCAGGCGACGAGGTCCACGGAGACGACGGACTCGAACGTGTGGTCGCCGGCGGCCGCGGCCTCCTCGTGGGCGTCCAGCGCGCCGGGGCTGCGGCCGGCCGCCATCGAGCGCACGCGGCTCGCGCCGCGCTTGAGTTCGACGACGCGCTCGAGGGGCGCGGCCGGGTTCGCGGTGGTCGGCGTCGTCACGGTGGCGTCCGCCAGCCGCGACAGCCGGAAGCCGAGTGCGTCCCTCGGCAGGCACTCGAGGAGGTCGCCGAGTTCCCACGCGACCGACGCGGTCTCGACGAGCGACTCGAACTCCTCGGCGAGCAGTTCGCCGTACGCGGTCGGTTCGTACTCGCCGTTCGCGCGCTCGGCGAGGCCCTGGGCCTCCAGGTCGCGGACCGCGCGGTCGACCGTCGACCGCGAGACGTCCGTCTCCGCGACGAGCGCGCGCTTGTCCTTCGGGCCGTCGAGCAGCGCTTCGAGGAACTGGCGGCGGTCCAGCAGCGTCCGCACCGCCGCGCCGGCGACGTCGTGGTCGGTCTGCGACGCCATACCACACGCGGTGTCGGAGCATCGATAAGAGCGTTTTCCAATCTCGCAGCGCGGTCGGTCCCGAAACGAAGTGCGCGCTCGGGGAAACGACTAAATACTGGGACGCGGGCCGTGAGCCGGATTCCCGGAGCGTGACGTGAAGGGCGCTCGCACGCAACGCTGGACCGACCGCGAGCGCGGCAGACCGCACCGACCGACGCCCACGGCGCTGTCGCCGCTCGCGGTCGGGAGTGGGGAAGCGGTCGCCGGACGGGCGACGGCAGACGGGGGGAAGAATTGCCGATCGCCTGAGGCAGACGGGGGGAAGAATTGCCGACCGCCTGAGGCAGACGGGGGAGGAATTGCCGATCGCCTGAGGCAGACGGGGAACGGACGCCCGACGGACGACCGCAGACGACTGCGCACGTTACCCTCGCCGGTCGGGGTCCGCGCTGGTCCCCGCAGTCCCGTCGCTTCGCGTCCGCCGACGCCTACAGGGAGAGCGTGACCGACTGCCGCATGTCCAGGAACGCCGTCTCGTAGCCCTCGTGGCGCCCGACCTGGGGCGGCGTCGTCACGGACAGCGTCAGTTCGTCCCCGGAGGCCACCGAGGGGACGGTGGCGCCGTAGTGGTAGCCGACGTCGGGGCTGAGCGTGCGCTCCAGCGCGCCCTCGAAGACGCTCTCGCCGTCACGGGCCAGCGTCGCGTCCAGCGCCATCCCCGAGAGCTCGTAGTCGTTGTACGGCGTGCGCGCCGACACCGCGAGGTAGGCGCTGTCCGGTTCGCCGACGCGCGACGCGGACTCGAGTGTCGTCACGTCGAAGTACGCGTCGTCGACGGCGGCCGTCCCGCGGACCGTCCCCGGGAGGCCGTCCGGGCCGGGCGCGACGGACTTCGGGTACGACGTCTCCATCGGCGCGAGCGCGCCCTCCGTGCCGGCCGCGTCGACGGCCGTCGATCCAACGCGGGCGCGGGACTCGTCCGTGAACTCGAGGTCGAGTTCGGCCGTCTCGGCGTCCTCGAACCGCCCCTCGAAGTCGCCGGTCGTGCGCGCGGCGATGCCGCCCACCGAGACGCGTACCGCGTACGCGCCGTCGCTCGGCAGCGTGAAGTTCCCGCCGTAGTGGAACCCCATCGGTTGGGAGAGCATCGGGTAGATGACCTCCTGGGAGACCAGCTCGCCGTCCCGCTGGACCTCGACGGAGACGCCGGCGTCCGGCAGCGTCGTCCCGGAGTCGTCGTCCCAGACGACCGCCATCAGGTGCACGGAGTCGTCGTCCGTCTTCGCGGTCTTCGAGCGGTCCCAGCCGGTCACCGTCCAGAACGTGTGCGGCACCGTGAACATGAGCGCGACCGAGTAGTCGCCGGCCGTCGTCGAGCCCTGCATCGACATCCGCTCCTCGAAGGGCTGGACGTAGACGCCGTCCGGCTCCGCGGACGTGGTGGCGGGAGCGGTCGTCTCGGGCGCGTCGCCGGTGGTCGGTTCGTCGGTCGAGTCGCCCGTGTCGGTGGTGCAGCCGGCGAGGAGGGCGCTGGCCGTCCCGGACGCGAGAGCGAGGACGCGGCGGCGTCGCATACACGGAACGGGGGGCAGGGAGACCATAGAACCACTGGTCGGTTCGCAGCGCCCGCGGCGCGTCCAGAACCGTTAACCACGAGACGGTCCAACGGTGGCGCATGCGCCGCCCCGCCGCCGCAGCCCTCCTCGCGGTCCTCCTGGTCGCGTCCGCGGGCCCGGTCGCCGCCCACGGCAACCACGTCGAGGCCGACAGCCAGTACTCGAGCGACGGCACCGTCGTCGTCGAGGCCGTCCGCCCGCTCGCCGACGGGTTCCTCGTCCTCCATCGCGAGGCCCCGAACGGGAGCTTCGGCGAACCGATCGGCCACACCGCCGTCGACGTCGACGACGGCTTCCAGCGCGACGTCCCCGTCGAGATGGACGACGACGCCTGGGCGGACTGGCCCGCCAACGAGACGGTCTGGGTCGTCTACCACGCCGACGACGGCGACGGCGAGTTCGACCCGGAGGACGACCCGCCGAGTTCCGCGTTCGGTCGCGTGACCGGCCGCCCCGTCACGCTCGCGGCGGCCGACCGGCCGGCGCGCGTGCTCGCGGAGCGGTCCTCGCCCCAGCGGACCGCCGCCGGGACCGCCACCGTCGGGGAGGTCGCGCTCCCCGCGGACGGCTTCCTCGTCCTCCGCGCGGACGACGACAACGACACCGTCGTCGGCGTGGAGGCCCTGGACGCGGGCGTCCACGAGTCCGTCGACGTGGCCTTCGACCGCAGCGCGGTCCCGACGAACGAGTCGACGTTCGGCCTGCACGCGGACGTCTACGTCGACGACGGCGACGGTGAGTTCACCGACCGGGACCGGCGG
Source organism: Halobacterium yunchengense (assembly GCF_037031165.1). Taxonomy (NCBI): domain Archaea; kingdom Methanobacteriati; phylum Methanobacteriota; class Halobacteria; order Halobacteriales; family Halobacteriaceae; genus Halobacterium; species Halobacterium yunchengense. Next base: position 18,856 of record NZ_JAYEZL010000003.1, on the reverse strand, counting down.
CTCCGCGCCGGCGACAGCCCCGTGAGCTCGTACTTCCTCGTCTGGGAGACCGGGGACGCGAACGCGACGACGTCCGGCCCGGTCGTCAACACCGCCACGAGCGACGCCGACGTGGCCACGCCGACCGCGGACGACCCGGCGACGACCGAGCGCACCCCCACCGAGTCCACGCGGGAGTCCGGGTCGAGCGTCCCCGGGTACGGCGTCGTGCACGCCGCGACCGCGCTCCTCGTCGCCGCGTTGTTGCTCGCCAGGTCGTGACGGACCGCGGCGCGTGCAGTCTGGCCGCCGCGGACGGGAAACAGTTTTTCCGCCGCGCCGCGAGCCGTCCCGTATGCTGATCCTGCACGCCAGCCTCCCCGTCGACCCGGACCGCCGCGCGGACGCCCTCGACGCCGCCGAACGCCTCGTCGAGCAGACCCGGCGCGAGGACGGCGTCCTCGAGTACACGGCGAACGTCGACGTCCGGGAGCCGAACACGATCCGGTTCGTCGAGCGCTACGAGGACGAGGCCGCCCTCGACGCCCACCTCGAGACCGACCACTACCGGGAGTTCGCCGCGGGGCTCCCCGAGTTGCTCGCCGGCGAGCCCGACGTCTGGCAGTTCGAGGTCGCGGACGCCACCCGGCCGAACCTCTAGGGGTCGGGCTCGGGCAGCGCGCGCAGCGACCGCGGCGGCACGAGGAAGTAGCCGCGCCGCCGCACGAAGACGTACTCGAGGATGCCGTTGTTCACGCGCTGGCGGACCGCCGGCGTCGCCGCGGTGACGTCGGTGCCGTTCATCGCGCGACGCACGGCCTCGAACTCGCGGACGTCCCGCTGGAGCGTCGGGAAGTGCAGGCTCGCGACCGCCTGGTCGGAGCCGAGCTCGTCGGTCGACTCGAAGTGCCGGCGCAGCAGGCGGACGTTCCCGTCGCCGTCGCGGTTCGCGCGCGCGGCCTTCTGCGCGTGGCCGACGCGCCCGTACTCGCGTGCGTGCTCGGCGAGGTCGTCGACGTACCGGTCGACCCGGCTGTCCGCCCCGAGGTTGTTCCCGACGCCCTCCACGAGGTCGTCGGCCGCGTGGCCGGGGCTGAACAGCTCCATCACGCGCTCCTCGTAGTCCTGCTCGCCGTACCAGTCATCGAGGCGCTGCCGGAGGTTCGCGACCACCTTCGTGGTGCCGCCGGCGAACGGGCCGTCGTCGAACGTGACGTAGTCCTCGGTCGCCTGGTTCGCCGCGAACCCCGCCGTGAACCCCATGAACAGCGGCGACTCCTCCGGGACGGGGTCCGAGTCCGGGACGCCGGCGGCGTCCTGGCGGTCGGCCGGCAGGCCGGCGCCGACGAAGCCCGTGCGCCGCGAGTCGACGGTGAGCGCGTCGGTCAGCGCCGCGTCGACGGCGACGCCGTTCACCTCGTCGGCCTCGCCCGTGAGCGCGTGCTCGGCCGCGAGCACGACGTCCGCGCGGTCGCTCGCGAGGTGGACGAGCGCGTCCTGCGTGTCGAAGACGGGGTCCTCGAACGGCGACAGCGGCTCCGGGTCGGGGACGGCGACGCGCTCTGGGAGGGCGGCGTCGAAGCGCTCGAAGTACGCCGGCGAGTACGCCGCGGAGAACACCAGTCCCTCGTTCGACCACTCGTAGGCCTCGTCGAGCGTCGACAGCGCCGACTCGACGGTCTCGCGGTCGCCGGGCGTCGGCGGGCCGTCCCGGTCCAGGGTGAGGTACAGCAGCGTCTGGTGGCGCGGCAGTTCGACGTTCCCGTGGTCGTCCGTGCGGACGTGGTCGTTCCACGCGTGCTGGCGGCCGGGTTTCGCGGTCGGGTCGCCGGACGGCGGGCCGTCGTCGGGCGCGAGGTCGAGGCACGCCGACAGCGCGGCCGTCGACCCGGCGGCGACGGCGGCCTTCAGCACGTCGCGGCGGGAGGGCGTCGAGTGCGGGGGCGTCATCCGGTGGCGGGTTCGGGCCGCGTCGCCATGTGGCTTGCGTGATACCTATCCGATACGAACGGTCGGGGAAACGCGGGGAGTCCCGCCCTCAGACGTTCGCGAACGCCTCGTCGACGAGTTCGCCCGTCTCGGCGACGATGTCGGCCATCTCCTCGTCGTCGGGCGCCATGCCGAGCAGGCGCGCGATGCGCATGATGGAGACGTGGTAGACGCGCTGGCGGCCCGGTTCCTCCTGCCAGACCACGACGTTGCAGGGCATCAGCGCGCCGAGCCTGTTGTCGGTGGCGTCGAGCGCGCGGTCGGCGACCGCGGGGTTGCACGCGCCCAGCACGTAGTAGGGGTCCCGGCCGGCGTCCACCTTCTCGTTGAGCATCTCGGAGACGGAGAACTCCACGGGGACGCCGAAGCCCGCGTCGGTGAACGCCTCGCGGACGTGCTCGACGGCGTCCTCGTGGGCCATCTCCAGGACCGCCTGCTCCTCGCCGTACTCCTCGGGGTCGATGTCGGTCGGGTCGATGGGGAGCGTCATTCCTGTGGAGTATTGGGTTCTCGAGGCAAACTCTTTCGGGTTTCGGCGCGGCCGGTAGTGGGCTGGTCGACGACCACGACGGCCGGCCGATTCCGCGACGCCTTTGGTCGTGGACACAGCAGTCCGAGACAGCCAACTCGACGATGTCCTTCGAACGCACGCCCCTCGTCGACGGCGTCGCGACCGGCGTCGGCGTCTTCCTCGTCTTCGGCACGGTGACCGGCCTGCTCCCGAACCCCGTCTACGTCCGCATGGTCGACCGGACGGTCGCGGACTACGTGTTCCTCGCGGCGACGGCGGCGTTCGCGGCCGCGTTCGTCTACCAGCGGTCGCTGGCCGACCGGCAGGTCGGGGACGGCCTCGCCGTCGGCGGCCTCGCGGGCGGCCTGCTGGCGTTCGGCTGCCCGGTCTGCAACGCGGTGTTGCTCGCGCTGTTCAGCTCGTCGGCGCTGCTGACGACGTTCGACCCGCTCCGGCCGGTCATCGGCGTCGCGAGCGTCGCGTTCTTCGTCGCCGTGCTCGCTTACCAGCGGCGGCGCTGCGGGCGCTGCTGACGGGCCTCCGGCGACCCGGTTCCGCGGTTCCGACGGAGGAACAGTATTGTGCGAATCGAGAAATCCTTTTGACGCTGGCGACCGAACCTCGACGCATGCTCACCCGTCTCGAGGACGGTCGCAGCGCGGGAGCCGCGACTCTCGCGAGGAGAGAGGTGCGGTCGTGAGCGCGTCGACGCCGAGGGAGTACGTCGACGCCCACCGCCCGGAGCTGGTCGACCTGGCACTCGACCTGCTGGCGGTGGACACGTCGAACCCGCCCGGCGACACCACCGAACTCGCCGACGTCGTCGCGGCGTTCCTCGAGGCCGACGGGGTCGACGTCGAGGGGTTCGCCGTCGACCCGTCGAAGCCGAACCTCCTCGCGACGCTGCCCGGGGAGGGCGAGGCGACGCTGCTGTACAACGGCCACATGGACACCGTGCCGTTCGACGCCGACCAGTGGCGCCACGACCCCCTCGGCGAGCGCGTCGACGACCGCGTCTACGGCCGCGGCGCGACCGACATGAAGGGCTCGCTCGCCGCGATGCTGTTCGCGGCCGCCGCGTTCGCGGAGACGGACACCGCGCCGCCCGTGACGCTGTCGTTCGCGTTCGTCAGCGACGAGGAGGTCGGCGGCGACGCCGGCCTGCCCGCGCTGCTGGACGCCGACCGGCTGGCCGCCGACGGCTGCGTCGTCGGCGAGCCGACCTGCGAGGCGGGCCGCCACTCGGTCACGGTCGCCGACCGCGGCAGCATCTGGCTCACCCTCGAGGCGACGGGCGAGGCCGCCCACGGGTCGCGGCCGGTGCTCGGCGAGAACGCCATCGACCGGCTGTACGCCGCCGTGGAGACGCTCCGCGAGCGGTTCGGCGGGCGCCGCCTCGACCTCCCGCCGGAGGTGGCGGCCGTCGTCGAGGAGTCCGTCGAGTACTACGCGCCGTCGATGGGCGAGTCGGTCGCCCGCGAGCTCTTCACGCACCCCTCGATCAACCTGGGGACGCTCGAGGGCGGCGACGCGGTCAACAGCGTCCCGCAGTCGGCCCGCGCCGAGATCGACGTGCGGCTCGCGGCGGGCGTGGGGACGTCGGACGTGCTCGCGGACGTCCGCTCGTGCGTGGCCGACTGCGAGGGCGTCTCCGTCACCGACGTCTCCTGGAGCGTGGGGACGGTCGAACCGATGGACAGCCCGCTCGTCGACGCGGTCGCGTCGACCGCGGAGGCCGTGAGCGGCGAGCGCGTCTACCGCCGGAGCGCGACCGGCGGCGGCGACGCGAAGGCGCTCCGGAACGCCGGCATCCCCACCGTGGAGTTCGCGTTCGGCACGGACACCGTCCACGGCGTCGACGAGTACACGACCGTCGACGCGCTCGCCGCGAACGCGGCCGTCTACGCGTCGCTGCCCCGGGCGTTCCGCGAGCGCCTCGACAACGCTTAACACGGTCTCGGCCGTCGTGTCTGGTATGGAAGCCAACGTCGGGTCGACCGACAAGACCGTCAGGCTCGCCGTCGGCGGCCTGCTCGCCGCCGCGGGCGTCGCGGTGCTCGCCGGCGACGTCGCCGCGAGCCCGCTGCTGGGCGCGGTCGCCGTCGCCGCCGGCGCCATCCTCGTCGGCACCGCGCTGACGCGGTTCTGCCTGGTGTACCGCCTCCTGGGCGTGAACACGTGCCGGCCGTAGCGAGCGCGGGACGCCGCTGGCCGCCCCGCGCCGCCGTCACCGCGCCGCTCGCGGCACCGCACCGCCCGGTTTCTGAATATTGGGAACTAGGTGCAATACTATATGGCTGGGCGGCGTACGTCCACGCGTACCCATGCCTGCGACAGACACCGAACCGGCGGCGACCGTCGACGCGCGCGGCTCGGCCTGCCCCGGTCCCCTCATGGACCTCATCGGGAAGCTCAGGACGGTCGACTCCGGCGCCGTCGTCGTCCTCCGCAGCGACAACGAGCAGTCGCTGACCGACGTCCGCGAGTGGACCGAGGAGTCCGGCAACGAGCTGCTGGACGTCGAGGAGGCCGACGACCACTACGCGTTCTACGTGGAGAAAGCATGACCGACCACGTCGTCGTCCTCGGCGGCGGCACCGGCGGGTCGGTCCTCGCGAACGACCTCGCCGACCGGCTCGCACCGGAACTGGACGCCGGCGACGTCCGCGTCACGCTCGTCAACGACGACCCCGACCACGTCTACAAGCCGGTCTGGCTGTACGTCCCGTTCGGCGAGCGAGAGCCGGCCGACGGCCGCCGGCCGCTCGCGGAGCTTGTCGACGACGCCGTCGACCTCCGCATCGACCGCGTCACCCGCCTCGACACGAACGCGCGCCGCCTCGAGATGCGGGACGGCGCCCCCATCGAGTACGACTACCTCGTCCTCGCGACCGGGTCGACGCTCGCCCCCGACGAGGTCCCCGGACTCGCCGAGGCCGGCCACGACTACTACAGCGAGTCCGGCGCCGAAGCGCTCCGCGACGAACTGCTGTCGTTCACCGAGGGCCGCCTCGTGTTGAGCGTCGTCGGCACGCCGCACATGTGCCCAGCGGCGCCCCTGGAGTTCGTGTTCATGGCCGACGACTGGTTCCGGGAGCGCGGCCTCCGCGACGAGGTCGACATCACGTACACGTACCCGGTACAGCGCGTCCACGGCAACGAACACATCGCCGAGTGGGCGCGGCCCATCATGGACGACCGCGACATCGACGTGGAGACGTTCTTCAACGCGGAGTCGGTCGACCCCGACGCTCGGACCGTGACGTCGATGGAGGGCGGCGAACTCGACTACGACCTCCTCGTGACGATTCCGCCCCACCGCGGCGTCGACCTCGTCGAGGAGGCGGGGCTCGGCGACCAGGGCTGGGTCGACGTCGACCAGCACACCCTCGAAGCCGAGGCCGCAGACCGCGTGTACGCCATCGGCGACACCGCCGAGACGGGCGCGCCGAACGCGGGCAGCGTCGCGCACTACCAGGCCGGCGTCGTGTCGCGGCGGCTCGCCAGCGAGGTCCGCGGCCGGCCGGCCACCGCGACGTACGACGGGAAGACGCTGTGCTTCCTCGAGACCGGGATGAGCGAGGCGTCGTTCGTGGCCTTCGACTACGAGAACCCGCCGTCGCCGGCGCCGCCCTCCGAGAAGCTCCACTGGGCGAAGCTCGCGTACAACGAGTCCTACTGGCTGACCGCGCGGGGGCTGCTGTAGCATGTCCGACGCGACGGAGACAGAGACGGACCTGGAGGCCGCCATCGCAGAGGACCCGGAGGCGGTCGCGGCGTTCGTCCGGCGGCTGGACGCCGTCAACGAGCTCCTGGACGTGCTCGCGCTCGGGGAGAGCGCGCTCACCGACGAGATGGTCCAGGACCTCGCGGGGACGGCGTCGACGCTCGCGGAGTCCGCGGACGGCCTCGCCACCGAGGAGACCGTCGGGCTGGCCGAAGCCGTCGGGGAGCACGGCGGGGAACTCGAGGACGCCCTCGAGTCGCTGGTCGTCCTCGAGGAGACGGGCGCGCTGGACGAACTGGTCGAGCTCGCGGGCGTGGCGTCGCTGCTGACCGCCGCGCTCGACGACGAGATGGTGCGGTCGCTGGCCGCGACCGGGTCGTCGCTCGGGGAGGTCGCGGACACGGCGGCCGACGACGACACCAGCGACGGGCTCGAGACGCTGCTCGCGAGCGTCGGGGACGCCGAGGGCGAGCCCCCCGAACGCGTCGGCCCGGTCGGCCTGGTGAAGGCGGTCCGGGACCCGGACGTCCAGTACGGCCTCGGGTACGTGGTCGCGCTCGCGCGAGCGCTCGGCCGCGCCCAGCGCCCGGGAGGTGACGCGTGAGCGCGTCCGGGCCGTCGCTCCCGGTTGTCCGGGGTGACCGGCGGTGACACCGCGGGAACTCCGCGCCGACGTCCCCGCCCTCGCCGAACACGCGTACCTGAACTTCGGCGCGCACGGCCCCAGCCCCGAGTACGTCGTCGAGGCCGCGGACCGCTTCCAGCGGGCCCACGAGTACGAGGCGCCCGTCGACGCCGACCCCTACGAGGCGGCGTTCGCGGAGTACGACCGGACGCGCGAGCGGCTCGCCGCGTTCGTCGGTGCCGACGTCGACGAGGTCGCGCTCACCGAGAGCACGACCGCCGGCGTCAACGCCGTCGCGAACGCCGTCGACTGGGAGCCCGGCGACGCGATCGTCCGGACCGACGTCGAACACCCAGCCGGCGTGCTCCCCTGGCAGCGCCTCCGCGAGCGCGGCGTCGAGGTCCGCGTCGTGGAGACTGACCGCGGCCGCGTCGACGTCGACGCCTTCGCGGACGCCGTCGCCGGCGCGGAGCTCGCGTGCTTCAGCGCGGTCACGTGGACGCACGGCACCGAACTCCCCGTCGCGGAGCTCGTCGACGTCGCCCACGACGCCGGCGCGCTCGCGCTCGTCGACGCCGTCCAGGTCCCCGGCCAGCTCCCGATGGACGTCGGGGACTGGGGCGCGGACGCCGTCGCCGCGGCGGGCCACAAGTGGCTGCTCGGCCTCTGGGGCAGCGGCTTCCTGTACGTCGACCGCGACGTCGCCGAGTCCCTGCGGCCCGCGACCGTCGGCTACCGGAGCGTCGAGACGCCGACCGACGACCCGTACGCGTTCGCCGCCGGCGCCCGCCGCTTCGAGGTCGGGTCCGCGAACCCCGCCCCGCACGTCGCGCTCCGGGAGGCCGTCGACGCCATCGACGACGTCGGCGTCGACCGCGTCCGGGACCGCATCCGCGACCTCGCGTCGCGGTTCACCGACGCCGTCCCCGACGACCGGCTGTTGAGTCCCGCGGAGCCGGAGTCCGGGCTGGTGACCGTCGACGTCGACGACCCCGAGGCGACCGTCGAGCGGCTCCGCGAGCGCGGCGTCGTCGTGCGCGCGCTCCCCGAGCCCTCGGCCGTCCGGGCGTCCATCCACGCCGTCAACACCACCGAGGACGTCGACCGGCTGACCGACGCGCTCGGGTTCGCGTAGCCCGCTCCCGGGCGACTCACTCGTCTCCCGCCGGCCACGCGGCGAGCGCGGTGACGCCGACGCCGACCGCCCACCACGCCAGCAGGCCGGCGGCGCTCAGCGCGGGCGCGGCGGTCCGGACCGGCAGCGGGGTCGCCAGCGCGGGCCGGACCGCGAGTTCGAACACCAGCCCGCGGAACGCGCTCGACGGCCCGACCGCGAGGAACGCCGCGACCGAGTCCGCGGTCAGGAACCCCATCGAGAGCAGCGTCACCAGCGCGAGGTCGAGGACGAACACCACGACGACCACGACGCCAGCGGTCACCGCGAGCGCCTCGCGGTCAGACCGCGAGACAGCCGACGCCGCCAGCACCAGCGCCACGACAGCGAGCGCGTAGCCGACCGCGAACAGCACGAACCGCGCGTACACGGCGAGCGTGTCGCCCGCGGAGTGCGTCGCCAGGAACGACGCCGGCTGTTCGGCGCCGGTGCTCGCGACGACGCCGGCGACCGCCAGCGACGCGACGACCACGGCGAGCACCGCGAGCGCGCGCCCGACGAAGACGCCGAGCGCGTACTCCGCGCGCGAGACGGGGTACGTCCGGATGACGTCGACCTCGCCGCGGGCCGCGTCGCCGCGCACCGACTGGTACCCGAACGCGAACGCCAGCACGGGAACGAGCACCGCGACGGGCACGAGCAGGTTGTACGTCAGCGAGACGTAGCCGCCCGGCGACCCCGTCGACGCGCCCCCGAGGCCGACGACGGCCGCGAAGAACGCGGCGGCGACCGCGAGCAGCGCCCGGTTCCGGACGACCGTGCGGAGTTCGCGGTCGGCGACGACGAACGTCCGCTCGTGGCGCCGCATCACTGCTCACCCCCCGGCGCGGCCGCCGAGACGGCGGTCGCCCGCCGCCCCGTCTCGCCGACGGCCGCCGAGAAGACGTCCCGGAGCGTCTCGACGCCCGCGTCCGCCACCAGCGCGTCGGGAGTGCCGTCGAGTTGTACTTCGCCGTCCGCGAGCAACAGCACGCGGTCGGCGCGCCGCTGGATCGCCGCCAGGTCGTGGCTCGCGGTCAGGACCAGTCGGCCGTCGGCGGCGATGTCCGCGACGACCTCGAAGACGTGGTCGGCGGCGTCCGGGTCGAGGCCGCTGGTCGGCTCGTCCAGCACGACCACGGGCGGGTCGCCGACGAGCGCCTGCGCGAGCCCGAGCAGGCGCGTCATCCCGCCGGAGAGCGCGTCGGCGCGGCGGTCGGCGGCCGCCGACAGCCCCACGCGGTCGAGCAGCGCGTCGACGTCCACGTCGACGTCCACGAGGGACGCGTAGAAGGAGACGACCTCGCGAGCCGTGAACGCGTCCCGGAAGCGCGGCGACTGGGGGAGGTACGCGACCGACCGGGCGGCCGCGGACCGCCGGGTCACCGTCCCGGCGTCGGGCGAGCGGAGGCCGGCGAGCACCTCCAGGGCGGTCGTCTTCCCGGCGCCGTTCGGCCCGACGAGCGCGGCGACGGTGCCGGCCTCGAAGTCGACGCCGACGCCGTCCAGCACGTCGACGTCGCCGAACGAGACCGAGACGTCGGACGCGGCGAGCACCGGCCCGTCGTCCGTGCCGGCGTGTTCGTCGTCCGGGCTGGCGCGTTCGTCGTCCGGGCCGGCGTGTTCGGTCACGCGCCCACCTCCGTACTGTTCGCGCCGTCGCGCACGGCCGCGAGCGCCTCCGGTCGGGCGGGGCGGGCGCGCGGCGCCGTGTCGACGACGCCGGCCGCACGCAGGCCGGGGACGGTGCTCTCGACGCGTCGCACGACCTCGACGGACGGGGACTGCGCGAGCGTCCACGCGCCGGGCACTGTGTCGACGCGCGAGTCGACCGGTCCGGTCGGCCGGAACGCGCGCTCGGAGTGGCCGTCGCCGTCCTCGTCGAAGCCCGGCACCGGCCCCCAGTAGTTCCCCTCGTCGCCGACGGTCCAGACGCGCAGCGACCCGAGTTCGGCGGTCGCGGCGCGGTCGTTGTCGACGACGTCGTTGGCGGTCACGAGGTTCGTCGCCAGGCCCGTGCCGCCGCGGATGCCGACGCCGTTGTCGACGACGGTGTTGTGCGTGTACAGCGACTGGGCGCTCAACACGTCGAGGCCACGGGCGTTGTCCGCGAGGACGTTCCCGGCGAAGTACGAGTGCGACCCCGCCGTCGAGATGCCGACGCCCGACTCGCGGACGTCGTTGTCGACGACGAGGTTCCCGGTCGGGCGCGTCATCACGACGACGCCGGTGCGCGCGTCCCGGACCGCGTTGGCCCGGACGAGGCTCTCGGAGGTGTACATCTGGTGGACGCCGAACCGGACGTCCGCGAACTCGTTCTCCCGGACCACGACCCCGTCCGCGCGGTGCGTGTAGACGCCGTCCCGGCCGCCCTCGAAGCTGCTGTCCTCGACGACGATCGGGTCGTACATCGCGACGACGCCCATGTAGCCCTCCTCCATGCCGCGGGTCACGTTCACGTCGAGGCCGCGGAGCGCCGAGCCGCTGCTGTTCAACACGACGACGCCCGACGACGGCGACTCGACGCGGACGTCCGAGACGAGCGAGCCGGGCGCGTCGACGAGGCGGACGCCGGCGTCGCCGCGGCCGTACGCCAGTTCGACGTTCTCCGACCAGCCGACGTCCGAGAGCTGCGAGGCGTTCATCTCGCCCCGTCGACTCCCGACGTCGCCGACGCCCGCGACGGTGAGGTCGGTCAGCGCGACCCGGGACGCGGCGGCGTGCACGACGGTGCCGTTCTCGTCGCCGACGATGCGCGTCTCCGGACCGGTGCCGGCGACGGTGACCGACTCGTTCACGACGAGCCCGTCAGTCCGGTAGGTGCCAGGCGGCACCTCGACGGTGGTGTTCGGCGGTGCGGCCTCGAGGGCGGCCTCGAGCGTCGGTTCGTCCTCCCCGACGACCACCGACGTCGGGCGGTCCGCGAGGTCGCTCGTCGACGCGACCGCGTCGTCGGCCCACTCGCTCCGGTTGTCGACGGCCGCCCGGAACGTCGACGCGTCGAGTGACCGGTCGGCGTCGACGCGGTCGCCGACGTCCCGCCAGGGCACGACCGACCCGCCGTACTCGTCGGCGAAGTCGGCGGCCGCGTCCCGCTCGCCGAACGGCACCGCGACCGGTCCGCTCGGCAGGCGGGCGCGGCTGTCGACGACGACGTACGTCTCCCCGGCGCGCTCGAAGCCGACGTGGCGGGTCGCAGTGAGGTAGCCGTCCTCGGTCAGCGAGACGTTCGTCCCCGCGTAGTCGGAGACGAAGACGGCGACCGGGCGGCCGAACTGCCGCTCGTTGCCGGTCCGGGCCTGCTCGGCGACGAACGACTCGACGCCGTTGAATCCCACGACGTACTCGTAGCCCGAGTAGTACACCTGCACGCGTGGAATCGAGAGGTCGTGCTGTTCGGCCTCGCGGACCGTCTCGCCGGTGAGGCCGAGGCGGAGCGTGTCGCCGAACGCCACGGGGTCCGCGCCGCCGCCCGCGTCGACGGGGACGGCCAGCGAGAGGCTCAACACGACGAGGACCACGAGCCCCACCGTCGCGAGGTCCTGGCTGAGCATCTCACCGCCCCAGGGACGAGACGACCTCGGGCGTCACGTCGTCGAAGGACACCAGGTCGCCGCCGTGTCCGTCCCGGAAGGCTTCCGCGTCCGCCCTATCGGTGAACCCGACGAGGTCCCGCCCCATCGCGCCGACCACCTCCGAGTCGGCGACGAACGTCACGTCGGTTGCGTCGGCGAACGACTCCGCGTCGTAGTGCGTGGAGATGACCGGTTCGCCCTCCCCCGTCTGGATGCTGTAGTCCACACTCGAGTAGTCGGTGACGTAGAACGCCTCCCGCGTCCAGTCGTCGTGCTCGAAGTCGAACTGGAAGGCCTCCCACGTGCTGTCGAAGCGCGCCGGGTTCTCGTGGCCCGCCGGTTCGACGTCCGCGTAGAACACCTCGGCCGTCGGCCCGGGGTGCTGGGAGATGACCATCCCGCAGACGTCGCAGTCGTCGTCCTCGTCGAGGGTCACCGGTCCGGGGGCGTCACCGTCGCCACCGCCGCCGCCCAGACAGCCGGCGAGGCCGCCGGCGACGGCCGCGCCGGTCGCCGCGAGGACGCTCCTGCGTCGGCAGCGGGCGCGGTCGGCGGACCGCTCGTGGTCGCGTTCCTGGTCAGTCGACGAGTGGCAGGTAGTGTCGGACATCGTTGGGTTCTGGCGAGCGGGCGGCGGGCGGCGACCGCCCCTCGTCGCTACCCGACACTACGACCGTTCGCGGTATGGGGATTCTGGTACAACCCTCTAACGGGAGTGTCGGCAGCCCTACAGGTCTCCGGGGCGGTGGGCCGGAGCCCGGTAGACCGCGTAGAGGAGCGCGACGGCGGCCGCCAGGTCGATGCCGTGCGCGACCAGGTGGTGGACGACCATCGGCACCTCGTCGAGGACCGTGCCGATGCCGAGCAGCGTGCGCAGCGCGAGCAGCCCGACGACCCCCGCGACGAGCAGGTACCGGCGGGACCGCCGCCGCGCGTACGCGGCCGCCGCGACGGCGAACAGCGCGGTCGTGGCGAGCGCGGCGAGCGCGAGGACGGCGAGGAGGACGCCGCCGTACCGTCCCGGGAGCCAGTGCGTCATCGGTCTCGGGGCCCGTCGAGGAGGCCGTCCACGAGGCGCGTGAACCGGTCGACCATGCGCTCGCCGAGCGACGGGTCGGCGTCCCGCAGCAGCTCTACGGTCCGGTCACGCTGCGGGACCGCGAGCCGCACGCGGCCGCGGGCGCCGCGGCGCTTCTCGACGAGCCCGTGTTCGACCAGGCGGTCGAGGTGCCACTCGAGCGTGCTGCGCGCGATTCCGAGCGCGTCCGCGGCGTCGCCGGGGCGGACCGGCTCCTCGACCAGCACGTGCGCGACGACGTCGCCCGCGGTCTCGCGCCTGAGCAACGCGAGCGCGGTCCGCTCCCACTCGTCGTACTCCGGCGGGTAGTAGTGCGTCCGCCCGTAGACGGACTCCGCGACGACGTCCCCCGTCGAGCGGAGCCGCCGGACGTGGTACTGCACCTGGCCCGGCGCGATCTCCAGCCGGCGAGCCAGCCCCCGGAAGTGCAGTCCCGGGTGGGTCTGTACCGCTCGCTCGATCGCCGCTCTCGTCTCTGACATCGGTCTCTGTGAACGGGCGGGTCGCGGCAGCCGCAGCATCCGTGCAACTGTTCTACGATACCGACTACGCGGCCCGGATCGATACTCCTTCTGGTACGCCAGTCGAACGCCGGACCGGGCCCGGTTGCCGGCGTTGACGCCGTCGCCGCGACCCGCGCGCGAACCGGCTCGTCGAGACGCGGTCCCGGCCGCCGGAACACCACGTCGGAGACGGTTCGGCGGCGAGCCCCGGGTCGTTTCGCCGGCGAGCCCCGGGTCGTTTCTGGTGCGAACGTCGAAAGTCGGGTCCGTCGGCGGGCGACGGAGAGACACGGGTCCGCGGGAGCGACAGCCGTCCGGTCAGACCAGCAGCTGGATGTCGGCGTCGGCCATGTCCTGTAGGGCCGTCGCGGCGCCGACGCCGGTGGTGACGCCGTCGTAGAAGTCGTCCTCGTCGTAGTCCATCAGGTCGATGGTCATCTGACACGCCTGGAACTCCACGCCCATCTCGAGGCTCGTCTCGATCAGCTCCTCGATGGTGGCCGTGTCGTTGTCGGCGATCTTCTTCTCCATCATCTTCGTCGTCACGCGGTCCATCCCGGGGAGCGCGGCGACAGCGTTCGGCACCGGCATGTTGGGGTTGCCGACCGAACTCAGCTTGAGGTTCTTCGAGCGCTCCTCGTGGAGGATGTCCAGGCCCCAGAACGTGTGGAACACCGTCACGTCGTAGCCGAACGCGGCGGCGGTGCTCGCGAGGATGAGCGGCGGGTACGCCATGTCCAGCGTGCCCTTCGTCGCGATGATGGACATCTTCCGCTGGTCGTCCTCGTCTGCGGCGGCGAGCGCCTCCTCGAGTTCCTCGACGCGGGCGGCGAGCTCCGCTCGCGAGGGGGCGTCGTCGCCGGGCGCGTCGGGCGTGTCCGTGCTCATCGTCACTCCGTCTTGCGGACGTAGTGCTTGTACACGTCCTCGCCCTCCTCCTGGTCGACGAGTTCGACGCCGGCGGTGCCGGACGCCCAGCCGTCGATGTCGCTCACGCTGCCGGGGTCCGTCGCGAGCACCTCCAGCACCTCGCCCTCGGCGAGGTCGTCGATGGCGGACTTCGTCTTCACGACCGGCATGGGACACGATGCACCCTTCACGTCGAGCGTCTCCGCGATGTCGTATTCTGCACTCATGGGATGTCTGCTCCGTTGGTGTGTATTGGAGCTAACGCACAATACCAACTCCGTGGTTAAAAGAATGTTGGTTCTTGTGCACGGTCCGAACTCTCGGTCGGCCGCAGCTATCCTTGTTAGTGTAGTAATCGCGCGGGTACGCGCCAGATTCACGTCGTTCGGCGGACGCGGCACGCAGGCTATATTGTGCAATCGGTGGATTACTATGCAAACTCTTTAGTGCGTCCGTCCAGTAGAAGCGACTGCACGACATGAACCCCGAAGACTTCCCGACTCCGGACGCGGACGTCGAGTCCGTCACGCCGGAGGCGCTGAAGGACCGCATCGACGCCGGCGAGGACGTCACGCTGCTCGACGCGCGGATGGAGTCCGACTACGAGGAGTGGCGCATCGACGGCGAGAACGTCACGTCGATCAACGTCCCCTACTTCCACTTCCTCGAGGACGACGTCGACGAGGACGTCCTCGAACAGATCCCCGACGACCGCGAGGTGACCGTGCTCTGCGCGAAGGGCGGCGCCAGCGAGTTCGTCGCCGGCACCCTCGCCGAGCGCGGCTACGACGTGAACCACCTCGAGGACGGGATGAACGGCTGGGCGAGCATCTACGAGGCCGTCGAGGTCGAACGCTACGACGGCGCCGGCACGCTCGTCCAGTACCAGCGCCCGTCCTCGGGCTGTCTCGGCTACCTCGTCTACGACGACGGCGAGGCCGCGATCGTCGACCCGCTGCGCGCGTTCACCGACCGCTACCTCGAGGACGCCGACGAGCTCGGCGTCGACCTGAAGTACGCCCTGGACACCCACATCCACGCCGACCACATCTCGGGCGTCCGCGACCTCGACGGCGAGGGCGTCGAGGGCGTCATCCCCGAGGCGGCCGTCGACCGCGGCGTCACGTACGCCGACGAACTGACGACCGCCGCGGACGGCGACACCTTCCAGGTCGGCGACGTCACCATCGAGGCCGTCTACACGCCCGGCCACACCACGGGCATGACCTCGTACCTCGTCGACGACAGCCTGCTCGCGACCGGCGACGGCCTGTTCGTCGAGAGCGTCGCCCGCCCCGACCTCGAGGAGGGCGACGACGGCGCCCCCGACGCGGCGCGCATGCTCTACGAGTCCCTCCAGGAGCGCGTCCTGACGCTGCCCGACGACACGCTGATCGGCGGCGCCCACTTCAGCGACGCCGCCGAACCCGCCGAGGACGGCACGTACACGGCGCCCATCGGCGAGCTCGTCGAGGACATGGCCGCGCTCACGATGGACGAGGACGAGTTCGTCGAACTCATCCTCTCGGACATGCCGCCGCGGCCCGCCAACTACGAGAGCATCATCGCGACCAACCTCGGCCAGCAGGCCGTCGACGACGAGGAGGCGTTCACCCTCGAACTCGGGCCGAACAACTGCGCGGCGAGCCAGGAGTCGCTCGCGGGTGACTGACCACGCCGATGGTGACTGACCCCGTACTGCTCCAGCTGGCCGCCGACCTCTTCCCCAACGGCGTCAGCCGGTACGCCGTCGGCGGCCTGCTCGTCGGGCTCGGGACCGTCGTCATCTACGCCGGGACCGGGATTCCGGCCGGCGCGAGCACGTTCCTCGAGTCCACGCTGTCGTACGTCTCCGACCAGCCGCGGTTCCAGCGGTACGTCGCCTCGCGTGACTGGCGGGTCGTGTTCACGGCCGGCATCGTGCTGGGCGCGCTGGCGTTCGCGGCGACGGTCCAGTCCGGACTCGTCTCCACGTCGCTGTACGAGCCCGGGACGACCGGCCGGCTCTACGAGGTCGCCGGCGTGACCCTGTGGACGACCGACGTCCAGCCGTGGCGGCTGTTCCTGGGCGGCATCCTGGTCGGTGTCGGCACCCGCATCGGCAAGGGCTGTACGTCCGGCCACGGCGTCTGCGGCGTCGGGTCGGCGTCGAAGACGTCGCTGGTCGGCGTGCTGACGTTCCTGACCGTCGCGATCGGGACGGCCCAGGTCGTCGCCGCGCTGGGGGTGAGCCCATGACGGACCGACACCCCCTGTTCAAGCCGCTGGTGTTCGTCGGCGGCCTGATCTTCGGGTTCGGGCTCGGCTTCAGCCACATGGCGCGCCCCGAGGTCGTGTTGAACTTCCTCCAGTTCGAGGACTTCGGGCTGGTGTTCGTGATGTTCGGCGCGGCCATCGTCTCCGGCGTCGCCTTCGCAGTGCTGCCCCGGATTCGGGACCGCGCACCGCTCACGGGCGACGCCTACGAGCGCCGCCTGAAGCCCTTCGACCGGAACGTCCTGGTCGGCGGCGCCGTCTTCGGCGTCGGCTGGGGGCTGTCCGGCATCTGCCCGGGCGCCGCCTACGCCAGCCTCGGCGTCGGCAACGTGACCATCCTCTGGGCGCTCGCCGGGATGTTCCTCGGCGCGTACGCCCAGGGCTACTGGCGGAGTCGCAGCCAGGCACGCGACGCCGCCACGGCCGGCGCCGACTGACACACACAGCATGGACCCCGCTCTCCTCGCCCTCTTCGCCGCCGCAGCGCTCGCGAGCCTCTTCATGGCGTGGGTCATCGGCGCCGGATCGAGCGGCGCGACCCCGTTCGCGCCCGCGGTCGGCGCGAACGCCATCTCGACGATGCGCGCGGCGTTCGTCGTCGGCGTGTTCGGCTTCGTCGGCGCGGTCACGCAGGGGGGCAACGTCTCGGAGGCGGTCGGTAGCGGCCTCGTCGGTGGCATCGAACTCCCCGTCGCCGGCGTCATCCTCGTGCTCGTGCTCGGCGCCGGCCTCATGGCCGTCGGCATCGTCACGGGCTACCCCATCGCGACGGCGTTCACCGTCACGGGCGCCGTCATCGGCGTCGGCCTCGCGCTCGGCGGGACGCCCGTCTGGCCGAAGTACACGCAGGTCGCGGCCGTTTGGGTGTTGACCCCGTTCGTCGGCGGCGGCATCGCGTACGGCATCGCGAGCGTGTTGCCGCGGCCGGACGTCCCCGAGCGGTACAGCGTCGCCGCGCTCGCGGGACTGGTCGGCGCGGTACTCGCGAACGTCGAGTTCAGCTTCCTCGGCCGGAACGGCTCCGGCGGGACGCTCCGCGCGCTCGCCCAGCGAGTGGTCGGCGCCGACGGCACCGGCGCGGCCGTCGCCGTGACGCTCGTCGCGGCGGCCGCCGTGGGTGCCGCGGTCTGGTGGGACGTGCGCAGGGACGAGGCCGGCGGGCTGCGGCGCGTCCTGCTCGCGCTCGGCTCGCTCGTGGCGTTCTCGGCCGGCGGCAGCCAGGTCGGCCTCGCGGTCGGCCCGCTGATGCCGCTGGTCGACCAGGTCGGCGGCGTGTCGACGTTCGCCGTGCTCGCGGGGGGCGGCTTCGGCATCCTCGTCGGGTCGTGGACGGGCGCGCCGCGCATGATCAAGGCCATCAGCCAAGACTACTCGTCGCTGGGGCCGCGGCGCTCGATCGCGGCGCTGGTGCCGTCGTTTCTGATCGCGCAGCTCGCGGTGCTGCTGGGCGTCCCCGTCTCGTTCAACGAGATCGTCGTCAGCGCGATCATCGGGAGCGGCGCCGCGGTCGGCGGCAGCAACGCGGTGAGCGCCCGGAAGGTCGGCACGACCGTCGGCGCGTGGGTCGGCTCGTTCGTCCTCTCGTTCTCGCTGGCGTACGGCGTGGCGTTCGCCGCGCTGTGACCGCGCGGCCCACCGCGGCCGTCCGGCCAGTACAGCGATTCGCCGCCGCTCGCGTCGCTCTCGCTCGCGTCCAGCGTCAGGTGGCGGTCGGACCGCGCGTGCGTCCGTTCTGTGTAACGTACGGCGTACTGCTCCGAATAGAATTGTACGGTAGACCCAAAACCGTTAAGTGAGGCAGTGAACTAGGCAGAATTGAGCAGAATACCATGAACTACACAATACTGTTCGGGGTGACGACAGATGTTCGGGCTTGAGAACGCCAGCGGCGTCGACGGCGCACTGCTCGTCGTCGGCGTCGTCCTGGTCGAAGCGGTCATCCTGTACGTCGGCTACGGCATCCTCGAGCGGGTGTTCGGACCGGCGGTCGTCGACGCGGTCGGTGGCAAATGACGATGGAACTGTTCGGCGTCGCGGTCAGCCTGCTCGCGCTGTTCGCCGGGTTCGGAGTCCTCATCGGCCTCCTGTTCGGCTTCTTCGGCATGGGCGGGTCGTTCCTCGTGACGCCCGCGCTGATGGTGATGGGCTACGACACGACCGTCGCGGTGGCCTCCGGGCTCGCGTTCGTGTTCGCGACGTCGGTCATCGCGACGCTGAAACACCGCGACCTGGGGCAGGTCGACTACAAGCTCGGCGTCCTGATGATCGCCGGGACCACCGCCGGCATCGAAGTCGGCAAGATCGGCCTCCACGCCCTCCAGGCGATGGGCCTCGCGGACCTCGTGGTCAGCGTCATCTACGTCGGGCTGCTCGGCGGGATCGGCGCGTTCATCACGTACACCGCCACGAGCGGTGACGGCGACGGCGGCATCAGTCACGACGCCGACGCCGAGGTCGACGCCGACGACATCCCCGACGTCGCGAAGAAGATCCAGTCCTACCGGGTGCCGCCGATGATGGAGCTCCGGGGCGGCGTGTCGGTGTCGCTGTG
>NZ_JAYEZL010000002.1:0-730485 GCF_037031165.1 Halobacterium yunchengense | reverse complement strand
CGCTGCTCGCAGGGAGCGCCCTCGGCGCGCGCCTCGGCGCGGCCGCGACCAGCCTCGTCGACGAGGACGAGATCAAGGTCTACTTCGGCGTGATGCTGCTGCTCGGCGCCATCGCCGTCGCCGTCCGCGAGGTCGGCGACGCCGTCCAGATGCCGGTCCTCGACACGGTGAGCCTCGCGATCATCCTCGGGGCCGCGCTGCTGGTCAGCACCGCCGTCACCTACAGCGCCGTCCGCGAGCTCCGCTCTCGGGGCCGCCCCGCGGCCGAGCCGACGGCGGACTGAGCGCGACCCGCAACCCGGGCGCCCGCCGCTCTCGTCGGACTCGAGGGCCGACCGCCGGCGCGGTCCAGTTGCTCGAGGACTTCCGACGGCGACACCGAGCGCGCCGACCGACTGTCGCTACTCGAGTCGCCCGCACCGGGCGGAGCCGAGAACGAGACCGGAGCCGTCAGTCCAGGTCCTGCCAGGACAGCCGCGGGTTCCTGGCGGCCTCGGTCTGGTCGATGCGGCGCGCCGTCGTGCGGTTCGGCGCGGACTCGAGGGTCTCGTCGTCCTCGGCGGCGACCGCGTTGAACGCGTCCGCGAGGTCGTCGAGGTTCGCCCGGTTCTCGACCTCCGTCGGCTCGGTCATCAGCGCCTCGTCGACCAGTTCGGGCCACTTCGTCGTCGGCGGGTGGACGCCGTAGTCGAGCATGCGCTTGGCGACGTCCGCGGCGTCCTGGTCGCCAGCGCTCGCGACGAACTCGTGGTGGAACGGCCCCAGCGGGACGTCGTAGTCGACCTGCTCGGCGAGGTAGTTCGCGTTCAGGACCGCCTTCGCGGACGCGTCGCCGAGGCCCTCGTCGCCGAGGCGGTCGATGTACGCGAACGCCTTCACGAGCACGAACCAGTTCCCCTCGAAGCCGTGGACCTTCCCGACGGAGTGCTCGGGCGTGTACCGCTCGTAGCCGCCGCCCTCGGTCCGCCGCACGTGGGGGTCCGGCAGGAAATCCGCGAGCTCCTCGGTGACGCCGACGGGACCCGCCCCGGGCCCGCCGCCGCCGTGCGGCGTCGCGAACGTCTTGTGGACGTTGAAGTGCATGATGTCGAAGCCCATGTCGCCGGGGCGCGCGCGGCCGAGCAGGGCGTTCAGGTTCGCGCCGTCGTAGTACAGCAGGCCGCCGGCGTCGTGTACCATGTCCGCGATCCGCTCGATGTCGCGCTCGAAGAGCCCGAGCGTGTTCGGGTTCGTGAGCATCAGCGCGGCCGTGTCCTCGCCGAGCGCGGCCTCGAGGGCGTCGAGGTCGACGCGGCCGTCGTCGCCCGAGGGGATCTCGACGACGTCGTAGCCGCCGAGCGCGGCGGACGCGAAGTTCGTGCCGTGGGCGGCGTCCGGGATGACGACCTCGTCGCGGTGGCCCTCGCCGCTGGCCTCGTGGTAGGCCTCCGCGAGCAGGATGCCCGTGAACTCGCCGGCGGCGCCCGCGGGCGGCTGGAGGGTCACCGCGTCCATGCCGCCGATGCGGCCGAGGTAGTCCTGGAGGTCGTACAGCAACTCCAGGGTGCCCTGGACGGTGTCGCCGTCGCGGTCCGGGTGGACGGCGGCGGCGTCGAGCGCGGCGACGTCCTCCGTGAACCGGGGGTTGTACTTCATCGTGCAGGAACCCAGCGGGTACGGGCCGGAGTCGACGCCGTAGTTCTGCTGGCTGAGCCGCACGTAGTGGCGCGCGAGCTCGGGCTCCGAGAGGCTCGGGAACTCGAGGTCGTCCCTCGTGAGGTCCTCGGGCAGCGGCGAGTCGACCTCGGCGGTCGTCCGGTCCTTCTCGCTGAGCAGGGGCTCGTACTGGTCGCCGTCGGCCTGCTCGTAGGCGGCCTGGTCGTAGTACTCCATCACTCGGTCACCTCCCTGACCGCGGCGACGAACTGGTCGGTCGCGTGCTCGTTGGCGTCCGTCACGCAGACCTGCAGGTGGTGGTCGTCGACGGCGTGCACCGCGAACCCCTCGGCCTCGAGGTCCCGCGCGATGGCGGGCGCTGGCTGGTCGGTGTGCGCGAGGAACTCCCGGAAGTGGTGGCGGTCGTGGACGGGCGCCTGCACGCCGCGGACCTCGCTCAGCGCCGCGGCGAGGTCCCGCGGCAGTTCGACCATCCGGTTCGCGAGGTCGACGAGGCCGTCGGCGCCCAGCGAGGCGGCGTGGACGGCGGTGCGGAGCGCGACCCACGCCTGGTTCGTGCAGATGTTCGACGTCGCGCGCTCTTTGCGGATGTGCTGTTCGCGCGTCTGGAGCGTGAGCGTGTACGCGCGGTTCCCGTCGGCGTCCTCGCTGGCGCCGACGAGCCGGCCGGGGACCTGCCGGAGGAACTGCTCCCTGCACGCGAACACGCCGAGGCCCATGCCGTAGCTCGCGGGCATCCCGAGGACGCTCGCGTCGCCGACGACGACGTCCGCGCCGACGTCGACCGGGCGCTGGAGAACCGAGAGCGCCACCGGGTCGGAGCCGAGGCAGAACAGCGCGCCGTGGTCGTCCGCGAGGTCGCCGACGGCGTCGAGGTGCTCCTCGACGGCGCCGACCGTCGTCGGGTTCTCGGCGTAGACCATCACGACGTCGTCGTCCATCGCGTCCGCGAGCGCGTCGACGTCGACGTTGCCGGCGTCGGCGCCGTACCGCTCGACGGTGACGTCCGCGCCGCCGGTGTAGTTCTCCAGCACGCTGACGTGCCCGTCGCGGACGTACTCGGGGACGAGCACGCGGTCGCCGTCCACCGCGCGCACGCGCTTCGCGAGCAGCGCGGCCTCGGCGAGCGCGGTCGCCTCGTCGTACATCGAGCAGTTCGCGACGCCCAGCCCGGTGAGTTCGACGAGCATCGACTGGTACTCGAACAGCGCCTGCAGGAACCCCTGCGTGACCTCGGGCTGGTACTGCGTGTAGGAGGTGATGAACTCCGACCGCTGGGAGACGGAGTCGACGAGCGAGGGCACGTAGTGCTCGTAGTGGCCCCGCCCCAGGAACTCCGTGAGGTCGTCGTTCGCGCGCAGCCGCCGCGCCGTCTCCGCGACGGCGGCCTGCTCGGACTTCGCGTCGATGCCGAACTCGTCGTCGAACCGCACCGACTCGGGGATGTCGAAGAGCTCCTCCACGTCGTCGACGCCGACCGCGTCCAGCATCGCGTCGGTCTCCGCCTCGGTGTGGGGCGCGTACGGACTGCCGCTCATCGTCCCACCCCGGACGCCGGACCAGCTCGGAATCCGTGCATAGGCGGAGCTAACGGAGCAGTCCCTAAGATACTCCCGGTTTGCGGAACCGCCGCCCGGTATCCCGGCGCCGGGACGCGAGTTCGTCGTCCGGACGGCGTCGCCGAGTCCACGCGAACGGGCCGTCGTGGAAACCGACCAACGGGGGGCAAACGGTTTGTACGGCGCCGAGTGAACCACCACGTATGACCGACCGGCCGGCGCGCGCGGCCGCCGCCGCGGCGCTCAGCGACTGGCGGCGCCACGTCGCAGCGGTCGCGGTCGCCGCCGCGGGCTTTTCCGCCGCGGCGGCCTCCGGCGTCGACGGCGCGTTCTTCGGCGCCGCGCTGCTGGCGTTCACCGTCTGGATGGCGTGGTTCGTGCTCACGGCTATCGACTTCCTGGGGCGCGCGAACTTCTGAGCGACCGCGAGCGCCCGATTCCTGCCGCGAGCGCGCGTCTCCGGCGAGTCGCCCGCGTAGCCGGACCGCGGCGCAGGCCGGCCGATAAACCGATAGCCGGGATAGGAAATCTCCTTGCCGCCGGGCGGACCGCGCGCTCCGGGCCGCCGCAGGGCGTGCCGGGCGCTGTCGACGCCGAGAACCTGGTTCGGGAGCGAGGGGCGCCGCTGCGGAGGTTCGAGTCGCGTCGCTACCGAGAGCACGGTCGCGGCGCTGGCGAGGATTCGGTCGCGCTACGACGCGGGAGAGAGCGGGCCGCTCAGGCGATCTGGTCCTCGTACTCGTCGGCGGTCAGCAGGCCCTCGAGGTCGTCCTCGTCGAAGTCCAGTTCGAGGAACCAGCCGTCGCCGTACGGGTCCTCGTTGACGAGCTCGGGCTGCTGCTCGAGGTCGTCGTTCACCGCGGCGACCGTGCCGGAGACGGGCGCGTACACGTCCGAGACGGCCTTGATGGACTCCACGACGCCGAACTCGGCGTCCCGTTCGAGCTCGTCGCCCTCGCCCGGCAGTTCGACGAAGACGACGTCGCCGAGTTCGTCCTGGGCGAAGTCGCTGATGCCGACGCGGCCGGTGTCGGGGTCGATCCACTCGTGCGATTCGAGGTAGTACAGGTCCTGGGGTACGTCGAAGCTCATTGGTCGATGAATGGTGGGGTGGTGGTCGTCGCTCGTTTGCCTGTGCCGCGCACGTCCACGTAAATGGTGGTGTCGTCGGCGGCGTACTCGGCGTCCACGTAGCCGAGGCCGATGGGTTCGCCGAGCGTCGGGCTCATCGTGCCGCTGGTCACCTCGCCGACGACGTCGCCGTCCGCGTCCGTGATGTCGTAGCCGTGCCGCGGGACGCCGCGCTCCTCGAGGACGAACCCGACGAACTCCTCGTCGAGGCCGGCCGAACGCTGGGCGTCGAGGGCGTCGCGGCCCACGAACTCCGCGTCGAGGTCCACCGCGAAGTCGATGCCGGCCTCGAACGGCGACCGGGGGTTGTCCTCGGGGTGGAAGTCCTGGCCGGAGAGGAGGAACCCGTACTCCAGGCGGAGCGTGTCGCGGGCGCCGAGCCCGCAGGGCTGGCAGTTGTTCGCGAACGCGTCCCAGACGGCGCCCGCGCCGTCCGCCGGGAAGACGACCTCGAAGCCGGCCTCGCCCGTGTAGCCGGAGTTCGCGACGAGGCACTCCACGCCGGCCACGTCGGCGTACTCGGCCTCGAAGCGGCCGAGGTCGAGGACGTCGTCGCCGGCGCGCGCCGCGACGAGGTCCGGCGCCTCCGGGCCCTGCACGGCGACCATGCCGTACTCGCCGGTGACGTTGTCCACCGTCGCGGTGAGGTCCTCGGCGTCCCGGTAGTCCGTCCAGCGCTCGTACATCTGCTCGTCGTGGCCGGCGTTCGGCACGAACAGGAACTCGGGGTCGTCGTCCGCGGGCAGCCGGTAGACGACCGTGTCGTCGAGCATGACGCCGTCCTCGTCGGTGATGGCCGCGTACTGGGCGTCGCCGGGGTCGAGCCTGGAGACGTCGTTGGTCGTGAGCCGCTGCATCAGCCGTTCGGCGTCCGGGCCGTCGACCTCGATCTCCCCCATGTGGGAGACGTCGAAGACGCCGGCGGCCTCGCGGACCGCCTCGTGTTCGGTCCGGATGGAGTCGAACTCGACGGGCATCTCCCAGCCGCCGAACTCCGTGAACTGCGCGCCGCGGTCCTCGTGGCGGCCGAACAGCGGCGGCGTCCGTAGAGCCATACGTGACGCGTCGGCGGCCGGCAAGTAATGCTTTCGTATCCCGGCGCGACCGGGCGGGAACCGCACACTGGCGGGCGCTCGCCGGGTTCCGGCACGCCTTTGTCAGGCGCCCACCGACGGCGACTATGCAGCGACTCCGCGACCTGCTGGGGGGCGGACGGGACGGCGAGGGCGACGACGACGGGAGCGACGGTGTCGCGCTGTTCGTGGACGGCCCGAACGTCCTCCGGGGCGAGTTCGACGTGGACCTCGACGACCTCCGGGAGCAGGCCGAAGCGTACGGCCGCCTCGGCGTGACGCGGCTGTACGTCGACGAGCACGCGACGCCCGAGCTGATGCAGGCGGCCGAAGCGCGCGGCTTCGAGGTGCGCGTGACGAGCGGCGACGTGGACGTGAAGCTCGCGGTCGACGCCACCGAACTCGTCGTCGAGGGCGGCGTGAGCGTGCTCGCGGTCGCCTCCCGGGACACGGACTTCAAGCCCCTCCTGGAGGTGGCGGGCAGGCGGGGCGTGCGCACGCTCGCCATCGCGCCCGGCGAGCACGGCCGCTCGGACGCCCTCCGGAACGCCGCCGACGACGCCGTCACGCTCGGGGAGTAGGCGCCACCGCGCTGGTCCGCGAGAGACAGCTTTTCGGGCGGCGGGCGCGAACCCGCGGCCATGACCGAACTGGGGACGCCCGTCCTCGACGACCACCTCCACCTGGACGCGGCGAACCGGGGGCTCGAGGCCGCGAAGGACTTCGCCCGCGCGGGCGGCACGCACCTGCTCGTGGTGAACAAGCCCTCGTGGCACCTCGGCGTCGAACCGGACGAGGGCGCGGACTTCCGGCCGGTGTTCGAGGAGACGGTGCGACTCGTCGAGGCGGCGCGCGAGGTGCTCGACGGCGACGCGTGGCCGGTGCTCGGCGTCCACCCCGGCCTGATTTCGCGGCTCGTCGACGACCGCGGGCTCTCGCCCGCGGCCGCCCGCGACCTGATGCGGGCCGGCATCGACGAGGCCGCCGCCGTCGCCAGCGAGGGGCGAGCGGTCGCGCTGAAGTCCGGGCGACCGCACTACGACGTCGACGACGCGGTCTGGGCGGCGTCGAACGACGTGATTCGGCACGCCTGCGAGCGCGCCGCGGACGAGGGGCTGGCCCTCCAGCTCCACACGGAGATGACCGAGGACCTCACCGACGTCGCGTCCTGGGCGGCGGACGCCGGCCTCGACCCGGCGCGCGTCGTGAAACACTACGCCGGCGGCCGGCTCGCGGGCTGCACGCCGAGCGTGATGTGCGAGAAGGACTCCCTGGAGACGGCCGCCGAGGCGGGCGAGCCGTTCCTGATGGAGACGGACTTCGTGGACGACGCCGACCGCCCGGGCGCCGTGATGGGGCCGAAGACGGTGCCGCGGCGCGTGCGCTGGCTCCGGGACCGGGGCCACGAGGAGGCGGTCCGGCGCGCGCACGTCGAGACGCCGATGGACGTCTACGGCATCGACACCGAGGCGACGCTGAGCGAGTGAAACCGGCGCCGTCGGGCGCCGACGCGGTCGTCGCCGCCCGTGCGACGTCGTGACTCGCCGCTCCGGTGAAGGAAAGGCCTTTGTCTCGCGCGGCCGGCGTTCGGAGTATGAGTGCCCCCGAGGAGGAGTTCTACTCCGAGGAACGCTGGCAGAACTGGCTCGACCGCCTCCGGGACGAGGACCTCGACCCCGAGGACGAGGACTCCGCGCGCCTGCTGTTGAACCTCCAGGACGACGTCGCCATCGCGGTCGCGAAGATCCTGAAGGCCTACGACGAGGGCGACGTCGACCAGGAGGAGGCCCTCGAGGAGCTCGCGGACATCCGCGAGGTCGTGCTCTCCGAGCCCGACTTCGCGGACGAGGACAAGCTGATGCTCGTCGACGGCGTGCAGACGAGCCTGGTCTGCGTGTTCTACAGCGCCGAGCAGTACCTCGCGGACGGCGTCGCCGACGAGGCGTCGCTCGCGGAGTACGTCGAGGCCGCCGTCGAGGCGGAAGCCGAAGAGGACCTCGACCGCGCGCTCGGCCTGACGGCGTGTGCCGGAACGCGGGTCATCGACGGCGAGGAACTCGACATGGCCGTCATCGAGGACGTCGAGTACGGCCTCGTCACGGAGTGGGTGAACGGCCTCGACAGCCTCCAGAGCGCGCTCTCGGACCCCGAGGTCATCGAGGACGACGACTGACGGAGCCCCGGAGCGGTCGCCAGTTGGCCCCCGCGTAGGCGTCGCGTTTATACCACTTCCCCACCGATTCCCCCCAACAGTGCGCTTCAGGGACGACGACAGGGGGGTCACCGTCCAGGTCGGGGCCATCCTCCTGTTCGCCACCATCGTCATCGGGCTCTCCCTCTACCAGGCGACCGTCGTCCCCGCCCAGAACGCCGACGTCGAGTACAAGCACAGCCAGACCGTCCAGAACCAGATGACCGACGTCCGGAACGCGCTGCTTCGGACGGCCGCCTCTGGGAACTCTCAGCCCGTGTCGGTGACGCTCGGTACGCAGTACCCGTCCCGCGTCTTCCTGATGAATCCGCCGCCGGCGACCGGGACGCTGCGGACGGGGAGCTACGACGACGGGACGGTCTCCGTGTCGAACGTCGTCGCTACGAACGACGAGACTGCGGACTTCCTCGACGGCTCGTGGACCGCGTCGACGAAGTACCTCGCGTACGAGCCGAGCTACCACGAGTACGACAACGCGCCGGACCTGCGGTACGAGTCCTCGGTGCTGTCGAACTACTATCCGGGCGACGACACCGCCATCCCGCTCACCGACCAGCTGGTGGTGGACGACGAGACGCGGACCGTCACGCTCGTGACGCTGAACGGCTCGCTGAGCACGACGCGCGCGGAGTCGGTGAGCGTCACGCCGGAGTCCCTGAGCGCGCCGTACCAGCGCGTGCAGGTCACGAACGACACGAGCGACCCCGTCGAAGTCTCGCTGCCCACGGTCGTCTCCGCGAGCCGACTGGAGAACCGCACCGACCTCGGCGACCGCCCCGGCGTGGTCGACGTGCGCGACCATCCCACACAGGACGACCGCGTCGTCGTCGAAGTGGACTGGAACGGCACGTTCACGCTCCAGACCGCGCGCGTCGGCGTCGGCAGCGGCACGGAGAACCCCGAGCCGCACTACCTGACGCTCGTCGAGAACCGCGGCGACCGCGTCACCGTCGAGGCCCGCGACCGGTTCAACAACGCCGAGAGCGGCGTCGAGGTGGAAGTGAACGAGTCGACTCCGCCGAACCTCTTCGAGGACCAACAGCAGGTCACGGACGAGGACGGGCGAGCGACGTTCGAGGTGGACGGAAACAAGCAGGGTGACGCGACGCTGTCCATCCTGGACAACGCCGACGCACGCGAACGCGTGTCCGTCGAGGTCGACGGCAGCGGTGGCGGAGGCGGTGGCGGGGGCGGTGGCGACGGTGGTGACGGAGGCGACGGGGGCGATGGCGAGAGCAGTGCCGCGCAGATGGAATTGGTCCCCGATAGCGGGGACACGTTCTGGGGAGGAAACTCCAGAGTGTCGTTCGACGTCGAGAACACGGGCAGCGATTCGGTCGGCGTGGAAGCCGTCACACTCGAGAGCGTGTCGGCCGGGCAGGTGGCGGAGTTGTCCGAGACACAGACGGGAAGCAACGCCCAGGGCCAACACGAAGTATTCGTCTCAGCGTCCTCGGACGGCATCCTCGAGATGGACGGAACACCGTACTACGAGGACGAGGGAACCCCGTTGCCGTTCACTGAGCGTGAGCCGATGACAGAAGATGCGACAGTGAACGGGGAGACGGCGGCTACGGTCTACCTCAGTGCATTCCGGAACAACGGCGGGAACGAGGTGGACATGCGCGACGAGACAGTTGAGATCACGCTGCACTACGCCGACGGCAGTTCGGAGACGTACACTGTCGAAGTAAACTGAACGCTTTTCGACCACTGTCGAAGTACCTATCGACAAAGCCATAAGACCGGTCGGACTAACGGGCGAACATGACCAGCGTCGGCATCGACGCCATCGAGGTGCGGACCGGGCGGCTGAAACTCGACCTCGCGGAGACGTTCGCGCCGGAGAAGGGCGACGACCCCGCGAAGTACACGAAGGGCCTGGGGCTGTTCGCGTCGTCGTTCCCCGACGCCTACGAGGACATCGTGACGATGGGCGCGAACGCCGCGTACAGCCTGATGGAGCGCGAGGGCCTCGAGCCCGAGGACATCGGGCGCATCGACGTGGCGACGGAGTCGGCGTTCGACAACTCGAAGCCGGTGTCGACGTACATCGCCGGCTGCCTCGAGGAGGTCTACGACGGGGACTTCCACCACGCGAACAAGGGCGAGCGGAAGTTCGCGTGCATCGCGGGCACCCAGAGCCTCGACGACGCGGTGAACTGGATTCTCGCGGGGCGGAACCGCGGCCGCGGCGCGCTCGTCGTCGCGACCGACACCGCGCTGTACGCGCGGGACTCCTCGGGCGAAGCGACCCAGGGCGCGGGCGCGGTCGCGATGTACATCACCGAGGACCCCGACGTCGTCGAACTCTCCACCGAGCAGGGGTACGGCTCCGCGGACGAGACTGACTTCCTGAAGCCGAACCAGCAGTTCCCGAGCGTGGACGGCAAGCGCTCGATGCAGGTGTACCTCGCGCGGATGCGGGAGGCCCTCGAGGACTTCGAGCGCGCCGCGGGCGACACCCACCCCGACGACTACGCGTACATCCCGTTCCACACGCCGTTCCCGGGGATGGTGCGGAAGGCCGCCGTGCTCGGCTACCGGCACATGATCCGCGGGACGGAAGTCGAGGACGAGCTCGCCGCGGACATCGGCCGGCAGCCGCGCCGCGAGGACTTCGACTCCCGCGAGGAGTTCGACGACGCCATCAGCACGTACGTCGACGACCTCACGGAGACGGACGCGTACCGCGAGTGGTACGCCGACACCATCGAGCCGACGCTGTCGATCTCCAGCCAGGTCGGCAACTGGTACACGGGCTCGGTGCACATCGCGCGCGTGAGCGCGCTCATGCACGCCGCCGAGAACGACGTCGACCTCGCCGGCCAGGAGCTGCTCGTGGCGTCCTACGGCTCGGGCGCGCAGGCCGAGATCCACGCGGAGACCGTCCAGCCCGGGTTCGTCGACGAGGTCGCACAGCTCGACGTCGACGACCAGATCGACGACCGCTACGACATCACCTTCGAGGAGTACGAGCAGATCCACGACCGCCACAACCACGAGAAGAGCGTGGAGCTGGAGCCGTTCACCCAGCCCGAGGGCGAGTTCGTCTTCGACGGCTGGGGGCCGATGAACGAGCGCAAGTACACGTTCGTCGAGTAGCGGGCCGGCATCGCGGCTGTTTCTGGAGGGCGTCGGCGGCGTCCGCCGGCGGTTTCGACGCGCGTCGTCAGCGAACGGGTCCGGTGAGCGCCTGCGGCAGGGGGTGCGTCGTCAGTCCTGCGTTGGCGCGGCGGCGTCGGCGGACTGCGCGGCGTCAGCGAGGTCGGGGTAGTCGTCGACGCCGGCGTACGCGACGAGCTGTTCGCCGAGGTCGCGGGTGCGGTCGGCGAGGGCGGGGTCGGTGAGTTCGCCGTCCGCGACGTGGCTGCTGGCGTTGGGGATGGCGACCTGGAGGGGGAGCGCCCACGCGTCGACGGCGCGACACACCGTGCGGAGGTGGCCGAGCGCCTGCCGCGGGAAGCGCCCGCCGGCGACGGACAGCAGGCCGACGGCTTTGCCGCCGAGTTCGTCGCGGCCGCAGTAGTCGAGGGCGTTCTTCAGGGGTGCCGCGTAGCTGCCGTGGTACATGGGGGTCCCGAGCAGGACGGCGTCGGCCGCGGCGACGTCCGCGCGGAGGCGTGGGCCGTCGCCGGCGTCGCGGTCGTCGCCGTCCCGCGGCGGCAGGTCGTAGTCCCGGAGGTCGACGAGGTGCGTGGTGGCGCCGGCGCCCGCGGCGGCGTCGAGGGCGGTCCGGAGGGCGGTTCTGGTCGCGCTGTCGTCGCTGAGGCTGCCACAGACGGCGGCGACGTGGACGTCTCGGTGCATCGCTCTCACGGCTCAGAACACGGAGTAGCGGCACAAAAACGCTCGCTGAAGGCAGTTATTGTACTCTCGGTTACGTGAATCGAGTTCGGGGCCGGCGAGCCACCCAAAGACCCAACGGGGCCGGTCGCGAACGCACCGCCGAGATGCGCGACGACCGCTCGCCCGCGCCGCGGACGTTCGGCTCGCTGCCGCCGGCCGCGGCGCTCCAGTTGCTCGGCAGCGAGGTGCGCGCGGAGATCCTGTGGGCGCTCAGCGAGGCGCGCGGCGAGGACGGCCCGCCCGCGCTGTCGTTCTCGGAGCTCCGCGCCCGCGTGGACGCGGACATGGACAGCAGCCAGTTCAACTACCACCTCCAGGAGCTCGTTGGGCAGTTCGTGGAGCGCCGCGGCGAGTCCGGTGCGGCGGAGTCCCAGCTCGTCGAAGGGATGGCCGGCGACCACGGCGAGGGGTACGCGCTCCGGCCGGAGGGGACGACGCTGACGCGGACGGTGCGCGCGATGAGCGTCGCCGGCGACGCGGAGATCGAGCCGTTCGACGTCGGGCTGGAGTGCCACGTCTGCGGCGGGGCGGTGGAGGCCGCGTACGCGAACGCCATCTTCAGCGTCCAGTGTCCGGACTGCGAGTACCTCTACGACTACAACCTGACGCCGCCGGGCGTCGTCGACGGTGACGGCGACGTGGTGCTGTCGCGGGTGGCGCGGTACAACCGCCACGTGCGGGCGGCGTTCGCCGACGGCGTGTGTCCGTACTGCGCGCACGACGTGACGACGACGTTCGCGGACGCCGCGGAGACCGCCTACCCGGGCCGCGAGCACCGCGAGGTGTTCGTCCACCGGGCGTGCGAGCACTGCGGGAACCGGGACAACCTCACGGTCGGCGAGGCGGTCCTGACCGACCCCGACCTGGTCTCGTTCTGTCGCGAGCGCGGCGTGGACGTCACGTCGACGCCCATCTGGGAGCTGGCGTTCGCGGCGACAGACCACGCCACGACGGTGCTGTCCCGGGACCCGTGGCGCGTCGCGGTCGAGGTGGCCCTCGAGGGGGACGCGCTGGAGCTGGTCGTGGACGAGTCGCTGTCGGTCGTCGAGCGGACGTACTCGTGACTCGCGGTTGCGCGAGCGGACGTGCCCGTGGCTGCGTGGCGTCGGCGTCGCGGGGAAGCGGCGGCTGCGGGGCTACTCGGTGAGCCGGTCGAACCACGGACTCCCCTGCTGTCGGATCTGGAGGGCTATCGACCCGAGGAGCGCGACGAGGGCGCCCGTGGCGTAGACGTACGGGTCGAAGCTGGCGAGCACCGGTGTGCCCGCGAGGCTGGCTCCCGTCGAGACGAGTCCGAGGACGACGACGCCGAGGTAGTACTCGCTCCATGAGAGGTCGCCGCGTTCGACGACCTCGAGGTAGACGTCGAGCTCGCGAGCGCGCGAGCCGAGGTCGACCTGCTTGGAGGTGTCGTCGTACTCGACGACCCCGAGCGAGTCGAGCTTCGGGAGGTGGTTCTGGTGGAGCGTCACGTAGACGCTCTGGCGGACCTCCCTGGGCGCCGGGGACTCCCCGGACTCCGCGGCCGCGATGTCGTCGGCGAGCGACCGCAGGTCCCGCGGAGTCTCGTCGGCCAGTAGTTCGAGCGCGCGCCAGCGCCGGTCGTTGCTGAGTACGTCGTGGATCTCCGCCCTGTCGAGCGGACGGTCTCGTTCGCGTGATTCGAGCATCGAAATCCCCCCTCGCGCGATGGCGAACACCCCCGTGTTCGTGGATTGCCACCACGCAGCACGTACCACGAACGTCGACGGGGTATAGTTACCTCCCGACAACCGTTTCGCGCCGCGAACATTTCCCTCGAGGTGGGACGGAACTGACACGAAGAACTATTGTCCGAGTTCGTGAACGTCGACGGCATGGGGGAGGACAGCGACGCCGTCGACGTGCTGGTGTTCGCGCTGGAGCGCCGGCGGGCGCTCGACGCGCTCGCCGACGGCGGCGGGACGCGCGGGGACGTGGAGGACGCCCTCGGGGTGTCGCGGTCGACAGCCCACCGCGTCGTGACGGAGCTGGCGTCCCTCGACCTGGCCGTTCGGCGCGACGGGCGGTACGAACTCACGTCCTTCGGCCGCGTCGTCGCCCACGAGGCGTCGAGAGCGGCGAGGACGGTCGCGGTCGCCGACAGGCTCGCGCCGCTGCTGGAGACGTTCGAGCACGCGAGCGAGCGGATCGAACTCCAGCACTTCGACGACGCGTCGGTGACGACGCCCGAGCCCGGGGACCCGTACCGGCCGATGCGGCGCCTCCTTGACCTCGTCGAGGACGCCGCGCGCGTCGTGGAGTTCGCGCCGACGATGCCGGAGCCCGCGTACCTGCGGGCGCTGTACGACTGCGCGCAGTCCGGCCTCGACGCGGACGTGCTGTATCCGCCGGAGGTCGTCGACCGCCTCGAGCGCGAGCACGAGGGCGCGCTGGTGCGAGCGCTGAACGACGGCGCGCTCGCGCTCCGCGTGGCCGACGTTCCCGCGTTCCGACTGGTGGTCGCGGACGACCGCGTCTACCTCGGCGGCTACAACGAGGACGCCTCCGGCCTGCGCGTGGTCGCGGACACGGACGCCGCGGACGCCGTCGAGTGGGCGAGAGCGTGCTTCCGCAGGCACTGGCGCGCGGCGACGCCGTACGACGCGTACCGCGAGACCGAGTGACGCCGGACCGCGCCGAGCGCCGCGACCGAGACGCCGTCAGTCGGCCGCGGTCTCGTTCTCGGCGGTCGTCGTGGTCGTCGCGGTCGACGGCGATGTCGGCGTCTCCGTCGTGGTCGACGGGGACTCGGTGGTCTCCGGCAATTCGGTCGTGGTCGACGGCTGCTGTGTCGTGGTCTCGGGCGGCTCCGTCGTGGTCTGGTCGGTAGTCGGCGGCCCGGTCGTCTCGGTTCCGTTCCCCGCCTGGGTTCCGTTCGCCGAACCGGTCGACTGGGGAGTCGTCGCGTTGGCCGTCGTCTCGTTGTCGAGGTCGACAGCGGTGACACTCCCCTCCCCGTCGGTCGTTCCGACGTCGAACGGGACGGAGACCGTCTCGGCGTCCGTGAGCGCGGCGACCGTGAACCCGCCGGCGAACGCCGCCAGCAGGACGCACGCGACCGCGGCGAGCGCGAGCGCGTCACGCGTCACCGCCGTCACCCCCGTCGAAGCCGGCGTCGGCCGCGCCGCCGTCGGTCGCCGCGTCCGGCCGCTCGGCGTTGACGTCGCCGGACTCGCCCGACGGTCCCCCACCGAACAGCAACACCGTGCCCACCAGTGCGAGGACTGTCACGGCCCCGGCGAGGACGCCGACGTGGACCGGCGTCGGGCGCTGGTAGGCGACGTAGCCGCTGTAGGCGGTGAACGTCGCGAACGTGACGCCGGTCAGCCGCAGGTCCGTCGACGTGACCGTGAACGCGTCCGACTCCGCCTCGACTGCGGCGTCCGCGGCCGACGCGGCGTCAGCGGGCGCGTCGCGTGCGTCCGGGGCCGGGCCGTCGACGGACTCGTCCGCGGTGGTCTCGCCGCCGCCGCTCGCCGCGAACGCGTACAGCTCGGAGACGAGGAACGCGGCGACGGGCAGGCCGACCAGCACGGCGATCCCCGTGGGCGTGTTCGCGAACAGGACGACGTGTCCGACGAGCGGCAGGACGAACCAGACCTCGCCGGTGACGTTCTCCGCCGGCACCGGCTGCGGGTCGGGGTCGCTGTTGGCGTCGCCCTTCGTGCGGAACGCGAGGCCGTCCTCGCGGTCGAGGACCTCGACGACCCGGTGCGTGACGGGCGTGGACTCGCCCGCCCGGACGAACGTGACGACGTCGCCCTCGTCGATGGACGCCGGGTCGACGTCCTTCACGACGACGGCGTCCCCCGGCGAGATCTCGGGCTCCATGCTCCCGGAGAGCACGACGTAGCTGGCGTCCGCGCCGACGACGGCCGGCACGGCCTGCACGACGAACGCCGCGACGACGACGACCGCGAGCACGGACGCGAGCGCGCTCGCGACGCGGCGAGCGGACGGACGGTTCACCGCGACCACCTCGACGGCGGTGCGAACGACGACGGCTGTCGGTGTGTCACTGCCATGGGTTCGTGGGTTCCGTGTTGCGGCACTGTCTGGCGGCCAGTTCGAGGTCGACGGCCAGCGACTCGCCGGCCACCGACCCGGGGTCGGCGAGCTCCCAGTCGAGTTCGAGGCTCGCGGGCTCGCAGCCGACGCAGTCGTCGCCGGAGCCGAGCCGGACGCCGTCGGCGTACTCGTCGAGCAGCTCCGATAGCGAGCCCTCGTACAGCGTGGCGTCGTCCCCGCCCCAGGTCGGCGCGTACGCCAGCGAGACGTCCAGGGCGTCGGCCAGCGGCGCGTCGGCGTCGCCGAGGGGGCGCAGCCAGACGCGACCGGGGTTCTCGCAGGCGCGGAACGCGACGGTCGTCTCGCCCGACGCGTCGCCGCCGTCCGGGTCGACGGTCGGTAACGGGACGGTGACGCCGGACTCGGCGGCGAACGTCGACGGGAACGAGCCGTCCTGGGGCGGCTCGTGTGTCGTCTCGCCGCCGACCGTCGAGCGCGCCGCGACCTCGAGGTCGAGGCTGCCGGACGCGAGCGTGCTCCCCCGGAACCGTTCGCGGTCCGAGAGGAGGGCGTGAGCGCCGACGCCGGCCGCGCCGCCGAGCGTCGCAGCGCCGGCTACCGTCGCGACTCGCAGAATCGATCGCCGCGTTCGTTCCACCACTACCGTCCACCCCCGGTTCCCTGTCCGGACACGGGCCTCGGTACGCGGATCGTGGGCATAGTAATTGACCGACTTACCGTTTCAACCGGTGGTTTAACCGGCCGTGTGGGGGTCACGACGGGTCACACGGCTCCACCGTGAACGCGAGGTCGGTCGCCACGCTGTCCCCCTGGATCCGGTTGCCGGCGGTCGCGGGCAGCGCCCACTCGACGCCGACGCAGACGCCGTCGTCGCTCGCCAGGCAGTCCCCGCCGAGTCGCACGCCGTCGGCGAGCGCGGCGTCGGCGTCCAGCAGCGAGCCGTCGACGAGCGTCGACTCCGCGGTGTCGCGGTCGCCGTCGCAGGCGCCGAGGCCCGGGACGCCGAACGACCCCGTGTCGTACCAGACCGCGACGTCGAGGGCGTCGCCGAGTTCGCCGCGGTCGGGCGTCTCGTCGCCGGCCGCGCGCTCGGGCTCGTTGCGGCCGTTCTCGGCGTTCTCCGTGACGGCGAGCGAGAACAGGACGCGGGCGCCGCCGCCGGTCTCCGGCCGCACGCGGAACGCCAGCGACCCCGAGTCGCCGGGCTGGGCGTTCCCCACGTGCAACACCGGGCCGTCCGCGTCCTCGTCGCCGTCCTCGCGGACGGCGCCGTTGTACGTCTCCCGCCAGTCGACGCGCACGGTCGGGTCGCTCCCCACCGTCGCGGTCTGCTCGTAGGCGACCGCGTTCGAGGACAGCGCGGTCACGCCGACGAGCGCGGCGCTGCCCGCGCCGGCGACCGCGCCGAGCAGCTGGCGGCGGCTCAGGTCCATGGTCACGTCCCGTCCGGCCCGCCAGCGTCGTTGTGGCGGCACTGCTCGGCGTGGAACCCGAGGTCGAAGCGCACCGAGTCGGTCTGGACCTCGTTGCCGACGTCGGTCGGCAGCCACCACGCGAACCCGAGGTAGTGGTCCGTCGACGGCTCGAAACAGCAGTCCTCGTCGCCGTTCCCGCCGCCGCCGTCCGTCGAGACGGCGAGACAGAAGTCGACGTGGCTGATGTCCTGGCCGGTCGGCGTCTGGAGTTCCGTGTCCTCGTCGCTCATCGCGCCGACGGCGCCGTCGTCCTCGCTGAAGTCGTCGTCGCCGTCCGCGTTGTCGTAGCTGTAGACG
This sequence comes from Halobacterium yunchengense, assembly GCF_037031165.1. Lineage (NCBI taxonomy): Archaea > Methanobacteriati > Methanobacteriota > Halobacteria > Halobacteriales > Halobacteriaceae > Halobacterium > Halobacterium yunchengense. The sequence continues at coordinate 713,183 of NZ_JAYEZL010000002.1, read as the reverse complement.
TTCGCGCCCTCGTTGCCGCCCTTCACGACGACTTTCGCGACGCAGTAGCCCTCGTCGCTGTCGAGCTCCCAGTCGGTGACCGTCTGCTCGTCGTCCACGAGGGCCGTGGTCACGGTGATCTCCCCGTACTCCGTGCTGTATGTCGTCTCGCCGCTCTCCGGGAGGTTGCCTTCTGGCGCCTCGTCGGTCTTCAGGCCCTGGATCAGCCCGAAATCCGCGCACTTCGGGTTCTGGTCGATCTCGACCTCGGTCGGCCCCTCGGTCGCCGGCGTGTCCACGGTGACGGTCTCGCCGGACGCGTGCACGCTGTCGTAGTCCTTCTCGTCGGGGCAGTCGCCGGCGGGCGGCTCCACGGCCCCCCCGTCGCCGCCGGGACAGAGCTGGACGCCGTCGCCGTCCTCGAGGAGTACCAGGAGCTCCCCGAGCGAGAGCGCGGGCGTGAGGTAGCTCGGGTCGTCGCCGCCGACCTCGGGGACGTTGTCGCCGTCGTCGTACCAGAGCCGCGTCTGGATCGCGTCCAGCAGCTCGCCCTCGGTCCCGGGGTCGTCGACGGTGCCGTCCTCGCCGTCGGCGTCCGCCTCCGGTCCGGTCACCCCGTTCTCGGCGTTCTCGCGGAGCGCGCCCGTCAGCCACACGTACCCGGGGTTGCCACAGAGGTGGTAGCTCAGCGTCACCTCGCCGAAGTCCCCTGGCTCGACGTCGTCGAGGGCGACCAGCGGCTTCGGCTCGCCGGCCTCGCCGTCCCACGTGTCGTCGTTCTCGGTCCGGAGTCCCTCGGTCGGGTCGAGGTCCGCGGACGCGTCGGCGCCGTCCTCGCAGACGTACCGGACGCCCTCATCCGTGGTCTCGCCCGGCTCGCTCGCGAACGCGTCCTGCACGCGGTCGTCGTCCGGGTCGGGGTACGCCTCGATTGCCGTCGCGTCCATGTACTCAGCGAGGTCGTCCTCGTGCACCCAGACCATCGGGTGTTCGGGGTCCGGCAGCGCGACGTACCCGTCGTCGCCGGGCTCGGTCCGCGTGACGTCCAGGCCGTCCGTCGGGTCGGCGAAGCCGTACGCCTGGGGGTGCGAGTAGTGCTCGGCCCAGTCGACTTTCAGGTCGAGCGTCCCCGCCGCGAGGACGTTGTCCTCGAAGGACTCCGTGTCGTTGAGGTACGCCGACGTCCCGAAGCCCGCGGCGGCCGACGCCGCGCCGACCGCGCCGAGGCCGGCCAGCACGCGCCGCCGCGAGAGCGCGAATCCGTCTCCCGTCGTGTCTGCGTTCGTCATGTATCGGGTTCCCTCCTGGGGACGCCCACCGGCGGAGTCGAACCGCCGCGCCGCGGGTCGGCCGCGAAATCGGGGGTCACGCCGCGACAGGCACCGGCGTGGGTCGAGTGCGCCATCGTCACGAGTTCGCGAACGGCGCGTCGTTGTGGCGGACCTGTTCGGCGTCGAACCGCATCGTGAACGTCAGCGAGTCGCCCTGAATCTCGTTGCCGACCGACGGCGGGAGTTCCAGGAGCTGGTAGAACCACGCGGCGTCACCCTGTGTGCCGACCTCAAGCGGGTCTCCCGTGGACGGGTCCCGAAGCAGGACGCCCGACTTGTAGACATCGTGGGCTTCGTTCATGGTCGTGTAGTGGGCGCCACTCGACGTTTCGCCGTCCTCGTCGGGCGTTTCGTAACTGCCGAGGTCGGAGTCGTTGTTGTCGGTCGTTTCGTCGAGGCCCTCCAGGTACTGGCGGGGGTCGCCCCCTCCGAGGCTTTCGTATGACGACCAGACAGTCGACAGAAGTGCGTCACCGAGGTCACCCGGTGAGGACGTGTCGGTCTCCGGTTCCGGGTTCTCACCTTCTTCGTTCACGTAGTCGTCGTCGTCAGACGTGACCTGTACGTACCCGGGATTGGCGACGACTTCCGGGTTCCACTCGAGGATGAGCCAGTCACCGGGCTTCATGTCGTCGACCGTGATTGTGACTTCGTTCCCGTCCGCGGTGTCCTTCGGCGTGATCGTCGTGTTGTCGCGTACGATCTCGTTCGCGTGCTCAATGTTGTCCACGGTGACTCGAAGATTGAGCGCGCCAGCTTCCACGGTGTTGTCCGTGAACGACTCCGTGTCGTTGAGGTACGCGCTCGTGCCGAGTCCCGCCGCCGCGCCTGCCGCGCCGACCGTCGCGAGGCCGGCGAGCACGCGGCGCCTCGTCAGTTCGTGTCCTTCTCCTTTCATTTTCCTCATCCCCCTTCCGGGGAACGCTCACGGGCGGAGTCGAACCGCCCGGCGCGTCGCCGCGCCGCACCCGCGTGAGTCGCGGTGACCGTCTGGGCCACCAGTCGCTGGTCGTCGATTCGGCTACGCGTTCGTCCGAGCGCCGTCGTTGTGGCGGCACTGCTCGGCGTAGAACCCGAGGTCGAACTCGACGGTGTCGCCCTGGATCTCGTTGCCGACGTCCGTCGGCACCCACCACCGCATCCCGATGCAGTGGCCGGAGCGCGCCTCGAAGCAGTCCCGGTCCTCGTGGGTGTCGCCCGCGCCGTACGGCATGTCGCCGTCGCCGTCCAGCGGAATCATGCCTTCGTTGCGGTCGATGATGTCCATCGCTTCCGCGAGCGTGACGGGGTCGTCGTGCTCGCCGTCGCCGACGCCGAGGATGACCTGCTCGCCGGTGATGACCACCGAGGCGATCTGGTTGTAGATCTCCTCGAGGTTCTCCGAATCGGCAGCCGTGTAGGCGTCGTCGGGGTTCGACGCGATGCCCTCCATGAATTCCTCGTCGGCGCCGTCGCCGAGCGCGATGGTGAAGATGCGGATGCCCTCGTCCTTCGCGTCGTCAGCGGCGTCCTCCGCGTCACCCTCGTCGCTCGGTTCGCCATCGCTGAGGACGATCATGACCTTGTTCGCACCGTCAGTGGCGTTGGTGCCGTCGAGAAGTTCGTCGGTGGCAGTCGTGATGCCATCGTCCATGTCCGTGGAGCCACTGGCGGAGTAGTCGTCGATGGCGTCCTTGACGGCATCGTAGTCCGTCGTCAGTTCCTGGTCGAGGGTCGAACCGTTCGCGAACGACACTGCTGCAGCTTCGTCCGGACTCGCGAGTTCGTCGAGGAAGCTCTTCGCAGCGGTCTTCAGGTCGTCGATGGAGTCGTCCATCGAGCCGGAGACGTCGCTGACGAGAGCGACCTCAAGTTCCTGACCCTGCTCGCCGCCCTCGCGGTCGAGCTGGTTGTCGCAGTCCTCGTCGTACCAGAGTTCGACGAAGGTGTTCTCGGCGAGCTCGCCGTCGTCTTCCTCGTCGCCCTCCAGTTCTTCTTCCTCGGGTTCGGTCGTCACGCCTCCGGTCTGACTGAAGTTGTCGGCCATCAGCCAGACGTACCCGGGGTTGTCACACAGGTGGAGGCTGAACGTGATCTCGCCCTCGTCGCCGGGCTTCACGTCGCCGAGTTCGACCAGGTGCTCCTGATCTTCGCCGAAGTTGTAGTTGTGGTCGAGGTTGCCACAGGTGAGGTGGTCGACGATGTTCCGCTCGTCGTCGCTGTACCGGTGAACGGCATCGTCGACCTCGATGGACTGCTCGCCGTCCTCGTCGTGGTCGGGGTGGGCGTTCACGAACTCCCAGGACTCGCTGGCGCCGTAGTAGGACTGCTGCCAGTCGACCTTGAGGTCGAGCGTCCCGGCCGTGATGGTGTTTTCTTCGAACGATTCCGTGTCGTTGAGGTACGCCGACGTGCCGAGGCCCGCGCCCGCCCCCGCCGCACCGATTGCGCCGAGGCTCGCGAGCACCTTCCGCCGCGTCAGCTCGATTTTCTCTGCGGTCATCTGTACCCCCCTCCTGGGGGAGACCCACCGGCGGAGTCGAACCGCCGTCGCGCGCCTGCGTGGGTGGAGCGGCTCCGCTGGGAGCCGTCAGTCGTCGGCTGCCGGTCCGCTGCCGTCGTTGTGGCGGCACTGCTCGGCGTAGAAGCCGAGGTCGAAGCTCACCGTGTCGCCCTGGATCTCGTTGCCGACGTCCGTCGGCAGCCACCACGCGAACCCGACGTAGTGGCTCACGCCAGGCACGAAGCACTCGCGGCTCTCCGAGGACGGGTCGTCCTCGAGTTCGTCGAACTCACTGGCGCGGTTCCCGTCGAGTGGGATGCCGTCCCCGGACGCGAGCCGCTCGAGGTCCTCATCGAGGGTGCCGCGGCGGAACACCTCGCCGCAGAACGCGCCCGCGGTCATGTCGCCGAAGTCGTAGTCGTAGGCGTCGCCGTCGAGCGTCATCGAGTACGACTCGGTGATGCTGCCGTCGGTCCGGTCGACGACGTGGATCTCGTCGTTGTCGCGGTCGGACGCGACGATGTCGCCGGTGCCTGCGTCGCGGATGGCGAGGCCCGTGATCCGCTCGTCTTTCTCGCCGATGTTGTCCTCGTCGACGGGAACTGCAGTCGGGTCGCTGCCCGGGTCGTCGACCCTGTAGAGGCCGTCCTCGTCGGTGTTCGCCGTCCAGATGTACATCGTGCCGTCCGAGGAGAACACGAGGTCCGCTCCAGAGAGGTCGATACCAGTGTCGCCCTGGGACGTGGCAGAGGGGCCCGACGGGTCGACCGTGTAGAGTTCGTTCGTGTCCTGGCTCGCCGCCCAGAGCGTCCCGGTCGGGGAGTACCCGGCGAGGACAATTCCTCCCGGATCGCCCGAAATCTCTCCCTCGTCGGTGAACGTGTCGGCGTCGATGTCGTACGTCCCCAGGTGGCCAGACTCCTTGTCGTAGAACAGGACCTCGTCGCCGTTGGGCGTCGCGGCGATCGCGTCCGTCTGGTTGAAGTCGTCGTCGCTGTACTCGCCGGGGCCCAGGAGCTCGGTCAGCTCCGCCTCGTCAGTGTCGTCGTTCAGCGCGACCTCGAACAGGGTCGTCGGATTGGTCCCGCTGTCGGCCAGGTACAGCTTCTCCTCGCACCCGGTCTGGAGGACGTTGTCGCCCCGCGAGTCGTACCACCAGACGGTCCGGATGTTCTCGGCGAGTTCGGGGTCCTCCGGAGTGTCGTCTACTTCGGCTTCGGGTTCAGTGAGGCCATTCTCGGACTCCGAGACGTTCGCCGCCTGCAGCCACACGTACCCGGGGTTGTCGCAGAGGTGGAAGCTCAGCGTGAGCTCGCCGAAGTCACCGGGCTTGACGTCCGTGAGGTTGACGAGCGGGTTGACGTCATCGCCGGTGACCGTGTCCTCGTTGTCCGTCCGCGTCGCCGGCCCGTCCTGCGGTTCCAGGTCCGCGTCGACGTCGGCGCCGTCCTCGCAAGCAGCGTACGTGAAGTCCACGTCGTCGTTCTCGTACTCGACTTCCTGGCTGCCGTCGTTGTTCGGGTCCGGGAACGCCTCGATGGCGGTGGCGTCCATGAACTCCGGGATGTCGTCCCCGGAGAGCCAGACCTGTGGGTCGTCGGGATCGGGGAACCCGACCGCGCCGTCGCCCGGGTCGCTGTACGCGACGAGGTCGCTGCCGCTGGAGCCGTCGTAGTAGTGCTCCTCCCAGTCGACCTTGAGGTCGAGCGTCCCGGCCGCGATGGTGTTGTTCTCGAACGACTCCGTGTCGTTGAGGTACGCGCTCGTACCGAGGCCGGCCGCCGCCGATGCGAGGCCGACGCCGCCGAGCCCGGCGAGCACGCGCCGCCGTGAGAGTTCGAACGTGTGGTCTGTCATGATTGCTCCCCCTCCGGGGAAGACCCACCGACGGAGTCGAACCGCCGAGGCCGGCGAGGCCTGCGACCTGCGTGGGAGGATGGCATCACTTCGAGTCACCTACGCAGCGTCCGAACCACGGCCCTCACAGTTGCAGTCCACTCCGCCACAGAGGAGCAATCCGACCGGATTTGCGCCCCCGTTCGCGTCGTCGGCGTTCTCGACTTCTGCGATGAGCGTGTGCTCGCCGGGAGCGATCTCCTGTTCGAAAGTCTCCATGGCCGCATACGTCTCGGTGTCCATCGGGCCGCCAAGCGTACCGATCTCGTTCTCGTCTGAGACCGAATCGAGGTAGAACGACGCATGGTTGTCGGTCGCGGCGTCGAATAGCAACGTACACGGGCCGCCACCGGCCGGCGTCTCCTCCAGATCGACCTCGAAAGACGTCTCGAACGTGTACGTTCCCACCGGGTCCACATCGCCGTTGGCGTCCGTGTTCCCGTCGTCAGGCGGTGCAACCCACGAACAGTCTTCGGCTGGCTCGACCCAGCGCTCGTGAGGTGTCTGTACGACCGCATCCCCGGTCTGTGGGCCGCTAGAAATCGACCAGTCCGCGATACCGGTACTCAGGTCGAGTGACCGTGGGTCACAGCCGTCGTTGTGCCGGCACTGCTCCGTGTAGAACCCGAGGTCGAAGCTGAGTGTATCGCCTTGAATGACGTTGCCGACCTCGTCGGGCACCCACCAGTGAACGCCGATACAGTACTGCTTGTCACCGTCGAAGCAGTTGCGAGAGACGGCGCCGGCGGGAATGTTCCACCCGTTAATCCCGCCGTTACTCAGCGGAATCAGGCCGTCTGCATTCTGGAGTTCCGAACGCGCCTGTGCGAGCGTGACATCGTCAGTGTGTACGCCGTCGCCGTCGCCGAGGATTATGGCCTCGTCGTCATCGAACTCGTTGTCGCAATCGGTATCGTACCAGATCTCGACGTAGAGATTCTCTGCGAGTTCGCCCTCGTCGGGCGTAGGTTCTGGTTCCGGCGTGTCGCCCGGGCCCTCCTCGATGTTGTTCAGCGTCATCCAGACGAAACCCGGGTTGTCACAGAGGTGCAGGCTGAACGTGACCTCACCCTCGTCACCGGGCTTGACGTCGCCCAAGTCGACGAGGTGGTCCTGGTCCGTGATCGGGCCCGGGGTGGAACGCTCGGGCGATTCGAACACGTCTTCATCGAGTTCCGAACCGCTCTCCAGTTGGCTACACTCGAGGGTCAGCGGCTCTCCGGGCGCGTACTCGTTCGTGTCTGAGGTCGACTGCCAGCCGTCGTCGTCGTGGTCGGGATACGCGTTGACCGGCACACGCCCGTCAGGTCCGGTGTACGTCTGCTGCCAGTCGACTTTGAGGTCGAGCGTCCCGGCCGTGATGCTGTTACCTTCGAACGACTCCGTGTCGTTGAGGTACGCGCTCGTGCCGAGGCCGGCCGCCGCCGACGCGAGGCCGACGCCGCCGAGCCCGGCGAGCACGCGCCGCCGCGTGAGTTCGAACGTGTGATCTGTCATTGGTGGCCCCCTCCTCGGGGAGGACCCACCGGCGGAGTCGAACCGCCGAGGTGCCAGCGTGGGTCGGGTCAGTTCGCGAGCGCTGCGCCTACTCGAAGACCACGTCGAAGGCGACGCCCTCCTGGCCGCCGGCGTAGTCGTCCTGGAGAGTGACTGTCGCTTCGCCGCTGAGTTCGAACGAAGTCGAGCCGTCGAGCGCCGTGTTCACGACAAGGTGACGGACCTGGCGGCCGTCTCCGTCGTTGGTCGCGGTGACGCTGGTCGGGCCGCTCAGCGAGACGGAATCCCCGTCGATGCTGAGACTGTCGATGGAGGCCTCGACGTTGGCCTCGTCGGCCTTCCCCTGGATTGCCATCCGGCCGTCCGGCTGGGGGTCGTCGATGGTGTCCGAGATGGTGGTTCCGTCGAACGTGAACGTCAGCTCGTCGCTGGACTCGTCGTACTCGACGGAGTAGTCGACCGTATCACCGCTCGTCCACACGTGGTTCTCCTGTGCGAACTCGCCGGACACACCGGGTTCGTCGCCGACGGCGAGCTCCCAGGCTCCGGAGGAACCGTTGTTCCCGTAGCGCGCACGAGCACCGGCACTCGAGGTGCCGTCGCCGTTGAACTCTTGGGTCTGCTTCGCGAAGTCGTCGCCGGTCTCCGTGGTGATGCCGCACGGGTTGTCCGTGCCGTCGTTGTGGCGGCACTGCTGGGCGTAGAACTGGACGTCGAACTCGAGGCTGTCGCCCTGGATCTCGTTGCCGACCGACGTCGGCACCTCCCAGTCCAGGCAGATGCAGTAGTTTTCTTCATCGCTGTCCGTGCCGACGAAGCACTCCTGCTCGCCCGGTTCGTAGAAGCCGACAGTGTCGTCGTTGTCGTTGTTGTCGTCGTTATCGTCGTCCGGACCGTCTGCGTCGCCGTCCAGCGGGAGGCCCGTCTGGGCCATCGCGAGGAACTCCGCGAGCGTCCCCGACCAGATCGTGGCGACCTCGTCGACGTCGTCGGGGTCGAAGTCGTCCCCGATGTCGTCGTCGAGTTCGCAGTACTTGACGTCGACCTCGATGTTCTCCTCGAGTTCGCCCTCGCCGTTGTCGTCCTCTGGTTCGGGTTCTGTGTAGCCGTTCTCGCTGCTGTCCGTGAGTTCCCCACAGAGCCAGAGGTACGCGGGGTTGGTCTCGATGCGCGGACAGAACGCGACGATGCCGCTGTCGCCGGGCTTGACGTCGCCGAGCTCGGAGGAGACGGCCTCGCCGTCGGCCGTGCCCGAGACCTCGCCGGTGCCTGCGGACCCCTGGTTCCAGTAGGAGTAGTAGTCGACGAGCAGGTCGAGCTCGCCGGCGGTCATCACGTTGTCTTCGAACGATTCCGTGTCGCTCAGATACGCGGACGTGCCGAGGCCCGCGGCGGCTCCGGCGACACCGATTGTGCCGAGGCCGCCGAGGACGCGGCGCCGCGTGAGTTCGATTTGCTTCTTCGACATGGGTGGTGGCCCGACGGTCGGGGTCGGGCGCTACCACAACCCACTGATAGATACCCCCATAGCTAATCGCGAGATTGGCGAACGGAACGACCCGTTCGACGTTCCTAAACCCGGTATTCAGGGATTTTAGCGGGCGGTTCGAAGCGGTTAGTCACCCGTCTATACCTGGTCGGTAGAGGTAAGAAAGCGGATAAATAAGCGGTATGCTGTCGCCCGTGGGCGTATGGCGCTCACGCGACCCACGTCGCTGCCCGAGACGGAGATCCACGACATCCTGCGGAACGACCGCCGCCGTCGCGTACTCGAACACCTCAGGGAGTCGGTGGGCAGCGTGACCGTCCGGGAGCTCTCCGAGGCCATCGCCGCCCACGAGGCCGGCGAGTCGCCGGCGCCGCGGCCGCTCCGGGAGAGCGTCTACAACTCGCTCCACCAGACCCACCTCCCGAAGCTCGACAGCGAGGGCGTCGTCGAGTACGACGAGCACCGGAAGACGGTGGAGCTGCAGGCGCGCGCACGCGACGTGAACGTCTACATGGAGGTCGTGACGAAGTACGGCGTGACGTGGGCGGACTACTACCGGACGCTCGCGACGCTCGCGCTCGCGCTGGTCGTCGCCAGCGACCTCGGCGTCCCGCTGGTCGCGGCGGTGCCCGGGCTGCTGTGGGCGAGCGTCGCGCTCGCGGCCATCGCCGGGTCGACCGCCTACCAGCTGTGGACGCGGCGGTGGACGTACCTCCGGCCGCTGCTGGACTGAGCGCTCGGCGAGCGCGGCCGCCGGGAGCGCGAGTCAGGACTCGTCGTCCGGCAGCGGCGCCTCGAAGACGCGCGCGCCACAGGACGTACAGGACGCCGCGACCACGGGGACGGACCGACAGCAGGACTCGACGGTCTCCTCGCCGAGTTCGACGCGGCCGTCGCAGACCGAACACCGGTCGAGCCAGAGCCGGAGGCCGGCCAGCAGGCGCGTGCGCTCGGCGAACTCGCGGTCGGGCCACTCGGGGTCGGCGTCGGCGAGCGCGGCGGCGCCGGCGGCGTCCGCGACGAACGCGGCGCGGGACGGCCACTGCGCGACCGTCGTGCCGGAGACGCGCGCGACGACGGACTCGCCGCGGAACTCCACGTCGGCGGGGTCCTCAACCGAGTCGGGGAGGAGGCGGCCGACGGCGGCGTCGAGGTCCGCGGCGGCGGCCGCCATCTCGGAGCGCCACGCGGTCCGGAACACGGAGTCCAGGCAGAGGTCGTCGCGGTCGGCACAGGGGGTGAGCGCGCCGGCGTCGCGGAGCGCGGACTCCGGGTCGAAGTCGCGGTCGGCGTCGTCGACGCCGTCGTCGGCCGCGTCGGCGGCGGGGCCGCCGTGCTCGAAGTACGCGAGCACGCGGTCGGGGAGCAGCCGCTGGGTGAGCGTCGGCGTCCCGGGGACGACGTAGCCGCGGGCGTACACGAGCGCGACGCCGACGACGGCGACGCCGACGCCGGCAGCGAGCGTGCTCCAGGCGGCCGCCGCGGCGCTGGCGGCCGCGACGACGACGAGATTGACGGCTGTACACGGCAGACAGCGGTTCTCCCCGGTGTACTCCGGACGCCGGAGCGCGGCGACCGCGCGACGACCCTCCATACCAACGGAGTGGGGCGTCGACCGAGTTAGGTATCACCCCGCTAACGGGGCTGAACGGCGAGTTAAACCGGCGCCGCGGCGGGCCTCAGGCGAGGTCGCGGAGCGCGTCGAGCATGTCCTCGAGGCTCGCTTCGGTGACGGCCAGCGAGTAGCCGTCGCGCTGTGCGAGCTCGGGCGCGTGCTCCCAGAGGTCCTCGGGGGAGAGGCCGTGCAGGAGGACGGCGTTCGGCGTGGGGTTGACGACGCGCAGCGCGATGCCGGTGCTCTCGCCGCGCGTGACGCTCGTGAACGCGAGCACGCGGCTCGTGGACTGGCCGTACAGCCGGTAGAACTCGTCGGCGCGCAGGCGCTTGATCGCCTGGATGGAGTCGATGACGGTGTGGCCCGTGATCTGGTCGCGGTCGCCGGCGACGACCTCGGTGGCGTCGACGGCGTCGTAGAGGTCGTCGAGTTCGACCGCGGTGGGGTACTCCTGGAGGTCGAGGACGACGTCGCTGTCGAAGCCGGCGGAGAGCACGCGCGTGTACTGGCGGACGTGGTCGCCGCCGCGGCGCTCGTCGACGTCCAGCAGCGCCTCGACGAGCCGGCGGACCAGGGCGATGCCGGGGCTCTCGCGGCGCCCGCTCTCGTAGTCGGAGACGACAGACGACGAAACGTCGAGCTCGTCGGCGAGCTCGGTCTGGGTCACCTCGAAGTCCGTGCGCCACTTCCGCAGCGTCGCGCCCGGGTCGTCGCTGAGGGTGATCTCGCCGGCGATTCGCTCCGCGAGGTCGCCGCGCGGGTCGTCGGGCATGGCGTCGACTCGGGTACCGCCCGGCAAAAGCGTACCGGAGGGAGTTCGACACGTGCCGAACCCGAGCCGGGCGGACGGCGCCTCCGGCCCGGCGGCGCAAGACACATCTACGTGTGTGACACACCCACACGCATGGTCTCGACGGTCGTCCACGTCTCGGTCGGCGCGCTCGTCGCCGCCGCGCTCCTCCGGTGGTTCGACGCGAAGTCCCTGGCGGTCGTCTGCGCGTTCGCCGCGTTCCCCGACCTCGACACGTTCCTCGGCGTCTGGGTCCCCGGCGGCCACCGCGCCCTCCTCCACACGCTGCTCGTCCCCGCGGTCCTCGGCGCGGTCGTCTACTGGGACGCGCGGCGCGCGGACTCCTGGCTGCGCGGACGCTTCGGCCAGCGCGGCCCGCACGTCGCCGCCGTCGGCGTGCTCGCGCTGACGTTCGGCGGCATCCTCCCGGACCTGACGGCCAACGGCGTGAACCTCCTCTACCCCGTCCACGACCGCTTCTACACGTTCTCGGGGAGACTCCACCTCTCCAGCACCGAGGGCGTCGTCCAGACGTTCGTCGACTTCGCCGACGAACCCGGTGGCGGCGGCACCGTCGGCGGCACGACCGAGAACACCCACTACTACACCGGCGTCGACGTCGAACGGGGGCCGGACCCCGCCGACGCCGAGCGCGTGTTCCCCGTCGTCTCCTCGGGGATGGAACTCGTCGTGGTGCTGACCGCGGCGCTCGGCGTCGCCGGCCGGTTCCGCGAGCAGAAGCGCTAACGGCACGCGGCGCGACGCTCGCGCATGGTCAGACCGTACGAGGACGCGGACGCGGACGCGCTCTGGGCGCTCAAGCGCGGCTTCGAGACCGGGCTCGGCGAGGGGACCGGCGGCGACGAGAAGGCCGCCGCCTACGAGGCGAAGCTCACCGACGGCTACCGCGACCGGTGGCTGGACTGGGTCGACCGCTGTGTCGCCGAGGACGAGCGCTGCGTGCAGGTCGCGCCGGCCGACGACGGACGCGGGACCGACCGCGCGCTCGCCGGCTACGTCTTCGTGCTCCCGGCGTCGATGGCGTTCGTCTGGGACGCCGCCGTCCTGAACGAGGTGTACGTCCGGCCCGCGGACAGGGGGACGGGCGTCGCCGACGACCTGATGGACGCGGCGCTCGCGTTCGCTCGCGACCAGGACCTGCCGCTGGACCGGCTGGTGCTGGACGTCGACCGCGAGAACGACCGCGCGCGAGCGTTCTACGACCGGTACGGCTTCGAGCACTGGGGCGAGCTGGTCTCCCGGGAGCTCTGAGCGCTACGACGCCGCCGTCGCGGCGCCGAGCGCGCCGCCGAGCGCGCCGAACCCCAGCGGGTAGAGGAGGCCGGCCAGCAGCACGCCGAGCGCGTAGTCGACGTGCATCGTCGCGCCGCCCGCCGAGTACCGGAACGCGACGAGCCCCACCACGGCGAGCAGGACGTAGCCCGCCGCGACGGTCCCGCCGGCGCGCGCGCCGTCGCTCGCCGTGGCGGCGCCGGCGCGCCGCGCGACCGCGAACCCCGCGACGGCCAGCAGCAGCGGCGGCAGCAGGTAGAGGAGCACGGGCGCGTTCCCGTCCGCGATGAAGTTCCGGGAGACGCGGCCGCCGCCGAGCGCGGGGTGTGTCACGGCGACGTTGTGCGCGTTGTAGTACAGCCACCCGACGGCGGTCCACGCCGGCACCGGGTCGCCGCCGAGGAACTCCACGATAGCGTTGTACGCCTCGAGGCTGTCTCGGACCGCGTCGGCCTGCCAGAGGTACGTCAGGACGTAACCGACGGCGTACGCGAGTACCCCGGTGACGACACCGCCGCTGACGGACGCCGCGTCGAACCGCTCCGTGGCTCGCTCGGACATAGTACCAGCCCTCGACGCGCAGCGAGAAGTCCTTTGGGGCAGATCTGTCGGTGCCGTGACGGCCACGCGTCGGCGAACCACCGGACGTGCCGGCCCGGTCGCGTCGTCGGACTAGCCGGCGTCGGCCGCCTCACTCGCCCGGACTGCCCGGAGTTGGGCGCCCGGCGTCCCCGGAATGCCCGCCGTCGGGCACCTGGCGGCGCCGGATCACCCGGCGTCGGGCGCCTCGCGCCGACCGGACACCGCGTCGGGGTCGAGCACGAAGAACCCGAACGTCGTCTCCCGGACCGGCTTCTCGAAGATGTCCACGAGCGGGATGTCCACGCGCTGGAGGCCAGCGAGCACGTCCGAGGGCACGTCGGCCTCCTCGACCGGCTGCAGGTCGCCGGTCGCGACGACGCTCTGCCAGCCGTCCTCGGTCTCGTCGTACGTGACGAAGCTCACCGTCCCGGCGTCGTAGTCGGGCTTCTGGGAGTCCGGCTGGTAGGCCAGCCGGAAGTAGAACCACCCCTCCTGGGCGTCGTAGCCGTAGGACACCGGCAGCGAGTGCGGCGGGTCACCCGGGAACGAGATGACGCCCGTGCCGCCCGCGCCCAGGAACGCGTCGACGTCCTCCCGCGACAGCTCGACCGTTCGAGTATCGGCCATACTGTTCTGTTCGGCAGCGACCACGAAAACTGTGGGGGACGGCGCCGCCAGCGGTCGCGGACGGCTGGCTCAGTCAGCGAACTCCCCCCGGTCGAGCACGCTCTCCGCAACCACTAAACGCGGTTCCCACCTAGCCCAGAACAATGGTAGACTGGACGGAGAAGTATGTGAAATCGTGTGTATATCGTGTTGACAACCAGCGGGGTGGAGTTCACTGACTTGTTCAAACAGCCAGTCAAATGAAGTTCAAAGAAGGATTCAGTAGGCGCACCTCGACCAGTCTTTATCTGTAAAGAACTACGTCTCCCGAATATCTGGCGCATAAGAACTGGTCTCCACTAAACCAACTACTATGGATGAAGACATTAACGACGCGATGGAGGTATTCCATTCAGTTCGTGACCACGACTATAACGAACTCCGCAACGATATTGCTGGGTTGAGGGCCCGCGTTCAAGCGATGAATGCCGCGATTGAAGAACTGAGTGAACTTGAAAATGAGATTCAGGGAGAAGGCTGGGCTTGGATTCCTGAAGGAGATGAAGAACACTCGAAGCGGGAGGACCTACTCATTGATATTCTGAGAGTCGTTGATGATGGGTATCTCTCTTCTGCTTGGGCCCTCCGTGAAACGCTCAAATCTCTAAAAATCGACCACGCATCAGAGTCGGGCAAAGCCGACTCTCTGCACGAGAAATACGAAGACGAAAGTCGGGCAGTGATGGGTTTGAGAATCTACTCTCACCACGGTAACAGCCTTCCAATAAGAATCATCAATGACACAACCGGTAATGAAACCGGGGGTGGTGCGGAAGTACGTCAAAAAATTGGCGTACGCGTTGACGACGTATGGGAAAAGAAAGGTGGTGAATATCACACGTCTCCAGACAACCACTATGGCCATCTTGACACGGACTTCATCCATCTCCCTACTTTCCTAGCGCGGCATTTCGAGAAGGCAGACGGCCTAGTTGACGAGTTCACTGAGGTGGTTCTTCAGGAGAATTCGGATATGGTTCAGGACTACCAAAGCATACAAGCGAAGCTTGGCTCGTTGTTGGACTCCGGTGCCCACAACCGTTATTGAGTACCATTCTTTCCCTGTTGTTTATATCACACAGATAAGTAACGGGGGAGTGTGGCAAATACTCGCCTAGACGCCGCACTACAGGCTATCGGCGACGGTGCTCGACTCGAACAACTTGCTTCAGACCTCCTGAGACGAGAGGGGTACTCGGTAGACCCTACCGGAACACGCGGACCTGACGGCGGTCGTGATTCGTTACTCTCTATCGACAACGAACAGGGTATTCTACATTGTAGCGTAGCAGAGGAGTGGGAGTCAAAAATCAAATCGGACGTGGAAAGTGCGAGAAACCGTCCTGAAGATTTTGAATTCTTCCTCTTCGCGACAATACAGAATCCGGCAGGGATAATGCGTGACCGAGTTGAAGAAGAAATTGCAGAGGAGTACGGTTGGCGAGTACGGATATACGATTTCGAGCGGCTTCGTAACCGGCTGATGGGCAACCGTGAGAATCACGACCTCGCACGAGAGCACCTAAGCGTTGACCCAGGACACGCCTTCGACGACATTTCTAGTCAAATAAATGACCGATGCGAGTCGTTCTTAGAACGCCTCCACGAACGAGAAGCGCCATATGGGTCAATCCGTTCCGACTTACCCTTCGCCGCTGTCCATATCATTCCGGCTGAATCATTGAACGACAATTTCGACAGGATAGCAGTAGACCTTCCCGACCCACCGTGTTTCGCTTCCCGTAGTGGTCTCACTCAACGTGTTGGGGATGCCGTTATCACGTGCAACCCAACAGGTCTTGAGGACGAACCATACGCCCATTATACGAGTTTTCACATAGAAGGGTGGATGGAAGCAGTCAGCACCTACGTTGACGTAGCTCAAGCAGATACCCCACAACTCACTTACGGGCTTGACCGATACATTGTTCATTTCGTTGAACAGGCGCTAGAGAGCTATGAGCAGGCCAATATCTATCCGCCGTTCTTTGTTTACATCACTCTCATTGATGCAGCGGACTACACAATGAGTAAACCTCCTCGGATGACTGGTCCTGCTGTTTCACGAGACCTTGGAACAGACGAGTTCCGATTGAATCGAGTGACAATCAAGAGTTATGACGAAGATGTTCCCAACGCACTTCGAAGACCTCTCTATCAGCTTTGGAACCGGGCAGGTTGGTCTACAGGTTCTATCAATTACAACGAATTGGAGGATGACACCGGGGAAATACGCTACGAGTGGGACCCTTACGCTGAGTGACCTCGGTAAGGAATCCTACTCCGAGGAGGAAATTTGCGCGATTATAACCCAGATTCGACAGCAAGCCGGTCTTTCTCGCGATACAGCTAATCACCGATTTCGGCATACCAAATAGCCAAACTCCAAGCGCCGATTCACTCCAACCCGACGAAGTCAGCGTACTTCTCCAACCACTCCTGCACATCTTGTCTCCCAGTTTGCTCATCCGGCAATGGCACGTCAAGAGTAAGTCGGCGTGCTGACTCCGTCGCGTAGGTCGCCACCTGTGCTGGAGAGTTTGCTAATGACTCCGTCCAGAGGTGTGGATTCCCATTCTCAATGCTCCCTGCTACCCTGACGACCTCATCATCTACCGTGTCCTCAAGTTCCGCCATTAGCTCCTCCAGCAGGTATTCGAATAGGCCATGCTGGGGAAGTGGAACAACTACTGACGGGTACCATTCGAGAACTTCGGGGTCGAACGAGACCAGTACTTCCCCGGAATCCGCGAATAGTGACTGCACCGTGTCTTCCGGTGGATTTGTAGAAATCGGTGGGTCTGCATCTTCTGGGATATTCAACCGATACAGCTTCTGATAGGGCGCATCCTCGTCATCCGTCAATTCGCGGTCCAGCATCTCGAACGTCCAGCCCTTGTTCCGCAATACCTGACTCTGCGTGAAGAGCCGCTTCACCACGCCAGGACTCATCAACGGGTCGAACGGGCGGTCTGGATAGCCGATACGCCCTACGTCTGGATGGGACTGTGTCCACCCGTAGAGTTTGGCTTCCTCGATGATGTCCTCTGGTTGAACCTCGTCGAGGTCTTGAACGAGACCCACTTGTTTCGTCTTCTGTTCAGCCTCCTTCGACTTGGCTTCCGCATCAGCAGCAACATCCTCTCCCGACTTCTGTGACTCACCCATCGCTACGTCCTGTACCTCGCCTTCGAGTCCATCAAGAATTGGACGAAGTGGACCGACAGCTTGCTCGAAGAGGTTGATGCGTTCTCCCAACCGTTCGTAGATATCCTCCTCGACCGTATCGTCGTAAATATAGTTCCAAATGAGGACTTTCTCGTTCTCCTGTCCGATGCGGTCAATCCTCCCGATTCGCTGTTCGACGACCTGCGGATTCCACGGCATATCGTAGTTTATCATCGCATCGCAGGACTGGAGATTCAGCCCCTCGCTGGCAGAATCAGTGCATACGAGAATCGAGAGGTCGCCATCTGGGTCGGTGAACTCACGCTTCACTCGCTCCTTGCTTACGCCCCGCCACTCGTCATTAGCGCGGTTGTATATCTCCCCGCCACCACCCGAATATGTCCCCACATCGTGATGACTGAGACAGACCTTCTCTTTGATAGCATCCAGGGTGTCCGTGTACTGCGTGAAGATGATGACCGTGTCACGGGCTCGCGCACTGAGTTCGTTCAAGTCCTGCATCAACTGCTCCAGCTTCGGGTCTTCAGGAACGTCGTAGAGTCGTGCGATGAAGTCTTCCAGTTCACTCAACTCGAACTTTCGAACCCGCTCCCCAGCCGACCCACTCGCGCCAATCTCATCCACCGTGAGACCGTACTCACGCTGCAGCACCTCCTCACGGTCGGCAATCGCACCCGTCCGAAGGTCGCTATCCGAGACCTCAGAGATGTCTCGTAGGTCCGAACGAAGGTTGTTGCGACGACGCTGGAGAGATTGCTCAACCGCATGCAGACTTGACGTGAGCCGCTGCCGGTAGGTGGTCATGACAAACCCGATGGCAGTCTTCTCTTTACCCTCCAGCAGCTTCTTGGATTGGTCGTACACGTTGCTGATGTACGTCTCGACCCGTTCGTAGAGCGGTTCGGCGTCCCCGAGTTCAACGGACCGCGTCTCGATATCGCGACGCGGGATATTTTCGTCGATGAGGTCCGCTTGCTTGCACATCCGAAGCGTCTGGCGAGTATTCCGAAATACTCGTGATTTGACCGGCGTCGTCTCGTCGCCGAGGTCGAGGAGGAACCGCAGGCTGTCGACCGAGAGATTCGAGAACTTCTCCTCCCAGTTGCGTGGTCCGAGCTTTCCTGTCCCGAGCACACGGTTGAGACGGCGGCGTTCACTGAGTGAGAGGCCGCTGTCGTCTACGCGGTCCCCAACCCAATCCGCAACGTCGTCGTGTGACTGTACGAACGATTGAATCATCCCGGCCCACGTCTGGAGATGGGTCATTCCCTCGTATGGCTCGTAGTTCCACTTCGATGCGAGGTCGGGGAGTATCTCCTCAACGGTTTTCGAACCGGCAGCATCGAGTTCGTCGAGCGTTTCAGCGAGGTCTTGCTGCATCTCGAAATACGTGTCAAACGACTCTCGCTCATTCCAGCCATAGGGAAGGTCACAAACTCGAAGAAGGTCGAATAGCTCAGTGATTTCGAGTTGCATCGGCGTCGCCGTCAGAACATACGTACAGGCCGTGTCGTTCTGCAGTGCCGTGACCAAGTCGTAGAGATTCGTTCCTTCGCGACCGTGATGAGCCTCGTCGACAAGCGTGAGGTCCCACTCGAAGTTTCCCTCCCGAGATTCGTCCGATAGTTCTGGCTCTTCTGAGTGAACGGACGGTGAGAACATCCCCATGTTCTCTGTCCGTCGAGCTGTGTGCCACGAAGCGAGGATGACCGTTGGCTTGTCCCGGCCGGTGACGAATTCGCCGATATGAGAGTCTTTCCACGCATCGATAGTCTCGTAGTCGGATAGAGAGTGCTCAATGCCGTAGGCATCGCGTAGGACACGCTCTGCACCACTGTATTCGTAGGAGTAGGCGTTGATGTTGAACTTCTCCAGTAACTCCTCCTGCCACTGTGGCTGAACTGTCGCTGGAACAAGCAACAGGGCGTCGCTCACCTCACCAATTGTGAGCAGTCGCGAGATAGTGAGCCCAGCTTCGATGGTCTTTCCGAGCCCGACCTCGTCGGCAAGCAGGAGACTATTCGGATAGATGCTGGTGGCCGTGTCAGCGATGACTCGCTGGTGAGGCCACGGCTCTATTGAACTGATGTCCTCTGCAATGTTAACTGCGCCCGGTAGAAGCTCGCGCTCGTTCGCGATGCGACCTACGGTAGCTTCGGACGCAGGAGGTTCACTCGATTTTTCTAACCGTTCGACGTGTTTTTCGACCTCCTCGTCGGACTCGGGTTGCCAGTCGAGGATATCCCGCTCGATAGCCTCATCGATGTCCGTGACTTCGACGTCTTCGTGTTCCTCGTTCCAGAGCCGCTTGAAGGTCTTCACGTCCTCCTCGACGTATTCGTTCTCGACCTCGTCCCACGAACGGTGGACTTTGAATCGCTCGTAGTTGCGATACCACGCGTTGTACGTCTCGTTAATACTCCCCTCGAACGTGATTCGGTTCCCATCGGCGTCGGTCGCGATACCGAGCTTGGGATGGAAGATACCCGAATCGGAGTTATTCCTAGGTTCGCCAATTTTGAGGTGGAGACGTCCTTCATCCAGCATCTGAGCGATGAGTGCAAGCCGTGATTCCCCCTCCTCAGAGAGCGGAGCATCATCGGTCAGGACTGGCTTGTTCTCTTGGCTCAGACGCTTCGAGGCGATTATACGGATTTCGCCGTCGGATTCAAACGCTGACTCGATGCCTTGGAGAGCGTCAGCGAGGTTCTGGAGGCTGAGATAGCCAGCGAGACGGTCATAGTACCGTGCTTCCGAGAGCAGAGGGCGATAAAATAAGGTCACAAGAGTCTCGCTACCCCTAAAATTGCTCTCGTATACGCGATTCCATTCCTTTTGCCGAAAAGTCATAAGCAGTTTTAGAAGTCTTGGAGCGTGGTTCGGCTATTTTCACGCTCATCTTCGGCGATGAATTCTGTGGGATTGACATCAAGAAGTTCCCCTGTCTCTCCAGATGCAAGGTTCACCAGATTCTCGTAATCTTCGAAGTCCTCAGGCATCACTTGTAATAGACTCTTGATTGTCCTCTGGAACGATGCTCTATCTTGTAGATTTCTCTCATTCAACCAATTCCATGCGAATTCCGACCCCTTCGTTTCAAGCACATTCAGCGCAGCCTGAACTGCATCTATTTCGTAATCAAAGCTCTCATCACGAGGGTCAACCGGGTAAGCCCTCTTTCGGCGCTTTCCGCCGGATTCAAGCTCTGTGTAATCCCTAACGCGGTCCTTTTGTCCTTGTAGAATCAGGGTCTCTTTGCTTTTACTCCAGATTTTTGTATCTCTTTTTATTTCGTCAATGTTAATACCGACACCTAGACCGAGTTGGCGAGCATCGTCATACGGTACAGCAGTGCGTTCATAGACTAAGAGCGTTAGAATATACCATTTAGATAGGTTATCAACCGTGTCTAAAGTGTTATTCAACTCTCGGTCAACCAAGACTTCAGTTACCGCAGTTCGGGCCTCTTCTAATGCTCTCTGAGGGCGTACTTTTTCATCATATTTGTCAACAACCGGGTACTCTTCGGTAAAGACCTTTAGAGTCGGGCCGAAAGCGCCAATTATGATGTCTGTTTTTGTTAATTCTATTTCTGAAGCCAACAACTCTTTTGCTTTTTCCTGAGCAGATTCTCGGGTTTTTTGTTGAATGTCACTCCAAAGAGAGGGCTGCGACCTTCCCTGCGAATCTGGTTCTATAGGTTTTCGGCATGTGAGTAAAAGAGTGCTGTCAGCAGAAGCCCTCTCCCTCATCCCTACTCGTTGCGGCATCTCACTGGTGATAGTGTGGGTCGCTGAGATAGTGAACCCAGAATTTATCAGAGACATGGTTAGTGAGTCCCATGCGGAGGCCTCTTTATCAGTAAAGTAAACCGTGAGGACGCCCCCTCGTTCCAAGACCCTATGACACTCGGAAAAGATACCACTCATCTTCCGCTCATACTTTTCCCGCGCTCGTTGCTGGGCCGAGTCTTCACTGGACTCCTTATCGAATAAACCGACATTCTCTACCGCTTCATCCGCTTTATTCGTCTCGGGAGCCGCGAATTCTTGCGGGAACTCGTCCTGTAGATACTCTCTTAACCAAACATAGAGAGAGTCAGATAACTCTGAATACATGACATTATCGCCATAAGGGGGGTCAATGACAACTGCTCCAACACTTTCGTCGTCATGCGAAAGGTCGGATGCGTCACCTTGGGTTAAGCCAACCGCTGGAACATCATCAACATCGAAATAGTCAACTATCTCCTCATACTTCTCCATCACTTTCTCTACGGTACTAATATAGCTAAAGGAACCTACCGTTGGATTGGTCTCGGCAAAATGCCACTGGAAGGCATAATTGTTATTCCCGAGCATGCTATTCGGGATACCTAATCGTATGTCTAACGGTTGGAGTCGTGAGTTTCTATTGACGAGTTTCGTTGCACCAAGAGAAATCATTGCAATAACGGCCTCGGCCTTTTCATCTTCATACTCCTCACGAATCTCGTCAGTAAACTCTTGGAATACTTGCAAATAGGTAGCGTGAGATAAGAATTGACGTGGACTGAATAAGTCGCGCCATTGGGTCATCCCATAAGGCGCAGCACGGTCTTGCAATCCAATATAGCGGTCATTAGATAAGAGCGTAGTTAACTCAAGATTGGATTCAATCTTCTGGGTAGCTCGGTCTAATGCCCGTTTATCCTCCTCGCTCGGGGTAGTGTACCGGTTATTGCCATTTTCGACTTCGTGGAGTACCCCGCAGATTTCATACTCAAACTCACCGTTGCTCATTAAGTCGGTGATTTTGTCACGCTCGGTTACCACACCACAACTCGGGCATTCCGCATCACCGCCACTCACCGTTCCTTCCGAGGGGTTGAAATCACTCTCAGAGACGTCTGTCACGTGCTCATATTCAATATGGTCTTCATGAGGTATCGGACGGAAAGCGTGTCCCTCCGTGGCTGAATCTTTATAGAACCACCATCTATTGCTGAGCGGAAGCCGCTTACCACATGAGGGGCATTCTATACTATAAGCATTGAAATAGTATGTTGGGCTTTTTTCTCCTGAATGAGACGGATAAAATTCGCCTAGTCGAGAGGTTGCCTCATCATCAATCTTGTTTACCCATTCAAGGACATCGGATTCAAGCGACCCGACTTGAGGAGCGTACTGCAAAATTACTTTGTTGATGAGCCATGCGACGGGATTAAGCTCATTTGCTTCAGTTGGAAGACCGTATCTGAGCGACTCCATCGGTATGGTTCCTCCCCCAGCAGTTGGGTCCAAGATAGTGGGGAGTTCGCCATCCCAATGGTTCTTAACCATCTCATGGAGGTCCTGAATTTCTTCTTTATTCGGTGTCTGCGAATGGGGGAGTGAATACCCGTAGTGGTCTTCAAGTGATTCATCACTATCCTCCCATGATTTTCGCCGTTCAATAACGTAGTCACTAACACTCCCATCCATTAACTCCGGATGAGCGGGCCCGATTTGCATCAATTTGAGCAGCTCATCATTAGAGACCTCTTTCGGGAGAATAGATGCTAATATGGCTAACCGTGTCGCCGAGGTAGGTCGACGAGCGAACCACTTGTACAGGTATCGGTGAGGAGACATAGTGGTCGGAATCGATTCTTTCATACATTCAATTCCCACCGCCTTCACGGGGAGAACATCTTCAACTTTCAACGAGCGAAGTTGCTGTTTTTGATTATCGTCTGTCATTCTATAGGTGGTCTGCGAGTAGCGTTCGGAGAGCCTTTATTCCATTCGGACTTGATGGCGAACGACATTTTGCGTGCCAATAATAACACTCCTCAAGGCTCATTCGTGCTATACAATCTGCGACGGTCGTTAACTTCTCGTACTTCTGAAGTCGCTTCATCGCTAAGAATGCGATAGTCAATCGAATTCCTGCTCCCTCAGAAAGGACAGTCGAGCCTTCTCCTCGGGTCACGAAATTAACATCAATCCCGCTATCATCCAAGACATCATGAACGAGCCTGTGTACGGCCTGTTGACGACTGTTCGAAAGGCTAGCAATTTTCAGGGCACACCAGTCATTCCAATGCCAATCATTAGGCGTACGTGCCGACGGTGCGCCCACTTCTGAAAAGTCTAGAACACCGTTCGAATCCTCCCGCACATCCGGGATAGCATCCGTCACGGGGACCCGTGAGAGCTTCCGGTTGCTATTCGCCTTTCTGAATCGCTTCTGACGTCCGTTAGCGAGGTCGTCGGGAATCAGCTCGTACAGGGTCAGGCCAGCGTCGTCGCCCAGTCGACGCGTCAGCGCGAATGTCGGTCGCCCACCGTACATGCTACTGCCGTAGGCGAATGACTCCGCCTCGATGCTCATACGCTCACCTCTTCACTCTGTTCCGACTCCTCTTTCACGGTACCAGAGACGACCAGTTCGATGTTGTTAATCCCACCGAGGCTTTCGAGCGCGTCCTCCAGCACGCCAAGCGTAGCCTCACGAGAGTTGTCCTCCATCGATTCTGTGTCGATTATCAAGACTGCCTCCCCTTCGGAGTCTCCTCCAGCACTGATGAAGCTCTCCGGGATGTGGTTCGTGCCGAAGTGGTCAGCGAACTCGGCTGCAGACCCTTCGAAGCCGGCCTCGAAGACGCTGCCAGATGTATCAGTTCCTTGGGCGATAAATTCGAACACGATGGAGGTTGCTTCCCCGATGCTATCTAAATCTTTGAGCTTGTTCGAGATGAACCACGCCCGCTCCCAGACTTGGTCGCCCTCCAGTTCGATTTCAATGGAGTCGACCTCGACCACAATGTCATTACTGGACACGTCGTAATTGTCCCGCAGGCTCATCTTCTTCTGGTCGATAGCGCCGTTCACATCCGAGAACGCGCCTTTGATTGCGCTCGGCGAGTCCGTGTCAGCGTTGAATGAAAGTTCTGTACGCTGAGGCGGGCTGATACCCCCTCCGGCCCCACCACTGCTTCCGCCGCCCGCTCCGCCGGAACCACCCGTGCTTCCGCCCTCAGAGCCACCTTCATCTTCGCCTTCCTCCTCGGTCTCCTCGGGGAAGTCGAGTTCGTGTTCGGCGAGCAGCTTTTCGCCATCCCCATAGACGAGGTGGTCGTCGCTAATCAGGACGCTCGACATCGGAAGGTCAGTCGACATTTGCTCGGACTCGGAGAGCGTCTTCTGACCTTCCGACGTGTCTACGGTCATCCCTTCTGAACAGTATCCCTCACTAGCCGTTTCATCCCAGAAGACGTACGTCGACATGTCGCTGGTCGTCACGGCTCGGATGGTTGCTCGAAGCGGTCTCGGGTCAAGGAGGATGCGGATGTCTGTCCGCTTTGCCACGAGCTTCTGGATGTCAAGCGTCGTCATCGAGTCCGGGTCGGATTGCCAGATGCGGTTCCGAAACCATGTCGTGCCGAGTGCGCCCTCGTCCTGCGTAATGAGTTTGTCGAGGCTTTCGAGGTTCTCGAAGACGATGTCGTGGAGGTCCGAGCTATCGTTGACAGAGTCGATGGTCTCATTCGACAGTCCGTTAGAGTCTGGGTAGTAGAGATGTCGGTAGGATTGCCGGACAGATTCACCGAGAAGGGCTGACTCCTTCTGGAGACGTTCGTCGAGGTCGTCTCGCTGGGCGTTGTTGAGTTCGGCCTCCCACGCTTCTCCGTTGAGAACGCGCTCCATTGCTTTCACGCGTCGTGCGTGGTCAAGTGCACCCTCTGTCTCCTGCTCGCCCGCCGCGAGGAATACGATGTTGTTGCGGTAGACGCGCTTTTTTTCCGACCCCGGCGAATTCCCGGTCTTGGTCGCCAGCGTTTGGAGTAACTCGGGAGGTTCGTCAAGGTCACTAGTGACAGTCACCGCCTCGAATCCCATCACGCAGAGCCGGACCGTGTCGTAGTCGTCCGGGACTTCGTAGGGGGCTCGCGGGTCGTAGATAGTTTCGAAGACACCACCTCCGAGTGCGCCTCGAATCGTCTGTTCGAGACGGTTCCGAGCGACTCCCGGCTCGATTTGCTGTGCCTCGTTGGTGATGAGCTTCGAAATCTTCGGTTCGCCCTTGAATCGGAGAAGACCGTTCTCCGTCTCGTAGAGGAAGAATGCCTCGGTGTCCGGGTCCGCCCCTGTCTCGTTGAGGTTCTTCAGGGCGTCGCGGTAGTGGTCGAGTTCGACACCGGGCTCCAGAATCATCTCCCAGAGCTTCCGTCGTGTTACACCACGGCCGCGATTCCCTCCAGAGACGATACTCTTCCAGAGGATACTCGTTCCGAGATGCGTCGCAATCGGAGGATGCCCCATCGGCGTCCAGTTCTCGTCCTCGTACTGGCAGGCCGCCTTTCCATCATTCGTATAGATGTCCGACTTTGAGGCTGTCCGGAGGTCCTGCTCGATGTGCTCGAAGAGGTCGAGGAGAGTCGACCAGACGTGGTCGTCCGAGGGGTGCATATCGAACGTCCGGACGTAATGACGACTCTCGTTACTGTCTTGATTATTCCAGATTCGGTGGACAGCTCGGGAAACGAGCTTAAGCGCTCCACGTGTACGCTGGAAATTCGGGAGGGTGTCAATTTCCTTCCCAAGTAGGTCGATGAGAGTGGGGTGGAAGGGATACGTTCGTTCGAGTTGGTCGCGGAAATCAGCCTTGGTTACCCGGTCGGGAAGTTCGTCCTCTAACTCTCGATAGTAGGCCTGATACTCCTCGGCGACTGTTCCAGCTACGTCGTCATCAACCGATTTGAACAGCCGGTGCCGGAGGACCGCTGCGACTTCGTCGTCATCAGTGGGGGTAACGGAGTGTTCAGTCCGCTCGGAGATATCGTCGAGGTCGTCAATGAGGTCTTGGACTTCCTGTGCTCGTTCCTCGAATGCAGTGGAGGACACGGAGAGGATGACCGTCACTGCGTCCGTGTTTTGGCTGGCGCGCATCAGAGACCATAGGAACGAGTTCGTCTGGTCCGCCAGTGTTGAGTCTTCCACGCCGATTGCAGCGGCCTGCTCGAAGTATTGAGCAACTTCGTCGATGAGCACGAGGCCCGGGTCATCGAGTGATTCGAAGAGGTCAACGATGTCGGATTCGCCGGGCGCAGTGAGGTCGTCGTCTTCTTCGCTGAACTTGGCGTACCCCTCAGCCCCGCCGAGTTGATACGCGAGTTCGCCCCACATTGTCTGTGTATTTGGGGCATTCTCGTCGTCCTTGTTGCACTTCGCACTCTTCGCGCTGACGTATCCACCCTCAAAGACCGCTGTCCGCACGGAAAGTTCGTCTTTGATTTCTTCAAATTCTTCGCGCGCGTCGTCGTCCACGATATATTCATCCAGATTCTGGATGACTTCGGGATTCCGAGATAGGTGATAGGCGGCTATTTGAGAGTGCGTCTTCCCCCCTCCGAAGACGGTATCGAGCGAGAGGAGACCATCTTCACCGCTGAACTCCCCCCTGACTTGTCCGCTATAGCGTTTGGCGAGAAGCGTGAGGAGGGTTTGGAGCCCGTCCGTCGCGTATGTTTTGGAGAAGAAGGTATCTGGGTCAGCGTAGATGTCTGGCGACTCTTCCGACCGAAAAGCTACGTCTGAGAGCTTTGCGGCGAACTCGTTTTCAGAGAGTGTCCCCGACAGCACATCGTCGTGTGGCGTACACGACTCAAACAGCGTGGGAATTTCTGGAGACATTGATGATACTGGCAACGTAGCGAGGGGGGAAGTAAGTCTTTACGTCTGATTAACATTCCCTCGGCGAGCTTTCTCTACTGCCATATTCCGTTTCTACGCCGATTCTGGCTTGGATTTCCATCTGAAAATTTGAGCTACTACCTGGTATTGTAATTGGCTCGGTGGTCAGTATTCTCAGGCCATAGTAACTCCCCAAAAAAGCAGTTAGTTCACGGGGTTGGCTTCTTGGAGTAATCGTTGCTCACTCCTAAATCGGATAATTTCCCATTGTTACACGTTTTGAGTCGTCCACCGAGATTACACGGATATTCCGGGATGGAGGAGCTCCTTTGCGCGTCCGTCTAAAATTCAGACATATGCCGGTAGACAATCTTGCACGTCACGTCGACCGAGACGCCCTTCGATTTCTTCGAGCCGTAGAATACCACGGCGGGAACGCATCAATGACCCAAATTCGACAGCGAACCGGTCTGTCTCGCGACGCAGCTAATCACCGATTTCAGCGACTCGAAGAGTTAGACCTGATTGATGTCACGTATGCCGAGGAGGGCTACGGCGACAGACACCCTCCAAAAGTCGCGCATCTAACAGGCGTAGCACGTCGTGAGATTGAGCGTGGCTTATTCCAGCCTCTCGACACGGAGAAAGGGGAATCTGGGGAGACAGTAGACATCCAAGCGGAACTCGGTACGATGCAAGACCAACTTGACCAGCACGACCGTCGACTGGATTCACTATCAGCAAGCGACCCATCCGTGGACCATCTCAGCGAACAGGTGGAGGCGATGGAAACTCGTCTTGACGAGCTTGAGGATTACATATACGAGTGGCACGAAGCTGCCGAAACGTACCTTCGCGGGCTTCGAGCCGCCTTAGAGGCCAACGGAATTGATGTCGAACCGCATTTTCGCGAGGCTCAGGACGCAACCACCGATGAATGAATGGTTGCAAATTGACGCCGCACAAGTGAAGAATCCAACCTAGTTCTATCTTGTCCGTGACGTATGGCCGCGATGAACTGAGTTGGTAGATTGAGTTGCTGTCACAGTCCGCTGGTCCTAGGGGTCCGGAAACACCAAGTCATGTCAACCTGCGCCGGGGAATACAGCCGGATTTTGTCGGTAACTCACCACCACCATTATGTTTGTCTGATGTAATTCCCTGAAAGAATGAGTGCCAGCCAGATTGACGCGAAGGAAGAGTTTCTCAGCAAACTCTACGACGATTACCACTACAAAATCCCCAAGTTCCAGCGGCCCTTCTCCTGGACCGAGGAGAACTTCAACGACCTCATCGACGACCTCACGGACGCCTACGATGTCGGTCGCGAGGCACACGGCACCCTCCTTGACGAGGAAGACGAGCTAGACAAATCCACTCTTGACGCTTACGAACCCTACTTCCTCGGCAGCATCATTCTGAACGACGGAGACGACTCCGGCGAACGCTCGGATATCATTGACGGACAACAACGGCTGACCTCGCTCGCGATTCTCATCGCAGTTTTGAGGGACATCGTTGAGAACGAGGCTCGCGCCAACTCGCTTGGCGGCCTCATCTACGAGGAGAGTGACCCGATAAAGGGGAAGTCAGAGACGGTACGCCTGGAAATCAGGGGCCGTGACCGCGAATTCTTCGACGAGCATGTTCTCGCACGCGGCGCGACAGAGGACGCGCCGGACCCCGAAACGGGGGAGTCGGAACCCGAACAGAATATTCTACAAGCTATTGAGACGTTCCGAGAAGAACTTACTGAGTGGCAGGACGAGGAAGACGGCGACCTCGGAGACTTCGCTACGTATCTCACGCTCCGCGTGGTGATGGTTCGTATCTCGACGAACTCCCTGAGTTCTGCATTCCGCCTGTTCAACGTCACGAACGCGCGAGGGATGCCGCTCAACAACGCCGACCTCCTCAAGTCCGAGAATCTGAGCCACATTGATGACGACGAGAAGCGTGAAGAATACCAGCAGACGTGGGAGGACATGGAAGAAGAAGTCGGGAACGAGGGGCTTGAACGGTTCATCGGCTTCATGCGCCACATCATCGTGAAGGAGAAGTCCCAGAAGTCTGTCTACGACGAGTTCAAGGACCGCGTGTTCCCCGAAGATAAGGGGTTCCGGGGCGCCAAGTTCGTCGATTATCTGGAGACGGTCTTCGATGTCCATCGCCACCGGATATACAACGCAGAACTTGACTCAGTCTCTCACTCCGAGGAGGTGTATTACCACAATCTGGTTTCGCTCATGCGGGACTTCTACCCCTCTGACGAATGGATGGTCGCACTCATCCAGTTCGATGCAAAATTCGAAGACGAGTCGGCTTTGCTCTCGTTCGTCGAACTCTTAGAACGACGTTTGACCGTTGACTGGTTGACCGGCTCTTCGAATACCGGGAGATATAGCCGGGTCTACGAACTCCTGCGAGAGATAGAACGTGCGTCTACCCCGGAGGATGTCCTCTCGCTCTCGGTGCTCACCGAGGACATTGACGATGAGAGTGAGGCGTTCGAGAACGCACTCGACCGTAGTAACTTCTATCGCAAAGGGAACTACCAGTGGCCGAAGTACATCCTGATGCGTATCAACGGCGAGCGGTTCGATAACACGAACTCAAAGGTCGAGTATGGCAGTAACGTCACTATTGAGCATATTCTCCCACAGACGCCCAATAACGACTATTGGTTGAGCCGATTCGATGACGAACATTGGAGGGACGACTGGACGGACCGCATGGGGAACCTCGTACCGCTGGACGGTCGGAAAAACTACAAAGTGAGCAACAAGCCGTTCAACGCGAAGTACGATGAATACTTCAAGAAGAAGAGTGATTTCCCTCTCGTCACCGAGCTTGAGGAGCACGACGAGTGGACACCTGACCACCTCGAAGAACGTCACGAGCGTCTAAAAGAGGAAGCCAAAGAAATCTGGTTATCCTAGCTGAGGTTAGGTACTGGCGAGCAAGCTGACCCCATCTTGGCAGACCTGAACGTCGTTATTTCACTGTCCAAATGACAGTGAGAAGATAGTGCTCTCTTTTACTCTACGAGCCCAGCTAGCGTGTGCTCGAGTTCCTCGTCGAAATCGGTTCGCTGTTACTGATTGGAGCTATTGGCTGCCTGTTCATCGGGTTCTTTACCGTCAAAACCGTGATTTGGGGTAGTGTGGCGACAGTCGCCGTATGGTTGATGTCATTCGTTGTCGCGGATTTCACCGGACTAGAAGTCCTGAACGAGCTTGTCCCGCACCTAAAGGGGATGTTGACCGTCTATCCGCGTGCCCTCGGATTGGCGTGGGTGGACGCAACGGACTACGGCAACGTACTGTACAGCATCGTCGGCGGTGCGACCGTCATCATCACCGGTATCATCCTGCTGCCGTTCTACATCACCGGCCTGTTCTTCGGCTTCACACTCTGGCCGGAGTTATTCGTTTTCGGGTTGATTTTCCGATGACCGACGAGTACTACGACCGCGCTGCCATCCACGCCCACATTCATAGCGACGATGTACCTAGCGACGTTCGCATAACAGACCAGGACACCCACGACCGTACGGCCGAGCTTGTCTACCACCGTGATTCTGACGACTACCGCGCTCTTGAGCGGTTCCAAGGGGAGGGCGTTCTATACCTGCAAGTCGCGGAACCACGCGACCATTTCGAGGACGCGCTGCGGGATGCGATTGACTATGCCCGAGCGAACGCTATTCCTCTCCAGCGAACGGTATTCGCTTGGACCTTGAGGTCCAGCAGCCTCGACCCTGGTGCCGCCCGGCTGCCCCGCCCGTGGCTCAACCCCGACGGAATTGAATCACAAACCAACGAAGATTCCACCGACAGCTAGACCCCCTAAATTAGCGGTACAGGGCTTCTTCGAGTTGTATTCGAGCCTCTTAGCAGGATACGTAGTTATATATTGGTGATATTTCGTTGAGGGAAGTATGAGTCTGACACCAGATGATGACTCTGCACAGGCCGATAACTACGTTCCGACCGACCACGACCGAGTCGTCTACGAGGCGACGACTGACAAATACGGTCGAGGAGAACTCGCCGTCGCCAAAGCCGTGGCAGAAGCAGTAGACGACTACACGGTCGTCATTTCGATGGGTCCGTACCGGGGATACAACGTCCACTACGACACCGATGTGGAGAACAAGACCATCGAGCTAGACTTCTATTCGGCAAGTCCCCAGCGAGGATACTCGGCTGCAGAAGTCATTGCGGACATCAAGGCTGGAATCACGATTCAGTCAGGCGCGGAGACATTCGATGACCTTGTGGACCTGCTTGATAGCATCGGGACCCCGAATGATTGGGCCGTTCGGTTCGCCCTAGCTGGTGACAAGCAGACCCTCCAGGATGGAGCAAACGTGTGGTGTGGTTCCCCGGATGAAATCGAGGATATGTATGTCCACGTCGGTCTTGACGAGCGTGCGGCCAGTTACAAACTCACCGCCGATGGAGCGGGGGAAATGGTACGCGATGCGCTCCAGTTAGAGAGTTAGTCCCGGCGGCTAAACCCGGGCCGTTTGTTGAGTGGATTTGTGAATTAAAAGTGATGTTTTGAGGGTGGTGGGTTAACTATTGACATTGGATTCGTCATACTCTATCCCCACTAAGTGTGTGGGTTTCGGACGCGCGACCCTTCTCCTATATAAGAGTATACTATGTGCTCGTTATATTTAAATAAAATTATAGGTTTTATCAGTAATTGGTTCGAATCCAGTAATGATGGAATCCAATACCCATCACGAATCGTCCGTCGAATCGTTCGAAGACCTCGCAACCGACCTCATCGAAAGTGGCGTCGTCACCATCATGGCCGCTGAAGACCTCATCGGGTCTAAGCAGCTGCTCCTGTCTCTGCACCTTGGTGTTGACGCCGACCTTGACGCCATCCGGAACATCGTCGACGATACCGAGGAAGTACGCGTCGACGACCACGTGTTCGACCTCTACTGTGACATCGACCCGTGGGCACCCAGCGACCTAGGTAAAATTACAGTCTACTTCAAGGCGCCTAAGGATGAGACTGGGTGTCAGATAGTCCCGTCAACCTCCCTCAACGACGGTATCGACCAGGTACTCGCCAGAGCAGAATAACCCAGAAGTTCAGACTCGGCCGTCGTCACCTGGAAACTATGCTCCAGTAGGTTCGGTACTTGTTTTAGATGACGAGTCAGTTTGAAGCCCACTTCTATCCCCGTTCAGGACGGCCTCTAGGGAGAGAGCCTCCTGCTTAATTCCCTCTGCCAGTTCTTTCGCTCCCTCAATTTCGTGTTCACCCAGGACTCGTTCAATCTCCTGTTCGTCCGTATTCCCAATCTGGGTGAGGTTACCGAGTCGGTCTTGAATCGATGATTGGCTACTGATGAGGTCTCGCATCTGCTCTTCAGTGGCATATGGGATTGCGAGCAATGCGATGTTTTCTCGGAGTTCCTCTTCCATCGAGATTCGGTCACTCCGAGCTAGCATACTCAGCAGGTCGTCCGTTGGAACAACGGGTTCCGTGTCGAAAAGCTCATCAATTGTATTCATCTCGAACTGGCTGTCGTCACCGGCCTTATCCTGGCCGAAAACCTGGCGAAGGTCAATAACGGAGAACAGTTCCAGCTTATAGGTTAGATTTTCACGCCCACCAAGAACTTCCTCGTGGAACCACTCCTCTAGTTCGGCTCGAGTTTCGATATCTTGGTCAATACTTCGAGGAGGGATAACACGTGTCGCGCCGTGCAAAATCTTCGTATCCAGCTTATCTAGCTGGTCTCGAATGAACTGCTCTCCTTCAGATGTGTTCCACCCATTCTCCGATTTAAAGTGAGTCAGCACTAGGAGAGGCGCTTTGAGAGGCTGTCCGTATTTCTCGACGAGATAGTCCACGTCAATTCCTTCCCGGTCAAGGACTTGCTTGAGATTCCGTAGACGCTGGCTTTTGAGTTGCTTCTTGCTCTCCGTCTCCTCCAATTCTTCCTTCAGGTCCTCCTTCTCCTCCAAGAGACCGTTCAGGGCTGACTCTAGGGCAGCAACTTTCTTCTTCTTCCTCCAGCCATACACCCCGCTCCCTACGCTGACCGAGAAGGCCAGGAGTGTGAGAGCATTTGGCGCACCTATAATATACAGGAACACACCGAAACATATCAGAACGCCCCCTACGCCAAAGGCCACTTTCTCCCCCTCAAGACTCATGTGTCAACTGGTGCTGGTATCGCGCATGTAATTAATATTTGGCAACATCTCCAAAATTTATCATTCATCGTTTCAGCCCAATCTCATTGACTAATAGAACCCGTATTTGGAACGGGTGTTTCGCCACTGTTATTGAGTAAATGATTATTAGTTGCAGAGTCGTATATATGCTCCAATGACGGATGCAGTGGGTGCAATTGTCCAGTCTATCGTCGTTTTCATATTGGCATTCATCGGAATCGCTGTCCTCGCCGCACTACCGTCAGTCGAAGGCACGTTCGCTGCTGAGGCTGCACAGTTCCGATTGACGACGGCTAATTTACTGGTACTCGCGGCAACAACACTGGGTGGCGTTTCCCTATTCATCATCGCAACGCTAGGGTCAATAGGACGATGACGGACGAAGTAGATTTTATCTGGAATCTGGTCTACGCCGGAATCTTCGTGGTCGTCATCGCGGTGTTCTTCGAGACGGTCGCGAGCACGGGGCTCGCCCCAGAACCAGGCGACCATTTCTACGTGGCGTGGCTGGACGTTACTCGGTACGGGGAGGCAGCCTTCGCCCTCGTCATTCCGGGGGCGGCGGGCGCGCTCTTCATTCTACGTGAGAAGCTCGACGGCGGCAGGTAACTGGTGCCGAAATTGGAACCGTCAGAATGAGAACGCAGAATAGGTTAGGTAGCCTGAGCCGACGAGGAATGCAACTGTGACGAGTCGCCAAAAGTTCCCGTCGAGAACTATATCTATACTGACGTTCTCTTCGGCCCATTTTCCAAGTCTTCTGAGTGCCGAATCTGCCTTTTGAACGAGTCCAAGACCACCTTTACCAACGAACAGGAGCAGTCCACCGGCGAGCTTCACAAAGAGATACAGAACAGACCCAAATCCAGATAGCAGACGAGTGATTGAGTCCTGGTCTGAGTTTTTGTCGTTGTCACCTCCTAGTGCCCAAGCTGTGACCCATACAGCGAACGCCACGATGAACCACCATTCTACAGGCAGGAGACCGAGGATATCTCCAAATATCTCACCTGACACGTCTCCGTGATATCACCCAGAGTAAAAATATCTTAGCGGGCCGTGTCGTATTTTGTGGGATTTCCTGATAGAGTCAGCTGCGCACCGGTCGCTGTGGTCACTGTTTGAATTCTTCTTCAAGTGAAGAACAACCAGTATATGAACCCACCATAGACACCCATCGTCGCCAAGTGGTGAGTATTCCCCTGCAGGAAACGACTCAGGTGCTGCGAGCCATACGCAAGATACCAGAATCCGATTAGATGACGAATAGCCATAATTGCAAACAGAAACAGCAGACCGCTTACAACGGGGTATCCAGTGAATGATAGAATCCAACTCACCACGCCGTATCCAATAGCGAGTACGATTCCAGTACCCACCAGTAGCTGTCCTACTCCCGAGTCACTCCCCACTTCCATTTCCATCTCCTCGACGAAACTCCGGAGAGTGTTCCACTTCTCCAAATCTTCATCCGGAATTACGTTCGGCGCATCCAATATTTTGTACGCGAATGTGAGGTAAGCTCTTGAAAGCGAACGTCGCAGCAACTCTGGGACAAGATTGTCTGCCTCATTAGCACCTCTCTGGAGCGCCATCCCCTTCGTGTAGAACGCTGCCCCCCACCAAATCATGTAGTCTCCAAAGACCAACTCTTGGATGATGACTACTCCCAGAACTCCAACGACCAGTATAGCTGAGAACACCCCCAGACTGGATTCTTGAAGTCCAACTGTCCTGAGAGATACGAGACTGACTTCAACGAGACAGACGATAGTCAAGAACTCTATAGGCTGGACAGTCGAATTCAATATCGAATCTGAGTCAGGAAATGGACTGCTAACCCCCATTCGTCGTACGAGAGTCAGAATCAACACCGCAACAGCACAAATAGTGACGATAAGAGAGTGTTCCGCTTGAGACCTTGAGGCGGCGAGTGTGCCGGTAGCAATGAGGGCCGTAAACGCAATCTCAAAATCAACGGACTCTGGTTGCGATTTATCGAAGATAATGTCGACTAGCCGAGTGGAGTCAGTCATTTCACGTATAACGTTTCTAGGGGCTCATGAAGTTGACTCCTTGATACTACTGAGTTAAGACTATATCTGGGTATTCGGCGTTCGCGGCCGGTTCAATAGTCATAGTACAGCTTTATCCGGCGTGTCGATGCACACCACCTCCAATGACTGACGACTGGGTCGCTGCTCCTGAGGACGCTGTTGCATACTGGTTCTCCCAAGAAGTCGGGCACCCGATTGAGTCTCTGGTTGTGTTAGATACGGACGACGAGACGATGACGGCGTCAATCAACTGGGTGGAGCGCGCTCAGGAGCTTCCAGATGGAGACCTGACTGAGGACGTGGACTGGGTGTCGTCCGCCGGCATCGGTCGCAAAGAGATTCACATCCCTTCCGTCTTTGAGGCGCTCGAACTCCACGAGAGCGACCTCGGAGAGTGCGACCGAGATGACTGTAGGGCTTCTGCCGACCAGTTCGTCCTCTGGGCAACTGCGTATTGGGAGTCGGGGAGCGAGGCTGTCTCGGATGTACAGCAGTACTGCGACCGTCACGTTCCACTATCCTGCCCGTTCCATAGAGGCGGCACGACGACCGGCGTCGACGCTCCCGGGTTCGGTTGGTCACCAGGGAAGTCGTGATTCTTCCAAGTGACCCCGGTCAGCCGTAGACCTCGGCGTGCGCTTCCCGTAGGTCGGCCATCACGTCCCCAACCTCGTCCTCGTCCAGATAGTATTCATATAGAGCTTCGTCTCCTGCTTCAAGGCGAGTTCCAACCTCGGAGAGCTTCTCCTCTCGGTCGGTCCCACTCTCAACGTAGATTTCTGCGTACATCGGCTCCACGCCGTCTTCGGAGAGGTCGAAGTCTACCTCTGCGTCAAACGTCTCACCGTTCAGTTCGACCGGGATGTTGAGGAAGAACCAGCAGATATGGTCACCCATCGCCGTGTCCGGATGAATTTCCTGCCCCACCTTCTCTTCGACCGATTCGCGGAACCGTTCGAGGTCTTCGTCGTAGGTTGGTTCTGGCACGTGTACACGCTTGGACGAGAGTCATATGAAGGTATTTGTGAAATTCTCCGTGTCGTATTTTGAGGAATCCTCCGACATTTTGGCATCGACGTTCCTGGGTTCGGATGGTCACCAGGGAAGTCGTGATTTCAGTCGCTCATAGAACAGCAACCCCTAGCGGTTGCGTTGTAAATTAACGGGCATCCGCTTACATCCTGTAAGCGACCAAGGGGGACTTATATAGGAGTACAGTTGCAAGCTACAACCACGATATGTCAACCAACATGAACGAGGTGACGGCCTACATTCGCAAATCCACAGCCGACCAAGAAGACGAACACCAGCGACAAGACATCGCCAACTGGCTTGACCAGCACGACCTCACGATTGGTGAGGTCGAGGTCTTCGCAGAGCAAGCATCCGGAGCTTCTGAAGACCGGGACGAGTTCCTCTCGCTCATCGAACGCATCGAGGACGGCGACTTTACCAATGTGGTCGTCTGGGAAATCAGCCGAATTGCACGGAAAGGCGTACTCGCCCAGCGTTTCTTCGACGCCTGCGAAGAAAACGAGGTCGTTATCAACGTCACCAACGGGAGCGTGCGCGAGGTCCACCCAGACGGAACAGGACGCCTTATCGCCGACATCATCGCCTCGGTCGCGGCCGAGGAGCGTCGGTCACTAATTCGTCGTACTCGCTCCGGTCAGCGTCGAGCGCGGGAAGCAGGAAAGTGGCTCGGTCAGGTCCCCGCCGGGTTCATTCGTGAGGACGGATACCTCCGCCCGAATCTCAACCCGGACTATGAGAATGATGAAACAGGGTACTTCGATATCGTCAAGGCGCTTGAAGCAATCTCCAACGGAGAGAGCTACAACAGTATAGCAGGACGCACGCCGAACGTGACCCGGCAGACGCTTGCGACTATTGACCAGAACGAGGAGCGTCGGTCGTGGTACGAAGATGAGCCTACGGCAAATGATAGTCGAGTTGAAGCTGCTCTTGACTCCCTCCGTACTGACTAACCAGCAGAGAACTCTTCCACGACAGTTTGCGTCGGGACAACCAAACCATCACAACTAGAGGTCTTACCAATGCACAGGATACACCCTGTGAACTCAGATGAATCGAGTTACGTGAAAATCACTCATTGTCCCAGTTATGGTAGTCCTCTGCAAGTCTCTTGTAAAGTTCATCGGCTTGTTCTCGAAGCTGCTGGAGTTCACTTCGGTCTTCTTCTGTTCTGGTCTCAATCGTGTCAATCGTGTCCTCGAAAAATTCCTCAACGTTCGGCCAATCTTCCTGAATTAGCTCTACCGGCTCGAAGTACGGTTTGTCGATATGGCCGAAGTGAGTGTCAAAATCTCTATCCTCACCGCTTCTATGTAAATCATCAACGTAGATAACGAGTGATGCAGAATTATCTAACTTCGATATTTTTGGCTGCAAGGGGAGAACATTTTCATGCTGAATGTAATGCCGCAAGCCGAGAGTAGTAAGTGATGATTCAAGTCGAAGATAATCGCCCCGGACTTCTCCCAGTTCTCCACGGTAATTCTCCCCCACGCCGTCTTGGAGAGACTTTTGCTGCTCAACTAGACTGAACAAACCAGATAGGTAGTGATGGAGTCGACGTTCAAATTCGAAAACATACCCTTGAGACCGGAGTTGGTCTCCAAGTTCTGTAGCGGGTGGAACATCCATTTCATGGATGGCGATTAAGTCCTTGAAATCACTCTCAAGCGTGGTAAATCTCCACCTCAGTTTCTGGACTTGCTCCTCAACCCTACGACCGTGGTGTTCTCGGATTCTATCAAATATCGTCTCAACACTATCCTCGTCTGGCACCATACCAGAGAACGTGGAGAGGGAATATTATATTCTTCGCGGGGTATGAAAATAGTGATGGGGCAATTAATCGAGAGTCGCTTCCGCATCCTTGACTTCGATGAAGACGACGCCCAAATGACCGACATCGCTGACGTGGGTCAGCCCGTCTACGTCGCGAAGGAACTAGATGAGTACAGTCAGAGTCTCCAATCGAAGATTGACGACTTGGAGGTCGGCTATGTAGTTGAGGCCGAAATCCAAAGTGAGAGCGTGACCCGGCAGGACAGCTTTTGGAAGTTTGTTGACCTTAAGATTGTAGACCGGACACGATTTCATTTCATTGAGGATGCTTCAACTCATCCCGCTGTTGCAGACAAGCTGTTTGAGGGGGCGAAGAAATCTGACGGAAATAGTGCTCGGACAGCCCTCGCTTCAAATGGGGAACCGATAGGATACATCACGGTAGCTGAAACTCAAGGAGGTTCGTTCTGGTCTGGGCTAAGAATGGGCGTGAACTCGCACGAATTTGATTTGCAGAATTTGGAGGAACTAGATTCACCTCCGTTTGAGGCGATTTACACACGTGATTCTGAAGAAGGCAGGCTAGTTTTCTATCACTTTTGCGAGAAGGGGACGGAGATTGCTAAGACGATAATTTCTGCGAATTCTCCAACGGACTCGAACAGATAAGTAGCAAACGTTGGGAGGAGACTGGGCAGAAATCAATGTCAGATAGTACTTAGCGGCGGTTTTGAACGCTCTCTAGAGGTTATCGTCTGGCACCATTGGTGACGGGGTGTTGTCCGCTGGCCTCTCAGAGAGGGGTTTGCGTCGGCACAATTGCGTCGGCGCAACTCCGATTCTTACCAACGACGACTGTCTCGGATGGAATCAAAGACCTACCGGATAGCGATTGCTATCGCTGGAATAGAATAGAGAACGACGGGCAAGGAACCCGCCCGCCGAACCACCAAGATGTCTACTCCAGCATCACGGACCCGACTACTGCTGGCGGATACTGGACAACATTATATAATATTCCCGACACTATATGTCCATCGGTGGTGGGGGTGGTGAAACAGACCCCCTCCCAACCCCCCGGAATTCTACCGAAAATAAGAGGTGGAACCCCTCTACTTCCAGATTCATTTGTTATGGTGGGGGAGGGGGGTGGTTAGGGGAGTCTAGTGGAGATTCTGATTGTTATTTGTTAACAAATGTAAGATGTGGAAGTCAAAATCCCAAGAGTAGAGAGCTATCGTTGACCCCCTCCCCCCAGTTCTACCAATCAGTTTATGTATGGTCGCTTTCTCAGACGCTCTCTCAATGGATTTGAGGGGGGGCATATAGGGGTGGTTGGGGGGTTCGACCAGCCCGTGTTTGTATCGGATTGGCGACATACTTATGAGATGGCTCGGGTTTATGTCAATTATGACATCAACCAAGATGTCTTCAGAGACTGATGTATCGTCCTCCGACGTAACGGAGGTGAACAATCCCTTGCTGTACGGAGCACAGTCCAACGCCCC
The DNA here is from genome assembly GCF_037031165.1 of Halobacterium yunchengense. Taxonomy (NCBI): domain Archaea; kingdom Methanobacteriati; phylum Methanobacteriota; class Halobacteria; order Halobacteriales; family Halobacteriaceae; genus Halobacterium; species Halobacterium yunchengense. The sequence continues at coordinate 674,130 of NZ_JAYEZL010000002.1, read as the reverse complement.
GAATTCGACTTCAAGGTTCGCGGACCTCCTTGACGGAGTCCACGCTGAGGATGGTGTTGTGGAGGTATCCTCACCCGACATAGTCGAGAGTGGGTCTGAAGAGATTCTGGAGGAGATTATTAAGGAACCGGATGAGTGTCTCTTCCACTATGAGGTCGCTGCGAGAGTCCTCGGAGAAGGGTCGGAGGAACTCCGTCTAGTCGGTGAACTCCCGACGCATCAGCGAATCGAGGACCTCCGAGCAGACTCAATCGGTACACTGGTTTCGATTGAGTGTCGGGTGATGGACCGAACGGACCAGTACTCTCGGCACATCATCGCTAAGTTCCTGTGTCGTGACTGCGGCGCGCAGATTGACCGGCGGCAGTCGCGGGCTGCTGGCGACCTTGAGTATCCGAATGAATGCTATTCCTGTGAGAACAAGTCTACGAAGGTCTTCAAGCACCTTCCAGAACAGGGGGAGGTCGTCGACCGCCAGCAGGTCATCGTCCAAGACCTTCACACACACTCCTCAACGCCGAATCCGACAGACATCCGAGCGGACCTCCATAACGGTCTCGTGAATGAAGTTGAGGCTGGGGAGACAGTCACGTTGACTGGGATTCTGCGTGCGACGGCGGACGACGACAAGGACTCTGACCTCTACATTCAGGCGACTGGCATCGAGCATCACGACCGAGGGTATTCTGGCGTTGAACTGACGGAGGAGGACATTGCCGAGAACGAGCGGATTGCGTCCCAGGATGACGCTATCGGCGCGCTCGCGGACAGCATCGCGCCGACGATTAAGGGTGACTATAAGCTCGCGAGGATGGCTGCGTTACTCCAGCTTGTCGGTGGTGTTCGCCGTGGGTTGGATGACCAGAAGGAGCGTGAGCAAATCCACGTCGCCTTCGTGGGTGACCCTGGTACCGGGAAGTCCGATATCGCAAAGTACGTATCTGAAATCGCACCGAAGTCTGTCTATCAGAGTGCGGACAACGCTACGCAAGCGGGACTGACTGCGTCCATTTCGTACGAGGAGCAGTTCGATTCTACGAAAGCTACGCTTTCGGGAGGTGCTCTGGTTCGGGCGGACGGTGGCCTCGCGGTAATCGACGAATTGGACAAGGGTTCGGAGAGCGTTCGGAACTGTCTGCAAGAGCCGCTTTCGGAGCAGGAAGTTTCGGTCGCGAAGCACAACATTCGGGCGACGTTGCCGACTCGGTGCGCAACCCTCCTTGTCGCAAATCCGGTGGACTCCCGCTTCGACCTCTACGAGCCGCTGAAGCACCAAATCAACGTGAACGAGGTTATCTGGGACCGTATGGATATCATCGTCCCGTTCATCGACCGACCGGATGCGGAACGGGACGCCGAGATTGCGAAGTCAGTCCTTGACCGGGCACAGGGCGTCACCGGGGACTACATCTCGCCGGAACGGATGATGAAGTACGTTGCACACGCTCGAAGTCTTGACCCTGACCTGACGGACGAGGCATACGATATCCTGCACGATGCGTGGGTTGACTGGCGTGAGGATTCGAACGAAGTTCGAACGGCGGTCGGGGTGCGGAAGCTCTACGCACTCCGTCGTCTCGCAGAGGCCTCGGCTCGTCTTCGCCTCTCCGAGGAAGTGACGGTTGGTGACGCCGAGCGGGTCGTCCACCTGATGGAGACGTGGATGGGCGCGCTGATGACGAACGAGAATGGAAAGCTCGACCGAGACGTTCTTGCAGGGTCGGCGTCGGCTCCGGAGCGAGAACTGAAGCAGACCGTCCGTCGAGTGATTGACGACATTGGTACTGGTGGGGCAGCCCCGCGAGACGAGGTCGTCGATGCTGTTGAAATGAAGGGGGATGAGGACCGAGAGGCGATTCAGCAGGAGATTAACGGTTGGATTGGCAACCCAGCGGGCTCGGGCTTCAAACAGGAGGATGGCCACCTGTTCAAGGGTGATTTCTCGTGAGCGCCTCGGTTGATGAGTCGCCGTTCGTGTTCTTCAATGGTGACGTAGACCCTCGTCCTCGTGGACGGGCGGTGATTGCTGACCGTCGCATTATTGTTCGCCTTGAACCGCACGTGGAGGTGGGTGGTGACCGTGTTGGCGTCGTAAAGTTCGGGTCGGATGCGGAGTGGGTCCGGCGAGCGTTCGACGATTTCGTGCTGCCATCGGATTCGGATTCGGCGGCCCTGGTCCGTGTTGAGGACCTCCGAGGTCTGGTGACGTACTGTGCAGAATGTGGGGTGGAGGTCGTTGTGGACCGCGAGTTCTGGACGTACGCAGAGCTTCTTCACTGACCGTTACTCTGCGTCGACGGCCACGACCCTCCCGTCGTAAATTGCAAACATTTTGGCGGACCTGATGTGCTTGCATTCCATTTCTAGCAGAGTACCAAGCTTGGGGTCGGTCTTGTTCTTCTCCCATTCTTCGCACTCGCATTCAGCGCCGTCCCACCGCCGAACGGCTTCTTCCGGGGCACGGCGGAGTGTGACGGTCATCGCACCGACTCGGTAGTGTTCATCGTCGTCGGTCATCTGTTACCAACGACGTTCGACCAGAACTTCAAACAGGAATCTTATTCCGAAGATTAATGGGCGGAATGATAGCCAATGGGCGGGGTTGGCGTCCGTCCCCGTATGGATTCCACACAGTCACTCAACTTTGAAGAACGCCACTACGTGGCGTGTCCAAACGACGAGAATTGGGTTCGGTGCAAATTCTGTAACGAGAAGGTGTTCGCGGGGGAGAATCGCCTTGACATAGAACGCCACGAGGAGCGTTGTGAGTGGCGTTAGATTCGCGGAGCGTACTTCTTCTCAGCTTCCCGGATGTCGTCCTTCCGGAACTTCAGGTACTTCCGTGTTTGCTCAATGTCGGCGTGTCCCATCAACTCTTGAAGGTAGACGATGGGCATCCCTTGCTTCACTCGGTGAACAGCGTAGCTGTGACGGAATGAGTGGGCCGTAACACGGTATCGTTTGCGACCGGAGGCATCCTCCCAAAGTTCATCTTGAACACCAGCATCGGTTGCGATTTCGTCGATGATTTCAGTTACTCGTTTAGGCTGAGGGTGGTCGGCCTGCTTCGAAACGATGAGGTGGGACGAACTATCGGAAGACATGTACTTATTCCGAGCACCCCGGTCAAGCCAGTCACGGAGCGTTCGCTCCATTCGGCGGCTATAGTAGACAGTACGAGATTTAACATCAGAGGTTCGTCCTTGCTTCCCGGTCTTGATGGTGATTTCCCGTTTATCTCTATCAAGGTGGGCCTCTACCTCGATGTTCACAGCCTCCTCCGCTCGGACACCGCAGTTCCACAATAACCGTAAGAGAAGCTCATCCCGAACCCGAGAACAGGCGTCCAGCATCGCCTCGTATTCCTCTGGCTCTAAATAGCGAACCTCGGCGTATTCATCCATGATGGTGCCGGTCAAATCACTCGTATCAACATCCTCCACGGGATTCTCGTCCACATGGTTCCGCTTTTTAAGGTACTGATAGAGCGCAGAGATGTCGTAGATTTTGTTTCGAACGGTACGAGGTGCGAACCCCTCTCCGCCCTCGTCGTCCAGCATGTAGTCAATCCAATCCTCAACAAGCCACTCGTCTGCCTCAAATAGGGATGAGCCATTCCTACGGCACCACTCATCGAACTGTGCCGCCGCAATGCGGCGATTCTTGAGGGTGTGCGGTGATTGACGAGCACGGACTCGACGGAGGTATTTACTAACAGCTATGGCTACTTCGATTGAGGTTGCTTGACTACTCATCTGACCTCCTCACTGTGTCTTCGAGGTCCCGAACCTCTTCCTGGATGAGGTCGGAGTGGAATTCTACTATGTCTTCAACAGTCTCTTCGTCTAGCTGAGATTGTTCGAGAGACTCGAATGCTTCATTCGCGAAGTTCAAACGAGATTCAAACCGTTCAAATTCAGCGAGGATTTCGTCGAACCGACTCTCCATCTGCTCGGGAAGCTCCGATTCCGAATTCGTATCCTCAATGAACTTCTCTACTGCCGTTCTGATGAGGTCTGAGCGGTCATCAATGCCAGACTGTTTTTCGGCGAAGCCATCCCAGCGTTCTTTTTGCTCGCCGGAAACAACGAGTTGTATGCGCTCTCCCACGTTGAACCAATTGTTGAACAAATCACTTAACTCTATACACATGGAATACACACGATATGACTGATTGGACGGAGAAGTATCGTCCGTCGTCGCTGTCGGAGGTCCGCGGGAACAACAAGGCCCGGGACGCCCTCAGGGAGTGGGCGGACACCTGGGAGGACCACCGCGAGGCCGTCGTCCTGCACGGGAGTCCGGGCGTCGGGAAGACGTCGGCGGCGCACGCGCTCGCGAACGACGAGGGCTGGGACGTCGTCGAGCTGAACGCCTCGGACCAGCGCACCGCGGACGTCGTCGAGCGGGTCGCCGGCGAGGCGGCGAAGTCGGGGACGCTCACGGGGGGGACGGGCGGCCGGAAGCTCGTCGTGCTCGACGAGGCGGACAACCTCCACGGGAACGTCGACCGCGGGGGCTCCGCGGCCATCACGCGGCTCGTGAAGGAGGGCACCCAGCCCATCGTCCTCATCGCGAACGAGTACTACGACATGAGTTCGGCGCTGCGGAGCGCGTGCCGGGACGTCGAGTTCCGGGACGTCTCGAAGCGCTCGATCGTCCCCGTGCTGCGGGACATCTGCCGCCGCGAGGACGTCGAGTACGACGAGGCCGCCCTGGAGGCCATCGCCGAGCAGAACTCGGGGGACCTGCGGTCGGCGGTCAACGACCTGCAGGCGCTCGCGGAGACCGACCGCCGGCTCACGGTCGACGACGTGGTGATGGGCGAGCGCGACCGCAGCGAGGGCGTCTTCGACTTCCTCGACGGCGTCGTGAAGCACCTCGACGCGGAGGCCGCGCTGCAGTCGGCGTACGACGTCGACGAGACGCCGGACGACCTCATCAACTGGGTGGAGGACAACGTCCCGAAGGACTACTACGGCGAGGAGCTGGCGGTCGCCTACGAGTTCCTCTCGAACGCGGACGTCTGGCTGGGGCGGGTGCGCGCCACCCAGAACTACTCGTACTGGCGGTACGCGACGGACAACATCGCGGCGGGCGTGGCGGCGGCGCGTCGGAACGACCACGGCGGCTGGACGCGGTACGGGCCGCCGTCGTACTGGCGGAAGCTCGGGAGCTCGCGCGCCACGCGGGAGAAACGCGACTACGTCGCGCGGAACGTCGCCGAGGTGTCGGGCACCAGCATGTCGACGGCGCGCCGCGAGGTCGTCCCCTTCCTCGCGGCGATGACCCACCACTGCAAGAACCGCGAGCTCACCGTGGCGATGACCGCGGCCTACGACCTCGACGCCGAGCACGTGTCGTTCGTCACGGGCTCCGGCGAGACGACGAACAAGGTCCAGTCAATCGTCGAGGACGCCGAGGCGCTCCGCGAGGAGCGCGCGGTCGAGCACTCGGGCGGCGCGTTCGAGGGGCAGGCGTCCGTGGACGCCGACGTCGGGGACGACGCCCAGGGCGTGGCCGCGGAGGCCGGAGGCGACACCGAGCAGGCTGCCAGCGGCGGGGACGCGGCCGTGGCTGCGGACGACGCGGACGCGAGCGGGGAGGCAGCCGACGCGGACGGAGCGGACGACGGCGACGACGACCAGGCGGGCCTGGACGACTTCTTCTAGTCGGCCGTCGCGGCCGCGGTCGGGCCGTCGGTCGGGAGGCGCGCGGCGACGACGAGGAGCGCGCCGACGGCGGCGGTGAGCGCGTAGTAGGTCAGCTGGACGGCGGCGGAGAACTGCACGATCCCGGTGCCGAGCAGGATCTGGACGGTGACCAGCCAGGCGGCGGCGCCGGCGGCGGTGGCGGCACGCGCGGCGTCGCGGCGGCGCCCCCACGTCCACGCGGCGAGCGCGGCCGCGAACACGACCAGTTCGAACGCGTGGTGGGCGAGCTGGACGCGCGTGCCGTACACCGCGAAGACGGTGTTGCGGCTGAACGCGAGCACGAGCGGGAGCGCCGCGAGGCCGGCGACCGCGGCCGTCCGGACTCGCCCGACGCCGAGGCCGGCGAGCTCCCGCATGCGGAGGGTCGTGTAGACGAGCGTGCCGAAGATGGCGAGCGCGGCGAGGTGGTGGACGGCCTGGGTGAGCGGCATGTACCCCCAGGGGACGAGGCCGCTGAACGTGACGGTGGTGCCGCCGAGGACCACCTGGAGCGGGAGGAGCACGACCGCGAGGACGCCGCCGAGCTTGACGTCCCGCTCGTCGAAGCGCCGCCACGCGAGGACGCCGGTGCCGAGGATGAAGAAGCCGACGACCATCGCGACGGCGCGGTGGAGCCACTCGATGAAGTCGTGCAGCGGCAGGCCGAACGGGAGCAGTTGTCCGTTGCAGTACGGCCACTCCAGGCCGCAGGTCGCGCCCGACGCGGAGACGGCGGTGAACTCCCCGAGCAGGATGAGCGCGAACGTGAGCGCGGTCGTCGCGACCGCGAGCTGGTACGAGCGGCGGGCCATACCGGGAGCTATCGGCGCTCGGTACGTAGGGCTGTCGTCTCGTCCGCGCGCGTGCGAGCTCGAGGACGACGCAGACGGCGGCCGGGTTTCGACGACCGTCGAAGCAACATTCGACGCGTTGGGACAGGTTTTTGCCGGTCGCCGCGGCACGGGAGGACATGGGACTGGACGACGACTCGCTGGAGTACCACGCCAGCGACCCGCCAGGGAAAATCGAGATCTCCACGACGAAGCCCACGAACACGCAGCGGGACCTCTCGCTGGCGTACTCCCCGGGGGTCGCGGCGCCGTGCCGCCGCATCGCCGAGAACCCCGAGGACGCGTTCACGTACACCGCGAAGGGCAACCTCGTCGGCGTCGTGTCGAACGGGTCGGCCGTCCTCGGCCTCGGCGACATCGGCGCGCAGGCCTCCAAGCCCGTCATGGAGGGGAAGGGCGTGCTGTTCAAGCGGTTCGCGGACATCGACGTCTTCGACGTCGAACTGGACCAGGACACCGCCGACGAGATCGTCGAGTCGGTGTCCGCGATGGAGCCGACGTTCGGCGGCGTCAACCTCGAGGACATCAAGGCCCCGGAGTGCTTCGAGATCGAGACGCGCCTCCGCGAGGAGATGGACATCCCCGTCTTCCACGACGACCAGCACGGCACCGCGATCATCTCCGGCGCCGCCCTCCTGAACGCCGCCGAGATCGCGGGCAAGGACCTCGAGGACCTCGAGGTCGTGTTCTCCGGCGCGGGCGCCTCCGCCATCGCCAGCGCGAAGTTCTACGTCTCCCTGGGCGTCCGCCGCGAGAACGTCACGATGTGTGACTCCTCGGGCGTCATCACCGAGGACCGCGACGTCAACGAGTACAAGGCCGAGTTCGCCAGCCCCGCCGACGAGGCCGGCGACCTCGCGGACGCCATGGAGGGCGCCGACGTGCTGGTCGGCCTCTCGGTCGGCGGCATCGTCGACCAGGAGATGGTGCAGTCGATGGCCGACGACCCCATCGTCTTCGCGATGGCGAACCCCGACCCCGAGATCGGCTACGAGGCCGCGAAGGACGCCCGCGACGACACCGTCATCATGGCGACCGGGCGCTCGGACTACCCGAACCAGGTGAACAACGTCCTCGGGTTCCCGTTCATCTTCCGGGGCGCCCTGGACGTCCGCGCGACCGACATCAACGAGGCGATGAAGGTCGCCTGCGCCGAGGCGCTCGCGGACCTCGCGAAACAGGACGTCCCGGACGCCGTCGTGAAGGCCTACGGCGACCAGCCGCTGCAGTTCGGCCCCGACTACATCATCCCGAAGCCCCTCGACCCGCGCGTGCTGTTCGAGGTCGCGCCGGCCGTCGCCGAAGCAGCCATCGAGTCCGGCGTCGCTCGCCGCGACCTCGACCTCGAGGCGTACCGCGAGGAACTCGAGGCGCGCCTCGGGAAGAGCCGGGAGATGATGCGCATCGTCCTGAACAAGGCCAAGAGCGAGCCGAAGCGCGTCGCGCTCGGCGAGGGCGACGACGAGAAGATGATCCGCGCCGCCTACCAGATGGCCGAGGAGGGAATCGCCGAACCCGTGCTCATCGGCGACCGCGACACCATCCACGGCGTCGTCTCCGGACTCGGCCTCGACTTCGACCCCGAGATCGTCGACCCCAACGAGGGCGACCACGAGGCGTACGCCGAACGCCTCTACGAACTCCGCCAGCGCAAGGGCGTCACGCGCAGCGAGGCGGAGTCGCTCGTGAAACGCGACCCGAACTTCCTCGGGTCCACGATGGTGGAGGCCGGCGACGCCGACGCGTTCCTCACCGGCCTCACGCACCACTACCCGAGCGCACTCAAGCCGCCGCTGCAGGTCGTCGGCACCGCGCCCGACGCCAACTACGTCGCCGGCGTCTACATGCTGACGTTCAAGAACCGCGTCGTGTTCTGCGCGGACACCACCGTCAACCAGGACCCCGACGCCGACGTGCTCGCGGAGGTCGCCCAGCACACCGCCGAGCTCGCGCGCAGCTTCAACGTCGACCCCCGGGTGGCGATGCTGTCGTACTCGAACTTCGGCAGCGTCGACAACGAGGGCACCCGGAAGCCCCGGGAGGCCGCCGCGATGCTGCGCGACGACGACAGCGTCGACTTCCCCGTGGACGGCGAGATGCAGGCCGACACCGCGGTCGTCGAGGAGATCCTCGAGGGCACCTACGAGTTCAGCGAGCTCGCGGACCCCGCGAACGTCCTCATCTTCCCGAACCTCGAGGCCGGCAACATCGGCTACAAGCTCCTCCAGCGCCTCGGCGGCGCGGACGCCATCGGCCCGATGCTCGTCGGCATGGGCGAACCCGTCCACGTCCTCCAGCGCGGCGACGAGGTCAAGGACATCGTGAACCTCGCCGCCGTCGCCGTCGTCGACGCCCAGGAGGACACCGAGTAGCGAGCCCGCGCTGCCTAGTCGCTCGCGCGGCGGTCGCTGCGCGACGGCGGCGGCACCTTCGGGTCGCCGCCGGCGTCCTCGAAGGCGGGGAGCGGACAGCGCGCCGGCTCGTCGTTGACGTGCGCGTACTGGTCGGGTTCGTTCGCGAGCACGTGCGCGGGGTTCGTCCCGGAGTCGAGCTGGGCGGCACGGAGTTCCTCGAACCCGACGACGCGCGCGCGGATGCCCCGCCAGTGGTGGTCGGCGCCCCTGGGCGGCGAGAACTCCCGGATCGGCCGGTAGTCGTGGGCGCGCGCGGCGAGCACGGCGGTGTTCACGTCGCCCGCGAGGTCGTTGTGGTCGACGAGCACGCCGACGCGCGCGTCCCGGGGCGCACGCGCCGCGAGCACGTCGAGGCCGAGGTGGAGCGCGCGGTACTCGGCGACGTTGTTGTTCGGGGCCTCGTCCGGTACCGCGAGCCTGGCGACGCGGTCGCCCGTGCGCGTCTCGACGACGACGCCGAGACCGCTGCCGTCGCTGGAGTACGAGCCGTCGGTCGCGACGTAGAAGTCCCGCCGGTGGGACTCGGGGGGGTGGGCGATGTGTGGGGTCGGCGCGTCGTCGAAGAGGTCGCGGAGCTTCCTCCGGCCCACGGTGGCCATACGCCGAATTGCCGCTGGTGTGACTTAAGCGGTGCGCCGGTCCGCGGTCGCGTGCGCCGCCACCGGCCATCCACAAACGATAGGGAGCGCGGCCGCGACCGTTCGCGTATGCAGGTACGAGACCTGATGACGGCCGACGTCGAGACGGTCCACGAGGACGACGAGATCAGCGACGTCCTCCAGCAGCTCGCGCGGCGGAAGTTCACGGGCTTCCCCGTCGTGGACGACGACGACCGGCTCGTCGGCGTCGTCACCCAGCGGGACTTCGTGGAGCTGTTCCAGCCGAAGAGCCACACCGTCTGGATCCCCATCGGCCTGCCGCCGTTCCTGGAGACCCTCGACTACGGCATCGACCTCTCGTGGAACGAACTGGAGACCGAACTCGACCTCGCGAAGAACGCCGGCAAGCCCGTGAAGACCATCATGACCGGGGACGTGCTCACGGTCGGGCCGGACGCCAGCGTCGACGACGCGCTCGCCATCCTCGCCGCGGACGAGCGCGACGTCAACCGCGTCCCCGTCGTCGAGGACGACCGCATCGTCGGCATCGTCACGCGCCAGGACGTCCTGCGCGCGCTCCACGCGGAACGCGGCGGGGAGTGAGTCGCGGACCCGGCCGTCGAATCCGGCTACGCGGCGACCGCCTGTCCGCAGACCCGGACGGCACGCGCGGCGGCGCGTGCGTCGGGTCCGGCCGCGCCGACGACGGCCCGCCGGGCGGCCGCGGCAAAACGCGCACGGGTTCGAAAGCGTAAACGTCGCGCCCGCCGGAGCACCGACGTGACCAGCTACCGGGACGCAGCGCTGTTCCTCGCACTCGCCGCGGTCTGGGGGTCGGCGTTCGCCGCCATCAAGGCCGGCCTGAACGCGGGCTTCGAGCCCGTGCTGTTCGCCGCCGTCCGGTACGACGTCGCGGGCGTCCTCATGCTCGCGTACGCCGCCCACGCCGCCGACGACTGGCTGCCGCGGACGCGCGCCGACTGGACGGTCGTCGCGGTCGGCGCCGTCTTCCTCATCGCCGCCTACCACGCGTTCCTGTTCGTCGGCGAACAGCACACCACGAGCGCCGTCGCCGCCGTCGTGGTCAGCCTCAGTCCGGTCCTCACGACCGGGTTCGCGCGCGCCCTCCTGCCGTCCGAACGCCTCTCCGCGGTGGGGCTGGCCGGCCTCGCGCTCGGGCTCGTCGGCGTCGCCGTCCTCTCGGATCCCGACCTCTCGAACCTCCTCGACGGCGGCACCGTCGGCGTCCTGCTCGTGTTCGCGGCCGCCGCGTGCTTCGCGTTCGGGAGCGTGCTCACCCAGCGCGTCGACGACGGACTGGACGTCGAGACGATGGAGGCGTGGTCGATGCTCGGCGGCGCCGCCCTGATGCACGCCGCCAGCGTCGCCGTCGGCGAGACGCAGACGATTCCGGCCAGCACGGACGCGCTCGTGGCGCTGGCGTACCTCTCGGTCGCGTCGAGCGCCGCCGGCTTCCTCGTCTACTTCGAACTGCTGGACAGGCTCGGCCCCATCGAGATCAACCTCGTGAGCTACGTCGCGCCCGTGTTCGCGGCGGTCGTGGGGTTCCTCGCGCTCGGGGAGCCCATCACCGCCAACGTGGTCGCCGGCTTCCTCGTCATCTTCGCCGGCTTCTGCCTGCTGAAGCGCCGCGCGCTCGCGGCGGAGCTCCGGAGCGTCCGCACGACCTGGGGGTGACTACTTCGCGTCCGCGATGCGGTCGAACTGGCCGTCCGTCAGCGACACGTCCGCCGCCGCGAGGTTCTCCCGGAGCTGTTCTGGCGTCCGCGCGCCCGAGATGGGCGCGACGACGTCGTCGTGGTGGCACAGCCACGCCAGCGACACCTGCGCGGGCGACGCGCCGACCTCCGCGGCGACCGCCTCCACCTCCTCGAGCGCGTCGAAGTTCCGCGGCGTCAGGTAGGAGTCGACGAACTGCTGGTCGGTCGCCCCGCGGGTCCCCTCAGGCGGGTCCTCGCCGCGCGTGTACTTCCCGGTGAGGAACCCGCCAGCGAGCGGCGACCACGGCACCACGCCGACGTCGTAGTCCCGGCACATCTCGAGGTAGTTCCCCTCGACCTCGCGGTTCACGGCGTTGTACCGCGGCTGGGCGACGGTGAACGGCTCGTAGCCCTCCCGTCTCGCGATCTCGTTGGCCTTCGCGACCTTCCAGGCGTTCGGCTCGAACGTCGACGCGCCGAGGTAGTGCACGCGGCCGTCGCGGACGAACTCGTCGAGCGTGCGCATGAACTCCCGCGCGGGCGTGTCGTCGTCCCAGCGGTGGATGTAGAGGACGTCGAGGTAGTCCGTGCCGAGCCGGTCGAGGATGCCGTCGAGGCTGTGCCGGAGGTGCTTGCGGTTGAGGCCGCGGCCGTTCGGGTCGTCGCGGGTCGGCCAGTAGACCTTCGAGGCGACGACGAAGTCCTCGCGGTCGCGGTCGGCGAGCCACTCGCCGACGTAGCGCTCGGCGCGGCCGCTGCCGTACATGTCCGCGGTGTCGACGAAGCGGCCGCCGGCGTCGGCGTACGCGTCGAGGAGGGCGTGCGCGCGGTCGCGGCCGACCTCGACGTCGCCGGCGTCGTTCTCGCGGCCGAACCGCCACGTGCCGAACGCGACCTCGGAGACCTTCAGTCCGGTGCGGCCCAGGGGGACGGCGTCGAGACCCATACGGGGACCGACAGGGCGGCCCGAGTTAAGGGACCCGAACTCGCGTCGCCGCCCGGTCGCTGGACTCGCGCCGTCAGTTCGTGTTGTGCCGGTGGCCGAGCACGAGCGCGACGACGTGGAGGGCGACGAGCGCGGCGAGCGCGGTCTGTTCGGCGCTCGTCTCCGGGCCGGCGAGCACGAGCGGCGTGTACAGGAACGGCAACGCGATCGCCGCCCAGAACCCGGCGACCTCGAAGGGCTTCAGGAGGGTCGCGGACGCGGGCGTCTTCACGGCGTCCGACGCGGCTTCGGCGAGCGCGGAGCGGGAGGGAGTGGACATGTCGGGGGGCACCTCGTTACTCCATCCATGGACCGGCCACCCCATATAACGGCCAGACCGTTGCCCGGATTTCAGCACGTTTCACCCGGCCAGACCCGAGTTGCCGACGTTTCACGAGGCGACGAGAGGCCTCCAAACTGTTTACGGACGGCTCTGCGTCCGTTTCGGTGGATCGGGGGTGAACGTCACCAGCCGAGCCCTGGTGCGGTGGCGCGCCGAGGCGACCGCCCGCGTTAGCCGAGTTGCTAACGAACGCCGGTTCCGCTCCGTAAGCTGATACTACTCGACGGGACGCCGGAAATAGGAACCGTCTAACACCGCGCCAGGAGTGGGGACTCGCGGCTCGGTCGCAGTGGAACGAGTATGCCCGGGGAGGGTTTCGAACCCTCGACCTCCGCATGTCCCAGGTTCGAGGCTCGGCGGGCCTCGCGGACATGCCGAGCAACCACGTGGCGTGGGTTGCCGCACCGAAGCTCGGAACCCTATGAGTGCGGCGCTATGACCAGCTAAGCCACCCGGGCTCGATTCCGGCTAGGGCGAGGGTATTCTTTAACGTTCTCATCTGCGCTCGGCCACCCGCCGGGTTTAAGCCGAGCCGGTTGCTTCGAGCGTGTATGAACGTACCTGCGCTCGTGCAGTCCTCGCTCGGCGACGAGGACGTCGCCGCGCACGTCCCGCTGAAGGGCGAGGACGCCCTGTTCGTCACGCCGACGCGCACCATCGTCTACACGGCCGACGGCCTGCTGAGCGACGAGTCCGTCGACGAGTTCTCCCACGACGCGGAGGGCGTCGAGGTCAGCGAGGGCCGCCGGAAGGCCAAGGTCACCCTCGACTACGGCCTCGACGGCGACGAGACGTTCACGGTGCCGTCGGGGAAACTCGACGACGCCCTCCACCCGATTCTCGCGGGCGTGCTGAACGCCGCGGGCGTCACCCAGCCCGGCGAGACTGTCAAGCGGACCTACCGGTTCAGCGAACTCACCCTCGTCGTCACTAGCGACCGCGTCGTCAAGCACATCGGGAGCGCGGTCTGGGGGACCGACTTCGAGGAGATCGACTACGAGTCGGTGACCGGCATCGGCGTCGAGGACGGCAACGTCTCCAGCCAGCTCGTCCTGGAGACGAGCGAGCGAGCCCAGCGCATCAAGGCGCCGAACGAGCAGTTCCGGGACGTCCGCGAGACCGTCGAGGACGCCGTGTACGCGTACCACGACGCCGCGAGCGCCGAGGAGTTCGAGCGGATGACCGTCGACGAGGACGCCGACGCGGGGACCGAGGAGGTGTCGTTCGGCGGCGGCGTCGACCCCATCGACACCAGCGGCCTCGACGAGGACGCGGAGGGCGGCGAGGAGGCGGCCGCGGACTCGCCGGACGCCGGCGGCGACCCGGCGGACGCAGGGGCGGCGGAAGCGACGACCGGCGAGCCCACGGGCGCCGCCGGCGAGGGCGACGAGTTCGCGTCGAGCGGCTTCCAGACCGCCGCCGCGACCGTCGAGCCGCCGGTCGACCCCGAGGATCTGGACGCCGAACTGGACGCCCTCGAGGCCAGCGTCGCGGACCTCGCGGCGACCCTGGACCGCCAGCGCGAGGTCGCCGAACAGCACCGCGAGGCGGCCGAACGACACCTCGACGTCCTGGACGCCCAGGAGGCCGTCCTCGAGGAGCACCGCGAGCGCCTCGCGGCACTGCGGGCCCTCGCGGACGACGAGTAGCGCGGGCGGCGGCGCCGGGGCCGTCACGCCCTACTCGCGTCCGGTGACCTTCCGGATGCACGACGAGCCGAACGCGCCGAGTTCCCCGGCCTCGAAGTCGATGAAGTAGCCCGTGGAGATCGTGGCGCCGCAGCGCCGACACGAGAACTCTCCCTCCTTCGTGACGACGTCCGACTGGAAGGAGACGTAGCCGCCGCTCTGCGGGCGGACCTCGCCCGCGTCGCGCTCGATGACGCCGCGACGCTGGGCCTCCTCGAGGATCTCCCGGGTTTTCCGGGGGTGGGTGGTGACGGTCTCGAGGCGGTCGATGGCGGCCGCGACGGACAGCGACCCGAATTCGAGGTTCGCGAGGAGTTCCACGCCCACCGCCACGGGGTCGTCGAGGTCGCCGTGGGCGTCGAGGTGGTCGCCGCCGTGGGCGTCCCGGTGGTCGTCGCCGTCGGCCATGCGTTGTGGTGGGGCGACGGCGCGCTTAACGCTTGCGTGCGGCAGCGGTCCGGCGGCGAGCTGACGGCGGCGCGGCGGCGAGCGGACGGCGGACCGGCCGGACGGCCGCGGAAGGGAAAGCCACAAGCGCGGTGCCGCGGTAGCGGGCGGTCATGAAGCGGTACGCGGCCGGCGTCGCGGTCGCCGCGCTCCTGGTCGCAGCGGCGCTCGCGCGACCCGACCGCGCGTTCGGGGCGCTGCGCGTCGCGCTCGCCAGCCCCTGGTTCCCCGTCGTCCTGGTCGGCCTGTACGCGGTCCGGCCGCTGCTCGGGTGGCCGATCAGCCTCCTGTCGGCGCTCGTCGGCTTCAGGTACGGTCTCCTGGTCGGCGTGCCGGTGGCGCTCGCCGGCGCGGTCGCCACCAGCCTGCTCCCGTACGCTGCCGGCCGGTACGCACCCGCCGACGGCCGCCTGTTCGGCCGGTTCTCGGACGGCAGCGAGCGGTACTTCGACGCCGCCGGGCCGCTCCGGGGGCTGGTCGCCGCTCGCCTCGCCCCCACGCACCCCGAGCCGGTGTCCGCCGCCGCGGGCGCGGGCGGCGTCCCCCTCCGCGCGTTCGCGGCCGGCACGCTGCTCGGCGAGCTCCCGTGGGTGGTCGGCGCCGTCGCCGTCGGCAGCGGCCTCGACGCGTTCACGATGGCCGCGACCGACCTCGACACCGTCTACGTCGTGGGCGGTCTGGTCGTCGCGGGCGCCCTGCTCGCACCGGTCGCACACCGCGCGTTGCGGGCTAGAAGGTGAAGGGGTCGCCGCAGTCGACCACTACGCCGTGCTGCGGACAGACGTACTTGCAGTGGCGCCTGAACAGGTCGGCGCCGCACAGCGGGCACTGGCTGCCGCCGCGGTCGCCGGAGTCGTCGGCCCGCTCGCTCATGGCTGTCGGTGCGCGCGCGACGAGGAAAAGCGTGTTCCTCGCGGCGAGCGGCGTGTTCCTCGCGGCGAGAGCCGAGCCTCACCGGGAGCGAGTCAGCACTCGCTCCAGCCGCAGGACTCGCAGGTCTTGCAGCCCTCGCTGTAGTAGAGGGTCATCGACCCGCAGTCCGGGCACTCGGGGCTCTCGCCGGCCTCGATGAGCGACTGCGTCGCGTCCTGGGCGTCCTCCTCGCCGGCGCCAGACGGGCCCTGCGGGCCGCCGACCGCGGCGTCCCCGGCCGACGCGCCGCCGTCCGTCTCGGGGGTGCCGGGGGCCTCCGCGTCCTCGGAGATCTCGCCGAGGCGCTGCTGCTGGGGGTAGGCCGCGCGGTCGACGTCGCCGTCGAGGTACCGCCGGAGCGCGGTGCCGAACGCGTCCGGGATGGAGTTGATCTGCTCGCCCTTGTCCCAGGCGACCTTCGGCGAGCGGATGCCCTGGAGCTTGTCCGCGATCTCCTCGGGGTCGACGCCCGACCGGAGCGCCACGGAGATGGTCTTCGCGAGCGCCTCCGTGAACGAGCCCGTGAAGCCGCCGGAGTTGCCCGTGTTCGCGAACAGCTCGAACGGCCGCTCGCGCTCGGGGTCCTCGTTGATGGTGACGTACAGCTTCCCGTAGCCGGTGTCGATGCGCTGCGTGACGCCGTGCAGGAGGTCGGGACGCGGCTGTTTCTCCGCGAAGCCGTCCTCGTCGAAGCGCCCCGCGTCGCCCGTCTCGAACAGCTCGCGGAGCTCGTCGCCGAACGCCGCCTCGACGTCCTCGTTGTCGAGGAAGCCCTCGATGCCGCCGAACGTCTCCTGGATGGTGTCGACGATGGCCTCCGCGGCCTCGTCTTCGTCCAGCTCGGAGAACTCGGTGTTGTCGGCGCGCGTCGTCAGCACTTGCTTGCTGCGGGTGCCGTCGCGGTAGACGGTGACGCCCTTCCCGCCGTGCTCGTAGATGTAGCGGTAGACCTCGTCCATGTCCTCGACGGACGCGTCGTTCGGGAAGTTACACGTCTTCGAGATGGCGGAGTCGACGCCGCCCTGGCAGGCGGTTTGGACGGCGGCGTGCTCCTTCCCGGAGAGGTCGCTGGTGACGACGAACAGCTCGCCGATGGCGTCCGGGACGGTGTCCAGGCCCTCGACGCCGTCGAACTCGTTGTTCGCCATCTGCACCTGGGCCTCCTCCTTGACGGCCTGCACGTCGACGTCGTTTGCCTCCAGCGTGCGGAGGAAGTAGTCGTCGAACTCCACGAGCATCTCGTCGCCCTGCACGTCGTCGCTGACGTTCTTGTAGTACGCGACGTTGTAGATGGGCTCGCAGCCGCCCGTGGTGTTCCCGACCATCGACGTCGTCCCGGTGGGCGCGATGGTCGTGGTGTTGTGGTTCCGGATGGGGTAGCCGTCCGCCCAGTCGTCGGCGTCCTCGCCGGTGTGGTGCTCGAACCACTCGCGGTACTCGGTGGGCTCGGCGTACTTCGAGTTCTCCCACTCGTCGAAGCTCCCGCGCTCGGTCGCGAGGTCGTGGCTGGCGGCCTTCGACCCGTGGTTGATCTGTCGCATCACCTGGCGGGCGATCTCGTTGCCCTCCTCGCTGCCGTACTTCACGCCGAGCTGGATGTACAGCTGCGCGAGCCCCATCACGCCGAGGCCGACCTTCCGCATCGCCGAGACCTTCCGTTCGATCTCGGGGACGGGGAAGTCCGACATCGTGACGACGTTCTCGAGGAACCGCGTGCCGACTTCGATGCGGTGCTCGAACTCCTCGTGGTCGAGGGCCTCCTCGAGGAAGCGGCCGACGCCCTCCTCGAGGCTGTCGAAGTCGTGTTCCTCGCGCCAGACGCGCCAGTCGGGCGCGTCCCGGTCGGCGAGCGTCGAGAGGTTGATGTGGCCGAGGTTGCAGGCCTCGTACTCCTCGAGGGGCTGCTCGCCGCAGGGGTTCGTCGCGAGGATGCGGTGCTCGGGGTGTTCCTCGACGTCGAAGGAGTGCTGTTTGTTGACGCGCTCGAGGTAGATGACGCCGGGCTCGCCGTTCTCGTGGGCGCCCTCGACGATGCGCTCCCAGAGCACCTCGGCGGGGATGGAGAGCTCCTCGCCGACGTCGACGTACTCGCCCAGCCCGTACCGCGAGTACATCTCCTTGGTCTCCTCGGTGGCGACGTGGGGCTCCCCGGTGCGCGGGTTCGTGAACGTGTACTCCTCGCCGGCCTCGAGGGCCTCCATGAAGCCGTCGGTGACGCCGACGGAGATGTTGAAGTTCGAGAGGTGGCCCTCGACGGCGTTCCGGAGGTGCTCGGGGACGCGGCCCTCGTCGTCGATGAGGTCCCGTGCTTCCTCGAGGGCCTCGGAGAACTCGGTGTACGTGTAGTCGTCGGGGTCGTTGAGCTTCAGGGTGTGCGCCAGCGAGACGTCCTTGTTCTTCGCGTGGATGAACTCCACGACGTCGGGGTGGCTGACGCGCATCACGGCCATCTGCGCGCCGCGGCGCGCGCCGCCCTGCGCGATGGTCTCGCACATCTGGTCGAACGTCTCCATGAACGTGAGGGGGCCGGAGGCGATGCCGCCCGTGGAGCCGACCGTGTCGCCGTAGGGGCGGAGCTGCCAGAACGCGTACCCCATGCCGCCGCCGGACTGGAAGACCTCGGCGGCCTCCTTGGCGGTCTGGTGGATGTCCGTGATGTCGTCGTCCGGGGAGTCCACGAAGCACGCCGAGAGCTGCTGGAGTTCGTCGCCGGCGTTCATCAGCGTCGGCGAGTTCGGCATGAACGAGAGGCCCTCCATGAGGTCCTGGAACTCCTCGCGTTTCGCCTGCACGTGCTCGCGGACGTCGTCGTCGAGTTCGGGGACGACGGTGTCGTACGCGAACTTGTTGACGTTCGCCTCCGTGAGCTCGACGGTCTCCTCGGTGTCCTCGGGGGAGACGCCCTCGCCGAAGACCGCCTCGGCGAGTTCGTCCCGGCGCGGGTGGTCGGGCTTGAGCTGGTCGGGCGACACCTCGACTGGGTCGTCGCTGGCGTAGACGACTTCCGCGAGCGCGATGTTCTTCGCGACGCGCGGGAAGAGGTCCTCCTGCTCCTCGACGAGTTCGCCGTCGGTGTTCTTCCGGAGGTACCGCGCCGGCAGGATGTCGTGGTAGGCGTTCGCGGTCAGCCGCTCCTCGAGGGTGTCGCCGGTGGTGCGCTTGACCGGCAGTTCGAGTTCGTCCGCGGAGAGGTCGGGCGAGCTCATCGGCGGTCCCGCCTCCGTACAGTCGGTGACGTGGGTGGTTGGTGTATCATGGATTGTCGGACGTGGGGTGTCGGTAGGGACGACTTCGTTGCGGGCACGGGACGTTAGTAGTTGTGCTTCCGGTGCCCCGACCCTGGTCCCCGAACCCGCCCGTTCGGGCGTGGTCGGACCGTAGGGGCGGACCGGATATAACGGTGACCAAAGCGGAGTGAAAGTGGCCGCTATCCGGACGCGACGTGGGCACCGTCACGGGGTTTCAGTTTCGACCCTGCAGTGGAACCGGAGGGGGCGTTCGGGCCGCCGCCGAGTCGGGGTGCGTGCCCGCTCCGATCGGGCGAGTACGCCGAGCCTACTCGCCGCGCGAACCGCCACCTCACTTAAGGGGGTGGTCGCCGTGGCTTCGCGCATGGACCCGACTGCTGTCGCGTCGCTGGCGCCGCTCGCGCTCGGCGGCCTGACGTCGTCCCCGCTCGGCACGCTGCTGCTCGCGCTGGTGGTCGTCACGGTCGTCGTGCTGGTGGGTCGCGTCGTGTTGAGCGTCGCGTGGAAACTGCTCGTCGTCGCGACGCTGCTCGTCGGCGCCGCCTGGGTCGTGACGACGCTGCTCGGCTGACGAGTCGCGGAGGCGTTCGGCCGACGAGTCGCGGAGGCGTTCGGCCGACGAGTCGCGGAGTCAGACCGACGCGAGGAAGTTCTCGACGACGTCGTGGCCCGCCGCCGTGAGCACGCTCTCCGGGTGGAACTGGACGGCGGCGATGGGGTGCTCGCGGTGCCGCACGGCCATCGGGAGGTCGGCGTCGCCGTGCCGCGTGGTCGCCGACACCTCGAAGCAGTCGGGGACGGCGGTGCAGGCCAGCGAGTGGTAGCGCGCCGCCGGGAACCCCTGTTCGACGCCGGCGAAGACGCCCTCGCCGTCGTGCTCGACGGGACTGGTCTTGCCGTGCATCGGTTCGGGCGCGCGCCCGACGGTGCCGCCGTACTCGTGGACGGCGGCCTCCATCCCGAGGCAGACCCCCAGCGTCGGCACCTCGGTGCTGACCTCGGTGAGGACGGCCGCGGTGACGCCGACGTCCCGGTCGTTCTCCGGGTGGCCGGGCCCGGGACTGACGACGACGGCGTCCGGGTCGACGGCGCGGACGTCCGCGAGGGTCGCGGTGTTCTTCAGCACCGTCGTCGCCGGGCGCTCGCCGTCGACGCGCTGCTCGGAGACGTACTCCACGAGGTTGTACGTGAACGAGTCGAAGTTGTCGACGAACAGGACGCGCATGCTACTGCTCGACCTCCGGCGCCGCCTCGTCGGTCGCGTCGCTCGCCTCGTCCTCGCGGATGCGGTCGACGGCCGCGAGCACGCCGTCCATCTTCGCCTCGGTCTCGTCGAACTCCGCGCCCGGGTCGCTGTCCGCGACGACGCCGGCGCCCGCCCGAACGCGGAGCGTGTCGGCCTCGCCGGCGTGGTCGACGGTCGCCGACCGGATGGTGATGGCGAACTCGGCGTCGCCGGTCCACGAGAAGTAGCCGACGCCGCCGCCGTAGATGCCCCGCGGCGACGACTCCAGGTCGTGGATGTGCTCCATCGCGCGCACCTTCGGCGCGCCCGAGAGCGTGCCGGCCGGGAACGACGCGCGCGTCGCGTCGAAGGCGTCCTCGTCGGCGGCGAGCGTCCCCGTGACGGTGGACTCGATGTGCTGGACGTGGCTGTACTTCAGCACGCGCATGAACTCGGGGACGCGGACGCTCCCGGGTTCGCTGACGCGGCGGACGTCGTTGCGCGCGAGGTCGACGAGCATCGTGTGCTCGGCGCGCTCCTTCTCGTCGGCGAGCATCTCGCCCGCCAGGCGCCGGTCCTCGACGGGGCTCGACCCACGGGGGCACGTCCCCGCGATGGGGTTGTTGAGGACGGTGTCGTCGTGGACGGCGACGAGCGTCTCCGGACTCGCGCCGACCACGCTCCGGTCGCCGTGGGACAGCAGGAACATGTACGGCGAGGGGTTCACGTCCCGGAGTGCGGCGTACAGTCCCCTCGGGTCGACGTCGCCGTCGAGTTCCCGGGTCCGCGAGAGCACGGCCTGGTAGACCTCGCCGTCAAGAACGGCTTCCTTCGCCTGCTCGACGGCGTGCTCGTACTCCCCGCGCGGACCCGAGCGCTCGGCAGTCACGCGGAAGCCGCCGAACTCGGGGTCGTCGGCGTCGGCGAGCGCGCGCTGCACGCGGTCGGCCTCGGCCTGGAGCGCGTCGTAGACGGCGTCCGCGTCGTCGCCGTCGCCGACGACCGGCGTGAACACGAGCGAGACGCTGCCGGTCGCGCGGTCGTAGACGAGCGTCCGCGTCGTCAGCACGAACTCGGCGTCCGGCAGCGGCGTCGCCGGGCGGTCGACGCCGACCTCCTCGAGCCAGAGGTCGTAGACGGCGTCGTAGGAGAGGAACCCCACGAGCCCGCCGTCGAGCAGCTGGCGGTCCTCGTCGGGGAAGCCGCGGCGCTCGACGTCTGGGAACGCGTCGCGGACGCGGTCGAGGACGTCGCGGTCCCCGTCGGAGCCGCCCCCAGCGGTCGCCGCCAGCAGGTCGGTCGCGCGCTCGTCGCTCAGTTCCACGACCCGCGTCTCGTCCGGGTCGACCGTGACGACCGCCGCTGGGTCGTAGCCGACGAACGAGTACCGCGCGTGCCGGTCCTCGGTGGCGTCGGACGGCCGGAACGCGCCGTCCGGGTCGCTGGCCGCGGTCTTCTCCGCGCTCTCCAGGAGGAAGCCGTACTCGCCGTCGCACTCGCCGTGCTCGCGTCCGGCGCCGCCGGCCGCGTCGCTCTCGGGGAGCCCGTCCGTGAGCGTCGCGTACGCGGTGAGCGGCGACGCGTCCGTGTCGACGTCGGCCGCGACCCGGACGACCGCGGGACCGTCCGCCGCGAGGGCGGCGAACTCGCCGCGCGTGGTGTCCAGGCGCGCGGCGGGCTCGCGTTCGGTCGGCGCGGCGTCGGTCACGCCTCCACCTCCCGGCCGCGCGTCGCGTTCGCGACGAACCGCCGGACCGCGTCGTGGTCCTTCTCGCCGCCGCTGGCCTCGACGCCGGACGCGACGTCGACCGCGAACGGGTCGACGGTGGCGACGGCCTCGGCGACGTTCTCGGGCGTGAGACCGCCGGCGAGCACGACCGGCGAGTCCACGGCGTCGGCGAACGCGCGCGTCGCCGTCCAGTCGTGGGTCTCGCCGGTGCCGCCCGCGCCCTCGCCGTCGACGGAGTCGACGAGCAGGGCGTCGGCCACGTCGTCGTAGCGGCCGCCCTCGGGGTCGTCGGCGGCGACGGTCTTGACGACGCTCGCTGTCGCGTTCGCCGACACGTACGCGACGTCGCCGACCGGGACGTCGCCGTGGAGCTGGACGACGTCCGGGCCGACGTCCTCGACGAGCGCGACCGCTCGCTCGGGCGTGTCGGGCATCGTCACGAGGACCGTGGTGACGAACGGCGGCGCGGCGGCGACGAGGCCGGCGGCGGTTTCCAGCCCGACCTCGCGGGGCGTGTCCACCGGGACGTCCGCGACGACGCCGACGGCGTCCGCGCCGGCGTCGACGGCGGCCCGGAGGTCGGGTTCGTTCGTGATGCCACAGACCTTCGCGCGCGTCATTGCGTCGCGGTCGCGGGGTCCCGGAGCGCGTCGAGGGTGGCCGCGGCGTCGCCGGCGTCGATGGCGTTCGCGGCGGCCTCGGCGCCGTCCTCGAGGGAGTCGGCGAAGCCGGCGGCGTAGACGGCGGCGCCGGCGTTCGCGAGGACGATGTCCCGCTTCGGGCCGGTGACGTCGCCGGTGACGACGCCGCGGAGGTCGCGGGCGTTCTCCGCGGGCGTGCCGCCCGCGACGGCGTCGACGGGCGCCTCCTGGAGGCCGAAGTCCTCGGGGGTGACGGTGTACTGTTCGACGTCGCCGCCGTCGAGTTCCGCGACCGTCGACTCGCCGTGGAGCGCGAACTCGTCGAGGCCGTCGCCGTGCACGACGAGCGCGCGGTCGACGCCCATGTGCGAGAGCGCTCGCGCGAGCACGGGCACGAGGTCGGGGTCGTAGACGCCGACGACCTGGGCGTCCGCGCCGGCCGGGTTCGTGAGCGGGCCGAGGACGTTGAAGATGGTGCGCACGCCGAGTTCGCGGCGCGGCCCGATGACGGCCTTCATGGCGGGGTGGAACGCGGGCGCGTGCATGTAGCCGATGCCGTGGTCCTCGATGGTGGCCTCGACGGCCTCGGGGTCGGCGTCGAGGTCGACGCCGACTTCCTCGAGGACGTCGGAGCTGCCCGACGAGGAGGACACGGAGTAGTTGCCGTGCTTGGCGACGGGGACGCCGGCGCCGGCGACGACCACCGTGGACGTCGTGGAGACGTTGATGGTGTCGTAGTCGTCGCCGCCCGTGCCGCACGTGTCGACGAGGGGCGCCCGGTCGGGGTCGATGGTGTGTGCGGCCTCGCGCATCCCCTGCGCGAAGCCCGCGATCTCGGTCTCGGTCTCGCCTTTCGCGCGCAGCGCGGCGAGCAGCGCGCCGATCTCGGCGTCGGTCGCGTCCTCGAACAACTGGGTGACTGCGTCGCGCGCTTCGGCGAGGGCGAGGTCCTCGCCGGCGGTGACGCGTTCGACGTACTCTTTCATTGTGGACACCAATGTACTATTTCGGGTTATAGTGTACAACTCTGTACAGAGACTTAACTCTGTCGTGGGAACGAGTGACGCGGGGAGGTCGCCGCGAGGTGGCGATTCGAAACCTTCAACTATACCCCCGGACTACGATGGAGTGCACTCGAAGCCAGCGCGGGTCGGTGGTCTAGTCTGGCTATGACACCTCCTTGACATGGAGGAGGTCGGCGGTTCAAATCCGCCCCGACCCACTTCTACTGACCCAACGACCGCGAGAGACCGCCGTGTCTCTCGCGTCGTCGCAGTTGCGTGCGGTCGGCGGGATTCGAACCCGGAGCCAGCGCCGGACGGCGGACCGGAGTGGCTGCGGTGCGAGGGCCTTTCCGGCGCGACGCCGTAGGCGTGGTATGGTATCGCAAGTACTGGTCGGGATGGACGATTCGGAGATGGCCGAACGGGCGCTCGAGTACGCGCTTGAGGTGCATCCGGACGCGGAGATCACGGTGTTGCACGTGGTCGGCGGCGGGTCGCCGATGATGGGGGAGGCGACGTCGGTGGCGTTGAGCGAGGACTCGGAGGCGGCGG
This sequence comes from Halobacterium yunchengense, assembly GCF_037031165.1. Taxonomy (NCBI): domain Archaea; kingdom Methanobacteriati; phylum Methanobacteriota; class Halobacteria; order Halobacteriales; family Halobacteriaceae; genus Halobacterium; species Halobacterium yunchengense. The sequence continues at coordinate 650,078 of NZ_JAYEZL010000002.1, read as the reverse complement.
CCGAGGAGCACGGCCGGGAGGTGTTCGAGTTCGCCGACGAGCTGGCGGCCGAGCACGGGCGCAGCGTCGAGACGACGGTGGCGTTCGGGAAGGCGGCGCAGGCGATTCTCGAGCACGCGGAGGAGTACGACGTGGTGGTCATCGGCGCGCACAGCGGGTCGCTGGCGGAACGGCTCTTCACGGGGAACACCGCGGAGACGGTGGTGCGGAAGTCGCCGGTGCCGGTGACGACAGTCCGGTGACTCGTGGCGGCCGCGGTACTCGCCGGCAGTGAGGCCGCCGGTCGGCCCGTCGGCGTCCGCGTCGTGGTGAACGGCGAACGGGATTCACGTCACTGGGCGTCGCCGACGAGCGCGGCGTCGAGGAGTTCGAGGGGGTGGCGGACGTCGTATCCGGTGCCGTGTTCCATCTGCATGGCGCAGGTCGGGCACTCGGTGAGGCCGGTGTCGCCTTCCGCGGCTTCCATGTGGTCGAACATCTCGGCGCCGATGGCCATCGACGTCTCGTACTTCTCGGCCTTCCAGCCGTACGTCCCGGAGATGCCCGAACAGGAGTCGCCGACGTCCTCGACGCCGACGCCGTCGAGGTCGCCGAACAGCTCGACGGCCTGCCGGTCGAGGCCCTGGTTGCGGGCGTGACAGGGCGCGTGGTACGCGAACTCGGCGGCGAGGTCGCCGCCGAGGTCGGCGGCCCGGAGTTCGTCGGCGAGCGGTTCGTTGACGCGGAGGTACTCGACGGACTCGAAGGCGTGGGCGGCGACGTCGTCGACGCCGTCGAGGTCGAACAGTTCGGGGTACTCCTGGCGGAGCGCCATCGAGCAGGACGTACACGACGCGACGGCGTCGTAGCCCTCGTCGACGAGCGCCGACAGGGAGGCGACGTTCGTCTCCGCGTGCCGGCGCGCGTCACCGAGGACGCCGTTCGCGAACATCGGCGTGCCCGAGCAGCCCTGCTCGGGGACGACGACCTCGTAGCCGAAGTGCTCGAAGACGCGCACCAGCGACGTCGCGACCTCGGGCGTGTTGTAGTTCGCGTAGCAGCCGTGGAAGTACGCGACCTTCTTGTCGGCGTCGACGGGGTCGCCGCGTTCCTCGCGTCGCTCGCGGGCGCGCTCTCGGGACGCCGCCGCGCCGCCCCGCTCGGCCCACCACTCGCGGAACGTCCGCTCGGCGAACTCGGGGAACTCGCGCTCGCTCGTGACCCCGAGCGCCTTCTCCAGCAGCCAGCGAGCGGGACCGAAGTTCGCCGCGGCGTTCGCCAGCCGTGGGACCTCGCTCGCGAGCCGCGCCGCCGTCCGGTAGTTCGCGAGCAGGCGGTTGCGCCAGTACGCGGCGGACCGCCGCGACTGCTCCTCCCGGACGTACTCGGCGCGCGCGACGTTGTGCATCTGGGACAGCGACACGCCGGCCGGACAGGCGCTGTCACAGCGCATGCAGTTCGAGCAGTCCAGCACGGAGTCGTCGACCGCGTGGTCGTCGTCGCGGCGCTTCAGCCGCCACTGCTCGGGGCCCTGGAACTTCGGCCCGGGGAAGTCGTCGTCGACCGCCGCGACCGGACAGCTGGTGTCGCACGTCGAGCACTTGTAGCAGTCGTCCGCGCCCGGCCGCAGGTCGGCGTCCGGTTCGGCCGGGTCCGCGTCCGGCTCGGCCGCGTCGGCGTCCGGGAACTCGGGGTCGCTCATCGCGTGGCCTCCGCCGCGGCCGTGCCGGCCGCGTAGCCCGTCGCGAGGGAGACGCCGGTCCCGGACTTCTCCGCGGCGAAGTCGTAGCCGCCGAGCACCGCGCCCGCCGCCCGGAGGTTCGCGAACTCGACGCCGCCGGCCGCGTCGACCGGTCGCAGGTCGTCGTCGGTGGTGACGCCGAACCGCGCGAACGCGTGGTCGCCGAACGCGCCGTCGGCGTACCACTCGGTGCGGTCCTCCGGGTGGGGGACGTGGCAGCCGAAGACCGGTTCGCGGACGCCGGAGCGGTCGGACGCGACGCCCTTGCCGACGAGGCCGCCGGTCGCGAGGACGTACTCGTCGGCGGCGTTCGGGATCCGCGCGCCGTGCTTCTCGACGTACACGCGCTCGATGCGGTCGGTGCCGTCGAAGCCGGCGACCGGGTTGCCGGTCTCGACGCTCGCACCGGCCGCGTCGAGGGCGTCGAAGAGCGCGTCCTCGAGGCGGAGGCCGGGCAGCGACGGCGGTCCCGGGGGGACCTCGAACACCGCGGCGCCGAGGCGGTCCGCGAGGTCGGCGCGCACGTCGGCAGGGGCGTCGTCGCCGAGGATGGCGGGGAAGCCGACGCGGTTCTCGCCGTCGAGGGCCGCCGTCACGCGTTCGGCCAGCGCCTCGCGGACCGGCCGCTGGCGGCCGTCGGCGTCGACGGTCGCGTTCTCGTCGAGCAGTCTGGCGTACCGCGTGACGCCGGCGTCCGCGCGCAACTCGCCCGGGAAGCCGACGGTGACGCCGCGCGCGTCGAACGGAACGCCGGCGGCGGCGAGGTGGGCGGCGGCGCGCGGGGCGTCGAAGTCCAGCAGGGAACCGAACCCGACGAGGAGGGCGTCGCGGCCGTCGCTGGCGACGCCGGCGCTCGCGCCCCGGGGGTAGCGCGCCGTCGGCTTGACGGTCCCGCCGTGCGTCGGCAGGAGGGCGTTCCGGTCGGTGTGGCCGCCCTCGTAGCCCGGGACGGCGTCGTCGAACAGCGCCAGGCCCTCGCGGACGGCGTCGACGCCGACGACCCGGTAGGGGTGCCGGTCGGGCAGGTCCGGGATGGCGGCGAACGGGTCGACGACGGGGCCGTCGCGGCCCGGCGCGTAGCCGAGGACGTCCACGAGCCCCGAGGCGTTCCGGAGCGTGCTCTCCCGGTGGGAGACGAGGCGCACGGACGCGCCCTCGCGCGCGGCGGCGAGCGCGCTCGCGAGGCCGGCGAGTCCGCCGCCGACCACGAGGACGTCGGACTCAACCGCCATCCGGTCGTCCTCCGTCGGCGGCCGGGCGGTCGGCGTCGGTGCTCGCGGGACGCGGCGGCCCGTCGTCGAACGCGTCGAAGTCGACGGTCCCGGGGCGGTCGGCGGGGTCGCGGTCGCGGTTCTGCGTGGTGGCCTGGAGCGCGTAGTTCAGCATCGCCTGGGAGAGCTGGTCGCCCCAGAGGGCGTGCCGCTGGCCCTTCCAGCGCTCCGCTACGAGTTCGTCCCACGCGCGCCTGACAGTGGGTTCGTCGAAGCCGCCGTCGCCCGTCGGGTCGGCCGCGCCGTGGAGGACGCCCGCGAGGCGGTGACAGCAGAAGCCGCCCTGGCAGCTCCCCATCGACGCCCGCGTGCGGATGCGGACCGCGTTCAGGTCCGAGCCGGACTCCTCGATGGCGTCCCTGACCTCGGCGCGCGTGACCGCCTCGCACTCGCAGACGACGGGGTTCGGGCCGTCCGTGTCGAGGACGTCGTCGGCGCGCGACCCGAGGCGTTCGACGCTCCGGCGGCCGACCGGCGACCGCAGCCCGAACTCGGACATGTAGTCACGCAGCACGTCGAAGTCCTCGCTGCCCGGCAGGGGGACGTCGGCGGTCCGGCAGTCGGCGTCGACGCCGAGCGTCGCGCAGACGTGGTCGGCGACGGCCTCGGCCATCGCGCGGTACGTGGTGAACTTCCCGCCGACGATGGTGGTCAGTCCGGGCCGGTCGTCGCGGTCAGCGTGGTCGAGGAGGAAGTAGTCCCGGGTGACGTCCGTCGGGTCGTCGCTGCCGACGTCCGGGGGTTCGTACAGCGGCCGCACCCCCCAGAACGACCGGACGGTGCGGGCGTCCCGGAGCAGGGGGACGAGCTCGGCGAGTTCGTCGACGAGGCGGTCGACCTCCCAGCGCTCCTCGGGGTAGTCCTCGGGGTCGTCGACCGCCTCGTCGGTGGTGCCGAGGATGGCGGTCGTCTCGTGTGGGACGAGGATGTCGGCGTCGCCCTTCGGCCGGCAGCGGTTGATCACGGTGTCGACCTGCCGGACGTTCGTGACGACCATCGCGCCCTTCGACGGGCGGACGGCGACGTCGACGCCGGCTAGCTCGCCCAGGCGGCCCGCCCACGCGCCCGTGGCGTTCACGACGTGGTCGGCGCGAATCACCTCGGTGCCGCCCTCCCGGCCGTGCACGCGCTCGCCGGGCCCCGAGTCGTGTTCGACCTCGAGGCCGACGACCTCCCCGGACTCGACGAGGACGTCGGTGACCGTCGAGTGGGTCTCGACGCGCGCGCCGTGCTCTCTGGCGCTGGCGGCGTTCGCGACGACGAGCCGGAACGGGTCGACGGCGGCGTCCGGCACCGCGATGGCCTTCTCGACGTCGTCCGCGAGGTGGGGTTCGATCGCTCTCGCGTCCGCGCCGGAGACCACCTCGGCGGGGATTCCGCACTCGCGGCAGCCGTCGAGTTTCGCCTGGAAGTACGCCTCGTCGTCCGCCGGGCGCTTCGCGAACAGGCCGCCGGTCTCCTCGACGCAGTGGCCGGCGACGTCCCGGAGCACGCGGTTCTCCGCGATGCATTCGCGGGCGCTGGCCTGGTCCGCGACGGCGTACCGGGCGCCGCTGTGCAGGAGACCGTGCATGCGTCCCGTCGTGCCGTGCGTGAGGTTCCCTCGTTCGACGAGCGTCACGTCGAGTCCGCGCATCGCGAGGTCGCGCGCGACGCCGACGCCCGTCGACCCGCCGCCGACGACGGCGACGTGTGGTGTGCCTGCCATCCGTTCTCCGTGCGTTCAGCGGCCACGTACTTTAGTCGGGCGCCCCGCGACCGCCCCAGAGGTGTTCCGCACCAAATATTTACGTAGTGGTACCTGCTAACACTGGTCAATACGTGGCATGATACCGCTTGGCAGTGTCGGCCGATGGGCTGGGGGGGTCGCGTCCATCGTCCCGCGCGGGACGCGAGCGTACGTCTTCGACCAGATCTACACCGTCTTCCTCCTGCTGGGGACGCTGGTCGGGGTCGTCGTCGTCCTCTACATGCTGCACAAGGCGTACAAGTACCGCGCGTCCCGGTCGGCGGGCGACGACGACTACGACCGGCCGGAGGTCGGCGAACTCCCGGAGGGCGGCGGCGGCGGCCGGAAGCTGTTCGTCTCGTTCGCGCTGAGCGCCATCATCGTCGTCTCGCTGGTCTCCTGGACGTACTTCACGCTCCTGTACGTCGAGAACCCCGACGACCAGGGCGACGAACAGCCACTGGAGGTCGAGGTCGTCGGCCACCAGTTCTACTGGGAGTTCGTCTACCCGAACGGCAACTCCACGCGCGGCACGCTGCGCGTCCCCGCCGACCGCCGCGTGCAACTCGAGGTGACCTCCGGGGACACGTTCCACAACTTCGGCGTGCCGGAGTTGCGCGCGAAGGCGGACGCCATCCCCGGCCAGACCACGACCACGTGGTTCGTCGCCGACGACCCCGGGACGTACCGCGCGCACTGCTACGAGCTCTGCGGGTCCGGCCACTCGTACATGGACGCGACGGTCGAGGTGATGCGCGAGGACGACTACGAGGCGTGGTACGCGAACACGACGGCCGACAGCGAGTCCGGCGCGAACGCCAGCGCCGCGCTCGGGGGGGGTGTGAGCGATGACGACTGACGACCAGCCGACCGGCGCTCTTTCTGACGACGAGTGCCCCGACGCCCAGTCCGACCGCGACTCCACCGGCGAGGACGCGCGCCCGGACGGCGGCGTCGCTCACGAGGACGCCGACGGCCGCGGCCACGCGTTCCCGCCGACCAGCTCCGTGAAGCGGTGGTTCGTCACCACGAACCACAAGGACGTCGGCACGCTGTACCTCGTCACGTCGCTGCTGTTCCTCGCGATGGGGGGCGTGCTCGCGCTGCTGATGCGCGCGCAGCTGTGGGTGCCGCGGCCGCCCGGCACCGGCCCGCTCTCCCAGCTCGCGTACAACCAGGCGGTGTCCGTCCACGGCCTCGTGATGGTGTTCTGGTTCCTGTCCCCGTTCGCGTTCGGGTTCGCGAACTACGTCGTCCCCCTCCAGATCGGCGCGAAGGACCTCGCGTTCCCCCGGCTGAACGCGCTCTCGTACTGGCTGTACCTCGCCTCCGGCGTCCTGCTCGGCGTCTCGTTCTTCCAGGGCGGGTCGTTCGCGGGCGGCTGGACGATGTACGCGCCGCTGAACCTCCCGACGTTCACGCCGAGCGTCGGCGGCAGCGCCGCCATCCTCGCGCTCACGCTGTTCGTCGTCTCCGTCACCGTCGGCTCCGTGAACTTCCTCACGTCCATCCACCGGATGCGCGCCGAGGGGCTGACGCTCCGCCGCATGCCGCTTTTCACGTGGACCATCCTGCTGACGGTGTGGATGATGCTGTTCGCGTTCGCCGCGCTGCTGGCGGCGCTGCTCATCCTCTCGGCGGACCGCCTGCTCGGCACCACGTACTTCGCCGCCGACGCCGCGAACGGCTCGCTGCTGTGGACGCACCTGTTCTGGTTCTTCGGCCACCCCGAGGTCTACATCGTGTTCTTCCCCGCGCTCGGCGTGATGGCGGAGACGTTCCAGACGTTCACCGGCCGCCGCGTCGTCGGGCGGAAGTGGTTCATCGCGGCGATGGTGCTGGTGGCCCTCCAGAGCTTCATCGTCTGGATGCACCACATGTTCCTCACCAGCATCAACCTCGAGATCAAGACGCTGTTCATGGCGACCACCATCGGCATCTCCCTCCCGTTCGACCTGATGGTGTTCGCGCTCATCTACACGATGGTGAAGGGACGCATCCGGTTCAAGACGCCGTTCCTGTTCTCGTTCGGCGGGCTCCTGTTGTTCATCCTCGGCGGCATCACGGGCGTGTTCCTCGGCGCGGTCGTCCTCGACTACGAGATGCGGGGCACGTACTGGGTCGTCGCGCACTTCCACTACGTGATGGTCGGCGGCGCCACCGCCCTGATCGGCGGGCTCTACTACTGGTACCCGAAGATCACGGGCCGGATGTACGACGAGTTCCTCGGGAAGGTGCACTTCGCGGTGTACTTCGTCGGGTTCAACCTGCTGTACTTCCCGATGTTCGTCGCCTGGGAGACGCCGCGGCGCGACTTCGCGTACGAGCCCGGGATGACCGCCTGGCACCAGCTCGCGACGGTCGGCGCCGTGGTGTTCGGCGCGTCGTTCGTCGTCATGTTCTACAACATGGTGAAGTCCGCGTACGCGGGCGAGCCGGCGAGCGAGAACCCCTGGGAGTACTCCTCGACGGCGGAGTGGGCGGTGCCGTCGCCGCCGCCCCTGGAGAACTTCCCCGGGATTCCGAGCTACGGCAGCGGCCGCCTCCAGTTCCTCACCGGCGACGGCGACGACGCGCGGGCGCTCGACCCGCCGGTGAGCGAGGCGGACGCCGCGGCGGCCGGCGACGGCGTCGCGGACGGCGGGTACGCGTCGGGCCACGCGGGCGAACTCGCGTCCGGACACGAGGACGGCCACGAGAGCCACGCGAGCTGGTGGCCGGTGCTCGTCGCCGGCGCCGTCCTCCTGGTGTTCTTCGGGCTGTCTGGCTTCCAGGGCGGCCAGTTCCCTGACTCCGCGATGGGCGTCGTGTACGCGTCCGCGACCGGCCTCGGCCTCGCGGGGACGCTGGTGACGCTCGTCGGCATGGCGAGCGAGCGGTTCACGGGGCCGGAAGGACCGTTCGGCGAGAGCTGGCCGTTCGACGGCGTCGACAACACCAAGACCGGCGTGTGGATCTTCCTCGCCTCGGACGTGGTGCTGTTCGGCGCGTTCATCGGCGCGTACGTGTTCCTCCGGTACTCCGTCGGCTGGGTGAGCTGGGAGCCGATTCCGGGGAACGTGATGCCCGGGCTCGTGAACACGTACCTCCTGTTGACGAGCAGCTTCGCGGTGGTGCTCGCCCTGGAGGCCGCCGAGCGGCAGAGCCGGTGGGGCGTGGTCGCGAGCCTCGCGACGACGCTGATCCTCGGCGTCGGCTTCCTCGGGAACAAGGCCATCGAGTGGAATCACTTGCTCCACGAGGGCGTCTGGCTGTCCTCGAACGTCCGCGCGTCGACGTTCTTCCTGACGACCGGGCTGCACGCCGCCCACGTCGTCACCGGCCTCGTCGTGGCGGCGTACATGCTGGCCCGCGCCGCCCGCGGCGCCTACCTCGAGGACAACGCGCCCATCGAGCACTTCGGGCTGTACTGGCACTTCGTGGACATCGTGTGGCTGTTCCTGTTCCCGCTGTTCTACATCCTGTGACAATGACCAGGCTCAAACTGTACACCGCCATCTACGTGGTACTGTTCGCGTCCGCGACCGTGCAGGTGCTCGTCGAGCGGGCGGGCCTCGAGTACGGCGTGGCGCTGGCCGCCATCCTGGTGCTGTCGTTCGCGAAGGCCGCCGTCGTCGCGGGCTACTACCAGCACCTGCGCTGGGAGCCCCGGTCGCTGACGTACCTGGTGGGGCTGGGACTGCTGGCGGTCCTGGCGCTGACCGTGGCCTCGACGTACTCTATCGCGTGACGCCATGTTGGACGCCCTCGCGTTCGCGGCGCTGGTCGTCGTCCCGCTCGCGCAGGTGCCGCTCGTGGCGTACCTCTCGCGGTACGTGGAACTCGACGCGGACGAACAGCTCCCGCCGCCGGGACGCGGCTACGTGACGTACGGCACGGCGTCGGCGCGCCCCGGCGGCTGGGAGGAGGGCAGCGAGGGCCCGAACTGCGGCGCCGAGGCCGCCGCCGACTACGACTACTGCGGGGCGTGTGCGGCGCGGCTGCCGCCGCGGAGGGAGCGCCGGTGACGTCGACGCGCGAGCGACTCGGCTGGGCGCTGCTGTTCGGGCTGCCGGTCGGGGCGGGCGTCGCGCTCGCGACCGCGCGGATGGGGCGGACCGGGCTGGCCGACCCGCTCGTCGTGGGCGCTGGCGTGGGGTTCGCCGCGCTCGTCGGCGGCCTGCTGTGGGCGGCGACGAGCGTGAACCAGGCGCCGCCGGGTCGAGAGGGGGCGCCGTAGGCCGGCGCGCGCATAGTTTTAAGCCGCGCGCCGCGAATCGTGCTACCATGGCACAGTCCGGGGCCGTCTACGTGGCGCTGCTCGCGGCGCTGACCGCCGGCGTCGCCGGGATGCTCGCGGCGGAGTTCTTCCACGGCCTCGACGTCCTGCTGTGGGCGGGCGGCGGGCTCGCGCTCGCCGCGGTCGCGGGCATCACGGCCGCCGTCTCGCGCGCGGACCCGCCGGCGGACGCCGGCCACTAGAGGAAGTCGCTGCCGAGCGCCACCATGTACAGGAGGACGGTGACGGTGTACAGCACCGCGAGCGCCGCGACGACGCGCAGGTGGAAGTAGAAGAGGTCGTCGCGCTCGGCGGCCCGGGCGTCCTCGTAGGCCTCCCGCTCCGCGGCCGTGCAGTCGGCTGCGTGGACGTCGCCGACGTGGAGGTCGCGGGCCTCGCTGTCGGCGAACGGGCGACCGCAGTGCGGGCAGACGGCGACGGGGTCCTCGCCGTCCCTGACAACGGTCTCGAGGCTGGCGACGGCGTCGGCCGTCACGCGGTCCCGGGTGCGGCGAGACTGCATCTGCCCGGACGTGTGCGGTGCAGTCACAAGAAGGCAGGGGTGACCGCGGGCTGGCCGACCACCCACGCGCTGGTCATCGTGTACGCCGTCATCGCGACGACGAACGGGTACTGGCTGCGGATGGGGCGGAGGACGCCCGGGAAGAGCTCCATCGCGAGCGCGTGGGCGACCCAGACCGCGAGCAGGTGGCCGGCGACGACGAACCCGAGTTCGAGCGTGCCGAACCACGCCGGCAGCACCGCGACCCGGGCCGGGCCCGCGCCCCCCAGCGGGTGGGCGAGCACGCCGGCGAGCGCGGGCGACAGCGTGAGGAGGTACCCGAGGAAGTGCGCGACGTGGTAGCCGGCGGCGATCGGCAGGAGGGCGGGCGCGAACCACCGCTCGACGGCGCCGGGCGCGAGGAAGCTGTCGACGGTCGCCCGGGAGCGCTCGGCCGCGAGGCGGTAGGCGCCGAGGAAGGCGGCGAACCCGACGAGCATCGCCGCGAGGTAGAACAGGGAGACGGCGGCGCGCCCGAGCGCCCGGTCGGGCGCGACGGGGCCGAGGACGACGGTGGCGACGGCGTTCCACGCGGGCGTCGCGACGAGGCCGTCGAACGTCGTCACCCACAGCAGGGCGACGACGAACGCCGTGCTGCCGGGTTCGCGGCCGCCCGTGCGCTCGGTGAGTTCGGTCCCCGGCAGCCGGAGGTGGACGCCGTCGGCGTCGCGCTGGACCGGCGCGACGCGCCCGTACAGCCGGAACACCCGGGAGACGGGGTCGACGCGCCCGAACCACGTCCCGGTGCCGTAGACGGACGCGCCGGCGAGCGCGAGGACGGTGTAGGCGGCGACGAGCGCGCCGAGCGCGGGCGCGTTCGCGGCCAGCGGGCTGACGACCTCGACCCAGACGAGCGCGAGCAGGCCGGCGACGCTCGGCCACGCGCCCCACGCCGCGGGCAGGTCGCGGCTGCCCGAGACGGGGAGCAGGCGCGCGAGCGTCCGCCACGGGTTCACGGCCGGCCACGTGTTCCCGACGGCGTACGTCGACATCGCGTAACCGGCCCACCAGCCCACCCAGACGACGAGGATGGCGAAGTTCCGCGTGGGCTCGTCCGGGCCCAGGACGCTGGACGCGAGCACGAGCGCGAGCCCGAGAACGCCGGCAGCGGAGAGCGCCGCGGCGCCGGCGCGGCGGAGCAGCGGCGGTGACGGGAGCGCGGCGCGCGCGCCGTTCACCGCGCGGACGGCCTCGTGGTCGGTGAGCAGGCTGTTGAACAGAAACGACGCGCCGACGAGCGCGCCGCCCGTGAGGACGGTGAGCCAGGACGGCACGCCGCCGCCGACCACCTGGTCGCCGAGCCCGCCGACGTGGGCGAGCAGCCGCCAGGCAGCGGCGAGCGCGTCGAGGACGCCGGGGAGCGCGGCGGCGGTCGGCGACACGGCTAGCGCGCCCCCGGCCGCCAGACGAGCAGCGCGACGGCGGCGACGAACGCGGCCGTCGAGAGGTCGACCGAGAAGCTGTACACGGCCGAGGCGACCGCCGAGCCGCCGGCGACGCCGGCGAGCAGGGACGCGAACACCGGCCACGAGCAGCTCGCACACGACAGCAGTCCGACCGCGCCGCTGAGGGCCGCCGACGCGGTGTCGAGGAGCGCGGCGTACGCGAGGTACGCGAGCGCGAGGTAGCCGACTAACTGGTAGGGGACGACGGTCACCGAGAACAGCGCGTGGTCGTAGGCGACGGTCGGCCCCCAGCCCGGCGGGAGCGACGTGAAGACGGTGAGCCCGCTCGCGCCGCCGTGGCTGTGTGCGTGGCCGACGTGCGCGAGGTCGAGGACGCCGCCGAAGTACGCGAGGACCAGGAGGTAGGCCGCGGCGGCGGCGCCGACGGCGTACCGGACCCGCCGGGAGGCCGTCGGCGGGTCGACGGCGAACACCGCGGCGGCGGCGACGTTCAGCCAGACGAAGGGGTAGAGGAGGTAGCGCACGTTCCCGGCGGTCGTGCCGGAGACGCCGAGGTAACCGGCGACGAGCGCGAGTTCGGCGGCGACGACGGCGGCGAGCGCGCCGGCCGTGACCGGGTCGACGCGGCCGGCGAGCGCGTGCAGCGGCCGCGCGAGGGAGTCACGCATGCGGCGGAGTCAGCCGACGAGGAGTTCGACGGCGATGGCGCCGACGAGCAGGACGCCGAACAGCCACGCGCTCAGGCCGACGGCGTGGGCGCGCGGGAGGCCGCGGGCGCGGGCGATCGCGTAGACGCCCCACGCGAAGTACGCGGCGACGAGCCCGACGGCCACGCCGGCGACCGCCACCGGGCCCGCGTCGGCGAGGATCGCCGCGCCGGCGCCGACGGCGACCAGGACGGCGGCGACGAACGCCGCGGCGTCCGCGGAGACGCCGGTGGACTCGCCGGTTTCGCCGGGGAGCGCGGCGACGCCGCTGCCGGTCGCGCGCAGCTGTGGTCGGTACTGGCGCCACCGCCGCAGGCGCGCGACGGCGACCGCTGCGCCGAGGAGCAACACCCCCATCACGACCGTGCTAGCCAGGAACGCTCCCGAGACCATTGGTACCTTACCACACGGGTATCGGGCGGGGAGGCCAATAACTTTCGTATTGTTTCCGTCCGCTCGGCGCGGAATTATACCGGTCAGACCCGGTGTTCCGGGATTCCCGTGAGCCGCTGCATCACGAGGCCGAGCACGAGCCCGTACAGCCAGTGGGCGACCAGCGTCACGGCGAGGAAGACGCCGTCGACGAAGAGGCCGCCGTTCGGCCAGAAGATGAACACGAACGCCGCCCAGAACAGCGTCGCGATGGTCGCGCCGCGGACGTACTTCGGTTCGCGCGGCGGGAGGAACGTCGCCGTCACGAGGAAGAAAAGCGGCAGCACGAACGCGCCGCCGGCGACGAAGAACGCGACGCCGAGCGTGCCGCTGGCGTCCGCGATGACCAGGTCGGCGAACCGCTCGAGGGGCTCCATCTCGAAGACCCCGAGCAGGATGGGGATGCCCGCGATGACGGGCGCCATCACGAGCAGGCCGGCGATGCCGCCGGCGAACGCGCCGAGCACGGCCCGGACGGTCAGCGGCTCCTCGGTCTTCCCGAGTACCTGTTCCTCGGCGGTCGCCTCGCTGGTCCGTTCGGCCATACGTTTATCATGGTCGTTCGTGTTGTTAATGTTTCGCACACTCCGCGAGTGCTCGCGGCCGGGCGAGCATCCCGGTCACACGTCGTCGAGGCGCGCGCCGCCGTCTGGTCTCACTCGCCGAGGCGCACAACAACCCCTCAGTCGTCGAGGCGCGCGCCGCAGTCCGGGCACTCGTCGTCGACGACCGTCACCTGCGCGTCGCAGTCCGGACAGAAGTCGAGCCAGCACGCGCGGTCGCCCATGCCCCGGCGTTCGGCGGCCGGGAACTTAGTCGTAGTCGTGTATCGTCTCGTGGAACCCCACCACGAGCGCCGGCACCACCACCATGAAGAGGTGTTCCTCCACGGGAATCCCCAGGAGGTCGACGCCCGTCCGCAGTTCGACGGCGAACACGCCGATGGTCAGCGTGTACCAGTCCCAGACGTACGCCACCGGGTAGAGCGCGGCGACGGTCGCGGCTGCGCGCCGGAGCGCGCCCGCCCGGTACAGCAGCGCGAACGCCACCGCGCCGAACGCCACCTCCGACGCGAGGTACGTGTACGGGCCGAACACCGCACCCACGTCCGGGACGAACCACGGTAACACGGCACGGCCTACGCGTCGGGGCCCCATAACTCTACGAGGGAACTCCAGCGAATCGAGGGGCGCAACAAGGTTGAAGGCGCTGGTCCGCGACGTCCCAGACGTAGGCCCATGGACATCTCTGACATCGCGACGAACGACTACATCGAGGTCGAAGCCGAAACCCGACTGGGGAAGGTCCGCTCTATCTTCGAGGACGAGAACCCCAAGGGCATCATCGTCACGGAGGCCGGTCAGTACGAGGGAGTCGTCACGGAACGACAGCTCATCGGCTCCCACATCGAGGACGACACCCGGGTCGCCGCGCTCACCGAGCCCGCGCCGAAAGTCGACCGCACCGAGGACGTCCGCGAGACCGCGCGCATGCTCGTCGAGGGCGGCACGAAGATCGCGCCCGTCTTCGAGGCGGGCGACCTCTGGGGCATCGTCACCGAGGACGCCATCCTCGAGGCCGTCCTCGACAACCTCGACGCGCTGTCGGTCGGCGACATCTACACGGAGAACGTCGTCACCATCGGCGAGGACGACAGCATGGGCACGGTCATCAACCGCCTCCGCGAGCACGGCATCTCCCGGCTGCCGGTCGTCGACGAGGACGGCTTCCTCACCGGCGTCGTCACCGTCCACGACATCGTCGACTTCGTCGTCCGGGACATCTCCAAGACGACCCGCGGCGACCGCCGCGGCGAAGTCGAACGCATGCTCGACCTCCCCGTCTACGACGCGATGTCCAGCCCCGTCGAGACCGTCACCGTCGACGACTCCGTCGAGGACGCGGTCGCCACCATGCTCGACAACGACTTCTCCGGGCTGGTCGTCACGCCCGCGGACGACGACCGCGTCGTCGGCGGCGTCCTCACGAAGACGGACGTCCTGCGCGCGCTCACCTACACCGAGGAGGAACGCATGGACGTCCAGATCACGAACGTCGACCTCCTGGACGCGCTCAGCCGCGAGGAAGTCCAGGAGCGCATCGAGCAGGTCGCCGAGAAGTACAGCGACATGCGCGTCCACCACGCGCACGTCCGCCTCCACAAGCACAAGGAGAAGCTCCGCGGCACGCCGCTCATCCAGGCGCAGATCCGGCTCCGCACGAACAAGGGCCAGATGGCCGGCAGCGGCGAGGGCTACGGCGCCGACAACGCCTTCCACGTGGCCCTGGACGTCCTCGAGCGCAACGTCCTCGAGGAGAAGGGCATCGAGCGCGACGAGGAGTACGAGGGCCAGCTCCTCCGGAAGCTGAACGAACTCTAGGACGCACTGTTTGCTGCGGTCGGCGCGGCGCCGCCGCGCCTCCCCGTCGAACCCGTGGGACAACGCGTTTCGCCGTCCCGTCGGTCGTCCTCGCGCCTTCACGAACCTATTTGCTGGGCGCGTCCCAACCCGCGGACATGGAGTACGACTTCACGCGAGCGGTCGGCATCCTCGTGGCAATCGTCGTGGTCGGCGTCGTCGGGCTGGCGTCGGCCGACGTGATGGGGGCAGACACCGTCTTCACGATGGTGCTGCCGTCGATGATCGCGTTCGCGGTCGTCTCGTTCTTCCTCGGGATGAAGCACGGCGAGTACCGCGCGTCGCACTGACGGCCCCGCGAGCGGTCAGTACTGGCCGGCGTCGACGCCCTCGACGCCGGCGTCCGTGAGCTGGAAGCGGACCTGGTCGCCGTCGGGCTTCGAGCGGTGCTTCTCGAGGGTGGCGCGGCGGTTGCCGCCGCGGAACCGGTCGAGGCGGACGACGACGCCCGTCCAGTGGTTGAGCGTGTGGCCGCCCAGGGGGCGCACGCGGTCGCTGTCGCTGTCGACGTCGGTGAACACCTGGTTCGTGACGACGACCGCGAGGTCGTGTTTGCGCGCCAGCGACAGCAGGTGCGCGACCTGGTCGGCGACGCGGCGGAGGGCGTCGCCGCCGTCCTCGTCGTCGCGGGCCAGCCGGTAGAAGCCGGTCGCGGAGTCGACGACGACGAGGTCCGCGCGCTCGGCGAAGTCGCCGGCGTCGCGGACGGCCTCCGCCTGCTCCTCGAAGTCGTGGGCCGCCGAGAGCACGACGCGGCTCGAGGCGGCGTCCGGGTCGTCGGCGCGCGCCCGGAGCAGCTGCTCGAAGCGCGCGACGGAGACGCCCTCCGTGTCGACGTAGACGGCGGTGCCGCCCTCGGCGGCGACCTCGACCGCGGTCGAGAGCGCGACGTTCGTCTTGCCGGCGGCGGGCGGCCCGTAGAACTGGGTGACGGTGCCGCGCTCGACGCCGCCCCCGAGCAGGTCGTCGAGCGCGCCGCAGCCGGTCGAGACGTGGGTGTCGTCGGTCACTGTCTCCGGGTTGGGTGGGCCTCCGCAAAAGAACCTCGGTCGGCCGGACCGGTCGTCGCTCGCGGCCGTCCGCGCGAGCGGCGGGCAAGGGTTTTGCTGTCGGCCGTCCCAGGTTCGGACAGTGATCGTCGTCGCGACGGCGGACTTCGAGGTGTACCACGAGGTCGTCGAGGAGCTGCGCGAGCGGGACGTCGAGTTCACGACCGTCGAGCCCGGCGACCCGCTGCCCGAGCGGACGAGCGTGGTCGTCACGGCGGGCGAGGACGTGGACACCGACCTCCCGGTTGTGGTCGCGGCGGGCGGTGACGCGCGCCGCACGGTCGAGGAGGCGCTGGTGCACGTGCGCGGCGGCGAGGGGCGGACGGTCGTCGGCGTCGACCCGGGGACGCGGCCCGGCATCGCGGTGCTGCGCGGCGGGATGCTCGTGGCGGCGTTCCAGGTGCCGGTCGACCGCGCGGCCGACGTCGTCCTGGAGGAGGTCGCGGGCGACGACGACGCGGTGGTGCGCATCGGCGACGGCGCGCGGCTGGAGGGCGCGCGCATCGTCGACGAACTCGACGACGTGCGCGTCGAGCTCGTCGACGAGACGGGGACGACGCCGTTTCTCGGTCCCGGCGCCAGGGGGATGGGCGACGTGCTCGCGGCCGCGAACATCGCGCTGATGGCGGGCGAGGAGATCGAGGGGCGGACCATCGAGCCGACGGCCGGCGAGCTCCAGGTCATCAAGTCGCGGTCGCGGGAGGCCAGCGAGCAGAACCGCGCCATCACGGAGGCGCTCGCCCGGAGGGTCGCGCGCGGCGAACTCACCCTCGAGGAGGCGCTGGCGGAGCACCGCGCGGACGACGCGTAGGGCGGTCGTCGACACCGGCAGGACGGGCGGCGAACAGCACTGCTATCAGGCTCCGCGTGGTACACTCTCGCAAGCGCGGGGGGTGCGGCGGAAACTACTTCCGTCACCACGCCGGATTCCGACACATCACCCGCAGTCGCCAATCATGAACGAAGTCCAACTTGAGGTGGCGAAAGCCTACCCGAACGACTCGGGGAGGGGCATCGCTCGCCTCGACCCCGACACGCTGTTGCACCTGAAGCTCAGCCCGGGAGACATCATCGAGATCGAGGGGGCGGAGACGACCGCCGCGAAGGTGTGGCGCGCCGACCGGCAGGACTGGAACACGGACACCATCCGCATCGACGGGTTCACGCGCCAGAACGCCGACGTCGGCATCGGGGAGCGCGTGAAGATCCGGAAGGCGGACGCCGAGAAGGCCGACCGCCTCGTGCTGGCGCCGCCGGAGGACGCCAGCGTCCAGTTCGGGTCGGACGCCGCCGGCATGGTGAAACGCCAGATCCTCAAGCGGCCGGTGGTCTCGCGGGACATCGTGCCCGTCATGTCGTCGACGAACCACCCGTTCATGCGGTCGCCCGGCCAGGCGATCCCGCTCATCGCCGTCGAGACCGACCCGGAGGGCGTCTGCCTGGTCACCGAGGACACGGACGTCGAGCTCCGCGAGGAGCCCATCAGCGGGTTCGAGCGCACGGGCGGCGGCATCACGTACGAGGACATCGGCGGCCTCGAGAACGAGATCCAGCGCGTCCGGGAGATGGTCGAACTCCCGATGAAACACCCCCAGATCTTCCAGAAGCTCGGCATCGAGCCGCCCCAGGGCGTGCTCCTGCACGGCCCGCCGGGCACGGGGAAGACGCTGCTGGCGAAGGCCGTCGCCAACGAGACGTCGGCGAGCTTCTTCTCCATCGCCGGCCCCGAGATCATCTCGAAGTACTACGGCGAGAGCGAACAGCAGCTGCGGGAGATCTTCGAGGACGCCAAGGAGGACTCGCCGGCGATCATCTTCATCGACGAGCTGGACTCCATCGCGCCCAAACGCGAGGACGTCACCGGCGAGGTCGAGCGCCGCGTCGTCGCCCAGCTGTTGACGATGATGGACGGCCTCGAGGGCCGCGGCCAGGTCATCGTCATCGCGGCGACGAACCGCGTCGACGCCGTCGACCCGGCGCTGCGCCGGCCGGGCCGCTTCGACCGCGAGATCGAGATCGGCGTCCCGGACGAGGTCGGCCGCGAGGAGATCCTGAAGATCCACACGCGCGGCATGCCGCTTTCCGACGACGTGAACCTCTCCTCGCTCGCGGACGACACCCACGGGTTCGTCGGCGCGGACATCGAGAGCCTGACGAAGGAGGCGGCGATGCGCGCGCTCCGCCGGTACCTCCCCGAGATCGACCTCGACGAGGAGGACATCCCGCCGAGCCTCATCGACCGCATGATCGTCAAGCGCCAGGACTTCAAGGGCGCGCTCAACGAGGTCGAGCCGTCCGCGATGCGGGAGGTCCTCGTCGAGCTCCCGAAGCTCTCCTGGGACGACGTCGGCGGCCTCGAGGACGCCAAACAGGAGATCAAGGAGTCCGTGGAGTGGCCGCTGAACCAGCCCCAGAAGTTCACGCGGATGGGCATCGACCCGCCCGCCGGCGTCCTCCTCTACGGGCCGCCGGGGACGGGGAAGACGCTGATGGCGAAGGCCGTCGCCAACGAGACGGACGCGAACTTCATCAGCGTGCGCGGCCCCCAGCTGCTCTCGAAGTGGGTCGGCGAGTCCGAGAAGGCCATCCGGCAGACGTTCCGGAAGGCCCGCCAGGTGTCGCCGACGGTCGTGTTCTTCGACGAGCTGGACAGCCTCGCGCCCGGCCGCGGCCAGGACGTCGGGAACAACGTCAGCGAGCGCGTCGTCAACCAGCTGCTCACCGAGCTCGACGGCCTCGAGGAGATGGAGGACGTGATGGTGATCGCGGCGACGAACCGCCCGGACATCATCGACCCCGCGCTCATCCGCTCGGGCCGCTTCGACCGGCTCGTGCAGGTCGGCCAGCCGGACGTCGACGGCCGCGAGCAGATCCTGAAGATCCACAGCGAGGCCATCCCGCTGGGCGCGGACGTCAGCCTCCGCGAGCTCGCGGAGCTGACCGACGGCTACGTGGGCAGCGACCTCGCGAACATCGCCCGCGAGGCCGCCATCGAGGCGCTGCGCGAGAACGAGGACGCCGAGGTCGTGGAGATGCGGCACTTCCAGAAGGCGATGGAGGACGTCCGCCCGACCGTCACGGACGACCTCCAGGAGTACTACGACCGCGTCGAAGAGCAGTTCAAGGGCAGCCAGACGCCGGAGCCCGGCCGCGAGCGCGGCGGCCACATCGGCTTCCAGTAGTCCCGTTTTCCTGCGCGGTGGCCCCTCGCTCGCCGCGGTCGTTCGCCGAGTGAACCGCTCGCTCCAATCGCGAAGTGAACCGCTCCGTTCCCGACCGCCGGGGACGTAAGTACGTTCGCCGCGCTCGCTGGCAGCGAAACGGGAACGGGGTACTGAAGGGGGGACCGTCCAAACAACGGGCCGATGGCTCCTGCGCCCTCCAGACGAGACGTACTGAGCGCGCTCGCGGCCGCCGGCGTCGCCGGCGTCGCGGGCTGCACTGGCAGTCCCGGCAGCGGCGGCGAGACGACCCGGCCGCCGACGAGCGCCGAACCCACCACCGCGGCGTCGACGACCGCGGCGACGACGGACGAGCCGACGACCGGGGAGAGTGCGGACGCGGCCGCAGTCGACCCGGCGGACAGCCCCGTCGCGGCGGTCGAGTCGGCGTTCACCGCGGAGGACGTCGAGGGGTTCCAGTCGCGGTTCCACCCGCTCCACCCGATGAGCGCCGAGCGGATGACCCGGGAGCAGGCGGAACCGCTCCACGAGAACGCCAGCGAGCCGACGACCGTCGAGCGCGCGGACCGCGAGGTCACCGTCGACCTCGTCCTGTCGTCGACGCTGCCGGGGTCGGACGTCGAGCGCGCCGCCGTCGAGGACGCGCTCGACGGGGCCGGGACCGCCGTCGTGACGGCCACCGTCGAGGGGACGGACTCGGGCACACAGCGGGTCCAGTTCGTCACCGTCGAGCGGGACGGCGGCTGGCTGGTCCTCGCACAGGGGCTGCCGGCGCCTGAGGAGTCGTCGTCGGGCGTCCTGGAGGCCCGCGTCGTCGGGGGCGTCGCGTTCGAAGCCGACCAGGAAGCGGCGCGCGTGCAGTTCGTCTCGGACGTGGTCGCGGACGGCGTGACCGTGGAGTCCGTCCGGGCGGGCGAATCCACGTCGACGAGCACGCCCGGGAGCACGACGTACCTCGAGGTCGGCGTCGACCCCGAGGGCGACGAGGTCGTGGTCTCCGCGACCGTCGACGACGAGTCCCGGGTCGTCCACCGCGAGCGCTTCCCCGAGGACGACCGCCTCGTCGACGACGTGGAGTTCGTCGCCGACCCCGAGACCGACGACCGGGACGCGATCGCGCGCGTGACGTTCAACGACACCGACGGGGAGGGACGGGTGCGCGTGGTCTCGACGGTGAACGACGGCAGCGCGGAAGCCGAGCCGGCGGGGTCGCTGAACTACCTCAACGTCGGCGTCGACCCCGAGGGCGACGAGGTCGTCGTGACCTACCCCGTCGGCGACGACGCCGAGGAGGTCCACCGCGAGCGCTGGCACCCGTAGCGGTCGCCGGGCGGCCCGCCAGCGGGAGAACCGGGGAGAGAACGAGCGGCGTTACTCGTCGACGAGGACGGCGTTGACCTGGCCGTTCTGGCCGGGGCGGGACGTGACGCGGGCCGTCCCGGCGTCCGTCTCGATGACGGCGCCCTTCGTGACGATGTTCCGGCGGGCGTAGTTCGGGTTGGCGTCGTTCTCCACGACGTCCTCGATGGTGGCGCGGACCGTGCCGTCGTCGGTGGAGACGTTCGCGACGTTCGTGGAGAGCGCGCGCACCTTCTCGACGTTGCCGCGCGCGTCGACGGTCCGGAACCGGGGTTCGCCGACCGTCGTCTCGGTCGGGCTCCGGCCGAGTTCGGACTTGTCCTTCTTCGAGCGCGGGCGGAGTCGGGCGCCGGTCTTCGAGCGCTTGGAGCGGCCCTGGTATTGCATACGCGGAGAGTGGCCCACGACGTACTTGAAAGGCTCGGTTGGCCGAGAACAGCGGGTTTTACCGGCGTGCGAGCCGTCGCCGCGGGTATGAGTCTCCGGGTGGCGGTGGCGGCGCCGTTCAGGCAGAAGGGCAGAGAGCGGCTCCCAGAGCAGGCGTTCGTCGTGGCGCTGTCGCTGGACCGCGACTGGATGAGTCCCGACCAGGCCAAGCGCCTGCTGGACGTCGCGGCCGGCGAGGGCCTCGTCAAGCGCGAGGGCGGCGAGGTGGCGGCGGCCTTCGACGTCGACGGCGTCGAGATCCCCGAGGAGTACTCGCCGGACGAGTCGCTGTTCCAGGAGCGGTCGGCGTTCGAGCGCGCGCTGGACGCGCTCGCCGACGCCGGCCACGACCGCCAGGAGACGGTGGCGGCCGTGAACCGCCTCCAGCAGGAACTCGGCGTCACGGCGGACGCGGCGGCGGTGGTGTACGCGCGCCGGCGCGGCGTGGACGTCGACGGCGCCGCGTCGAAGGCGCGCGCGGACCTGGAGGGGTAGCGTGGTCGAGGACCGCATCACGGACGGCACGCGCATCGCGCAACTGCTGTCCAGCGAGGTCACGGGCCACGGGGACGACCCGTACGGCCGGCTGGCGGTGACGAACGCGGACCCGGACGTGGAGCCGACGACGGACGGCGCGCACGCCTACGACGTCGCACTGGACGGCGAGCGGCTCGCGGCCGTGTACGTCCAGCCCGACCGCGTGCGCGTGGAGGTGTTCGACGGCCTGGCGGCGGCGCGGCGCGAGGCCGGGGAGCGCGGGCTGCGCGCGCGGCCGGTCGGCGGTCGGCCGCCGCGGCTCCTGGTGTTCGTGCCGGACGGCGCGAAGACCAAGCGCGCGCTGGACGTCCTCGGCGCGGCCGCGGACGCGGCTACGACCTGAGCCGGTCGGCGGCGAGCTCGGCGGCCCGCCAGCAGCCGACGGCGACGGCGAGCACGGTCGCGGCCGCGGCGAGAGCCAGCCACAGGAGGACGGCGCCGCCGACGCCCGCCGGCCCGAACGCCGACAGCAGGGGGCCCGGGGCGACCAGCAGCGCGAGCGCCGGGCCGACGAACGCGAGCACGCCGAGCGCGCCGGCGACCTGGAGGACCCGCGCCTGCAGCGGCCGGAGGCCGGCGCCGGACAGCAGGAGCGCCGCGCCGGCGACGGCGACGCCGGCGGCGAGCACGAAGAAGCCGAACACGACCGCGAGACCGCCGGGGAACCCCTCGGCGCCGAGGCCGCTGGCCGCGAGCGCGGCGCCGAGCAGGACGAACGCGGCCCCGGCGACGGCGAGGAGGGCGCGGAGGACGCTTCGGAGGGAGGGCACGTGCGGTGGCTCGCGGCGGACCGACAAGTGCTTTCGGTCGCGGCGACGGCTCGCAGCGCCGACCGGCCCGGAAAGCGAACCGCTTTTGCCCGGAGCGAGGGACCCCCACCCATGGGCTTCTTCGACGACCTGGCGGCGCGCATCGACGCCGCCGACACCGTCGTGAGCGTCGGCCTCGACCCCGACCTCGACCGCCTCCCCGACGAGGTCCGGGACGCGGACCTGCCGCGGTGGGCGTTCAACCGCCGCGTCATCGACGCGACCCACGAGCACGCCGCCGTGTTCAAGCCGAACGCGGCGTTCTACGAGGACGCCGACGGCTGGCGCGCGCTCCGCGAGACGGCGGCGTACGCCCACGGCAAGGGCGTGCCCGTGCTGCTGGACGCCAAGCGCGCGGACATCGGGAACACCGCGCGCCGGTACGCCGAGGTGCTGGAGTACGTGGACGCGGTCACTGTCAACCCCTACCTCGGCGAGGACGCCCTCCAGCCGTTTCTCGCCCGCTCGGACGCCGGCGTGTTCGTGCTGTGCCGGACGTCGAACCCCGGCGGCATGGACTTCCAGCACCTCGAGCTCGCCGCGTACGATCGCCGGCTCTACGAGCACGTCGCCGAGCGCGCGGCCGGCTGGAACGACGAGTACGGCAACGTCGGCCTCGTCGTGGGCGCGACGGCGCCCGACGAGCTGGAAGCGATTCGCGAGCGCGTCCCGGAGCTCCCGTTCCTCGTGCCGGGCGTCGGCGCGCAGGGCGGCGACGCGGAGGCGGCCGTCGAGTACGGCCTGAACGACGAGGGCGTCGGCGTCGTGAACTCCACGCGCGGCATCATCTTCGCGGGCGAGGACTCGCCGGCGTGGGAGCGCGCCGCCGGCGACGCCGCGCGCCGCCTGAAAGAGCGCCTGAACGAGCACCGGTAGGGCGGTCAGCGCGGACCGCTGTCGCCGCGGCCGGCCCGGACCTCGGCGGCGCAGTCCGTGCAGTAGCCGGTCTCGGGGTCGTAGTGGGCCTCGCAGACGAGCGCGCCGCAGCGACTGCACTGGTAGTCGGCGCGCTGGCGCTCGCAGATCTGGCAGAGCCCGCTCACGCTCATGCGGTGGCGTACGCGCTCCGTCGTGAAAGCCGGTGGGGCCAACAGCCTTTACGCTCGCGGCCCCAACCACGGGTGTGGAGACGGACTCGAGCATCGTCTGGGGGTTGACCGGCGTGTTCGGCGTGCTCGCCGCGGTGTTCGGCGTGCTCGGCGTCGCGTACAGTCCGGTGGCGCTCGGCGTCGCGGTGCCGTTCGGCGTGGCGGCGGCCATCTTCTACCTGCACGCGTCGGGCCGCCTCGCGGACGCGGCGTTCCGGCGGCGCCGGCTGTCCCGCGAGGAGTACGCCCGCGAGCAGCGCGAGCGCGCGCGACGGGACCGCCAGCGCGCCGGCGGCTTCCGCGGCGGCCGGCGGCGACGGCAGCGAGGCCGAGCGGGCGGCGGCCGCGCGGCAGACGGCTGGGAGGGCGCGAGCGGCGCGGCGTCGACGACGCCGACGCGCGAGGACTACCGCGTGCTGGGCGTCGACCCCGGCGCCAGCGAGGAGGAGGTGCGGGCGGCGTACCGCGAGAAGGCGCGGGAACTTCACCCGGACCGGGGCGGCGACGCCGACGAGTTCTCGCGCGTGAACGAGGCCTACCGTCGGCTGAAGCGGAACGCGTAGCGGACGCCGGCCGACGCGGAACGCGTAGCCGCCGGCCGACTGGCCGACGACTCACACGGAACGCGGAGGCGGCCCAGCGCGTGGCGGCCGGAGGCCGCCGAACCCCCCGTCTCCGTACGTCTCGGGAGCGCTACCCGGGGAAGCCTTTTATTCGCCTCCGCCTAAGCCCCGGCCATGGGGCGTGACCGTGCCCGCCTGGTCCGCGCGCTCGACCGCGGGGAGCAGGAGGGCGGCAGCGTCGAGTTCAAGGAACGGTTCAGCCGCGACGTCCACCTCGCCGACGGCCGCATGGAGAGCCTGGCGGCCCAGCTGCGCCACCGCGTGCTCTCCGGCGACGGCGAGGCCGAGTACGTGCTCGGCGTCACCGACGACGGCGGGCTCGCGGGCGTCAGCCCGGAGACGTTCTCGGAGACGATGGACGTGCTGAGCCTGCTCGCCGAGGAGGCCGGCGCGCACATCGCCGACGTCCAGACGTGGGGCGTCGACAGCGTCCGCGAGGCGGACGGCGACGCAGACGCGGGCATCGTCGGCGTCGCGACGGTCCGCGAGGGGTCGTCGCTCGCGCCGAGCGACGACCACATCATCGTCGGGACCGCCGGCCACGTCGACCACGGGAAGTCGACGCTCGTCGGCAGCCTCGTCACGGGCGACCCGGACGACGGCGACGGCGACACCCGGGAGTTCCTCGACGTGCAGCCGCACGAGGTCGAGCGCGGCCTCTCCGCGGACCTCTCGTACGGCGTCTACGGGTTCGACGGCGACGGCCCGCTGCGCGTGCGGAACCCCGACCGGAAGGACGAGCGCGCGGCGGTCGTCGAGCGCGCCGACCGCGTCGTGTCGTTCGTGGACACGGTCGGCCACGAGCCCTGGCTGTCGACGACCATCCGCGGCCTCGTCGGCCAGAAACTCGACTACGGGCTGCTGACGGTCGCCGCGGACGACGGCCCGACGAAGACGACCCGCGAGCACATCGGCGTGCTGCTGGCGACCGAGCTGCCGACCATCGTCGCCATCACGAAGACCGACCTCGTCGACGACGACCGGGTCGCCGAGGTGGAGCGGGCGGTCGAGCGCCTGCTCCGGAACACGGGCCGGTCGCCGCTGCCCGTCGAGCGCCACGGCGTCGACGCCGCCGTCGACGAGATCGGGGACAACGTCGTGCCCATCGTGCGCACGAGCGCCGTGACGATGGACGGCCTGGACGTCCTCGACGAGATGTTCGAGCGCCTGCCGAAGACGACCGCGGCGAGCGGGCCGTTCCGGATGTACGTCGACCGCACGTACAAGGTGACAGGCGTCGGCGCCGTCGCCTCGGGCACCGTGAAGTCCGGCACCGTGGAGGCCGGCGACGAGCTCCGCCTGGGGCCGTTCCCGGACGGCGAGTTCCGCACCGTCGAGGTGCGGTCCATCGAGATGCACTACCACCGCGTGGACCGCGCGGAGGCCGGCCGCATCGTCGGCATCGCGCTGAAGGGCGTCCGCGAGGCCGACGTCGAGCGCGGGATGGTGCTGCTGCCGGCCGACGCCGACCCCGAGCCCGTCAGGGAGTTCGAGGCGGAAGTGATGGTGTTGAACCACCCGACGCGCATCGACGCGGGGTACGAGCCCGTCGTCCACCTGGAGACGGTCGCGGAGGCCGCGCGCTTCGAGCCGGAGGGCGGCCAGCTGCTGCCCGGGGACACGGGCGAGGCGACGGTCCGGTTCAAGTTCCGGCCGTACCTCGTCGAGGAGGGCCAGCGGTTCGTGTTCCGCGAGGGCTCCAGCAAGGGCGTCGGCACAGTCACGAACGTGCCGGACGGCGAGTAGCGTCCCGCGGCGTCACGCCGGCAGGCGGTAGCCGCCGTCGCCGCGCTCGGCGAGGCCGAGCAGGACCGCCCAGTCGAGGCGGCGCTCGACGCGGCCCGTCCAGAACGCCGGCCAGTTCTCGCGCTTCGCGCGCTCCCACTGGGGGACCCGGTCGCGGACCGCCTCGAAGACTTCGGCGGCGGTCCGCGCGTCCGCGTCGTCGAGGGCGGCCAGGCAGTCGGCGGCGAGGAAGACGTTCTCGCGGAAGTTCGCGGCGAGGGCGGCCGCGTCCGGGTCGCCGCGTCCGCGCGCGAACCCCTTCTCGGTGTCGTCGACGACGCCGAGCGCCGCGAGGAACACGAGCCACGCCGACGCTGTCCCGCGGTCGGGGACGCCGGCCCGCTCGACGAGGCGGCGACAGCAGTCGGCCTCGGGTTCGGGCACCAGCGGCACGGCGTCCCGGACCGTCCAGACGGCGTCCAGGGAGTCGGGCGCGGGCGGCACGGGCTTGCGCTGCATGCGTCCGCGTCCGCGCCGGACAGCCTTGAGTCGTTTGGACGCGGCGGTCGAGCGGCGCGGCGAGTCGAGCGGCGCGGCGAGTCGAGCGGCCCCGGTCGCGGTTCGACCGGACGGCCCCTCCGGCGGTTCGGTCAGGCGACCGGCCCGCGCGTGCAATCGGGGGACGACGGGGGGCGTTGTTAGCTCGGTTACGGGTAGCGGTAGGCACCGCTTACGCCACCGTGTTTTTTCTTCTTGGCGGCCCAACAGACTGACCGTACAGCCGGGAGCTGCACGCGCCGCAGTGCCGCATCTGGCCCCATCCCCCCACAATGGTCGACAGCACCCAGATCTCGACGAGCAAGGCGATACAGCAGCGGACCGGGAAGACCTTCCACCTGGCGACGCGACTGCTGCCCGAACGCGTCCGCCACGCGACCTACGTCCTGTACGCGTTCTTCCGCGTGGCCGACGACGTCGTGGACACCACGGCGGACCGCGACCCGGACGAGCAGCGCGCGGAACTGGAGGCGGTGCGCCGCGCGGCGCTCGGGGAGGCGCCCGCCGACGTCGACGCGCTCGACGCGGACGAACAGGAGGTGCTGGCGGCGTTCCACGAGCTCGCGGGGCGGTACGGCATCGACGACGAGGACGTGGACACGTTCGTCGACGCGATGCTCGCGGACCTCGACACCCAGCACTACGACGCGTACGCGGAGCTCGAGGCGTACATGCGCGGGTCGGCGGTCGCCGTGGGGAACATGATGATGGACGTGATGACCGTCGAGGACCGCGAGGCCGCGGCGCCCCACGCCGCGGCGCTCGCGGAGGCGTTCCAGCTGACGAACTTCCTGCGGGACGTCCGCGAGGACGTCGACGACTACGGCCGCGTCTACCTCCCGGGGGAGACGCGCCGCGAGCACGGCGTCACCGTCGACCAGCTGCGGCGCCACGAGGTGACGCCGGGGTTCCGGGACGCGGTCCGGACGGAGCTGGCGCGCACGGAGGCGCGCTACCGGGAGGGCGTGGCGGGCATCAAGTACCTGCCCGAGGACTGCCAGTTCGCGGTGCTGGTCTCGGCGGTGCTGTACGCCGACCACCACCGCGAGATCCGCGCGCGCGGCTGCGACACGCTCACGGCGACGCCGTCGCTGTCGACGCCCCGGAAGCTCTGGCTGGTCGCGAAGACGCGGCTGTACTGGGCGTACTACGGCGACCCCGAGCACGTGTTCTACCGCGTAAGCTGCGTGTCCTCGCACGCCGACCACCGACACGGCCACGGCGACCCCCACCCGGCGCCGTAGTCGCGTCCGCCAGCGAGGGCGGCGGGGTCCCGTGGCCGCCAGTCACCGGTCGCGGGCGGGGTTCCGGTCGCGGACGGCGAAGTCGAAGCGGTCCGTCCGGAGCAGCGCGACGCCGAGCACCGCGGCCGCGAGCACGGGCGCGACCTGCCCGAACGCGGCGTTGACGGCCCCCCAGAGGATGACGAAGCTCACGAGGTCGTCGAGCATGAACGGGCAGTCCGCGAGTCGCTCGCGGAGGTCGGCGGCGTCGAACCCCCAGTCGAGGACGGCGACGGAGACGGTCGCCGAGAGCACCCAGCCGAGGTAGTTCGACAGCGGGACGCCGTGGTAGGCGCCGCCGGCCTCGTACGCCCAGAAGCCGAGCGCGACCGCTCCGGGGTCGATGACGACGTCCATCCAGACGACGACGGCGGCGACGAGCGGGACGCGGACGGCCGCGCGGCGGGCGAGGGGGCCGCCGACCAGCAGCACGAGCAGGTAGCTGTTGACGACCAGCGGCAGGAAGAACACGGGCAGGCCCAGGGGGACGGCGCCGGCGAGCATCGGACCGAGGTCGACGAGGTACGCGAACTCGCCGTACGGCCAGCCGGTGTGGACGCCGACGAGTTCGACGCCGTACGCGTACGCGGCGAGCGCGAGCACCGCGACCGCGGCGCGGCGGTCCGCGAGGGGGAGGAGGCCGGCGACCAGCGGCAGCCGCATGACGGTGACGCCCGCGAGCACGAGGTAGGGGTTGAACGCGAGCGGGTCGGGCAGCCACCCCCACGCGGACGCGAGCAGGAGGGCGGCGCCGACGACCGGGAACACCACGGCGATCTCGAAGCGGTGGCCGGCGACGAGGTCGTCGAGGCGGCGTTCGACGCGCGCTCGCGTCCACTCGCCGCCGAGCGCGGCCGCGGACTCCGAGCCTGGTTCGGCGTCACCCATTGGTGAGCCTCCAGAGGCCGCCGAGCGTGATGAGCGCGCCGACGGCGGTGTTCACGGCGGGGTACCACCAGTACGCGCGGTCGACGTCGACGTCCGACCGGACGATGCCGGCGACCAGGAGCGGGTACGCGAGCAGGACGGTGCCGAGCCGCCAGTCGACGAGCCCGAACGCGGCGGCGGCGGCGAGCCAGCACGCCGCGCAGTACGCGTACGTGCGGCGTTCGCCGAGCGCGGTCGCGGTGGTGGTGACGCCGGCCTCGCGGTCGGGTTCGATGTCCGGGATGGCGGAGAACGTGTGCATGCCCATCGCCCACAGCCAGCCGCCGGCGACCGCCAGGAGCGGCGGGTGCCGCCCGGCGACGGCGGCGTACGCGGCGGCGCCCGGGAGGACGTACAGGCCGTTCGAGACGGAGTCCAGCAGCGGCGTGGTCTTGAAGCGCAGCGGCGGCGCGCTGTACTCCACCGCGAGCAGCGCCCACGCCGCCAGCCAGGGGACGGCGACCCGGGGCGCCGCGGCGGCCACCGGGACGAGGAGGACTCCCGAGGCGGCGACGACCGCGTGCACGGCGGCGCCGCCGCGGTAGCGCGCCTCCTTCTGGTCCTTCTTGGGGTTCGCCTCGTCGATCTCGCGGTCGAAGGCGTCGTTGACGCCGTACAGGAAGACGTTCGCTGGCACGAGGAAGTACGCGAACAGCGCGAGCGCCGGCGGCGAGAACAGGTCCGGCAGGGAGTCGGCGGCGTACGCGACGCCGACGAGGACGGGGCCGGCGAGGTACAGCCAGAACCGCGGCCGGGACAGCACGAGGAGGTACCGGAGCATCCTACGCGGCGTCTTCGAGGACGTAGTCGGCGGTGAGTTCGCCGCCGATGAGGCACATCGGCACCCCGATGCCGGGCGTGGTGTACGCGCCCGTGAAGTAGAGGCCGTCGAGGGCCGTCGAGCGGTGCGGCGGCCGGAACAGCGACGTCTGGCGGAGCGTGTGCGCGAGCCCGAGCGCGGTGCCGCGGTAGCTGTTGTACCGCTCGGCGAACTCCGAGACTGAGAAGCGCTCCTCGACGACGATGCGGTCGCGGAGGTCGACGCCCGTGTGTTCGGCGACGTCCTCGAGGACGAGGTCGCGGTACGCCTCGCGCACCTCGTCGGTGTCGTCGAGGCCGGGCGCGACCGGGACGAGCGCGAAGAGGTTGCTGTGGCCGTCCGGCGCCACCGAGTCGTCCGTCTCGGAGGCGACACAGAGGTAGTAGGCGGGTTCCTCGGGCCACTCGGGGTCCTCGAAGATCTGGTCGAAGTGCGCCTGCCAGTCGCTGGGCAGCACGAGCGTGTGGTGGGCCAGCGGGTCGACGTCGCCCTCGACGCCCAGGTACAGCAGGAACGCCGACGGCGCGTACGTCCGGGACGCCCAGTAGTCGGCGTCGTACTGGCGTTTCTCCGGCGGCAGGAGCTCCTGTTCGGTGTGGGCGTAGTCGGCGTCCGAGACCACCTCGTCGGCGAAGACGTCGTGGGCGCCGTCGGTCTCGACCTTGAAGCCGCCGCGGTAGCCGTGAATCCTCGTCACCGGGTGGTCGGTGAGGAACCGCACGCCGAGCTCCTCGGCGAGGTCGGCGACGCCGCGGGCCACGCCGGACATGCCGCCCTCGGGGTAGTAGACGCCGAGGTTGAAGTCGACGTGGCTCATGAGGTTGTACAGCGCGGGCGTCGTCGTCGGCGACCCGCCGAGGAACACCAGCGTGTACTGCATCACCTGCTGGAGCTTCGGGTGGTCGAAGTACTTCTCGACGTGGTCCTGCATCGACCCGAGCAGCGTCAGACCCCGGGCGTACTGCGCGAGGTCGGGGTCGAGCCAGTCCCGGACGCGCGGCCGGTCCTCGTAGACGAAGTGCTCCATGCCCACCTCGTAGTTCTCCCGCGCCTGCGCGAGGTAGTCGTCGAGGCGGTCGCCGGCGCCCGGCTCGTAGGCGTCGAAGACGGCCTTGACCTGCTCGCGGTCGGGCGTCACGTCGAGGACGTCGCCGTCAGCGTTCACGTCGAGGCCGGGCGGCGCGCGGCCGGGGCGGCGGCCGGCGTTGTCCTTGAAGAAGATGCGGTAGTGGGGGTCGAGGTGCGTCAGCCCGTAGTAGTCCGTCGGCTCGCGCCCGAAGTCCGCGAAGAACCGCTCGAAGACGTCCGGCATCAGGTACCACGACGGCCCCATGTCGAAGGTGAACCCGTCGCGCTCGAGGACGCTCGCTCGCCCGCCGACCTGCTCGTTCTTCTCGACGACGGTGACGTCGGCGCCCGCGTCCGCGAGGTAGCAGGCCGTCGACAGGCCGCCGAAGCCAGCGCCGACCACGGCGACCGACCGACCCGACAGGGCGTTCATGCCTCTCTCGTGTGGCTCGGCGAAGATAAAACGACGCGTTCCCGCCGCCGTCGCCGCGTCCGGCGCCCGACGGCCGCGTCCGTGTCAGGCGACGCCGAACCCCTCGGCGAGCAGGTCCTCGCGGACGCCGCCGAGCGCGTACGTCGGCCCGCCCTCGACGTCGACGGTGACCTGGGCGGGACCGAACACGCCCTCGTCGACGGCGCCGGCGTCCCAGTCGTGGTCGTCGAAGACGTCCGCGAACGGCCGCCCGTAGCGCTCGGCCGCCGAGGACGGCACGGCGTCGAACTCGTCGAAGTCCTCGGCGACGGTGAGGTGGACGCGGCCGCCGTACGCGAGCGCGTCGTTCGTCCGGGCGATAGCGGCCTCCTCGTCGCCCGGGACGGGCGCGACGGGCGCGCTCCCCGTCGCGGTGAGGACGTCCGTGGGGTCGTAGCCGAGCTCGTACAGGCGGAAGACCGCGAGCTCGGCGGCCCGCGCCGCCGCGGTGACGCCGCCCGCGACGCTCGCGGTGCGGTACGCCGCCAGGAACACGCTCTCCGGGTTCACGTCCGCGAGCTCCGCGACCTGTTCGGCCGCGGACGCGGTCGGGAGCGCGTCGCTCTCCAGGGCGAGCACCGCGAACTCGAAGGCGTCCACGTAGTCGATGGCCTCGTACTCGCCCTCGCGCGCCACGAGGGCGCGCGCCGGCCCGCTCCCGAGCCCCTCGTAGTCGGCCGTGGAGAGCTCCCAGCCGGCCTTCTGCGCGCCGAGCAGCGCGACTGCGGGGCGGTCGCAGGCCAGTTCGACGTACGGGAACGCCGCGCCCGCCACGACGTCGACGCGCGTCTGCAGGGTCGCCAGCCCCGCGGTCTGGAGTTCGGCGAGCAACAGCCCGGCTTCGAGGCCGCCGCGGTGCTGGACGCCGAAGTCGATGACCGTCGCGCCGTTGTCGAGCTCGAACGCGCCGACGTCGAGCTCCTCGGTGAACTCGAGGGCCTCGTCGGCGAGCTCAAGCGCCATCCGGTTGAGACTGTCCATGGCGCCGGGTTCGGCGCCCCCACACAAGAGGTTTCTCAGTCCGGCCGTGTCGGCGTCCCGACGCGTCCCGCCGGTAATCTCGTCCTACCGCTGTCAGGTGCCGAGCGACTGAAGTGCCTGCAGCGCACAGACGGTTCCGCCATGCGCCGCGACCGCCTCGCCGTCTGCGCCGCGCTCGTGCTCGTGTTCGCAGCGGCACTCGCCGCGACCGGCCCGGCCGCCGCGTCCGCCCAGCCCGACCGCGGGGACGCGGGAGCCGCCCTGGTCGCGGCCGCACCGGCCGGGGAGACGACCGCGAGCCAGTCCGTCAGGCCGTCGCGGGACCGCGAGTTCGACAGCGAGGCTCGCGCCGCCATCTACGACGTCGTGCGGTCGCTGCCGGGCGTCCACTTCGCGCGGGCCGCCGAGGACGCCGGCCTGGAGACGTCGACCGCGCGGTACCACGTGCGCGTGCTGGAGCGCGACGGCGTCGTGGACAGCGAGCACGTCCTCGGGAAGAAGCGGCTGTTCCCGTCGGACCGCGACGCCGACCGCGCCGCCGACGCGGCCGCCGTGGACCCGACGACGCGCGCCGTACTGGCGGCCGTCGACCGCACGGACCCCGCGACCGTGAACGCCGTCGCGGCCGCCCTCGACCGCGCGCCCAGCACCGTCTCCGAGCACCTGGACCGGCTGGACGACGCCGGCGTGCTCGACCGGGAGCGCGACGGCGGCAGCGTGGTCGCCCGCCTCAGTCCCGCCGCCGAGGGCCGCCTGCCGTGAGGTGACCGCGCCGGCCGGCTTTCGGGGAATCCGCCAGAACACGCTTTTCCCGTCCGTCCGCAGTGAGGGTATGGGAGTGAACCCGGACGACCTGCTCGCAGTGCTGTCGAACCGCGACTGCCGCGTCGTGCTCCGGGAGCTCGACGACGGCCCGCGGACCGTCGACGAGCTCGGCGCGGCGCTGGCCGCCGCCGACGACGTCCGCAGCGAGCGCGACGGCGTCACGGCCGCACACCACGTCGTCGTGCCGAAGCTCCGGCGCGTCGGCCTCGTGGACGTGGACGCGAGCGGCGTCAGTGCTGCCATCGACGCGGGGCGCGCCGACGCGTCCCGGACGCCGGCGTCGAAGCACACGCGACACGCGTGAGGACGGCGATGGAGGACACGTCGGACGACGACCCACCAGGTCAGGTGGACCACGACGCGGCGCGGCGCGAGGACACCGTCGCCCGGGAGTGGGAGCGGACCGGCGACGGGCGCGCGGCCGCCGAGGTGGTGGCCGCCGTCGCGGCCGCCCTCGACGTCGACCCGGTGACGCTGCCGCCGCTCGCGCACCGCATCGACCCGGACAGCCTCGACGACCTGCTCGCGGACGCGCCGAACGCCACCGTCCGCTTCACGTACGCCGCCTGCCGCGTGCGAGTGACGAGTCGAGGGACCGTGCACGTCGTCCGGGACGCCGCGACGACGACGGCCACGACGCGCCAGCGGTGACGGCCACGACGCGCCAGCGGTGCCTACTCGCGGTCCGAGCGCGCCGGCCGGCCGAGTTCGCGCTCGACGGCGTCGACCTTCTCGGTGGCGGGCCGGTCGTCGGTGCGCTTGTCGTCGACTTTCAGGAACGTGCTCACGCGGTCGGCGTCGACGGCCTTGTGCGCGGCGGCGACCGCCGCGAGCAGCGTGTCGACGTCCTCGGCCTCGATCACGGTGCCCATGGGGTTGGTCTCGTAGCTGACGTCGAAGTCCTCGAGCGCCGCGACGGCGTCCGCGACGTCCGCCGCCATGCTGTCCTCGGTGACGGGCGCGACGCTGAGCAGCGCGATGACTGTCATACCAGGAACTGGGGGCGCTCGGTACTTAGTCCTCGGCGGTCGCGTCGGCGTCCGCGGCCGTCGCCGCCCGGGAGGCCTCGTAGTCCTCGCTGATAGGCGGTCGGAACAGCCACAGGAGCGCGGCGCCGACGAGGAAGATGCCGCCGAGGATGGCGACCGCCCTGATGGACCCGAACATCCCGGCGAGGACGCCGCTGCCCACGCGGAACGGGATGCCGGCGACGCTGCGCAGCATCGCGACCGAGGACAGCAGCGTCGCGCGGCCGACGGACTGCACCTGGTCGTTGATGTAGCGGTTCTGGATGGGGCCGGTGAGCGCGCCGCCGCCCTTCATCACGAAGAACATCGGGAACGCCAGCACGGCCACCATCCCCGCGAGGAGGTACGAGACGGCGATGGCCGCCGGCACGAGCATCATCGCCTTGCGGACGCCGAAGGCGTCCTCGACGTCGCTGGCGTAGTCGCTGGTGACCGCGCTGACGAGCGTGAACGACGAGTACAGCAGCCCGAGGATGACGCCCTCGGTCAGGCCCCAGGACTCCAGGGTCGGCCCGAAGGACTCCCGGAGCGCCTCCTGGGCGATGGGCTGGATCCACATGTCCATGGTCATGATGGCGCCGCTGAACAGCGCGATGTAGACGACGAACCACCGGAGGTCGGGCGCGCGCAGCTGGTCGCGGATGATGGGGAGCGCGTCGACGATGGTGAGGCGGTCGTCGTCCTCGTCGGCGTCGGCCTCGTAGTCGTCGTCGTACATCCGGTTCTTCGGCAGCCGGAGGACGAACACCAGGCTCAGCGTCGCCGCGAGGACGCCCGCGTAGAACGGGTAGAACCGGTCGAGGGAGTAGAGGACCCCGCCGACGGGGATGGTGACGACCTGCACCCAGCGGGAGAGCGCGCGCGACCGGCCGGAGACGTACGTGAACTCGTCCTCGTCGTCGTGTTCTTTGAGGGTGTCGTAGAGCCACGCGCTGCCGCTGCCGGAGAGGAACGTGCCGCCGAACGACAGCATCACGAACGTGAACGTGAAGCCGACGAAGTCGGTGGCGACGAGGTAGCTGGCGTTCGAGACGAGCATGAGGAACCCGCCGACTGCGAGGCTGTTCCGGCGCCCGATACGGTCGCCGACGTAGCCAGTCGGGATCTCGCCGGTCACGACGACGACGGACTGGATAGTGGCGATGAGGCCGATCTGGGGGAGCGAGAGGCCGTTGAACAGCAGGAACAGCGTGTAGACGGGGTAGTGGAAGTTCGGTCGTGCGGTCGCCCGGTAGAGGTAGTACCGCCGGATGACCTGGGACTTCGAGAGGCGGCTCATCGGAGGACACGGTACTGTTATTCTAATCAGACATATATCCACCGAGAGAGTGGTTCACATTCTCACATCCCTCGGCGAGCGGGCGCGTTCGAGTCCCCCTCGGCGGTTCTCCGCTCCGGCCGGATCCGGGCAGGTGAACAGAATTAAAGTATGAAAAGTGATACAACCGGCGGCTCGCCTCGCGGCGCGTGCGAACGACCGGCACCGTTCAAGTGCCAGGCGCCCGTACGCCCGCTCATGCCAGGTCGCAGCGGCCGCCTCCAGCGCGTCGGCCTCCTGTTCTTCGCCGTCGCGCTCGTGGGGTACGCGGTGTTGGGCTGGCGGTTCGGCGACGGCTCGACCGACCCGGCGGCGTTCGGACTCGCGCTGGTCGCCGTCGGCGTCGCCGCCTACAGCACGCTCCGCAGTCGCGGCTGAGCGAGGCGGCCGCGTCGTGAGCGCCCGCGCACCGGCGTCGCGTCCGCCCGGGCCAGGTGCGCCGCGCGTTCGCGACCGGACGGAGCACCGACACGGCGGCGAAACCCCCCTTACAAGACCCTCACCGACGATGCGGACGTATGGTAACGTTACTCTCCGTCGGCGGGCTGCTCCTCGCCGTCTTCCTCGTCGTCATGAACGGCGTGTTCGTCGCCGCCGAGTTCGCGTTCGTGAAACTCCGGCCGACGCGCGTGAACGCGCTCGTCGACCGCGGGAAGCCCGGCGCCGGCCTCGTCCGCGACGCCATCGAGAACCTGGACGGGTACCTCGCCGTGAGCCAGCTCGGCATCACGCTGTCCTCGCTCGGCCTCGGGTGGATCGGCGAGCCCGCCGTCGCCGCCCTCATCGAACCGGTGCTCGGCGAGGTGCTGCCCCCGAGCGCGGTCCACCTCGTCGCGTTCGCGCTCGGGTTCGGCTTCATCACGTTCCTCCACGTCGTGTTCGGCGAGCTCGCGCCGAAGACGCTCGCCATCCAGGAGGCCGAACGCGTGGCGTTCCTCGTCGCGCCCCTGATGAAGTTCTTCTACTACGTCTTCATGCCCGGCATCGTCGTCTTCAACGGCACCGCGAACTACTTCACCGGCCTCGTCGGCGTCTCTCCCGCGGCGGAGGGCGGGGAGACGCACTCCGAGGAGGAGATCCTGATGATCCTCAGCCGCGCCGAGGAGTCCGGCCGCATCGACCTCGACGAGGTGGAGATGATCGAGAGCGTCTTCGAGCTCGGTGACACGCTCGTGCGCGAGGTCATGGTGCCGCGTCCGGACGTGGCGACCGTCGCCGCGTCGACGCCCCTCCCGGACCTCCGGTCCGTCGTCGCGAACGGCGCCTACACGCGCTACGTCGTCCTCGACGACGACGGCGAACAGCCCGTCGGGTTCGTGCACGCGAAAGACGTCCTCCAGGCCAGTGAAACCGCCACGGACGGCGAGGAGCCGACGACCGCACGCGATCTCGCTCGCGACGTCGTCGTCGTGCCGGAGACGCGCCGCCTCGACGAGATTCTCGCGGAGTTCCAGGCGCACGGCAGCGGTCAGATCGCGGTCGTCATCGACGAGTGGGGCGTCTTCGAGGGCATCGTCACCATCGAGGACGTCCTCGAGGAGATCGTCGGCGACATCCGCGACGAGTTCGACGCGCCGCCGCGTGCGCCCACGATCGAGACGCGGGACGACGGCACGCACGTCGCGGACGGCGGCGTCCCGCTCCGGGAGGTGAACGACCGCCTCGGCACCGAGTTCGAGGGCGACCAGGTCGAGACCGTCGGTGGCTTCGTCTTCAGTCGCCTCGGCCGCGAACCCGAGGTGGGCGACGAGGTCGAACGCGACGGATACGTCCTCCGCGTCGACGCCGTCGAGGACGCGCGAATCGAACGCGTCGTCCTCTCGGAGTCCGAACGGGGACAGGACGCGTCCGGACAGCAGCAGGACGAGTCCGTGGACGACGCGTAGCCACGGCCCGAGCGTGCCGCGAGCGACACAGTGGTCTCTCGGGGTCGTGGTTGCAGTAGAAGTGCGCTGGCTGGGATTTGAACCCAGGTTGTGACCATGGCAAGGTCACGTGATACCACTACACTACCAGCGCGCCTGCCTTCGTTCGCATTCGGACGAACGGCACGGTCGTATATAAATCCGTTCTTTGCGAACGGCAGTGGGAACGCGGGACAGCCGCGACCGGAGACACCACAGCCCCGACCCGGGAACGCGGAGTGACAGGCAATCGCACGCTATTCGGCGCGTAGGTGGAGTGTAACGCCGTCACACGGCCGGAATCGAAACGCCACCCTTTTAGGCGAGGGCTCGGTACCTAACCTACAGTCTCGTGACGAGACACGGACGCGACACGGCATGACACTCAGCGTACTCGTGCCGTCGTCCCTCGTCCGGGAAGCCGAAGACAAACGCGAGGCCACGCGGAAGCTCGGATACGTCGCACGCGCGGCGGCCGTCTTCGACGTGGACCGCCTCGCGGTCTTCCCGGACCCGGACGGCGAACGGCGCTGGGGCGGCGGGTTCGTCGAAACGGTGTTGCGGTACGCCGCGACGCCACCCTACCTCCGAAAGGAGGCCTTCGGGCGGCGCGACGAACTGGAGTACGCCGGTGTCCTGCCGCCGCTCCGTCTCTCGTCATGGACCGGCTCAGACTCGAGCGGGTCTGGGTCGTTACGACAGGGAATCGTGACCCAGGTCGGATCTGAAGGGCGCGTACGGGTCAATTGCGGCTTGCAACACCCAATCTCCCTCCAGACGCCTCCCGACGTGGAGGTCGAGGAGGGGGAACGCGTGACCATCAGGGTCTCTTCGCGACGACCGGTCCGTGCGAAGCTGGTCGACGAACCCCTCCCGGGGTTCTCGGTCGAACGCACGGCCCTCGGTGACGCGCTCGACCGCCCCGACGCGGGCGTTCGCATCGCCACCTCCCGGCACGGGGAGCCGCTCACCGCGGCTTCCCTCGGGGGGTACGTCGAACGCACCGCCCGGGACGGACTGACCGTCGCCTTCGGCGCCCCCGAACGTGGGCTCCCGCCCATGCTCGGGCTGTCCGAGGACGAGGTCAGCGAGGCGGTCGCCGACTCCGACGCCGACGCACCCGCGCGATTCGACGCCTGGCTCAACACCATCCCCAATCAGGGCAGCGAGGTCGTGCGAACCGAAGAAGCGATGTTCGCCTCACTCGGCTGCCTGACGCTCACGGAGTGATACGATGCCACAGCCAAACCGACCACGAAAAGGCTCGATGGGGTTCAGTCCCCGCAAGCGCGCGGAGAGTGAAGTACCGCGCTTCAACTCGTGGCCCGAAGACGACGGCCAGGTCGGCCTGCAGGGCTTCGCCGGCTACAAGGCCGGCATGACCCACGTCGTCCTCGTCGACGACAAGGCGAACGCACCGACGGAGGGCATGGAGACGACCGTGCCCGTCACCGTCGTGGAGACGCCGCCCATGCGGGCGGCCGCAGTTCGCCTCTACGAGGACACGCCGTACGGCGCGAAGCCGCTGACGGACGTCTGGGCCGACGACACCCACGAGGAACTCGACCGCGCGCTCTCCGTCCCCGAGGACGGTGGAGACACTGACGCACTGACCGAAGCGCTCGAAACCGAGGACGTCGCGGACGTGCGCGTCATCACGCACACGGTCCCCGGCGACGTCAAGAGCGTGCCGAAGAAACAGCCCGACGTCATGGAGACGCGGGTCGGCGGCGGCTCCGTCCGGGACCGCGTCGACTTCGCGACCGAACTGCTCGAGGACGGCGGCGTCCACGAGTTCGGCGACGTGTTCCGCGCCGGCGAGTTCACGGACGTCGCCGGCGTGACGAAGGGCAAGGGCACCCAGGGCCCCGTCAAGCGCTGGGGCGTGCAGAAGCGGAAAGGCAAGCACGCCCGCCAGGGCTGGCGGCGCCGCATCGGGAACCTCGGCCCGTGGAACCCGTCCCGGGTCCGCTCGACGGTTCCCCAGCTGGGCCAGACCGGCTACCACCAGCGCACCGAACTGAACAAGCGCCTCATCGACATCGGTGACGGCGACGACGTGAACGCCGCCGGCGGCTTCCCGAACTACGGCGAAGTCGACGGCCCGTACGCGCTCGTGAAGGGCTCGGTGCCCGGTCCCGAACAGCGCCTCGTGCGGTTCCGTCCGGCCGTCCGGCCGAACGAATCGCCGCGCCTCGACCCCGAGGTGCGCTACGTGAGCACCGCATCCAACCAAGGCTAACCATGCAGGCAACTGTACGCGACCTGAACGGCGACGACGCGGGCTCGCTGGACCTGCCGGACGTCTTCGACGAACCCGTCCGGCCGGACCTCGTGAAGCGAGCCGTGCTCGCCGCGCAGGCAAACCGAACACAGGAGTACGGCGCCGACGAGTACGCGGGCCTGCGCACTTCCGCCGAGTCCCACGGGAGCGGACGCGGCATGGCTCACGTCCCGAGGACGAACGGCCGTGGCGCGCGCGTCCCGCAGACCGTCGGCGGCCGGAAGGCGCACCCGCCGAAAGCCGAGAAAGACCACGGCCTCGACGTCAACGACAAGGAGCGGAAGGCCGCCGTCCGGAGCGCCGTCGCGGCGACGACGGACAGCGACCTGGTCGCCGAGCGCGGCCACGACTTCGACGACGACGTCGAGCTCCCGCTGGTCGTCAGCGACGACTTCGAGGACCTCGCGAAGACGAAGGAGGTCGTCGACTTCCTCGAGGCGGTCGGCGTCCACGCGGACGTCGAGCGCGCCGACGACGGGCGGTCCGTCCGCGCCGGCCAGGGGAAGCTCCGCGGCCGGAAGTACCGCGAGCCGACGTCCATCCTCTTCGTGACGTCCAGCGAGACCGGGCCGTCGAAGGCGGCGCGGAACCTCGCCGGCGTCGACGTGGCGACCGGCCGGGAGGTGAACGCCGAGGACCTCGCGCCCGGCGCGGAGCCGGGCCGCCTGACGGTCTGGACCGAGAGCGCCGTCGAGGAGGTGGGCCAGCGATGACGGGCATCATCGACTACCCGCTGGTCACGGAGAAGGCGATGGACAAGATGGACTTCGAGAACAAGCTCCAGTTCGTCGTCGACCTCGACGCCGCGAAGCCCGAGGTCCGGGACGCCATCGAACGGCAGTACGACGTGACCGTCGTGAACGTGAACACGCAGGTGACCCCGGAGGGCGAGAAGAAGGCGACCGTGGAACTGTCCGCGGACGACGACGCACAGGACGTCGCCTCCCGCATCGGGGTGTTCTGATCATGGGACGCAGAATCCAGGGCCAACGGCGCGGCCGCGGCTCGTCGACGTTCCGCGCGCCGTCCCACCGGTACAAGGCAGAGCTGTCGCACCGCAAGACCGAGGACGCCGACGTGCTCGCCGGCGAGGTCGTGGACATCGAACACGACCCCGCCCGCAGCGCGCCCGTCGCGAACGTCGAGTTCGAGGACGGCGACCAGCGCCTCGTGCTCGCCAGCGAGGGCGTCGCGGTCGGCGACACCATCGAAGTCGGCATCTCCGCGTCCATCGAGGAGGGCAACACGCTCCCGCTCGCGGAGATCCCGGAGGGCGTCCCGGTCTGCAACGTCGAACGCCAGCCCGGCGACGGCGGCAAGTTCGCTCGGGCGAGCGGCGTGAACGCCGACCTCATCACGCACGAGCGCGACGCCGCGGTCGTCCAGCTACCCAGCGGCGAGATCAAGCGCCTGAGCCCGGACTGCCGGGCGACCATCGGCGTGGTCGCGGGCGGCGGCCGCACGGACAAGCCGTTCGTGAAGGCGGGCGCGAAGTACCACAAGATGAAGAGCCGCGGCGGCAAGTGGCCGAAGGTCCGCGGCGTCGCGATGAACGCCGTCGACCACCCGTTCGGTGGCGGCGGCCGCCAGCACCCCGGTCGGCCGAAGAGCGTCTCGCGGAACGCGCCGCCGGGCCGGAAGGTCGGCGACATCGCCTCGAAGCGCACCGGTCGCGGAGGGGAGAAGTAACCCATGAGTAGTGAATACCGAACCGGCCGCGAGGGTGAGTTCACCTACCGCGGTCACGACCTCGACGAGCTGCAGGACATGAGCCTGGAGGACGTCGCGGAACTGCTTCCCGCTCGACAGCGGCGAACCATCACCCGTGGGCTGTCCGACGAACACCTGAAGGTGCTCGAGGAGGCCCGCGAATCTGAGCCCGAGGAGACGGCCAACGACCCCATCCGGACGCACCTGCGCGACATGCCGGTGCTGCCGGAGTTCGTCGGGCTGACGTTCGCGGTCTACGACGGCCACGAGTTCGAGCGCGTCGAGGTCGAACCCGAGATGATCGGGCACTACCTCGGCGAGTTCCAGCTCACCCGGACGTCGGTCGAACACGGGCAGGCGGGCATCGGCGCGACCC
The DNA here is from genome assembly GCF_037031165.1 of Halobacterium yunchengense. Taxonomy (NCBI): domain Archaea; kingdom Methanobacteriati; phylum Methanobacteriota; class Halobacteria; order Halobacteriales; family Halobacteriaceae; genus Halobacterium; species Halobacterium yunchengense. Next base: position 609,221 of record NZ_JAYEZL010000002.1, on the reverse strand, counting down.
GCTCCTCGAAGTTCGTGCCGCTCAAATAACCATGGGAATCAGCTACAGCGTGGACACCGACCCGGACTCGACCGCGAAGGCGATGCTCCGGGAGCGGCCCATCAGCCTGAAGCACAGCAAAGCCATCGCCCGACAGCTCAAGGGCAAGACGGTCGCCGAGGCGCGCGAGTACCTCGACGCGGTCGTCGACGAGGAGCAGTCGGTGCCGTTCAAGCAGCACAACAGCGGCGTCGGCCACCGCAGCGACATCGAGGGCTGGGACGCCGGACGGTACCCGGAGAAGGCCTCGAAGGACTTCCTGAAGCTCCTCGAGAACGTCGCGAACAACGCCGAGCAGCAGGGCTTCGACAGCGACGAGATGGTCATCGAGCACGTCGCGCCGCACAAGGTCGACGAGAGCGTCGGCCGGAAGCCGCGCGCGATGGGGAAAGCCGACCCCTGGAACACGACGCTCTGTGACGTCGAAGTCGTCGTCGCCGAGCCCGACAGCGAGGAGGTGAGCGCCTGATGGCCGACGAGATGGAGTTCATCGAGCAGGGCATCCAGCGCTCCCAGATCGACGAGTTCTTCGCCGACGAGCTGGCGCGGGCCGGCTACGGCGGCATGGAGCTCGCGCCGACGCCGATGGGCATGCAGATCGTCCTGAAGGCCGAGAAGCCCGGGATGGTCATCGGCAAGGGCGGGAAGAACATCCGGAAGATCACGAGCGAGCTCGAGGAGCGCTTCGACCTCGAGGACCCGCAGATCGACGTCCAGGAGGTCGACGAGCCCGACCTGAACGCCCAGATCGTCGCGGACCGCCTCGCGAACGCGCTCGAGCGCGGCTGGTACTTCCGGAAGGCCGGCCACACGACCATCGACCGCATCATGGAGGCGGGCGCGCTCGGCGCGGAGATCGTGCTGAGCGGGAAGGTCACGGGCAACCGCGGCCGCGTCGAGAAGTTCAACCGCGGCTACATCAAGCACAACGGCGAGCCCGCCGAGGAGATCGTCGACCACGGGAAGGGCGTCGCCGTGATGAAGCTCGGCACCATCGGCGTCAGCGTGAAGATCATCCCGCCGGACGCGAAGCTCCCCGACGACTTCGAGATCCACGAGGAAGCGGACATCGAGGACCTGGTCGTCGACGAGGAGGACGCCGAGGACCTCGAGGAGCTCCTCGAGGGCGAGGGCGACGCCGAGGAGGCCGGCGGCCCCGAGGGCGAGCCGGCCGACGAGGCCGCCACGACCGAGGCGGACGGCGACCTCGCGGCCGAGGAGATCGTCGAGGAAGTCGTCGAGAGCGAGGAGGGCGCCGCCGAGACGTCGCCGCCGGACGCCGACGGCGACGTCGAGGAAGAGCTCGACGAGCTCGCGGAGGAAGTCGAGGGCGAACCCGTCGACGAGGAGTTCGACGACCTCGACGAGGAGACCGAGGAGACCGCCGAGGCGCTCCTCGAGGAGATGGAGACCGAAAGCGAGTCCGACGAGGATTCCGACGACGAGTCCGACGAGGATTCCGACGACGAGTCCGACGAGGAGGGTGAGCAGTAATGGCGATCCTGCACACCGAGGAGATCCGGGACATGACCCCGGCAGAGCGCGAGGCGGAACTCGAGGACATCGAGACCGAGCTGCTGAACGCGAAGGCCGTGAAGGCCGCCGGTGGCGCGCCGGACAACCCCGGCCGCATCGGCGAACTGCGTCGCACCGTCGCGCGGATCAAGACGATCCAGCGCGAGGAAGGCGACCTCGACGACGCGGAGACAGAGAGCGAATGATGACCGTGACGCCCGAGACGCTGCCGCGACACGAACTCGTCGGCCTGCACGTGCGGGTCGTCGAGTCGACCGACCCGTCGCGGGTCGGCATCGAGGGCGAGGTCGTCCGCGAGACGATGCGGACGCTCGTCGTCGACAGCGGGGCGGACGGCGCCCCGGACGCGAGCGGCGACGGCCGCGAGCGCGCGGAGCGCGATTCGGGCGTCACGCAGGTCCCCAAGCGGGGGACGACATTCGAGTTCCGACTCACAGATGAAGCTGCGGACGTCGCGAAGACGTCCGGGACCGCGTCCGAACCTGCAGGTGGCTCCGGCCAAACCACTGGCGAGGGCGTGGCCTACGTTACGGTGGATGGGGTCGCGTTGCTCTCACGACCCGCAACTCGCTCCGAGAACGGAGTTGATTCGAAATGGCGATAGGACTGAACGTAACAGAACCGGAGGACACGTGCTCTGACGAGAACTGTCCGTTCCACGGGGGACTCTCCGTGCGCGGACAGGTTCTCGAGGGCGAAGTGGCCTCCACAGACATGGAGAAGACCGTCGTCGTCGAGCGCGAGTACGACGTGTTCGTGCCGAAGTACGACCGGTACATGAAACGCCGGTCCCGAGTACCGGCGCACGCGCCGGAGTGCTTCGACATCAGCGTCGGCGACACGGTCAGCATCGCAGAGACCCGACCGCTCTCGAAGACGAAGTCCCACGTGGTCGTCGAAGTCACCGAGGGAGGTGACGCCTGATGGAAGCCATCAAGGCCGACGTCACGCAGGGACTCGAGAAGGGTTCGCTGATCACGTGTGCGGACAACACGGGCGCACGCGAACTCAAGATCACGAGCGTGCAGGGCTACCAGGGAACGAAGAACCGCCACCCGAAAGCCGGGCTGGGCGACACCGTCACCGTCTCGGTGACGAAGGGCACCCCGGAGATGCGCCGCCAGGTACTGGAGGCAGTCATCGTCCGGCAGCGCAAGCCCATCCGTCGGCCGGACGGCACGCGCGTGAAGTTCGAGGACAACGCCGCGGTCGTCATCGACGACCTCGGCGAGCCTCGCGGGACCGAGATCAAGGGCCCGATCTCGCGCGAGGTGGCGGAACGGTACGGTACCATCGCGAGTACCGCGACGATGATCGTATAGAACCATGAGCGAACAACCACGCAAACAGCGAGGCAGTTCGGAGCGCGCGTCGCTGCACGAGCGACAGAAGCAGGTGCACTCGACGCTGTCCGAGGAGCTCCGCGAGGAGTACGGTCGGCGCCGCGTCCGCGTGAACGTCGGCGACACCGTCGAGGTGATGCGCGGCGACGACGCCGGCGAGTCCGGCGAGGTCGTCGACGTCGACCTGCGGTCGGAGACGGTGCGCGTCGAGGACGTCACCGTCGAGAAGGCGGACGGCGAGGAGGTCCAGCGTCCGCTGGACGCGAGCAACCTCCGCGTCACCGACCTCGACCTCGAAGACGACGTGCGCGCCGAGCGACTCGAGGGTGACAACGAATGACGAACCACCAGAAGCGACTCTCGGTACCGAAGTCCTGGCCCGTCGAGCGGAAGACGGAGACGTTCACCGCGAAGGCCGGGGCCGGTCCGCACGGCGAGAGCGGGGTCCCGCTCGTCGTCGTGCTCCGGGACGTCCTGGGCTACGTCGACGACGCCAGCGAAGCGCAGTACGCCGTCAACACCGACGGCGTGCTCGTGAACGGCGACAGCGTCGGCGACGTGAACCGCCCGATCGGGATGTTCGACATCCTGGCGTTCCCCGAGCGCGACGAGTACTACCGGGTGTTCCCGGACGAGGGCGGCCGCCTCGGCCTCACGCCGATCGACGCGGACGCGGCGGACAGCAAGCTCAGCAAGGTGACGGACAAGACGACCGTCGCCGGCGGACGGACCCAGCTGAACCTCCACGACGGCGGCAACCTCGTCGTCGAGGACGACGTCTACAGCGGCAACGACTCCGTCGTCGTCGACAACGAGACCAGCGACGTCGTCGCCCACTTCGAGTACGAGGAGGGCGCGCTCGTCACGGCGGTCGCCGGCCAGCACGCCGGCGACGTCGGCCGCGTCGAGGAGATCGAGGTCCAGCCCGGCAGCGCGGACAACACCGTCCGCGTGACGACCGCCGACGGCGGCTTCGAGACCGTCGAGGACTACGTCGTCGTCATCGACGAGAACTTCGTCGGCGACGACGCCGACCTCCCGGGTGATGGCGAATGAGCGAGGCCGAGACCGACTTCCACGAGATGCGCGAGCCGCGCGTCGAGAAGGTCGTCGTCCACATGGGCGTCGGCCAGGGCGGCGTCGACCTCCAGAACGCGGAGGACATCCTCGAGGAGATCACCGGCCAGGAGACCGTTCGGACGACCGCCAAGCGGACCGAACCCGAGTTCGGCATCCGCGAGGGCGACCCGATCGGCGCGAAGGTGACGCTCCGGGGCGACGACGCGTTCGACTTCCTCGAGCGCGCGCTCCCGAACGCCGACCTGAACGAGCGCCAGTTCGACGACACGGGGAACGTGAGCTTCGGCATCCAGGAGCACACGGACTTCCCGAGCCAGGAGTACGACCCGAACGTCGGGATCTACGGGCTGGACGTCACGGTGAACCTCGTGCGTCCGGGCTACCGCGTCTCCAAGCGCGACAAGGCGACCCGCCAGATCCCGTCGAACCACCGACTCGACGTCGAGGACGCAGTCGCGTTCCTCGAGTCCAACTTCGACGTGGAGGTCAACGAATGAGCGAGACGGAGGAAGTCGAGGAGACGGGCCAGACACACGAGTGCCGGCGCTGCGGCCGCAAGCAGGGCCTCGTCGGCAAGTACGACATCTGGCTGTGTCGACAGTGCTTCCGCGAGATCGCCCGCTCGATGGGCTTCAAGAAGTACAGCTAACAATGACTGCGAACGACCCACTGGCCAACGCGCTCTCGGGCATCGACAACGCCGAGAGCGTCGGCCACCTCAACCACACGGTAGCGCCCGCCTCCAACATGGTCGGCTCCGTCCTCGAGGTCTTCTACGACCGCGGGTACATCGACGGCTTCGAGTTCGTCGACGACGGCAAGGCCGGCAAGTTCGAGGTCGAACTGAAAGGTGCCATCAACGAGTGCGGCCCCGTCACCCCCCGGTACTCGGTGGGTGCGGACGGCTACGAGAAGTGGGAGAAGCGATACCTCCCCGCTCGCGACTACGGCTCGCTCGTCGTGACGACGAGCCACGGCATCATGAGCCACTACGACGCCCGCGAGGAGGGCATCGGTGGCCAGGTCATCGCGTACGTATACTAACCATGGCACGAGTCGAAATCGAGATTCCGGACGACGTGACGGCGGAGGTCGACCACCTCGACCTCACCGTCGACGGTCCCGAGGGCTCGGTCACGCGACGGCTCTGGTACCCGGACGTCGACGTCGCCGTCGAGGACGGCGTCGTCGTCGTCGAGAGCGACAGCGACGACGCGAAGACGCTGTCCACGGTCGGGACCTTCGAGAGCCACGTGGAGAACATGTTCCACGGCGTCACCGAGGGCTGGGAGTACCGGCTGCAGGTGCACTACTCTCACTTCCCGATGCAGGTGGAAGTCGAGGGCGACGAGGTCGTCATCCAGAACTTCCTCGGCGAGAAGGCACCCCGGCGCACGCCGGTCCGCGGCGACACGGAGGTCGCCGTGGACGGCGAGGAAGTGACTCTCTCGGGCCCGAGCATCGAGGACGTCGGCCAGACGGCGGCCGACATCGAACAGCTCACGCGCGTCACCGACAAGGACACGCGCGTGTTCCAGGACGGCGTGTACATCGTCGAGAAACCCGCGAAGGGAGGTGCCTGATAGATGGCAGACGAAGACACCGACGCGCCGACGGAACTGGAGGACATCTCGGGCGTCGGCCCGTCGAAGGCCGAGGCGCTCCGAGACGCCGGCTACGAGACCGTCGAGGACGTTCAGGCGGCCAGCCAGGGCGAGCTCGCCGACGTCGACGGCGTCGGGAACGCGCTGGCGGCCCGCATCAAGGCGGACGTCGGCGGCCTCGAGGTCGAGGCCGAGACGGAGGCCGAGGTCGAGGAGGCCGAGCCCGAGGAGGAAGCCGAGGAAGCCGAGGAGGACGTCGAGACGGAGCTCCGTCCGCGCGGCCTCGCGGAGAAGACCCCGGACCTCGGCGACGACGAGCAGCGGCTGTTGGACAAGCGGCGCCGCGAGGGCAAGCCGCAGTTCAACCGCCAGGACTACCACAAGAAAAAGCGCACCCCGGAGTCGTGGCGGCGCCCGCGCGGCCAGCTGTCCAAGCAGCGCCGCGGCGTGAAGGGCAAAGGCGACAAAGTCGAGGCCGGCTTCCGGACGCCGGAGGCCGTCCGCGGCAAGCACCCGAGCGGCTTCGAGGAGGTCCGCGTGCACAACGTCGACGACCTCGACGGCATCGACCCGGACACGGAGGCCGCCCGCATCGCCTCGAAGGTGGGCGCGCGCAAGCGCGAACGCATCGAGGAGCAGGCCGAGGAGGCGGGCATCCGCGTCCTGAACCCGACCTACGTGGAAGTCGAAGTGGAGGCAGAGGAATGACTGACCTGAGCGCACAGAAGCGGCTCGCGGCCGACGTCCTCGACGTCGGCGAGAGCCGCGTCTGGTTCGACCCCGACGCCCAGTCCGAGATCGCGGACGCGATCACGCGAGAGGACGTCCGCGAGCTCGTCGACGAGGGCGCGATTCAGGCGGAACAGACGCAGGGCAACTCGCGCGGTCGCGCACGCGAGCGCGACGCGAAGCGGTCGTACGGCCACCAGAAGGGCGCCGGCAACCGCAAGGGCAAGGCCGGCGCGCGTCACGACGAGAAGGACGCGTACGCCGACCGCATCCGCGCGCAGCGACGGACGCTACGGGAGCTCCGCGACGAGGGCGAGCTGTCGCCCTCGGAGTACCGCGAGCTCTACAACAAGGCCAACGGTGGCGAGTTCGACAGCGTCCGCCGCCTCAAGAACTACATCGACGAGAACTACGGTGACACCTAATGGCGACTGGACCACGGTACAACGTGCCGATGCGGCGACGCCGCGAGGCCCGGACCGACTACCACCAGAGGTTGCGCCTCCTGAAGTCAGGGAAACCTCGGCTCGTTGCTCGGAAGAGCAACAAGCACGTCACGGCGCAGCTGGTCGTGACCGGCCCGAGCGGCGACGAGACGATCGCGAGCGCGAACTCCAGTGACCTCGCCGAGTACGGCTGGGAGGCTCCGACGGGGAACCTGCCGGCGGCGTACCTGACGGGGCTGCTGGCGGGGACGCGAGCGAAACAGACTGACGTCGACGAGGCCGTCCTCGACATCGGCCTCAACACGGCGACTCCCGGTTCGAAGGTGTTCGCCGTCCAGGAGGGCGCGATCGACGCCGGCCTGGACGTGCCGCACAACGACGCGGTCCTCGCGGACTGGTCGCGGACGCGGGGCGAACACATCGCGGAGTACGCGGAGTCCCTCGACGAGCCGCTGTACAGCGGCGACTTCGACGCGACCGAGCTTCCCGCCCACTTCGACGAGGTCAGGGAGGCAATCACGGAGGACAACGAATGAGCTACGACGACACCTGGCAACCGAAGACTCGCCTGGGTCGCCTCGTCAAGGACGGCGAGATCGAGGACATGGACGCGGCGCTGAACAGCGGCCTGCCGCTGAAGGAGCCGGAGATCGTCGACAACCTCCTCCCGGGGCTCGACGACGAGGTCCTGGACATCAACATGGTCCAGCGGATGACCGACTCCGGCCGCCGCGTGAAGTTCCGCTGCGTGGTCGTCATCGGCAACCGCGACGGCTACGTCGGCTACGCGGAGGGCCGCGACGACCAGGTCGGCGGCGCCATCCAGAAGGCGATCGAGGTAGCGAAGCTGAACATCATCGACGTCTCCCGCGGCTGCGGGTCCTGGGAGTGCGGCTGTGGGCGCCCCCACACCGTCGCCCTGAAGACGACCGGGCAGGCCGGGAGCGTCGAGGTCGAACTGATCCCCGCGCCGCGCGGCCTCGGCCTCGCGGGCGGCGAGACGGTCCGGCACGTGCTGGAGCTGGCGGGCATCGAGGACGCGTGGACGCGCTCCTCGGGGAAGACCCGGACGACCGTGAACTTCGCGAAGGCGACGTTCAACGCGCTCCGGAAGACCGCGGAGGCCCGCGTCCCCCAGCACGCCCACGAGCAGCGCGAGGTGATCGAGTGATGCAGGCGGTCGTCCAGCTGCGCGGCGAGGTCAACGTCAGCGAGGACGTCACGGACACGCTGGCGATGCTGAACATCCACAGCGTGAACCACTGCGCGCTCGTCCCCGAGACCGAAACGTACGAGGGGATGGTCGCGAAGGTCAACGACTACGTGGCGTTCGGCGAGCCGAGCCGGGACGTGCTCGCGACGCTGCTCGAGTCGCGCGCCGAGCCCGCGGAGGGGTCGGCGGCCGTCGACGACGAGTGGGTCGCCGAGAACACGGCCTACGACGACGTCGACGACCTCGCGGGCGCGCTGCTCGACGAGGAGACGACGCTGCGCGAGGAGGGGCTCGCGCCCGTCCTCCGCCTGCACCCGCCGCGCGGCGGCCACGACGGCATCAAGCAGCCCGTCGGCGACGGCGGCCAGCTCGGCAGACACAGCACCGAGGAGATAGACAGCCTCCTCACCGACATGCGCTAACCATGACCAGCAAGAAACGACGACAACGCGGTTCCCGCACGCACGGCGGCGGCACCCACAAGAACCGCCGCGGCGCCGGCAACCGAGGCGGGCGCGGGCGCGCGGGCCGCAAGAAACACGAACAACACAACTACGAGGACGTCGGCAAGAGCGGCTTCAAGCGCCCGGAGAAGACCGAGCGCGACGTCCGCGAGGTGTCCGTCCAGACGCTCGACGAGGACATCGCGGTGCTCGTCGCGGACGGCGTCGCCGAGGAGACGGACTTCGGCTACCGCGTGGACGCGCGGGACGTCGCCGAGGACGGCTGGGAGGCCGACGTCGTGAAGGTACTGGGCGGTGGACAGGTCCACGAGCAGCTCGAAGTGACGGCGGACGCGTTCACCGCGGGCGCCGTCGACCTCATCGAGGGCGAGGGCGGCGACGCCGTCGTCTCCGAGCGCGCGAGCGAGGACAGCGAGGAGTAACCCATGGGATGGAAGGAGGCTGCCGCACCGGTCCTGACGCGGATGCCCGCGGTACAGCGGCCGGAGGGCCACGTGCCGTTCCGCCGGAAGATGTACTGGACGCTCGGCGTGCTCGTCCTGTACTTCTTCCTGACGAACGTCACCCTCTGGGGGCTGGACACGGGCGCCAGCAACGACCTGTTCGGGCAGTTCCGGAGTCTGCTCGCCGGCGGACAGGGAACGGTGCTGCAGCTCGGCATCGGCCCGATCGTCACCGGTAGCATCGTCCTCCAGCTGCTCGGCGGCGCGAACCTGCTCGGCCTGGACACCAACGACCCCCGCGACCAGGCGATCTACCAGGGCCTCCAGAAGGTGCTGGTGATCGCGATGGTGTTCCTGACGGGCATCCCGATGGTGTTCTTCGGGAACTTCCTCCGACCGGACCCGGCGCTGGCGGCGAGCCTCGGCGTCGGCTCGTTCGGCGTCCAGGTGCTGCTGTTCGCCCAGATCGCGGCGGGAGGCATCCTCCTGCTGTTCATGGACGAGGTCATCTCGAAGTGGGGCGTCGGCTCCGGCATCGGCCTGTTCATCGTCGCGGGGGTCAGCCAGCGCCTCGTCGGCGGGTTCCTGTTCTGGGAGGGGCAGTTCCCGAACCAGGGGCTGATCCCGAACTGGGTCAGCCTCGCGACCGGCAGCGTCGGCAACATCCCGCCCCTGCTGTCGATGGACGGCATCTCGTTCGTCCTGATCCAGGGGGGAATCCTCGGCCTCATCACGACGTTCCTCATCTACGTGACCGTCGTGTACGCCGAGAGCGTGCGCGTCGAGATTCCGCTCAGTCACGCTCGCGTGAAGGGCGCACGGGGCCGGTTCCCCGTGAAGCTCATCTACGCGAGCGTCCTGCCGATGATTCTCGTGCGCGCGCTGCAGGCGAACATCCAGTTCCTGGGCCAGATCCTGAACTCCACGACCGGCCTGCCGGCGTGGGCGGGCGTCTACTCGGACGGGACCGCCGTCGGCGGCCTGTTCTACTACTTCGCGCCCATCTACAACCGGCAGGCGTGGATGTGGTGGCTCGGCGGGACGACCGCCGAACCCTGGCAGATCGCCATCCGCATCGCCGTCGACCTGACGTTCATGATCGTCGGCGGCGCCATCTTCGCCATCTTCTGGGTGGAGACCACGGACATGGGGCCGGAGGCGACCGCGCGCCAGATCCAGAACTCGGGGATGCAGATTCCGGGGTTCCGGAAGAACCTCGGCGTCATCGAGAAGGTCCTCGAGCGGTACATCCCCCAGGTGACCGTGCTCGGCGGCGCGCTCGTCGGGCTGCTGGCCGTGCTGGCGAACATGCTCGGCACCATCGGGGACGTCACCGGCACCGGCCTGCTGCTGACCATCTCCATCACGTACAAGCTCTACGAGGAGATCGCCGAAGAGCAGATGATGGAGATGCACCCGATGATGCGGGAGATGTTCGGCGGCGGCGACTAGCGCGAAGTTCCCCCTTTCGCTGTCTTCTCTGCGGACGCTCGGCGGCGAGCGAGGTCGTTCGGCCAGGAGCGCGTGCGTCCGTCGCGCAGTTCGCACGGACCGCATCGGTCCGCGCAGGCCGCCCGCGACGAGTCGCGGGGTCACTCCGGCGCGAAGCGAGGACTCCCCGACGCGAACACCGACGACCGCCCCGACCGAACACCGACGACCGCCCCGACCGAACACCGACGACCGCCCGGCGAGGGCGCTCCGCGCGTCCGCGCCCGTAGGACCCACCGGTCGGCGCCGTGAGCCGTCACTCCACCGGTCGGCGCCGTGAGTCGTCACTCCGGTTCGACGTCGCGGAGGTCCGGGTGGCCGAGGTGACGGCGGCTCCGGTCGCGCAACTGGGCTGGCGAGTCGGCCGACCGGACCCGGTCTCGGACCGCCTGCCACGCGGTGTGTCTGAGGCGGACCAGCACGGGGATCTCGTCCACGTCGCACTGGTGGGCGAGCGCGAGCCTGTGCCGGCCGTTCGAGTAGTGCAGGAGCGTCCCGTCGCGGCCGACGTCGACGATCACTTCGTCCGGATGCTCGCCGCTCACGCGCTCGGTCCCGACCGCGTCACGGGCCTCGACGTCGCGGCGGTACCCGTCGGACTCGATCGACGCCCCGAGTCGCTGCAGGTACCCGACCCGGTCGAGCAGCTCGGACTCGGACGCGCACCCCCAGACCTGTCGCCCGCGCCGGAAGCGGTCGAGGCAGTCCTCGTAGAGCTGGGTCTCCTCCCAGTCCGCCTGCTCGTCGAAGAGGGCGGCGACGAGGTCCCACTCCGAGTACTCCGTGATCGGCACGCGCTCACGGTCCCAGTCGCCCGCGAGGACGTCGCCGAAGTCGGCGTACCGGACGGCTGGGGGGTGGCGTACCAGCTCGAAGTGCCGACCGGAGCGGCGGGGCTCGAGCCGCGTGGCGACGACGTGTTCGATCTCGTCGACGCCGGCCCGACGGACCGCTCGCGGGTCGGCGTCGGTCCGTCCACTGAGGTCGTACGTCCGCCTGAGCTCACCGACCGCGCGCCGCCTCGCCTGTTCGACCCTGTTCGCCGCGACCCGAGCGGCCCGGCGTGCGAGGCGCGCCGCGCCCTGGTTCCGCCGTATCTCCGCGGCACGTGACAGGTACTTCATGTGGAGGGACAGCAACGACAGGAGAGGACTGCGTCCGTCGCCCCGTATTCCTTGTGGCCGTCGGCGGAGACAGCGCGGCGGCCCCCTGCCGGCACGCTCCGGCCGTCCCGCGGCCGGCGGCGGCGTCACTGCACTTCGACGCGGTGGGTGTCCTCGCTGGCGCGCTCGCGGAGGCGTTCGACGCGGTCCTCGACCGCGGGGTGCGTGGACAGCCAACGGTCGGCGTCGGCCTGCTCGCGACGCGGCGGCGCGAGCACGGCGAACAGGCCGCGGGGCCGGGTAGCTCGTTCCATCTTCCGGAGCGCGGACGCGAGCGCGAGCGGGCGGCCGGTGACGTCGACGGCGCGGTCGTCGGCCGCGAACTCGCGTTTCCGGGAGCGCGCGCGGACGAGGACGCTGACGAGCAGGACCGCGACGAGGACGACGCGGCCGACGCGCTCGTGGACGGGGAGGCCGCGCTCGCCGGGGCGGCCGCTGGCCCACGCGAGCAGGCGGTCGCCGCCGCGCACGAGCAGGACGGCGGGCAACACGAGCACGGCGAGGAAGGACGCGAGCGTGCGGCCGACCGTGTACGCCAGCGACTGGACGAGGCCGTCCCGTCGCTCGACGTGCGCGAGTTCGTGCGCGAGCACGGCCTCGAACTCGTCGGCGTGGAGGATGGAGAACAGCGACTCGTCGAGGACGACGGCGCCGCCGGGCCCGCCGAGGCTGACGGCGTTCGGCGCGGCGAGGCGGGCGACGTACAGCGTCGGCGGCTCGACGCCCATGCGGTCGGCGAGCGCGTGCAGGCGGTCGTAGGCGCCCGGGGCGCGCCCGGGGGACAGCGGCACGGCGTTCAGCTGAGCGAGCACGCGCGCGGTGCCGGCGCGGTAGGAGAGGTAGCCGACGGCGAGCACGGTGCCGGCGGCGACGGCGAGGGCCACCGCCGGTCGGACGTCCAGGGAGAGCGCGGCGACGACGCCGAGGAGGACGACGCCGGCGGCGGCCGCGTACCCGAGGAACGCGGCGACGCCGACGAGCGCGAACGCGGCGCGGCGACCGGGACGCATGTGGACGCGTAGGGCCGTCGGCCTCAAACGGGTGTCGCAGCGGCCGGCCGCCGGTGGCCGGCCGCCCGGTCAGTCGCCGGTGCGGAACTCGAAGCGCGCGCCGCCGGCGTCGCTGTCGGCGACGGCGACGTCCCAGTCGTGGGCGTCCGCGACGCGGTCGACGATGGCGAGCCCGAACCCCGTGCCGTCGCTGCTGGTCGTGTACCCCGTCTCGAAGACGTCCTCGCGCTCGTCCGCCGGGATCCCGGCGCCGTCGTCCGCGACGTAGAAGCCGTCGTCGTCCTCGAGGACGCCGACCGTGACCGCGAGTCCGTCGCCGCCGTCGGCGGCCGTCGCGCGGTCGCCTCGCGCCTGCGAGTCAGGGCTCGGGGAGCCGTGCTCCACGGCGTTCGCGAAGAGGTTCTCGAGGAGTTGCTGGAGGCGCCCGCGGACGGCGTCGACGGTGTGGCCGTCGGCGTCGACGGCGAGGCTGGCGTCGCCGGTGGCGACCGACGCCCACGCGGACGCGCTGACGGCGTCGAGGGAGACGGCGTCGGTGTCGCGGGCGTCGGCGCCCTCGCGCGCGAGCGCGAGGAGTTCGTCGAGGATGTCCGCCATGCGGCCGTGGGCGCGCTCGACGCGGTCGAGGGCGTCGCCGTCGCCGGTCTCGCGGTACTGGTCGAGCCAGCCGGTGGCGACGTTGAGGGGGCTGCGGAGGTCGTGGCTGACGACGCTCGTGAACTCGTCGAGGCGCGCGTTCTGGCGCTCGAGTTCGCGCTCGCGGCGCCGGCGGTCGGTGACGTCGCGGAGCACGCCGATGGTCCCCCTGAACTCGTCGTCGTGCGGGCGGAGCGCGAGGTGGCACTCGACGACGCGCTCGTCGTCGCTGCCGGCGGGGGAGACGTGGAACTCGAACTTGCCCTTGGCGTCCTCGTCGTCGGCGGCCAGGAGCTCGCGGACCGTCTCCCGGTAGCGCGGGACCACCTCGGGGTCGAAGACGCCGTCCTCGACGAGTTCGGGGACGCTGCGGCCCGCGAGGTCGGCGTCCCGGACGCCGGCGCCGTCGACGTTGCCGCCGACGTAGTTGGCTTCCTCGTCGACGATGAACACGCCGTCGGGCGCGGTCTCGACGATGGTCTCGTACTGGCGGCGCTCGCGGGCGCGCTCGCGGCGCTCGGAGACGTCCCGGCAGATGGCGAGCACGGCGGGGTCGCCGTCGTACGTGATTCGGGCGGCGGTGAACTCGAGGGGGACGCGGTCGCCGTCGGCGGTGAGCGCGTGGAACTCGTAGCGGTCCTCGGGGTCCTCGCCGGCGAGCCGCCGCCGGAGGCGGTCGAGGACGGTCTCGCGGTCCTCGGGCGCGACGATGTCCGCGACGGGCGTCCCCTCGACGTCGCCCTGGTCGAGGCCGAGGATGTCGGCGGCTCGCGGGTTCCCGAACCGGAGTTCGTCGCCCTGCGCGATGACGACCGCGTCGCTGGCCTCCTCGACGACCGTGGCGTACTTCTGTTCGCTCTCCCGGAGGCGGCGTTCGCGGCGCTCGCGCTCGGTGACGTCCCGGACGACGCCCGCCGTGCCCTCGAAGTCGGTGTCGTGGGGGAGCAACGCGATGTGGCACTCGACGTGCTCGACGCCGGCCGCCCAGTCGTCGACGCGCAGCTCCAGCAGGCCGGACTCGCGGTCGCCGGCGAGGAGGTCCTCGATGATCTCGGTTCCCTCCCGGAGGGCGTCGTCGTCCATGACGACCGAGCAGTGGGCGCCGAGCAGGTCGGCGCGGTCGCGGTCGGTGAGCGCCTCGAAGGCGTCGTTGACGAACGTGAACTCGCCGCGCTCGTCGAGCGTGTAGACGGCGTCGCCGACGGCGTCGACGATGGTGCTGGCGCGCTCGGCCTCGCGGTCGGCCTCGACGCGGTCGGTGACGTCGGTGAACGACGCGACGACGCGGTCGACGTCGCCGTCGTCGTCGAAGAGGGGCGCGCAGTGCAACACGAGGTACTTCCGCCAGCCGTCCGGCCACTCGACGCCGAGGCGCTCGCCGTAGAGGCGCTGACCGGTGCGCGCGACGCGGCGCGCGGGGTGGCGGTCGTCGGGCAGGGGGTCGCCGTCGAGCGTGACGAACTCCCAGTCGGGGGTCTCGGGGGTGTCGCCGGCGAGGCCGAGGGTGGCGCGGGCGCGGTCGGTCGCGGACGCGACCGTGCCGTCCGGCCGGAAGACGACCGAGCCGGGCGTGGTCGCGAGCACCTGCTCGAGGAGGTGTTTCTCCTCGCGGAGGGCGCGCTCGCTGCGGCGCTTCTCGACGGCGTTCCGGACGGTGTTCGCGAGGACGGCGTACTGGTCGGTGCCGGACTCCTTCTGGAGGTAGTCGGTGACGCCGGCGGAGATGGCGTCGCTGGCGATCTCCTCGCTGCCCTTGCCGGTGAACAGCACGAACGGCAGGTCGGGGTGGGCCTCGCGGACGGCGTCGAGCAGTTCGAGGCCGTCCCGGCCGGGCATGTCGTGGTCGGAGACGACGCAGTCGACGCGGTTCGCCGCGAGGTACTCGAGCGCGTCGTCGGCGCTCGACCGCGTGGTCGCGGCGAAGTCCTCGCGCTCGCGCTCGAGGAACTCCGCCGTGAGGTCGGCGAACGCGGCGTCGTCGTCCACGAGGAGCACCCGGATCGGGGGTTCGTCCACCGGCATCTCTCACCCGACGTGTGTCACAGGTAACAATAAACGTTGCAGTCGGTCGCACCCGCCGGCGGCCGGTCGGCGTTCCGAAGGGCTATTGACGGAGGCAGGTCACGTACCCCCCATGCAGGAAGGAGTGATGCGGTGATGCGCATCCTCGTCGTCGGCGCCGGCGAGGTCGGGTCGAGTATCGCCGGCAGCCTCTCCGACGCCCACGAGGTCGTCGTCGTCGACCTCGACCCCGACCGCGTGGAGTCCCTGACGTACGCAGAGGACGTGCTCGCGGTGACCGGCGACGGCACCGACCTCGACGTGCTCGCCGATGCGGAGGTCGGGCTGGCGGACGTAGTCATCGCGAGCACGGACGACGACGAGACGAACCTCGCGGTCTGTGCGACGGTGAAGACCGTCAGCGACGCGTTCACCATCGCGCGCGTCGAGGACACGAACTACCTCGACACGTGGCGCGAACACCAGGGCGCGTTCGGCGCGGACTTCATGGTGTGCACCCAGCTGCTCGCCGCGGAGACCATCGTGCGCGTCGTCGGGCTGCCGACCGCGCGTCAGGTCGACCCGTTCGCGGGCGGCTGCGTGGAGCTCGCGGAGTTCGACGTCCCCGAGGACAGCCCGCTGGCCGGCGAGACGGTGGCGGACGCCGACCGCTTCGACGAGCTGACGTTCGTCGCCGTCGTCCCCGAGGGCGCCGACCACGCGAAGGTCACGCGCGGCGACACCGTCATCGACGGCGGCTCGCGCGTGGTCGTCGTCGGGCGGCCGGCGAGCGTGCGCGAGTTCTCGCGCGCGGTCGACCCCGAGCGCGCCGGCAACCGCGTCGACGACGTCGTCATCGTCGGCGGGTCGACGACCGCCGAGCTGACCGCCGAACAGCTCGTCGACCGCGGCATCACGCCGCGCATCGTGGAGTTCGACCCGGAGCGCGCGCGCGAGCTCGCCGAGCGCCTCCCGTCGGCGACCGTGTTCAGCCACGACGCGACCGACCCCGAGTTCCTCTCCCGGGAGCACGTCCAGGACGCGGACGCGGTGGTGGCGACGCTCGGCAGCGACGAGCGCAGCCTGCTGGCGGCGCTGCTCGCGAAGCAGGCGGGCGCGGACCGCGCCATCGCGGTGGTCGACCAGGCGCGGTACGTCGACCTCTTCGAGACCGTCGGCGTCGACGTCGCGGTGAACCCGCGCCGGGTCACCGCCGAGGAGATCACGCGGTTCACGCGCGAGCGCCGCGCGGAGAACGTCGCCATCATCGAGCCGGGCGGCGCGGAGGTCGTCGAGGTGGAGGTCGACGAGGAGAGCGTGCTCGCGGGACGACCGCTGCGCGACGTGAACGGCGACCTCCCCGACGGCGTCGTGATCGCCGCGATCACGCGGGACGGCGGCTACGTGACGCCGCGCGGCGACACGGTCGTGGAGGTCGGCGACCACGTGGTGGCGTTCGCGGAGGCGGACGTCGTCGACGAGGTGACCGCGAAGCTATGACCGCCCGCGGACCGACGAGCCGGCCATGAGCGCGGTGCGCGACTGGCTGACGCCGACCCGCCTCCGCGTGAACTGGCGCGCGAGCGCGGCTCTCACGGGCACGGTCGTGAAGTGGCTGAGCGTGCCGCTGCTGTTGCCGCTGGCGGTCGCCGCCTACTACGGGGACGGCGGCGTCGCGGCGTTCGTCGTCACCGTCGCCGTCGCGCTCGTCGCTGGCGCGGCCCTGGAGCGCCTCGGCGACCCCGACGACCTGGGCGCCCGCGAGGGCTTCCTGATGGTCGCGGCGACGTGGCTGGCGGTCAGCCTCGTCGGCGCGCTCCCGTACCTGTTCGCCGCCCACGGCGTCCCGGGCGTGGCGGCGGCGACCGCTCCGGCCTCGACGCTCGGCGACCCGGTGAACGCGCTGTTCGAGTCGACGAGCGGGTTCACGACCACCGGCGCGACCGTGATGGGCGACATCTCCTTCGACACGCACTCCCACGGGATTCTGCTGTGGCGCCAGCTCACGCAGTGGCTGGGCGGCATGGGCATCGTCGTGCTCGCGGTCGCCATCCTCCCCGAGCTCTCGGTGGGCGGCGCGCAGCTGATGGAGGCCGAGGCGCCGGGACCGGGCATCGAGAAGCTCACGCCGCGCATCGCGGAGACCGCGCGCGTGCTCTGGCTGGCGTACGCCGGCATCACCGCCGTCGAGGTCCTGCTGCTGTACGGCCTCCACCACGCCGGCTTCGCGCCGAACATGGGGCTGTACAACGCCGTCGCGCACGGCTTCACGACGATGGCGACCGGCGGCTTCAGCCCGGAAGCGCGCTCCATCGAGGCGTTCTCGGGGGTCGTGCAGTGGGTCATCGTGCCGTTCATGGTGGCCGCCGGGACGAACTTCGCGCTCATCTGGCAGGCGCTGACGGGCGACCGCGACGCCCTGTTCGGTGACGCTGAGTTCCGGTTCTACCTCGGCGTGCTCGGCACCGCCACTGCGCTCATCGCCGGCCTGCTGTTCACGGGGCCGGCGCTTGACACTGTCGTCGGCCCCGTCGCTGGCGACCTCGAACCGTCGCTGCGGCACGCGGCGTTCCAGGCGGTGTCCATCGTCACCACCACCGGGTACGCGAGCATGGACTTCGCGCAGTGGGGCGGCGCCGCCCAGTACGTCCTGTTCGTCGCCATCTTCCTCGGCGGCAGCGCCGGGTCGACGGGCGGCGCAGTGAAGATGGTGCGGTGGCTGGTCATCCTGAAGAGCCTCAAGCGCGAACTGTTCACGACGGTCCACCCGGAGGCCGTCGAGCCAGTGCGCCTCGGCGGCCGCGCGCTCGACGAGCAGGCGATTCGCGGCATCTACGCGTTCACCGCGGTCTACTTCGCGCTGTTCGTCGCTGGCTCGGTGTTCGTGGCAATGGACTCGACGCGCATCGAACAGACGCTGTCCGCGCTGGAAGTGATGAGCGCCGTCGCCGCGACCCTCGGGAACGTCGGCCCGGGGTTCGGCGCGGTCGGTCCGATGGGGTTCTACGAGTTCCTGCCGGCCACGACGAAACTCCTCATGGTCGGCCTGATGTGGGTGGGTCGCCTCGAAATCCTCCCGGTGCTCGTGCTGTTGACGAGATCGTACTGGAAGACGTGACCGCCCCCCGGGGGAGCGCTCACAGCCACCGCGAGAGCACGGGCTCTTCGGTATCCCGGTGGGCCATTAACACGGGACCGGACGCCTCGTCGCCGGTCACTTCGTCGGCGGTCGACCCGAACAGGAACCGCCGTAGTCTCCCCTTCTCGGGTGCGCCGACGACGGTGAGGTCGTGGTATCGGGAGTGCTCGGTGATTCCGCTGGCGGCGTCCGGGGCGCGCGTGACGTGGTGGTCGACCTCGACGTCGTCGCGGAGACGGTACTCGTAGGCGTCCAGCAAACCGTCGGCGTCCGCGACTGCGTCCTCGGAGGCGTCCTCGGGGACGACGTGGAACAGTTCCAGCCGGCAGTCGTAGGCGCGCGCGACGGCCGCCGCAACGCGCGTCGCCAGCCCCGAGTGAGGTCCCCTCGCCACCGGCACGAGGACGCTCGACGGCGACTGGAAGCGGTCCATGCGAGTGCCGACGACGTGGTGGCAGTCGGTCGCAGACGGCCGGTCGCTGCCGCGCGCGAAGAACCCGTCCTGTTCGCGGTCGACGATCGTCGTCGTGATGCCGTAGGACTCCACGAGCGACTGCAGGACGCCGCTACTGTACGATTCTTCAGACTGCACTACGGGAACGTCGAACTCCTCTCGGACGCGCATCCGGAGGGCGGCCTCGTCACGGAGCGTGTCGCTGTTCGGCGTCCCACCGCCTCCGATGGCGTGCAGGAGGTAGAGTTCCCCGTCGGACCCGGACGCGACGCTCGCGCCGAGCAGGCTCGTCTCCATCTGATTGATGGCCTCGTGGAACGGGACGAGCACGCGCGGGTCGTCCTCCGGCCAGGCGAGCCCCTCGTGGTGAGGTGCTGCGGCCACGGGCGGTCGTCCGAGTTGATGCTCATCGTCGCGGAATTCGCGGGGACGACAATAAGACTGTCTCCGGGTCCGCCGAATCCGGCGGCGCCGACGCTCGGTCTGCCACGCCCCACTCGAACGCCGTCGCCGCCGGCAGGTCGGCCAGCGAGAATGCCAAACGTATATGCGTCGCTAATTCGAATCGCCTCCGACATGTACATCATCGTCGTGGGCGCCGGCGACATCGGCAGACCGCTCATCGACATCTCCACGCGGTCCGGCAACGAGGTAGTCGTCGTCGAACGCGACGAAGCGCGCGCGGACGCCGCCGCCGACGAGTACGACTGTCTCGTGTTGAACGCGGACGCGACGACGAAAGAGACTCTCGAAGACGCGGGCGCCGACCGCGCCGACGCGGTTATCTCGACGACCGAACAGGACGCGACGAACGTGATGGTGTGCCTGCTCGCAAAGGAGTTCGAGATTCCCGCGATTCTGTCGGTCGTCCACAACCCCGAACACATGGGGTTGTTCCGGCAGATCGGCGTGAACACGATGGAGAACCCACAGCAGCTCATCGCGGAGTCCCTCTACCGCGCGGTTGCGCGCCCGGCAATCGTGGACTTCATGCGCGTCGGCGACGAGGCGGAGGTGTTCGAAATCACGGTCACCGAGGACGCAGCCCTCGCGGGGCGGACGCTCAGGGACGCAGCAGAACAGCAGTTGCTCGCCGAGGACGTGCTCATTGTAGCTGTCGAACGCGAGGACGGCGACCACCCGGTCACGCCCCGGGGCGACACCGAGATTCGGGCGGGCGACCTGCTTACGGTGTACTCCGCGCGGGGCGCCGACCCCGAGGTGACGGACGCGTTCGGTCACCACGAGGACAGAGAGGAGTGACCGACGTGCCATCGAAGCGCCGCTGCGGTCGCGGACCCGGGAGACACATCGACGCCGGAGGGCGACGCCGCGGCTCCCAGCGTGGTGGTCGCCCGTGAACGGGACCGCCGCGACAATCGGCCGCGACCTCGGTCGAATGCTGGAGGCGCTCGCGGGCCTGATGCTCGTGTCCGTTGCCGTTCCCCTCGCGTGGGGAGAATACTACGCGATTCCCGCGCTGGTCGCGTCCGCCGCGGTGCCGCTGGCAGTCGGGCGCGCGCTCGCGACACGGTTCCGCGACGCCGACGCCCCCGGGAAGCTCCACGGGATGATGGTGGCGGCGTCCGGGTGGCTGTTCGTCGCCGTGTTCGGGTCGCTGCCGTTCCTGCTGGTCGCGTGGACGGCCGCCGTCGACCCCTCCGGACTGGGTGCGCCCGACCTCACGGGCCGCGCGGCGTCGACGCTCGCGGCGTTCCAGAACCCAGTGAACGCGCTCTTCGAGTCGATGAGCGGGTTCACGGGCACCGGGCTGACGATGACCGACGACGAGTCGTCGCTGCCGCACACCCTCCAGTGGTGGCGGACGTTCATCGAGTGGGTGGGCGGCGTCGGCGTCATCGTGCTCACCACGGCGATCCTCGCGCGGCCCGGCAGCGGGTCGCTGACGCTGTACGAGAGCGAGGCGCGCTCGGAGAAGATCCACCCCAGCATCGTCTCGACGGTGCGCACCATCTGGTGGATCTTCATCCTGTTCACGTTCATCGCGACGTTCCTGCTGTGGCTGGCGGGGATGCCGCTGTGGGGCGCCATCAACCACGCGATGACGGGGCTGGCCACCGGCGGGTTCTCCATCACGGACAACTCCATCGCCACGTACGACAGCGCGCTCATCGACGTAACCCTGATTCCAATCATGACTCTGGGCAGCATCGCGTTCCCAGTCCACTACCTGATGCTGCGCGGGGACCTCTCGAACCTCTACCGCGACCTGCAGACTCGGTGGCTGCTGGGGTTGTTCGCCGCTGGGTCGGTCCTGTTGACGGTGTTAGTCCACAGCAGCGGTACGTACGACTCCTGGGCGACCGCGGCGCGCTACGGCGTCTTCCAGTTCGTGTCCGCGATGTCCTGCACGGGGTTCCAGACCGCCGTGGACTCCACGAACGTCGCGCTGGGCAAGTGGTCGGCGCAAGCGCAGTTGACGGTCGCGTCCGGCATGATCGTCGGCGGCGCTGCGGGGTCGACCGTCGGCGGCATCAAACTGATTCGCCTCGCGACGCTCGTGAAGGGCGTCCAGCACCGCATCTCGGACGTCTTCTACCCGAACTCTGCTGTGCGTCGCCTTGAGATCAACGGCCGACGCCTCGACGACGAGGAGACGAGCCGCGAGTTCGAAGAAGCCGCCATCATCGCGTTCCTGTGGTTCGTCTTCCTCGTGCTCGGCGTGTTCGTCCTGCTGGCGGTGCTGCCGGACGGCCAGTACACGCTCGAGAACGTCATCTTCGAGGTGGCGAGCGCGCAGGGCAACGTCGGCCTGTCGGCGGGTATCACGGGACCGTCGTCGCTGCCGACCGCGGGAAAGGTGATGTTCCTGTTCAACATGTGGATCGGCCGCCTGGAGATCATCCCGGTGCTGGTGTTGCTTCGCGCGGCGTTCAAGCGCGGGGGGCTGTACCGATGAACGTCGGCGACGTTCCCGTGGTCGGCGAGGTCGTCGAAGCCGGCGCCGACGACCGCGTCTTCGACGGTCTGCTGCTCGCCGGGCCGCTGGTCGTCGCGCTCATCGCGGTACTCGGCCGGACGCCGGTGACAGTCGCCGTCGCCGCCGGCTACGTCGCGGTGTTCGTCGCGTACACGCTCTGGAAGGCGGTGGAGTAGGTCGCAGTCGTCCGCTCGCGCAGTGCCGTGATTCTCGTCAGACCTCCACCGCCCACAGGCGGAAGTCCGCGGGCAGGCCGTAGACCTCCCGGAAGACGGCGTCGACGAACTGGCCGACCCGCTCGGCGTCGGCGTTCGCCTCGACGCGGACGTTCGTCCCGGGGTCCTCCTCGGCGGTCTCCGCGGGGATCGTCTCGCGCGCGGAGACGGTGAACGCGCCGAACCGGGAGACGACCGTCGAGAGCGCGTCGAGTTCGGCGTCCGTGCAGTCGAGGTTGAGCGTGCCGTCCGCGTACTGCACCCACGGCGGCAGGAACGCTGGGTCGTCGCTGGGGTCGTCGTCGGCCTCCAGCGTGCAGAACGCGCTGTCGCGCTCGCGGTGCGCGGCGACGGCGTCGGCGACGAGCGCGACGCGGTCGGCCTCCGTGCTGGCGTCGAAGCGAGTCATGGCGGGCCGTTCGCACCGCGGCCCCAAAGCAGGTCGGGTCTCGGCGCGCGAGGCGCCGGGCGGACTCCGAGTCCGGCGGACTCCGAGTCAGGCGGGCGTCGCGAGCGCGCTCACCCAGCGGTCGGCGACGCGGACGTCGGCCGCGAGGCCGGCGCCGGCGAGCAGGTCGCGGAACTCGCCGCCGCGGTAGTACGCGAAGTAGCGGTCGTCGCCGCCGCCGTGGTCGTCGTCGGGTTCGAAGCCGGCGTCGCCGCCGCGTTTCACCGAGCAGAAGAGCGCGCCGTCGGGGCGGAGGACGCGCGCGAACTCCGAGACGGCCGATTCGGCGTCGGCCTTCGGG
Source organism: Halobacterium yunchengense (assembly GCF_037031165.1). Taxonomy (NCBI): domain Archaea; kingdom Methanobacteriati; phylum Methanobacteriota; class Halobacteria; order Halobacteriales; family Halobacteriaceae; genus Halobacterium; species Halobacterium yunchengense. The sequence goes on along the minus strand of NZ_JAYEZL010000002.1, from coordinate 586,525 downwards.
ACGTGGTGGAGCGCGGCACAACACCAGACGCCGTCGAAGCTGTCGGCGGCGAACGGCAGGCGGCGGAGGTCGCCGCGGCAGAACGCGCCCGGGACGTCGCTGGCGGCCGCGCGGAGGAACGACTGCGTGACGTCCAGGCCGACGACGTCGAGGCCGCGGTCGGCGAACACCGCGGCGTCGCTGCCCGGGCCACAGCCCGCGTCGAGGACGCGCACGGGCCGGTCGTCGCTGCCGTCGCGGTCGGGGAGGTCCTCGAGGAACGCGTCGCCGAACCGGGCGGCGACGCTGCCGCCGCGGTACTTCGCCGTGTACGCGTCGGCGTGCGCCTCGTAGGTGGCGGCGGTGCGGCGGGCTTCGTCCACGCGGCCCGGTAGTCCGGGCGGGACCTTGAGAGTTCGGCCGGAAACAACACCTCCTTACTGTCGGCCCTGGAACGGCAGGTATGAGCAGTCCGAACATCCTGATTCTGGGCGCCCCGGGCGCCGGGAAGGGAACGCAGAGCCGGCGACTCGTCGAGGAGTTCGGCGTCGAACACGTCACCACGGGGGACGCGCTCCGCGCGAACAAGGGCATGGACATCGGCCACCTCGACCTCGAGTACGACACGCCCGGCGAGTACATGGACGCCGGCGAGCTCGTGCCGGACCCGGTCGTCAACGAGATCGTCAAGACCGCCCTCGAGGCGGCGGACGGCTACGTGCTCGACGGCTACCCGCGCAACGAGAGCCAGACGGAGTACCTCGACTCCATCACTGACCTCGACGTGGTGCTGTACCTCGCCGTCGACGAGGACGAGCTGGTGCGCCGGCTGACCGGCCGCCGCGTCTGCGAGGACTGCGGCGCCACCTACCACGTCGACTTCGACCCGCCGGCGGAGTCCGGCGTATGCGACGAGTGCGGCGGCGACCTCTACCAGCGCGAGGACGACACCGAGGAGACCGCCCGCGAGCGCATCCGCGTCTACGAGGAGAACACCGAGCCCGTCGTCGAGTACTTCCGCGACGAGGGCGTGCTCGTGGAGGTCGACGGCGAACGGACTCCCGACGAGGTCTGGGCGGACGTGGAGGACGCGGTCGAGGCGCGCGCGAACTGACGGCGGCACCGCCGCTCGCACTCGGCCAGTCGGAGCGCTGGTGCCGCCTGCGCCCGGCCAGGCCCACCAGGACCACTGCACTCCCTCGACCAGTCCGACCGCGACCGCTGCTCGCGGCAACCCAGTCGCGCGCCCGCGAGCGGCGCGAGCCGTCCGGCGTTCCGTAAGAGGTTCAAGCGGGCGCCTCGAAGGGACGGCAAATGCCTCGAACCGCGGAGAAAGTTCGGTCGCTCGTCGCGGAGGACCCCGAGCTGGCGACCGTCCTCGAAGACCTCCTCGACGTGGACGGCGAACTCCGCTGGCGGGACGTCAAAGGCGACGTCTCGAGCGGCCAGTGGGGCCGCCTCCTCGAGAAGGACATCCTCGTGGAGGCCGACGACGGCTTCGAGTTCGCCGACCCCGAGGGCGTCCGCGAGGGACTGTCCCCCGACGACGACCTCGAGGCCGGCGACAGCCCGGAGTCCTCGTCGTGGTCGAAGTGGGACAAGCTCGCGGCGCTCGGGTCGCTGGCGGCGATCCTCGGCTACAACTTCCAGCCGATCAGGGACACCATCGGCGGCGCCGTCGAAGTCGTGCTCGGGCCGCTGGACGCCGTGTTGCCGTTCTGGGTGGTCGTGATGGCGCTGGCCGTCCTCACGGGCCTCTACTCGACGCTCCTGCAGGCGAACCTCACGGACATGTCGAAGATGTCCGAGTACCAGGAGCGCGCCCAGCAGCTCCAGGACAAGATGAAGGCGGCCAAGGAGCGCGGCGACGAGGCCGAGATCGAGCGCCTCCGCGAGAAGCAGATGGAGGCGTTCGGCGAGCAGGCGGGCATGCTCAAAGAGCAGTTCCGGCCGATGGCGTGGATCATGCTGCTGACCATCCCGGCGTTCCTCTGGATGTACTGGAAGCTCGGCACCGGCCGCGTCCCCGGCGAGGAGCTGCGGATGGTGCTGCCGCTCATGGGCGAGGTGAACTTCAACTCCGGCCGGGCGCTCGTGTTCCCCGTCTGGATCCTCTGGTACATGGTGTGCTCGTTCAGCTTCTCGAACATCATCCGGAAGGCGCTGAACATCCAGACGACGCCGACGTAAACGCACGTTCTGCGCTGCGGGCGGCCTGCGGCCGCCCTCGGCAAGCACTTGCGGAAAAGCCGTCCTCACCCCCTCCGGGGGCCGTCGGCCTCCGCTCACTCGCTGGTCGCGGTTCGCTTCGCTCGCCGTCCACGAGTTCGGCGGCGCTCCGCGCCTCCCACCGCTCGTTCGCGGAGTGAACCGCTCGCGGCTGCGGCGCTCGCGGATGCCCGACGGCTGACTGTGGGCCCACCGCTGTAGCGCTTCAAAACCTCTTTGTTCCGGCCGGCCCGAGCACGGATATGTTAGTCACGATCTCCGGGCCGCCGGGCAGCGGGAAGAGCACGGTGGCGTCCGCGCTCGCGGACCACCTCGGCTACGAGCACGTCTCCGGCGGCGACATCTTCCGGGGGCTCGCCGAGGACCGCGACCTCTCCCTCGAGGAGTTCAACGAGCTCGCCGAGGAGGACCCCCAGATCGACCGCGACCTCGACCGGCAGCTCCGGGCGACCGCCCGCGACCGCGACGACGTGGTCCTGGAGTCCCGGCTCGCCGGCTGGATGGCCGGCGAGTACGCGGACATCAAGATCTGGCTGGACGCGCCGATGAGCGTGCGCGCCCGCCGCATCGCCGAGCGCGAGGACAAGACGCCGGCCGCGGCCAGGGCGGAGACGGAGAAACGCGAGGACTCCGAGACCGCGCGGTACGCCGAGTACTACGGCATCGACTTCGACGACCTCACCATCTACGACCTCTCCGTGAACACCGCGCGCTGGGGGCCGGACGCCGTCACGGACGTCGTCCTGTACGCGGTCGACAACTACGAGCCGTCCAGCGACGAGGGGCCGGCGCCCATCGAGGACGTCTCCTACGAGTTCTGAGATGCTCCGAGAGGCCCCCGCGGACCGCGGCCCGGACGACGTGCTCGCGTTCGGCGTCGTCAACCTCGACAAGCCGCCGGGGCCGTCCGCCCACCAGGTGTCGGCGTGGGTCCGGGACCTGACCGGCGTCGAGAAGGCCGCGCACGCCGGCACGCTCGACCCGAAGGTGACGGGCTGTCTGCCCGTGTTGACGGGCGCGGCGACGCGGCTCGCGCCCGCGCTCCTCGAGGGCCCGAAGGAGTACGTCGCCGTCCTGGAACTCCACGCGGACCCGCCCGCGAACCTCGAGTCCGTCGTCGGCGAGTTCGAGGGGCCCGTCTACCAGAAGCCGCCGCGGAAGTCCGCGGTCGCGCGGCGCCTCCGCGTCCGCGAGGTGTACGCCCTCGACGTCCTCGAGGTCGTCGACCGCCGGGCCCTCCTGCGGATCCGCTGCGAGTCCGGCACGTACGTCCGGAAGCTCTGCCACGACCTCGGGCGCGCGCTCGGCACCGGCGCGCACATGGGTCACCTCCGCCGCACCGCGACGACGCCGTTCGACGACACCACGCTGTCGACGCTCCACGACCTCGCGGACGCGCTCGCGTGGCTGCGCGACGAAGACGACACCGAACCGCCGGGCGGCGACCCGGAGGCGGCGCTTCGGGACGTCGTCGCGCCCGCGGAGCGCGCGCTCGAACACCTCCCCAGCGTCACCGTCGCGCCGTCGGCCGCCGAGTCGGTCGCCGACGGCGCGCCCGTCTACGCGCCCGGCGTCCTGGCTGCCGACGACGCCGACGAGGGCGCGCTCGTCGCCTGCTACACGCCCGACGGCGCCGCGGTCTGCCTGGGCCGGCTGGTCGGCGACCCGGACGCGGACAGCGGCACGGTCGTCGACCTCGAGCGAGTGCTCGTCTGACCGCCGGCGAAGCGAAGGCCTTAATGCCGGCACGGGCGTCGGTCCGAGTGCGGGACCGTGGGGTAGCGGTATCCTCGGCGCATGGGGTGCGTCGGACTCGAGTTCGAATCTCGACGGTCCCACTCACTCTCGTACTGCTTCTACACAGTCAGCACTAGTAGCGCCAGCGCGACCGTCTGGCTACGTTCGAATCTCGGCAGTGGTCTCGAATTGTCGATCGGCGTTGTGTTCTCCGTTAGTTCCCATTGGAACGCCGCGGTCTGAGTTCGGATTCTGGCGTTCAGTGGCAAGCGTTCTCGCTGCGCCGCTGTGGTTCTCCAACAGGTCGCACTCGATTCTGCGGTCGTCGTGGCAGCGGATTGTCCCGGTCGCTGCGTCGAGGAGCTCCGAGACCGCGGAGGCGTCCACTCCCGATTCCCGGACGTCAGTGATGGCGTCCGCCCGGGACGGTGCAGACAGTCGGCTTCCCGGCCCTGGTGCGAGGGCGTCGAACGCAGGGTATTGTGTTCGCCTACCATATTTTGCCGCCAGTCCAGGGTCGAAGTATAATAGAAAATTGAGATATCAGATGTGATAGCTGGCGCCCAGATTTTTTATATCGATTTCCCTACTCGCGAGTGCATGTCACAAACCGACGATAGCCGGGTCGACGTGGGGGACGAACTGTCCGACGACATCATGGAGGACATCGACGAGGACGACGCCGACGACGAACTTGTCGAGATTCGTGAATCGCTCGTCGAGCTCCACGACGCGTCGCTCGACATCGCCGGCTCGATCAACGAGATCACCGCGCTGTCCGACGAGCAAGCGGAGAGCATGAACGAAGTCGAGGGCGAAGTCTCGGAACTGAGTGCGGCCATCGAAGAGGTGGCTGCGTCGGCCGACCAGGTGGCCTCCGCCGGCGAGGAAGCCCGCCAGAACGCGAAGGCCGGGCAGGACAACGCCGAAGAGGTCATCGAGGCGATGGAGGGCATCCAGGCCGCCTCCGAGTCGGTCGCCACCGACGTGCGGACCATCCGCGAGGGCGTCCAGGAGATCGACGAGATCACGAACGTCATCAACGACATCGCCGACCAGACGAACCTGCTCGCACTCAACGCCAGCATCGAGGCCGCACGCGCCGGCGAGGCCGGCAGCGGGTTCTCCGTCGTCGCCGACGAGATCAAGGAACTCGCCAGTGATTCCCAGGACCAGGCCGCCGAAATCGAGAGCATGGTCGCGGAGATCCAGTCCGACGCCGAGAACGCCGTCGAGAACCTGGAGACCAACACCGAGGAGATCGACACGGGACTCAGGCGAGTCGAGGAGGCGATGTCGATGCTCGACGAGATCTCCGAGGCGGTCGACGAGGTCGTCCTGGGCATCGAGGAGGTCGCCAGCGCGACCGACCAGCAGGCGGCCAGCGCCGAGGAGGTCTCCGCGATGGTGACACAGACTGCTAGCCACGCGAGAGAAGTGAGCAGCGAGACGCGAGACATCGCGGCCGCGGTCGAAGAACAGACCACGATGGTGAAGGACATCGACGACACTGCGACCGAACTCTCCGACTGAACATGGCTGTCGCAACGACCCAGGGAGACGAGGAAGTACTGACGTTCCGCCTCGGCGGCCAGTCGTACTGCGTCTCCATCGACAACATCGACGAGATCGTGGACTACGACCAGAACCTGACGAAGCTCCCGGAGACGAGACCCCACGTGGAGGGCGTCATCGACCTGCGGGGCCGGACTACGACCATCGTAGACCCGAAAGCGTTACTGGATATCGCGGACGACAGCGGCGCGAATCACGTCGTGGTCTTCGATTCGAACGCCGAGGACGACGGGCAGGTCGGATGGATCGTCGACGAGGTTCGAAAGGTCGTCGGCATCGAGTCGGCCGACGTCGATGAATCCGTCGAGAGTCGGCTCGCTCGGGGAATTGTTCGAAACGGTAGCGACGACTTCCTGGTCTGGTTGAACCCCGAAGCCTTCGAGTAGGTCTCTGTCGGTTCTCATCTCGCTGACCGTCTCGACGTGCGACCAGACGAGACGTTATACCCGCGGGACGTTTCGCTCGCTCGCCACTTCGCTGGCGGTGCCGTGGCGGCACGGCCACCCAGTGCTCGGCGCACTCGTACCAACTCAGGAACCGTCGGGGATCCGGGGACGAGTCCTCGAACCCCAGTTGTCTGCTGGGTGGCTTGGCTCGAGGGCAGCGACGGTGCTGCGACCGTGGCGCCCACGCTGTAGCTCCACTGCGAGACCCCAACCGCGCTCGGCAGCGAATAACACGTCCTCGACAGCAGACGACAGACAGGCGACGCCTGGGGTGTGAACGCCCCCGAGTTCGGCACTCGGTCCGGCGACAGTGACACCCCGGTAGCAGCGACCCGAATGGCACATTCCGGTCACTTCGTCGACGAGCGACGGAGGTCTTCGGCGGACCGCTCGAATCGCCGCTTCCCGGCGAACGCGATAATCTGTTCCATATCCTCGTCGGTGATCCCGTGTTCGTCGCCGGATGGCTCTCGCTCGTCGCCGCTCATACCGCGGCCTCGTCCAGTGAGAGTGCGTCGCTTTCGTTCGCCACGAAATCCAGCAGTTCCGCCGCCGCCTCGAAGTTAGGCCCTCTCGTCACTCGGTTTTCGTCCCTGTCCCAGTTGATGAGACCACAGTCCGCCAGTTTCGGGAGGTGCCTGTGGTACATCGCCGCGTCGACGTCGACCACGATGCCGGGGCCTACGCCCTCGTCGGGGGGCGAGTCCGAGATCAGTGAGTCCAGCAGCTTCCGCCGCTGGACGTTACTCACGGCCTTGAAAACGTCGTCTACTGAGAGCTCTGGGTTAGTCGTCTCCATACACACGGTACGCGACCGCGACGGTTAACCCCCGATTGTTTTGATTATCCGCGTCAGACCGCCGCTCGCCGATGTGGCGGGTGCGAACGTCCCGGGACAGTGGAGTCGTCCTCGCCCGACGACCGCACGTCCGCGGCGGTAATCTCCGCGTGCCCGGGCCTCGTTGTCACCGCCGCCGTGCCAGCGCGCCGTCGGCGTTCGCCCCTCGGACTCCTCGACTGCTGGTACCCTCATATTCAAATGAGTTGACTCCTATCTGTGCTGTCATATGGAGAACGCGCTCGGGGACGTCGAGGGGGTACAGCGGGAGTACGAGTGGAACGACGTCGAGCCGACCGTACCGATTCTCGAGACGATCGCCGCCTTCGAGCGCGGCGACCCCACGGAGACGACCGGCCTCCTCGACGCCCCACTCGGGGCCTACGTCGATCTCGACGCGCTCGGCGCCCTCGTCCGGAGCGAAACCACGCGCTCGATCACCGTCGAAATCGAGGACTACCACGTCCAGATCGACGGCGACACCGTCGCCGTCACACCACGCGACCGGTGATCGATCGACGCGCCCTCGGCCTGCCGGCCCCCTGCGAGCACGGCCGCCAGGACCGCCGCGCCGAAGCGAAGGCACTGGGACGCCCCACGTAACGTCCGAACTCGCCGTCGCTCCGAGCACGTCTACGCTACGGCGACACGACGAGGTCGCCTCGCACGCCGACACCGCGTGACGCGTCCCGCCCCGGGCGAAGACCTTTGCCGCGACCGGCTCAAACACCACCTATGAGCGAGCCCGGTCCCCGCGATCTCGCCCCGCTGTGGGTGTGGCTGACGACCGCCGCCAGCACACTCCTCACCGTCGTCGCCGTCGTCGCGACCGACGCCGGAGTGGCGGTGGTCGGTCCCCTCGCCGCCGTCGCCGTCGCCGGTGTCACTGCCCTCCTCTACCGCTGGGGGCAGCTCCGAGACCGGGATCCCGGCTCGGACGCCGACGGCAGGGACCGCCGCGAGCGGGAAGTCGAAGCCAACAACGACGGCTGGTCGTAGCTCGACCGCGCACCCGAACCGGACCCGATTCGACTCGGCGCGCGGCCGCACTCGCGAGCGTCGCCTGCGAGCACGCTCGAGCGACCCGGAACGCGGCCAGCGCGCGAGGGCGCCCCGAGCGAGCCACCGCCCTTAGACGGCCTGTAAGTCGGTGAATTCGCGACAACGGTCACGGGGGTATAACCGACCGCGAGGGCATCCACGCGTATGGGCGAGCAGCCGAACCAGCGGCGGCGGAGAGCCATCCGGGCGCTCGGCGGTGCCGTCATCGCCGGGCTCGCCGGCTGTACTTCCTCGGGCGGCGGGGAGTCCACGACGCGGTCGTCCGGCACGCCGACGGCGACGACGTCGGCGGGGACCGGGACGGAGACGGCGTCCGACCCGACCACCCGGGAGCAGACCGAGACCGGGGAGTCCGGCGACCAGACCGAGCAGGCCCGGGAGACCACGGAGGGCGAGCCGTCGGCGTCCCCGGACTTCGCGCGGAACCCGGAGGAGGTGCACGCGACGGTGGTGGAGGAGACGTCGGTCCCCGAGGACGAGGTCCTGGTCGGGTTCCGCCTCGAGGACTCCTCGCTGCCGTTCACGACCGAGGTGTACCACGCGCCCGAGGACGCCGCGTTCCAGGCGACGGAGACCTACGACACCCGGGACCTCGGCGCGGTCGACCTCGTCCCCGAGCCGCCGCGGGCGCTCGAGACGGTCGCCACCGACCGCGAGGACGTCCACTACGCGACCACGGCGGTCGGCGAGCCGCTGGCGGTGGCGCTCGTCGCGCGCCACGACGGCGAGACGTTCGACTGGCGCGCGTGGGACCGCACCGGCTACCCGCACGACGGCCACGACGAGGACGACCCCGCGCTGTCGGTCGACTGTTACTGCGGCGGAACGGTCTACACCGCGCCCGGCGGCGGGACGTGGGCGCGAGTGATCCAGGTGACGCCGACCGAGCGCGTCGACCCCGGGACGACCGTCGTGGTCAACTGGACGTCGAGTCGACGCTGACCACGCCGGCCGTCGCGGTTCGACGCTGACCGAAGCCGATCGTCGCGATTCGATGCCGGCGCACGTCGACCGTCGCGAGGGCCGCCCGCCGAGTCGTCCGTGCTGTGGCGACGCCCGCGGCGGCGCGTCCGCCACGCAGTGTTAAGTGGTCGCGCGGGGTAGGCGGCGCATGGAGCACATCGCGCACCGGGGGTGCGCCGGCCAGTATCCGGAGAACACGCGCCGCGCGGTCCGGGAGAGCGCGCCGCACGTCGACCGCGTGGAGGTGGACGTGCGGCGGTGCGGGTCGGGCGAACTCGTCGTCCACCACGCCGACGACCTGTCGGTGAAGACGGACGGCGAGGGCCGCGTGCACGCGTCGGCGCTGTCGACGCTCCGGGACGTGGACGTGCTCGGGAGCGGCGAGGGCGTTCCGCGGTTCGACGAGGTGCTCGCCGACGTGCCGCCGTCCGTGGACGTCCAGGTCGACCTCAAGCACGAGGGACTCGCGGCGGACGTCGCGGACGCGCTGGCGGCGGCGCCGAACGACGCCGTGCTGTGTTCGACCGACCGGAGCGTGCTGGCGGACGCGGCGGCCGGGTCGCTGCCGTTCGGCCTGGTGTCGTTCGCGTACTTCGAGACGCGGCCCGTCTCGGACGAGGAGGTCGCGCGCGTCGAGTACGAGTCCGTCGTCGCCGCGGCCGCTGACCTGGGGTGTGCGTTCGTGGAGGCGCCGGCGAAGCTCTGCCGGCAGACGGCGTTCGTGTCGACCGCCCACGACGCCGGCCTCGACGTCGTGGCGTGGCCGGTGGACAGCCGGGACGCCGCGGCTGCGCTCCGCGACGCGGGCGTCGACGGCCTGATGCTCGACCGCCACGACGTCCTCGGGGACGGCGGCGAGTGACGCGCCGGGCCGGCGCGGTCGGGTCTCGGCGGCCGTGCGGTCTCAGTCCGCGACGTCGCCGCGGAGGGCGACTGCCGCGATCTCGCGGACGTGTTCCGTGACGCCCTCGATGGCGTCGACGGCGCGCGCGGCCGGCACCGCGACGGCCGCGTCGTGGTCGGCGAGCGCGCCGTCGAGGGCCCGGCAGCGGTCGGCGACGCGCTCGCAGGCGTCGGTGGCGTCGTCCGCGGCGGCGTGGTCCGCGTCCGTGACCGCGGCGTCGGTCGCGTCCTCGACGGCCGCGCGGGCGTCCGCGCCGACCGCGGCGACGTCGCCGGCGAGCCCGTCGGGCAGACCGCCGTCGAGGCGGTCGGCGGCGTCCGCGACGTCCACCGCGCGGTCGGCGACGCGCACCAGGGACTGCGCCGTCGCGTAGTACCGGAACAGCTGTCGACGGCCGACGCCGAGCTGGTCGACCTCCTCGAGGTCCGACAGCGAGCGGTCGAAGTGCCGCGTGACCAGCGCGAACACGCGGTCGGCTTCGTCGGCCCGGCCGGCGACGCCGTCGGCGGCACCGCCCGCGGCGACGGCCTCGACGGCCGCCTCGAGCATCGCCGTGGCGACGAACCGGAGCTGGAGGACCGACTGGCGGACGGAGACGTCGGCGGGGTCGAGCAGCCCCTGGACGACGACGCGGTCGGCCCCGGACTCGGTGACTTCGACGCCGACGAGCGAGCGCGCGGCCGCCGAGACGGCGCGGCGCTGCTCGGTCGAGAACTCCCCGTCGGCGGTCAGGGTCACGCGCTTGTAGCCGGCGGCGTACGCCGCGCGCAGGCGGCGGCGCGCGGCCGCCGGGGAGTCGCCCTCGACGGCGACCGACGCCGACGCGAGGTCGCTGTCCTCGCGTTCGCGGCGGCGAACGACGAGCGAGCCGTCGTCGTGCGCGTAGAGGTAGACCGGCGCGCCCGCCTCGACGCCGCAGGACTCCGCCCACGACTGCGGCAGCGAGACCGTGTACGTGCCGCCGCCGACCTGCTGGACTTTCCTCGTCTCCATCAGTACACCAGTTCGGGGTCGCTGTCCGCCGCGTAGAGGGTGCGCGCGGCGACGTTCACGGCGTGGTCGGCGACGCGCTCGAGGTCGCGGATCGTCAACAGCAGCCGGGAGACGTCGTCGAGGAGGGCCTCGACCGTCCACGCGTCGCTGCCGGCCTCGTGCGCGACGAGGTCCCGGACGAGGCGGTCGCCGGCCGTCCGACAGCGCGCGTCCACCTCGTCGTCGCGGGCCGCGATCTCGTGGCAGGCGTCGGCGTCGCCGGCCTCGTAGGCGTCGAGGGCGTCCGCGAGCAGGTCGCGGGCGGCGTCCCCGATTCCCTGCACGTCGACCTCGAAGGCGCCGCGGTCGTCGGCCGCGAGCGCGTACTCGGCGAGGTTCGCGGCGAGGTCGCCGACGCGCTCGAGGTCGGTGACGACCTTGAAGGACGCGACGACGAACCGGAGGTCGCCGGCGACCGGCTGCTGGAGCGCGAGCAGGTCGACGCACTCGGCTTCGAGCGCGAGGTAGCGCTCGTTCACGTCGTCGTCGCCGTCGACGACCGACCGCGCGAGCGCCCCGTCGCCGGTCCGGAGGGCCTCGAGGGCGTCGTCCAGCCGGTCGAGCACGAGGTCGCCGAGGTCTCGGACGTCCGCGCGGAGGTCGTCCAGGGACTGCTGGAACGTGTCACGTGGCACGCGGATCACCCGAACTTGCCGGTGACGTAGTCTTCGACGCGCTGGCTCTCGGGGTCCTCGAAGACCTGGTCGGTGTCGCCGTACTCGACGAGTTCGCCGCCCGTGAGGAAGACCGCGGTCTGGTCGCTGATGCGGGCGGCCTGCTGCATGTTGTGCGTGACGACGACGACCGTGTAGTCCTCGGCGAGCTCCTCGATGAGGTCCTCGATCTTCGCGGTCGCGATGGGGTCGAGCGCGCTCGCGGGCTCGTCCATCAGGATGACGTCCGGGTCGACCGCGAGACACCGCGCGATGCAGAGCCGCTGTTGCTGGCCGCCGGAGAGACCGAGCGCGTTGTCGTCGAGGCGGTCCTCGACCTCCTCCCAGAGCGCGGCGGCGCGGAGACACCGCTCGACGAGTTCGGCTTCCCGCTCGGTCTCCTCGCGGCCGAGCAGCCGGGCGAGGAGGCCGCGGTCGATGTCGCCGTGCTTGCGTGGCGCGTACGCGACGTTGTCCCGGATGGACTTCGGGAACGGGTTGGGCTGCTGGAACACCATGCCGATGCGCTTGCGGAGTTCGACGAGGTTCGCGCCGTCGGCGTAAATGTCCTGGCCGCAAAACGAGACCGAGCCCTCGACCCGGGCGCTGTCGATGCGGTCGTTCATGCGGTTGAGACACCGGAGGAACGTCGACTTCCCGCAGCCAGACGGCCCGATGAGTGCGGTGACGGACTCCTCGGGGACGTCGATGGAGATGTCCGTCAGCGCGTGTTCCTCGCCGTAGTAGACGTCGAGGTTCTCGACGGACAGCACGGGGTCGCCGTCGAAGGAGTACTCGCGCCACGCGGCGCGCGTGCGCTCGTCGCTCTCTCCGGTGGTCGTCGCCCCGTTCGGCGTGGCCGTCTGCGCGTCGGTTCGGTCCGCTGTCGTGGTGTTCGTGCTGGATCCGGTCATTGGTGGAGTTTCCGCCTGAAGTACCGCCGGGTGGCGATGCCCATCGCGAAGAACCCGAGGACGACCCCGAGGAGGACGAGCGTCGTCCCCCAGCCGAAGGACTCCTCGGCGCCGACGCCGGCGGTGATGATCGCGTACAGCTGGTAGGGGAGCGCGCTCGCCCGCTCGAGCAGCGCCGGGTTGGAGACGTGGACGAACGGTGGTTCGAGCCCGAAGTCGACCGCGAAACTCGAGAGGACGCCGGGCGCGGCGTTCGGGAAGTTCGGGCCGTTCAGGACGAGCAACAGGGGCGCCGTCTCGCCCGCGATGCGGCCGACGCCCAGGATGACGCCCGTGGTGACGCCGGGCATCGCGGCGGGGACGACGACGCTCCGGACGGTGTCCCACTTCGAGACGCCGAGCGCGGCGCTGGCGTCCCGGTACTCGTCGGGGACGCTCTTCATCGCCTCGCGGCTCGTGATGAGCACGAGCGGCAGGAGCATGAACCCGAGGACGAGCTGGGCCGCGAAGATGGAGGGGGCGCCGCCGAACCGCGGCACGAGGAACGCCAGCCCGAACAGGCCGAAGACGATACTCGGCGTGCTCCAGAGGCCGTTCGTGGCGACGTCGACGGCGCGCGTGAACGAGCTGTCCGCGGCGTACTCCGTGAGGAAGACCGCGGCGCCGACCGCCAGCGGCACCGCGAACGCGACGGCGCCGAGGACGATCCAGATCGTCCCGAGCATCGCCGGCATCACGCCCTTCTGAATGCCGAGTCCCTGCGAGGGGTTCATCACGAACGGCCAGTCGACGGTGCCGCCGGCGACGACGCCGACGGGTCCGAGCGCGAGCGAGTAGCCGGTGACGGCGACGTGGAGACAGCACACCGCGAACGCCAGCGCCGCGACCGGACCCGTGCGTGCGGCCGGCGGGAGCCACCCGGGGAGAGTGGACGCCCCGACACGGTCCGCGAGACGGGACAGGGCGTACGCGGCGGCGGCGACCGCGCCGACGGGGAGTGCGACGGTCGGGACGACGGCGACGCCGGCGCCGGCGAGTTCCGACCACGTGAGCGCTTCCACGGCCATCGTCCCGACCGCCAGCCAGGTGGCGAGACGCAGGCCGGTGTCGACGCGGCGCCCGATGCCGGTGGCGGGCGTCCACTGGGTCGCCGACTGCCGCGCGACGGCGAGGAGGACGACCGCGAGCGCGAGTCCGGGGACCGCGCCGACGACGGTCGTCGGCTCGACGGTGACCGCGTACCCTGACACCGACTGCCGGGTGGCGGCGAGGCCGGCGAGTGCGGCGCCGACCAGGCCGAGGAGGACCGCGACGGCGAGGCGGACGAACGCGACGACCGCCTCGGTGCCGTCGGCCTTCGTCGGGTTCGCGTTCCCGAGTCGGACGAGGACCGCGAGCGCGGCAGCGAGGAGCGCGAGCGCCGACCCCGTGCCGACCGTGAGGTTCTCGAGGACGACGGCGACGCCGCGCTCGAAGACGAACGCGACGAGGAACGCGAGCACCGAGAGCACGAGCACGACGACCAGGGAGATGAGCAGGAACGCGCCGTGCTCCCGGCCGCGCATGCCGAACCCCTCGTGGGCCGACGCGGCGGCCCAGCCGGTGAGGAGGCTGGCGCCCATCGTCAGGAACGGGACGACGATGAGGCCGGGGATGGTCGCGTCGAACGCCCTGGGCTCCCAGGTCCACGTCGGCGTTATCACGCCCGCCGCGACGACGGCGCCGACGAGGCAGACGAACGCCGCCGCGGGGAGCGTCGCGCCGACGTCTTCGCGGCTGCTCGCGGTGAGGTAGCCGGCGGTCAGTCCGACCGGGACGGCGACGAGCCAGCCGAGCAGGTCGAGGCCGAGCGTGTTGCTGGCGACGAGGCCGGCCGCCGCGAGCCAGAGCGCGGTCTGGACGCCGGCGACGGCGAATCCGGGCGAGCGGTCGGGCGTCGTCCGGACGCCGCCCCACCGGGAGAGCGCGCCCAGCGCGCCCGTCGCGAGGCCGAGGGCGAGGACGCCCACGCCGAACGCGGTCGCGACCGGGAGGCCGCCGACCTGGCCGTCGAGTGGCACCCAGTCGAAGAGGACGCCGGCGGCGAGCGCGAACGCCGCGAACGACCCGGCGACGACCGTCGACGCGAAGCGCTCGTACGTCGAGCCGCCGTCGTTGACGAGTCGGACCTCGTGGGCGTCGCTCATTGTCCCTCCTCGAGCTTGCGGTGCATGCGTTCCTCGATGAGCTGCGAGACGATGCCGAGGCCCGTGACGATGACGAGCAGGAGGACGCCGGCGGCGAACAGCGCGCTCCAGAACAGCTGTCCGGGCGTGACGTGCCCGTAGCTCGCGGCGACGAACGTCGTCAGCGTCTCCGTGCTGTCGAAGACGTTGTACACCTCGGGCTCCGGGAGCCGACGGCTGTGCGAGATCATGACGGTCGCGGCCATGGTCTCGCCGATCGCGCGCCCGACGCCGAGCAGGACCGCCGCGGAGATGCCGGAGAACGCCGTCGGGACGGAGACGCTTTTCATCGTCTGCCAGTCCGTCACGCCCATCGCGACCGAGCCGTCCTTCATCGCGTCGGGGACGGCCGAGAGCGCGTCCTCCGCGACGGAGACGACCGTCGGCAGCGCCATGAACCCGATGACGACGCCGATGGCGAACAACGCGCCCGGACTCACGGAGAACAGGTCGCCGACGTAGGGGTTGATGACCGTGAAGCCGATGAAGCCGTACACGATCGAGGGGACGCCGGCGAGCAGTTCGACCGCTGGCTTGACGATCTCGCGGAGCCAGTCGGGGGCGACGTCGCTGACGAACAGCGCGCCCGCGACCCCGAACGGCGCCGCGACGAGGATGGCGACGAGGGTCGTCAGCGCCGTCCCCCAGAGCATGGGGACCAGCGAGAACTGGCCGCCGGAGACGCTCCACTCGGTCGAGCCGAACGGCGACACGAGCCCGAGGCCCGCGTGCCGGAACACCGGGACGGCCTCGATGACCAGGAAGATGGCGATGAGCCCGAGCGTGACGAGCGTCGTCGCCGTCATCAGGAAGGTCACGACCTTCGCCGTCAGCGCCTGCCGGACGGCCCAGCCGACGCCCGAGGCCAGCAGGAACCCGTACAGCAGCGTGACCGTCCAGGGGGACTGGCGGAGGAAGCTGACGAACGCGGCGGTAATCAGCAGTACCTGTGCCGTCGCGAGGAGCAGGCTCGGCCGGTCCACGTCCGCGGCCGTCCGCGCGAGCGCGGTCGCTCGGCGCCGCACGCGCGGAATCACTCCCCGAATTCGTGTGTGCAATTGTACCATGCTGGCGGCAGTCCTGTGTGCAATTGTCCCATACTGAGTCGGTGGTTCGTTCGGTCGGGAGTCGAGTACTGAAATGTCGCGACCCGGGACGTCCCGGGGACGGCCGTATCGAGACCCGGGAAGCCCCCGGAGTCGGGCGTCAGACCTGGTCGGCGAGCTTCGCGCGCTCCTCCTCGCGGCGCTCCTCGGGGAGCTTGAAGTAGTTGTTCGGCTCGACGAAGTACTGCTGGCCGAAGTCCGAGAGGATCATGTTGATGAACGCGCTCTCGCGGCGGTCGGTGCCCTCCCACGTGTAGCAGTGGAGGTCGCGGTTGAGCGGGTACTCCTTGGCGCCGAGGTTCTTGCCGTACTCGTAGACGGTGCCGTCGAGTTCGAGGGCGACGGGGGGCGTGGCGCCGTCGGGCTCGACGAACGCGAGCGCGATGTACGCGATGGCGTTGTCGTTCTGTTCGACGAGGGTCGCGACCTGCTGGTTCTGTCCCTTCCGGGTGTCGGGTTCGATCGGCGCCTCCGGGTCGCCGTAGAGGTTCGCGCGGAACGCCGTGTCGGTGCCGGAGTCCTCGGCGCGGCCGATGGCGTAGATCTCCTTGTCCGGACCGCCGAGTTCGCTCCAGTTGGTGATCTCCTTCATGTAGATCGCCTTCAGTTCCTCGCCGGTCAGCTGCTCGACGCCGGCCTCGTAGATCTCGCGGCTGACGACGACGGGCTGGCCGTCGACGCCGACGACGTGGTCGACGATGTCGTCGAGTTCCTCGGCGCCCTCGCCGAGGATGGACTCGGCCGTGGAGCTGGCGTCGCCGATGTCGACGCGCTCGTTGATGACGCCCTCGACGCCGGTGCCGGAGTGACTGAGCGCGACCTGGACCTGGAACGGCGGGACGCTCCGTTCGCCGGTCGGCTCGAAGCCGTACAGGCCCGCCCAGTAGTCGGCGAGTTTCTCGTCGGTCTCGATGCCGTACTGGTGGGGGCCCCAGTACTCCTCGTCGTCGGCCGGCGGGTTGCCGTTCCACAGCGACGACGCGAGGTTGGTGATGGGGTACACCGTCGAGGAGCCGTCGGCCGTCAGCGAGCCCGGTTCGGCGGCGCTCTCCGAGGAGTCCTCGTCGGACTCGGTCTCCGAGTCGCCAGTTTCGGTGTCCGCGGGCGCTTCCGTGTCGGGGGCCGCCGTCGTGGCGTCGTCGCCGTCGTCGCCGTCGTCGCCGTCGCCGCCGCTGGAACAGCCGGCGATCGCCGCGGCGCCCGCTGCGCCGGTCGTCGCGATGAATTTCCGCCGCGATACGAGGTCTGACAGCCGCGGGTCGTCTGGTGCCATCACCTGTTCGAAGGCGACCCGGCTATATGAACTATAATATGTTTGATATATAGTGGTCCGAGAGCGCAGTACGGCTCTGAGTCTCACGTACCACGACAGACGGATATATAGCCGA
This sequence comes from Halobacterium yunchengense, assembly GCF_037031165.1. Lineage (NCBI taxonomy): Archaea > Methanobacteriati > Methanobacteriota > Halobacteria > Halobacteriales > Halobacteriaceae > Halobacterium > Halobacterium yunchengense. Next base: position 569,474 of record NZ_JAYEZL010000002.1, on the reverse strand, counting down.
CAGTACCGCGAGGAGCGGGTCGCCGCGGAGTACGCAGGCGGGGTCCGTCTGCCCGGCACTGACCGCATCTGTGGTCCGTCGGCCCGGCACTGACCGCATCTGTGGTCCGTCGGCCCGGACCCCACCAGATCTGCGACCCGCCGACCCGGTCCCGACCGAACCGGCTCGCCGACCCGGCCACCGTCACTCGACGGACCGAGAACCAGTTAGAGCGTTGACCCGTGTGGCGTGGAGTAATGTAGTGTGGGGTGGTAGCGCCCCCCCATGACGGTGCGGTACCGCCTGGTCCTCCGGTCGACGGAGACGCGGCCGTCCCGGGAGACCCAGGAGCACGTCCTGCCCGCGCTCGCCCAGCAGTTCGGCCGGCGCGTCGACGTCACGGCCGCCGACCTCGCGCCCGACGACCGCCTGCGCGCCGCGACCATCGGCGCGGTCACCGTCGAAGACGCCGACGCGCTCTGCGACGTCTACGAGTACCTCGCGCCGAACCGCCTCGTGAAACTCGCCGCCGTCGAAGCCAGCGACGACGCCAGCGTCGTCGTCCGGAAGCGCCACGAGGTCGACCGCGGCGACCTCGAGGACCGCGACGACGTCTCGGTCCTCGGCGCCGCCCACGGCGACGTGCTCCTCCGCCTGCGCGAGGACGAGTGACGCCGCCGTCGGGCCTGACGCCGTCGTCGAACCCGGCCGCCGGCGCGGCCGCTCTGTCGAGCCCGCGGGTCACGCGACGGGACGGCCGCGTCGCTACGCGGTCGTGAAAATACGGGAATCTCGGTCGTTCGTATCGGCCGGCTTACAGCCGGGTGAGGTTCGTCGCGCGGGGGCCCTTGTCGGCCTCCTCGATGTCGAACTCCACTTCCTGTCCCTCTTCGAGGTCGGGGCCGCCGACGTCCTCCATGTGGAAGAACACGTCCTCGTCCGCGTCCTCAGTCTCGATGAAACCGTAACCGCCAGTGTCGTTGAAGAAATCAACCGTACCGGTTGCCATTGCGTGCTGGCGTAGGCCGCGTACACGGATAACACTTCCGAGTGCCGCCGGCCCGCCGACCGCGTGCCGACAGGCCCGCCGATTACGTACCCACCGGCCCGCCGACCGGGTGCCGGGCGGCAGTCCCGGCCCACCGACCTGAAACCTCGCGAACACGGGACGATTTAAGCACGCGCCGCGTGCAGTCCCGGTGATGCGAATCTCCACCGGCGTCTCCGGGCTCGACAGCCTCCTCGACGGCGGGCTGCCGGCGCGGCGCCTCTACACGCTCAGCGGGCCGCCCGGCAGCGGGAAGACCACCCTCGCCGCCCAGTACGTCACGGAGGGCGTGAAGAACGGCGACGACGTGCTGTACGTGACGATGCACGAGACCCGCAACGAACTCGTCGACGACATGGCGAACTACGAGTTCGGCTTCGAGCGCGCCGCGAACGCGGACAACTTCGAGTTCCTGAACCTCACGCGCGAGCGCTCGCGGCGGTCGCTCACCCAGTACGGCCGCGAGTCCGGGCTGTCCTCGCGGCTGTCCTCGATGATCCGCCAGGAGGACTACGACCGCGTCGTCGTCGACTCCACGATGCTGCTCGCGCACTTCGCGGACGACGCCGACGCGGAGGTGACCCACTTCGCGACCGGCCTCAAGCAGACCGACGCCACCGTCCTCCTCGTCTCCGAGATGACCGACCCGACCGCGTACAGCGAGGAGCACTACCTCGCCCACGGCGTCATCTTCCTGCACAACTTCCTCGAGGACGGCGGGATGACCCGCGGCGTCCAGCTCGTGAAGATGCGGGGCACGAACATCGACTGCGACATCCGGGACGTCTCGTTCACGGGCGCCGGACTCCAGGTCGACCCCGGACGGAAGGTGCGGCCGAACTGATGTACGACGACGCCTTCGACCGGGACTGGGACGGCGACGACCTCGACCGCGAGGAGGCAGTCTGGCGGGCGTACGCGCTCGGCGTCGCGGCGGCGCTCGGCGACCGCAACCCCGAGGAGTACCGCGAGCTCGTCGCCGCGGCGGGCCGGTCGCTCGTCGAGATGGCCTACGACGAGGGGAAGTCCTCGGCCGCCGACCTCGACAGCCGGCTCGCGTCCGGGGAGGCCGACGTCGACCCCTCGGAGTTCCCGTCCCGGGAGCGCGCGGTGTGGTCGAAGCTCGTCACGTACAGGCAGGCTGGCGGCGGCGAACTCGCGACCGGGAGCGGCGACGCCGACCGGATGGACCTGCCGGAGCTACTGGAGCGCGTCGACCTCGACGGCGTGGAGAAAGACGACCTCTCGCGGCTGCGCCTCCCGGAGTTCCTCTCGCGGAAGTAGCGGTCAGTCGTCGCGCTTCGCGCCGGGGTTCGTCACCGCGCCGAGCGCGGCGGACGCGAACTGGTCGCCGTACTTCCGGAGGACGCCGGTGTCGTAGCGCGGGTCCGGTTCCTCCCAGTCGGCCTTCCGCGACTCGAGCTCGGACTCGGAGACGGCGACGGAGAGCTCGCGGTTCGGGACGTCGACTGTCACCTCGTCGCCGTCCTCGACGAGCGCGATGGGGCCGCCGACCGCGGCCTCGGGGGCGACGTGGCCGACCATCGGGCCGCGCGTCGCGCCCGAGAACCGGCCGTCCGTGAGGAGCGCGACGTCGTCCTCGTGGCCCTGGCCGACGACGGCGGCGGTGACGCCGAGCATCTCGCGCATCCCGGGGCCGCCCCGGGGCCCCTCGTTCCGGATGACGATGACGTCCCCGGACTCGATGCGGCCCTCCTGGACGTACGCCATCGCGTCCTCCTCGCTCTCGAAGACGCGCGCGGGGCCCGTGTGCTGGGTCTCGTCCTTCCCGGTGACCTTGAGGACGGCGCCGTCGGGCGCGAGGTTCCCCGTGAGGACGGTGATGGCGCCGGTCTCGTGGAACGGGTCGTCGACCGGCCGGAGGAAGTCCACGTCGCCCTCGACGGTCCCGTCCTCGCCGAGGTGGTCGAGCTCCTCGGCGATGGTGCGGCCCGTGACGGTCATGGCGTCGCCGTGGATCAGGCCGGCGTCGAGCAGGCGCGCGAGGACCACGGGGACGCCGCCGACCTCGTGGAGGTCGTTCATCACGCGCGAGCCGCCGGGCTGGAGGTTCGCGATCTTCGGCGTGCGGTCGCTGATGGCGTTGAAGTCCTCGATGTCGAGGTCGACGCCGGCCTCGGCGGCGAGCGCGAGCAGGTGGAGGACGGCGTTCGTGGAGCCGCCGAGCGCGACCTGGACGGCGATGGCGTTCTCGAAGCTCTCCCGGGAGAGGACGTCGCTGGGGCGGCGGTCCTCGCGGACGCACTCGGCGGCGAGTTCGCCGGCGCGCTCGGCGACCGCGTAGCGCTCGTCGCTCTCGGCGGGCGGGCTCGCGGAGCCGAGCGGCGCCAGCCCGATGGCCTCCGAGATGGAGGCCATCGTGTTCGCGGTGAACATCCCGCCACAGGAGCCGGCGCCGGGGCAGGCGTGGCGCTCCATCTCCTCGAGTTCGCCCTCGGACATGTCGCCGGAGGCGACCGCGCCGACGCCCTCGAAGACGTTCTGGACGGTGATCTCGCGGCCCTCGTGCTCGCCGGGCATGATGGAGCCGCCGTAGAGGAAGACGCTCGGGAGGTCGGTGCGGATGGCCGCCATCATCATCCCGGGGAGGTTCTTGTCGCAGCCCGCGACCGTCACGAGCGCGTCCATGCGCTCGCCGAACGCCACGAGTTCGACGGAGTCCGCGATGACCTCCCGGGAGACGAGCGACGCGCGCATCCCCTCGGTGCCCATGGAGATGGCGTCGGAGATGGTGATGGTGCCGAACTCGATTGGCATGCCGTTCCCGGCCTCGACGCCGTCGACGGCCGACTGCGAGACGTCGTCGAGGTGGACGTTACACGGCGTGACGTCGGCGGCGGGGTTGGCGACCCCGACCATCGGCGAGGAGAAGTCCGCGTCGTCGTAGCCCATCGCGCGGAACATCGCCCTGTGCGGCGCGCGCTCGTAGCCCTCGGTGACGTCCGCGCTCCGGAGGTCCGGGTCCTTCTGCTGGCTCATGGACAACGAGTAACGCGCGCACCGGTTAAAGTGCGCCGACTGAACAGATGTTGCCGGTGGCCGCCGACGCGGCGGCGCGAGCACGAGTCCTGCTCGCCCGGGGGTACTTTGCCGCGAGGCGCGTACGCGGCCGCATGGCCAGCGACTTCGAGGTCGTCGACCCCGAGGCGGTCGAGCCCGAACCGTTCGTCACCTGCGACGTCCGGCACCGGAAGCTGACGGCGGCGCTGGGCTGCACGGAGCTGCGGCGCAACGCCGTCACGGTCGAGCCGGGCGAGGCGACGACGCCGCACAGGCACGAGGAGGTCTACGTCTCCCTCACCGGCGGCCGCGTCGAGATCGACGGCGACGCGTACGACGTCCCCGAGGGCGGCGTCGTCCGCGTCGGTCCGGAGCCGCTGCGGAGCGTCCGCAACGACACCGACGACGAGACCCACGAGTGGGTGATGGTGGGGGCGCCGCCGGTCGGGACGGTCGAGGACTTCGGGAACACGGTCCTGCCCGACGGCGAGCAGCTGTAGCGCGGCCGCGAGTCCGGGTGGCGGTACCGGGAAGGGTTGCCTCCGCGGCACGACCTTTAACCGGCGGCCGCCGAACTCCGGTGTATGTCCGTCCGGGTCGCGGCCGGCGCCCGCCTCCACTTCGGGTTCCTGAACCTCGCGCTCTCCCACGACCGGCTGTACGGCAGCTTCGGCGTCGCGCTCGACGAGCCGCGCGTCGTCGTGACGGCCGAGCGCGCGGCCGCCGTCGAGTGCGACCACGAGCGAGCCCGCGAGTACGCCGCGGGCGCCTGCGAGTTGCTCGGCGTCGAGGGCGCCCGCGTGACCGTCACCGAGGAGCTGCCCGTGCACGCCGGCCTCGGGTCCGGGACGCAGCTCGCGCTGTCGGTGCTGACGGCGGTGGCGCGAGCGCACGGGGTGGAGCCACGGGTCCGCGAGCGCGCGCCCGACCTCGGCCGCGGCGGCCGGAGCGGCGTCGGCGTCGCCGCGTTCGAGGACGGCGGGTTCGTGCTCGACGCCGGCCACCCCACGGGCCTGTTCACGACCGAACCGCCGGCGCAGGGCGAGTGGACCGTGCCGCCGGTCGCGGCGCGCCACGACGTCCCCGGGGACTGGCGGTTCGTGCTCGTGTTGCCCGACGCGGACCCGGGGAAGGCCGGCGACGGCGAGACCGAGAGCATGCGCGCGTCGGTGGAGGCCGCCGACCCCGGGGTCGCCGACAAGATCGCGGGCGTGGTGACGCGGCGCGTGCTGCCCGCGCTCGCGAGCGGCGACGTGGACGCCTTCGGCGCGGCGGTCGCGGAGGCCGGCCGGCTGAACGGCGCGTGGTACGCCGACGAGCAGGGCGGCGTCTACCGGCCGCCGGTCGGCGCCGTCGTCGACTCGCTGGCCGGGAGCGCCGCGGTCGCCGGCGCCGGCCAGTCGTCGTGGGGGCCGGCGGTGTACGCCGTCACCGACCGCGACCGCGCTGACGCGGCGAAGCGCGCTGGCCGCCGGGCGCTCGCGGAGGCGGGCGTCGACGGCGACGTGCACGTCGTCCGGGCGCGCAACGAGGGCGCGCGCGTGGACGGCGCTCGCGACCAGCAAAAGAGCTAACCGCCGCGGCCGCCAGGCCGAGGTATGGCGACGATTCCGTTCGGCGTCTCGCGGCTGGACGGCCGCATCGGGGGCGGCGCGCCCGAGGGCAGCGTCGTCTTGCTGTCCGGGGAGGCGGGCGCCGGCGCCCGCGAGTTCCTGTACACGAGCGCCGTGATGAACGGCCTCCACGAGGCCGACCGGGACCTCTTCGAGCTCCACTACGGCGACCTCCACGGGGACGCGGTGCCGCCCGAGGACATCCACTACGTGTCGTTCACGGCCGACGGCGAGGAGCTGCGCCGCGAGATCGCGTTCACGATGGACGAGGAGATCGTCGACGCCGGACTGGACGCGTTGACGTTCGCGGACCTCTCACCGGAGTACTTCCAGTTGAGCCCGGTGCCCCGCGAGTGGTACGCGGGCGAACACCGCTCCATCCGCGACCTCGGGCACACCGACAACGACCGGCGGGACGTCCTGGAGGCGTTCGCGGACTACCTCGACGAGCACGCGTCCGGGAGCCTCGTGGTCGTCGACTCGCTGACCGACCTCATCGCCACCGAGCACAAGGACATGACGTTCGGCGACGTCGTGACGACGCTGAAGGGCCTGCGGAAGGCCGCACGCGGCTGGGACGGCCTGATCCTGTTGCACCTGACCCAGGACGCGGTGACCGACGAGGAGTTCGGGAGCCTGATGACCTCCGTGGACGGGACGATGCGGTTCGCGTGGGAGCGCGGCGGGAACGAGCGCGTGCGGACGATGTACGTCCGGGAGTTCCGCGGCGTGCTCGGCCGCCTCGAGGAAGAGGACATCGTGCAGTTCGAGACGGAGGTCCACGACGGCGGCTTCGACGTCTCGGACGTCCGCAAGATCCGGTAGGCGGCGGGCCGCCGGCCGACCCCTCAGACGGCCGAACGATTAAGACAGCGGGGCGCCAAGACCGGGTGAATGGCCGACGGCTCGTCGGACGGTGTCGAGAGCGCGACGCTGGAGGGGCCGGCCGCGGCGTGGGTCGCCGAGCGGGCCGCCGAGCAGGACCTCTCCACTGACGAGTTCCTGACGCGCGTCGTCGCCGCGTACCGGGCGGCGCAGGCGGGGGCGGACGCGGCGGACCCGGTGGGGGACGTGGTCACCGAGACCGACCTCGAGTCGGAGCTGGCGTCGCTGCGCGCGGACCTCGAGGGCGACGTGGCCGACGTCGACGAGGAGTTCGCGGCGAAACTCGAGGACGTCCGCGAGCGCGTCATCCAGGTGAAGCGGGAGGCGGACGCGAAGGCGCCCGCGGACCACGACCACCCGGAACTCGACGAGCGGGTCGCCGACGCGCTCGCCGCCGCCGAGGACGCGCAGGCGGAAGTGGGGGCCGTCGCCGGGCGCCTGGGGCGGCTCTCGGAGCGCCTCGACGCGGGCTTCGAGAACTTCGAGGAGGTGTTGACGTACCTGCGGGACGAGACCGACGACCTGGACGGGAAGGTGACGGCGCTGGCGACGGCGGTGCTGGCGATGCGGGAGTCGGTGGGCGCGGTGGCGGCGGCGAACGCGCGCCGCGAGCGCACCGAGCGCCTGAAGCAGCGCGCGAACCGGGAGAACGTGCGCGTGGCGGACTGCGAGGCCTGCGGCAGCGAGACCACCGTGAGCCTGTTGACGGCCCCGGAGTGCCCGGCCTGCGGCGCCGCCTTCGAGGACGTGGACGCCAACGAGGGCTGGTTCGGCTCGCACACCCTGCTGACGGGGTCGGCGCCGGCGTTGACGTCGGGCGACCAGCCGGAGGCGGGCGAGGTCGAGGACTGGCTGGGCGCGGACGCCGACACCCTCGAGGCGATGGTCGACGGCGAGGACGGGAACCACGCCGCGGGCGGCGAGACCGCCGTCGCGACGGACGAGGACGCGATGGACGCGGCGTCGCCGTCGAATGACGGCGCGGAGGACGCGTTCGAGGACGAGGCGTTCGTCGAGGACGCGTTCGACGACGAGAACCTCGGTGCCGGGGGCCTCGACGGTCAGCCGTTCGACGACGAGGCGTTCGACGACGACCTCGCCGCTGAGGTCCTCGACGGCGACGCACTCGACGACGCGGCCCCGGACGAGCCGCCGACGCGCGACGCGGCCCCGGCGGAGGACGCCGGCGGCGGGTCTGGGACTCGCGAGCGGACCGACGCGGCCGACGCGGACGGTGAGCGCGATGGGTGAGGACGCGGGCGAGGACCGCCAGCGGCGCGACCGCGACGGCCAGCGAGCGGGAGACGAGGCGCGCGCGCCCCTCTCGGACCTCCGCGAGGACGTCGAGCGGCGACGCGAGGAGGCGGACGCGGCGGCCGCGGACGACGCCGCCGAGCTGTTCAGGGAGATGGACGTCGGCGACGTCGACGAGGAGTCGGTGTGGTCGGAGCTCTCGGCGGCCGCGCAGACGCCGTCGGTCGGTCCCGGGGAGGCCGTGCCCGACGAGGGGACGGGGGACGCTGCCGCGACGGGGACCGGCGACGACCGGTCGGTGACCGTCGTGGAGAAGCGGCTCTGTCACGGCTGCCCGCACTTCGCGGACCCGCCGGAGACGGCGTGCACGCACGAGGGGACGAGCATCGACGCGGAGGTAGACACCGACCACTTCCGCGTGGTCGACTGTCCGGTCGTCGCGGCGCGCGACCGGCGGGAGGCGAGTGACTTTTCACCCGACGACGGGTAACGTCGAGCATGCAGTTCTGCGACGAGTGCGGGTCGATGATGCACAAGCAGGACGGCGAGATGGTCTGCCAGTCGTGTGGCGCGACCGCCGCCAGCGAGGACAGCGGAGAGTTCGTCACGACCGCCGAGCAGGACACCAGCGACGTCGTCGAGTCCAGCGAGGACGCGAACTTCGAGGGGAAGCCGACCGCCGAGGAGCCGTGCCCGGAGTGCGACAACGACACCGCGTGGTACACCATCAAGCAGACCGGGAGCGCGGACGAGCCGCCGACGCGGTTCTTCAAGTGCACGGAGTGCGGCGCGCGCTGGCGGGAGTACGCGTAGCACACCTGCGGAAGATTCAGGGCGGCGCGCGGTGACCGGGTCGCATGGACGAGTACGCGTACGTCGTGAACGTCGACGCGGCAGTGGTCCGCGGCGACGAGTACGTGGTCGTCGAGCGCAGCCGCGAGGAGGCGCACGCGGCCGGCGAACTGGCGTTCCCGGGCGGCAAAGTCGAGCAGACCGAGGGTGTGGACCCCATCGAGGCGACCGCGCGCCGCGAGGTCCGCGAGGAGGTCGGCGTCGAGGTCGGCGACGTCCAGTACGTCTGCAGCAACGCGTTCGTCGCCGACGAGGGCACGGAGTGCCTGAACGTGGTGGCGCGCTGCGAGTACGAGTCCGGCGACCCCGAACCCCGGGACCCAGAGGAGGTCGCGGACGCGTTCTGGCTGTCCCACGACGACCTGCTCGCCCACGAGGACGTGCCGGAGTACGTCGCGTGGTACGCCGAGCAGGTCGCGGCGAGCCGGAGCGACTGACCGCGCTGCGGGACTTCGACGGCGGTGTGAGTCCACAGAAAGCCCTTTACCGCGCCGCCGGACGTTCGGGTATGCGCAGGCGAGCTCTCCTGTCGTCGCTGGCGGCGACGACGACCGCCGCCCTCGCCGGGTGTGCGAGCAGCACCGGCGAGGACGCGACGACCACGCGACCGACCGACGACGACGGGACTACCGACGCGGGCACGACCACCGACGACGAGGTGCCGTCGGGGGAACCGGCGGGGTACGCCAGCGTCGTCGACCTGGAGACCGGGCCGCGGACGTACGCGTTCGCGCCGACGGGCATGCACACGGACGACGGCGCGCACGTGTCGCTGTGGTTCGACCGCACCGGGACGGCCGACCACCCGCCGCGGCTGCGCGGCTGGCTGGAGAACGCCAACGACTACGCGAACACCTTCGAAGTCGAGTGGATTCCGGTGGTCGGGCGGACGCACACCCGGCAGCCGCGCTGCTTCGACCACGGCGCGCGACTGCACGCCGCCCCCACCGCGAACAACGACCTCGCGGAGACCGTGCCCGAGGTCGTCCGCGACGAATCCGGGTTCTGGCGCGTCGTCGACGTCGGGCCGTGGATGCCGGCGCGTCGCCGGCTCGACCCGGGCGAGCGCGTGCGCCTGGAGTACGTGCTCGTCGGCGAACCGGAGATGGACGGCCGGCCGACCGGCACCTACGAGTTCCGCGGCCGCGACGAGACGGCGCGCGTCGCGGTCTGGAACGCGGACGAGCCCGGGCCGACGCGCGAGTCGCGGTTCTCCGGGCGGTCGGTGCCGGCGCCGTCCGAGGACGCGTCCGTCCAGTGGTTCCACGACGCCGCCGCCGACACGGCGGTCTACCTCGCGCCGTCCCGCGAGCGCGTCGAGTTGGACGGCGCGGTGCAGTTCGAGGTGGTGAACCACGGCCGCGAGGCCGCGCAGTGCGGGCACTGGAACGTCCACAAGCTCGTGGCCGGCGAGTGGTTCCACGTGGCGCCCCGGGCCCACCTCTCGGACTGCCGCGTGCTGCATCCGGGTGCCCGGATGGACTGGACGCTGCGCGCGTTCAACGGCGAGGCGGTGCCCTGCGGGAGCGGCTGCGGCGGCGCGGGCTGCCGCGGCGGCCTCACCCAGGGGTTCCTCGGCGGCGGCGAGTACGCGGTGGTCGCGGGCTACGGCCACCCCGAGGACGAGAGCGCGGCGCTCGTCGAACTCGTCGGCGACCCGGTGGAGGTCGTGCCGACCGAGGACGCCAGCGTCGAGGTCGACGGGTCGACCGCGACCGTGACGACGCCGCGGTGGGGCGACGGCGAACATCCGCCGGACGCGACTCTCGTGGTCTCGCGCGCGGAGAGCGCCGACGAGCGACTGCTCCCCGAGCAGGTGATGGCGGCGAGCGCGGGCGGGTTCGCGGGCGGCGGCGGCGCGCTCCGGAACGCGCTGGCGGCGTTCGAGGACGGCGTCGAGCGCGTCGAGGTGCGGGCCGACGAGTACGCCGTCGACGGCGCGGTCGGGCACGACGCCGACGTGGGTCGGTTCGAACTGCGCGGGCGGGCCTACGAGGCGGCGCGGTTCGGCGGCGACGCGTGAGCGGAGGCGCTGTCAGTCGTCGCCGTCGGCGGATGTACTCGGTTCCGGGCCCGGGACCTGCGACGGTCGACCTGACAGGTGCTCGCGCGGACGGCGTCTGCTAGGGTTGATCGATTCCACCTTGTTCGGCTTCGTTCGAGGGGAAGTCGTCGTAACAGGCGAGGTTCAATCGAACGTTGACGGGCGTCTCGTGCTCTATCTGGACGTATATGGCGCGGCCGCTGTACTCGGGAGTGCAATCGAGCGCGTGCTGGCCGGTCGCTCGCAAGCCGTCGCCGAACGACGCTGTCACGTCGAGGGGGGTTCCACTGGGCAGGTCACCGGGGTCGAGTTTCGTCTCCACCGTCGTCCACCCGTCCGGTTCGGCGGGCCCGACCTCTACGTACTGGTGGACGAGTTCCGTGCCGTCCGTTTCGACGAGGACGCTGCCCTGGTGGGGTGAGTCGGAGTAGTTGTCCACCGCGACCAGGATGGGTCGCTCCGGGTCGGAGAACGCCGAACAGCCGGCGAGTGCGGTGAGGGCGCCCGTGGCTGTGAGGAGGAACTGCCTGCGAGTGGGAGCCATACGGCTACTGGCGAACCGACCGACGTACTATCTTTCGTAAGTGAACCGCCAGGAGGAGAGTGAAAGGGACGGGCGGCGGTTACTGCAAGAGCAGCCACGCGGCCGCGACGGCGACGCCGCCGAGCAGGGTGGAGCCGACGGCGTGCACGCGGAGTTCGTCGAGGAGCGCGTGGTCGTGTTCGTCCGCGTGGTCGCCGCGAGTGGCGGCGGCGTGGACCTCGCTGCCGGTCTCGCACTCGGGGAGGAAGTCCATGGCGACGTGCAGGAAGATGCCCGCCGCGAATCCGAAGACGACGGCGCGGACCGTCGCGTCCGTGGGGACGGAGACGACGGTGACCGCGAGCGCGGCGATGCCGACGCCGGCGGCCGGGAGCAGCAGCATCATCGGGGAGCGGTCCCTGGCGGCGAGGCGCCGCGCGGCGGCGTAGCCCGCCGGTCCCTTGTGGGAGACGATGGCGAGGCCGAGCAGGGGCCCGAGGTCGGGCATCGCGGTGTAGACGACGCCGATGATGGAGCCGGCGGCCAGCGAGTGCGCGGACAGCTCGGCGGTGGTGCGGTCGAGGGGGAGGTCGCGGTGCGTGAGCAGGTGGCCGACGGTGTGCGCGCCGAAGCCGACGAGGATGCCGGCGGCGACGCCGAAGCCGCCGGGCTTGGCGGCGTAGCCGATGGCCTGCGGGAGGAGGAACGCGGCGGCGGAGGCGATCATCGCGCCGCTGGCGAGGCCGTACCCCCAGACGAGGCCCGTGGGGTGTTCGGTGTTCGCGCGCGCGCCGAGGACGGCGGCGCCGGCCATGGCGGCGAACGCCACCCAGGCGATGCCGAGGAGCTTCGGCGCCGACCCCGCGAGGAGGACGTACGCCGACAGCGCGACGAACGCGAGCAGGCTCGCGGCGCCGAGCCGCGACGTCCGCGTCCGCGCGAGCGCGACGGACTCACTGACAGACATTGGTTAATAACAGACCCCGATGCGTTAACAGTCCGTCGGTTCCCCCCGGCGTCGACGTCACTGCCGGACGAGTGCGTCGGCGCCGACCGCGCCCGGACCGCTCACGCGGTCGCGCGCTTCCAGTCCGCGAGGTCCAGCACCGCGCCGTCCAGTTCCCCGGGGACCGACGCCGCCCACGTGAACAGGCTCGCGACCGCGCCGGGGTCGCGCCCGCCCAGGCCGTGGAGGCCGGTGTCGACCGCGCCCGGGTCGACGCAGCCGACCGCCTGCTCGCAGTCCGCCGCGAACTGGCGCGCGACGCCCTCCGCGGCGGCCTTCGAGACGGCGTACGCGCCGAACCCGGGTTCGGCCTCGCGCGCGACGCTCCCGGTCGGCACGAGCACGCGCCCCGACTCGTCCATGTGGGGGAGCGCCTCGCGCACGGCGGCGAAGACGCCGCGGACGTTCGTCCGCACCGTGTCGTCGAACGCGCTGTACGACTCCTCGCCGAGGCGCGTCTCGCCCGCGTCGCCGTGGTAGACCGCCGCGCACGGGACGACGACGTCGACGCCCGAGGCGTCGCCCGCCCGCGACGCGCGCTCCATGAACCGCTCGACCTCGAACTCGTCGCGGACGTCCACGCGCAGCGACTCGCCGCCGACGTCGTCGGCGAGCGCGTCGACGGCGTCCCTGTCGCGGCCGCCGACGACCACGGTCGCGCCCTCGGCCGCGAACGCTCGCGCCACCGCCTCGCCGATGCCGCCCGACGCGCCAGTCACGGCTACGGTCGTGCCCATACGCACCAGTCGGTGCGGCGTCGCGTAAAACTCCCGGCGCCCCGAGACCGGGCCCGCCGCGCGTTACCCCGTCAGGACGGTCGCGGTGACGTCCGCCAGGGGCTTCGTCACCTCGAAGGCGGGCGTGGAGACGCGGATGGGCGCGTCCGGCCCGAGGTCGTAGAACTTGAACGCGAGTTCGAACGAGCCGTCCTCGCGGATCGGCGCGGCCTCCTGCTGGCCCGAGGGGTCGTGGGACGCCCACGCGTACTCGCCCGCGTACGAGGCGGCGACCTCGCCCTCGATGACCGCCTCCTGGGGGTCCTCGAACGTCGTGCCGCCCATCGCGTAGCCGTTGCGGGCCCACGGCCCGAACCCCTCGTCGATGACGTAGACGTCCGAGAAGCCGGCCTGCTGGAGCGCGCTCGCGCGAATCGACGAGAGGTGGTGCGGACAGCCGCAGTAACAGACCACGCGGCCCGCCTCGTCCCAGCCGTCGATGCCGCCGCCCGTCGACCCCTCCTGGGCGGGGCTGTTCACCGCGCCGTAGACGTGGGCCTCCTCGTAGAACTTGCGGCCGCGCGCGTCCACGAACCGGGCCTCGCCGCGCCGGTGCCAGTACCGCGTCACCTCGATGGGCGCGAGCCGGATCGTCTCGCCGTTCGTCGACGTCGTGGGGAACGTCGAGGGGTCTACCGACCGCTCGCCCGGGGGGTCCTCGCGCGCGGGCGGGTAGCCGTCCGCGGGGTCGTCGTCCTCGGGGAGCGGCTTGTTCGGGTGGAACGACGTCTCGAGGTTCCCGGGGTGGTGGACCGGCGCCGAACTCCCGGAGGACCCGAACAGGCTCGTGCAGCCGGCGGTCGCCGCCAGCGTCCCGGTCGCGCCCGCGGCGAGGAACGCGCGTCGCTTCATGTGACGTCCATCGGCGTCGGCGGATTAAGGGCTGTCGCTGGCCGCGTCGCGGGCCGCGACGGCGGGCGGCCTCGCCGGGGCTGCGAACGCGGACGAGACTTCTTGAGTGATGGCGCCGAACCCTCACCCACGATGGGTCTGCGACGCCGCCTCTGGACCGGTATCACGCTCGCACGGGACAGCGTCTCGCTCCTCCGCGACCACCCCCACTTGCTGTGGTTCCCGCTCGTCGCGGGCGCCGCCGGCGTCGCGTTCTTCCTGCTGGCGTTCGGCGGCGCGCTCGGACTGCTGCCGCTGGCCGCGCTCGCCGGCGCGTCCGACGCGGTCGTGCTCGCGGGCGCGGCCGTCGGCTACGTGGGCGCGTCCTTCGTCGCCGTGCTGTTCACCGCCGGCCTGATGTTCGCGACCAGGGAGATCATGGAGGGACGCGACCCGACCGTCCGCGACGGCCTGCGCGCGGCGTGGCGGCACAGGTCCACGCTGTTCGCGTGGGCGGTCGTGAGCACGGCCGTCGGGCTCGTCGTGCGCGCCCTCCAGGAGTCGGAGAGCCTCGGCGCGGTCCTCGCGGGCGCACTCCTGAGCGTCTCGTGGGCGGTCGTGACGTACTTCGTCGTGCCGGTCGCCGTCTTCGAGGACGAGGACATCCGCGGCGTGTTCGGCCGGAGCGTCGACATCGTGCGGGAGACGTGGGGCGAGTCGCTGGGCGCGGAGTTCGGCCTCGGATTCGTGCACGCCGCGCTGTTCCTCGCCGTCGCGGTCGTCGCCGGCCTCGCGTTCGCGGCGACCGGGAGCGTCGGCGCCGCCGCCGCGGTGGGGCTTCCCCTCGCCGTCGTGGCGTTCGTCGTCGGCGCGACGCTGAACGGCGTCGCGAAGGTCGCGCTCTACGAGTACGCGACCACGGGCGAGCCGCCGGCGTACTTCGAGAACGTCGACTTCGACGTCGGCGGCGACCGGTCGGCCTCGCAGTCGCCGCTCGACCGGGCGCGCGGCGGCATCTGACGCGGCCGCGAAACGGTTTTGGTGGGCTTCCACGAACCCCCGTGCGTGCCCTACGACGCAGTGGTCTTCGACAACGACGGCGTGCTCACGCACCCGACGCCCCGCGACGTCCTCCGGGACGCGACCGTCGAGGCCTTCGAGCGCGTGGGCGTCGCCGACCCCGACCCGGCGCACGTCGACGCCATCCACCTCCACGTGACGCCCGACGACCTCCGGACCGCGGCGGACGCGTACGGCCTCGACGCCGCCGCCCTGTGGCGCGCCCGCGACGAGGCGTTCAGCGAGACGCAGGTCGCGGACCTCGAGCGCGGCCGGAAGCCGCTGTACGACGACTACGGCGCGGTCCCGGAACTCGACGTGCGGCGGGGCATCGTCTCGACGAACCAGCACCGCACCATCGAGGAGATCCTCGACGTCCACGGCATCCGCGAGCACTTCGGCGCGTACTACGGCCGCGAGATGGAGCCCGCGAGCCTCCGGAAGAAGAAGCCCGACAGCCACTACCTCGATTGCGCGCTCGCGGACCTCGGCGTCGACCCCGAACGCGCGCTGTTCGTCGGCGACAGCCAGAGCGACGTCGAGGCGGCGCGGAACGCCGGCACGGACGCGGCGTTCCTCCGGCGGGACCACCGCGCCGACTACGACCTCACCGTCGACCCCGAGTACGAACTCCAGTCGCTGTACGACCTCCGCGACGTCGCGGGCGTGTGAACGACTCGCAGACGGCGGCGAGGTAGCAATACGTTTGTTCGGCGCACCGCTGGGACGGGTAATGAGCTACCGCATCGGCCTCGTGGGCAAGCCCTCGGTGGGGAAGTCCACGCTTTTCAACGCGGCGACGGACAACGACGTGCCGGAGGGCGCGTACCCGTTCACGACCATCGACCCCTCCGTCGGCGAGGCGTACGTGCGCGTGGACTGCGCGGCGCCGGAGTTCGGCGAGACCTGCACCCCCTCGACGGGGTTCTGCGAGGACGGCACGCGGTTCGTCCCGACGAAGCTCGTGGACGTCGCGGGCCTCATCCCGGGCGCCCACGAGGGCAAGGGCCTGGGCAACCAGTTCCTCACGGACCTGAACGAGGCGGACGTGCTCGTGCACGTCGTCGACTTCTCCGGGACGACCGACCTCGAGGGCGAAGCGACGGCGGGCCACGACCCCCGCGAGGACGTCGACTTCCTCGAGGAGGAACTCGACCAGTGGTACCTCGACGTCCTGGAGAAGGGCATCGAGCGCTACGAGTCCCAGCACGTGGTCGAGGCCGAAATCGAGGCGGAGCTCGCCGAGCAGATGAGCGCGTTCCGCACGAGCGACGAGGAGATCAAGCAGGTGATCCTGTCCCTGGACCTCGACCTCGACCCGGACGCGTGGGAGGCCGCGGACCGCCTCGAACTGGCCCGCGAGATCCGCAAGCGCACGAAGCCGATGGTCGTCGTCGCGAACAAGATGGACACGCCGGAAGCGCAGGCGAACTACGAGGAGATCGCGAGCGACCCCGAGTACGACGACGTGACGTTCGTGCCGGCGAGCGCGCACGCCGAGCAGGCGCTGAAGGCGGCGAGCCGGGAGGGCGTCGTCGAGTACACGCCCGGCGACGACGACTTCGAGGTCACGGGCGACGTCGGCGACGAGCAGGCGGCGGGCCTCGAGTCCATCCGCGAGTTCCTCGAGGCGTACGGCGGCACGGGCGTCCAGCGAGCCCTCGAGGCGGCGCTGTTCGACGAACTCGGCGTCGTCCCCGTCTTCCCGGGGTCGGCGAACGGCCTCGGGACGACCGACGGCCGCGTGCTCCCGGACGTCTTCTTGCTGCCCGAGGGCGCGACCGCCGAGGAGTTCGCGTACCGCGTCCACAGCGACGTCGGCGACGGCTTCCTGCACGCCAAGGACTGCCGCGCGAACCGCCAGATCGCGGCCGACCACGAACTCGAACCCCGGGACGTCGTCGAGATCGTCACGACGAACTGACCGTCTCACGGGACTGCCTCGACCGACGCGTTCAGGGCGCTGGCGCGTGACGGACCGACAATGTCTGCGTGGCTGGTGCTACTCGTCGCGGGACTGTTCGAGGCCGTCTGGGCCATCGGGCTGGCGTACACGGACGGCTTCAGCGAGCCCGCTGCGTCCGCGGTGACGCTGGCGGCGATGGCCGTCTCCGTCTACCTGCTCGCGCAGGCCGTGCAGACGCTGCCCGTGGGGACGGCGTACGCGGTCTGGACGGGCATCGGGGCGGTGTCGACGGCGATTCTCGGCGTCTACCTCTTCGACGAGCCGGTGTCGCTGGCGCGGGCCGGCTTCATCCTCCTCATCGTCGCCGGCATCGCCGGCCTCCAGGTGACCAGCAGCGGCCACGCCTGACGGAGACGGCGCGTGCGGTGCCGCCCGACTACACGACGGCGCCGGACTGCAGGACGGCGATGAGCGCGGTGAGGTAGGGGACGCCGAGCAGCGTGGTGACGAGCACGCACGTCGCGACGTACTCGGGGACGGTGACGGCGCCCGTGCGGGCGTCGGCGGCGAACTCCGTGACGAGGATGACGGGCGTGACGGCGGCCGGCATCGCGGCCTCGAGGACGAACACGCGCGCCACGGTCGGCGACTGGAAGCCGACGGCGAACGCGACGCCGACAGCGACGACGGGCGCGACGCCGAGCCGGAGCGCGGTCGCGCTGGCGGACTCCGAGACGGCGGCGCCGGTGTCGGTGCGCGCGAGCTGGATGCCGAGCACGAGCAGCATCACGGGGATGGAGGCGTCGCCGACGAGCTGGACCGCCTCCATGCTCGCGGACGCGGGGTCGGGGACGACGCCGAGCGCGCGCGCGGCGAGCGCGGCGGCGACGGCGTACACGAGCGGCAGCGAGAAGACGCGCCGCACGCCGGAGCGCCCGGCGTCGCCCCCGCTGCGGGAGGCCGCGTACACGCCGACGGTGTAGACGAGCACGGACTGCACGGAGAGGAAGACGACCGCGGTCTGGCGGCCGACCGGGCCGAACGCGAAGTCCGAGACGGGGATGCCGAGGTTGCCGGCGTTCGAGAAGATGGCGACGAGCACGAGCGCGCTCAACAGCGGCTCGCGCTCGCCGACGGCGCGCCCGAACCCCTCGGCGACGACCCACATCGCGAGCGTGAACGCGACGACGGCGACCGCGAGCCGGACCAGCGTCGCCGCGCCGAACTCGGAGACGGCGAGGCTGTGGAACACGAGCGCCGGCGCGAACACGTAGACCACGACGGTGTTCAGGGGGCGGGGGTCGACGCCGCGGAACGCGGACAGCGCGTAGCCGACCGCGGCGATGGCCACCGTCGGGCCGACCGCCCCGAGGAAGATGCCGAGGACGTCGACCATCAGGCGGCCCTCCGGACCGGTGGGCGGTCGGCGGACGCGGCGACTCGGGCGGACGGCGAGTGCACGGTTCGTTCAGTCGGTCGGCGCACCGCCGTATCTGCGTTTCGACACCGGCACGCGTCCGGGGCGACCGGTCAGACCACGAGCCGGACGGCGTCGCCGTCCGCGGCGACGAGCGCGTCGGGGAGCGGGACGCGGTCGGCGCCGGGCTCGCAATCGAGGGCGTCACAGACGTGCGCGGGGGCGTCCGGGGCGACGGCGACGTACCGCGCGCCGTCCTCGCGGTCGACGACGGTCCCGGCGCGGTCGCCCTCGCGGCTCAGGACGGGTTCGCGGCGGTCGCCGCGACCGGCCGCACAGCGGATCTGGAGCATCGTCACTCCGCGAAGACGACCTCGCGGACGGCGACGTCGGTGACCGTCGGCGTGCCGTCGGGCCCGCGCGACCACGACAGTTCGGGGCGGACGTCGTAGGTCTCGCCGCCCGAGTCGAGTTCGAGCGTGGCGGTGTCGCCCTCGGCGAACCGGCGCGCGACGTCCGCGCGCGCGCCGTCCGCGAACCGGTTCATGTCCTCGGTGCCCTTCCCGGAGCGCACGGCGACGACCTCGACGTCCAGGCCGCCGGGGCCGGTGTGGAGCGCGACGCGCAGCGGCACGCGCTCGCTCTCGTCGTCGCCGAGCACGAGCACGGCGTCCTCGGCGTCCTCGAGGCGGTCGATCTCGTCGTCGAGCGTGCCGCCGGCGCCGCCGAGGGAGTCCGAGACCGAGGAGAGCACGCGCTCGGCGACGCGCTGGCCGAAGTCGGGGTCGAAGGGGGACGGCTCCTCGCGCTCGCGGCGGTCGCGCTCGCGGCGGTAGTCGCGGTCGGGTTCGCGGCGGTCGCCGCGGTCCGCGCGCTGGCGGTCGCGGCCCGTCCGCGAGGCCCGGTGGCCGTCGCGCGCGTCGGCGGGCTGGCTGGGCGCGCGCGGCGGCTCGGGGCTGTCCCGGAGGCCGCGGCGGAGCGCGTCCTCCCAGGAGAGGTCGAGGGCGTCCTTCCGGCGCTTGAGGCGCTCGAAGACCTCGTCGTCGTCGATGGAGATGCGGATCTGTCTGCTCACACTCGCCACGAACGCCCCCCAGTACAATAAATGTGCGTATCGGCTCACACTCGACTCACATCGAGGGTAAGATTCATGTGGTGTGCCGCCGGTGGTAGTCACATGGGCGACACAACCTCCGGCGACGCGGTCACGGTCAACGGCGCCGGCACGTACGACAGCGTCGACTGCGAGACGTTCGAAGTCAACGGCACGGGGAAGGTCAGCGGCGACGTCCTCGCGACGACGGCCACCGTCAACGGCACCGCGAAGGTCGGCGGCCGGGTCGACGTCGGCACGCTCGACGTGGACGGCACCGCGAAAGTCGAGGGCGGCGTGCGCGGCGAGGCCGTCGGCGTCGACGGCACCGCGAAGTTCCGCAGCGACGTCACCGCCGACCGCGTCGAGATCGACGGCACGACGAAGGTCGGCGGCGACGCCAGCGGCAGCGAGTTCACGGCCGACGGCACGCTGAAGGTCGGCGGCAACCTCGACGGCCACGACGTGGAAGTCGACGGCACCGCGAAGGTCTCGGGCAGCGTCGTCGCGGCGGACGCCTTCTTCGACGGCACCGTGAAGGTCGGCGGCCTCACCGACGTCACCGACCTCGGCGTCGACGGCACCGGGAAGTTCGGGGACGTGAACGCGGACGTGTTCGCGGCCAGTGGCACTCTGCGCGCCGGCGAGGTGCGCGCGCGGTCGTTCGAGTTCGCGGTCGGCGACCGCAGCGAGGCCGACAGCGTGCGCGCGACGGACGCGTCGGTGCACCGCGGCAGCGGCGGGTCCTCGCTCGGGCGGAAACTGCTCGGGCGCGACGACCCCGTCTTCGAGGTGGGGACCGTCGAAGCCGAGACGGCGGCCCTCGACGCGGTGGACGCGGAGACGGTCGTCGCGGACAGCGTGACGCTCGGCCCGGACGCCGACGTCGGCGTCGTGTACACCGACGACCTCGAGGACGACCCGGAGGCGACCGTCGGCAGCGTCCGGCCGCGCGAGGACTACTGAGGCGGTCCACGCCGACGGCGGGACCGTCCGACGGCGCCGCCCGAGCGGCGTGTTACCGCGGCTCACCTGCAACTTAAACGTGCGCCGGTCGTAGGGCTGGTGTGAGTGAAGAATCCGGGCGTCGCAACCTGCGAATGCCCAACGGAGACGAGCTTTTCGCCGTCGTGACCGAGCACAACGGCGGGAACCACGTTCGCGTGCAGTGCGAAGACGGCGAGAACCGGATGGGGCGCATCCCCGGCCGCATGAAGTACCGGACCTGGATCAACGAGGGCGACGTCGTCCTCGTCGAGCCCTGGGACTGGCAGGACGAGAAGGCCAACATCGAGTGGCGCTACGACGAGCAGGACGCCGACCAGCTGCGCGAGGAAGGCCACATCAACTGACCCGCGGACCGTTCTCGCGTCGCCGCGACCCCACAGCGCCAGCGCCGGCGCGCCGGCTCCACGGGCGGCGATTTGCCGGCTCCGCGAGCGCTGACGCACCACCGCTACGAGCGCCGACCGCGCCGACCAACTAGGTTCGCGAGCGGCGACTCGGGCGTCACGCCGTATCAGTGCCAGCGCGTCACGCCGTATCAGTGCCAGCGCGTCACGCCGTATCAGTGCCAGCGCGTCACACCGTATCAGTGCCAGCGCGTCACACCGTATCAGTGCCAGCGCGTCACACCGTATCAGTGCCAGCGCGTCGCGCCGTATCAGTGCGAGCCGGAGTACCCGTGCGAGCCGGGGTTAGGACTCGTCCGCCAGCGACACCGTCAGCACGGGGACGTCGGCGGAGCCGACGACCTCCCGGGAGACGCTCCCGAGCATCGACTTCTCGAACTCGCCGCACCGCGTGCCCATCGCCACGAGGTCGACGCCCGCCTCGGCCGCGTAGTCGAGGATCTCCTCGCCGGGGCTGCCGCGCCGCAGCGCCGTCTCGACGGCGACGCCGGCGTCCTCGAACGTCGCGGCGGCGTCGTCGAGCGCGCGCCGGCCGTCTCCGCGCAGCTGGCCGAGCGCCTCGTCGGTCATCTCCTCGTCGAGCGTGAGGAACGCGCGGTCGTCGACTACGTACAGCGCGTGGACGGTCGCGTCCCGTCGCGCCGCGATGTCGGCGGCGTGCTCGTAGACGCGCGTCATCGCGTCGCTGCCGTCCGTCGGCACGAGAATCCGGTCGTACATGCTCGCCGCTAGGACGAGGCGGGTAATATGCGGCCGGGTTTCGGCCGCGACGGCCGGGAGCCCGGGGCGGGCTCCCGTCGGTGCGTCGCCGGTCGGCTACCGTGCGAGCTCGAAGCCGTCCGCCGAGCGGTCGCCCGCCGCGTGCTCGCGGAGGTAGTACGCGACCCCGGGCTGGTGGGCGGCGCCGACGACGAGGTGGACGCTGGCGGCGCTGTCGTGGTGGTAGACGGCGTAGTCGGCCATCCGCTCGTTGCGGGCGTGCGTGACGACCTCCAGTTCCGGGTCGTGGCGGCGCAGCCACTCGCGTTCGACCGGCTGGGGGAGGAACGCGCGCTCGTAGTACGCCTGGAGGGCGGCGAGCCGCGAGGGGTCGCGGGCGGCCCGCGCCGAGCGCTTGAACGACGCGAAGTCCCGGCCCGTCGCGGCGTCCTCGTGGCTGGTGAGAAACGACGTCGCGAGGTCGCCGAGCGCCGCCTCGAACGCCTCGCCGTAGACGCTGCTGCCGGCGTCGACGAGGGAGAACGCGGCCTCCCGGAAGCGCGCCGCCAGCGACGCGACGTCCTCCCGGACGCCCTCGAAGGCGCCGTCCGGCAGGTCGACGTGGGAGTCGCAGTCCATGGCCGCGCAGCGCCGGGTCGCCCACGCGTAGTCGTCCATCGCGCAGACGCCGTCGACGTCCCGGAAGTACATCGGTCGGACGCCCTGCTCGGCGTACACGACGGCGTCGCCGTCGAGAATCCGGTGGACGTGGTCCCGGAGGAAGTCGCGTTCGGCGTCCGTGTCGGCGTGCGTGACGCCGTGCACCCAGAAGTCGGCGCCGTCGAGGACGACGCGGCGGCCGGGGAGGCCGCCCGCCGACCCGGGACCGCGGCCGGCGCGCGCGGCGAGGTCGCGGTGGGCGTCCTTCGCGGCGAAGTACGCGTCGTGTTCGTCGGCCGCGCCGGTGACGGCGACGAGGTCCGCGAGCGACTCGGCGCCCCTGAGCGCGGCGTACTCGGCGCGTTCGGCGGGAGAGAGGGGGTCGCCGCCCGTCGGTGGCATCGACCGGAGTTGGCGCTCCACGGAGATAAGTCGCGGGTGTCCGCGTGGACACCGCGCTCTCGGGCCGCCACCCGACGGGAGTGCGAGCAGCAGCCTCGCTCGGAGGCGGTCCGAGCACGGTGGCCGCTCGACGCGTCCCGAACATGGCTGCCTCGCGGCCGGTTCGCGTTCACGGTCCGGCGTCGAGCGGCCGCACCGGACTGAGAGCGAGCACCCACGCGCCGAACAGCACGACGCCGACGAACTCCGGGACGGCGATGCCGTCTCCGGGCCCGGCGGCCGCCCACGCGGGCCACGCCAGCGGCGTGAGGACGCCGCTCGCGAGCGCGACGCGACCGCGTCGCGTCCGGCGTCTGGCGGCGCCGTCCGCCAGCAGCGTCGCCGTCGCCGACGCGAAGAACGCGACCGCGGCGGGCACGTGCAGCGCGTGACCGAGGGGGAACAGGCCCACGCCGGCCATTCCGACCGCGGCCGCGGCGAACGCGGCGGCGCGCACGCGGGCCGCGAGTGCCGTGTCGACGCGGTAGAGCGCCCACGCGTACGGCGCTGCGAGCAGCGCACCGGACAGGAGGCCCCCGTTGAACAGCCACGCGACGCCGGTCTCGACGCCGAGGTCCGAGAGCGCGCTCCCCGGCCACGTGAACGTCGACGACAGCGCCGTCGCCAGCAGGATGCTCCCGACCGAGACGACGACCGCCGCGGCGCCCGAGAGCCGCGCCGCGCGCGGCGAGTCCGCGTCCGCCGTGGTGGTTCGCATACCGGTCGGTGAGCCGGTGGCACCGTGAAACCTCCGCTCCGACGCCGTCCGCGAGACTGGCGTCGAGACTGGCGGCGGCACACGCGTCTGCAGAACGCGAGCGCACGGGCCGGTCGGCGGCGGTGCGGGCCGGTGGCTCCCACGGCTGGGAGCCACCGGCTACCGCGGGTGGAAGTCAGCTACGGCCGACGGCCGGAAGTCAACACTCCTCGGTCACGTCGACCTCGGCGGCGTCCGAGACGACGTCACCGTCGTCGGTGTAGGACTCGTCGCAGTCCTCGTCGAACTCCTCGTCGCCGTCGGTGTCGCAGTGCGCCGTGGCGTCAAGGGTGGCGTCACCGCTCAGCTCCTCGTCGAGCGAGACGGTGACGTCCTCGTGTGTGCCCGGGGAGAGGTACGCCGAGTGCCCGACGAGGTCGCCGCTCTCGTCGTAGATGGCGACGAAGCCGCCCTCGGAGAGCGTGACTTCGTCCACGGTGACGGTCGACCCGTTCGAGGTCTGCGCGTCGAACGCGACCGACGCACCGACGCACTCGCAGTCGGTCTCGTCGTCGGTGCCGTCGTCAGCACCGTCGTCGGTACCATCTTCAGCACCGTCGTCGGTACCATCTTCAGCACCGTCGTCGGTGCCGTCGTCAGCACCGTCGTCGGCTGCCTCGACGGAGAGGGTCGCGCTCGCCGACGTGGCGGCGCTCTGCTCGTTGACCGTCAGCTCGACCTGGGAGTCGCCAGCGGAGCCGGGGTTCTGGGCGCCCTCGTAGACGACCACGAGTTCGTCGCCCTGCTGGAGCTGGTAGTTCCCACCGAAGCCGACCGTCAGCGTCGAGCCGTCGTCGCTGGCGCTGACGCTGCTCACGTCCGAGGCGACCGACTCGTCGACGGTCGTGCCGTCGCTGTCGTCGCCGCGGTCGATGCCGACGGCGACGAGGTCGCCCTGGCCGACGTTCGAGACGTCGGCACCGCCGTCGCCGTAGTCGACGACGAGCGAGTTCCAGGAGCTCCCGGCGGCGTCACCGTCGACGGTGACGCTGACCGAGTGCGTCGCGTCGGACCCTGTCGTCGCCGGGTCGGCGGTGATGTCTCCGTCGGTCGCCGCGCTGGCGACCAGCGGGCCAGCGGCCGCGACCGAGGTGAGCACTACGAGTGCGACGCCGAGTGTGCGCAGCGATTTCCTGTCCAACATCGTTGTGTACTCGCGGGCGACCGGCGCGTCGTCGCGGTCCCGCGAGCGTTGGCGTCGTCGCCCGGCCCACGGATTACTATACGAACGGTAAGCGCCACGGAGAACGCGTTTACAGGGACGCTAAGTCGGTGTCGGCGCGGTGGAGGCGTCAGTCGCGGCGTGGGGAGCGTCGGTCTCGGCGCGATGGAGGTGCGGCCACGGCACTCACGTGGCTGGAGGACGTCGTCGAAGTAACGGCTCGAACCGCGAACGAGGGAGTGTTTCGACCGACGACACCACCGCCGGTCAGTCGGAGAACCCGTACACCACCGCCGGTCAGTCGGAGAACCCGTACACCACCGCCGGTCAGTCAGAGAACCCGTACACCACCGCCGGTCAGTCAGAGAACCCGTACACCACCGCCGTTCACGCTGAGTACCCAGGCGCCACCGGCAACCACCTGGACGACCCATACCCACCGCCGATCACCCGGAGAACCAATGAGCGAGGACGTGTCGACGGCGAGTTCGGTCCGGAGCATCGACGGCCCCGTCGAACGGGCGACCCACTGGCTCGTGCTCGGCGGGAACCGCATCGCGGTATCGGGAGTGCTGGTCGCGGCCGTGGTGGCCTTCTTCTTCCCGCTGGCCCGGTTCGGGGTGCTGGCGATCGGGCCGGACAGCGCCGCGGCGTCGGCCTTCGCGAGCGGGCTCATCTCCGGGACGGTGACGCTCGTGACGATCGCGCTGTCCATCAACCAGCTCGTCCTCTCCCGCGTGTTCGGCTCCCCGAACGAGCTGTCCTCCCAGCTGGGCGGCACGCGCGACCTCCGCGGTCGCGTCCGGGAGCACGCCGGCGAATCGGCCGCCCCGAACGACCCCGCGGAGTTCCTCGACCTCGTCGCGGAGACGCTCGCCGAGCGCGCCGACCGCCTCGGGTCGGCGGTCGAGAACGCCGCTGGCGGCCCGCCGCGCGAGGTCGAGGAGTACGCCGAGGGAATCGCCGCCTACGGGGAGAGCATCACGGCGAAGATCGAGAGCCAGACGGCCATCGTGAACGTCCTCGAGGTCGTCCTGGGGACCGAGTACGCCCGGAACATGACCGCGACGGAGTACGTCCGGAACGAGTACGGCGACCGGCTCTCCGAGGAGGCCGACGCGGAACTCGACGCCATCGACGACCTGCTGGGCGCCATCGCCATCACGCGGCAGTTCTTCAAGACGCTCTCGCTCCAGCAGGACTTCGCTCGGCTCTCCCGCGTGGTCGCCTACAGCGGCCTCGTGGCGCTGGCGGCCAGCGTCTCGCTGGCGCTCGTCTACCGGCCCGACTCCGTCACCGTCCCGGCGCAGCACCTCCCGGTCGTCTTCAGTCTCGGCGTCGGCGTCGTCGTCGCGCCGCTGACCGTGTTCATCGCGTACGTGTTCCGGGCTGCCACCATCGCTCGCCACACCGTCTCTGTCGGGCCGTTCGTCCCGCCCGAGGAACGCTCGGACTGACGCCGGCGGCGGTGACGCCGACTCGGCCTACCGTCGACAGAAGCGACGTCGGCCCGGACTGACGCCGACAGAAGTGACGCCCGCCCGGAGCGTCGCTCCGTCGGCGAACGGCACGCAACCGGACTGTAATCGAAACCATCGCGTTCCCAACGAGCCCCGACCGGTCTCCAGTCGGAGAATACCGTTTTTCGGCTGTGCGTGCAACGACAGCGTATGTCGGAGTCGACAGTCCCCGAGGAGCGAATCGACGAGACGTCCACGTGGCCGGAACTCGCCATCGGCCTCTACGACCGCCTGACTGGCCGCGGCGCCGAGATCGTCTACGAGTTCGAGGACATGACCGTCGACGTCCCCAGCAAGGTCGGCGACGACGCCGACCACGCCCACTGGCGGCTCGACGGGACGGTCCGGATCACCACGCGCGATCGTGACTGACGCCGCCGACGCCGGGCGCGGGCCGCTCAGCGTCGCGGCCGACCTCACGCTGACGGTCGACGGCACGGAGGCGACGTTGCGCTCGACCGGCGACCGGCTGTTCCTCGAGTTCCCGACGGTCGTGTCGGCGGCGGGCGCGCTGCGCGACCTGCCGCGGACCGGACACCGCCGGCTACACGAGGCGCTGACGACGGCCGACCTCGCGCTGGAGGTCCGCGCCCGGAACCGGACGCTCGCCGTGCTCGGCGCCGGCAGTCGGGCCGGCGCGCTCTCGCGGCGGCTCGACGTCGACCCCGTCGAGGTCAGGCTCTGCGGCGTCCTGTCCGCGGTCCGGGCCGGCGTCCTCGCGACGGTCGACCGACTCCGGTAGCGGCGACCGGGCGTCGATTCGGGCTGGGTCGCCTCCGCGGCGAGAATCGGTGCGGCCTCGGCACTCACGACTCACAATCTATCCATAGTGAATCTGTTTAGCGCGGCTATAGAGTCCGCTCGTTCCGTTATTGGCCGTCCAGCATCTGGATGCCGTGCTCTACGACCGCCTCGGTCACAAAGAGACTCGTCTCACGTTGGTGTGCACGCATGAGTGATGCCGCCTCGTCCCTATCGAGTGATCTCCGAGCGTGAGCGAGTGCAATTACGCCGATAGAGCCGTGTACTTCGACGCCAGCGTCCGATGCTGCCTCTCGGGCGGCGAGGTCATCGGTTAGGAGAACGATTCCCCGCTGTTCAGCTACCGCAATCGCGGCGCGTTCTCCGGCATCAAGTTCTTCAGTCCCGACTCGGCTTTCATCGGCTTCGACGAGTTCGTACGAGAGGTCGGCCAGCCCGTACGGAACACCTCCGGCATCGACCTCCTTGTAAACCGTCTCTGGAACGAGGAGTGTGTCAAACGTCGCGAGCAGTTCGAGCGAATCGATTTCGGCGAGGTGAATGAGCGGTCCTGCATCCGGGACAGCCGCACGCGTCACGCGTTCAAACCCCAGTCGACGTCCTCCTCGACGGCCTCACGCTCTCGCTCCACTCGCTCGACTTTCGTCCGACCGACACGTTCGATTGCTTCCTCGCGGTCGAGTTCGCCGTCGAGGTACCGCGCGAGAACGAGATCCTCCCACAGGTCTTCGAGACCGCGTTCGAGTGCCCGCTCGAATACTTCGGACTCCGGAAGGCCGCAGGCTTCAGCGATTTCTCGAACCCGGTCGGAGAGTTCGGCGGCCATACCGCATGATTGCTTGGCAACGTTCTTAAATCCGTGTCTGCCTACTCGGCGAGAACTTAACCGGGGGGCCTATGTTTACTGTGGCCACAGCCCGATTCGCCCAGAGACGATGTCTACCGTCATAAATAGCGGCCTCGGCACTCATAGGGCTCGTCGTCCCGCGGGAGCCACCCCGGGTCGGCCCGGTGGCGTCGTCATCGGCCACGCGAGGGTAGTAGCCGCGCGCTCAAAACGTCTCGGTCACGCGACGGTCGTCAGCGACGGCGACTGTCCGGTCACGCGACGGTCGTCAGCGACGGCGACTGTCCGGTCACGCGACGGTCGTCAGCGACGGCGACTGTCCGATCACGCGACGGTCGTCAGCGACGGCGACTGACGGCCGCGCGACTGCGACGGTCACTGCTGGTCGACGTCGACGTCCATGTCTTCGCCGACGAGCGCGATGTGACCGTAGTTGAGGCCCGCGACGAACACGGTTCCGCCGACGACGTTGCCGGCGGTCGTCGGGACCAGGAAGTACGCGACGTCGGCGGCGGTGACGCCGGTGCCGACGAACATCGCGGCGAGCACCTCGGTGGTGCCGAGGATGGCGTGGTGGAAGGGCGCGAACCCGATGGCGCTCGTGACGAGGAGGACGACGAGAATCCGGCCGGCGCTGTCGCGGCTGGCGGCGACCAGCCACGTCGTCAACCCCATCAGCCAGCCGGCGACGACGCCGGAGAGGAAAACCGCCCACGGCGGGTGGTCGAGCAGCGACGCGGCGAGCCGCGCGAAGGCCGCCGGCTCCACGATCCCCATCGACGGGCCGAGCACGGCGATCAGGGCGGCGAACAGCGCACAGCCGACGAGGTTCCCGGCGTAGATGACGCCCCAGAGCCGCCCGAGGTCGCGCAGGCCGGTGCGGCCGTCGAAGACGGGGAGGACGGCCATGGTCGTGTGCGCGGTGAACAGCTCCGTCTGCCCGAGGACGACGAAGATGAACGCGACCGACGACGACGCGGCGAGCACGACGCGCGCCACGAGCGGCGACGGGAAGGTCCCGGCGAACGTCAACGCCATCCCCATGAACAGGGCGCCGAAGCTGAGGTTCAGACCGGCCGACAGCGCCGAGAGGAACAGCCCCCTGCTCGGCCGCTCGAGCTCCGAGAGCGCGTCCTCCATCTCGCGTTCGAGGATGTGGACGTAGGACAGCGACCCGCCGGACGGCTCGTCGTGGTCTGGTCTCATGGCCGTACGGCCACGTCCGTCCCCAGCAACGAGGGAGTTACGGCAGGGTCGCGCGGCCGGTCCAGGGGCGGGCTCGTCCGCCCACCGTCGCCAGCGGCCGGCCGCCCCCCGTCAGTCGTCGTCAGCGGCGGCCGCCACCCGCTCCGGTTCGTCGGCGTCGCCGGCGCGCGGGAAGTGCTCGATGGTGTCCTCGCGGAACGCGACCTCGTCGAACTCGTAGTCGCCGTCGAGGAACTCCACGACCTGGTGGGCGTCCCGCATCGCGTTCTTCAGGCACGTCGAGGCGCCCGGCGACGGCGTGACGTTGAAGATGATGTCGTCGCCGACGATCTTCGCCTCGCCCATGTCGAGGGACTTCTCGCTCGTGTCCACGATCTGGGGGCGGACGCCGCCGTAGCCCTCCGCGCGCTCGACGTCGTCGAGGGTCGCCGTGGGGACGACCTTCTGGACGTGCGGGAGGAACGCGCGCGCGCCGACGTTCGGGACGTCGTAGACGAGGTTCCGGAGGACGTACGGGAGGAGCACGCGGTCCGAGAGGATGTTCGCGTAGCTGAGGAACGCGGCGGCGTTCAGCCCGAACACGTCGAGGAAGTCAGTGACCGTGGAGACGCGGCCGCGCTCGAGGGTGGGGACGAGCTTCGCGGTGGGGCCGAACCGCGTGATCGAGTCGTCGTGGACGTCGGCGTCGCCGTGCACCGCGGCGAACGGGAGCTTCTTCATCTGGAGGGTGTACACCTTCCCGTTGAGGAAGTTCTCCGCGAGGAAGAAGCTGCCCGCGACCGGCAGCAACACCTTGTCCTCGCCGTACCCGAGGTTCTTCGCGATCTGGAGGCTGTGCGAGCCCGCGGCGACGACGGCGACCTCGCAGTCGTAGGGGCCGTCCCCGGTCGTCACCGTGTAGCCGCTGGCGGTCTCCGTGACGTCCGTGACCTCGGTGCCGGTGAACACGTCGACGTTCGACTCCTCGCGGGCCTGCTCGACGAACGACTCCGCGGTCTGGCCGTAGTCCACCACGTAGCCGTCGGGCGTCTGGAGCGCGCGGAGTTCCGTGTCCGGGTCCCGTCCCTCGACGACCTTCGGCTCGTGTTCGCGGATCTCCTCGCGGCCGATGACGTCGAGTTTCGGGAAGAGCGCGCCGAAGCCCTCCTCGTGGTAGCGGTCCTCGAGCTGCCGGACCTCCTCGGCGCCGACGCCGAGGACCATCTTCGAGCGCCGGTCGTGGAACTCGCGGTCGCCGTCGTAGTGTTCGAGGTAGCCGGCGAGCAGCTCCGCGCCCTCCTTGACCTCCTCGGCCTTCTCGAGGGTGTAGTTCGTCTCGATGTCGCCGAAGTGCAGCGTCTGGGAGTTGTTCGTGTGGTGGGAGTTGATGGCCGCGACGTCCGACTCCTTCTCGAAGAGCGCGACGTCCTCGACGTCCGTGAACTTCGCGACCGTGTAGAGGAGCGATGCGCCACTGATGCCGCCGCCGACGATGATGAGGTCGTACTCTCGTTCCATGTGTAGCTTTTGCGTGCCGCTGCGAACCGTCTTCGCACGATTCCAGTCGCCGGCCGTACTAAGGTGCTACTATCCGGGACAAGATTCGCGACCCCCCTGAACCCGGCGCAGTCAGTCGGTTTCCGACAGCTGTCGAGCGGTCGCTCGTCGTCCAGCGTGGCCCGAGCGGTCGGCGGGCGCATGGCCCGAGCGGTCGGCGGGCGCATGGCCCGAGCAGTCGGCGGGCGCGCGGCCTACAGCCCGGTCGGGTGGTCGACGAACGTCGTCTCCAGGCCCCAGTCCGCGGCGACGGCCTGGAGCGCGCGCACGCCCTCGGTCTCCGTCGCGTAGTGGCCCGCCAGGAACACGGACACGCCGGCCTCCCGGGCCTCGTGGTAGAGCTTGTGTTTGCCCTCGCCGGTGACGAGCGCGTCGACGCCGGCCGCCTCCGCCTCGCGGAGCCAGTCCGCGCCGCTGCCCGTCAGCACGGCGACGTCCTCGAGTTCCTGCGGCCCGAAGTCCAGCACCTGCACGCCGCCCTCGGGGTCGAGTTCCTCGGCGAGCAGGTCCTCGAGGCCGTCGGCCGCGTACCCGCCGGGCGCCGTCCCCCTCGTGCCGAGGTGTTCGCCGGCGTGTTCGCCGAACGGCGCGCGGTTCTCCAGGCCGAGGACGTCCGCCAGCCGCGCGGCGTTCCCGAGTTCGGGGTGGCCGTCGAGGGGGAGGTGGGCGCTGTACAGCGCGCAGTCGCCGTCGACGAGCGGCGCGACGCGGTCGTACTCGCGGCCGGTCACCGAGTCGATGCCGCCCCAGACGACGCCGTGGTGCGTGACGAGCACGTCCGCGCCCCACTCCACGGCGTCCTCGATGGTCGCGACGGCCGCGTCCACCGCGAACGCGGCGCGCTCGACCTCCCGGTCGGCCGGCCCGACCTGCACGCCGTTCGTCGCCGCGTCCTCGTAGTCGTCGACGCGGAGCCGCTGGTCGTACCGCGCAGCGAGTTCCGAGAGCTCCATACTCCCAGAGGCGGCCGCCGGGGACTTCTATGCGTCGGCGGGACGCCGCGGCGGCGGTGTCAGTTCGCGTCCGCGTGACCGTGCACGAACTCCCGGCAGAGCTTCGCGGCGAGCGTCCCGGCCTGGCCGTCGTCGCGGTCGTTCACCTCCACGACGTCGAACGCGGCGGCGTGCGGCGCGGCGGCGCGCACGACGTTCCGCATCGCCGTCGAGTCGAGGCCGAACGGCTCCGGCGTGCCGGTGCCGGGCGCGAACGCCGGGTCCGCGGCGTCCACGTCGACGGAGAGGTAGACGTCGCCGTCCGCCGGCAGCCAGTCGGCGTCGCGGACGCCCGCCTCGGTCCCGGGCACGTCCTCGGGCGGGACGACGGTCACGTCGCCCTCGCCGGCGCGCTCCCACTCGCGCTCGTTCCCGGCGCGCGCGCCCACGACGACGGCCTCGTCGGCGGCGTCGAGGGCGTGCCGCGTGACCGTCGAGTGACTCAGGGGGTTGCCGTCGAGGTCCTCGCGGAGGTCGAGGTGGGCGTCCAGCGCGAGGAAGACGTCCGGGTCGGCCGCGCGCACGCCCGCGACGGACACCGTGTGCTCGCCGCCCAGCAGGAGCGGGACGGCGTCCGCCCAGTGGACGTCGGTCAGCACGCCCTCGAGGTAGTCGAGGTAGGCGGCGGCGTCGTCCCACGCGCGCACGTCGCCGCGGTCCGCGACCCCGAGGGCGGAGAAGTGGCTGTCCGTCTCGCGGTGGTAGTCCTCGAAGGTGCGCGCGAACCGCCGGACGCGGTCCGGGCCGAACCGCGTCCCCGGCTGGAAGGACGTCGAGACGTCCAGCGGCGCGCCCACGACGACGTAGGCCGCGTCCGCGTACGGTCGGTCGGCGGTGTCGTCGACGGCGTGCGCGCCGGGGAACGTCATGCGAGAAGCGTGAGCGGCGTTACTCGAGGATCTTCCGCTGGCCCTCGAACTCGAGGTACTCGATGTTCTCGTCCGGGGAGAGGTCGAGGTCGGCCGGGATCTGCATCGTCACGGTCTCGTACGTGTCGAGGTCCATGACCTGCGCGACGGTGTCGGACTCGATGGAGACGACCTGTCCCTGCTTGCGGTCGACGATGGGGACCCAGATCTTCTGGTCGACCGGCTGGCTGAGGCTGCGCTTCTTCTCGTCGAAGACGCCGACGGCCTCGATGCGCGCCTTCGCGCTGCCGTGCTTGCCGGGTTTCGCCGTGCTGTAGGCGTTGATCTTGCAGGGCGCGTCGTCGATCATCACGTAGTTGCCCTCCTGCAGGTCCCGTACTTCCGTCTGCTCTTTCGCCATACGCCCGATTCACACCTTGCGCGTATAAACGGTTTGGAACGCTCTCCGGGCGGGAGCGCGCCCCACACCCCCGGAACCGGGGGGCTGACCCGACCAACCCACGAGGCCGACCCGACCAACCCACGAGGCCGACCCGACCAATCGGTCGAACCAATCAGACCAGCCGGGGCGTCCGTCGCGGCGTCGACTACAGCACGCCGGCGACTCGGTCGAGGCCCTCGCGGAGTTCGTCGGTCGGCAGCCCGAACCCCAGCCTGAAGTACCGGTCGTAGGACTCGCCGCCGGTCGAGAAGCAGTCCCCGGGCGCGAGCACGACGCCGGCGTCCCCGACGACCGTCCGGCAGAACTCCCGGCCGTCGGCGAACCCCTCGGGCACGCGCAGGAAGACGTTGCAGCCGACCGGGTCCGGCCACGCGAGCCCGTGGTCGCGCGCCCAGTCCGCGGTGATCTCGCGGTTCCGCCGGACGTGCTCGACGGCCTCGCGGCGGAGTTCCCGGTCGCGGTCGGCGTCGGTCAGCACCTGCGAGGCGACGTGGTGGCCGACCGCCGAGGGCGAGATGGTCGTGTAGTCCTTCCAGCGCTCGACCGCCTCGACTACCGGCTCGGGGCCGGCGAGCCAGCCGAACCGGAGGCCGGCGAGCCCGTACGCCTTCGAGAGGCCCGCGGTGCTGATGGCGCGGTCGCCGAGCGTCGTCGCGGGTGGCAGCGGGTCGTCGGCGAGCAGCCGGTAGACCTCGTCGCAGAGCAAGTGCGCGTCCCCGTCGGCCGCGACGTCGTACAGCGCCTCGACGGTCGCCCAGTCGTGGCGCTCGCCCGTGGGGTTGTTCGGGTTGTTCACCACGACGAGGTCGGTCTCGTCGCGGACCGCCGCGGCGACCCGGTCGACGTCCAGCGTCCAGTCGTCGGCGGTCGCGCCGTCCCCGGGGCGGTCCAGCGGCACGCGCGTCACGTCGCAGATGGAGTCCGGGACGGCGTGCAGGCTCTGGTAGGTCGGCGTCACCACGACGGCGTGGCCGTCCGCGTCGAGCAGGCTCTGGAACGCGAGGAAGTTCGCCTCCTGCGTGCCCACGGTGCAGACCACCTCGTCGGCGGTCACGCCGTGGTCGTCGGCGACGGCCTCGCGGACGGCCTCGCCGCCCTTCGTCGGGATCACGTAGCCCAGTTCGCCCGGGTCGAGGTCGAAGCGGTCCGCGGGGAGGCTTCGCACGCCGCTCTCCGCGAGCATCACGTCGGCGCCGTGCTCGTGCTCGGCGAACCACCGCTCCAGGGCGAACGCGTCGACGTCCATACCGGCGGTTCGCGGCGGAGCGGGAAAACTCGGTGGGTCGTCAGTCCTCGCGGCGCTGCCGGAGGTTCTGGCGCGTGAACTGCGGCGTCGCGCGGATGCCGCGGCGCTTCCGGAACGACCGGTAGAGCGCCGCGCCGACGGCGGTCGTGAAGACCGCGGCGACGCCGGCGGCCACGAGGTCCGCCTCCACGTAGAGGAACGCCGTCGTCGGGACGCTCGTCGCCAGCACGAGCCCGAGGACGACGCGGCGCGCGAGCCGGTCGACGACGCCGTCGCCGTCCTCGATGTCGGCGCGCACGTGGAGGTCCTCGCGGTCCACGCGGTCGAGGGCGTCCTCCAGCTTCGGCGGCACGCGCACCAGCGACTGCGCCGTGCGCTGGACCTGGTCGCCGGTCGCCTCGACGTACTGGCGGACGGACTCCTCGCGGTAGCCCTGCTCGGTGAGGTACTCCGTCGCCACCGAGATGAAGTCGAACTCGGGGTCGAGGGTCACGCAGACGCCCTCGACGACCGTCGCGACGCGCAACACGAGCGCGAGGTTCGACGGCAGCCGCAGCGGGAACTCGTAGATGGTGTCCTCGACCTTCCCGACGATCTGCTGGACGCGGTACGTCTCGATGTCCTCGCCGCGCGCGTCCTGGATGGCGAGTTCCATCACGTCCGCCATCACCGCCCGGTCCGCCTCCGGGGACAGCGTCCCCATCTCGACGAGCGCGTTCAGGATGGCGTCGATGTCCTGGTTCGCGACCGCGACGTAGAAGTCCACGATCTTCCCCTGGACGAACTCGTCGACGCGCCCGCTCATCCCGAAGTCGTAGAACACCACCGCGCCGTCGTCCCGGACCGCGAGGTTCCCGGGGTGGGGGTCGGCGTGGAACACGCCGTCCTCGATGATCATCTGGAGGTACGCGCGCTCGACGCGCTCGGCGACCTTCGACCGGTCGATGCCCCGCCGGTCGAGCTCCTCGAGGTCCGAGATCTTCGTGCCCGGAACGTACTCCATCGTGAGCACGCGGCTGCTGGAGTGCTCGTCGTAGACCGCCGGAATCACGACCTCGTCGTCGTCCGCGAAGTTCCCCCGGATCTCGGTGAGCATCTCCGCCTCGCGGGCGTAGTCCATCTCCTCGCGGATGGTCTTCGCGAACTCGTCGGCGAGGTTCCGCAGGCTGAACGCCCGGGACTCGTCGACGAAGTACACCAACACCGGGAGCGTCCACCGGATGACGCGGAGGTCGGCCTCGACGAGGTCCTCGATGTCCGGGCGGCGCACCTTCACCGCGACGGGCTCGCCGTCGACCTTCGCGGTGTACACCTGCCCGAGGCTCGCGCCGCTGATGGCCTCCTCGTCGAAGTCGTCGAACCGCTCGCCGACGGGGCCGAGTTCGTCCTCCAGGACGACCTTCGCGTCCGCCCAGTCAGCGGGCGGCACGCGGTCCTGGAGCTCCGAGAGCACGTCCACGTACTCCGGCGGCAGCACGTCCGGGCGCGTCGACAGCAGCTGCCCGAGCTTGATGAACGTCGGCCCGAGGGTCAACAGCGAGTCCAGCAGTCGGCGGGCGCGCGCCACCCGCATCTCCGGCGTGACCCGCCGCCGGCCGCCGACCAGCACGTACCGCCGGCGGTCGCGCAGGTACCCCCACAGCAGCGGGAGGAACTGCCAGACCACCACGACGAACCGCCGGTACGACCGGAGCAGCGCCACCCGTCTACCCCTCGATGGGCACGCTGGTGCCGCTGGACCCGCGCTTCGGCAGCCGCACCTCCAGGACGCCGCGCTCCACGCTCGCGGACGCCCCCTCGTCGGTGGCGTCCGGCGGCAGCGGCAGCTCCACGTCGAGGAACAGCGACCGCTCCTCGCTGCGGTACTCGAACCCGTCCGGGACGGCCTTCTGGCGGCGCGCCTCGACGCCGAGCGTCCGGCCCTCCACGCGGACGTCGACGGTGTCGGCGGTCGCGCCCGGGACGTCGACCACGACGCAGTACGCGTCATCGCTCTCGAGCACGTCGACGAACACGGAGTCGGGCAGGTTCCCCAGGGCTTCGCGCAGACGGGACATGGGAGCCTGTTGTGCTGGCGTCGCCGTAAACCCGGTGGTCGGCGGCGGGAACGACCGCGACCGCTCGCGGCTGTGCCTCGGCAGGAATCGGGGACGGCGCCGGCCGCGGCCGCGTAGACCCGGTGTGGCCGCGGCGGCGCGTCCCGGAGTTCACCACTGACTGTTAGAGCGCGGTCGCGCGGTGGGGGAATGGGGATGCGCGACCGGGCCCGGTAGTCGACGGCGGGTGGGGGGAGAGGGGGATGGGGGATGCCGTCGACGTCCGGCGCAACGCTCAACGTGCCCTGACCGGCGGCGGGTCGATTGCCGCCACCCGACCCAACGACCGGGACCGTAATCAACGGTGGCGTCGCTCGGCCCGGATTACCGACGGTTAAGCCGAATTAACCGCGGTTAACGGTCGACGGAGCCGGCGCGGCGCGGCGCTGACGAGACTGCGGTGCTCGCGTTAACGTGGCGCGCCTGTGGTCACCGACGCTGCTCGCGGGTCGCTGTGCTCCCCGCTCGCGAAACCGTGGCGCGCCTGCGGTCGCCCACGCTACCTTTACCCTTCCGCCACCCCAACCCGGAGCCATGACCGACCACGACCGGCACGACGCCGGCTTCAAGGACCGGACGCGGGTCGCGGCCGCGCGCGACAGACTGCTCGAACGCGCGGCGGTCCACGGCCGCACGGAGCGCGTGGACCTCCTCGACGCCGACGGCCGCGCGCTCGCCGCGCCAGTCGACGCCCAGCGGGACGTCCCACACTACCGGCGCGCGGCGATGGACGGCTACGCGGTGCGGGCCGCCGACACGTTCGGCGCGAGCGACCGCTCGCCCGCCGTCGTCCGCGAGGGCGACGCCGAGCGCGTCCACACGGGGAGCGCGCTCCCTGACTGGGCGGACGCCGTCGTCATGATCGAGCACGTCGACGAACCCGGCACGGGCGACCTCGAGGTGTTCGACGCCGTCGGCGAGGGCGAGAACGTCGCGCCCGTCGGCGAGGACGTCGCCGCCGGCGACGCGCTCTACGACCCCGGCCACCGGCTCCGCCCCTCCGACCTCGGGCTGCTGAAGTCCGTGGGCGTCCGCCAGGTCGACGTCTACGAGCGCCCGGACGTCGCGGTGATCCCGACCGGCGAGGAGCTCGTGCAGGCCGACCCCGGTCCGGGCGAGGTCGTGGAGACGAACGGCCTCACGGTCTCCCGGCTGGTCGAGCGGTGGGGGGGCAGCCCGCGGTACCGCGACGTCGTCACCGACGACGAGGCCGCGCTCCGGGCGGCCGTCGAGCGCGACGTCGACGCGGACGTCGTGGTCACCACGGGCGGCTCCTCGGTGGGCGAACGCGACCTCGTCCCGGAGGTCGTCGCCGACCTCGGCGAGGTGTTCGTCCACGGCGTCGCGCTCCGGCCCGGCCACCCGGTCGCGCTCGGCGCCGTCGACGACACGCCCGTCGTGATGCTGCCCGGGTACCCCGTCGCGTGCATCGTCAACGCTGTCCAGTTCCTGCGGCCAGTCGTCCAGCGCGTCGGCGACATGCCGGTCGAGGCGCCGCCGAGCGCGGCCGCGACCCTCGACGGGAAGCTCCGGTCCGAGCCGGGCGTGCGGACGTTCGCGCGCGTCCGCGTCCGCGAGGACGGCGGCGAGCGCGTCGCCGAACCGGTGAGCGCGAGCGGCAGCGGCGTGCTCTCGAGCGTCGCGCTCGCGGACGGCTGGGTGGTCGTCGGCGAGGACGCGGAGGGGGTCGACGCCGGCGAGACGGTCGCCGTCGAGAACTGGGAGGCCCACCGATGAGCGACCGCAAGCAGTTCCGCGACCTCGTCAGCCCCGAGCGCGCCCGCGAGGTCGTCGACGGCCTCGAGATCGACCCCGGCGTCGAGCGCGTGCCCCTCGACGAGGCGGACGGCCGCGTGCTCGCCGACCGCGTCGACGCGCGCCTCGACGTCCCGGGGTTCGACCGCGCGAAAGTCGACGGGTACGCGGTCCGCGCCGCGGACACGTTCGGCGCGAGCGAGACCGACCCCGTCGACCTCGACTGCGTCGGCACCGTGCACGCCGGCAGCGAACCGGACGTGCGCGTCGGCGGCGGCGAGTGCGCGGAGATCTCGACCGGCGCGCCCGTGCCGCCGGGCGCCGACGGCGTCGTGATGGTCGAACGCACCGGCCGCGAGGGCGACGCGGTGACCGTGCGCACGTCGCTGGCGCCCGGGGACGGCGTGATGGTCGCCGGGTCGGACGTCGCCGCCGGCGACCGCACGCTCGGCCCAGGGACGCCGCTCACCGCGCGCGAGGTCGGCCTGCTCGCGGCGCTCGGCGTCGAGTCGGTGCCGGTGCGCGCGAGGCCGAGGGTGGGCATCGTCTCGACGGGCGACGAGCTCGTGCGGCCGGGCGGCGACCTCAGCCACCGCGCCGGCCAGATCTACGACGTCAACAGCTACTCCATCGCGGCGGCGGTCCGCGAGGCGGGCGGCGACCCCGTGCTGTACCCGCACGCCGGCGACGACTACGAGGAACTGGAGCGCGTGCTCCGGGACGCCGCCGACGAGTGCGACCTCGTGCTCTCGTCGGGGTCGACGTCCGCGAGCGCCGTCGACGTCGTCTACCGGGTCGTCGAGGAGCGCGGCGAACTGCTGTTGCACGGCGTCAGCGTCAAGCCCGGGAAGCCGATGCTCGTCGGCGAGATGCGCGGCAGCGAGAGCGGCGAGGGCCGCGAGTCGTCGCCGTGCGCGTACGTCGGCCTGCCGGGGTACCCGGTGTCCGCGCTCACCATCTTCCGGGCGTTCGTCGCGCCGGCGGTCCGCGAGGCGGCGGGCGCGCCCGAGCCGCGGACCGCGACCGTCGACGGCGAGATGGCCGTCCGGGAGCGCTACGGCGAGGGCCGCACGCGACTGATGCCCGTGGGTCTCGTCGAGGACGGGGACGGCGACACGCTCGTCTACCCGGTCGACAAGGGGTCGGGCGCGACCACGAGCCTCGTGGAGGCCGACGGCATCGTCACCGTGGACGCCGACACGGAGTACCTCGAGGCGGGCGAAGCGGTCTCCGTGGAGCTGTTCTCGCCGGCCGTCCGCCCGCCCGGCGTGCTGGTGGTCGGTGAACGCGACCCGGGCTTCGACCGCGTGCTCGACGGCCTCCGGAACCCCAGGTTCCTCGGCGTCGGCGCCCGCGAGGGCGCGCGCCGCCTCCGCGAGGGCGTCCCGGACGTCGCGGTCGTGACCGGGGACCACGGCGAGGGCGAGGAGCTCGCGTCGTGGACGCGCGAGTGGGGGCTGGTCGTCCCGTCGGGGAACCCCCTCGGCGTCTCGGGGCTCGCCGACCTCGTGGATGGGGACGCGGCGTTCTGCAACCGCACGGACGCCAGCGGCCTCAGGGACGCCCTCGACGACGCGCTCGCGGCGCTCGCCGCCGACCGCGACGCCGACCGCCGCGCGCTCGCGGACGCCATCGACGGCTACGAGCGCGCGGCGAAGGGGACCGAGAGCCCGGCTCGCGCGGTCCTCGAAGGCGAAGCGGACGCCGGCCTCGCGCTGCGCGCGACCGCCGACCGCCTCGGTCTGGCGTTCGTGCCGCTCGGCGAGCAGCCCGTGCGCGCGCTCGCGAACCCGGAGCGGACGGAGAAAGCTGGCGTCCGCGAGGTCGCCGCCGGACTCGCGGAGCTGGACGACGCGACCGCCGACCTCGCCGGGTACTGACCGCCGACCTCGAAGGACACTGACGACGCGCCGCAGTTGGGTCGCGCCGTCCGCGGCGGCCGTCAGTCCGCGGACCGCCGCTTCCGGAAGAGGTCCTCGACGGACTCGATGCGGTAGTCGCCGAGCACGCAGTGCCCGCGCTTGTGGGGGTCGTGGCGTTCGACGTGCACGCCGTCCAGGCCCGCGTTCTTCGCGGCGCCGACGTCGCTCGCGGCGTCGCCGACGTAGACCCCGTCGTGGCCGTTGTCGGCCCCGAGGTCGGCGAGCGCGAGCTCGATCGGGCGCGGGTCGGGCTTCCAGCCGATGTCGTCGTCACAGCAGACCACCACGTCGAACCAGTCCGCGACGTCGAGGCTGTCCAGCACCGGACCGGTGAGGAACTCCGCGCAGTGGGTCACCACGCCCACGGGGCCGTCGAGGTCGGCGACGCGCGCGGCGTCGTCGTAGAGGTAGGTCGCCTCGGCGCGCGCCCCCGGGTCCTCGACCTCGTGGAACGCGTCCCAGAACGCGGGCGGGTCGAACCCCCACTCGCGGAGGTGGTCGTCGCGGCTGCCGCCGAGGCCGTGCCACAGCACTTCCGCCTGGTAGTCCGAGAACTCGTGGCCGACGCGGTCGCCGACGCGGTCGAACACCTCCCGCGTGTACGACCACTCGGTGTCCACGAGCGTGCCGTCGAGGTCGAACAGCCAGACGTCGTAGTCCGCGCGGGAACCCATAGGACACTAGACTACGGGGTGCTCCATGAAGTGTCTTCGGGCGGCGTGCGGCGGCCTCCCACGCCGCCGGTCAGTCCCGAACCTCGATGGAGCTCCCGAAGTACTTGTGCAGGACCTCGGTCGTGCTGTCGGCGTTGAACAGGTCGAGGTTCGCGCCGATCGCCGCCTTCAGGGCGTCGAGGGACGCCGCGTCGGTCTCGAACGCGCGGTACTCGACGGCCTCGACGGGCACGCCGAGCGCGTCCTCGGTGAGCGCCCGGAAGTGCGCGGGGTCGCCGAGGTCGCCCCGCCAGAGGTTGTCCCGGAAGAACAGCCACCCCTGGTCGCCGGGGTCGTCGGCGTCGCGGTACAGCCGCGTCTCGAAGGACTGCGGGTCGACGCGCACCCCCGGGTCGGGGTCGAGGCGGAACCGCACCGCGAACGCGTACGCGGCGGCCATCTACCGGCGGTCGTTGCAGCGCGCCGCCAGGTCGAGGTCCTGCTCGGTCACGCCGCCCGCCTCGTGGGAGGTGAACCGGACCTCGACCTCCTCGTAGCGGATGCGGATCTCGGGGTGGTGGAACGCCTCCTCGGCGAGCTCGCCGACCTCCGAGGCGAACGCCACGCCCGCCAGGTAGTCGTCGAACTCGTAGGTCCGCACGATCTCGTCGCCGTCGACCGCCCAGCCGTCCGGCAGTCGGTCCGCCAGTTCGTCCGCGGAGAGCGTCTCGGCCATGCGCGAGTGGTCGTCCGCCAGCCCCATAACGGTACCCGCCAGGGGTCGCCACCACTACTCGCCAGCGACGTCACTGCTACTCGCCAGGCGTCGCGGCTGCACGGAACCGTCGGCCGCACCGCAGAGAGACGGCGCCGACAGCTAGTCCTCGGACTCGGCCTGCGCGAGCGCGTCCTGCTCGACGTCGAACGGCATCCCGTCCTCGAACTCCGGGTCGAACAGCTCCAGGGCGGTCGCGATGGTCGACCAGTCGTCCTGCTCGGCGGCGTCCCGGAGGCTCTTCGTCGGCGCCGCCAGCAGCTGGCTGACCAGCGCGTCCGCCATCGACTCCACGACCTCGCGTTCCTCCTCGGAGACCTCGCCGCCGACGGCCTCCAGCTGGCTGACGGCCGTCGAGACCTCGCGGGCCTTCAGGCGGTCCGCGCTCTCGTACATGCGCGCGATGACCTCGTCGGCGCGCTTGCGCTTGTACTGGGCGAGCAGCCGCTGGAACTCCGCCTCCAGCATCGCCTCGACCTGCTGGGCGGCCCGCTCGCGCTGCTCGCGGGTCGACGCCGTCACCGACTCCAGGTCGCCGAGGTCGAACACGGAGACGCCGCACACCCCGTCGGCGGCCGGGTGGACGTCCCGCGGCTGTGCGAGGTCGACGACCACCGTCTCGCCGGCGGCCGCGAGCGCGTCGTCGTCCAGGACGTAGTCCGCGCTCGCGGTCGCGGTCACCACGACGTCCGCGGCCGCGGCGCGCTCGTCGACGTCGCCGAGGTCGGTCGCCGCCGTCGGCGCGTCCACGGCCTCCGCGACGCGCTCGGCGCGCTCGACGGTGCGGTTCGCGACCACCACGCGGCCGGCGTCCGCGGCCGCGAACGCCTTCGCCGCGAGCGCGCCCATCTCGCCCGCGCCGACGACGAGCGCCGTCCCGCCCGCGACGTCCGTCTCCCGGGCGGCCAGTTCGACGGCCGCGCTCCCGAGCGACGTCACGCCCTCGTTGATGGCCGTCTCCGTCCGCGCGCGCTCGCCGACGTGGATCGCCTTCGTGACGGCCTGCCGGAGCACGTGCCCGATGCCGCCGGCGTCCTTCGCGCGGTCGTAGGCGTCCCGTATCTGGCCGAGGATCTGGTCCTCGCCGACGACCAGCGACTCCAGGCCGGCCGCGACGCGCAGCAGGTGGCGGAGGCTCTCCTCGTGGCCCATGCCGACCGCGCCCGCGGCGGCCGGGTCGAACCCCGCGTTCGCGAGCGCGCGCCGCCCCGTCGTGCCGTCCGCGGCGACCACGTACGCCTCCGACCGGTGGCACGTCTGGACGACGAACGCCTCCTCGACCGGCGGCTGGGAGAGCAGCGCCTCCAGCGCGTCCGTCTCGCTGCCGGCGCTGGCGGCCTCCAGTTCCGTGAGGGAGGCCGACTCGTGCGAGACCCGGACGCCCGAGACGACGCCAGTGTTTCCGTTCACGTGGACCACTCCGACTCCCCGACGACGTCCTCGACCACGTCGTCGGCGCTTTTCCGAGGGTTCGTCCCACCAGTACGTAAAGCCTTCCAAACCGGCCCCGACCGCACGACCGCCCGCACCGCGTCCCGCCGGACGTCCGGCGGGACGTCCGCGGCCCGCAGGTCCGCCCGCAGGTCGGCGGTCAGTTCGGCCATCGCGCCGGCGCCCTCGAGTTCGGCCTCGACGCGCTCGCGGAGGTGCTTCGCGAGCGCCGGACTCGACCCGCCCGTCGTCACCGCGACCGTCACCGGGTCGTCGCGCACCGTCGCCGGGACGACGACGCTGCCGGCGTCCCGGCGGCCCGCCCGGTCCGCGCGGTTCGCGAGCGCGCCCGCCTCGCGGGCCGCCGCCGCGAACGCGTCGTTCACCTCGTCGTCGTCCGTCGCGGCGACGACGAGCGCCGGGTCCGTGCGTTCGACCCAGTCCCGGGCCTCGTCGGGGGACGGTGCAGCGCGCACGCGGTCGGCGCCGCCGAAGTCCGCGTCGGCGAACGTCGGACTCACCACGACCACGTCCGCCTCGCGCGCGAACCGGCGCGCCTTCCGCGCGCCCACGCTGCCGCCGCCGACCACGAGGACCGTCTCGCCCGCGAAGTCGTGGACGAGCGGGATCATCAGGCGGTGTTGGCGTCCGCGCGCTCCGCGAGGCGGATGCCCGTCTTCTTCAGGATGCGCGTCGAGAACAGCGTGTCCCAGTCGTCGTCGCCGACGTCCCAGTACTCGGCCATCACCTCGCGGACGCGCTCGATGCGCTCGCGGCTCTCTGCCTCGCTGCGGCCGTGGGTCATCGCGAAGAAGTTGTACGGCCACACGCCGTCGTGTCGCGGCCGCTCGTAGCAGTGCGTCACGAAGTCCAGGCTCGCGACCGCCGGGCCGACGTCCGCGACGACGTCGTCGGGCACGTCCCAGACGGTCATCCCGTTCTCCGTGTACCCGAGCGCGTAGTGGTTCGGGATGACGCCGACCCGCCGGACCTTCCCCTCCTCGTTGAACCGCCGCAGCGTCTCCACGACCCAGTCGACGTCCGCGCCGATCTCGTCGGCGACCGCCTCGTACGGCGTCTCCACGATTGGGAGGCCGTCCTGGACGGCGAGCACGAGGTCGCGCTCGGCCGGCGTGAGCGTGCCCCGGTCGGTCGGCTCCGGCGTCGGCCCGAGGTGCGAGAGGTCCACGTCGCCCTCGGGGACCGGGCCGTCCACGAGGAACTTCGCCTCCACGCGGAACTCCCGCTGCTTCGGGAGGTTGTACGTCTCCTGGCCGGTCTCGTCCTCGATGGCCGACAGCACCTCGGGGACGCGGTCGGCGTCCGCCACGGAGACGACGAACCACATGTTCAGGTGGGGGTGCTCGCGCTCGTAGTTGTGCGCGACCTCCCGGAAGCCGTTGACCGTCTCGGCCACCTCGTCGTACTCGTCCTCGGGCGCGTGCATCGCCACCAGCGACGCGCTACCGCCGATCTCCTCGGCGTCGATGAGCGCGCCGAACCGCGTCAGTACCCCCTCCTCGTCGAGCGTCCGCACGCGGTCGAGCAGGCCGGCCGGGTCGACGTCGACGCCGCGCGAGCGGAGCGCGTGGGCGGCCGGTTCGAACGGCCGGTGGACGACCGGGAACCCCCCCTGGAACGCGTTCAGCACCGCGCGGTCCCGGTCGTCTAACTCCGATACGTCCATGTCCCCACGTCGGGCGTCCCCGACCATAAACGACCCGCCTCGGCCCTCACTCGTCGTAGCCGTCCTCGGTGACGCCGACGACGCGGTCGACGCCGTCGAGGTCGCGGATGTCCGCGAGCACCGCGTCGTGGTCGCCGGTCGCCTCCCAGTACAGCACGAGGTCGAAGGTCCCCTCGCGGAGGAGCTGCTGGCACTCCCAGACGAACTCGTCGTCCGCGAGGGTGAGCCCCTGGTGCTGGTTCACGCCGAACTCGTCGCTGTCGTTGCCCGAGTAGACGTACGTGTCCCCGGCGTCGCCGTGCTCGGCGACCGCGTCGCCGGCGTCCAGCGTGAGCTGGTGGAGCATGCTCTCCTCGCTGGAGTCGTAGGTCGTGTGCACGACCGCGCCCGCGAGGCTGATGTCGCCCGGCTTCAGGAGTTCGACCGTGCCCCGGTAGAGGT
Organism: Halobacterium yunchengense; assembly: GCF_037031165.1. Classification (NCBI taxonomy): domain Archaea; kingdom Methanobacteriati; phylum Methanobacteriota; class Halobacteria; order Halobacteriales; family Halobacteriaceae; genus Halobacterium; species Halobacterium yunchengense. The sequence goes on along the minus strand of NZ_JAYEZL010000002.1, from coordinate 524,856 downwards.
CCTCGTCGACCGTCTCGCTCATACTCCGACGGTCACGGCTGCGAGCAATACGTGTGGCGGTTCCCGTCGCCGTTCCCGACGTTCGGGAATCTGCGGCTCCTCCCCCACCGCATCCACGACCCTCCCCCACCGCATCCGCGGTCTCGCCGTCCCTCGCCTGCCGCGCGAGCGGGTGGGCGGCGAGCAGAAGGCTGATACGTCCCTCCGTCGTCACTCCGGGTGATGCGCGAGCACCTCGACGCGGCGGTCGACGCCGTCTACGAGCGCCTGCTCCGGCGCGAGATCGACGGCGCGCCGGCCCACGTCGCCGTCATCCAGGACGGCAACCGCCGGTACGCCCGCGAGCGCGGCGACGACGCGACCGACGGCTACGACGACGGCGCCCAGACCACCGAGCGGGTGCTGGACTGGTGTGCCGAACTCGGCGTCGAGGAGCTCACCCTGTACGCGTTCTCCACGGAGAACTTCGAGCGACCTGAGGAACAGCAACAACACCTCTTCGACCTCCTCGAGGCGAAGCTCACCGAGTTCGCGGACGCCGACCGCGTCCACGAGGAGCGCGTCCGGATCCGGGCCATCGGCGACACGGACCGCCTCCCCGGACGCGTGCGGGACGCCGTCGAGTACGCCGAGTCGCGGACCGCGGGCTACGACGGGTTCGCGCTGAACATCGCGCTGGCGTACGGCGGCCGCGCGGAGCTCCTCGACGCCGCGAAGGGCGTCGCCGACGCCGTCGACCGCGGCGACCTCGACCCCGCGGATGTCGACCTCGACGAGATCGAGTCGCGGCTCCACACGAGCCCCGTGCGGGACGTCGACCTCATCATCCGGACCGGCGGCGACGAGCGCACGTCCAACTTCCTGCCGTGGCACGCGAACGGCAGCGAGGCCGCCGTCTTCTTCTGCACGCCGTACTGGCCGGAGTTCTCGAAGGTGGACTTCCTGCGCGCCGTCCGCACCTACGAGTCCCGGGAGGCGTCCTGGCGGCGCACGCGGGCGAAGCGAGCGCTCGCGCTCGTCCGCGCGCTCGGCACCGAGGTCGGCGAGGCGCGGCGCGTCCTCGACCGCCTCAAGGGCACGCTCCCGGACCCGCCGGAGGACGTCGACGCCGAGGGGCGGTCGGCGGACTGACTGCCGGACGGACCGCGCCGCGACCCGCCGCGTGCAGCGGCTCGCCGGGGCCACCGGACCGTACGGCCTCGCGGCCACCGGACCTTACGGGCCGGCGGGCGTACCCGAGGACGTGTTCGGCGACGACGTCACCATCGACGCGACGGTACTCGGCGACGGCGACCCCGACCTCGCGGTGGTCGGCGGCGTCCACGGCGACGAACCGAGCGGCCTGCGGGCCATCCGGCACGTCCTCGACACCGAACCCGACCTCGAGCGCCCGGTGAAGTTCGTGGTCGCGAACCCGCCCGCCGCGGTGGCCCACCGGCGCTACCTCGACGCGGACATGAACCGCGTGTTCCCCGGGGACCCGGACGCCGGCGAGCGCGAACGCCGGCTCGCCGCGCAGCTGGGGGAGGCGGTCGACGGCAGTCTCGCGCTCTCGATGCACGCGACGCACTCGTCGGCGGAGCCGCTGGCGTTCGTCTCCGGCGACCACCCCGCCGCCCAGGCCGCCGCCGCCCGCCTGCCGCTCGAACACGTCGTGAACCACGACCCAGCCGTGGACGGCGCGTTCACGTCCTGCGAGCGCGTCGTCAGCGTCGAGGTCGGCCGCCAGCTCACCGAGGACGCCACCCAGAACGCCACCAAGCTCGTGCGGGCGTTCCTCCGGCTCACCGACGCCCTGCCGGACGACCCGAAGACCGGGTCGCCGGCGTTCTACACGATGCGGGACGCCGTCGAGAAGCCCGCCGGCGAGGACGACGTCGGCCTGCTCGTGGACAACTTCGAGCGCGTCGACGCCGGCACCGCGTACGCCGCGACGCCCGACGAGGAGTACGTCGCCGACGACCCCTTCTACCCGGTTCTGATGTCCGAGACGGGCTACGAGGACATCTTCGGTTACCGAGGCGAGCGCGTCGCGGACTCCCTCGCGGCGGCCCGCGAGGCGTGGGGGACGCCGCCGGAGGGCGGCTAGTGGAGGGGAGAGCGAACGGTCGACCCGCGGCGCCCGAACCGTCCGCCTACCGCCCGAACCTGCGCTGGCGGTTCTCGTAGTCCAGGACCGCGCGCAGGTAGTCGCGTTTCCGGAAGTCCCGCCAGTTCACGTCCGTGAAGTACAGCTCCGAGTAGACTGACTGCCAGATCATGAAGTCCGAGAGCCGCTCGGCGCCGGTCTTGATGACGAGGTCGGGCTCCTCGGGGAACACGAGTTCGCCCTCGATGACGTCCTCGTCGACGTCCGCCGGAGCCATCTCGCCGTCGTCGACGGCCTCGGCGACGTGCCTGACGGCCGTCGCGAACTCGTGTTTGCCGCCGAGGCCGACGCTCACCTGGATAGGGGCGTCCGCGCGCCGGTCGTCCTCGGGGCCGCGGACGGCCACCTCGCGGGGCGCGGGGACGTTCGCGAGTTCGCGTTCCAGCGTCGGCGCCGCGGCCTCGTCGAGCACGCTGACGTAGACCGTGACGCGGTCGGCGCCGTAGTCGAACGCCCACCCGTAGAAGTCCGCGAGCGTGTCGTAGGCGCCCGCCTCCAGGAGGTCGCGTTCGGTGATGACGAGCGCGACGTGGTCGGGCGAGTCGGCGTCGTGGCGGCGGACCCGGAGGGCGAGGTACCGGTCGTAGAGACCCACACCGGGTGGTCGGCCGGCCGCGTTCAAAATCTTGCGGGTCTCGGGCCGCCCGCGGACGCACGACAGCCGTCCGACGCCGCGAGCCCGCGGGTTCGGGGAAGTTAAGTGCAGTCCCGGGCAACCCCCGGAGGACGTGAACCGGAGTCTCCGCCGCGCCGCGGCGTTCGCGGCCGTGGCGACGCTGGTGCTGGCCGCGCCGCTGCTCGGGGCTGCGACAGCGGCCCCGTTCGCGGTCGTCGCGGCCGCCGCGCTGACGGTGACCGACGGCTGGCTGTTCGACGTGTTCTCGACGCCGCGGGACCGCCGCGAGGGCCGCCTGCGGACGCTCGCGGGGTTCGCGCTCGCGGCGACGGGCGTCGGGCTGCTCGTCCCCGTCTTCGGGGTGCCCGTCGGGGTGTTCGTCGCGACCGTGCTCGCCGTCGGGTACGGCGACCTCGGGCGGCGCCTCGTCCTCCAGGTGCGCGAGGACCGCGCGGTCTCGATGGCCGGGTTCGTCGCGGCCGGCACGGTCGCGGCGCTGGCGGGGCAGGCGGCCGCGGCCGCGCTCGCTGGCACGGCCGCGTCGGAGGCCGTCCCCTACTGGGTGTTCGTCGCGTCCAGCGGCGCGCTCGTCGCGGGCGTGCTCCGGTCGGTGTTCGTCGGGCGGGACGACGCCGTCGTGGTGGTCACCGTCGCGCTCCTGCTGTGGCTGCTCGCGGTGCTCGCGCCGGTCGAGTCGCTGTCGACGGCGGCGGCCTACGAGCGCGTGTTCGTCGCGCTCGGCGTCACCACGCTGTTCGGGTACGTCTCCTACGCGCTGGACGCCGGGTCGGTCGCCGGGATGCTGACCGGCGTCCTGCTCGGGCTGTTCGCGGTCGTCCTCGGCGGCTACGGCTGGTACGCGGTGCTGCTGGCGTTCTTCATCGTCGGCAGCCTCACGACGAAGTTCCGGTACGACCGCAAACTCGAGCGCGGCGTCGCCGAGGAGAACGAGGGCGCCCGGGGCACGGGCAACGTCCTCGGGAACTCGGCGGCGGCGCTCGTCGCGCTCCTCCTGTACGCCGCCCACGCCCACGTGCCGCTGACGGCGCCCGCCTACCAGTTCGCGTACGCCGGCGCCGTCGCGACCGCACTCGCGGACACGCTCTCCAGCGAGGTCGGCGGGCTCTTCGACGGCCCGCGACTGATCACGACGTTCGAGCGCGTCGAACCCGGGACGGACGGCGCGGTGACCTGGCAGGGCGAACTTGCCGGGCTGGCGGGCGCGGCGCTCATCGCCGGGCTCTGCGTCGCCGTGTTCGGGTTCGGGCCGGTGGGCGCGGGCGTCGTCGTCGCCGCCGGGTTCGCCGGCATGACCGCGGACAGCCTCGCGGGCGCGGTCCTCGAGGGCGACGTCGTCGGGAACCAGGGCGTGAACTTCCTCGCGACGCTCACGGGCGGTCTGGCCGGCGGCGCGCTCGCGCTCCTCGGCCACGTCGCCTGAGGCGATTCGCGGCGGGCGAGCAATCGTTCTGGAACGACAGTCGGCGAGAGCAACAAGACAGCGGTGCCGCCGCTGGAGCCGTCGTCAGTAACCGACGTCAGGGGCCGTCGTCAGTAACCGACGTCAGGGGCCGTCGTCAGTAACCGACGTCAGGGGCCGTCGTCAGTAGTCCTCGAACGAGTCGCCGGCGTCGACTCGCGGGCGTCAGTAGTCCTCGAACGTGTGGACGCGGACGCCCGCGGGCTGTTTCACGAACTCGCCCGTCGACGCGCCGACGAGCGTCGCGACGTCCCGCTGGGCGGCGACGTCGAGCAGGCGCTGCGTGACGGCGTCGTCGAGGACGACCACGCGCGGGGCGTCGTCGGCCGCGTCCAGTTCGGCGAACGCGTCGGCGGCGTCGGGCGCTGCGACCACGGCGAGGTCGCCGTCGAGGAAGCGCGCGGTGCCGCTCCCGGCGACGGCGTCGACGTGGTCGGACAGCGACAGCGCCGCGCCGGGGTCGTCGGTCCGGTCGTCCGCGTCGCCGCGTTCGGGGTCGGTCGTGGCCGCTGTCCCCGGGTCCGTGGCGGCGTCCGTCGCCCGGTCGGTGGCGTCGCCGGTCTCCGGTTCCGTCGCGTCGCCGGCGGCCGGCGCGTCCGTCGACCGCTGGGTCGTCGCCGGTCGCTCGGCGGCGGCCGTCTCGGGCGCGGGCGCGGTGCTCCCGTCGGTCGCCGCCGTCGCCTCGTCGACCTTCGCGTCCTCCGCCGAGTCGGCCGGGGCGTCGCCGTCCGCGTCCGCCGCGTCGACGCCGACCGGGGTCGCGGCGTCGGCCGGCGTCTTGTCGCGGAGCGCCGCGTCGACGGCCTGCCGAGAGAGGTCCTCGACGGACTCGCCGCGGGGCGCGCGGGCGACGTAGTCGAGGTCGCCGACCTGGTCGAGCTCGCGCCGGATCATGTCGCCGCCGCGGTCGCCGTCGAGGAACGCGGTCGCGGTCCGGTCCGCGGTGAGGTCGGCGACGGCGTCGGGGACGTCCGTGCCCTCGACGGCGACGGCGTTCTTGATGCCGTACTGGAGGAGGTTCGAGACGTCCGCGCGGCCCTCCACGACGAGGACGGCGTCGCTGGACGCGACGTTCGGGCCGGCGGGCAGCCCCTCGTACTCCGTGATGTCCTCGACGCGGACGCTCTCGCGGACCTCGCGGAGGATGTCCTCGGAGTCGATGGCGCCCTCGTCGAACGCCGTCGCGAGCAGCTCCTTCGCGCGGTCGACGATGTCGCGGCGCTTCGCGGCCCGGACGTCCTCGATGCGCTGGACCTCGACCTGCGCGCGGCACGGCCCGATGCGCTCGACGGCCTCGAGGGCGGCCGCCAGCGTCGCGGTCTCGACGCGGTCGAGGCTGGACGCGATGGTGATGGTGCCGAACGACTGGCCGCCCTCGCTGTCGACGGAGACGTCGATGCGGCCGAGCTTCGCGGAGTCCTGCAGGTCGCGGATGTCGAGGTCGTCGCCCAGCAGGCCCTCGGTCTGCCCGAAGGCGGCGCCGACCACGTCGGTGCGTTCGACGACCCCGTCGGCGACGAAGTCCGCGTGGATGAGGTACTTCGCGGTGTCCTCCATCAGTCTCGCTCTCTTTGTTACTACGGACGCACGCGGGAAATAGCTGTCGTGACTCCGCCGCGGTCGGTCCCCGCGGAGCGGGAGTCGAAGCTCGAAGTCCGTGGAACCGCGTTTCAAGAGAAAATATCTCTACTATCTCCGTTACGGAGGTTTTCAGCAACACTTAACCCGGTTTGGTAGAGACAGTAGTGTAACATGGCGTGGCGTTCGGCTCTCGGCTGGGGTATCGTGTTCGTCGTGCTCGTCGCGTTCGCCATCCCGTGGTTCCTGTGGAACGACGCGTCGATGGTCGCCGGCCTGCCGGTCTGGCTGTGGTGGCACGTCGCGTGGATGCTGGTGACCGCGGTGGCGTTCGCCGCGTTCGCGCGCCGCGGCTGGGGGACGTTCGCGGAGGTGCAGCGGTGAGCGTCCTGCTGGAGGTCGGCATCGTCGTCGCGTACGTGCTCGCGGCGCTCGCGGTGGGCGTCGTCGCCTACCGCGTCACCGACCGCACCGCCGAGGACTACTACCTCGCGGGCCGTGGCCTCGGCACCGGCGTGCTCCTGTTCACGACGTTCGCGACCCTCCTCTCGGCGTTCACGTTCTTCGGCGGCCCGAACGTCGCGTACGGCTCCGGCCCCGAGTGGATTCTCGTGATGGGGCTGATGGACGGCGTCCTCTTCGGCCTGCTGTGGTACCTCCTCGGCTACCGGCAGTGGCTGCTCGGGCGCGCGCACGGCTACGTGACCCTCGGGGAGATGCTCGGGGACCGCTTCGGGTCGAAGGCACTGCGCGGGCTCGTGGCGGGCGTCAGCGTCTTCTGGCTGTTCCCGTACGTGATGTTACAGCAGGTCGGCGCCGGCACCGCCCTGGCGGCGCTGACGGACGGCGCGGTCCCCTACTGGGCGGGCGCCGGCTTCGTCACGCTGTTCATGATCGCGTACGTCGTCCTCGCGGGGATGCGCGGCGTCGCGTGGACGGACACCCTCCAGGGCGTGTTCATGCTGTCGATGGTGTGGCTGGCGTTCGCGTGGGTCGCCGCCGTGCTCGCCGCCGAACCCGGCGGGCTCGCGGCGGCGATGCCCGCGGAGTTCCGCGCGCTCGGCGGCGGCGTCTACTCGCCGCAGTGGATGCTCTCGCAGGCGGTCGGCATCGCGTTCGGCGTGACGATGTTCCCGCAGGTGAACCAGCGGTTCTTCGTCGGGAAGTCCGAGCGAGTCCTGAAACGCACGTTCGCGCTGTGGCCCGTGCTCGTCGTATTGCTGTTCGTGCCGGCGTTCCTCCTCGGGTCGTGGGCGCAGGGCGTCGGCCTCGCGGTGCCGGAGGGCGGCAACGTCCTCCCCGTGCTGCTCGCGGAGTACACGCCCGGCTGGTTCGCTGCGCTCGTCGTCGCGGGCGCGCTCGCCGCGATGATGTCCTCGTCGGACTCGATGCTGCTCTCCGGGGCGTCGTACTTCACGCGGGACCTCTACCGGCCGTTCGTGAACGCGGACGCCAGCGAGGAGTTCGAGCACTTCCTCGGGCGCGTCGGCGTCGTGGCGTTCGCATCGGCGGCGTTCGTCGCGAGCCTCTTCGAGCCCGGGACCCTCGTGGAGATCGGCGAGACCGCGTTCGGCGGCTTCGCGCAGCTCGCGCTCCCGGTCGCGGTCGCGCTCTACTGGCGCGGAACGACGCACAGCGGCGTGGTCGCCGGCGTCGCCGGCAGCCAGCTGTTCTACCTCGCGGCCGTGTTCGGGCCGACCGTCACGCTCGCCGGCGTCCCGGTCCTCGCGGACGCGTACTGGGGCTGGCTGCCGAGCGTCGTGGGGATGGCCGTCGGCCTCGTGCTCACCGTCGGCGTCTCCGCGGTGACCACGCGGGCGGCCAGCGAGGACACGTCCGTCTACTTCGAGAGCGCCCGCGCGGACTGACCGCGCGGACCGACCGTGCGCGCCAGGCGCCGGCACCCACGACGCGCGCCCCGGTCAGGGCTCGCCGTCCCAGTCCGCGAGCCGGTCGGTCACCCACTCGCGGTGCTCGCGCAGGCGCCTGACGCCCGCCTCGGTGAGCGTCAGGCGGTCGTGGACGCCGTCCGGTTCGCGGTCGAGGAGGCCGGCGTCCTCGAGTTTCCGGACGGCGCCGTTGAACCGCTTCGGCCGGATGCGGTCGTCGTTCTTCCGCTCGACGGCGCGCTTGACCGACTGCTGGGTGGGGTCGCCCTCGCCGGCGACGACCACGCAGACGTCCCTCCGGAGGCCGGACTCCAGCCACTTGCTCATGGCCGCGAGTAGCGTCCGCGTCGAGATACCGCTGGCGGTCCCCGCCGACCCGGGGGCCGCCGGCGGCGGCGGCGCGAGCGAGGGCGGTCGAGGCCGGTTCTTCTGTCGGCACTCGAAACACGGAAGGCGAATCGGCCGCACAGGTTCGGGTATGAACGAGCCCGGCCTCGGTGCGGTGCTCGACCACGACACCGCCGCCGCGCGCGTCGAGCGCGGCGACCTCCCGGCGTGGGCGCAGCGCCACTTCGAGAACTTCACCGCGTCGGTCACCGGCGAGCGCGACGGCGCGCCGTTCCCCTGCTTCTTCGGGAAGGCGTCCGTCGAGGAGGGGCGGCCGCTGTACGCGTTCGTCGACTCCACCACGGACCCCGACGCCCTCTTCGAACTCCGGGACGCGCTCCTGGAGTTCCTCGACACCTACCGGGAGCACGGCGACCGCGTGAGCTTCGCGGTGTTCTTCCGGCCGCCCGAGGGGGACCTCACCGAGGCGGAGTGGCACGAGCGGTTCTGGCACGTCCTCCAGTTCCTCCACGTCGAGGACCCCGAGCCGTGGCCCGAGGACATCCCGACCGACCCCGACGACCCCTACTGGGAGTTCTGCTTCGGCGGCGAACCCATCTTCCCGACGGCGCGCGCGCCGTTCTACGAGCAGCGCCAGAGCCGCTACTGCCCGGTGGGCCTGGAGGTGACGTTCCAGCCGCGGGCCATCTTCGAGGGCATCACGGGCGACACGGAGGCCGGCCAGCGCGCCCGCGACCGGATCCGCAGCCGGCTCGAGGAGTACGACGACGCGGCGTGCCCGCACGCCGACCTCGGCGAGTGGGGACAGGACGGCGACCGCGAGTGGCCGCAGTACCTCCTCGGCGAGGACGACGACCAGGCGCCGGCGACGTGCCCGCTCGACGTGACGCCGAGCGTCACCGCGATGGAGCGCGCATGACCGCCGTCCTCGTGCTCGTGGACTTCCAGGCGGGATTCGACGACCCGTCGTACGGCGACCGCAACAACGCCGACGCGGAGGACAACGCCGCGCGCCTGCTCGACGCGTGGCGCGACCGCGGCGACCCGGTGGTGCACGTCCGCCACGACTCCACGGAGCCCGAGAGCCCGCTCCGCGGCGACCGCGAGGGGTTCGCGTGGAAGCCCGAGACCGAACCCGTGGACGGCGAGCCGACGTTCGCGAAGTCCGTCAACGGCGCGTTCGTCGACACCGGCCTCGACGGCTGGCTGCGCGAGCGCGGCCACGACGAACTCGTCGTCTGCGGGCTGACGACCGACCACTGCGTGTCGACGACCGCGCGGATGGCCGAGAACCGCGGCTACGACGTCACCGTGGTCGCCGACGCCACCGCGACGTTCGACCGCGAGACCCACGACGGCGGCCGCATCGACGCCGACGCGAACCACCGCGCCGCGCTCGCGCACCTCCGCGGCGAGTTCGCCGACGTCGCCGCGACCGACGACCTGCTCGGCGGCGACGAGTAGCCTTTTCCCGGCCTTGCGCGTAGCCCCGGCCATGCAGACGCACGTCGTGCCGGTCGGCTTCGACTACGACCGGCTGATCGCGCCGCTGGTGCGCGAGCAGCTCGCCGTCGACCGCGTCATCCTCCTGGAGGGCGCGGTCGGCAGCGAGGCGAACGTCGAGTACAGCCAGCGCATCGCCGAGAAGCTCGAGGCGGACTTCCGGAACCTCCTCGGCGCGGAGACCGAGCGCGTCGCCGTCGCGGACGTCTACGACTACGACGCGGCCTTCGAGCAGGCGTTCGACCTCATCGAGGACGTCCTCGACGCCGACCCGGACGGCGAGGTCTGGGTGAACATCGCGTCGATGCCGCGGACGGTGTCGTTCGCGTTCGCCACCGCCGCCCACTCCATCATGGTCGAGCAGCCGGAGGACCGCGAGCGCATCCACACGTACTACACGGCGCCCGAGAAGTACCTCGAGACCGAGCTCGCCGAGGAGCTGCGCGCCAGCGCCGACCTCCTCGAGGCGGTCGCCGACGGCGACGTCGACGAGAGCGAGGTGCGCGACCAGCTCGCGGACGCCCGCGACCTGCTCGCGGAGTTCGACGAGCGCGGCACCACCATCGGCGCCCAGGAGATCGACGGCAGCCACGTCGTCGAACTGCCCGTGGCCTCCTTCTCGAACGTGAAGCCCTTCGAGGAGCTCATCCTGTACACGCTCGGCGAGCACGGCGAGTTCGACTCCGTCAGCGACCTCGCGAAGACGCTCGCCGCGGACCTCAGCGAGGAGTACACCGACTCGTTCCGGTCGAAGGTCACGTACACGGTGGACAAGCTCGGCCCCGGCGGCAAGGGGTACGTCGAGCGCGAGGAGCGCGGGAAGTCCTATCGCACGCGGCTCTCGCGCATCGGCGAGCTCTGGGTGCGCGCGCACCGCGACCGCGAGTAGCGCGCCAGCGGCGTCCTCGCGACCGCCAGAACCCCGAGCCGACCTCCGCGCCAGCTCAGAACCCGAACCCGGCGTGGTCGTCGGGCACCGAGACCGGACTCCTCGGCGGCTCCGGAGGGAGCTCGGGGTCGTTGTAGACGGCGGGCGCGACGTCGTTCGGGCCGGCCGGGTAGAACAGACTGGCGAGCTCCTGGACCTGCCCGCGGCCGACGGAGAGTTCGAACTGGCCGCCGCCGTACAGCGCGACGTCCTCCTCGAGCGCCCACGCGAGGGTCTCGAACAGGGACTCGAGGGTGCCGAACCGCGAGGGCTTGACGTTCAGCCACGCGACGTCGAAGGGCGCGGCGAGGACGTCCTCGAGGCCGTGGACGGGCGCGTCCCAGGCGACGCGGTCGCTGTGCGCGGCGACCACGTCCCGCGTCTCGTCGGTGACCGCGGGGTCCTCGACGACCGCGTCGGGGAACCGCTCGAAGACGGTCTCGTAGAGGTCGCGGTCGGGGGCCTGGTCGACGTCGGTCCCCTCGTAGCGGCCCTTCAGGTCGAGGACGCGGACGGCGTCGGTGCCGGCGAGGTAGTCGACGGTGTCCCCGTCCCAGTCGGTGGTCGGGTCGAGTTTGAGTTCGGCGTCCGGGTAGCGCTCGAGCAGCGTCTCGACGCGGGCCGTGTCGCCGTCGGGGAGGCGGCTGGAGACGACGAACCGCACGGGGTCGAACGAGCGGTCGAGGACGGCGGCGAGGTCGGTGTCCCGCTGGCGGAGCGCGAGGTCGAGGCCGGCGGCCTCGAACGCCCAGCGCCGGTAGTCGAGGAAGTCCTCGCGGTCCGGGCGGCCGTGCGGCCAGAGGTCGACGTCGTCGAGGCGCGCGGCGAACTCCCCGAGGGTGTACTCGCCCGCGAGGTCGAACGGGTCGCCCCCGGTGGACGCGGCGTACTCGTGGAGGGCGTCGTGGAGCGCGGTCTCGTAGGTGACGTCCTCGCCGCGGCCGGTGTGGCCGTCGCCGGCGAGCGCGACGACGGTGGTGGCGCGAGCGAACGCCGGCGTCTCGCGCTCCAGGCGCTCGAGGGAGACGGATTCGACTGTCAGCGGCAGGTCGGCGACCGCGTCGTACATGCGTCGACGGTCGCGCGGCAGCTCCAAAAACCCCGTCAGTCCACCAGGTCCCCGTCAGTCCACCAGGTCCAGCGCCTTCACGCGGGTCGCGAGCGCGAGGAACGTCGCGAGCAGCGTGAGCGCGACCGCGGCGGCGGCGGCGAGGTCGTGGGCCGCAAGCGAGTGGTCGACGCCGGCCGGCCCGAGTTCCGCGCGCAGCAGCGTGTGGTGGGGGCCGCCGGCGACGGACAGGAAGTAGTCGACGGCGTCGTTGAAGCCGTACCAGGCGACGGCGACCGCGACGGCGCCGACGGAGAACCGCGCGTAGCGGTGGATCACGAACGCCTCCAGCGCCATCGCGAGGTGGCTCAGGACGAGAAACCAGTACATCGCCCACCAGAGCTGGCCCTGGCCGTTCACGAAGAGCTGGACGAACGGCGTCCACAGCCCGAGCTTGATGCAGCCGAAGAACGCGAGCGCGTGCAGCCAGTCCGCGTCGACGTCGAGTTTGTACGCCGCCAGCGAGAGCGCGATGAACAGCGTCGCGACGGGGCTGTCGGGGACGACCGGCCACGCCACCAGCGGCGTCGCCGCGAACTGGACGCGGTAGTACCAGAACCCGAACGCGGTGCCGGCGAGGTTCACCGCGACGATGCCCCACGCCCACCGGAGCGCGACGTCCTCCAGCCACTCGGGCAGCGGCGCGACGTACCACGGGAGGTCCCGGCGGGGCGGCGGCGACATGGCCGGTGGTGGCGCCACCACGTCGAAAACTCTACCGGTGTCGGCGCGACCGGCCGCCTACCGACCGGACAGACCCGCCCACGCACTCGGGCCGGCCGCCTACCGACCGAACAGCCGCGCCCACAGGCTGCGGTCGGTCGCGCGCTCCGCGAGCAGCAGCGAGCAGTCGACGTCGCTGACCAGGTCGAAGTGCAGCGAGTCCGTCACGAGCCGGGACAGCAGGCCGCGGGACGTCGCGCCCACGAGCAGGAGCGAGCAGTCCTCGGCCTCCCGGACGATGGCCGCCTCGACGTCGCCGGAGTCGTCCACGACGAGGTCGGCGTCCGCGAGGCCGTGCTCGGCGGCCCACGACTCGAGGAACTGCTCGGCCTCCTCGCGGTGGTCGGCGTCGCGGGCGACCCGCAGCAGCGTGAGCTCCGAGCCCGCGCTCTCCCTGAGCAGCGACGCGACCTCGGCGTTCAGGTCGGCGTGAGCGTTGTCCGCCACCGACAGGAGGACGCGGGACGCGTCCAGGCCGCGGTCCTTGAACACGAGGACGTCCGCCGACAGGCTGTTCGTGAGCTCGTCGAGCGGGCGCTCCGCGCGGCCGTTCGACCAGAGGCGGTCCTCCCCCCACCCCATCAGCACGAGGTCGGCGTCCTCGCGCTCGGCGACGTCGAAGATCTCCTGGAAGGAGCGGTGGGAGACCACCGTCGACGTCCGGTAGTCGACGTCGTAGCCCTCCGCGACGTCGCGGATGTCCGCGAGCAGGGTGTCGGACTGCTCGACGATGCGCTGGCGCTGGTCGACGCGGTAGCCCCGCGGCGTCCGGTCGGGCATCTGTACGATGTGGACGATGTCGACGACGGCGTTTTGCTTCTGCGCGGCGAGCGTGCACGCGAGCTTCACGAGCGCGGTCTCCGTGCGCGGGTTCGAGATGGGGACGACGATGCGGAACTGGCCGGCGCCGTGGTGGCCCTCGGCGGTGTCGATGAGGGGGACGTACGAGCGGCCGGCCAGCCCGCCGAGCAGCCACTCGCGGAGGGAGAGCTGTCGGGTCGCGCCCTCGAAGCGCGCGGACGCGAGCCGGTACTCCGTCGTCTGGAAGTAGTTCACGACGGTGACGAGCACGACGCCGCCGGCGGTGTTCCCGAGCAGGACGGGGAGGACGAACTCCCAGAGGCCGACGCCGACGCCGAGGCTGCCCTGGAGGACGAGGTACGTCATCTCCGTGAACGAGACCACGGAGTGGTAGAGCCCGCCCAGGGGGATGGCGAGGAACGCGAGGTAGACGACCACGAGCCGCGAGATGGTGTCCCGGGCGGCGTACTCCACCCAGACGACGCCGGCGACGATGAGGCCGGCGAACGCCGCCTTCGAGAACAGGCTCCACCAGGGCGTGTCGACGCCCGTCTGCGCGAGGTCGACGGCGTACCCGCCGGCCGCCGGGGAGATGACGCTGCCGAACGCGAGCGCGGCGGCGCCGAGCGCGCCGCCCGCGAAGTTCCCGGCGAGCACCACCACCCAGTTCCGCAGCAGCGCGGGGACGCTGGCGAGCCGCTCGAGGGTGAGCGCCACCGGCGGGAGCGTGTTCTCGGTGTACAGCTGGTAGCCGCCGATGATGATGTAGATGAACCCCAGGGGGTACAGCATGGCGCTGAGGACGACGTCGCCGCCGGTCTCCGCCTTCAGCGTCACGTACAGCATGAACGTCACGGTGATGGCGAACCCGCCGGCGAGCGCGCTGAAGAACAGCTCCCGGCTGCCGGAGGTGATCTCCTCGTCGGCGGCCGCGATGATGCGCTGGAAGATCTCGTCGCTCGTGAAGCGGTCGCGGACGACCGACCCGACAGCGGGGGCGCCGCTGCGCGACCGCTCGATGGCCTCCCGGACCGAGCGCTCGGCCTCGTCGGCGTCCTCGTGGACGTCCGCCGTGCTGGGCGCGTCCGCGGTGGCGTCCGCCGTCCCCCTGTCGGCCCCGTCCGGGGGGCCGTCCGTGGGTGCGTCGTCGCTCATCATCGGCTCCCTCGGGGGGGCGACCCAAATCGTTTGGCATGTCCGGGGCGCCGGCCGGGCGCCCGGACGCGGCCGTGCCGCAACCAACTGTATTAAGCGGCGGCGCGCGCAACACCCACGTATGCCGACTGAGACCGACCTCGAGGACTTGCGGCGCGGCAGCGACCTCGTGAAACGCGGGTTCGCGAAGATGCAGAAAGGCGGCGTCATCATGGACGTCGTGAACGCCGAGCAGGCCAGGATCGCCGAGGAGGCGGGCGCGGTCGCGGTGATGTCCCTGGAGGCCGTGCCGGCGGACATCCGGAAGCGCGGCGGCGTCGCGCGGATGGCCGACCCGGCGGACGTCCAGGAGATCATCGACGCCGTCTCCATCCCCGTGATGGGGAAATCGCGCATCGGCCACACGAAGGAGGCCGAGATCCTGGAGGCCGTGGGCGTGGACATGATCGACGAGTCCGAGGTGCTGACGCCCGCCGACGACAAGTACCACATCGACAAGCGCGAGTTCACGTCGCCGTTCGTCTGCGGCGCGCGCGACCTCGGCGAGGCGCTGCGGCGCATCGACGAGGGCGCGGCGATGATCCGGACGAAGGGCGAGGCCGGCACCGGGGACGTCAACCAGGCGGTCCACCACCAGCGCACCATCAAGGGCGCCATCCGCGAGCTCGAGGGGATGACCTACGAGGAGCGCGAGCACTACGCCCGCGACATCGAGGCGCCGGCCGAACTCGTCCACGAGACCGCGGAGATGGGGCGGCTGCCGGTCGTGAACTTCGCGGCGGGCGGCATCGCGACGCCCGCGGACGCGGCGCTGATGATGCACCACGAGTGCGACGGCATCTTCGTCGGCTCGGGCATCTTCGGCGCCGAGGACCCGGAGGCGATGGGGCGGGCCATCGTCGACGCCGTGAACAACTGGGACGACCCCGAGCGCCTCGCGGAGATCTCCGCGAACATCGGCGCCGGCATGAAGGGCGAGGCGAACGTCGACCTCCCCGAGGAGGAGCAGCTCCAGGACCGCGGGAACTGACGGCGACGTAGCGTTCTGGGTCCCGTTCTTCTCCCGGCCACGCTGGACAGCGACGGCGCTGCTCGACGGCCGTGAGGGCGGGACTTTCGAGGACGCGTCGGCGGCGGAGTCGCCGACGGAAGCGGCGCCCGCGGGGACTAGAAGCCGCCCCAGCGGATGTAGACCATGGTGGCGACGACGCCGAGCTGGAAGACGCCCTGGACGCCGCCGAGCTTGGCGTTGCGCATGCCGATGTCGGCGATGACCTGGGGGTCAGGGCGCTCGGAGGCCATCTGTCTGTACATGCGGACTTCGCCGGGCATGAGGACGCCGAAGCCGAGAACGTTGAGGACGGCGACGATGGCGAGCGCGGCGACGAAGACGGGTTCGGTCCACGCGAAGTTCGGGAGCGTGACGGCGAGGTAGGCGCCGCTGACGGCGAGGACGACGGCGAACCAGGCCTGCCAGCGCCAGTCGCGGTAGGCGTCGAACTCCCGGCCGAGCAGGAGCATCGTCGGCACGAGTGCGGCGGCGGTGAACAGCGCGAGCCAGACGTGGGCGTGCGAGAAGATACCGGGGAGGCGGAGCGCCAGCGTGATGCCGCCGGCGATGGTGACGGCTGCGAGCGTCGGGAGGAGGAACGACGTCTTCGGGGTGAGCCGCTGGAAGAAGCTGGCGCGGTCCTCGACGTCGAGGCCGCCGACGGCGGGGCCGAGCGCGACGGCCATGAAGAGGTCGATGCCGGTCCAGAGCACGCCCGCCATGACGTGGACGTAGGTGTGCTGCTGGACGGTGCCGGCGGTGGCGGCGTACGCGAGCGCGGCGAGCGGGACGCCGACGACGCCGACGGCGAACGCCGGGTTCGCGCGGCGGGCGAGGCCGGCGACGGTGCCCCGGACGGTCACGCGGTCACCCCCCGTTCGCGTGGCTGCGTTCTGTGTGCGGTGCGCGTGTCGTCGACGTGCCGCGGACGCATACGCTCACGTTTCAACCCCGTATCATAACGGTTGGGGGAGCGGCAGCCTGGACGCGGCGGGGGCCGGCGACCACCGACGGACCGACCGGTTGCGGAGCGCGCGCACGCCGCGCGCCGCCGCCAGAACCGGCTCGAACGGGGCGAATCCGGCGTTCCTCTCGGACGCCAGACCATACAGTCGTAAGACGCGTACCCCACACCTAATATTCCCTTTGACGTACCGCCGTCTTGCACTTCCCGGGTTTCGGCGTTCGGCGCGGCGCGGTCCCCGAGCCGAGCGCGTCTGTCAGGGGGAAAGGCGTAAATAGGAGGGGGCGGTGTGAAGGTGACACGATGTCTCACAACGAGGCGCCCGGTGCAAGTCCGGGGGAACGAGTTCTTCCAGGGCACGTTAGCCCAGCGTAGCGAGTTCGAGACGGTACGAGTTTTCGACACGACGCTCCGAGACGGCGAGCAGACGCCACGCACGTCGTTCAGTTACGACGACAAGCGCGCCATCGCGGCCGCGCTCGACGACGCGAACGTGGACGTCATCGAGGCCGGCTTCCCCGCGAACAGCGAGCAGGAAGCCCGGGCCGTCGCGGACATCGCCGAGTCGACCGACGCCACCACCTGCGGGCTCGCCCGCGTCGTGGAGTCGGACGTCGAGGCGGCGCTGGACGCCGGCGTGGACATGGTACACGTGTTCGCGTCCACCAGCGACGTCCAGATCGAGGACTCCATGCACAGCACGAGAGACCAGGTCGTCCAGCGCTCGGTCGACGCCGTCGGGCAGGCGAAGTCGGCGGCCGTCGAGGTGATGTTCTCGCCGATGGACGCCACCCGCACGGACCCCGAGTTCCTCGCGGAGATCGTCGAGGCCGTCGACGACGTCGGCGTGGACTGGATCAACATCCCGGACACGTGCGGCGTCGCGACGCCGAACCGGTTCGCCGACCTCGTCGAGTTCGTCGGCGAGCACACCGACGCCCGCATCGACGTGCACACGCACGACGACTTCGGGCTGGCGACCGCGAACGCCCTGGCGGGCGTGGAGGCGGGCGCCGACCAGGTGCAGGTGTCCGTGAACGGCATCGGCGAGCGCGCCGGCAACGCCGCCTTCGAGGAGGTCGTGATGGCCGCCGAGAGCGTCTACGGCGCCGACACCGGCGTCGACACGACCGCCATCAGCGACATCTCCGAGCAGGTCGCCGACCGGTCGTCCGTCCCGGTGCCCGTGAACAAGCCCGTGGTCGGCGCGAACGCCTTCGCCCACGAGTCCGGCATCCACGCGGCCGGCGTCATCGAGAACAGCGAGACGTTCGAGCCCGGCGTGATGACCCCGGAGATGGTCGGCGCGGAGCGGGAGGTCGTGCTCGGGAAGCACTCGGGCACGCACGCCGTCCGCCAGCACCTCGTCGAGGAGGGGTACAACCCCACCGAGGACCAGGTGCGCGAGGTCACGAAGAAGGTGAAAGCCCACGCCAGCGGCGACGAGGTCGTCACGAAGGCCGTCCTGCGGGCGTTCGCGGGCGAGGTCGGCGTGGAGCGCGACCGGGAGGAGGTGACGGCGTAGCCATGCCCGGTAAGCGTTGCGCGGCCAGCAACAGCTATAAGCGTCGACCCCATTGTGCGACCCACGATGCAGTCGCACGCCGCACGCAGGGGTCTTCTCGCGGTCAGCGGCGCGGCTGTCGGGATTCGCGGTATTGTAGGGGCGTAAGCTCCCCTACCAATACCCACTCCAGTTCCGGCGATTCTCACACACGACCGACAGCCACGACAGCAGCCGCGATGCACACCACGACCACGCGCGACACGACACCGCACGAGGGGTATCGATGAGCGAACACCAGCCGATGCCGGAGACCGACGGCGCGGACGACGGAACCGACCGACGGACCGACGGCCAGTCGGCGGACGCGGCCGGCGAGCGCCCCGAGGGCGCCGCCACTGACGCCGAAGGGGCGGCCGCCGATGCCGCAGACCAGACCGAAGACGCCACCGACGCGGCGGGCGAGCGGGCCGCGCAGACGGGCGCGGACTCGGTCGTCGCCTCCCTGGAGGCCGCGGGCGTCGACACCGTCTTCGGCGTGCAGGGCGGCGCCATCATGCCCGTCTACGACGCGCTGTACGGCTCCGAGGCGGTGACGCACGTGACGATGGCCCACGAGCAGGGCGCCGCGCACGCCGCGGACGCCTACGGCGCGGTCAGCGGCGAGCCGGGCGTCTGCCTGGCGACGTCTGGGCCGGGCGCGACGAACCTCGTGACCGGCATCGCCGACGCGGACATGGACTCCGAGCCCGTCGTCGCGCTGACCGGCCAGGTGCCGACCGACCTCGTCGGCAACGACGCGTTCCAGGAGACGGACACCGTCGGCGTCACGACGCCCATCACGAAGTCGAACTACTTCGCGTCCAGCCCGGACACGGTCGGCGAGGACGTGAGCACGGCGTTCGCGCTCGCGAACCACGGCCGGCAGGGGCCGACGCTCGTCGACCTGCCGAAGGACGTGACCCGCGGCGAGACCGACGCCCAGCCCGTCGAGCCCGAGGTCCCGGACACGGTGCGCGTCCAGGAGCGCGCGCCGGCCGACGAGGTGGCGGCGGCCGCCGAGACCGTCGCGGAGAGCGAGCGACCGGTCGTCCTGGCTGGCGGCGGCGTCGTGAAAGGCGACGCCACCGACGAGGTCTACGAGTTCGCCACCGCCCACGACATCCCCGTGGTGACGACGATGCCGGGCATCGGCGCGTTCCCGGAGGACCACGACCTCGCCCTGGAGATGGCGGGGATGCACGGCACCGGCTACGCGAACATGGCGGTCACGATGACCGACTGCCTGGTCGCGGTCGGCACGCGGTTCGACGACCGCCTGACCGGCGGCGTCGACTCGTTCGCGCCGGACGCCGAGGTCGTCCACGTCGACATCGACCCCGCGGAGATCTCGAAGAACGTCGAGGCCGACCACCCGCTGGTCGGGGACGCCGCGACGGTCGTCGACCAGCTCGCGGACGCGATGCCGCGCTCGCCCGACACCGCGGAGTGGGTCGCGCAGTGCGAGGCGTGGAAGGCGGAGTACCCCCTGGACTACCGCGCCCCCGAGGACGAGCCGGTGAAGCCCCAGTACGTCGTCGAGACGGTGGACGCGGCGACCGACGACGACACCGTCGTGACGACCGGCGTCGGCCAGCACCAGATGTGGGCGTGCCAGTACTGGACGTACACCCAGCCGCGCACGTGGGTGTCCAGTCACGGCCTCGGCGCGATGGGGTACGGCCTGCCGTCGGCCATCGGCGCGCGCCTCGCCGCGGACGACGACCAGTCGGTCGTCTGCTTCGACGGCGACGGGTCGTTCCTGATGACCTGCCAGGAGCTCGTCGTCGCGGTGCGCGAGCAACTGGACGTCACGGTGTTCGTGCTGAACAACGAGGCCATCGGGATGGTCCGCCAGTGGCAGGACGCGTTCTTCGAGGGGCGCCGCATGGCCTCCGAGTACCCCTGGGTGCCGGAGTTCGACAAGCTGGCGGAGGCGTTCGGCGCCGACGGCTTCCGCATCGAGGACTACGACGACGTCCCGGACGTCGTCGAGGAGGCGCTGGCCGTCGACGGCCCGAGCGTCGTGGACGTCTACATCGACCCCACCGAGAACGTCTACCCGATGGTGCCGTCGGGCGGCGACAACGGCCAGTTCGCGCTGACGGAGGACCAGCTATGAGCGAGCGCGAGACGACGCCCGACGACGAGGACGCGCGGACGCACGGCCTGCCGGGGCCGGCGCCCGAGGAGCGCCAGCGGCCGCGGGGCCGCCGGAACAGCCAAGGCATCCGCATCGACCCGGAAGTCGAGGCCGAACACCCGCCGCGCCGCACCGTCATCTCCGCGCTCGTCGAACACGAGCCCGGCGTGCTGGCGCGCGTCTCCGGGCTGTTCAGCCGCCGTCAGTTCAACATCGAGTCGCTGACCGTCGCGGACACCCAGAACGACGACTGGGCGCGCATCACGGTCGTCGTCGAGGAGCCCGACCCCGGCATCGACCAGATCGAGAAGCAACTGGAGAAGGTCGTCCCCGTCATCCACGTCCGGGAGCTGGCCGAGGACGCCGTGACCCGGGAGCTCGTGGTTGTGAAGGTGGACGCCGACCGCCCCCACGAGGTCCACGCCATCACGGAGATGTACGAGGGGAAGACCCTCGACGCCGGTCCGCGGACGATCACGGTCGAGCTGACCGGCGACGAACGGAAGATCGACGACGCCATCGACGCCTACCGCCAGTTCGGCATCCGCGAGATCGCGCGGACCGGACAGACGGCGCTGGCGCGCGGCGAGACGAAAACTGCAGTCGTTCCAGACTACCTCAAATGACAGACGAAGACGAATTCACGCAGCCGGTGTACCACGAATCGGACACGGACCGACGCTACGTCGAGGACAAGACGGTCGCCGTCCTCGGCTACGGCAGCCAGGGGCACGCGCACGCCCAGAACCTCGCGGACAGCGGGGTGGACGTCGTCGTCGGCCTCCGCGAGGACTCGTCGTCGCGTGCGGCCGCCCAGGAGGACGGCCTGCGCGTGGCGACGCCCGTCGAGGCGGCCAGCGAGGCGGACGTCGTGTCCGTGCTCGTCCCGGACACCGTCCAGCCGTCGGTGTTCGCGGACATCGAGCCCGAGCTGGACGCCGGCGACACGCTCCAGTTCGCGCACGGCTTCAACATCCACTACGGCCAGATCGAGCCGCCCGAGCGCGTCGACGTGACGATGATCGCGCCGAAGTCCCCCGGCCACCTGGTGCGCCGCAACTACGAGGCCGGCCAGGGGACGCCCGCGCTGCTGGCGGTCTACCAGAACGCCACCGGCGAGGCGCGCCAGGAGGCGCTGGCGTACGCGGACGCCATCGGCTGCGCGCGCGCCGGCGTCGTGGAGACGACGTTCCGCGAGGAGACCGAGACCGACCTCTTCGGCGAGCAGGCCGTCCTCTGCGGCGGCGTCGCGGAGCTGACGAAGGCGGGCTACGAGACGCTCGTCGAGGCGGGCTACAGCCCGGAGATGGCGTACTTCGAGTGCCTGAACGAGCTGAAGCTCATCGTCGACCTGATGTACGAGGGCGGGCTCGGCGCGATGTGGGACTCCGTCTCGGACACCGCGGAGTACGGCGGCCTGACGCGCGGCGACGCGGTCGTCGACGAGTCCGTCCGCGAGAACATGGAGGACGTCCTCGAGCAGGTCCAGAACGGCGAGTTCGCCCGCGAGTGGATCGCGGAGAACCAGGCGAACCGGCCGTCGTACCGCCAGCGCCGCAAGGCCGAGAAGAACCACGACATCGAGGACGTCGGCGAGCGCCTCCGCCAGCTGTTCGCGTGGGCCGAGGCGGAGACCGAAGAGGAGCGCGAGCGCGAGCAGGGGGTGAGCGCGGATGACTGAGCGGACGCTGAAGGACGTCAGCCAGCGCAACCCGGCCGCGCCCGAGCACTCGCGGGACGTCTTCGACCGGATGTTCCAGCGCGGCCCGGACGTCGCCGCCGACGGCGGCGAGCGCGGCGCGGCGAAGCGCCGCGGAGCGGACGACCCGGCGGAGGACGGCGAACAGCGAGCCGCGGGGGAGACGGTGCCCGTCGACGAGCAGACCCTCAAGCACGTGGACAAGACGCCGCCGGGCGAGGACGAGGGCGCGAACCCGGTCTGGGAGCGCGGCGGCGAGCCGGGCGTACGCGAGGCGGACGCCGAGGACGCCGATGAGTGAGGGCACGCTCTACGACGAGGTCTGGGACCGGCACGCGGTGACGGAGCTGCCGACCGGTCAGACGCAGCTGTTCGTCGGCCTCCACCTCGTCCACGAGGTGACGAGCCCGCAGGCGTTCGGGATGCTCGAGGAGCGCGGCCTCGACGTCGCGTACCCCGAGCGGACGCACGCGACCGTCGACCACATCGTGCCGACGGCCGACCAGTCGCGGCCGTACAGCGACGACGCGGCCGAGGAGATGATGAGCGAACTGGAGGCGAACGTCCGCGAGGCGGGCATCGAGTTCAGCGACCCGACGACGGGCCGCCAGGGCATCGTGCACGTCGTCGGCCCCGAGCAGGGGCTGACCCAGCCCGGCATGACCATCGTCTGCGGGGACTCGCACACGGCGACCCACGGCGCGTTCGGCGCGCTGGCGTTCGGCATCGGCACGTCCCAGATCCGGGACGTGCTGGCGACCGGCTGCGTCGCGATGGAGAAACAGGACGTCCGCCGCATCGAGGTCACCGGCGAGCTCGACGAGGGCGTGACGCCGAAAGACGTCATCCTCCAGGTCATCCGGAGGCTCGGGACGGACGGCGGCGTCGGCTACGTCTACGAGTACGGCGGCGAGGCCGTCGAGGCGATGGACATGGCCGGCCGCATGAGCATCTGCAACATGAGCATCGAGGGCGGCGCTCGCGCCGGCTACGTCAACCCCGACGAGACCACCTACGAGTACCTCCGCGGCCGCGAGAAGGTCCCGGAGGGCGAGGCGTTCGAGGAGCTGAAGGCCTACTGGGAGTCCGTGAAGAGCGACCCGGACGCCGAGTACGACGACGTCGTCACCGTCGACGGCGACGCCCTGGAGCCGACGGTGACGTGGGGGACGACGCCCGGACAGGGCGTCGGCATCACCGAGGAGATTCCCGCGCCCGAGGACCTGCCCGCGGACGAGCGGGAGACCGCGCGCAGCGCGCAGGAACACATGGAGGTCGAGCCCGGCGACACGATGGCGGGCTACCCAATCGACGTGGCGTTCCTCGGCAGCTGCACGAACGCGCGCCTGCCCGACCTCCGGGAGGCCGCCGAAGTCGTGCGGGGCCGGGAGGTCCACGACGACGTGCGCGCGATGGTCGTGCCGGGCAGCCAGCAGGTGAAGGCCGCCGCCGAGGCCGAGGGCCTCGACGAGGTCTTCACGGAGGCCGGCTTCGACTGGCGCGGCGCGGGCTGTTCGATGTGCCTCGGCATGAACGAGGACCAGCTGGTCGGCGACGAGCGCTGTGCGTCCTCGTCGAACCGGAACTTCGTCGGCCGCCAGGGCTCGAAGGACGGCCGCACCGTCCTGATGAGCCCGCCGATGGTCGCCGCGGCGGCGGTCACCGGCGAGGTCACGGACGTCCGCGACCTGGAGCGCTTCGAGGAGGTGCGCGCATGAGCGCCGACGCCAGCGACGGCGACGGCGGCCCGGCGGAAATCGTCGAGCAGGTGACCGGCACGGGCGTGCCCGTGCGCGGGAACGACATCGACACGGACGAGATCATCCCGGCGCGCTTCCTGAAGGTCGTGACGTTCGACGGCCTCGGGCAGTTCGCGTTCTTCGACGTCAGATTCGACAGCGCGACTCCGGAGGAGTCCCGAGACGGAGACGGCGAAGCCGTCGGAGTGGACGAGCCGAAAGACCACCCGTTCAACGACCAGCGCTTCCAGGGCGCCAACGTCCTCGCGGTGAACGCGAACTTCGGCTGTGGCTCCTCGCGGGAGCACGCGCCGCAGGCGCTGATGCGGTGGGGCATCGACGCCATCGTCGGCGAGTCGTTCGCCGAGATCTTCGCGGGGAACTGCCTCGCGCTCGGCATCCCCACGGTCACCGCCTCGCAGGATGACGTCGAGGCGCTCCAGGACTTCGTCGACGACAACCCGGACGCGGAGATCGAAGTCGACGTCGTGAACGAGGAAGTCCGGTACGGCGACGCCACTATCGACGCCGAGGTCGGCGACGCGCAGCGGCGCGCGCTCGTCGAGGGCGTCTGGGACACGACCGCGCTGATGCGGTCGAACGCCGACACAGTGAAGGAGACGGCCGCCAGCCTCCCCTACACCGATGTCTGAGGTGATCGCCGTCGTCCCCGGGGACGGCATCGGCCGGGAGGTGACGCCCGTCGCCGCGGACGTGCTGGACGCCGTCGGCGACTTCGAGTTCGTGCACGCCGACGCCGGCGACGCCGTGAAGGAATCGCAGGGCACCCCGCTGCCCGAGGAGACACGGGAGACCGTCGTGGGGGCGGACGCCACGCTGTTCGGCGCGGCGGGCGACACCGCCGCCGACGTCGTGTTGCCGCTGCGCGCGGCCATCGACTCGTTCGTGAACGTCCGGCCCGCGCGCACGTACCCGGGCGTGGACGCGGTCCAGCCCGAGACAGACCTCGTGTTCCTCCGGGAGAACTCGGAGGGCGTCTACGCCGGCATCGAGTCCGAGATCGCAGCGGGCGTGACGACGACGACGCGCGTGATCACGCGGGAGGCCAGCGAGCGCCTCGCGGAGTTCGCCGTCGACTACGCGCCCGAGGGGTTCACGCTCGCGCACAAGGCGAACGTGATGCGGACGACCGACGGCCTGTTCAAGGAGGCCGTCGAGGGCGTCGCCGACGAGCACGGCGTGCCGACCGAGCCGGTCCTGATGGACGCGCTCGCGATGCACCTCACGATGAACCCCGAGGCGTACGACGTCGTCGTGACGCCGAACCTCGCGGGCGACGTGCTCTCGGACCTCGCGGCCGGCCTGGTCGGCGGCCTCGGCCTGCTGCCGTCCGCGAACGTCGGCCCCGACAACGGGATGTTCGAGCCGGTGCACGGCACCGCGCCGGACATCGCCGGCGAGGGCGTCGCGAACCCGGCGGCCGCGGTGCTGTCCGCGGCGATGCTACTGGAGTTCCTCGGCTACGACGAGGACGGCCGCCGCGTCCGGGCGGCCGTCGAGGGCGTGCTCGCGGACGGCCCGCGGACGCCCGACCTCGGCGGCGACGCCACCACCGAGCAGGTCGGCGACGCCATCCTCGACCGGCTGTAGCGCCGCGGCGCCGCCGCTCACACGATTCTGGCCCGCCTGTCCTGTAACGCCACAGCGGCGCGCGCGACCACGCGATGCTCTCGCACACTGGGGAAACGCTGATGCCGGCCGGCCCGCGACTCCGAGTATGACAGCGCACCGACGCGAGAACCGGCGGCTCTGGGACGAGTGGAGCGACGACTTCCAGGCCATCTGGAACGCGAACACCGCCGAGGGCGAGCTGCCGCCGGCGCCGTCGCCGTTGGCGCCGGACGCGCCGGGCGGCCGGCCCGACGGCGTCCTCGAGGGCGTCGACGGGCGGGCGTACGTCGAACTCGGCTGCGGCGGCGGCCAGGGCAGCGTGGGGACGGCGCGCCTCGGCGCCGACCCGGTCGTCGGCGTGGACCTCTCCGGCGAACAGCTGCGGCACGCGCGGAAGCTCCGGGACTTCTACGGGGTGGACGCGCAGTTCCTCCAGGGCGACGCCACCGACCTCCCGCTGCCCGACGACCGCTTCGAACTGGCGTCCTCGGTGGCGGCGTTCCAGATGGTGCCGGACCTCGACGCCGCGCTCGCCGAGGCGCGCCGGGTCCTCGTCGACGGCGGCGTGTTCGTCCTCGGCGTCCCCCACCCGCTGTACGAGGCGCTCGACAACGAGACCGGCGTGGTTGAGGGCGACTACTTCGACACGGGGCCCCGAGAGATCACCATCGACGAGGACTACGACGCGAACATGGTGGCGTTCGACCGGCCGGTCGCCGACCTCCACAACGCCCTCGAGGACGCCGGCTTCGACGTGGTGCGCGTGGTCGAGCACCAGCGCCACGCCGTCGAGAACGGCGACCCCGGGGACGCCGACCTGCCCGCGGTGCTGTGGCGGGTGCCACAGGACGTGCGGTTCTGGGCGGTCGCCCGGTAGCCGGCGGACGCAGCCCTCGGCGGCCGAGGACCCTACAGCGAGGGCGTGACGCCGCGTGCGGCCGTCGACTTGAACGCGACGACGACGTCGCGGCCGACCTCGAGGCCGAGGCGGTCGCGGCTCTCCGCGGTGACGACGGCCTGCACGTCGACGTCCTCGGCGACCGAGACGGCGACGTCCGCGACGGTCTCGCCGGCGTCGACGGCCGCGACGGTGCCGGCGAGGCGGTTCCGCAGGCTCGTCCGCGCGCCGTCGGCGTCGACGTCGCTGGTCATCACGACGACGGCGTCCGACCGGACGAGCACGTCGACCGGCACGCCGATGTCGTCGCCGGGGACGCGCGCGGTGAGGTCGCCGGCCGGCGTCTCCACGGTCGCGAGCTCGCCGTCCCGGTCGACGACGGTGCCCGGAATCACGGACTCGGCGACCGCCGCGACGCCGCCCAGTTCCACCCGGAGGCGCTCGAACTGGCGGACGAGCCGCGTCGCGCGCTCGGTGAGTTCGGTGCCGCCGCCGCCGCTGCCGCCGCGCACGCGCTCCGTGAGGCGGCCGGCGGCGTCCTCCAGTTCGACGACGCGCCGCTGGAGGTGGGGGTACGAGCGGCCGAGCGCGTCCGCCGCGGCCTGCATCGAGCCGTGGCGGTCGATGGCGCGCAGCATCTCGACGTCGCGGCCGTCGACGGCGACGTCGCCCACCGCGAGGTGGGGTTCGAAGCCGTCCTCGGCCGCCTCTGCGTCCTCGCTCACGCTGTCAGTACACTAGCTCGCCGTCGATAAATTTCTTTGCGCGGTCGTCCTCGGGCGCGGAGAACACGCGGTCGGCGGGGCCCTCCTCGATGACGCTGTCGTCGAGGAGGACGGCGACGCGGTCGGCGATGCGCTCGGCCTGGTGCATGTCGTGGGTCGCGACGACGACGCCGATGCCGCGGTCGGCGGCCGCGGTGACGGCGTCCTCGATGACCGCGGTGTTGCGCGGGTCGAGGTCCGACGTGGGCTCGTCCAGGAGGAGGTACTGGGGGTCGTACGCGAGCGCGCGAGCGAACGCGACGCGCTGGGCTTCGCCGCCGGACAGCGAGTCGGCGTCCGTGTCCACGTAGTCCGCGAGGCCGACGACGTCGAGCGCGTCGGTCACCGCGTCCGGGTGCTCGCGGTCGCCGGTGAGGTCGGCGACGGCGTCGCGGACGCGGTCGCGCCACGACCGCCGCACGCGGAGGCCGTACTCGACGTTGCGGGCGACCGACGCGTCGAAGAGGCTCGCCTCCTGGAAGACGACGCCGACGCGCCGCCGCAGCGCGAGGCGGTCCTCCCCGTCGAGGGCCCACGCGTCCTCGCCGTCGACGCGGACGACGCCGTCCGCGGGCTCCGTGAACAGCCCGAGCAGCCGCAGGAGGGTCGTCTTCCCGACGCCCGACGGGCCGATGACCGCGACCACGTCGCCCTGGCCGGCGGTCAGGGAGACGTCCCGGAACACGCGCGTGTCGCCGCCGTCGTAGGCGTGTGTCACGCCGCGCGCCTCGAGGCTCACCGCAGCCCACCTCCGGCGGTCTTGCTGTCGCCGAGGCGGACGACCACGGCGTTGACCACGAGCACGACCACCACCAGCACGGCGCCGAGCACGAGCGCGAGCTCGTAGCGGCCCTGGCGGGCCTCCAGCCGGATGGCGGTCGTCAGGGTCCGGGTCTTCGAGACGCCGTTCGCGCCCGCGATGTTGCCGCCGACGATGAGCACGGACCCGACCTCGCTGATGGCGCGGCCGAACCCGGCGAGCACGGCGGTCGCGATGCCGTACCGCGCCTCCTTCACGACGGTGAGCGCGACGTCCGCGCGCGTGCCGCCGAGCGCGAACGCGGCGTCCCGGACGTCCCCGCGGACGCTCGTCACCGCGGCGAGCGCGATGCCCGTGATGGGGGGCGTCGCGAGCACGAACTGCGACATGATCATCGCCTCCTTCGTGAACACGAGGTCGAACTCGCCGAGGGGCCCCTGGCTGGAGACGGTGATGAGCACGAGCAGGCCGACGACGACGCTCGGGAACCCCATGCCCGTGTTGATGACCGACGTGAGCAGGCGCTTCCCGCGGAACTCCGCGAACCCGACGAGCATCGCGAGCGGCACGCTGAACAGCGTGCTGAGCAGGACCGCGGTGACGCTGACGTACAGCGAGACGTAGATGGTGCTGGTGACGTACCGCGGGGCGAACGGGAACTCCACGAACAGCGGTCCGGCGGCGGTCGCGACCGCGAGGAGTGCGTCGACGGGCGTCACGGCTCCGGCCTGGACCGCGACCATTATCACTCGTTCGAATCTGCGCTCCAGCCCTCGGGCACGTACTGCTGGAAGTCGGGGTCCTCGGAGAGCGCCCGCGGGAAGAACAGCTGCTGGCCGTTCGCCTCGTACTCCGAGATGACCTCCTGGCCGTCGGGGCTGGTGACGTAGCCGATGTACGCCATCGCGAGGTCGTAGTTGACGTTCCCGTGGACGGCCGGGTTGACGGCGAGGATGCCGTAGGGGTTCGAGAGCAGCTCCGGGCCGCCCTCGATGGGGCCCTGGACGAGGATGGAGAGCTCGATGTCGTCCTGCATCGAGAGGAAGGTGCCGCGGTCGGCGAGCGTGTACGCGCCGCTCTCGGACGCCTGGTTGAGGACGTCGCCCATGCCGGCGCCGGCCTCGCGGTACCAGTCGCCGCCGGGGTCGACGCCGGCCTCCTCCCAGACGACGAGCTCCTTGGTGTGCGTCCCGGAGTTGTCGCCCCGGGAGACGAACGTCGACTCGGACTCGGCGATGGTGGCGAACGCCTCGGCCGCGGACTCCATCCCCTGGACGCCGGCGGGGTCGCCGTCCGGCCCGACGACGACGAAGTCGTTGAACATGATGTCGCGGCGGTTGACGCCGTACCCCTCGTGCATGAACTCGTCCTCGAGGGACCGCGCGTGCACCATGACGACGTCGGAGTCGCCGTTCTCCGCGGTCTCGAGGGCGGCGCCGGTCCCCTGCGCGACGGCGTCGACGGTGACGCCGTACATCTCCTGGAAGGGCGCGTTCAGCGCGTCGAGCAGTCCCGTGTCGTACGTGCTCGTGGTGGTCGTGAGCGTGAGCGTCTCGCCGCTGACCTCCGGCCGGTCGGCGGCGCCGCCGAGTGCAGTCGAACAGCCGGCGAGCCCCGCCGCCGCGCCGGTCCCCAGTGCAGCGAGGACCTCGCGTCGATGTGTCGGCATGGATACTACGATCGGACGCCATCGTCAAAAGTGTTTTCCGGGAGAAGTAACTGCCGGTGGTTTCGGCAGACGGACACGGAGCCGACTGAGAGGGGTGTACCCGGATCGGGGAAACTGATTTCGGCTACTCGACGGTTCGACCGCTAGAGCACGCGCGCGCCGTCGCCGACCCGCGACCGGTACGCGGTGGCCTCGACGTCGGCGTCGTCGAAGCCGTCGACGAGCGCGCTCGCGACGCGGCGCTGGTCGCGGTCCCGGCAGACCGCCAGCACCGCCGGCCCGGCGCCGCTGACGGTGACGCCGGTCGCGCCGGCCTCCCTGGCGGCCTCGCACGCGTCGTGGTAGCCCTCGATGAGGTCCGCGCGCGCCGGCGTCACGAGGTGCTCCTCGAGGCCGCGGCCCACGCGGACGGGGTCGCTGCGGCACATGCCGATGGCGAGCGTCGCCGCCGACCCCACGGTGTCCACGACGTCCTCGATGGCGGCCGACTCGGGGACGACGCCGCGGGCGTCCCGGGTCGACACGACGAGGTCCGGCAGGCAGACGACGAGCGCGAGGTCCGCGTCCACGTGTTCGATGCCGTCGTCCCTGACGACCGTGAACCCCCCGAGGATCGCGGGCGCGACGTTGTCCGCGTGCGCGTCCCCCGAGACCGCCGCCTCCCCCTCGGCGGCGACGCGCACGAGCTCGCGGCGCGAGTACTCGAGGTCGTAGAGGTCCGCGAGCGCCACCGCCGCGCCCGCCGCGCTCGCCGCCGACGACCCCAGCCCCGAGGACGGCCGCACGCCCTTGTCGATGCGGATGTGCGCCGGCGCGTCGAGCTCGCGCGCGACGACGCCAGCGGTGTTGTCCGCGGGGTCCTCGGGGATGAACGACGCCCCCGTCCCCGTCACCTCGATGGTCGTCTCGGCGGCGCGCTCGACGCGGACCACGTCCGCTGGCCGGTCGAGCGCCACCCCGAACACGTCGAAGCCGCTGCCGAGGTTCGCGCTCGTCGCCGGCGCGCGCACCGTAGTCATGTCGCCCCGTAGCGTGGGGGCGCGCAAAAGCGTAGCGGACTGCGCCACCGCACCGAACTGCGCCGCCGCGGCGGACTCCTCTACCGCTCGGCGTCGACGGGCCGGCGGGGACCGTAACGCTAACCCGGGGGCCCGACCGAGTCGGGAGTATGATCGCCATCGTCGGCGGCGGCGTCGCGGGCCTCGCCGCGGCACGCCGCCTGCAGGCCCACGGCCGGGACGTCCGCGTCTTCGAGGCGTCCTCCCAGGTCGGCGGCCTCGCGGCGACCGCGGAGACCGCCGGCGACCCCATCGAGCAGTTCTACCACCACCTCTCCGGGTCCGAGGAGACCGTCGTCGAACTGATCGAGGACCTCGGCCTCGGCGAGGACCTCCGGTGGCCCATCGGGAAGAACGCCTACTACGTCGACGGCACCGTCTATCCGATGGACAAGCCCTGGGAGATCCTGGCGTTCCCGCACTGGAGCCTCTACGACAAGTTCCGGCTGGGGATGCTCACGCTCGACGTCGACGTCCGCGGCAGCGTCCCGAGCTTCGACACGTACGAGGACCTCGAGGACTTCGAGGACGTGCCCGTCGAGGAGTTCTGCGTCGAGCACACGACGCGGAACGTCTACGAGACGTTCTTCGAGCCGCTGCTCGAGGCGAAGTTCGGCGAGCGCATGCACGACGTCTCGGCGGCCTGGCTGCTCGGCCGCATCAAGTTCCGCGGCGAGCGCGACCTCCTCCGCGGGGAGCCGCTGGGCTACCTCGACGGCGGCTTCGGCCGCCTGCTGGACGCGCTCGTCGACGAGGTCGGCCGCGACAACATCGAGACGAACACGCGCGTCACCGACGTCGCAGTCGCCGACGGCGAACTGCAGTCGGTGACCGTCGAGCGCGGCGCCGACGGCGACGGCTTCACGCAGGTGGAGACGTTCGACGCCGACGCCGTCGTGGTCGCGGCGATGCCCGACGTCCTCGAGTCCCTCACGGGCTACGAGTGCGACGTCGACTTCCAGGGGACGGTGTGCTCGCTGGTGTGCATGGACGAACCCCTCACGGACACGTACTGGCTGAACATCGCCGACGACGCGCCGTTCGGCGCGCTCATCGAGCACACGAACTTCGTGGGGCCGGAGCGCTACGGCGGCGAACACCTCCTGTACGTCCCGAAGTACATCCAGTCCCCGGACGACCCCGTCTGGCAGGCCAGCGACGGTGAGGTCGAGGACCGCTGGCTGGACGGCATCGCCGACCTCTTCCCGGACTTCGACCGCTCGCAGGTGAACTGGGTCGAGACGTTCAGGAACCCCCGCACCGCGCCCGTCTACGAGCGCGGCTACCTCGACATGGTGGTTCCCTACCACCTCGACGCCGAGGTTGGCGAGGGCGTCTACTACGCCGGCATGGCGTCCCGCGCCCAGTACCCCGAGCGCTCGCTGAACGGCGGCATCGTCGCCGGCTACGAGTGCGCCGACAGGATCGCCGGTCAGCGGTAGCGCCGCGGCGGAGTGAGAGGCGAGCGGCAGCGCCCTCGCGGACTGACGGCAGAGGAGCGGCAGCGCCCTCCCGGGCGGACAGCGTCGTCCCCGCTACGTTCCGGGGTGGTCCACCCTACGTCCCGGGGCTCTTCGCCGGGTCGACGTCGTCGGGCTCCTCGACGTCGCCGCGCTGGACGTCGCCGTCCTCGGTCTCGACGTAGACGTCGTCGGCGTACCCGCCCTCGGCGTTCTCGAAGTCGGCCTCCGCGAGGCGCTCGGGCGTCGCCGGGGCGTCCGCGACGCCGTCGACGGGCCGGAACTCGCCGAGCGGGTCGTCGACGCTGACGCCGTGGGCGTCGAAGAAGGACTTGTACCGCCGGTAGTGGTCGGAGAGCTCGTCGGGCGGGAACTCCATCATCTCCGCCCAGCCGTGGTTGTAGAAGTCGAAGTTCGCGACGACGTGCGTCGTCTCGCGGGCCTCCGCCTCCGTGTACCCCTCCTGGAGCGCGGCGAGGTACATGTCCATCGTCGCGTCGAAGAAGTCCTCCAGGTGGGCCTCGCGCTCCTCGCGGCGGCTCTCGTCGGCCTTCTTCGAGAAGATCTTGACGTGGAGGTCGACGAGACCCCTGCGCGCGACCGACCGCACGCCGGGGAGCTCCAGCGCCTTCCGGGACGCGAAGTGGCGGACGTTCTGGCGGAGTTTCATGCCCCCACGTTGGGCAGGCAGCGTTAAGAACGTCCCGACGCGGCCGACGACCGCCCCGGACGCGCGGCGACACGGGGAGCCGGTGCGGTCGGTGGAGGGACGGTGCGGTCGAGCGCGGCGGAGAGACGCCCCAGCTACTCGACGTACGCGAGTGGGCCGTCGTCCTCGATGGGGACCTGGGTGACCTGCTTGAGGTAGGTGACGCGGACGAAGCCGTGCTGGTCTGCCGGTTCGACGACTGGCTGGGCCCCCTCGGGGACGTCGAACTGTTCGCCGGGCCGAGCGAGTTCCGAGACGAGGCGGTATGTGACAGTAGACATGTGCTAACTGCGGTCGCGGGTACACGCGACCGGTCTTCGACAGTCGTTAGCACTCGGCTACCAAGACAGTTTCGGCTCGGCCAGCATCGCGGCAAGTGGCGGCGGGACGCGCGGCCTCGCGGTCGGAAAGCACACACTACCGGTCGGTACGCGTCGCCAGTCGGGAACGACGTCGCCGGCACGCGACCAGCAGTTCGCCACTACGGTCCCGAGCGTGGGCGGCACGGAACCCCGACCGCTAGGGGCACGGGTCCCGACCGCTGGCGGACGCGGCGCTGGCGCGCACTCGCGCGTGGCGACGACGAGGGGTGACGAAGATAGACGAACGGCGGAACCAGGGCAGCGACGGAAGGGGACGGCTGCGAAAGAAAGCGACGGCTGCGAAGAAAAGCGGCGGCGACGGAAGCTGGCCCGCTCTCGCGGGGCGGCTACTGGAAGCCGATCTCGTGGCGCCGGTCGTGCTCGTCCTTCGGCACGACGATCTCGCAGACGCCGTTGTCGTGGTCGGCGGTCACCTGCTCGGGGTCGATGGTGACCGACAGCGGGATCGTCCGCTCGACGCGCACCGGTCGCTCCGCGACGAGCGCGCGCTCGCCCTGGTCGGGGTTGAGCGCGGCGTCCTCGGACCGGTCCCCGGAGAGGTAGATGCGGTTCGCGTCCGCGTGGATCTCCAGGTCGTCCTTCTCGAAGCCCGGGACGTCGACGTACACCACGAGCTCCGTCGGCGACTCGATGACGTCCACGGCCGGGACGCTCGCCGGCTGCTGTGGCCGGACGCCGGACTCGGCCTGCGCCTGCGCGGCCTGTCCGCTCTGCTGGCCGGTGGACTGCTGGCCGGTCGGGACGTACTGGGGCGTCGTCGGCCCCTGCGGGCCGGTGAACGCGTCGGCCTGCGTGGAGACGCCGGCGACGCTACCGGGCTGTTCCGCGTACGTCCTCGCGGCCTGCCAGGGCTGGTACCACGTCATCTGTAGGGGATCTGGGTGAGCTGCTGGCCGACCGGCTGCTCGGCGGCCTGCTGGCCGACCGGCTGCTGCTGGCCGTACGTCGACTGCTGGTGGCCGCCGTGCTGCTGGCCGAACTGCTGTTCGAGGGCGGCCCGGAGCTGCGGGATCGCCTGCGTGAGCTGCTGGCTGCTGATGCCGAGGCGGCGCGCGAGCGCCTCCGCGAGCACCGGCGTGTCGGCCAGCTCGACGGTCTGGCGGACCTGCTCGCGCGTCTGCTGGGAGCCCCACTGCTGTGGTGACTGCTGGACCTGCTGGGGGGCCTGCTGGGAGAGCTGACCGGGCTGCTGCTGGACGCCGGTCGACATCGGCGTCCACTGCGGGACACCGAAGCCGGTCGACGCGACGCCCTGCTGGGGGACGGCGCCCTGCTGGGGGACGGCGCCCTGCTGGGGCGCCACCTGGCCCTGCGTGTGCTGGACCGGCAGGAACTGCCCGACCGGCTGCATCTGGGGCTGCTGTGCCGCCTGCGTCCACGGCTGGGACGCGTGGGCGGCCTGCTGGATCGGGTTCTGCTGGGTCGGGTTCGACTGCTGGGTCGGGTTCGACTGCTGGGTCGGGTTCGACTGCTGGGTCACGGCCGGCTGCGCGCCGACGAACTGGGGCTGCTGGCCGCCCTGTGGCTGCTGTTGGCTCGCGAACTGCGGCTGCTGGCTACCCTGCAGCTGCTGGCTGCCCTGGGGCTGCTGCTGGGCCGCGTACTGCGGCTGCTGGCCGCCCTGGGGCTGCTGCTGGGCCGCGTACTGCGGCTGCTGGCCGATGGCCTGCGGCTGCTGGCTGCCCCGCAGCTGCTGGCCGCCCTGGGGCTGCTGCTGGCTCGCGAACTGCGGCTGCTGGCCGCCCTGTGGCTGCTGCTGGCTCGCGAACTGCGGCTGCTGGCCGCCCTGGGGCTGCTGCTGGGCGCCCGCGAGCCGCTGTTGGCTCCCGAACTGGGGCTGGGCGAACTGCTGTCCGGACTCGATTCCGCTCGATAGCTGTGGCTGCTGGAACGGTGTTTGCTCGTACATCGTGTGTCAGTTCCGGACGGCCCGGAACAGGCGAATCATCGACGGGATTGCAGATAAAGGCCGCCGATAGTTCAGCCGAGTTTTCGGGGGGGAGCGCTTCTAACGCCGACTTACTGGTATTTCCACCCACGGTTACTCGTGGGACAGGCGTGGAAACGACACCCAGTAGTCGACCCCCAACGAACCGGTTAGACGGGTGCTACGGCCGGCCAGGACGGCGCTACTCGCGTGACCCCGGGACACCGCCGACCCGACGCGCTCCCGGCTCCCGGATCGGGCCGAGAACGGACCGTTCGCCCGCCTCGAACCCTGTCGCTGTGGAACAACCCACACGCGAACTCGGAAAGATAGCAATCCACTTTAACCCCGAATGCCTCACTTCGAGCATGAGCGAGTCCTACGTGATAATCGGTGACGGTATCGCGGGTAGTTCCGCTGCCGAGGCCATCCGCGAGGAGGCGTCCGACGTGGACGTCACCGTCGTCACCGACGAGGGGGAGGCCCTCTACAACCGGATTCTCATCAAGGAGTTCGCGAAGGGGAAGCTCCCGGAAGCCCCCATCAGCATCCACGAGGAGGACTGGTACGACGACCGCGACATCGACCTCCGCCTGAACACGCTCGTCACCGACGTCGACCCGGACGCGCACACCGTCCACACCCACGACGGCGAGGAGATCGGCTACGACAAGCTGCTCGTCGCGGCGGGCGGCACGCCGAACCAGCTGCCCGTCGAGCACTCCGACGCCGAGGGCGTCCACCACTTCTGGACGTTCCAGGACGCGCGGCGCATCCGCGAGCACGCCGAGGAGGCCGAGACGGGCGTCGTCGTCGGCGCGGGACTGCTCGGCATCGACCTCGCCGCCATCTGCGGCGGCCAGGGCGTCGACGCGAAGTACCTGATGCGCGGGAACCGCTGGTGGCGGTACGCGCTCAGCGAGGACGGCGCCGAGATCATCCACGAGGGCCTCCGCGAGAAGGGCGTCGAACCCGTCTTCGAGTCCGGGGTCGACCACTTCGAGGTCGACGACGACGGCCACGTCGAGGCCGCGGTCGACGGGAACGGCGACCGGCACGACGCGGAGTTCGCTGGCGTCGCCATCGGCCTCGACTTCAACGTCGAGATCCTCCAGGACACGGACGTCACCATCGACGGCGGCGTCCACGTCGACGAGTACATGCGCACGGAGGTCGACGACGTCTACGCGGCGGGCGACATCACGCAGTTCTACGACACCATCCTCGACGAGCGCGCCCAGAACGGCTCCTGGGGCTCCGCGAAACAGCAGGGGAACCTCGCCGGCCGCGTGATGCTCGCGGACGCGGGCCACGACGTCGACGTGGAGCCGTTCCGCTGGGTGTCCTCGTACTCCATCACGCACTTCGACTTCCCGTTCCTCTCGTTCGGCTTCCCGACGAAGGGCGACGACGCCTGCGAGCGCAAGTACAGCGACACGGAGTGGCGCCGCCTCACGTTCAAGGACGGCAAGCTCATCGGCGGCGTCCTCATCGGGAACCTCGCGCCGCAGTCGAAGTACAAGCAGCTCATCGAGGACGAGGCCGTCGTCGCCGACCAGACGGACGTCCTCCTCGAGGAGAACTTCGACCTCGAGGACCTCGCCATCCCCCAGGAGCAGTAAGCGCCTCCCCCCGCTCCGTCACCGGCTCGTTCTCCAGGCTCGCTCACCCCTCCCCACTCGCTCACTCCTCCCGGCCCGCACACCCCTGTCCGCCGCTCGCTCGCGCATGCCCGTACCGCCGCTCGCTCACCGCGGTTCGCGGCGCGCTCGCTGCCGCCCGACGGCGTCCGGTGCCCGGATTGCGTCTACCACTAGTCTTATGCCGATTCGTGCGAATCGTTCGCACGGCACACGAGTGCCGGTGACCCGATGAACCAACTGCTCGAAGCGACCGAAGCCACACCGACCGCGGACCGCCGAGTCCGCGACTACGACGAACTCGACGACCGAGCACAGGCGGTCCTCCTCGACGCGGTCCACGACGGCGCCACGACCGTCACCGAGGACGCCGCCGACGCCTTCGACGAGGGCGAACTCGTCCGGTTCACCGGCTACTATCGCGTCACCATCGCGCAGTAGCGCCCGCGTACCGCGACCGAAGCCGTTTTTCCCGTCCGCCACCGAGACTCCCGCATGAGCCAATCCGGCGGGAGCACGGACATGACCCTCGCGTTCGAGCTGTCCGCGCTCCAGGAGCTCGCGAAACCCGGCACCGCGTTCGCCGGCGCACGCCAGTGGACGGAGTACGTCGGCGTCGTCTCCGACGAACCCACGTACGTCGTCACCAACTTCACCCGGAAGCGGCGCATCCGCCAGGACTTCTTCTCCGGGCCGAAGGGCCGCGAGGAGAGCCTCGAGTCCGTCAAGCGCCAGTTCGACACCGAGCGCCACGTCTTCGTCGGCACCAGCGAGGAGGACCGCCAGCTCGCAGAGGACGTCGGCTGGGAGTACCTCCCCCTCGAGGAGGCCGCCGCGAAGGCCGACTGGGACCTCGCCGCCGACCAGGACGACGACGAGACCGAAGAAGAGCCCGTCCGCGACGACTGGCCGTAGGCCGTCGCCCGTCCTACAGCGGCGTGCCGTCGGTGCGCTGGGCGTTCTGCGCGGCCTGCTCGCGCATCCCCTGGACCTTCTCGACGTAGTCGTAGCCCGGAACGACGCCCTCGAACCACGTGCCCTCGACGTAGTTGACGAGCGCGAGCGCGTCGTCGGCGGCCTTCCCCGTCCGCGGCGTGAGCACCAGTTCGACGGTGACGTCGCCGCGGTTGCGCTCGACGGCTGCGACCTCGACGTCCTCCGCGAGCGTGACCCCGTCGGCGTCGTGGACGCGGCGCTCGAACGTGTCGAACCAGCCGTCCTCGACGACGTCCGCGACGTCGTCGTTCGTCGCGGCGTCCAGCGTCGGCACCACGACCGTGATCTCGACTTCGGCCTCGTCGACGCGGACCGACGCCTCCCAGTCGTTGCTCGTGGGCGCGAACGCGTCCTCGACGCGGTCGGCTGCGTCGTCTACCCGCTCGAACCGCGCGTGGTCGGCGAACTCGGCTGCGAGCGCACTCATTGTCGTACCGGAGGCGTCGCTGGCAGTTGGGTGTTGCGCTCGGGACTCCGACGCGCGTAAGTACGAGTCGCGTCCAGTGCCAGCAACGACACCCATGGGGACCTGGAGGCGCGCACTGACCGTCGCGGCGCTCGTCGGCGTCGGCGGGTTCGCGGGCTCGGTGCTCCGGTACGCCGTCGCGCTGGTCGTGCCGGGGCTCGGCGGGACGCTCGCGGTGAACGCCGTCGGGTCGTTCGCGCTCGGCGCCCTCGTCTACGAGGCCGTCGGGTCGAGTGCGCTCGGCGACGGCGCGCGCACGCTGCTCGGCACCGGGTTCCTGTCGTCGCTGACGACGTACAGCACGTTCGCCGTCGAGACCGCATCGGTCGCGCCGCCGCTGATGGCTGCGAACGTCCTCGCGAACTACGCGCTCGGCTTCCTCGGCGTCGTCGCCGGCCGCGCGCTCGCCGTCCGGTACGGAGGCGGCGCGTGACCCGGCACGGAGGTGGCGCGTGGTAGCCTTCTCGCTGCCGGCGCCGCTGCTGGTCGGCCTCGGCGGCGCCGCCGGTGCGCTCCTCCGGCACGCCGTCTACGAGACCCTCGCGGTCGAGGGCTACCCGGCGGCCACGCTCGTCGTGAACGTCGCCGGGTCGTTCGCGCTCGCCGCGCTCGCGTTCGCCGGCGTCGGCGGCGACGCGGCGCTGCTGTTCGGCACCGGCGCCTGCGGCGCGTTCACGACGTTCTCGTCGTTCACCGTCGACGTCGTCGGCCTCGTCGAGAACGAGCGCTGGCGCGCCGCCGCGTTCCACGCCGCCGGGAACCTCCTCGGCGCGGGCCTCGCGGTCGCGCTCGCGTGGCTGGTGGTCGGGTGACCGGCCGCGGTCGGAGGACTCATTAGGTGCTCGCGGCGTGACGCTACCATGAACCTCGACTGGAGTGGGGTCGACCACGTCACGAAGGTCGACCCGGCGAAGCCGCTGCCCGGCGACCTGGACGTGGTCGCGCACACGGACCTCGTCGTCGTCGGCGGGTCCGACGGCGTCACGGAGGCGAACACCATCGACACCATCGAGCGCGTCGCCGACGCCGCGCCCGACCTCCCCGTGCTCCAGGAGCCGTACAGCGGCAGCCACGTCTCCGCGGCGACCGTCGACGCCGCGGACTACGTCGCCATCCCGGCCGTCTTCAACGGGGACCGCGCGAACTTCGTCGCGAAGCACGTCCAGTTCTTCGCCGAGGTCGGCCGGAAGCCGGCCGAACTGCTCGGCGCGGACATCCCCCTCCTGGGTGACGTCATCGCGTCCCGGGGACGCGAGGCCGTCGCGGACCTCGCCGAGAAGGTCCTCGCGGAGGGGTACGTCGTCCAGAACGTCGACTCGAAGGCCGCCGCCGAGTCCGGCGTCGACCGCGCGTTCAGCGCCGACGAGGTCGCGGGCGCCGCGCTCGCCACGGAGTCCTTCTACGACTTCCCCGTCTTCTACGTCGAGTACTCGGGCACGTACGGCGGCCCCGAGGACGTCGAGGCGGCCGCGACGTACCTCGCCGACACCGCGCTCCTCTACGGCGGCGGCATCGAGAGCCGCGACCAGACCGCGGAGGTCCTCGACGCCGGCGCGGACGCCGTCGTGGTCGGCGACTGCTTCCACGACGACCCCGACCGGTTCCTCGACACCATCCCCTGACGCCGTCGACCTCCTCGCGCCGCACCCGCGGGTCGCGTGCCACCGGACGGTTCATGTCGCGGTGTCGCGTACGCGCGGACGTGCCAGACCGACCGGCCGTCGACTCGCGGACGCGGCGACTGCTCGCGTACCTCCGCCACAACCGCGACCAGCTGGTCGTCGACGTCGCCATCCTGTTCGCGTGGACGGTCGGCTCGGCGGCGGTGTTCCAGTGGCTCGGCCTCCCCCAGTGGCTGTACTACCTCGTGCTGTTCGTCGGCGTCGCGGTCTACAGCAACGTCACGCCGAACTGGGAGCGACCGTACCGGCCGCCGGAGCGCGAGGACCGGCGCTGACTACACCGGCAGCGGCGTGTGCTGCAGCAGCGGCGCGCCCGACGCGACGAGCCACAGGAGGACGCCGACCCGGACGTGGCTCGTGCCCGCCGGGCGCTCGCGCTCGACGCGCGTCGCGCCCACAGCGACGAGACCGACGGCGACGGCGAGCGCGCTCCGGTGGACGAGCACGTGCAGCGGGACCTGGGTCACGCCGAGGGCCGAGTAGTCGACGAGGACCGCGGCGAGGAACCCCAGCGCGCCGGCCGCGAACGCCCGGACGCGGTCGAGCCGCCGCGAGAGCGCGTACGCGGTCACGGGCAGCCCCACGAACAGCACGGGGTAGAGCGCGAACGCCAGCGCCTTCGGCGGCACGTCGAGCGTGCCCTCCAGCCAGACGGCGGTTACGCGGAACGTCCGGAACAGCGCGACCAGGCTGACCGCGGTCAGGACCGCGTTCGCGTCGCCGGAGGACGCGCGCTCGCGGAGCCACCGCCGGACGCCGCCGGCGCGCGCGCCCACCGCGGCGACCACGGCGAACAGCGCGACGGACGGCACCGGTCGCTCCCGGAGGTTGACGACCGTCAGCCACTCCTCGAACCCGTCGTCGGGGCCCTGGGACATCGGCACGCGCTGGATCTCGGGCGTCCACGGCGAGCCCGCGAACTCGCGTTCGACGTACGACTGGGTCTCGGTGGTGCTCGTCACGACGTGCTTCCCGAAGAACCAGTCCCAGTGCTCGTGGTGGGCCTGCATCGCCGTCCACCCGTCCTCGTCGGGGGCGGTGTACGCCCTGACGTGGTGTCGGCTCCCGAGGTACGTGCCGTCGTGGACCTGGTAGGCCTCGGCGAGCCAGCGGCCGCGCTGCGCGTCGGCGAGGTAGACGTACCGCTGGGCGCCCGTCGCGGTCTCCCACGGCGCCGCCCGGGCCTGCGCGGCCGCCTCCTCGCTGACCGCCGCGTCCTGCTCGTCGGCCGCCGTCTCGTTCCAGTTCCCCGTCCCCTCGAGGAGGTACCGGCGGACCGCGTCGGCGTCCCCGTAGACGACGACGTTCAGCGAGAGCGTCGGCGAGGAGAACGTCCGGCCGGTGCTCGTGTACAGCCAGAGCTCGCGGTCCTCCTCGGGCAGCGGAATCGACTCCACGCGCTCTGGCCGCTCGGGCTCCTGGGCGTCCGCCACGGCGATGGACCCGGCCGTCCCGACCGCGAGCACCGCGACCAGCACCAGGACCGCCACCGTCGGACGGAGTTCCACGGCCATCTCCCGTCCGTACGCGACCGAACACCATTACTGTCCGGGCCCGTACAGGTATCGCCTCGTCCACGAGACGACCGCTCGCATCGCTTCCCGCGTCCGTTCGCGGGACGAGTGCGAGAGGTGGGATTCGAACCCACGTACCCCTACGGGAGCGGGTCTTAAGCCCGCCGCCTTTGGCCGCTCGGCCACCCTCGCACGTCGGAGTGCGCGCGCCGGGGAGAAGTCGGTTACGGTCGCCGGGCTACCAGTCGACGGACACCGTGCCGTCGCCGTGGGGGTCGGGCGCGAGCTCCTCGTTCGTGCGGCGGTCGACGACGTGGATGCAGCCGTCGCCCTTCTTCGCTGGGCAGGCCTCGGCGGCGGCGACGTTGTGCTCGAGGTCGTCCTCGCCGAAGAAGTACGTCCGGGGCTGGGCCATGCCGGATTCGATGTCCATCTCCCAGTTGTCCGAGACCTCCGCGCACTTCCCCGCGCCGAAGCACCTGTTCGCCTCGAAGAGGAGCTTGTAGGGCTTCTCCTCGACCGGCGGTGCGTCCGTCTCGCCAATCTGGCTCGGGTCGACGGCCCCCTCGGAGTCGCTCATCGCGTAGACGTTGGCGCCGACGCGCTTTGAACTGTCGGTCGGCGGCGCCCCCTGCCGGCCGCCGCGCGGGCGGGACGAGTGCGGGCGACGAGAGGGCGGGCGGCGTCAGT
Source organism: Halobacterium yunchengense (assembly GCF_037031165.1). Lineage (NCBI taxonomy): Archaea > Methanobacteriati > Methanobacteriota > Halobacteria > Halobacteriales > Halobacteriaceae > Halobacterium > Halobacterium yunchengense. Next base: position 483,191 of record NZ_JAYEZL010000002.1, on the reverse strand, counting down.
CGTGGATCTCGACGGACTCGAGGCGGACCTCTCGGGTCGGCTGGTCGTTGGCGTCGGTCTCGACGCTGCCGATGGCCTCGACGACGTCCATGCCGTCCGTGACCTCGCCGAAGACCGCGTGGCGGTCGTCGAGGTGCGGCTGGGCGTCCAGCGTGACGAAGAACTGGCTGCCGTTCGTGTCCGGGCCGGAGTTCGCCATCGAGAGGACGCCGGGGCCGTCGTGGCGGAGGTCCTCGTGGAACTCGTCGTCGAACTGGTAGCCGGGGCCGCCGCGGCCGGTCCCCGTGGGGTCGCCGCCCTGGATCATGAAGCCCTCGATGACGCGGTGGAACGGGACGTCCGCGTAGAGCGCGTCGCCGCGGACCTCGCCGGTCTCCGGGTCCTCCCAGGTGTTGGTGTCCGGCGCGGGCTCGGCGTCCGCGGCGGGGTCGTGGGTCGCGAGCCCGACGAAGTTCTGGACGGTCGTCGGCACCTTCTCGTCGTACAGTTCGACGTCGATGTCGCCCTCGGTCGTGTGGAGGGTCGCCTTGATCGCCATACCGGAGTGGAGGCCGTCGCGCCGGATAACGCTACCTACTCGCGGCGAGGCGGCCGCCGGTCGGAGCCGTCACGGCTCCGGCGCGTCGACGACGTTCGCGCTGTCGTCGAGCACGAACTCGAGGTCGCCGTCCGGGCCGGCGTCGACGGCGACGCGGACGGGGTCCTCGGCGGCGAGGTCGGCGGCGCCGGGCACGCTGCAGTCCAGCGTCCAGAACGGCCGCTCGCGGACGTCGACGCCCGCGTCGCGGTACGCGGCGACGAGCGCCGGGTGGTCGAGGACGAGCATCCCGGGCGGGACGCCGAGGTTGTGGCCGCAGCGCCCGCAGGCCGGGAGGTAGAAGAAGTCGATCGGCGCCTCGTCCGGGAGGTCGCGTTCCAGCGACCACGTCATCTCGCCGTGGCAGAGCGGACAGGCGCCGCGGCGCGCGAGCGCGACGTCGCCGCGGAGCTTCGCGTCGAAGGCGTCGACGGCGCCCTCGAGGCCGTGCTCCTCGACTGCGGCGGGCGGCACGGCGTCGGCGAACCCGTGGCCGTTCCCGCAGGAGACCGTGAGTCGGCCGCGCTCGTAGGACGCCGCGAGCGGGTCCCCGCAGCGGCCGCAGTGGTCGTCCAGCTCGACGGGGTCGCGTTCGGGCGGGTCGTCGAACTCGCCGCCGAGGACGGAGCCGGCGGCGCGCACGCCGACCGCGGACAGCCGGTAGCCGCCGCCGTCGGCCTCGGTGACGAAGTGGCCGCGGAGCTTCCCGAGGTGGTAGTTGAAGCGGCCGGAGTCGGTCGCGCCGACCCGCCGCCGCAACTCGGAGAACGACAGCGCGGGGTCGACGGGGTCCTCGCGGCGGGCGTCGGCGAGCGCGCGGAGGATGGCGGCGCGCGTCTCGTCGGCGAGCAGGTCGAAGCCGTCTCCCCCGGTCATACCCGCCACGATTCGGTCAATCCACTAATGTATTGCCGTCGGGCCGCGAGCGCGGCCGGGCCGCGCCGGGCTGCCGGTCAGAACGAGCAGACGTCCGCGAGCACGCTCTCGGCGCGACCGCTCGCGATGGCGTCCGCCGCCTCCTCGACGCCCTCGTGGAGGCTGTCGACGTCCTCGCGGGCGTACATGCGGAGCGCGGCGTTCAGCTTCACGGCGTCCGCGAAGGGGCCGCTGCGCTCGCCGGCGAGGACGTCCGCGGTGACGTCCGCGGAGTCGGCGGCGACGTCGTCGACCTCGAGGTCCTCGCTCGTGACGTCCATCTCGAAGTCCTCGGTCTCGATGGTGAAGTCCGCGAGGTCGGCGCCCTCGCTCCACTCCGCGACCGTCGTCGACCCGGGGCGGACGTCGTCGTAGCCCTCCATCCCCTGGAACATGAGCACGCGGTCGAAGCCGCTGCGCTCGCTGGCCCGGACGGTCTCGACGACCTTCTTCGCGAACGCGAGGTGGTAGAACGACCCGAGGTGGACGTCGGCGTTCGCGGGGTTCGCGAGCGTCTCGACGGTGTTCACGAACGTCCGAACGCCCATCTTGTCCCGCCGGTCCCAGAGGGCGTCGACGACCGGGTTGAACGCCGGCTGGTAGTAGAACCCGAACCCGGTCTCGTCGACCATCGCGGCGGACTCCTCGGGGTCGAGGTCCGTCCGGACGCCGAGCTCGTCGAGGACGTGCTTGTACGCGTCCTGTTTCTGCGTGGGGACGCGGTCACCGGAGTGCACCACCACCGGCGTCCCGGCCGCGGCGGCGACGACGCCCGCCGCGACGCCGAGAATGGCGGTGTCGCCCTTGCCGTCGTAGTTCGCGCCGCAGTCCACGGGGTCGACGCTCGGCTCGGCGGCGACGACGCTCTCCTCGCGCATCACGTCGACGTACGCGCCGAGCTCCTCGCCGTTGTTGCGCTTCCAGCGGTTCGCCAGCCAGAACGCCCCCAGGGTCGTCTGGTCGGGCGTCAACTCGAGGATGCGCCGGAAGGCCTCCGCCGCCTGCTCGCGGGTCATGTCCTCGGCGGACTTCGGCCCGGAGCCGACGACCTCCGTCATCAGACGCTGCAGCGGCCACTCGCCGAAGGCGTCGCTCATGAGTGCGGCTATGTGACCGCACCCGCGTAAATCCACCCGATTCTCCCGCGGTGCTGGAACGCACTCGGGCCTCCCGCGCGCCCGGAGTGCACCCCGCCCGGTCCTCCCGCCCGACCGGGCGCACAGAGCGGCGAGCGACGCCGGGACCGCCCGGCACCGAACCGGTAAACAGTAGCCGACGCAGTCCGTAGGCGCGACCGATGGCCGCTGCCGACTGGCGCGAGCGGATCGACGACACCGACGCCCGCCTCATCGACGACTACCAGAGCGGCTTCCCCGTCCGCGAACGCCCCTTCGCGGCGGTCGCCGACGACCTCGGGACGACCGAACGGGACGCCCTCGAGCGCGTCCGGCGGCTCCGCGACGAGGGCGTGTTCAGGCGGTTCGGCGCCGTCCTCAACCCGCCGGTCGTCGGGTCGTCGACGCTGGCCGCGGTGAGCGCGCCCGAGGCCCGCTTCGAGGCGGTCGCCGAGACTATCAACGGCTACCGGCAGGTGAACCACAACTACCGGCGCGCCCACGAGTGGAACATGTGGTTCGTCGTCACCGCGGCGAGCCGCGAGAAGCGCGACGCCATCCTCGCCGACATCGAGCGCGAGACCGGCTGCGAGGTCCTGAACCTGCCGATGCTCACGGACTACTACATCGACCTGGAGTTCCCGGTCGTCAACTCGGACCGGTTCGCCCGGGAGTCCCTGGACAGCACGGCGGTGTCAGCGACCCGTATCAGCGAGGACGCGACCGGCGACCTGTCGCGGCTGGAGGCGGACCTCCTGCTCGCCGTCCAGGACGGCTTCCCGCTGTCCGCGACGCCGTACCGGGACGTCGCCGACGCCGTCGGCGCGAGCGTCGACGACGTCCTCGACGCCGTCGACCGCCTGCTCGCGGCCGGCTGCATCAAGCGCGTCGGCTGCGTCGTCAACCACGTCGTCACCGGCTTCGACGCGAACTGCATGGTCGTCTGGGACGTCCCCGACGACGAACTCGACGACCGCGGCGTCGCGGTCGGCGAGCTGCCGTACGTGACCCTCTGTTACCACCGGCCGCGCCGCCCCGACCAGGACTGGCCGTACAACCTCTTCACGATGATCCACGGCCGCGAGAGCGACGCCGTCGACGAGAAGATCGACGAGCTCGCCGCCGACCACCTGCCGTTCGCCCACGAGCGGCTGTACAGCGAGGAGACGCTCAAGCAGACGGGCGCGCGCTACGACGACCTCGTCGGCGAGTGAGCGGCGCGTCCGTCGTCGAACGAGTGATGCGTCCGTCGTCGAACGAGTGATGCGTCCGTCGTCGAACGAGTGATGCGTCCGTCGTCGAACGAGCGATGCGTCCGTCGTCGAACGAGCGGCGCGGCGACGAGTCGCGCGAAGACGGCGAGTGCACGACGGGCCGGCGAGCGAGTGCCGAGAACGCTGGACGGAGACAGAGAGTGAGGCGCAGACGAACGGGGAGAGGCGACGGGGCGGCGTTCGACCGCGAGTCGGGGGCGCGTCGGTCTTACTCGCGGGCGGTCGTGTAGAGGATGGGCGCGACGACGAGCAGGGCGATGCCGAGGAAGCGGAACGTGAACGGGTCCGAGCCGAGCTCGGAGCCCGGCGTCACGAGGAACAGCAGTCCGAACAGGAGCGCGTTCGCGGAGACGATCTTCCGGGAGCCGAGGGGGATCGACCCGACGACGGACAGCGCGAACAGCGCCAGGAGCGCGTGCCCGACGTGGTATTGCGCGATGAAGTCGTCGATGAGCGGCAGCGGAGTGAACGCCATTGTCGGCTGGATTTGGCCGCGAAATCCCCTTTAAGGTTCCGTTCCGCCCTCCGGCCCGGTGAGGTCCATGGGCCGGATCCAGCCGTACCACACGACCAGCACCATCGACGCGTACCCGACCGCCCACACGACGGCGCCGGCGGTGGGCGCGCCGGCGGCGTCCAGCGCGTAGTTCGCGACGCCCGGCACCACGACGCCCGCTGCGATGACCAGTCCGAGTGCGACGCGGTCGTCCATACGGGGCGTTCGTGCTCGGGGCGCGTCAATGCCCCGGTTCCGGGCGGCGGCCCGGGCGCTGTCGTCCCGAGATCGTCCGCTTCGAGCGTGGTCGTCCCGGGGCTGGTCGCGTCGAGGAGCCGAAGGAGCGGGGGGCGCAACGACGGCGCGCGGCCGAGGGGCAGTGCGGCGCGCGCCGCACGCCGGCACGCCAGGGGTGGGGACCGGCGGAGCACCGGTAGCGTGGTGCCCGCCCGTTCGTTCCGGCGGTACGGTACTTAATCCAGCGCGCAGTCGCAGCGCGTGCAAAACCCCTCGGGTCAGTGCTCGGGACCTGTCGGCTCCGTTACGGAAACGAGCTCCCGCGAGCGCTTTTGTGACCGCCGCCGCTACCGAACGCCATGACCCCCGACAACGTCCCCGCCGTCGGGTTCGGCACGTACCGGCTCGACCCGGCCACCTGCGAGGACGCCGTCGCGACCGCGCTCGACGCCGGCTACCGGCACGTCGACACCGCCGAGATGTACGACAACGAGGCCGCCGTCGGCGACGCGGTCGCCGCGAGCAGCGTCGACCGCGAGGCCGTCTTCGTCGCCACCAAACTCCACTCCGAGCACCTCGCGTACGACGACGCCGTCGCGCACGCCGAGGCCTGCCGGGACCGCCTCGGCCTCGACGCCATCGACCTCCTCTACGTCCACTGGCCCATCAACACCTACGACCCCGAGGAGACGCTCGCGGCCCTCGACGACCTCCACGACCGCGGACTCGCGCGCCACGTCGGCGTCTCGAACTTCACGCCCGCACTCCTCGCGGACGCCATCGACCGCCTCGACGCGCCACTGCACGCCCACCAGGTCGAGTGTCACCCCCTCCTGCCCCAGGCGGAGCTGCGCGCGATGGCGCGCGACCACGACCACGCGCTCGTCGCGTACTCGCCGCTCGCGAAGGGCCGCGTCTTCGACGTCCCCGAGCTCCGGGCCGTCGCCGACAAACACGACGCCACGCCCGCGCAGGTGTCGCTGGCGTGGCTGCTCTCGAAGGGCGTCGCCGTCGTCCCGCGGTCCTCGAATCCGGCCCACGTCCGCGAGAACTACGCCGCCCGCGACCTCGACCTCGACGCCGGGGACGTCGCCCGCGTCGACGCCATCGACCGCAGGGAGCGCCAGGTCGACTTCCCCGGCGCACCCTGGAACTGACCGCGGGACGCCCCGAGCAGTCCCACCACAGGAGTCACTGGAGGGGCGAGTCGACGTGAGAAATCGGAGTGGGTCAGTCCGGATTTGAACCGGAAGCCTCCACCTTATCAGAGTGGCGCTCTACCTAGTTGAGCTACTGACCCGACGCACTCCACCGTTCGCCGCTGGCACAATTAAGGGTTTCCTTTCTACAGCACCGGGGTCACCGGCGGTCCTCGTCGTCGTCGAACTCGACGTCGTAGGCGTCCTCGTCGAGGTCGATTGTGTCGTCGTCGGACTGCCGGTCGAAGCCGCCGTCGGCGGGGTCAAACCCGCCGCCGAACGGACCGCCGTTCCCGTCCCCGTCCCGGTCGCTGGGGAAGCCGAACGTGTAGACGTTGCCGGTGGCGAAGCCGCCGGTCTGCCGGTCGAGGCGCGGGACGATGACCCACTCCCTGACGGCGTACCGGAAGGGGGCGCGCGTGAGCGGGAACACGAGCAGGAACCCGAGGGCGTCCGTCAGGAGGCCGGGCGTGAGGAGGAACGCGCCGGCGGCGATGAGCAGGCCGCCGTCGACGAGCTCGTCCGTGGGCGGTTCGCCCGCCGCGAGCGACCGCTGGATGCGCCGGATCGTGTGGCGGCCCTCCGCGCGCACGAACAGCGTGCCGAGCAACGCGGTGAGCACGACGAGCGCGACGGTGACCTGCCAGCCGAGTCGCCCCGCGACGAACACCAGGAAGACGGCGTCCGCGAGCGGGACGACCAGCAGCGCGAGGAACAGCCACCGGAGTCGGGGCATACGCCGGGGTAGCCGGCGGCGCCTGATAGCCTTTCTGTTCGGGTGGACCGGGCGTCGCCGTCGCGGCCGCCGCGGCGGGCCGCCGGTGTCGAAACGGTTTCCCGGGTTCGACGCCGAGCGGACGTATGAGCGAGGCCGCGGATCCGACGCGCGTGGCGTGGCGCGACTGGGGGCAGGCGGCGTTCGACGAGGCCCGCGAGCGCGACGTGCCGGTGCTCGTCGCGCTGGTGGCGTCGTGGAGCGACTGGTGCCGGCAGATGGACGAGCGGACGTACGCGGAGCCCCGCGTCGCGGCGAACGTCAACGACGACTTCGTGCCGGTGCGCGTGGACGCGGACCGGCACCCGCGCGTCCGCGAGCGGTACAACATGGGCGGGTTCCCGTCGACGGTGTTCGTCACGCCGTCGGGCGACCACGTCGCGGGCGCGACGTTCCTCGAACCGGAGGGGTTCCGGCAGGTCCTCGAGCGCGTGCGGGAGACGTGGGACGAGCGCGGCGAGGACGCGGGGAGCGTGCCGCGCGCGCTCCGGGGCGGCGAGCCGCCGGCGGCCGCGGTGTCGCCGGACGTCGAGCGGCTGCTCGCGGGCCAGCTCGCCGAGCAGTACGACGAGGAGTACGCGGGCTGGGGGGAAAGCGAGAAGTTCCCGCTGCCCGAGACGGTGGCGTTCGCGCTGAAGCGCGAGCGCGACCAGGCGCTGCGGACGCTGGACGCCGTCCGCCGGAACCTCGCGGATGACGTCGACGGCGGGTTCTTCCGGTTCGCGCACGGCCGCGACTGGTCGGACGTCCAGCGCGAGAAGGTGCTCGCGGAGAACGCGAGCCTGCTGCGGGCGTTCGCGTCGGCGTACCTCCACACGGGCAGCGAGGACTACCGGGAGCCGGCCGAGCGCGTCATCGAGTACGCGACGGGGACGCTGTGGGCGGGCGAGGCGTTCGGCGGCAGTCAGGCGGCGGGCGAGTACTTCGACGCGCCGGCCGGCGAGCGCGCGAGCCAATCGGAGCCGCCGGTGGACGAGACGGCGTACGCGGACGTGAACGCGCTCACCGCGGACGCGCTGCTGCGGTTCGCGGCGTACACGGACGACGAGACGGCGACGCGGTACGCCGAGCGCACGCTCGCCTACCTCGAGGACGCGCTCGTCGACGGCGGCGACGTCCGGCACTTCGACGGCGAGGACGCGCCCGGGGGCTTGCTCGCGGACCGCGCTCGCGTCGTGCGTGCGTTCGCGACCGCCGCGCAGGTCCTGGGCGGCGAGTACGTCGAGACCGCGCGCGCGGTCGCGGACGCCGCGATCGACGACCTCCAGGACGCGACCGGCGCGTTCCGGGACGGCCCCCCGGAGGGGGCCGGCCTCCTGGACGAACCGCTGCGGCCCATCGACGACGCCGCCGTGATGGCAGACGCGCTCGTCGACCTCCACTACCTCACGGGGGAGCCGCGTTACCACGACGCCGCCGCGGACGCCGTCGGCGCGTTCGCGGGCGCGGCCGACCGCATGGGCGTGCAGGTCGCGGCGTACGGCACCGCGGCGGCGCGCGTGGTCGGCGACCCCCTGGTGGTCGAGGTCGCCGACGAAGCCGGCAGCGACCTCCACCGCGCCGCGCTCCGGCTGGCCGACCACGAGAAGGTCGTCGTGCCCGAGGCGGACGGCGACTCCGGGACGGCGTGGGTCCTCACCGCGGACGGCGCCACCGAGGCGGTGGACTCGCCGCAGGCGCTCGCCGACCTCGTCGCCAGGACCCAATAGCGCTCGGTAGCCCTCCGGGGGCGACCGTACCACTCGGAATCGGGATTCAAGGTCCCGGCCGCCGTCCTCGTCGTCGATGGCAGTTCCAGACACCGACGACCCGTTCGACGTCGCGGCGCTGCTCGGCGACCGGCCCTACGTGACGCGCGCTCCCCGCCCGCCGACCGCGACGGCGCGCCCCAGTCCGACGCCGGCAGCGAATAAACCGTCGGAGCGTTTTTGGAAGCGGCGCACCAAGCCGCGACGAGATGGCTGACTTGAGGGACCTCGGGCTCTCGGAGTACGAAGCGAACGCCTACCGCTCGCTGCTGCGGACCGGGCCGGCAACCGCCAAGGAGTTGTCCGAGGCCTCCGGCGTCCCGATGGGCCGCATCTACGACGTCCTCGGGAGCATCGAGTCACAGCACCTCGTCCGCAGCCAGACCGCCAGCCGGCCGAAGAAGTACGTCGCCGTCGAACCCGACACCGCGCTGGACCGACTGCTGGCGGACCGCAAGCGCGAGCTCCGCGAGAAGGCCGACCAGTACGAGGCCGTCGTCGACGAGCTCGCGGACGACCTCCAGACGCCCGCCCAGCCCGACGAGGGGTTCTGGACGGCCGCGCTCGGCCCCGGGGAGTCCGTCGACCTCCTCCTGGAGCGCGTCGACGCCGCCGACGACTCGGTGCGGCTGCTCGCCGGGTTCGCGTCCACGAGCTTCGACGTCGACGACACCACCAGCCGCGTCGTCGACCACCTCGAGGACGCCCTCGACCGCGACGTCGCCGTCTCGGTGCTCATCTCCCGGGACCTCGCCGCGAACCTCCCGGACGTGGTCAACGAGCGGTACGTCGACGTGCTCGCCGAACACCCGAACTACGAGGTCCGCATCGGGCAGACCGTCGAGGGCAACGTCACCATCGTCGACGACGCCGAGGTCTGCCTGGACGTCTCGAACCCCGTCGACCCCGACGAGTCGTTCGCGATGATCGACCTCCACGACGCCGCGTTCGCCGCGGACGTCACCGCCGTCTTCGAGGACACGTGGGCGGACGCCGCGACCCTCGACTAGAGGACGCAGGGACGCCGCGACCCTCGACTAGACGACTCCCGACCGCCCCGACGCCCGACCGCCCCGACGCCCGACCGCCCCGACGCCCGACCGCCCCGACGCCCGACCGCCCCGACGCCCGACCGCCCCGACTCCCGAGAGGGTGGCGCTCTCGCAGGCTCAGTCGCCGTTCACTTCCCCGCGCAGCGTCCCGAACTCCGCGACGCGCTCGGCGTGGGCGTTGTGCTGGTGGATGGACTCGTCGTTGGACTGCTTCATCGTCACGACCGCGTCGTCGTCGAGGTGGTCGAACTCGTCGACGACGCCCTCCGCCATCGACCGCACGCAGTCCTCGACGAACTTCGCGTTCGCGTGCGCCGCGTACGTCATCGCGTCCTCGTCCGGGCGCTTCGCGAGGTTGTAGATGCGCGCGCTCATCGCGTCCCGCGCGACGTCCACGACGTCCAGCAGGTCGACGTCGGGGTCGCCGGTGGTCTCGATCGTGAGCGTCGCGTGGCCGCGCTGGCTGTGGCCGGCCTGGGGCACCGCCTCGAGGAACTCCCGGACCTCGCGCTCGCCGACGCCGAGCTCCGCGAGCTTCTCGCTGGCGCGCTGGCTCATCATCTGCTGGCTGCACGGACACACCGTCATGCCGGTGACGTGCGCGCCGATCTCCTCGCGCGTCGGCTCGCCCTCTCTCGCGGTGGCGGCGGCGACGATGTCGACGGTGCCCTGGGTCGGCCGGCCGCTGGCCGGCGTCTCGTCCTGCACGACGAACTCCGCCTCCATCTCGACGGTCGCCGTCGTCGTGTAGTCGTGTTTCTCCAGGAGGCGCTCGGCCGTCTCCCCGCACATCTCCTCGACGCGGTAGACGGGTTCGGCGACGGCGTCCTCGAGGGTCTCGTCGATGACCTCCATGTTCCGGCTCATGTCGATGCCCTTCCGGCCCTGCGGGAGGTCGACGTACACCTCGAACTCCGCCATCAGCACGATGGGGCGCTTGTCCTCGCGGGCGAGCTTCACGAGCTTCTCGACGCCCGTCACGCCGACCTGGCTCAGGCCGACCGCGACCTCGGGCTCGGACGCCTGGACGTCCGGCAACTGCTTGCTCATTGCCACGACGTTGGGCTGGAAGCTCACTAACCCTTTCCGTTCCGGCGACCGCCTCTCGTTGTGCCCCGGTCCGCGCCGGCGGCGACAGCGGCCTACTCGAGTTTGTTCAGGGCCTGGAAGAAGTCGGCGTCCGGGCCGGCGACCCGCGCCGGCTCGTCCGCCGCCTCGACGCGCACCACCTCGGGCGTCTCCACGCGCTGCTGGCTGGCGCCGTCGCTGGAGACGGTGACGTACTCCGGGCCGTCGACGCGGACCGTGACCACGCTGTCCAGCGGCGTCAGCAGCGGCGGCAGCGCTTCGCTCGCGCACATGCCGTTCACGACGAACGCGTCGACGCCCGGCTGGACGAGCGGGCCGTCCTCGCTGAGGTTGTACGCCGTGCTGCCGGTCGAGGACGCGACGAGCACGCCGTCGGCGTGCGTCGCCTCGTACAGCGACCCGTCCACGCGGACCTCCACGTCGACGCCGTGGCCGTGGCCGCGCTGCTCGCCCTGGATGGTGACCTCGTTGAGCGCGGGCGTCAGCGACCACTCGCGCTCGCCGGACGCCGCGACCCGGGGGACCTCGCGGTGGCGGACGGCGCCGGTCTCCCGGTAGCGGTCGACCTCGCGGCGCACCGCCGTGACCGCGTCCTCGGGCGCGACCGCGTTCAGGAACCCGACCTCGCCGAGGTTCACCCCGAGCACGGGCGTCGACCCGGCGCCGCGCGCCGCGAACAGGAACGTGCCGTCGCCGCCGATGCTCACCACCAGGTCGCAGGCGTCGAACGTCCCGACCTCGCGGCCGTCCTCCCCGAGGGCGTCCGCCGTCTCGGCGTCCAGCCACGCGGTCGTGCCCTCCGCGACCAGCATCTCCCGGACGTCGGCAGCGAGGTACGCGGCGCGCGCGTTCCCGCGCTGTGCGACGATTCCAACGCGCATACGTCCACTCCGCGTCCGGGGTTTGAAAAACCCGCGGGCGGCGGAAACTACTTTTCGCTGTGCCACGACGCCCCTGGCATGGAGGCGACGGCGTCGGACGCCGCGGGACGGGGGCGACAGCGTGGCTGACGACGAGGGCGACGAGGACTGGTTCGAGCGCGCGTTCGAGGAGGGGACCGCCGACGGCGAGGCGGCCGAGGAGCGCGCCGACTCGGACGACGGACACGACGACGCGGACGACGAGCGCGCCGACTCGGACGACGGACACGACGACGCGGAGGGAGAGCACAACGAGGGACCGGGGCAGGCGGACGACACCGACCCGGCGCAGGCAGACGACGCCGACCCGGAGCGAGCGCGCGACGAACGGGGCGGTGAACCGGCGAGCGAGTCGCCACCGGACGGCGAGCAGCCGTCCACGCGCGGGTCGACGCCGCAGTCGGACCGGCGGTCGGGCGGACAGCCGGACGAGGACGAGTTCGCCGCCGCGTTCGGCGGTGGTGGTCCGGAGCGCGAGGAAGGCGAGGACCTCTTCGAGGACGACTTCGCGGACGCCTTCGGTGGCGGCGGCCAGGGCGGGATGGACGCGGCGGGCGGCGGCGGAGACTTCGGGTTCGACCTGGACGCCGACGTCGGCGCTGGCGCCCCCGGCGGGTTCGAGGCCGACGAGGACTACGAGAGCGACATCCCGCGCATCGACTTCGGCATCGAGGGCCTCGACGAGATGATCCAGGGCGGCGTCCCCGAGCGGTCGCTGATCGTCGCCATCGGCGAGGCCGGCACAGGGAAGACGACGTTCGGCCTCCAGTTCCTCCACGAGGCCCTCGAGAACGGCGAGCGAGCCGTGTTCATCACGCTCGAGGAGTCCCGGCAGCGCGTCGTACAGAGCGCCACCGAGAAGGGCTGGGCGTTCGACCGGCACACCGAGGAGGGGGACCTCGCGGTCGTCGACATCGACCCCATCGAGATGGCGAACTCGCTGACGAGCATCCGGAACGAGCTCCCGCGGCTGGTCGAGGAGTTCGGCGCCAGCCGCCTCGTCCTCGACTCCGTGTCGCTGCTGGAGATGATGTACGACGACCAGTCGACGCGCCGCACCGAGATCTACGACTTCACGAAGTCGCTGAAGGAGGCCGGCGTCACCACGATGGTCACCAGCGAGGCCAGCGAGGACAACTCCTTCGCGTCCCGGTACGGCGTCATCGAGTACCTCACGGACGCCGTCGTGGTCCTGCGGTACATCCGGCCCGAGGACTTCCGGGAGACCCGCCTCGCCGTCGAGATCCAGAAGATCCGGGACGCCAACCACTCCCGGGAGACCAAGCCCTACGAGATCACCCACCAGGGCATCTCGGTCTACCGGCAGGCGAACATCTTCTGAGGGCCGTCCCGCGCTGCGCGCCGGCCTCGCCAGCGCTCGGCAAAGCCGCCACGAGAGGCAGGCTCGTTCGAGGGACGGTCGAGGATTCCCGTGACGACGAGCGGCCCGCAGCGCGGTCCGACGCGTTCCCGTGCGCCCGCGGCGCGTAGATTCAAGTACCGTCGCGGGACCAACCCGGCGCGTGACGTGACGACCGGCGCAGGCCGGCCGAGGCGGGAGCGCGGCGCACCGGCCTGCGAGCGACGCGCGCCGCCTGTCCGCCAGACCACCTGCCTCCCCGTGCGGGACCGCGGTGGCGTCACGCGTCGCTTCCGGGGAGCCGCCAGCAGTCCTCGTCGATCAGGCGGTTCGCCGCGACGCCGCGCCGCTGGCGGACGACGCGGTCGGCCGCTAGCACGTACCGCGCGCGGTGCTCGGTCGCGTCCTGTGGCTGTTCGGTCTGCGTGCCGTCGCCGGCGTCCGTCGCGACCTCGACGTCCACCTCGACGACGTAGCTGCCGTCCGCCGCCTCGGCGCGCGTCACCTGCAGGGACGCGACGCCGGTGGCGCGGTCGTCGGTGACGGGCACGTACGCGCGCTCGAACTCGCTGGCGTACGACTCCGCGCGGTCGACGCCCCACTCGTCCGGTGCGTCGGGCAGGCCGTCCACGTCCGGCAGGGAGCGGCAGTCAGCCGGGCGCTGGCTCGTCGTCTCGGCGGTCGGCTCCCGACTCGTCTCCGTGGTCGGTGACTGTTCGCCGGTCGGCGGGCTGGTCGTCTCGGTCCCGTCCGCGGTCTCGTCGCCACTGGTGCAGCCTGCAGTGGCGACGGCGCCCGCGGTGAGCAGGGACGCCAGCACGTCGCGCCTGGAGGGCATACGGTGGCCTTCCGGACGCCGCGTGAAGTGTTTTCTGCCGGACAGTACGTGCGGGGCGTTCGCCGCCGGCGAGCTACCGCACGATGGTGACCGGCACGGGCGACCGCCGAACGACGCTCTCGGCGACGCTGCCGAGGAGGATGCGGGAGACCCCGGACCGGCCGTGGCTCCCCATCACGATGTGGTTGATGTCGTGTTCGTCGGCGTAGTCGACGATCGTGCGGCTCGGCCGCCCCACCTCGGTCACGGTGTCGAGGTCGTGGTCGCCGGCGAGCTCCTGGGCCTCCTCGAAGAGGTCGTCGGCGGCCGCCTGGGCCTGCTCGAACCACTCCTCGGAGTACCCCGGGACCGTCGCCTGCGCCGTGTACCCCGCCTCGATGGGGTCGATGACGTTGATTGCGGTGATGTCGGCGTCCTTGAAGTGCTCGAGGGCGTACTCGAGGGCGTCGCGTGACTGCTGGGAGCCGTCGATGGGGACGAGAATCTTGGCCATAGTTCGCCTGGTGGTTCGCCGTCGTCGGGAAAAAGTCTGGGGGTGGTTCCCGCGCGCTGGCGGCCAGCGACGGTCAGTCGCGGCCGTGCCGCGTCAGGCACGTCGGCAGGCCCTGGATCTCGACGGGCTCGGAGTTGTCCGGCGAGTAGACGACCATCTGGCCCTTCTCCATGTAGGGGACCTTCGACTGGAGGTTCGAGGGGATGTTCACCGCCTGGATGGCGTCCTCGTCGCCGAGGTTCAACACGACCGTCGTGTTCACCTGCTTGAACACGGGGTCGGCGACGTCCTGGGGGTCCTGCGTGACGAGGAACAGGCCGAGGCGCTCCTTGCGGCCCTGCTTGGCGGCCTCCGTGAACTTCCCGACGACCTTCGACGCCTGCACGCTGTCGGCGTCCGCGAGGAAGTTGTGCGCCTCGTCCATCCCCACGAGGAGCGGCGTCTCCTTGATGGCGTCGTACCGGGGGTCGTTCGAGAGCTTCTGGTCGACGAGGAGGCTGGACACCGCGAGCACCACGGTCTCCGCGGCGCGCGAGTTGCTGATGTGGTAGGTCGGCACGACGGAGAGGCGGCCGGGCCGCACGAACCGGCGGTCCGCGACGAGGTCCGTGATGGCGCGGGCGTCCTGGTCGAAGAGGCCGGACGGCATGTTGGTGACGCGGCGCAACACCGCCGCGTAGGTGGCCTCGTGGACGCGCCCGCTCTCGTCGAGTTCCTCCTTCAGCGCGGGGTCGTCGAGGAACCCGCAGAACTCCTCGTAGGTGCCGCCGCCGCCGTACTGCCGGAAGAACCGGTCGAGCAGGAGCGTGAGCGCGCCGTACTGGTTGTCGTTGAGGCCGCTGGAGGCGACCAGCCAGGGGTTCGAGCGCACCATCGAGAACGGCACCGTGAACTCGACGCGCTCGGCGCGGTGGTGGTCGGCCTCGTAGGACGCCGACCCGACCTTCGGGACGAACGCGACGGTGTCGTCGTGGCCGCCGTGGGCCAGCCCCTGGGTCTCCCAGGCGCGCTCGTCGGCGGCGTCCGCGTCGGGGTTGTCGTCGTGCATCTGCGCGTACTCGTCCTGGGGGTCGAACTGGACGACGGCGAGGCGGCGTTCGGCGCCGCCCGCGTCCACGGGGTAGCGGCGTTCCTCGTGGAGGTACTGGCGGAGGACGTTCTTCGCCGTGTGGGTCTTCCCGGAGCCGGTGCCGCCGGCGACCAGGGTGTGCCGGAACACCAGGGGGTCGCCGGCCTCGTAGTCGTCCTCGACGCGGTAGTCGATGGTCGGCGGCTCCGCGGCCGTCCGGACCTTCTCGCCGCCGACGGAGAGGTGACCGAGGAAGACGCCGTCCTCGGGGATCTTGAGGCCGGTCTTGATCTCGGTGGCGTCGTCGGCCGCCCGGACGACCGTCTCGGGCTTGGGGACGCGGTCGGGCATGCGGCGTTTGAGGTCGCCACCGTCGGAGTAAAGCACCGCTACGGGTTCGAGGTCCGCGAGGAACTTGTAGTCCTGTTCGTCGACGCCGTCGCTGCGCATCGCGCGGCGCGCGTGGATCTCCGTGGCGTCGTCGCTCTGGAACGCCTGCACGTACTCGAGGCCGGTGATCTTGCAGAACAGTTTCTCGCCGCCGGGGTAGGGCGCGACGAGGTACGTGCCGAGCCGGACCGCCGAGCGGTTGCCGGCGGTGACGTACGCCTTCAGTTCGGTCTCGCGGCCGTCCTCGTGGATGCGCAGGCCCTCGGAGACGGCGAGCGCGCCGAGGCCGTCGTCGCTGCCGGTGTCCGCGAGGTCGGGGCGGTCGAAGTCGTCTGCGTCCGCGTCGACGCCGTCGTCTCCGTCGTCGCGGCCGTGGTCGGCGAAGTCCCCGAGGTCGCTCATGGGCGTTCGGTGACGGGCCGCGCACTAACCGCTTTCCCTCGGACCGTAACGCCTTACACGCTGGTCGCGAGTCGTCCGGTGATGCTCTCCGCAGTCGAGAACACGGCGGTCCGCGCGTGTCTCGCGGGCGGACGGCACCTCCGCGAGCGGTTCGGCGGCGAGGTCGACGCGGAGTTCAGCCGCCACGACGTGAAGGCGGCCGCCGACCGCGCGAGCGAGCGGCGGATGCTGGACGTGATCCGGGCCGCCCACCCCGACCACGCGGTGTACGCCGAGGAGTCCGGGGACGTGTCGGAGGGCGGCGACTACCAGTGGGTGGTCGACCCGCTGGACGGCACGAACAACTTCGTGTCCGGGCTGCCGTCGTTCGCCACCGCCGCGGCCGTCCTGGACGACGACGGGCCGGTCGTGGGCTGCGTGTACGTCCCCGTGAGCGACGACCTCTACGTGGCGCGCCGCGGCGAGGGCGTCCGGCACGACGGCGCGTCCGTGGCCGCGGCGGCCGACGTGCCGACCGCGAAGGCGACCGTCGGGTTCGTCGTCGGGCACGACGTGAAACTCGACGGCCGGCTGGACGACGCCGCGGCGATGCAGGCGGCGCTCGCGGACGAGGCGAAGCGCGTCGTCGAGTCGTGGTCGCCGTGCGTGCACTGGGGCGCGCTCGCTCGCGGCCGCCTGGACGGCATGGTGTGTTTCCACCCGGACGACGAGGAACAGCACGTCGGCGAGCTGTTCGCGGCGGAGGCGGGCGCGGCCGTCGCGCGTCCCGGCGACGGCCTGTACGTCGCGGCGACCACCGGCGGCCTCCGCGACGACCTCGTGGCCGCGGTCCGGTAGGTCCCGCACCGGGCCGACGGCCGCCGACCGGCCGTTCAGTCCTCCGAGCGCGTGGGAGGTGTCCGCGGGCTTATGTTCACGGGCGCCGTACGCTGAGACATGTTGCTGGTGCGCGGTTCGGCCGGGGGGACGACGCTGACGGGGACGCTCTACGAGCGGGGCGAGGAGCCGCCGTCGTTCAAGGGGGCGCCCGACGAGGCCGCGCCGTACGTCTGGGTCTGCGACGAGTTCTACGCCGTCGAGAGCGGCGGCAGCGTCCAGGAGGTCGCCGGCGAGGACGTCAACGTCGCGTTCGAGACGCCGATGCCGCGCGGGTTCGACACGCGCGAGCAGGCCCTTGCGGCCGCGGAGGAGCACGTCCGCACGCAGTTCGCGCGCATCGGCGTCGACCCGGGGGACGTCGTCGTCGAGATCGTGCCCGAGCACGAGGCGGAGGCCTGACCGCGCGGCCGGCGTTCAGCGCCCGCCGTCGACGGTGTAGTCGTCGAACGCGCGGACGGCCGCCCGCACGGAGAGCGCGGCGGCGAGGCCGGTGAGCGCGACGCCGGCGGCGAGCGCGCCGACGCGGACGGCCGCCGCGGAGACGCCGGCGGCGTCGGCGAGCAGTTCGGCGGCGCCGGGCGGCTGTGCGCCGGTGGCGACGCCCGCCGCGAGCAGGAACGCGAGCGTGTAGACGGCGAACGCCCACAGCGACGGGACGACGACCTCGCGGTTCCGGCTGACGCTGGTGGCGTCGTACTTCGGGAACGCGGTGCCGACGCCGGCCGCGACGCCCGCCGCCAGCACCGGGAGGACGGCCGCGGCGACGGCCGTGCAGGCGACGGCGACCGGCCCCATCGGGCTGAGCGCGGCGAGGGCGAGCGTCGCGGCGAACGTCAGCGGCGCGCCGGCGAGCGCGCCCGCGGCGACGAGGCCGCCGACGAACTCGCGGCCGGAGACGCCGGTGGTGGCGGTGACGGGGAGGACGACGCCCTCGTCACCGAGGGGGTTGAGGGTGAACGCGGCGCCGGTCATCCACGCGCCGTATAGCGCAACCGACGCCGGGAGGAGGCTGGTGACGCGGCCGGCCTCGACGCTCGCCTGGACGGGCGTCACGAGCAGGAACGCCGGGTAGACGACGTAGACGAGCTTGACGGGGGCGCGGCGGGCGCGCAGCCAGGACTTCCGCGCGACCCACGCGGTCCGCCGGCCGACCACGCGGTCGAGGCGGCCGCCCGCGACGGAGGCGGTCTCGCCGGCGCCGGTGTGGGCGGACTCGCCGTACCAGCGGCGTTCGGACGCGCGGACGCTCGCGAGCACGCCGAGGACGCCGACGGCGACGGAGCCGACGACGGCGCCCGCGGCGGCGAGCGGTCGCGCCGAGTCCAGCACCGGCAGCAGCGCGAGGTCCGCGTACCACGCGATGGGTGACGCCTCCGCCGCCTCGACGACGGGCCCGAACACGTCGCCGAGCGTGCCGGTGACGATGAGGCCGAAGTACGCGAGGAACGCGGCCGTGCCGAGCAGGGCCTTGTACCGCGCGACGAACGCGGAGCGGCTCGCGAGGTCGGCGACGGTGACACCGACCGGGTAGCCGACGAGGAAGGCGGTGGCCGTCGCGAGGAACGCGGCGAGCGCGGCGAGCGGGAACGCCAGCGGCGCGCCGGCGCCGTACGCGAGCGCGGCCGCGGCGACGAGCAGCGGGACCGCGAAGTAGCCGACGACGCGCACGTAGCCCGCCAGCAGCAGGCCGCCGACGACGTCCCGCGCGGGGACGGTGGTGAGGTAGCCGTCCCGGGCGTCGATGTCGCCGAGCTGGACCGCGGTGAGGTACGCGGCCATGAACAGCGTGAACGTCGCGACGCCGGCCGGGACGAGGCCGACGAGGTCGGCGAGGTCGCCGGGGTCGCCGGCGAGCGTCCGGCCGGCGAGGTACGCGCCGAACGCGGCGGCCGCGGAGAACGCGACGGCGAACAGCGCCGCGGCGGCGACGGCGGCGAGCTGGACGCGGCTCTTCGAGCGGACCTTCCGCCAGCCGACGCGGAGTTCGTTGCGGGCGATGTTGGTCGCGTGGTTCGCGTCCGGGAGCCGCGGCATCGCTACGCTTCCTCGCGGACGGCCGCAGCGTCTCCGTCGCCGATGCCGCCGGTGACTTCGAGGAAGACGTCCTCGAGCGTGCGCTCGTCGCCGGACTCGGCGCGTGACTTGAGGCGGTCGGGCGCGCCCTCGGTGACGAGCCGGCCGTCGGAGAGCACGCCGACGGTGTCCGCGAGTTCGTCGACGACGGGGAGGATGTGCGTGGAGAGGAAGACGGTGGCGTCGCCGTCCGCGAGGTCGGCGATGGTGTCGCGGACGGTGCGCGCGGCGCGCGGGTCCAGCCCGGAGGTGGGTTCGTCGAGGAAGAGCACGTCGGGGTCGTGGAGCATCGCCTGGATGATGCCGGCCTTCTGTTTCATGCCCTTCGAGTACGCGGAGATGCGCTTGTCGGCGTCGCCGGCCAGCGAGAACCGCTCGAGGAGGTCGTCGATGCGCGCCTCGGCGTCGGCCTCGGGGAGGTCCCGGAGGCCGGCGACGTACCGGAGCTGTTCGCGGCCCGTGAGTTCGCCGTGCAGCGGCGGCTCCTCTGGGAGGTAGCCGATGTCGGCGACGACGGCGTCGCGGTCGGTGATGTCCGCGCCGGCGACGGTGCCGGACCCCCCAGACGGGGTGGTGAGCGTGGTGAGCATCCGCATCGTGGTGGTCTTCCCGGCGCCGTTCGGGCCGAGGAAGCCGTAGACGCTGCCCTCGGGGATGGCGAGCGAGAGCCCCTCGACGGCGGTCTCGTCGCCGTACCGCTTCGTGAGGTCGCGCGTCTCGATGGCGCGGTCGGTCATCGTCGGAGAGAGCCCGCGCGCGTCCTTAAATCTGGACGGCGGTTCGCGGCCGCTGCGAGGTGGGACGCTGTCGGGACCGCTGCGAGCCAGCGGCCGATGCGGCGCGGGGCGCGCGCCGCGGTCAGCGGTCGGGCCACCGCCGGTCGTCGTAGTTCTCGTCGCGGCGGCTGTCGAAGGACGCCTCGAGCTTCCGGACGAGCTCCTGTTTCTCGGTGGCGCCGATGCGCGCGAGCTCGTCGGCCTTCTCGATGGGCTCGGGCGGCCCGGCTTCGGCGGCGACCTGGCTGGTGACGTAGCGCTCGACGGCGTCCCTGGTGTCGGCGTCGTCGGCGAACGCGCGCGGCAGTTCGACCTTGTGCACGAGGTCCGTGCGGGGGTCGTAGACGACGAAGAACGCGACCTCGTACTGTTCGGCTGGCAGTTCCCGTTCGACGCCGAGTTCGCTCGCGTCGGCGAACACGCCGTCGGCGCCGAGCGTGGACGTGAACCAGCCCGTCCACGTGAGCTCGTCGGTGCGGCGGCAGTAGTCCCCGTCGTGGAAGTCGCGGCGTTCGAGCACCTGCGAGAAGAACGCGGCGTCGCTGGCCCACGGCGTCGGGCGGCCGCGGTCGCGGAGCGCGCGCACGAGCGCCTGGCTCGCCGGGCTCTTCACGAAGCCGGCGAGCGGGACGCCGCGGTCGGCGAAGTCCTCGACGAGGCGGACGTAGTTCTCCAGGACCTCGGCGACGAGGTCGTTCTCCGTGACGAGGTCCGCGAGGCTGGCGTGGCGGTCCGCCCAGTTCACGAGCTGTTTCGGGTAGACGGGGCCGTCCAGCAGCAGGAGGTCGTCGACGTCCCCGGCGTGTTCGAGGGCGTGGTGGCTCTCCGCGAGGTAGAGTGCGAGCCCGTGGACGACGCGCTCCTGGTCGCGGGCGAGCGGCGCGGTGTGGACGATGCGGCCGCGCCAGTACCCCTCGTCGTTCTTCCGCCAGCCGGTCCCCGTCCGCACGGTGGCGTCGTTGGAGTGGACGCTCGTGATGACGGTCCGCGAGCGGTGGAGGTCGAGGTCGGAGGGCGTCGCGCTCATCGCGGCCTGCGCGAGGTCGAGCACGAGGCCGTTCTTGAACGTCTTCGGGTTGATGGTCCCGGAGTCGAGGCCGTGGGCCGTCTCGAAGGGCGACGGCTGGAGCGCGAGTTCCTGGACGTCGGCCGCCCTGCGGCGCTGTTCGTCGAGCGGTTCGAGGACGGGACCGTCGTCGCCGTACAGCGGGTCGAGGTAGTTCGCCCACGTCTCCTCGGCGACGTCGCGGTGTTCCTCGGCGTCCACCTCGTGGCGGATCTGGCTCGCGAGGGCTTCGATGCCGTCGAAGTGGACGGGGTCGAGGGTCATGCACGCCCCTCGGCGGTGGAGGGTCATATAGGCCCCCGGTACGTTCGCACGAACGACCAGAGACGTACCAGAAGCGTGTGCTTTCACGCCTGTTCTCTGTGCTGTTCGTCTCTCTCACCGACGCCCATCTCGCCCTCCCCGGATTCGGTCAAACAGCCGAATGAATCCGGGAGTCGAGCCGTTGTAGGGATAAACCCCTGGTTTAGCCTGTACGGGCTTTATTCTGGAACGTCCCGAACGGGGTCTCGTGACTCGAATACGGGTGCCAGCACTGGCAATCGCCGTGCTCGTCGTGACCGCAGGCTGTGCCAGCAGTCCGCTCGTAACCGATTCGAGCGATGGGACGGTGGCGACGATATCGAGTCCCGAGACGACCGCTGTCACCACCGTCGCTCCTGCATCGTTTCCGTCTCCTCCCACCAACCTGACTAACGAAACGGCAACGACAGCTGCGATAGCCCACGAGGAAGCCCGCCTGCAGAGCCAACTCCGCAACGAGACCGACGTCACGTACTTCGAACTCGGGTACGTGCGCCCGGTCAACGCGACAGTGCTGAACGAGAGCGACGACGGACTGTACGTACGTGTCGATGCGACGTACTCGTACGGCACGCCGGACAAGAGCGCAGACGGCGTTCCCGTGGTGTCACTGTACCACGTGAACGAGACCACTATCCGTCACGTGAACGAAACGACGTGACGGTTCGAGAACGCGGACGCCTGTGGGGGACCTCGTCACCGTTTACTCGAACCCGAGCCAAATTTTTGTCAGAAATGTTAATTGGCGCGGGCTGGTAGAGGAGGACAGATGTCTGGCGGAGCCCACAGTCCGGCGGTGAACTGGCGTCGCACCGGCCACGGCGTGGAACTCTACGACGAATCCGACCCGGACGCGTGGATCCACATGGCCGTCGAACCCGGCGCGCCGGCCGACGAACGGCCGTTCAGCGTCTGTCCCGAGTGCGGTTTCGTCTCCGCCCAGCGCACCGTCCCCGGTCGGCACATGGTCTGCGGCGAGTGCGGCGCGGAGTTCGACGCAGACGCGCCGGACGCACACACCGCCAGCGAGGACGGCAATCGCGCCGCGGACGACACGTAATTACGCGCGGCTCACCCACCTCCACGCATGCAGGTCGCGCTCGTGATTCTCGACGGCTGGGGGCTCGGCGACCACGATCGATTAGACGCCGTGAAAGCCGCCGACACCCCGAACTTCGACGAGTACGCCGACCGCGGCGCGTTCGGCACGCTGGCCACGTCGGGTCGCGACGTCGGCCTCCCGCGCGGCCAGATGGGCAACAGCGAGGTCGGCCACCTCACCATCGGAGCCGGACGCGTCGTCCTCCAGGAGTACACGCGCATCGAGGACGCCATCGCGGACGGCGAGTTCTGCGCGAACGACGCCATCAGTGGCGCGCTCGACCACGTCGAACGCACGGGCGGCCGCGTCCACTTCATGGGGCTCGTTTCCGACGGCGGCGTCCACTCCGACCACGAACACCTCCACGCGCTCCTGGAGTGCGCGGCGTCCCGGGACCTCCCGGCGACCACGCACGCGTTCACGGACGGCCGCGACACCGCGCCCCACGGCGGCGAGAACTACCTCCGGGCGCTCGAGGAGGTAATCGAGGAGTACGACACGGGCGACGTCGCCACCGTCACCGGGCGCTACTACGCGATGGACCGCGACGAGAACTGGGCGCGCACGAAGCGCGCGTACGACGCCATCGTGGACCGCGTCGGCGACCACCGCGCCGAGACGGCCGTCGACGCCGTCCGCGAGAGCTACGACCGGGGCGACACCGACGAGTTCGTCGAACCCACTATCGTCCGGGGCGGCGACGCCCTCAGCGAGGGCGACGCCGTCGTGTTCTGTAACTTCCGCGCGGACCGCGCGCGCCAGCTCACGCGCATGCTGGCGGACGTCCGCCCAGAGGACTGGGAAACCGAGGGCGTCACCACGGACCCGCCCGAGGTGCCGGTGGCGACGATGACGGAGTACGACAGGACGTTCGACCTGCCGGTCGCGTTCGAGTCGAAACAGCCCGAGGACACGCTCGGGGCCGTGCTCGCCGCGAACGGCCTGACGCAGCTCCGGGTCGCGGAGTCCGAGAAGTACCCCCACGTGACGTACTTCCTGAACGGCGGCCGCGAGGTCGAGTTCGAGGGCGAGACCCGGCGCATCGTCGAGAGCCCGGACGTCCCGACGTACGACCGCCGGCCGGAGATGAGCGCCGCCGGCGTCACGGACACCGTCCTCGACGCGCTCGCCGGCGACGACCCGGACGTGCTCGTGGTGAACTACGCGAACCCCGACATGGTCGGCCACACGGGCGACTTCGACGCCGCCGTCGCGGCCGTCGAGGCCGTCGACCGCGAACTCGGCCGCCTCGTCCCCGCCCTCCGTGAGGCCGGCGCGCACGTCCTCCTCACCGCCGACCACGGGAACGCCGACGACATGGGAACCCGGGATGACCCCCACACCGCGCACACGTTCAACCCCGTGCCGTTCGTCTCACTGGACGCGGACGCCACCGGCGACGGCCTCGGCGGCGGGAAGCGCGTGCGCGAGGGCGGCGCGCTCCGGGACGTCGCGCCGACGCTGCTGGCCGTGCTCGGCGTCGAGAAACCGGCCGCGATGACCGGCGCGTCGCTGCTCGAGTAGGCGCCGGTCAGTACGCGGGCGCGTACGCGTCCGAGACGAGGTTCAAGAGGAGCACTCCGGCGACGACCAGTGCCATCCCAACGACGCCGGCGACGTCCATCGCCTCGTCGAAGACGACGACCCCGACGGCGGCCGTCGCGACGACGCCGGCGCCCGCCCACGTCGCGTAGACGACGCCGACCGGCAGTTCCTCCAGCACGAGACCGAGGAGGTAGAAGGAACCGGCGTAGCCGGCGACGACGGCGACGCTCGGTGCGGGCTCGGTGAGCCCCTCGGAGAGTTTCAGCGCGGTCGTGCCGGTGACTTCCGCGGCGATGGCGGCGGCGAGGTACGCGTAGGCCTGCATGAGAGAGCCGCGGCCGGCGTGCCGGAAAGCCGTTCTCGAACGCGGCGCCACTTGCTGTTTGTTTGCCGACACACCGGTGGCTTCTTGCGGGACCGGCGCGCGCCCACAGTCATGTCGCGGCTCGCGGAACTCGGGCTCTCCAGCTACGAGGAGCAGTGCTACCGGGCGCTGGTGGCGCGCGGCCCGTCGTCGGCGCAGGCCGCCTCGGACGCCAGCGGCGTGCCGATGGGACGCGTCTACGACGTGCTGAACGGGCTCGCAGCGCGCGGCCTCGTGACCACGGAGCCGACGGAACCGACCACGTACGCGGCCGTGCCGCCCACGGAGGCGGCGGACGTGCTGCTCGCGGAGCGCCGCAGCGAACTCGACGCGCACGCCCAGCGCTACGAGCGCCTCGCCGAGGAGGTCGGCGACGACCTGGCGGCGACGCCGCCCGCGGAGGGGCGGTTCTGGACGGCGCCGCTGGGCAGCGACGCCGCGGTCACGCTCACAGAGCGGGCGTTCGTCGACGCGGAGTCGTCGGTGCGGTCGGCGATGTCGCGGCCGTACGCGTCGGCCGCGTGGACGGACTACGAGGCCGAGCTGACCGCGTTCCACGACGCGCTGCCCGTTGACCACGACGTCCGCGCGCTCGTCGACGCCCGCGTTCTGGACGGCGTCCCGGCGGACGTCCGCGACCGATACCGGGACGGCGACGCCATCGCGGTGCGAGTGACGACCGGCCTCTCACTGACGTTCGACGTCGTCGACGACGACCGCGTGTTCTTCCACGTCCCCCACCCACTGGACGACGGCGAGCGTCTCGGCGGCGTGGAGTTGCGCGACGACGCGCTCGTCGACCGGCTGGCCCACCGCTTCGAGCGCGCGTGGGACGCCGCGAAGCCCCTCGGTGCCGTCCGCTGAGCGGCGTCGGCCGCCGTGTCGCGTCGGCCGCGTCGGCCGCTCAGCGGTCGTCTCGGTCGCGGGAGACGCGCTCGCGGGCCTCCTCGCGGCTCATCCGGTCGCTGTCCTCGGCTTCCCGGCGGACGAGCGCGTAGAGGGCCAGCGGCGCCGCGACTCCGAACGCGACGACCAGGAGGACGAGTCCTGCGGCGGCCATACCCGAAAGTCGCTCGCGCGACCTGAAAGGCGTTCCGCCGACTCACCGCGGCGGCCGTGCGACCCTCGCCGTGCGCGTCGGCCGCGGCGGCCGCCACCAACACTTATCGGGTCGTGTGCGTAGTGGTCCCTATGAACACGGCGCGGTACGACACGCCGCTCCGGGTGTGGGTGGTCGCGGCGGTCGGCGCGGGCACCGCCCTCATCCTGTTCGGGTCGGCGACGCTCACGATGGTCGGCGTCCTGCTGGTGGTCGTCGGCCTCGTGTCGCTGATGCCGCTCGTGCGGAACGCGCTCGCGGCCGACGCGCCGTGACGGCGCCACCCGGGAGCGGACCGTCGGTCGCGGAGCCCACGACCGCAACCCCAGCGCCGCGCGGGAACGGCGCCCCGGAGGGGGGCCTCGTCGAGCTCCACCAGCGCCACCTGCCGATGTTACAGGACGCAGACGTCGTCGTCTACGACGCCGACCGCGGCACAGTAGCGCCCGGGGAGCACTTCCGGGAGGTTTACTCGCTGCTGCGGGCGCTGGACAGCCACCGGAGCGACGAGTCGGCCGACGACTGACGGCGCGCGCGGACCGGTGTTGCGCGCGGCGGCCGAGCGCCGTTGACACGGCCCGGGACGCGCCGCTCGAGACGGGGGAGGCTACTCCGCGGCGCGCCGCCGCTCACTCCGCGACGGCGACTTCCACGGTCCCGGCACCGTTCACCGAGACGGTCACGTCCGCGTAGGTGAACGAGACCGTCACGGCCGACTGACCGCGCGTGAGCAGTGTGTCGAGCGCGTCCGGGTCGACGGACTGCTGGAGCGGCGGGAGGTCGGTCGTGAGCCGGCCGGTGGCGGCGGCGACCGCTTCGGACACGGTCACGCTGGGCTGGCCGGACTCGCGCCAGTCGTAGCGGACCGTCGCTGGCTCCGCGTCCAGGGTCGGACGCCGTTCGGTGGGCTCCCGGTCGGCCGCGTCGTTCGAGTCGTGGCTCATTGTGCCTCAGCGCCCGGGCCGACCGTGGCGCCGTGCCGCGTCGGACCTGACATACAGAGTGATTGGACCCCCACAGGTAAACCCTTGGTGTGAGGGAACGAGTTACAGGCCTCGCCTATCCGCGGCTCCCGTCGAGCTGCCAGGCGAACAGCGCGTTCAGGACGACCACCAGGCCGTTCTCCGGCCCCGACCCCCAGATGGCGGTCTCGTCGCGCGGTTCCGGCGGGCGGTCGCCGTCCGCGTCCACGCGCACGCTCACCAGGGTCTTCTCCCGGTCGACCATCAGCAGCCGGCCGGCGGGCGTCTCCGACCAGTCCCACAGCGACTCGAACAGCCGGGCGTCGGGCACCTCCCGTTGGAGTCTGGCCCCCGCCGACGGGGACATCTCCGCGAAGCGGATCGTCGCGCCGCGGTCGCTGGCGCGACGCAGGCTCTCGACGACCCCGTCCGTCAGCAGCGAGTCCACCGTCGTGAACACGACCTCGTCGCCGGCCGTCGAGACGAACTCCGCGACGCGTTCGGTCACGGCGTCCCGGCCGGTGACCGTCCAGACGCCGCGCTGTTCGCTGGTGCGGTTCGTGGGCTCGAGTGCATCGAGGGCCGCCGTCAGGGTCGACACGCGGTGGGCGTACTCCGCTTCGAAGTGACGGCCGGCCGTCTCCGCCGAGACCGCCCAGAACCGCTTCGGGTTCGACTGCCTGACGTCGACGAGGCCGTGCTCGCGCAGTTCGTCGGCGGCGTCGTAGACGCGCGTCCGGGGGACGTCGGCGACCTCGCTCACGTCCTGTGCGGTGCCGTCGCCGAGGCCGACGAGCGCGACGAACGTCCGCGCGGCGTAGGTACTCAGACCGAGTGCCTCGAGTTGTTCGACCGCCGTGGAGCGTGGCCGGTCTGCCGGGTCGCGGGACATGGCTACGTCGTCGTCGTCGTCGTGAAAACCACCGGGTGTGGTGGTTCCGGGCGTGTAGCGACAGAGGGGTTGGGACCAGTTCTGGAGCTACACGCCACGCAACAGTCTGTTCCACCCCTACATAGAATTACTGTGATTAAGTGAGTGAACGAATCGAGCCGGCCGCCCTCGGGGAGCTACAGCCCCCTCGATTCCGACGAGTATTGTCATCCTCCTAGTGACAGGTCTCCGCGGCAGGACGACGAACTAAACACCTGGGGGCCGAAAGGGACGGTAGCAGTCGAGGTTGGGACCAATGGACGAACCTTCAAATCAACAACGAGCGATCGAACTGCTCCAGCAGCTCGGACTCAAGGAGTACGAAGCCAAGTCCTTCGTGGCGCTGGCGCGGCGAGCGGAGGGCACGGCCAAGGACATCAGCGAGACCTCCGAGGTGCCGCGGACGCGCGTCTACGACGCCATCCGCGTCCTGGAATCGAAAGGCCTCGTGGAGACCCAACACTCCAACCCGCAGGTGTTCCGCGCGGTCTCCATCGACGAGGCCGTCAGCACGCTGCAGTCGGAGTACGTCGGCCGCACGGAGACGCTCCGGGACGCGCTCGGCGGCCTCGAGCCGTCCGACGACGGCCGGACGACGGAAGCCACCCACGAGGTGTGGGCAATCGAGGGCGACCAGGGCATCACGAGCCGCACGGAACAGCTCATCGCCGGAGCGACCGAGGAGGTGGTGCTCGTCATCGGGCACGGGAGCATCTTCACCGACCGGCTGGCCGAGCAGTTACAGACCGCCCACGAGCGGGGCGTGAGCGTCGTCGTCGGGACCGTCGACGAGGACCTCGAAGCCGAGATCCAGCGCGCGCTCCCCGAGGTCGAGGTGTTCGTGTCGGGCCTGGAGTGGTTGCGCGGGTCGCCGCTCGCCGGCGACGACACCGAGATCAGTCGACTGGTGCTGGTCGACCGGGAGGCGATCCTGGTGAGCTCGTTCACCGAGACCGCCGAGGCCGACCGCACGCACGAGCAGGGCGTGTTCGGGCG
The DNA here is from genome assembly GCF_037031165.1 of Halobacterium yunchengense. Lineage (NCBI taxonomy): Archaea > Methanobacteriati > Methanobacteriota > Halobacteria > Halobacteriales > Halobacteriaceae > Halobacterium > Halobacterium yunchengense. Next base: position 455,146 of record NZ_JAYEZL010000002.1, on the reverse strand, counting down.
CGGCTTCGACAACGGGCTGGTCGCCATCGTGCGGCGGCTCATGGCGACCGGCCTGCCGGTCGAGGACGACCCGGAAGAGGGGGGCGTGGCCGGCTAGGGCGCACCGACTCGACCGCGCGCCGTCAGTCCGCGCGGTAGACCACGTCGCCGTCAGTCCGCGCGGTAGACCACGTCGCCGTCAGTCCGCGCGGTAGACCACGTCGCCGTCAGTCCGCGCGGTAGACCACGTCGCCGTCAGTCCGCGCGGTAGACCACGTCGCCGTCGACGACGGTCATCGCCACGTCGAGGTCGCGAATCGCGTCGGCGCGCTCCCACGGGGACGCCTCCAGCACCGTGAAGTCCGCGAGCGCGCCCACTTCGATAGTGCCCTGCTCGTGCTCGCGACAGCCCGCGTACGCGCCGCCGCTGGTGTACGCGCGCAGCGCCTCCGTGACGGACACCTGCTGTTCGTCCGCGGGCGCGTTGACGGCGTAGTGGACGCCCAGCAGGGGGTCGAGGGGCATGCAGTCGCTGCCGAACGCCAGCGGCACGCCGGCCTCGAGGTACGCGGGGAAGCAGTTCGAGGCCTCCCGGCGCTCCGTGCCGAGGCGGTCCTCGTAGAGCCCCTCGCGGCCCGCCCACTTCAGGAAGTTCGGCTGCATCGACGCGACGACGCCCAGCTCGGCCATGCGCGCGACCGCGTCGTCGCTGGCGAGCTCGCTGTGCTCGATCCGGTGGCGGCTCGCGCCCGCGTCCGCCGCGGCGTCCTCGTAGGCGTCGAGCACGGCGTCGACGGCCTCGTCTCCGATGGCGTGGGCGGTCACCTGGAGGCCGGCGTCGTCGGCGCGCGCGACGAGCGCGCGGAGTTCCCCGGGGTCGACGACCCACGTGCCGGTCTCGCCGGTCGCGTCGGCGTACGGCTCGGAGAGCTTCGCGGTGCGGCCGCCGAGGCTGCCGTCCGTGAACGTCTTGATACCGCCGACCTCGACCATCGCGGAGCCGTGGTTGGTCCGCAGGCCGGTCTCGAGGACGGCGTCGAGGTGGTCGCTCCAGTAGTTCAGCCGCACGCGCACCGTGAGGTCGCCGGCCGCGTCGAGGTCGCGGTAGACCCGCGGCGCGTGGGACTGCCGCACCATGTCGTGGACCGCCGTCACGCCCTTCTCGTTGGCCTCGCGCTGCGCCGCGCGGAGCAGGGCCTCGGTCTCCCCGGGGTCGGGGTCGGTCGCGGCGAAGACGACCTCGACGGCGTCCTCGACGATCCGGCCGTCGCCGAGCACGTCGCCCGCTGGCATCTCGGCGCCGTACGCGTCGAGCGCGGCGCCGTTGACGGTCGCGGTGTGCATGTCCTCGCGGACGGCGGCGACGGGCCGCGTCTCGCTGACGGCGTCGAGGTCCGACCGGTGGAGGTCGCCGTCCGCCCACTGGCTCTCGTCGTACCCGAACCCGAGCACCCACTCGCCGTCGGTCTCGCCGGCGCGCTCGCGGAGGCGCTCGGTGACCTCACCGGGGCCGCTCGCGCCGCGGAGGTCCGCGTGCACGCCGAACTGGCCGACGTGCTCCATGTGCGTGTGCGCGTCCACGAACCCGGGGAGGACGTGGCGGCCGCCGAGGTCCACCACCTCGGTGCCGGTGCCCTCGAGGAACGCGACGTCGTAGTCGCTGGCGAGTCCCACCACGCGACCGTCACGGACGGCGACGGCGTCGTACGTCTCCTCGTCGCCGGCGAGCGTGTGCACGACGCCGTCGCGCAGAATCAGGTCGGCTGCCGCAGTCATGGTTCGAACGCGTGCGGCCGGACGCTTAGCCGTTCGGGAAGCGGCCCGCCAGTGCGCGCAACTGGACGGGGCAACTCACTGCGTGGCGATGCGCCGCGCGACCGCCTCGCGCCACTCGTCGGCGCGCTCCGCCAGCGTCTCGTAGCCGTACTGGAGGGCGTTCTCGGGGACGTGGACGTACTGCCGGAGGTCCTCGGGGAGCGTTGCGTCCTCGACGGTCGGGATGCCGACGTTCTTCACGGCGACCTCTCGCTGGGTCTCGGCCGCGAGCATGAACTCCGCGAACGCGTGCATCAGGTCCTCGCTGCCGGTGCCGGCGAACCGCGCGGTGCCGGAGACGTACGCGTACCCCTGGTCGTTCGGGAACGCGATCTGGTGGCGGCGCATGTCCGTGTCCTCGGCCTGCGAGGCGTACACCTGGTCGGTGCTGTACGACATCACCATCGGCGCCTCCTCGCTGGAGTACGCGCTGTAGGCGGCGTTCCAGTTGCTCGTCGTCTGGAGGCCGTTGTCGACGAGGCGCTCCCAGTAGTCGAGGTAGTCGTCCTCGCCGAACTCGTGGACGGTCCACAGCAGGAAGCTGAGGCCGGTGACGGTGTTCTGTGGGTTCGGCAGCAGCAGGCCGTCGCTCCACTCGTCCCGCGTGAGGTCCTCGAGGGTCTCGGGTTCGGGGACGGCGGTCTCGTCGTAGACGACGCAGACGTAGGAGGCGCCGGTCGGGAGGACGCGGCGCTCGGGGTCGAACCAGTAGGCGTCGGTGACGTCCCCGGTGTTCGGAATCCGGTCGGTGTCGAAGGCCGCGAACAGGGAGTCCTCGAGCGTGCGGTCCGCGCGCACGAGACTCGTGGGCGTGACGCCGACGTAGCCGTGCGCGCCGAGGTCGACGCCCTCCTGTTTGCGCTGGACGAAGTCGTTGAGTTCGTTCTCCCGGACCACCCACTCGAAGTCGACGTCGTGCTCGGCCTCGAAGGCCTGTTTCACCCAGTCGCCGGCGCTCGTGGAGACGGCGTCGACGTACGCCTGCGTGGTGCCGACGCGCAGCTGCTGGGGTTCGCCCGCGGTGGTGGCGGTGGTGCCGCCGGTCGTCGTCGACGTGCCCCCGGTCGAGGGGTCGCTCGTCGTCGCGGCGTCGTCGCCGGTGGGCGAGGTCTCGATGCAGCCGGCGAGGCCGAGCGCGGTCGCGGAGCCGACGGCGGCGACGAACCGCCGCCGCGACGCGACCCGGGACGCCGACGACCGCTCGGCGTCGCCGCCGGTCTCGCTGGCCGTCATCCGTCGCTGGCCTCCGCGTCGCGGGCGTCAGCGCTGGCGGCGCGCCGGCCGAGGTGGGCTTCGACGCGGTCGACTTTCTCCTCGACGTCGAGGGTCTCCTCGCGGAAGTGGTCGATTTTGAGCTTCGTGCTGACGCGGCTGGCGTCGACGGCCTCGGTGGCGCCCTGCGCGGCGGCGAACACCTCGTCCAGCGAGTCGGCCTCGATGGTGGTCTCCATCGGGTGGGTCTCGTAGCGGACGTCGTAGTCCTCGAGGGCGTCGACGGCCTTCGCGATCTCGGCGTCGAAGTCGACCTCCGGGCTGTCCAGCGGTGCGACCGACAGCATCGCGGTCACGGCCATACCACTAGGTACGACCACCGAGTAATACGCCCTGCGGTTCGCGGCGGCGCGGCGGCCCCGGGAAAGGACAACCTTGAGGGCGCCGCGGCGTGGACGCTCCGGTATGACCGACGCCAGCGACCTCGCCGACCGCGTGCAGGCCGGCGACCTCCGGCTCTACGAACTCGAGGACCGCGCTGACGCCGACGCCGCGGCGGCCGCGCGCCGCGAACTCCTCGAACGCGAGACCGGCGCGGACACCGACGCGCTCGGGTCGTTCGCGTTCGACGCCGCGCAGGCCAGCGAGACCGCCATCGAGAACCTCGCGGGCGGCGCCCAGGTCCCCCTCGGCGTCGCCGGCCCGCTCGCCGTCTCCGGCGGCGCCGCGGACGGCGAGTACTACCTGCCACTGGCGACGACGGAGGGCGCGCTCGTCGCCTCGGTGAACCGCGGCTGTTCGGCGATCACCGCGGCGGGCGGCGCGAACGCGCGCGTCACGAAGGTCGGGATGACGCGCGCCCCCGTCTTCAGAGTCGCGGACGTCACCGAGGGCGCCGCGGTCGCGGAGTGGGTCGGCGACCACTTCGAGGACCTGAAGGCGGCCGCCGAGGCGACGACGAGCCACGGCGAGCTCACGGACGTGACGCCGTACGTCGTCGGGGACAGCGTCTTCCTGCGGTTCGTCTACGACACGAAGGACGCGATGGGGATGAACATGGCCACCATCGCGACAGAGGCAGCCAGCGACGTCGTCGAGGCGGAGACGCCCGCCGAACTCGTCGCGCTCTCGGGGAACCTCTGCACGGACAAGAAGCCCGCCGCCATCAACGCCGTCGAGGGGCGCGGCCGCACGGTCACGGCGGACGTGACGATCCCCCGGGACGTCGTCGAGGAGCGCTTCGACACGACCCCGGAAGCCATCGAGGAGGCGAACACGCGCAAGAACCTCGTGGGGTCCGCGAAGGCCGGCAGCCTCGGGTTCAACGCGCACGCCGCGAACGTCGTCGCCGCCGTCTTCCTCGCGACCGGACAGGACGCCGCGCAGGTCGTCGAGGGGTCGAACGCCATCACCACCGTCGAGGCGCGCGAGGACGCGCTGTACGCCTCCGTGAACCTCGCGAGCCTGGAGGTCGGCACCGTGGGCGGCGGCACGAAGCTCCCGACCCAGCGCGAGGCGCTGGACGTCCTCGGGGTGCGCGGCGGCGGCGACCCCGCCGGCGCGAACGCGGACGCGCTCGCGGAGGTCATCGCGGCGGGAGCGCTCGCCGGGGAGCTCAGCCTGCTGGCGGCGCTGGCGTCCCGGCACCTCTCCTCGGCGCACGCGGAACTCGGGCGCTGAGACCCGTCGGAAGGCTTACCTGTTCGCCGCCGCGAGGGCGACGCATGAGCGACGTCGACCTCCGCGCCACCGCGCTCCGGTACGGCGCCGTCGGCGTGGCGACGGCGGCCGTGCTGGTCGGCGTCGCCGCCGCCGTCGACTTCCCGCTGCTGTTGCTCGGGATGGCCCTCACGGGCGTGCCGCTGTTCGTCGTCCCGGGCATCCTCGGCGTCACTGACGTCGGCCTGGAGACAGCGGCGGCGAGCGCGCGCATCGGCGCCTCGACGGGGCACCCGGGCCAGTACCAGGCGGGGCGAGTTATCCCCCTGCCGAACCCCCTGCAGGCGGTGTGCTGGCTGTGCGGCGTCGGCGTCGCGGGCGTCCTCGTGATGGCGCTGACGGCGTAGCCGTCCAGTTTCACTTTCACCGAGCGGCAGACGCGGAGTTATTTTCCCGAAGGCCGTCCCCCGTAATATGAACGTACACAGCGACGGCGACGACCCGGACCCGGCGCGCTCCCGGGCGGTCCGCGCGCTGCGCGTCCTGAAGCTGCTGCTCACCGTCCTCGTGCTCGCGCTCACGCTCTGGCAGGGGCTGACCGGCGGCCCGCTCTAGTCGACCCCGAGCCACACGAGGTACGCGCCCGCCCCCAGCACGACGGCGACGCCGCCGACCGTCACGAACCCGACCTCGAGGAGTTCGCCGACGAGCAACAGCAGCCACCCGAGCACGGCCAGGAGGTTGCCGGCGCCGCGTTCCCGGTCGCCGTCGACGACCCGCACCGCGGCGGCCACCGCGAACCCGACCGCGAACACGCCGGCGAGCGCCGCGACCGTCGACACGCCGGGCACCGGCCAGCCGGGGTCGGTGCTCGCGACGACCACCACGACGGCCGCGCTCACGAGCGTCAGGCCGACCACGACGTCCCAGAGCCGCCCGGACAGTCCCTCCATCGTGGATACGTCTGCCGGCCACGTGGAAGAACGTGGCGGTGGCCGCGGCGGGGTCTCGCACCCGCCAGCGGCCGGTAGCCGTCGCCCGACAGCAGCCGGTAGCCGTCGCCCGACAGCGATAGCCTCTCGCCGCCCGACAGCGATAGCCTCTCGCCGCCCGACAGCGATAGCCTCTCGCCGCCCGACAGCAGCCGATTCCCGCCGCCCTACAGCAGCCGATTCCCGCCGCCCTACAGCAGCCGGTAGCCGTCGCCGGTGTGCGTGAGTTCGCCGGCGCGCTCCAGCTTCCGGAGCGCTCGCTCGACGTAGTCGGCGCCGACGCCGTGTTCGGCCGCGAACGCCTCGACGTCCGCCTGCGTCGGTTCGTCGAGGTCGCGCAGCGCCGCCCGCACCGCCTCGCGTTTCCCCAGGCTCCGGGTCGACTGCTCGGCGCGCACCGCGGCGTCGGCGACCTCGTCGGTGTCCACGCCTGCCGCCGACAGGAAGTCCTCGTCGCTCATCCCGGCGTCGTCGGCGACGTCGTCGAGCGCCGCGAAGTCCTCGACCTCGGCGAACGCGTCGCCGTGGCCCGCGCGGTTCGCGAGCATCGACGCGCGCACCTCCCGGGCGTGGTCCTCGTCGTCGGTGGTGACGAACCGCCTGAGCTTCGAGAACCGGTGGCGTTTCTCGCAGCGCGGACACCCCGTGGTCTGCGGGCGCCCCTCCACGACCCAGAGCGCGCCGCAGTCCGAACACCCGACGACCGCGTACGTCATCCGTGGGAGAGTCGTGCGTCCCGTCGCTTAAACGTCCCGCCACGCGGCCACCGCAACGCTGATTCCGCGTCGGGGAGACGTGGCGACCGTGACAGCCACAGCCGCCGGTCCGGACTCGGAGAGCCGGTGGTGGGTCCCCATCGCCGCGCTCGCCGCGACGCTCCCCGCGATGGTCGTCCTCTCGGCCGTGCTGCCGCCGGACCCCGTCACGTCGCTGCCCCTGTTCGTCGTCGCGCTCGCCGGCGTCGCGCTCGCGTTGCTCTCGCCGGTGTTCGTCTCCTTCGACCGCGACTACCTCGCCGCGGCCGGCGAGTGGACGCCCTCGCCGTGGTACTACCTGATGGCCGCGCTCCCCGTCGCGCCGCTGGTCGCCGCCGCCTACGTCTACCGTCGCCACCAGCGCGTCGGCGTCCCAGACCTCTCGTTCGGCGACGGGCGCTGACGCGACGGGCAGCGCGACGGCTCGCAACCGCGCGAGGCGCGGAGGCACCGCGCCGGAGCACCGCGACCGGCCGGATTTTTGCCGGTCCGTCCCGTCGGTCCGCGCATGGACACAGTCGAGTTGACCGAGACCGACGTCGTCGAGGCCGTCGAGGGCGTCCACCTCGCGCAGCTGGCGGTCGGCGAGGAGATGAGCGTCCAGCACTTCCACATCGAGCCGGGCGCGGCGGTCCCGGAGCACGACCACCCCCACGAGCAGGCCGGGTTCGTCTACGAGGGCGCGCTGACGTTCCGCGTGGACGGCGAGGAGTACGTCGTGACCGGCGGCGAGTCGTACACCATCCCCGGCGGCGAGGCCCACGCCGCGGTGAACCGGGGCGACCAGCGCGTGCGCGGCGTGGACGTCTTCCACCCGGCGCGCGCGAACCCGGACTGGCTGGACGACTGACGGCGCGCGGGGTAGCGGGCGACTAACTTTGCGCTCGGTGGCCGTCCTCACACCGAGGATGGTCAGCGCCAGCACACTCCGAGAGATGTACGAGCAGATGGTGACCGCCCGCGAGTACGAGGAGCGCCTCCAGGAGGCCTACCTCGAGGGGAAACAGCCGGCGTTCGACATCTCCGCCGGCCCCATCCCCGGGGAGCTCCACCTCGCGGCCGGCCACGAGGCGTCGGCGGCGGGCGTCTGCGCGCACCTCCGCGACGACGACACCGTCACGGCGCCCCACCGCCCGCACCACGTCGCCATCGCGAAGGGCGTCGACCTGAAGCGGATGACCGCCGAGATCTTCGGCCGGGAGACCGGGCTCTGCAAGGGGAAGGGCGGCCACATGCACCTCTTCGACCCGGACGTGAACTTCGCGTGCAGCGGCATCATCGCGCAGGGCTGTCCGCCCGCGGTGGGCGCCGCGATGGCCGCCGACAAGCGCAACGAGGACAGCGTCGCGGTCGCGTTCCTCGGCGAGGGCGCCGTCGACCAGGGCGCGTTCCTCGAGTCGCTGAACCTCGCGGCCGTCCACGACCTCCCCGTGGTGTTCGTCGTCGAGGACAACGACTGGGCGATCAGCATGCCCCAGGAGCGCGTGACGGACGTCGAGGCCGCGGCTCAGCGAGCGGACGGCTTCGACATGCCGGGCGTGCGCGTCGACCACGACGACGCCGTCGCGGTGTACGAGGCCGCCCACGAGGCGGTCGGCAGGGCGCGCGACGGCAACGGGCCGACGCTGCTGGACGTCCAGGTGCACCGCCGCATGGGGCACTTCATGGGCGACGCCGAGGCCTACCGGCCCGACGAGGACAAGGAAGCCGCCCAGGAGCGCGACAGCATCGAGCGCCTCGAGGCAGACCTCCGCGAGCGCGGCCTCGACGACGCCGACTTCGACGACGTCCGGGCGCGCGCCGAACAGCGCGTCAGCGAGGCCATCGAGTGGGCGAGAGAGCAGCCGGAACCGGGCCCCGAGGCGGCACACGAGGACGTGTTCGTCGACGACTCGGCCGCGGCCAGCGGGGGTGAGGACTGATGGCGGCGCCCGAGTCCGACCCCGGGACGGAGCACGCCGACCGCGAACTCACGATGAGTCGCGCGATGGTCGACGCCGTCGCGTCGGAGATGCACCGCGACGAGGAGGTGTTCTACATGGGCGAGGACGTCCAGGACTACGGCGGCATCTTCGACTCCACGGACGGCCTCCTCGAGGAGTTCGACCGCGACCGCGTGATGGACGTCCCCATCAGCGAGACGGCGTACGTCGGCGCGGCCGTCGGCGCCGCGCAGGCCGGCATGCGGCCCATCGCGGAGATCATGTTCACGGACTTCGTCGGGGTCTGCCTCGACCAGGTGTACAACCAGATGGCGAAGAACACGTACATGAGCGGCGGGTCGTTCAACGTCCCGATGGTGCTGACGACCGCGGTCGGCGGCACGTACAACGACGCCGCCCAGCACTCCCAGACGCTGTACGGCCTGTTCGCGCACCTCCCCGGGATGAAGGTCGTGGTGCCGTCGACGGCCTACGACGCGAAGGGGCTGATGCACACGGCGATCCGCGACGACGACCCCGTCGTGTACATGTTCCACAAGCGCCTGATGGGCATCGGCTGGATGCCGGCGCCCGAGGGCCCGAAGACGCCCGTCCCGGACGACGACTACACGATTCCGCTCGGCGAGGCGGACGTGAAACGCGAGGGCGCGGACGTGACGGTCGTCACGCTCGGCCTGCACGTCCACCGCGCGCTCGCGGCCGCCGAACAGCTCGCCGAGGACGGCGTCGACGTCGAAGTGATCGACCTGCGGTCGCTGGTGCCGTTCGACACCGAGACCGTCCTCGAGTCGGTACAGAAGACCGGCCGGCTGGTCGTCGTCGACGAGGACTACCGGTCGTTCGGCGTCTCCGGGGAGGTGACCGCGCGCGTCGCCGAGCGAGCGCCGGACGCCCTGGAGGCCGTCGAGCGCGTCGCGGCGCCTGACGTGCCGATCCCGTACGCGCGGCCGCTGGAGAACGAGGTCAACCCGCAGGTCGCCGACGTCGTGGCGGCCGTCGAGTCCGTCGAATGACCGTCACCATCGACTCCGCGGCGGTCTGGCCCGAGGACGCCGACGACGTCGAGGAGGGCGTCGTCGCGAACTGGTTCGTCCGCGAGGGCGCCAGCGTCGAGGCCGGCGAGACCGTCTGCGAGATCCAGATCGAGAAGGTCAGCGTGGACGTGCCGGCGCCGGCCGGCGGCACGCTCGCCGAGCGCGCCGTCCCCGAGAACGGCGAGTTCCGCCGCGGCGACGCCCTCGGGACCATCGAGGAGGCCTGACCGGGCCGCCCTTCGGGTCCCAGACTCGACCGCCGCTCGCGTCCACCAAATCGACCACCGCTCGCGTCCACCAAATCGACCACCGCTCGCGTCCACCAAATCGACCACCGCTCGCGTCCACCAAATCGACCACCGCTCGCGTCCACCAATCCGACCGCGGCGCGTCAGTCCGCGGCGCTCGGCGGCGGCCGGTGACGCGCTCCGGCGCTCGGCGGCGGCCGGTGACGCGCTCCGGCGCTCGGCGGCGGCCGGTGACGCGCTCCGGCGCCGTCGACGGCGTCAGTCCGCGACCCGAAACCCCTCCTCCTCGAGGACGTCCGCGACGCGGTCGGTGTGGTCGCCCTGGATCTCGACGCTCGTCTCCTTGGCGGTGCCGCCGGCGCCGAGGCGCTTCTTCAGTTTCGTGGCCACCGCCCCGACGTCGGTGACGTCCGGGTCGAACCCCTCCACGACGGTGACGGGCTTGTCGTACGTGCGGCGCTCGACGCGCACCGTCAGCGTCTGCTCGGCGCGCGCCACGTCCTCGATGCCCGGTACGTCGAGGTCCTCGAACGGGTCGTCGTCGCTCATACCGGGTGGTACGGGACTCGGACGCATAGCCGTTGTCGCCGAACGGCGCGGCCGCTGTCCGCGGCTGAAAGAACGGGAGGGGAACGCAGCGTCGAGTCAGGCGAGGTCGTGGATGCGGTCGACGACCTCCTCGGCGAACTCGCTGGTCGCGAGCTTCACGCCGCCCTCGACCTGGCGCTCGAGGTCGTAGGTGACGCGGTGCTCGCTGATCTGGGCTTCGACGGCGTCGTGGACGAGGTCCGCGGCGTCGTCCCAGCCGATGTACTCCAGCATGAGCTTCCCGGAGAGGATCATCGCGGTCGGGTTCGCCTTGTCCTTGCCGGCGTGCTTCGGCGCGGAACCGTGGACGGGCTCGGCGAGCACGCGGCCGTCGCCGAAGTTCGCGCCCGGCGCGATGCCGAGGCCGCCGATCTGGGCGCCCGCGGCGTCAGACAGGTAGTCGCCGTTGAGGTTCGGCATCGCGAGCACGTCGTAGTTCGACGTGCGCGTCAACAGCTGCTGGAGCATGTTGTCGGCGATGCGGTCTTTCACGACGACGACGTCGTCGGGCGCCTCGCCGTCGTACTCCTCCCAGAGGGTGTCCTCGTCGATGGTCTCCTCGGGGAACTCCTCGGCGGCGACCTCGTAGCCCCAGTCGCGGAACGCGCCCTCCGTGAACTTCATGATGTTGCCCTTGTGGACGAGGGTGACGGAGTCGCGGTCGTTCTCGATGGCGTACTCGATGGCGCGGCGGACCAGCCGCTTCGTGCCGTACTCCGTGATGGGCTTGACGCCGATGCCGACGTCGCCGTCGTGGATGGTCTCGTCGAAGCCCATCTCGTCCTCGACGAAGTCCCGCACCTGCTCGACCTCGTCGGTGCCGGCCTCCCACTCGATGCCGGCGTAGACGTCCTCGGTGTTCTCCCGGAAGTTCACCATGTCCATCGCCTCGGGGTTCGAGACGGGGGAGGGGACGCCCTCGAGGTAGTACGTCGGGCGGACGTTCGCGTACAGGTCGAGTTTCTTCCGGAGCGCGACGTTCAGGCTGCGGAAGCCGGCGCCGACCGGCGTCGTGAGCGGGCCCTTGATGGCGACGCGGTGGTCGCGGATGGCGGAGACGGTGTCGTCGGGGAGGTTCTCGCCGTACTCGTCGCGGGCGGCCTCGCCGGCGAGCACGCGCATCCACTCGATGTTGCGGCCGGTCGCCTCCGCGGCGGCCTCGAGGACCGCCTGTGCGGCGGGCGCGACGTCCCGCCCGATGCCGTCCCCGTGGATGATGGGGACGATGGGGTTCTCGGGGACGTGGAGAACGTCGTCGTCCTCGTCGTAGGTAATGCGTTCCCCGTTCTCGGGGACGGAGACTTCGTCGTAGCTCATGGTCGTGTGGAAATCGCACGATGCGCCTAAAAGGACTGCTGTTTCGACCGACCGCGGCAAGCCTTGACGCGGTCGGAATTCGGTGTTGCGCCGCGTCGCGGTCGCGACGGCGACCCGGACGGAATCCCCACGCTCTAAGGCGCGGGCGGTGGACCGTCCGCGCATGCGAGTCATCGTGCACGGCGGCGCGGGCAGCGCGCCGGACGACCCGGAACCGCGACAGGCAGTGCTGGACGACGCGGCGGCCGCGGGCGCCGAGGAGGACGGCGTCGCGGACGCGGTGGAGGCGGCGGTCCGCGTGCTGGAACGCGACCCGAAGTTCAACGCCGGGACGGGCGGCGCGGTGCAGTCCGACGGCGTGGTCCGCACGGACGCGGGCGTGATGACCAGCGACCGCGAGGCGGGCGCGGCGGCGTCGATGCCCGGCGTCGAGGCCGCCGTCTCGGTCGCCCGGGCGGTGATGGAGGAGACGCCGCACGTCCTGTTGAACGGCGTGCACGCCGTGGACTTCGCGGTGGACGTCGGCGTCGACGCGGAGGTCGACCTCTGGAGCGAGGACGCGCGCGAGCGCTGGAACGACCTGGACGACCACCCGGAGGGGACGCCGCTCGACCACCTGGAGTGGATTCGGGACAAGTTCGGCGAGACAGACCCCGGTGGGCGAGAGCAGACCGGCGGGGGCGGCGAGAAAGACCACGACACGGTCGGCGCGGTGGCGTTCGACGGCGACGCGCTCGCCGCCGCCACGTCGACGGGCGGCCGGTGGCTGGCGCTCGCCGGGCGCGTCGGCGACGTCCCCCAGATCGGCTCGGGGTTCTACGCCGCGCCGGCGGGCGCGGCGTCCGCGACGGGCGCCGGCGAGGACATCGCGAAGGCGACGCTGACGCGGCGCGCGGTGCGTCACCTCGAGGCCGGACTGGGCGCGCAGGCCGCGGCAGACCGCGCCATCGCGGAGTTCGGCGAACTCACCGGGTCGTCGGCGGGCGTCATCGTGCTGGATTCGGACGGCGGGTTCGGGGAGGCGTTCAACTCCGAGCAGATGCAGACAGCGAGATCCCGAACGGAGTGAGGGATCTCGTCACGACGAGCGGCGAGAGACCGACCGCGAGTCCCGACAGCGACAAGACACTTACGCGCTGGACCAGCAGTCGTGGGCGTGTCCCGACGATTGGTCCCCGTCGCGGTCGCCGCGCTGCTGGTGGTCGCCGGCTGCACCGGGTTGCCGGGTGAGTCGACGCCGACGGCGTCGCCGGAGACGGTCGACCCCGCCGAGGCCGACCTGCCGCCGGGCGTGAGCGAGAGGGGCGTGACGAACGCGTCGGCGCTGGCGGCGGCGCACGACGCGACGCTGCGCGCGGAGGGGTTCGTGCTCGAGGGGACGTTCGAGCGCGACCCGCCCAGCGGCGCGAAGCAGACGCGGAACTACACGACCGTGGTCGCGCCGGGCGGCGAGCGGTTCCGGACCGCGGTGACGACGGTCTACGAGGGCAGTGACGAACCGGACGCGTCGGGGGCGCGGCGGATGCAGACGCGCGCCTGGAGCAACGGCTCGGTGACGCTGCGCGCGGTGACGATACACGGCGAGACTGCCGTGTCGACGGTCGCGGACCTGTCGACTTCGCTGTCGGTGACGCGCGCGCCGCAGCTCCGGTCGTACCTCGAGGTCGGCGCGTACGACGTCGAACGAGTGGTCGTCCGGGACGACCACGCGTTCACGACGCTCGTCGCCGAGCACGCCAGCGGAGCCGTCGGTGAGGACGTGTCCTTCGACGCGCGACTCGTCGTCGACGAGCGCGGCGTCGTCCACGAGGCGGACGTCGCCGTGAGCGGCCCGGACGGCGTGCGAGACGACGCCCGCTACGAGGTCGTCCGGTTCGGCGGGTCGCCCGAGCGGCCGGAGTGGGTCGAGGACGCCGAGGTCGACGGCTGACGCGCTGGGGGCCGTCGGTGCGGTCACGGACGGAGGGCCACATCGTCGCTGGGGTCTACCCCGCTTTCATGGTGGACGGGCGCAGAGTTCGTCGTGATGGAGTCATCCCGGTTGTTCTTCGAGGCGGACGTGCTGGACGTAGACGAGGTGTGGACGGAGGCGTGGGCGCTGGCGCGGCTGGTCGCCGCGGTCGGGGCGGCCGCGCTCGTCCCGATGGCGCTGCAGTGGCTGGTGGTGGAGACGCTGGGGTTCGCGTCCGTGTTCGTGACGGTGCTGTCCCTCGCGACGCAGTTCGTGCTGGCGGTCGGGACCGGCGTGGTGGCCCTGTACGTCGTGGCTCGCGGCGTGCAGTTGGCCGACGCGTAGCGCGCCGACGCACCGGGGAGGCGAGTGGGCAGCGCCTCCGCGCCGGGACGAGGGCGCGAGCGGCGAGTGACCGGCGGCGGCTTTTTTGTCGGCGGCGGGCGACGACCCGCTATGGCCCTCCAGCGCCTGCTCGTCGGTCCCGACCGGACAGCGCTCCGTCGCGGCGTTCCCGCCGTCGTCCTCGCGGGCGTCCTGACTGCCGCGAGCACAGCCGTCGTCCTGACGTCGAACAGCGGCGGCGGCGTCTACTTCCCGCTCGACGCGGTGGCCGTCGGCGTCGGCGGCGCCGCCCTGTACGCCGCGCGGTACCGCGCGCTCGCCGTCTGCCTCGCGGTCGGCGTCGCGGCGTTCGCCGGGTCGTACGTCGGGTTCCACGCGGTCGCGGGGGACGAGGCCGTCCTCGGGGTGCTCGCGCGGTTCGCTCGCGACGCCGAGGGCGCAGCACTCGGCGCGCTCGCCGGCGGCGTCGGCGGCGCCGCGGGGTCGGCGGTCGGGCGCGCGCTGGCCGTGCGGCGCCAGCGCACCTGAATCCCGCAACCTCTTTCCCGGCCTCGGGCGAACGCGGACGCATGGCAGACAGCGTGGAAGTCGGCTCGGAGGCGTACGAGAAGTACGCGGAGGCCGGCGAGATCCTGACGGACGTGATGGAGTCGGCGGCGGACCGCATCGAGGTCGGCGTCACGCACCTCGAGGTCGCGGAGTTCGCCGAGGAGCGAATCCGCGAGCTCGGCGGCGAGCCGGCGTTCCCCGTGAACATCAGCGTGGACGAGGAGGCGAGCCACGCGTCGCCGGGCCGCGACGACGAGACGGAGTTCGGCGAGGAGATGGTGTGCCTGGACGTCGGCGTGCACGTCGACGGCCACATCGCGGACGCGGCGACGACCGTCGACCTCTCCGGGAACCCCGAGCTCGTGGAGGCCGCCGAGGAGGCGCTGGCGGCCGCCGTCGACGCCGTCGGGCCGGGCGTGCACACGGGCGAGATCGGCGCGGAGATCCAGGACGTCATCGAGGCGTACGGCTACAACCCCGTCGTGAACCTCACGGGCCACGGCCTGGACGTCTACGACGCGCACACGGGGCCGAACGTGCCGAACCGCGCGCTGGACTCCGGCACCGAGCTCGCGGTCGGCGACGTGCTCGCCATCGAGCCGTTCGCGACGGACGGCGGCGGGAAGGTCACGGAGGGCTCGGCGACGGAGATCTACGAGGTCGTCGGCTCGGGGAACGTCCGCGACCGGCGCGCGCGCCAGCTGCTCGAGGACCTCGAGCGGTTCGACGGCCTGCCGTTCGCGGCGCGGTGGCTGGACTCCTCGCGCGCGGAGATGAGCCTGCGCCGCCTGGAGATGGCGGACATCGTGCGGTCGTACCCCGTCCTGAAGGAGGACGACGGCGCGCTCGTCAGTCAAGCCGAGCACACGCTCGTCGTCACCGAGGACGGCTGTGAGCTGACGACCGACTGACTGCGCCGGACTCCGACCGACCGCTCCCGGACCCCGACCGGCGGACTACCCCGCGTCCCGACCGACCGCTCCGGAGCCGGGACTGCCGGTCGGGGTCCCCGAGCGGGCGTCCGGCCCGCTCAGGCGTCGTTCATGCGGCGCGCGGTCGTGTGGCCGCAGGCCTCGCAGGTCGCGACACGGTAGGGCTCCCGGGAGAAGGCGGCGGTCTCGGGGTCCGAGCCCTCCGTGCGGAGTTCGACGGCGACGGCGTGGACGGTCTCGCGACCGCAGTGCTCGCAGTGCTCGGTCACGGTCGGGGTGTCGGTGAGTTTGCTCGACATCTGTTCTGGCCACAATCTAGAGACGTTCGCCCGCCCCATAGGTGTGTTCCTTGTTCACACACCTGTTTAAACCGGGCGGGGTCGGCACCGAAACACTCCTGCCGCGGGAACCCGACCGCTCCCGCATGGAGCAGGTGTTCGCGCCCTGGCGCATCGAGTGGGTGGAACGCGACGACCGGAACGAGGGCGTCGACTGCGTGTTCTGCGAGTTCCCGGAGCGCGACGACGACCGCGAACACCTCGTCGTCGCGCGCTCGCAGCGAGCGTTCGTCATGCTGAACAACTACCCCTACAGCCCCGGCCACTGCATGGTCGTGCCCCGCGAGCACACCGGCGACTACACCGACCTCGACGCCGAGACGCTGACCGAGCACGCGCGCCTCAAGCAGGCGACCTTCGACGCCCTCGAGGCGGCGTTCGGCCCGGACGGCTTCAACGCCGGCCTGAACCTCGGCGGCGACGCCGCCGGCGGCAGCATCGACGACCACCTCCACACGCACGTCGTGCCGCGCTGGAGCGGCGACACGAACTTCATGCCCGTCATCGGCGACACGAAGGTCATCGTGGAGGCCCTCGAGGCCTCCTGGGACCGCGTCGTCGAGGCGTTCCTCGACCGCGAGGACGCCACGGAGGCCGCGAGCGGCGCGGCCGTCCTCGATTTCGACTGAATCGAAACCTCGAAAGGGGCGGGGGCGGAAGGGGCGTCCGATGGACCGGAGTTCGGCGGTCCGCCGCGTCGGCGTCGTCGTGCTCGCCGCGAACCTCGTCCTGGTCGCGGCGAAGGGCGGCGTCTGGTGGCTGACCGGCAGCCTCGCGGTCGGCTCCGAGGCCGTCAACAGCCTCGCCGACGTCGCGTACTCGCTGGTCGTCGTCGGCGGGCTCTACCTGACGACCCAGCCGCCGGACTTCGAGCACCCCCACGGCCACGAGCGCATCGAGCCGTTCGTCTCGCTGTTCGTCGCGGTCGGCGTGCTCGCGGCGGGCGCCGGCGTCATCTGGTCGGCGTCCACGACGCTGCTCGCGGGGACGTACGGCCGCTCCGCGGGCGTCGCCGGCGTCGCCGTGCTCGCCGCCACCGCCGTCGCGAAGTACGCGCTCTACCGGTACTGCCTGGGCGTCGCGGAGCGCCACCACTCGCCGGCGCTGCGCGCCACCGCGCTCGACAACCGCAACGACATCCTCACCGCGGGCGCGGCCCTCGCGGGCGTCGTCGGCTCCGCGCTCGGGCACCCGCTGCTGGACCCGCTGGCGGCGCTCGTGGTCGCCGTCGGCATCCTCTACACGGGCTACGAGATCGTCCGCGACAACGTGAACTACCTCGTCGGCGCGGCGCCGCCCGAGGACCTCCGCCGGGAGATCGTCGAGCGCGCGCTCGCCCACCCGGACGTCGAGGGCGCCCACGACGTCGTCGCGCACTACGTCGGCCCGGAGGTCGACGTCAGCCTCCACGTCGAGGTGGAGGGCGAGATGACCCTCCGCGAGGCCCACGACATCGAGACGGCGGTCGTGGAGTCGGTGCGCGCGATCCCCGAGGTCGACGACGTGTTCGTGCACGTCGACCCGAAGGCGCTCGGCGAGTGGAAGGCCGACGAACCGGACGCGCAGTGACCGCGAGAACCGCACGCGCAGCGACAGCGGCGAGCAGCCGTGGAGCGACCGCGAGAACCGGACTCGCAGCGACCCCGACGGGCCGGGCGGAAAGCGACTGGCGCACGCGACTGTGAGAGGGGCGACCTATCGCTCCGCTGGAGATACTACTTTGGTGTGCGGTCACGAACCACGACCCATGAGCAGCGCCACGCGGAGGCGGCTGCGATGCCACGAGTGCGGACGCACGGAGCCGACGGACGGCGACTGGGGGCGGGTCACGCACCCGACGCTCGGGTCGCTGACGCAGTGCCCCGACTGCGGGTCGACGAACGTCCAGACCGACCGGTAGCCGACGGCGCCGGGACGCCCGCGGTCAGACCGGCTCGCCGAACGCGTAGACGGTCTGGTGGCCGGTGACCTCGACGGTCGCGAAGTCGCCGGGCTCGAGGCCGTGCTCGGTGGCGTTCTGCACGATCACCTGGCGGTAGTGGTCCGTGTAGCACTTCACGGAGTCCCCGGTCCCGTCCTCAACGACGAGGACGTCCTGCTCGGTCCCCACGAGCTCCTCGTGGGCCTCGCCGACGACGTCCATCTTCAGCTCGCTCATCGCCTTCGAGCGGTCCTTCTTCGTCTGGCCCCCCAGGCCCTTCATGTCCGCGGCGTCCGTCCCCGGGCGCTTCGAGAACCGCGTGACGTTGATCTTCTCCGGGCGGGTCTCCCGGAGGAGCGCCATCGACTGCTCGTGGTCGCGGTCGGTCTCGGTCGGGAACCCGACGATGAAGTCCGTCGAGAGCGTCCAGTCGTCGAGGGACTCGTCGAACGTCTCCACGATGTCGACGTACTGGTCGACGCGGTGCTGGCGGCGCATGTCCTCGAGGACGTCGTCGCTGCCGGACTGCACGGGCGCGTGCAGGAAGTTGTAGATCTCGTCGTGCTCGGCGAACACGGCGGCGAGCTCCTCGCGGATGCCGTGGACGCCCCCGGGGTTCGCCATCCCGACGCGCACGCGGAAGTCGCCCTCGATCTCCGTGGCGATGCGCTCGAGGAGCTCCGGGAGCTTCCGCTCGCCGTCGTCCCAGCCGTAGACGCCGGTGTCCTGGCCCGTGATGCGCAGTTCCCTCGCGCCGGCGTGGACGAGCGCGCGCGCCTTCTCGACGTTCTCCTCGACCGGTGGGCTGTCCACGCGCCCCGTCGCGTGCTTCGTGATGCAGTACGAGCAGTTGCTCATGCAGCCCCGCGCGATGGGGAGGATGCCGATGACGCCGTCCAGCACGGGCTCGCTGTCCGGCGTCGTCGTCGGGCACTCGCCGTTCGTCACCGCCTCCGGGACGTCGTCCCAGTGCAGCACCCGCGCGTCGACGTCCGCCGCCTCGAACTCCTCGCCCTGCGCCAGCGCCATACAGCCCGTCACGATGAGGTCCGCCGTCGCCGACTCCAGCTTCTGGGCCCGCCGGAGCATGTTCCGCTCCGTCTTCTCCACGACCGTACAGGTGTTCAGGATGGCGACGTCCGCGTCGTCGACGCCCTCCACCCTGTGGTGGCCGGCGTCGCGGAGCCGTCGCTCGATCTCGCGGCTCTCGCCGCGGTTCGACGTACACCCGTACGTCTCGATGTGGTACTGGGCCATCCGTTGGGCGTCGTTCGGCGCGCGCGGCCAAAAACACGGCGATAGGCCGCGCGAGGCGAGCGAGCGAGTGCCGCCGCGCGGCGAGTGGCAACGACTGTACCGCTGGCGGCCGAACGCTCGCGCATGGACACTGTCGCGGTCACCGGCGCCACCGGCACCGTCGGCCGACACGTCCGCCGACTGCTCGCCGACCGCGCCGTCGCGGTCCGCGCGCTCGCGCGGAACCCCGACCGGGTCGACGCGCCGACGGACACCGACGCCGTCCGCTTCGACTTCGACGACCCGGGGACGTGGCGGGCGGCGTTCGCGGGCGCCGACGCGCTGTTCCTCGTGCGGCCGCCGTCGATGGGGCGCGTGGACGCGATCACCGACGCCGTCGACGCAGCCGTCGACCTCGGCGTCTCCCGCGTCGTGTTCCTCTCCGTACTCGGCGCCCAGCGGAATCCGCTGTTGCCCCACCGCCGCATCGAGCGCCACCTCGCCGCGGCGCCCGTCGACGCGTCGTTCCTGCGCGCGTCGTTTTTCATGCAGAACCTCACGGAGGTCCACGGCGACGACGTGCGCGCCGGCCGCATCCGCGTGCCCGCGGGCGGCGGCGAGACGAGTTTCGTGGACGCCCGAGACGTCGCCGCCGTCGCCGCCGCTGCGCTCGCGGACGACGCGGACGCGCACCGCCACTACGACGTCACGGGCGGCGACGCGCTCACGTACGGGGAGGTAGCGGCCGTCCTCTCCGCGGTGCTCGACCACCGCGTCAGGTACGACCCCGACCCGCTGCCCGTCTTCGTCGCGCGCGAGGCGCGCAGGCGCGGCGTCGGCGTCGCGCTCGTCGAGGCCGGCGTCTACACGACCGCGCGCCTCGGGTTCGCGGACCGCGTCACCGACGACGTCGAGCGCGTGCTCGGCCGGCCGCCGCGGACGCTGCCCGAGTTCGCCAGGGGCCACGCCGACGAACTCGCGGCGGGGAGCGGGTAGCCGAACCCGGTCTCCGCGACTCAGCCCTCGAACGTCTCGACGATGTTCACGCCCGAGGACGCGCCGATGCGGTCGGCGCCGGCGTCGAACATCGCCCGCGCGTCCTCGTAGTCGCCGACGCCGCCGCTCGCCTTCACGGGGAGGTACTCGCGCATCAGTTCGACGTCGGGAACGGTCGCGCCGCCCTCGGAGAAGCCGGTCGCGGTCTTCACCATGTCCGCGCCGGCGTCGACGGCCGCCTGGCAGGCCTCGCGCTTCTCGTCGTCGTCGAGCAGCGGCGTCTCGATGATGACCTTCACGGGCAGCGGCGTGGCGTCGACGACGGCGGCGAGGTCGTCGCGGACGGCGTCGAGTTCCCCCGCTTTGAGGCGGCCGACGTTGGTGACGACGTCGAGTTCGTCGGCGCCGTCGGCGTACGCGACGCGCGCCTCGCTGGCCTTCGCGTGCCGCTCGTGCTGGCCGTGCGGGAAGCCGACGACGGTGGCGACGGTGAGGTCCTCGGGCGCGTAGCTGCGGACGTCCGCGACGTAACACGGCGGGATGCAGACGTTCATGCCGTACTCGGTGGCTTCCTCGACGACGCGTTCGACGTCTGCGGGCGTCGTCTCGGGGCCGAGGACGGTGTGGTCGATGCGGGCGGCGAGCTCCTCGCGGTTCATACCCGGTGGGACGCGGCCGGCCGTGAAAAGTCGGGCGGTGGTCGGCGGCCCGTGCGGTCGGCCGCGGGACCGCCGACCCGCCACGGACGCCAACGCCTTTTACTCGCGGCGCCAACCGTGGAGGTATGCTCGCACCGGAGGTCGAGGAGACCGCCGACGACATCGCGGAGATGGAGGTCCGCGGCGCGGCGACCATCGCGCGCGCCGCCGCGGAGGCGCTGGCGGCGCAGGCGCGCGCCAGCGACGCCGACGCGCCCGCGGAGTTCCGGCACGAGCTCCGGGCGGCGGCGCGCCGCCTGAAGGACACGCGGCCGACCGCGGTCAGCCTGCCGAACGCGCTCCGGTACGTCCTCAAGGGGATGGACGGCGGCTCGGTCGCCGACCTCCGGGCGTCGACCGTGGAGGCCGCCGAGGACTTCGTCGCGCAGCTTGACCGCGCGCAGGACGACCTCGGCGCCATCGGCGCGAACCGCCTGCGGGACGGCGACACCATCATGACGCACTGCCACTCGACGGACGCGCTGGCGTGCGTGGAGGCCGCCCTCGACGACGGCAAGCACGTCGAGGCGGTCGTGAAGGAGACGCGGCCCCGGAAGCAGGGCCACATCACCGCCGAGCAGCTCCGCGAGTGGGGGGTGCCGGTGACGCTCGTCGTGGACAACGCGGCGCGGCGGTACCTCGACGACTGCGACCACGTCCTCGTCGGCGCGGACTCCATCGCCGCGGACGGCTCGGTCGTCAACAAGATCGGCACGAGCATGCTCGCGGTCGCGGCCAGAGAGCGCGGCACGCCCATCATGGTCGCCGCGCAGACGCTGAAACTCCACCCGGACACGATGACCGGCCACACCGTCGAGATCGAGATGCGCGACGAGACGGAGGTGCTCTCGGACGCCGAGCGCGCCGACCTCGGGAACCCGGACGTCGAGAACCCGGCGTTCGACGTGACGCCGCCGCGGCACGTCGACGCCATCGTCACCGAGCGCGGGCAGTTCCCGCCGGAGAGCATCGTCACGCTGATGCGCGAGCTCTACGGCGAGGGCGGCACCGAGCCGTGGGCGGAGGAGTAGGAGCCGGCGACCGAATGGGTCGGCGACCTGACGGCCGGGACGACCGACTGGCGCGACGCCGCCGGCGACCGAGCGACCGGAACAGCAAGGTTTTCGAGGGCAGCGGCCGGCCTGCCGGTATGGTCCTGCCCTCTGGGTTCGCGCTGCCGCCGCTGCCGTACCTCGCGGCCGTCGCGGCGGCGGTCGTCGCGGTCGGCTGGCTGCTCGTCCGCGAGGCGCCGGCGGTCGACGACCGGACGGTGCTGGCGTTCGCGCCGTGGATGGCGCTCGGGTCGTCGCTGTACGTCTGCTACCAGCTCCAGCTGTACCCGGACGCCGTCGCGCCCCTGTTCGGGTCGCCGGTCGTGTACGCGTCGACGTTCGCGGTCGCCGGGGCGACGTGGCTGGCGGCGCGGCGGACGGCCCGCCCGCTGCGCGCGCTCGCTGGCGTCGGCGCCGCGCTCGCACTCGCGCCCGTCGCCGCGGCGGTCCGGTTCGGCGTCGCGAACGACACCCTGACGCTGGCGTGGCCGCTCGCCGCCGTCGCCGCCGCGGCGGTCCTCGGGCACGTCGCGTGGTGGGCGCTCGAGCGGTGGCGGCCGGGCGACGTCGCGGTCGCGGGCGGCGCGGGCGCGCTCGCCGTGTTCGGGCACGTCCTCGACGGCACGTCGACCGCGGTCGGCGTCGACGTCCTCGGGTTCGGCGAGCAGACGCCGCTGTCGGCCGCCATCATGCACTTCGCCGGGACGCTGCCGACCGAGCCCCTCCTGGGGACCGGCTGGCTGTTCGTGCTCGTGAAGACGCTGCTCGCGGCTGGCGTCGTCGTCCTGCTCGCCGACTACGTCCGCGAGGACGCCGCCGAGGGCTACCTCCTGCTGGCGTTCGTCGCCGCGGTCGGCCTCGGGCCGGGCGTCCACAACGTCCTGTTGTTCGTCGCGGCGAGTCCCGCAGGGTTTTAGCGCGGCGGCGCCGAACGCCGCTACCATGGTCCGCGTCGTCGCCGCCGGGCACGTCAACTGGGACGTCACGCTGCGCGTCGAAGCCCTCCCCGAACCGGACGGGGAGGCGCGCATCGTCTCGCAGCGCCGCTCCGGCGGCGGCAGCGCAGCGAACGCCGCGGTCGCGCTCGCCGGCTTCGGCGTCGACACCGGCGTCGTGGGCAGCGTCGGCGACGACGAGAACGGCCTGCTCGCGCGACGCGAACTCGAGCGCGTCGGCGTCGACCTCCGGGGGCTGCGCGTCGTCGAGGACGCAGAGACGAGCGTGAAGTACCTCGTCGTGGACGGCGACGGCGAGGTGATGGTGCTCGGCAACGACGGCGCGAACGAGGCCGTCGCGCCCGGGGACGTCGACCCGGGCTACGTGCGGCCGGCCGACCACGTCCACCTCACGAGCCAGCACCCGGACACCGCCGCGCGCCTCGCCGACCTCGCGGCCGACGCCGGCGCCACCGTCTCCTTCGACCCGGGCCGCCGCCTCGACGAACGCGACTACGCGGCGACAATCGAGGCGACGGACGTCCTCTTCGTCAACGACCGCGAGGCCCTGGAGGTCCTGGAGGGCGACGCCGCCTACCCCGAGTCCGAGGTCAGCGACCAGGTCGTCGTCGTGAAACACGGCGCGGAGGGCGCCACCGTTCACACGCCGGCGGCCTCCTTCGAGCACCCGGGCTTCGACGTCGAACCCGTGGACACGACCGGCGCCGGCGACGCGTTCGCGGCCGGGTTCATCGCCGTGCTGCTCGACCACCCGGGGGACTACGAGCGCGCCCTGGAGTTCGCGAACGCCTGCGGCGCGCTCGCCGCGCAGTCGGAGGGCGCACGCACCGCGCCGTCGTTCCCCGAGGTGGAGGCGTTCCTCGGCGAGCAGTTCTGAGGGAGGATGCGTCCGGGCTGGCGCGGACAGACCGCGACGAGAGACGGCCGACGAGTGACCCGATCGGGGGTGGCTTTCTAACGGCTGGCGTCGTAAGGCCGGTATGCGACTACTCGCGGCGTTCCCCGACCGCGTTCTCGCGGTCGGCGACGACGGCGGCGTCCGGGCGACATTCGAGGGCGACGTGCAGTGCCTCGCGAGCGGCGAGTACGGCACGTACTGCGGCACGAGCGACGGCGTCTACCGCAGCACGGACGCCGGCCGCGAGTGGCACCACGTCGCCGACGTGGGCGACGTGACGGCGGTCGCGGTCCACGGCTCGGGCGCCTGGGCCGGCACGGAGCCGAGCGCGGTCTACCGGGCGGCCGACGGCGAGTCGTTCGCCGAGTGCGAGGGGCTCACTGACCTGCCGTCGAGCGGCGACTGGGCGTTCCCGCCGCGTCCGAGCACGCACCACGTCCGCTGGCTCGAACCGACCGACGACCGCCTCTACGTCGCCGTGGAGGCTGGCGCGCTCGTGCGGTCGCCGGACCGCGGGGAGACGTGGCAGGACCGCGTGCCGTCCGGGCCCTACGACACGCACTCGATGGCGACGCACGCCGGCCGCCCGGACCTGGCGTACGCGGCGGCCGGCGACGGCTTCTACGTCACCGAGGACGGCGGCGAGTCCTGGCGCACCGAGGCGGACGGCCTCGACCGGACGTACTGCTGGAGCGTCGCCCGCGACCCCGGCGACCCGGAGCGCGCGCTCGCGTCGGCGGCGCAGGGCCCCCGGAGCGCCCACGACGCCGGCAGCGCGGACAGCGCAGTGTTCCGCCGCGACGGCCTCGGCGAGCGCTGGGAGCGCTGCGACGGCCTGCCCGGCCCGGAGGGCCTGCTCGCGCCGTCGCTCGCAGCCGTCGACCCGGGCGGCGCGGTGGCGGTGACGAACCGCGGCTGCTACCGGACCGACGACTGGGGCGCGTCCTGGCGGCGCGTGGACGACGGCTGGCCGGCCGCGCTCGCGTCCGAGCGGCCGCGCGGCGCCACCGTCCCCTGAGACCGGCCGCCCGGCCGCGGCGCCGCCGGCCGACGCGCCCCCGACCGCCGCGGTTCTCGCAGCGGCGACCGGAAGCGCTTTTTCGCCGCCGCGCCGTCGTGGCCGTATGAACGCGTGGAAACTCGTCGGCGGCCTCCTCGTGGTGCTGGGCGTCTTCCAGGTGCTGGCCGCGCTCGGCGCGCCCACGCTCGCGGCCGGCGCCAGCACCGCCGTCTCCGGGCTCGCGCTGCTCGGCATGGCGTTCCTCGTGTTCTACCGCGCGGACCTCGACGACGGGTAGCCGGCCGCCGGAATCCCCGCTCTTTTTCTCCGCGAGCGTCGAAGCCGCCCGCATGGCGAAACAGCCCCACCTGCTCGTCGCGGACGGCGACGTCAACGACATCGCGCTGGTGCCCGGCGACCCGGGCCGCGTCGACCGCATCGCCGGCCACTGCGACGACAGCGAGGTCGTCGCCGAGAACCGCGAGTACAAGGTCGTCAACGCCACCTACGAGGGCGTCGACCTCACCATCGCCTCGACCGGCATCGGCTGTCCGTCGGCGGCCATCGCCGTCGAGGAGCTGTCCCGCGTGGGCGTGGAGACGTTCGTCCGCGTCGGCACCACCGGCGCGCTCCAGGCGGACGTCGAGGTCGGCGACATGGTCGTCGCGACGGGCGCCGCCAAGGAGGAGGGCACGAGCAAGCGCTACGAGTCCGCGGAGTACCCCGCCGTCCCGGACTACGACGTCCTCTCGAGGCTCGTCGACTCCGCCGAAGCCAACGACGAGGCAGTCCACGTCGGCCCCATCGTCAGCGACGACGCGTTCTACAACGAGACCGACGAGTACGTCGAGGACTGGAACGACGCGAACCTCCTCGCCATCGAGATGGAGGCCGCGACCGTGTTCTCGCTGGCGCGGCGCCGCGGCTGCGCGGCCGGCGCCATCTGCACGGTCGACGGCAACCTCGTCGCGGGCACGCAGAAGGGCGCGGACGGCGACGACGAACTCCCGGAGAAGGCGAAGGACAACGTCGCGCGCGCCATCGACATCGCCCTCGACGCCGTCGTCGACCTCGCGTAGTCACCGACGTAACCGCGGTCGACCTCGCGTACGGGTCGGCCGGTCCCGCGCGCCCGGAGAGCCGAAACACCCAACTGCCGGGCCGGCGGAGTCGGTGGACATGTTCTCGGAGCTCCGCCGACGGCTCGCGGCCGCGCGGCGGCGCCTCTCCCGGGTCGAGCGCCGCGAACTCCGGCAGTTCCGGAGGTGGCTCGAGACCACGAGCAACCTCCTGCACGTCTCCGTGTTGCTGTTCGTGCCGCTGCTCGTCGGGCTGGTGACGCTGCTGGCGAACACGGTCGGCCTGGTGTCGTTCCTGCTGTTCCCGCCGCTGGCGTCCGGAACGTACACGCTGTTCGCGGACCCGGAGGGCCGGTACTCGGAGCCGGTGACGTTCGTCGGCGGGCTGACCGTCGGCGCGCTCTGCGGGTGGGCGGCCGTCGAGGTCGTCGCGACGTTCCTGTACCGCGTGCCGCCCGGGCAACTGGGCGTGGACGCCGGCGCGGCCGCGCTCGCGGTGCTGTTGACCGGCGGCGTCACCTGGGCGCTCGACCTGGAACTGCCGACGGCGTTCTCGACGGCGCTGCTCGTGCTCGTCACGGGCACCGCCCAGCTGGCGTACGTCGTCGGCGTGGCGCTGTCGTCGTCGCTGGTCGCGGTCGTGTTCGCGGTGTGGCGCGCGGAGTTCTACGAGGAGCGCGCGCGCTACCTCTACCGGACGACGACGGCCGACGACCACGTCGTGGTGCCGATGCGCGGCCCGGACGCGCCGAAGGCCGCGATGCTCGGCGCGCGCATCGCCGCGGCACACGACGCCAGCAAGGTGGTCCTGCTGGACGTCGTCGACGACGCGGACCTCGCGGCCGCCGAGCGCGAGTCCATCTCGCGCGAGGACGGCGACCGCCCCGACTACGTCGAGGACGCCGAGTCCGGCGCGGAGGTCGAGGCGGCGGACGCCGCGGCGCGCCGCCTCGAACAGCAGGCCGCGACCATCGAGACGCAGGTCGGCGTCCCGACGGACGTGGTGGTCGCGGTGGCGGACGGCAACCACGCCAAGACGGTGCTGTCGACGGCCGAGGAGGCGAACTGCGACCTCGTCGTGACGCCCCTGGAGGTCGGCGACGACGGCGGCCCCACCCCCTTCCTGCGGACGCTGTTCGCCAGCGACGTCGACGTGGTGGCGCTGCAGTCCGCCTCGGACCGCACGCGCTGGCGGCGCATCATGGTGCCCGTGCGGTCGGCGTCGGACGTCGCGCACGCGATGCTGGACTACGCCGAGCGGCTCGCCGGCCGCGGCGGCTCCGTCAGCGTCTGCTCGTGCATCGACACCGAGCGCGAGCGCCGGCGCGCGGAGTCGATGCTCGCGAACCTCACGGAGACCGTGGCCTCGCGCTGCGAGACGCGCGTCTCGCGGTCGAGCGTCGAGTCGTTCCTCGAGCGCAACGACGCCCACTACGACCTCGTGTTCCTCGGCGCGAGCACGGACCGGTCGGTGGCGTCGAAGTTCTTCTCGCGGCCGACCTACGAGCGCGTCCGCGACCTGGAGACCGACGTCGCGGTCGTGCACACGGCCTAGCCGCCCCGGCGCCGCGGCCGACGCCGGACCGTCACTCCGCGCCGCGGTCCTCGAGGACGTCCGCGGCCTCCCGTTCGGCGTCCCGATCGCCGAGCGCGGACCGCGCGATGAGGCGGCCGCCGATGACGGCGGGACTGATGACGGCGTCCGCGCCCGCGCGCCGGAGCTTCGACTCGTTCTCCTGTTCGGTGGCGGCCGCGACGACGCGCACGTCCGGGTACGCCTCCGTGACGGTGAGAATCGAGAGCGCGTCCTCGCCGTCGTCGTTGGTCGCCGCGACCACGGCTCGCGCCCGGTCGACGCCCGCGCGCCGCAGCGTCGCCTCGTCGCCGGGGTCGCCGACGAGCACGTCCACGTCGCGCTCGCGGAGGTCGGCGACGTCGGTGTCGGCGGACGCGACGACGAGGAACTGTCGGCCGCTCGCCCGGAGTTCGGTCAGGATCGGTTCGGTCAGGTCGCCGTAGCCCGCGACGACCACGTGGTCGTCGAGGGACTCGAGTTGGCTCTGTGTCATGCGTCCGAGTGCGCTCGCGAACCGGGCCTCGATGGCGGGGCCGAGCAGCGCGGTCAGCGCGATGGCGAAGCTCGCGGTGCCGAGCACGAGCACGGACAGCGAGAACAGCCGCGCCTCCTGGGTGACCGGCGCGAGGTCGCCGTACCCGACCGTGCTCGACGTGACGAGCGTGTAGTAGAACGCGTCGAGCAGCGTCGCGACGCCCGGGAAGCCGCGGTCGCCCCGCAGCGCGTACGTGCCGATGGTGCCGTACGCCTGCACGCCGAACAGCGCGCCGCCCGCCGCGAGCTGGCTGGTGGACAGCGAGAGGGGCTCGTCGAACCGGCCGCGGGCGGCCGCCAGCAGCGGGAACGACACGACCGAGAGCACGACCAGCGGCACCGAGTACGGCGTCGCCTGCACGAGCCCCTGGAGCAGCGTCACCGGCAGCAACACGAGCGTCGAGTACCACGCGACCCGGAGGCCGCGGCGCAGCCCGAACGCGCTCATCACCATCAGGAAGCCGGTGAGCGCGCCGGTGAAGCCCGCGACCTGGCTGACGGCCGGCGGGATGTACCGCGCGAGCGGCCCGAAGCTCGCGGTGGGGTCGACGATGCCGAGGATGCCGACGGCGACCGAGAGCGCGGCGACGGCGAGCGTGAGCGCGACCGCTGCCCGTCCCGTCACGCGCTCGGCGCCCGGCAGGTCCATACCTGCACGCGCGGCGGCGGTCGCCTTAACGGCAACGACGCCTCCTGCCCCACGCGAGCCGCCACGGACCGTCGCCACCGACGCTCGCCACGCCGACCGCCGGCGGCGGTAGGGTTTTGGAGGGGGCGCGAGTCCACGCCGGTATGACCTCCGCACCCGTGCAGGCGCTGCAGGGCGTCTACCTTGGGCTGCTCGCGGGCGTGATCCCGGCGCTGGTGGCCTTCGGGTTCGGGTTCCTGTTCCGGTACGTGACGGGGCTGTCCATCCCGGCGTTCGGCG
This sequence comes from Halobacterium yunchengense, assembly GCF_037031165.1. Classification (NCBI taxonomy): domain Archaea; kingdom Methanobacteriati; phylum Methanobacteriota; class Halobacteria; order Halobacteriales; family Halobacteriaceae; genus Halobacterium; species Halobacterium yunchengense. The sequence continues at coordinate 426,615 of NZ_JAYEZL010000002.1, read as the reverse complement.
TGGTCGTGCTCGGCGTCGCGCTCGCGGGCGTGAACGGCGGCCTGCTCGCGTTCGCGGACCCGACCATCACGCAGGCCGCGAACTCCACGACGCTCATCGTCGCGCTGCTCGTGGTGTCCCTGTTGACGTTCTACACGCACGCGGTCGGCGACCGGCTCGGGGGGTCGCTGCCGCGGCGCGTCAGCCTGCGGCGGCTGCGCGAGCGCACGCTGAACGCGGACGTCGTCGAGTTCGTCGGCGGCCGCAACGAGGTCGCGGTGTCGGTGGCGGGCGCGGTCCGCGACCTCGAGGGGTACCCGCCGCTGCCGGAGTCGCTGCGGGCGGACGTCCGGGCGGCGGAGTGGCGGTTCCCCGCTGACCTCCCGCTCTCGGAGCTCGAGAAGCGGTTCGTCGACCGCCTGCGCTCGGAGTTCGACGTCCAGGAGGCGGCCGTCACCATCGACGAGCGCGGCCGCGCGACGGTGTCCGCGGCGCCGCCGGCGGCGGGCGTCTCGAAGCGCACGCCGCCCGGGAAGCGCGCGGTGTCCGTGTCCGCGCTCGTGCCCACCGGCGTCGCGCGCGGCGACGAGGTGGCGGTGCTGACCGGCGAGGGGCGCGTGGTGGGCACGGTGGTGTCCGCGAAGTCCGGCGGCGCGAGGAAGACGGCCGACGACGAACCCGCCGCGGCGCCGGACGGCGGCGAGCCGGAGGACGGCGCCGCGGCGGCGGCGCCCGCGGCGCCGACGACGACGGGCGGCGAGGGGCGCGTGACGGTGGCCGTCGACCGCGCCGAGGCGGAGGCGCTGTTGACGGCGACGTCGCCGCGGCTGGTCGTGCAGGCGCGGGGGACGCGCCGCGAGTACGAGCTCCTGGGGCTGCTGCGCCGCGGCGGCCAGCGCGTCCGTCGGCTGACCCTCGGCGCGGACGCGCCGGTCGTCGACCGGACGCTCGCGGAGGCGCGCGTCCGGGAGGAGTACGGCGTGGCGGTGCTGGCGGTCCGCCGCGAGGGCGACTGGACGGTCGCGCCGGGCGGCGGCGTCGCCCTGCACGGCGGCGACGACGTCTTCGTCGCGGGGCCGCGGGCGGCCCTGGACGCCTTCGAGGAGGTGGCGCGCTGATGGTGTCGATGCAGGCGGTCGCCGAGGCCGGCGGCGTGCTGCTGGTCGCGGGCGGCGTGGTGACGGCGCTCGCGGCGGCGTTCCGCTGGTACTTCCGCCAGCAGCTCCCGGTCGGCCTCGCGTTGCTCGTCGACGTCTCCGTGGTCGCGTTCTACCTGAACACGCGCGTCGCGCTCGGGCAGGCCATCGTCGGCGAGGTGGACGCGCTGGCGCCCGAGGAGGTGGCGTTCAACCTCGCGGCGTTCGGTGCGGCGTCTCTGCTCGCGCCCGCGGCGAACCGCGCCGGCGACCGCGTCGGCGTGCAGGTGCTCGCCGCGACCGGCACGAAGGAACTGGAGGGCGAGGTCGGCCGCCTCGTGAAGACCGTGGGGCGCGCGCTCGTCGTGGAGCTCCCCGAGAACATCGAGGACATCGAGGGGTACGACCCGGTCGCCGACGACGTGAAAGCCGAGCTCGCGGGGAAGACGCTCATCTTCCCGCGCCGGCTCACCGTCTCGGAGCTCCGGGACCGCGTGGTCACGCGGCTGAAAGACGACTACGAGGTCGGGTACGTCGACGTCGAGCTCGCCGACGACGGGAGCGTGGAGTACCTCGCGCTCGGCAGCCGCACCGCCGGCGTCGGGCCGACGCTGCCGCCCGGCACGGCCGCCGTCGCGGTGCGCGCGGACCCGCCGAACGCCGCCGGGCCCGGCGACCTCGTGCAGGTCTGGCGGACGGGCGGCGAGTCGCCCGAGCGCGTGACGACCGCGGAGGTCCGCGCGACCCACGACGACACGGTGACGCTGTCGCTGGACGAGGTCGACGCCGACGCGGTCGCGGGCGGGGACTACCGGCTGGTGACGCTGCCGTACGAGCCCGGCGCGGACCGCCAGTTCGCGTCCCTGCTGCGGACCGCCGACGAGACGATGGCGGTCGTCACGGTGGCGGCCGGCAGCGCGCTGGACGGCGCGACCGTCGCGGCCGTCGAGGGGACGGTCGTCGCGGTGCGGTCGGCCGACGGCGTCGACGCGATCCCCACGCACGTGCGGTCGCTCGCGGCGGGCGACACGCTGTACGTGGTCGCGCGGCCGGACGCCGCCCGCCGGCTGGACGCGGCGGCCGCCGGCGGGGAGGGGGACGCGGCGCCGTCGGAGCGCGCGGAGTGACCGCCCCGCCGGCCCCGTAGCACCTTTGAGGCGGGACCGCCGAGTGACGCGCATGGAGTGGAAGCTGTTCGCGGACCTCGCGGAGGTCGGCGGCGACCGCCGCGTCGAGGTGGACGTCGACCCGGGCGAGACGGTCGGGGACGCGCTGGACGCGCTGCTGGACGGCCGGCCGGCGCTGGCAGACCGCGTGCTCGACGACGACGGCGACGTCCGCGAGCACATCAACGTCCTGCGGAACGGCGAGAACGTCCGTCGGCTGGACGGCATGGGCACGGAACTGGACGAGGGCGACGAGCTCGCCATCTTCCCGCCGGTGAGCGGCGGCTGATGTTCACCGTCGCCCACCGGGGGTTCGCGGGCGTCGCGCCCGAGAACACCGCGGCCGCGGTCCGCGTCGCCCGCGAGCGCGCCGACGGCGTCGAGGTCGACGTCCAGCCGGCCGGCGACGGCACGCCCGTCGTCTTCCACGACCACCGCCTGGACGGCGACGGCGACTCCCGGGGCGTCACGGACCTGTCCGGGTTCGTGTGGGACGCCAGCCCGGACGTCCTCGCCGACGCGTCCGTCCTCGGGAGCGGCGAGGGCGTGCCGACGCTCGCCGCTGTCGCCGACCTCGTGCCGCCGGGCGTGGAGTTCCACGTGGAACTGAAGACGCCGGGCAGCGAGGACGCGCGCCTCGGCCTCGACGGTCCGAACGTCTCGGCGTGGCGGCCGTTCGTCGAGGCCGTGGACGCGGCGCTGGCGGACTGCGAGGCGCCCGTCGTCTACTCGTCGTTCTTCGACGGCGCGCTCGAGGCCGCCCAGGAGGTCGCGCCCGGGACGCCGCGCGCGGCGCTCTGCCTCGACCCGGACCGGGGGCTGACTCGCGCCAGCGAGTTCGACTGTCGCGCGCTCCACGCGCCCGTCGACGGCGTGAGCGGGGACGTCGTCGACCACGCGCACCGCGACGGCCGCAGCGTGAACGCGTGGACCGTCACCGGCTGGGCGGACGCGGTCGCGTGCCACGACGCGGGCGTCGACGGCGTCGTCAGCGACTACCCGGGCGTCGCCGACTACGCCGCGGACCCGGCGCGGCGGCGCTGAGCGGGCGAGATCCGTTCGCTCAGTCGGTCCGCTTCTCGAAGCGCTGGATGGCGCGGTCGCTGCCGGCGACGAACACCTCGTCGGTGGCCTCGACGACGGTGTCGTCGCCGGTGAGCACGTCGCCGTTCCGCGCGACGCCGACGACCGTCCAGTCCTCGTCGGGGTCGCCGGCGTCGCCGACCCGCTGGCCGACGAACGGGTCGGCGGCGGCCCGGACGAGCCGGATCTGGTTGACGGGGTCCATCACGCGCTCGCCGTGGACCTCGGCGGCGACGAGGCGAGCGCTCACGCGCTGGACGGACAGCGCGTAGTCGGCGCCCGCGCGGAACGCCGCGGACGTCTTCTCGTGGTCCGTGACGCGCGCGAGGATCTCCACGTCGTCGCTCATCGAGCGCGCGAGCGCCACCGTCAACAGCGCGGTGGCGTCGTCGTCGACCGTGACGACGAGCGCGGACGCGTCCTGGATGCCGGCCGCCTCCAGGGTCTCCGGTTCGGTGGCGTCGCCGACGACGTCCGGGTCGGCCGCCTCGACCGGGTCGACGGTCGTCACCGCGGCGTCGCCGAGCGTCGCCACGGCCGCCCGGCCGCCCTCGCCGAGCCCGGCGACGACGACCCGCGAGTGGTCGCGCGCCCGCGGCCGCCGGACGCCCGCGGCCTCGCTCGCGGCCTCCTCGACGACGCGCTCCGGGCCGGCGACCACGAGCACGGTGTTCGACGTGAGCCGGTCGTCCGGGGACGGCGGCACGCGGAGGTCGCCGTCGAACCAGCCGGCGACCAGCGTCAGCTCCGGGTGGCGCGCGAGCGGGGACGACCCGACGCGGACGCCGTGGAGTTCGCTGTCGCGGCGCACGAGAATCTCGCGGACGACCACCTCGTCGCCGCCGACGTCGCCCGGCGCGACCACGGGCGTGGTCGCCTTCGCCGCGAGGCGCTCGCCGATGAGCGCGTGCGGCGCGACGCTGCGGTCGACGCCGACCTCCGCGAGCGCGGCCTTCCGGCGCGTCGACGGCGTGAAGCTCACCACGCGGAGGGCCTCGTTCAGCTCCAGGGCGGTGAGCACGACGCTGGCGGTCTCCTCGCCGGCGTCCGTGATGAGCACCGACGCCTTCCGGATGGACGCGCGTTCGAGGTCCGCGCGGTCCGCCGGGTCGCCGTCGATGACCTGGTAGCCGTCGTCGGAGAGCTGTTTGGCCTCCTCGACGTCGGACTCCACGAGCACGTAGTCGACGCCCAGCTCCTCCAGCTCGTCGAGCAACACGCCCGTGTCCCGCCGGTACTCCGCGACGACGACGTGGTCGTCCTTGGGCGTGAGGCGGTCGTCGAGGTGGATGGGCGTGCGCTCGAACAGCGGGATGACGAGCACGCGCAGCGTCACGAACCCCATGGCGACGCCGGTCACCTGCATCGCCGCGACCAGGAGGTTCATCCACGGGGACTGCCACGGCGAGTCCGCGCCGAACCCCGTCGTCGTCAGCGTCTCGATGACCGTGTTCAGCGCCTGGAACGGCGTGCGCGGCCGCCCCTCGAGGACCGCCATCCCCCAGTAGTAGACGCCCGTGTACACGAGGACGACGGACGTGATGCCGGCGAGGAAGACGAGGACGAGGCGCTGCCGGCGCGTCAGGTCGTCGACGCTGGACGGGACGTCGGTGATGCCGCGCATCCGGATGCCGGCCCTACTCCGCCCGGTGTGAAAACGGTTCGGTCGGTCGCGGACGGTGCCGCCGGCCGGCGGCGGACCGCGTCACCGACCGCGGTAGTCGCTGGTGAGGTCCGCGGCCATCACGAAGTCGGGTTCGTCGCCGATCTCCGTGCGCGTGACGGCGACGTCGCTGACCGCGTCCACTGCCTCCGGAATCAGGACGCGCGTCGCGTCGGCGCCGACGCTCGCGGCGTCAGCGCTGACCGCGGCGAGGAGGTCGGCCGCGGCGCTCCGGCCGTCCCACGCGGCGACGCCGTACTCGGCGTGCGTCCGCTCGACGCCGTCGTCGCCCTCGCGGTCGTCGGTGCGCGCGCGGAACGCGAACCCGACCGTGCCCTCGGCCTCGTCCTGCAGGACGAGCAGGCCGTCGCGCTCCTCGCGCGCGGCGGCGAGGCGGTCCCGGGTGAGTTCGGCGAGCGCCCACGACTCGCCGGTGTCGAGCGCGAGTCCGCGGAGGCGGTCCCGCGCCGTCGACGCCTGCCAGTACCGCCACGCCGCGTTCACGTCGCCGGTGACCTCGCGGCCCGGGGTCGCGTCCGCGTCCGGGTCGGGGTGGACCCACCGGAACTCGGTCGCCGGCTCGAAGCCGACCGCCCGGGAGTGCCCGAGCCCCATCACGTTCCACGAGAACACCATGTTCCGGGCGACGGTGGCGCCCCGCTCGCGCGCCCAGTCGAAGCCGGCGTGCGCCAGCCGTCGGCCGACGCCGCGGCCGCGGTAGTCGGGGTTCGCGCGCATCCCCTGGGCCCACGCCTCGTGGTCGGACAGCAGCACGAACTGCGCGAGGCCGGCGATATCGTCGCCGGCGTCGACGACGAACGTGCGCTGGCGCGGGCCGTCGCTCTCGACCCAGTCCTCGAAGACGCGCGGGACGTAGTCGCCGCTCTCGCGGCGGTCCGCCCACGTGTCCCGCGTGAACGCCGCCACGTCCTCGTAGTCGGCCAGTTCGGCCTGCCGCACGCGGAGGTCCTGCTGGGCCATCAGTTCCAGGGGGTCGAGCGGTCGGTCAGTTCGCCGGCGAGCGGCCGCCGCATCGCGTCGCCGGGGTTGTCCGCGTTCGCGAGCGCCCACATCAGCTTCACCTTCGCCGTGCCGGGCAGCATGTCCTCGCCCTCGACGACGCCGGCGTCGAGGAGGTCCCGGCCGGTGTCGTAGACGCGGTCGCAGACGCGGCCCTCGAGGCACTGGCTGGTCATCACGACCGTCGTGCCGTCGGCGACGAGGGCCTCGATCCGGTCGATGAAGTCCGTGTGGACGTGGCCGAGGCCGGTCCCCTCGATCACGACGCCGCTCTTGCCCTCGCAGACGTCGAAGAACGCCTCGTCCACGCCGGGCGTGAACTTCAGGAGTTCGACGTCCGAGTCGAGGTCGGGGCTGATGTCGAGGGCCCTCGCACCGCGCTCGGCGTGGTCCCTGCGGTAGGTGACGCCGCGCGCCTCGGCGGTGGCGGCCTCGCTGGCCTCGTCGTAGTCGACGTACCCGAGCGGCCGCGCGCCCACCGTCTCGAAGGCGTCCCGGCGGCTCGTGTGGTTCTTCCGGACGCGCGTGCCGCGGTGGAGCGCACACCGGTCGTCGCTCTCGGAGGCGTGCATGCAGACCATGACCTCGCTGGCGTCGCTCTTGGCGGCCTCCACCGCGCAGACGGCGTTCATCACGTTGTCCGAGGACGGCCGGTCCGCCGAGCGCTGGCTGCCCGTGAACACGACCGGAACGGGCGCGTCCAGCATGAACGAGAGCGCGCTCGCGGAGTACTGCATCGTGTCCGTGCCGTGCATCACGACGACGCCGTCCGCGCCCGCCTCGATCTCCTCGTGGACCGCCGCGGCGAGGTCCTGCCAGATGGGCGGCTCCATGTTCTCCGAGAGGATGTTCGCGACGACGCGGCCGCGGTAGTTCGCGCGGCCGGCGAGGTCCGGCACCGCGCGCAGCACGTCCTCGGCGTCGAACTGCGCGGTCACCGCGCCGGTCCGGTAGTCGACCGTGGAGGCGATGGTGCCGCCCGTGGAGATGAGCGCGACCGTCGGCAGGTCGTCGTCGAACTCGACCTCGGAGGCGGCGCCCTCGCCGTCCTCCGCCTCGACGTCGTAGACGCCGCGTTCGAGCACGTCGACGTCGGCGGCGTCGCGGTCGACGCCGACGTTGTACCCCGAGTCGAGTTTCACGACGAGGTGGTCGGGCGACGCCGACGGCAACAGCACGCCCTCGTGGGTGGTGCCGTCGCGCTCGACGCGCACCCGGTCGCCGGTGTCTGCTGTCATGGGGGAACGTTCCCCGGCCGCGGTGGAAAAGGTTGCTACTCGGCCCGCCCCCTGGGTGTCGGCGGCGCGGCGGCTACTCGGGGATGTGCCACTCGCCGTTCCGGCGCGCGACGACGCCCTGCTCGCGCAGCGTCTCCAGGACGCCCTCCAGGAGCGGCTCCGGGGCGTCCAGTGAGGCCGCGAGTTCGGGGACGGTGCCGTCGCCGTCCGCGAGCGCGGCGAGCACGTCCGCGTACAGGCGCTCGTGGCCGTCGCCGACCGCGTCCCCCAGACGGCCGCGGACGTCCGCCAGGCGGCCCTGGACCCAGCGCTGGGCGAGCGAGAGCTCCCGCTCGAGGTCCTTCAGCTCCTGGAGGCGGGCGGCGAGGTCGGCGACGTCGTCCTCGCGGTCCTGCTGGACGCGGATGGAGACGTGCTGGCAGCGCGCGAGGTCGAGGTCGGCGCTGGCTGGGTACGCGGACTTCGCGCCGAAGTCGAACGGGGACAGCCGCACCTCGAGGCGGAGGTTCTCGGCGATGTGGAAGTACTTCCGTCGCTGGTCGTCGACCCGGGACTCGACGAGGCCGGCCTCCTCGAGCTGGCGGAGGTGGTCGATGACGGCCTTGGGGCTGACGCCGATGTACTCCGAGATCTCCGTGACGTAACAGGGTTTGCGCGCGAGCAGTCGGAGGATGCGGCGCCGGTTCTCGTTGCCGAGGATGTCGAGCAGTGCCCCCGAGTCCATCGTGTCTTCACCCGGAGTTAGCGGCGCGCCGGGATAAGGGTGTCTGCTCTCCGGGGCGACGCGGCCGGGTCCCGCGCCGGTGGAACTGCGCGACGGCTTAAGGGTTGGGCGCAGCGCTTATGTAGTGTCGTGGTAAAGGTTCACACACATGTTCGAGGCGTTCTCCAGCGGCTACTACCTCGGACGGCTGTACGTCGAACCGACGGCCGGCGAGCGCGCCGCCATCAACAGCCGCCACCACGAGCGGGTCAACGAGCAACTGTACACCGGCGACGACGACGCCATCGTCCGCACCGACCTCCCGCTCGTGATGAAACTCGGCTCCTCGCACCTCGCCGTCGACGGCGAGGACGACGTCCCCGAGCGGACGCTCGCCGTCCCGGAGGACGTCCTCGAGTCCGCGTCCGTCGACAACCCGCCGTCCCTCGAGGAGGTGCTGCTCGCGAAGCGCGAGCACGCCGCGCGCCTGCTCGACATCGGCGCGGTGTAGGCGGCACCGAATCGGCGCAGCCGACGCGACAACGTATCGGCGTGGCGGACTCGACACCGCACCGCGACCGACCGCACGGTACGTTTCACTGCGCGCCGCGGCGGACCACTCGGGAACGCTTAACACCGGGCGGCGACAGCGTCACGCAACGAGAGACACTCGCGTGACGCTCCGGACAGTTCCACGCTACGACCCGACAGCCGCCGGCCGCGTCGGCGAGCACGCCGTCGTCGTCGGCGCGAGCGTCAGCGGCCTCGTCGCCGCGCGAGCGCTCGCGGACGCCTTCGACCGCGTGACCGTCGTCGAGCGCGACCGCCTGCCCGACGGCCCCGAACAGCGCCGCGGCGTCCCGCAGTCCCGCCAGCCCCACGTCCTCCTCGAAGCCGGGCGCGCGACCCTCGAGGACCTCTTCCCGGGGTACGGCGAGGACCTCGTCGCGGGCGGCGGCCTGATGCTCGACTGGACGAAGGACCTCGTGCACTACGAGGGCGGCGACTACCTCGCGACCGGCCCCGAGCCCAAGGTGATGTACGCGGCGAGCAGGCCGCTGTTCGAGGCGACCGTCCGCCGCCGCGTCGCCGCCCGCGACGGCGTGACCGTCCGCGACGACACCCAGTTCGTGACGTACCTCGCGGACGACGACGCCGCGGCGGTGGCGGGCGTCGTCGTGCGCGGCGGCGACGGCGACCGCGAGCAGGTGGCCGCGGACCTCGTCGTGGACGCGACCGGCCGGACGTCCGCGACGCCCGAGTGGCTCGCCGACCACGGCTACGGGGCGCCGCCCGAGGAGACGGTCGCGGTGGACGTCTCGTACAGCACCGCCGTGGTCGAGCGGCCGCGCGACGACCGGCGCGCGTTCTTCGTGCCGCCGTCGCCGCCGCGCACGAGGGGCGGCGGCGCGTTCCCGGTCGAGGGCGACCGGTGGCTGGTCACGATGCAGGGCGTGCACGGCGACGACCCGCCGACGGACCTCGACGGCCTCCGCGAGTTCGCGGCGAGCCTGCCCGTCGACGACGTCGCCGCCGTCCTCGAGGACCGCCGCGTCGTCGGCGACGGCGCCGCCCACTACCCGTTCCCCTCGAACCGGCGGCGGCGCTACGAGGCCCTCGCCGACCACCCGGACGGCCTCGTCGTCGTGGGGGACGCGGTCGCGAGCTTCAACCCCGTCTACGGCCAGGGGATGTCCGTCGGCTGTCTCGAGGCGCTCGCACTCCACCGCGCGCTCGCCGACGGCGGCCTCGCGGACCTGCCGCGGCGGTTCTTCGACCGCGCGAGCGACGTGGTGGACGTCGCGTGGCTGATGGCGACGACCGCCGACCTCGCGTACGAGCAGACCGAGGGCGCGCGCTCGCCGGGCGCGCGGCTGTTCGACCGGTACGTCGCCCGGGTCGTCGAGACGGCCCACGACGACGGCGCGGTCGCGACCGCGTACGGCCGCGTCATCAGCATGGAGGTGCCGCCGACGTCGCTGCTCCGACCGCGAGTGCTCGCGCGCGTGCTCGCACCCTGAACGCGGTCGGGCGGCCCCCTGGGGAGTCCGCCGCGACCCCAAACGCCTAAGCACGCGGCGGGCCGCCGTGCAGGCATGCTGGACGAACTCCTCGGGCGCGCGGAGCTGAAAGCGCGCATCGAGGACCTGGAGGACGAGAAGGAGTCCCTGCGCGCGCAGCTGGACGCGGAGGGCGAGCGCCGCCGCGAGGCCGTCCGGAAGCGACAGGACGCGGAGGAGCGCGTGAACGAACTGGAGGACAGGGTCACTGAGCTCCGGGACCGCGTCGACCGCCTCTCCGGCGACGCGGACGGCGAGGCCGACTTCCGCGGCCGCCGCGACCTCCGCGCCGACGGCGTCGAGCGCGTGCTCGCGCTCCTGGCGAGCGTCGAGTCCGCCGAGGAGGGCGTGCTGACGGCGTACGTCCCGGACGACCCGCCCGAGGCGGTCCGGGCGGCGTTCGGCGACCGCGCGCCGCTCGTCGAGCGCGCGGCGCCCTGTCTCGTCGTCCGCGACCGCGACGGCCTGCTGTCGGCGGCGCTGCGCCCCCCGAACCCCCCGGAGGCGTTCTGCAAGTGGGGGGAGGCGGTACGCGTCGAGCGCGAGTGGCTCGCGCCCACCGGCCGGTACGCGCTCGCCGTCGTTCGCGCGGACCTGTTCGCGGTCGGCGCCTACGAGACGGACGCGGACGGCCGCCCGGAGCGCGTCGCCTTCGAGGGGTTCACCAGCGACGTGAAGGGCAAGCACTCGAAGGGCGGGTTCAGCCAGGACCGCTTCGAGCGCCGCCGCGACAGCCAGATCCGCGAACACCTCGACGACTGCCAGGACGCGCTCGCCGAGGTGGACGCCGAGCACACCTTCGTCGTCGGCGAGGAGACCCTGCTGGACGAGTTCGACGCCGACGCCACGGCCGCCGTCGACGCGACCGGCGACCCCGAGGACGCGCTCGCGCACGCCCACGAGGACTTCTGGACGGTGCCGCTGTCGCTGCTGTAGGACAGTGCCGCCGTCGCTGCTGTAGTCAGGGACGACTTTCGGCGTGCGGAGCGACCGCGCCGCCCCCGGATTGCCACCGGACGGAGGTTTAAGGCCGGCGGCGGCCTCCGGACTCGTATGAAGGTCGCACTCCTCGCACACGAGCAGTTCCCGGACCGCGCGAAGACCGCGGTCGGCGTGCTCCGGTACGCCGACTACGACGTGGTCGCGGTGCTCGACCGGGACAACGACGGCACGCGCGTCCACGACCACGTCGCGGACGTCCAGGACGCGCCCGTGGTCGCGTCGATGAGCGACGTCGACGCGGACGTGGACGCGCTCGTAATCGGCATCGCGCCCATCGGCGGCGCGTTCGAGGAGTCCTGGCGGCCGGACGTCCGGAACGCCCTCGAGCGCGGCTGCGACGTCTACGCCGGCCTCCACTACTTCCTCGAGGACGACGAGGAGTTCGCTTCGCTCGCGGCCGAGCACGGCTGCGAGCTCTGGGACGTCCGGAAGCCGCCCGCCGACCTCGGCGTCGCGGACGGCGTCGCGGACAGCGTCGACGCCACCGTCGTCGCCACCGTGGGCACGGACTGCTCGGTCGGGAAGATGACCGCGACCCGCGAGATGTACGAGTACGCCCGCGAGGAGGGCCTGGACGCGGCGTTCGTCGCGACGGGGCAGACGGGCATCCTCATCGAGGGCGAGGACATCCCTGTCGACCGCGTCGTCTCGGACTTCGCGGCCGGCGCCGTCGAGGACATGGTGCTGGACGCGGGCGCCGACCACGACTACGTGTTCGTGGAGGGGCAGGCGAGCCTCGTCCACCCCGCGTACTCGGGCGTCACCGCGAGCATCCTCCACGGCGCGATGCCCGACCACCTCGTGCTCTGCCACGAGCACGGCCGCGAGTCGGTGCACGGCTACGACCAGGCCCTGCCGCCGGTCGCGTCGTTCGTCGACCGCTACGAGGCGTTCGCGGCGCCCGTGAAGGAGGCCGACGTGGTGGGCGGCATGCTGAACACGCGCGGCGTCGACGCGGACGACGACGCGAGGGAGGCCATCGCCGACTTCGCGGACGCCATCGGCGCGCCCGCCGACGACCCCGTTCGCTTCGACCCCGGCAGCGTCGTGGAGGTGATTCGATGAAGGCGACCTTCGAGCGCCGCGAGTTCCCCCTCGAGTACCCGTTCACCATCTCCCGGGGCACCCAGGAGACCGCGGCGACGGTCGTCGTGCGCGTCGAGGACGACGACGGCATCGTCGGCGTCGGCGCCGCCGGGCCGTCCGCGCACTACGGCGAGACGGCCGCGACCGTCGAGGCCGTCATGCCGGACCTGCTCGAGGTCGTCGAGCGCGTCGACGACCTCTCGAACGCCCAGCGCATCGAGGCCGGGATGCGGCGGGTCGTCGAGGACAACCCCTCGGCGCGGACCGCGGTCAGCATCGCCGTCCACGACCTGCTCGCGAAGCGCGCCGGCCTCCCGCTGTACGAGTACTGGGGACTGGACCCCGCCCAGTCCGTCGACACGTCGTACACCATCGGCATCGACGACGCGGAGACGATGCGCGAGAAGACCCTGGAGGCCGTCGACCGCGGCTACGGCACGCTGAAGGTGAAACTCGGCACGAGCCGGGACGAGGAGCTGCTCTCGACGGTCAGGGAGGCGGCGCCGGACGCCACCATCCGCGTGGACGCCAACGAGGCGTGGACGCCGAAGGAGGCGGTGCGGCACATCGAGTGGCTCGAGGACTACGGCGTCGAGTTCGTCGAACAGCCGGTGCCCGCGGAGAACACGCAGGGCCTGCGGTACGTCTACGAGCGGTCGCGGCTCCCGATCGCCGCCGACGAGTCCTGCGTCGTCGCCAGCGACGTCCCGAAGATCGCTGACAAGTGCGACATCGCGAACCTCAAGCTCATGAAGACCGGCGGCCTCCGCGAGGCGAGACGCCTGATTCACACCGCTCGCGCGCACGGCCTCGAGGTGATGTGCGGCTGCATGGCCGAGTCGAACGCGTCCATCGCCGCCGCCTGCCACCTCGCGCCCCTGCTGGACTACGCGGACCTCGACGGGTCGCTGCTGCTGGACCGCGACGACTTCGAGGGCGTGCCGATGCCCGCCGGCCGCGTCGACCTCGAGGCCCTCGACCGGCCGGGGACCGGCGCTCGCGAGGCGTAAACCACGGGTTTCTCGGACGTAGGCCGGTCGTAACTTTCCGCGTGGCGGGCGTCGCCGGAGACATGGACCCGCTGCGTAGCACCTTCGTCGCGGGCGTCGCCGCGACCGGAGCGTTCGTCGTCGCGCTGGTCGTCACCGGCGTGGTGGTCGGCGGCACGCGGCTGTTCGTGTTCTCGACGATCGCGGGGCTCTGTGCGATCGGCGGGCCGCCGTACTGCGCGCTGAACTCGCCGGCCGCGGTGGCGCTCACCGCGCTCGCGTTCCTCGCGCTGTTCGTCGTCGCGTGGCCGCTGGTCTTCGCCGCGTGGACGTGGGCGCTCCCCGGCGAGTCCGGCGTCGCCCACGGCGTCACGTTCACGCTCGTGCTCTGGGCCGGGTACGCGGTCACCGTGGTGTACGGCGTCAGCTTCGGGAGCGGGTCGCTGGCGGGGAACGCCGGCCTGCTCGCCGCCGCGCTGGTGTCGTACCTCGTCTACGGCGCCGTGCTCGGCGGCACGTACGACTACGTCGCCGCGCACCGCACGCTCATGGAGTGAGACGCCGCGTCCCGGCCACCGTCGAGACACCGCGTCCCGCTGGCCTTCAGCCTTCCGGCGGTCTGTCACGTGGTCGCACCGTCTCAACAGGCTTATGGGTGCCTCCGGGCGAAACAACGACGAGCATGAGTTCCGTCACTGTGACGCTCCCGGACGGCTCCACACTGGACGTCGAGTCCGGGGCGACGGTCGAGGACGTAGCGCACGAAATCGGGCCCGGCCTCGGCCGTGACACAGTCGCCGGGAAGGTCGACGGCGAACTCGTCGCGAAGGAGGCGCCGATCACCGAGGACTGCGAGATCGAGATCGTCACCGCGGACAGCGACGAGTACCTCGACGCGCTCCGCCACACGGCGGCCCACGTCCTCGCGCAGGCCATCCTCCGCCACCACCCCGACGCGAAACTCACCATCGGCCCGTACACGGAGGAGGGGTTCTACTACGACGTCGCGGACGTCGAGCTGGACGCCGAGGACCTCGCCGCCATCCAGGACGAGGCCGAGGAGATCATCGACGCGGACTACGACGTCGAGCGCGTCGAGTACGACCGCGAGGCGGCCCGCGAGAAGTACGCGGACAACCCCTTCAAGCGCGAGATCCTCGAGACGGAGGCGGCCGGCGAGGACCCCGTGAGCTTCTACAGGCAGGACGGCTTCGAGGACCTCTGCCGGGGCCCGCACGTCGACTCGACGGGCGAGATCGGCGGCTTCGAGGTGCTGGAGACGTCGGCGGCGTACTGGCGGGGCGACGAGGACCGCGAGACGCTCACCCGCGTGTACGGCACCGCGTTCCCCACGCAGGACGAACTCGAGGAGTACCTCGAGCGACGCGAGGAAGCCAAGGAGCGCGACCACCGGAAGCTCGGCTCGGAGATGGACCTGTTCTCCATCCCGGACGTCACGGGCCCCGGGCTCCCGCTGTACCACCCCGCCGGGAAGACGGTGCTCCGGGAGCTCTCGGAGTACGTCCACGGCCTCAACCGCGAGATGGGCTACGAGGAAGTGGAGACGCCGCACCTCTTCCGGACGGAGCTCTGGAAGCAGTCCGGGCACTACGACAACTACGTCGACGACATGTTCCTCCTCGACGTCAACGACGAGGAGTACGGCCTGAAGCCGATGAACTGCCCGGGCCACGCCACCATCTTCGACCAGTCCTCGTGGAGCTACCGCGACCTCCCCGTGCGGTACTTCGAGGACGGGAAGGTGTACCGCCGCGAGCAGCGCGGCGAGCTCTCCGGGCTCTCCAGGGTGTGGGCGTTCACCATCGACGACGGCCACGTGTTCGCGCGCGCCGACCAGATCGAGGAGGAGGTCCGCCGCATCATGGACCTCATCTTCGAGGTGCTGGACACGTTCGACCTCGACTACGAGGTCGCGCTCGCGACCCGCCCCGAGAAGTCCGTCGGCAGCGACGAGATCTGGGAGAAGTCCGAGTCCCAGCTCCGGGACGTCCTCGAGGCACAGGGCGTCGAGTACGACCTCGAGCCCGGCGACGGCGCGTTCTACGGCCCGAAGATCGACTTCGCGTTCGAGGACGCGCTCGGCCGGACGTGGGACGGCCCGACGGTCCAGCTGGACTTCAACATGCCCGAGCGCTTCGAGCTGGAGTACACGGGCTCGGACAACGAGGCCCACCAGCCCGTGATGATCCACCGCGCGCTCTACGGGAGCTACGAGCGGTTCTTCATGGTGCTCATCGAGCACTACGACGGGAAGTTCCCGACGTGGCTGGCGCCCGAGCAGGTGCGCATCCTCCCCGTGACGGACGACAACCTCGGGTACGCCCACCGCGTGAAGAACGAGCTCTCCGGGTACCGCGTCGAGGTCGAGGACCGCGACTGGACGGTCGGCCGGAAGATCCAGCAGGCCCACGACGACGACGTCCCCTACATGCTCGTCGTCGGCGACGACGAGGAGGACGCCGGCACGGTGTCCGTGCGCGACCGCCGGGAGAACGAGCGCAACGGCGTCGACCTGTCGACGTTCGTCGACCACCTCGAGGCGGAGGTCGGCGAGAAGCGCACCGAACCCGACTTCGTCGCGGACTGAACTGTTCCCCCCGGGCCGCCGCCGGCGACCGCTACGTCGGCGGGTCCCGGACGCCGCCGAAGCCGGGAGTCGCGTAGTCGACGCCGACCAGCACCAGGACCGCCGAGAGGATGACCGCGGCCTCCCGGACGCCCGGGAGGACGCCGAGGCTGACGATGAGCGTCGTCGCACACGCCGGGGCGTGGCGGAGGTCAGTCGCGAGCATCCCGGCGCTCGTCAGTCCGACCGAGAGGGTCGCGCTGGCGGCGAGCCGCGCGCTCTCGACGGTCAGCCCCGGCGGCAGGTGGGTGACCGCGAGCCCCGGGGCGAGCAGGTGGTACGCGAGGAGGCCGCCGGCGAGGCCGACCAGGTGGCCGCCGACCACGCGCTGTGGGCTGCTCGACGCCGCCGACGGGCTCACCGCCAGCGCGTACGCCGACGGCCCGAGGCTCGGGAAGACGTACGGGAGCCCGCTCGTCCACGCGACGGCGGCCAGCCCGAGGAAGAGCGTGCAGACGCGTGCCGCCGTCCTGAGGGCCGCGCCCGGCGAGGGCCGCACCGCCAGGGGGTCGAGGAGCTCCCGGACGACGCCCGCGAGCGCGTCCCGCGGCGTCGACACGGCCGCCGCCACGGCGTCCGACAGCGACATGGCCGCGGGTTCGCCCTCCGCACTGAAAACGCCACAGGTTCGCTCGCGGACCGGCCGCCGAGGGCGTCACCGCGTCGGTCAGTCCCACTCGACGCTGCCGCTGCGGTCGGTCTCCCGGAGGATGAACGGCCCGATTGAGAGCGTGCGCTTGGTCACGGTGACGATGCGGAGCACGTACGCCAGCAGGAGCGCGAACGGCAGCGCCGCCACCGTCGCCGCCGCGCTCACCGCGACCACGGCGTGGTTCACGCCGAGGGTCGCGCCCGGGTACGCCGACGGCTCCAGGAACAGGAGCGCGGCCGCCGACACCGCGAGCGCCGGCACCGCCGCGTACAGCAGCGTCCGCGAGAGGTCCGAGAGCTCCCACTGGAAGTACAGCGTCTTGAAGTGCTCGCGCGCCGGCCCGAACAGCCGCAGCGTGTCCAGGAGGTCCTCGAGGGCGTCGTGGGCGTCCTCGCTCAGGTCGTCGCCGTACTCCGAGCGGATGCGCTCGGCGGCGTAGATCTTCCAGGAGTAGTTGTAGTTCAGGGCCGCCCACACCACGTCGAAGTCGCCGAACTGCGCGCCCTCGAGCTGTTCGGTGACGGCGTCGGCGTTCCCCGTGAGGTTGTCGACGAACGCCGCGACCGCGTCCTCGGCCGCCTCCGCGTCGACGGCGTCGTCCAGCCGCTCGGCCTCCTCCCGGGTCGCCTCGACGAGCCCCCGGAGGAACGCCGACGGCTCCGTCGGCGCGACGTCCATGTCGGCGGCGTCGGCGGTGTCCTGCCGGAACTGCATCGCGCCCTCCATCCGCTCGCGCTGGTCGCCGACCGCGCCGAGCTCCTGGGAGAGCACGAGCTGGCTCAGCGTCAGCACGAGCGTCACGCCCGTGATGGTGGAGCCGACGAGCGCGTTGAACAGCGTCTCGTGGGGGTCGCCGTCGGTCAGCTGCTGGAACGCGGCCGGGTCCAGCAGCGTCCCCGCCGCCACCAGCACCACGAAGACCACCGCGAGCACGCCGCCGGCGACGGCGCGACGGTCCGCGTCCAGCACCACCCAGAACCACCGGCTGCTGCGCGGCACGCGCTCGCGCATCCGGTCGCTGGGTCGGTCCTCCCGGTCGCTCATACCGGGACTTCGACGCCCCCACGGAAAACAGGGGCGGCCGACTGCCGCCGTGCGCGTTCGCGCTCGCACGCAGACGGGACGACCGGACCGACGAGTTCGACGCGCTGGCCGCGGTGGCGGGACGACCGGACCGACGAGTTCGACGCGCTGGCCGCGGTGGCGGGACGACCGGACCGTCGGCTTACGCGCGTTCCTCCTCGCGGATGGCCTCGAGTTCCTCCTCGACGGCCTCCTCGTCGACGTCCTCGACGGCGTCGCGCTGGACGTCCTCGACGGCGTCGCGCTGGACGTCGCCGGTGGTCTCGACGGCGTCGTCGGCCTCGCGCTCCGGGCCCGCCACGTCGACGTCGACCGCCTCGGCGTCCTCGCCGCGGACCTCCGCCCGGAGGTCCGCCAGCTCCGCCTCGACGTCGTCGCCGCGCTCCGCGGCGAGTTCGCGGTCGATGCTGTCCTGTTGGGAGAGCGGGTCGTCGAGGGCGCCGCGGTCGCCGAGTTCGTCCAGCGCGGCGGCGCGGGCCTCCATCTCCTCGGTGCGGTCCGTCGCGCGCTCGACGGCGCGGGCGACCTCGTCGTCGCCCACCCCCGTCACGGCCTCCGAGGCGCGCGTCTGGGCCTCGGCGGCCTCGTGGCGCGCCTTCATCGTCTCCTTCTTCGTGCGGAACTGCTCGACCTTCCGCTCGAGGCCGTCGCGTTTCTCCTCGAGGTCCCGCTGGGTCCGCTCCAGCCGGGCGATCTGGTCGTCGAGCTCGGCGACCTGGTCGCGTTTCGCCTGCTTCTTCTCGAGGGCGCGCCGCGCGAGGTCGTCCCGGCCCTGCTGGACGGCCTCCCACGCCTGGTCGTCGTGCTTCTGGACGTTCTGGGCGAGGCGCTCGCGCTGCACCTCGAGGCGCTTCTTCTGTGCGGTGAGGTCCGCGAGCCCCTGCTCGACGTCCCGGACCTGGTCGCGGAGGCGTTCGTACGAGTAGTCCAGCGTCTCCGCCGGGTCCTCGGCGGACCGGACCACCGCGTTGAGCTTCGACCGGACGGCGTACGAGATTCGTGATACGATACCCATACGCACGGGTTGGGGCTCGCGACGTATAATCTTCACCGCGAGCGCGGCCGACCGGAGTGAGGCCGCGACATCGCGAGCGGCGACCGCCGGTGCCCGCTCGCCGGGGCCGCGCTCGCCGCAACCGCAGGCTACACGACCCCCGGTGGCCAACCACCGCGCATGCAACAGGAGACCGTGCTGGTGCCGGGCGGCCGCGACGTCGAGGCGACGCTGGATTCGCCCGACGGGGGGGCGTCGTCGTGCGTCGTGCTGTGTCCGCCCCACCCCCAGCACCGCGGCCACCGCGGCGACGACCGCCTCGTCGCCGTCGCCGAGTACCTCGTGGACCGGGGCGTCGCGGCGCTGCGGTTCGACTACGGCGACTGGGACGAGGGCCTCGGCGAGCGCGAGGACGCCCGGAACGCCGTCCGGTGGGCGGGCGAGCGCTACGACCGCGTGGGGCTGTTCGGGTTCAGCTTCGGCGGCTCCATCGCCGCGCTCGCCGCCGCCACGGTCGACGTCGACCTCTGCGCGGTCGCGCTGCTCGCGCCCGCCGCGGAGCTGTCCTCGGGGCTGAACGCCGCGGACGCCCTCGGCGACGTCGACGCGCCGCTGTTGGTCGCGTACGCGACGCGGGACGACACCGCGGACTGGGAGCCGGTCGTCGACGCCGCCCGCGACCGCGGCGTCGAGGTCGTCGAGCTGTCCGCGGACCACTTCTTCGTCGGCCGGATGGACGCCGTCGCGGAGGCCGTCGGCCCGTTCCTCGCTGACGCCTGCTGACGCCGCCGAACCCGGATGCGGAAACGGCGCGTGCGACTCGCGAACCCGGGACGCAGAGGACGGCGCGTGCGACTCGCTGGCGCGCCGGCGGGCGTCCCGAAACGGTTTTTGCCACGCCCGCCGCACGGTCAGTATGCCGACGGAGACCGGATACGACCCGTCACTGGGGAGCAAGTTCGTGTTCGTCACCGGCGGCGTGATGTCGGGACTCGGGAAGGGCATCACCGCCGCCAGCCTGGGGCGCCTTCTCTCGAACGCGGGCTTCGACGTCACCGCCGTCAAGATCGACCCCTACCTGAACGTCGACGCGGGCACCATGAACCCGTACCAGCACGGCGAGGTGTACGTGCTGAAAGACGGGGGCGAGGTCGACCTCGACCTCGGGAACTACGAGCGGTTCCTCGACGTGGACATGACCTCCGACCACAACGTCACCACGGGGAAGGTCTACCAGGAGGTCATCGAGCGCGAGCGCGCCGGCGACTACCTCGGGAAGACCGTCCAGGTCATCCCGCACGTCACCGACGACATCAAGCGCCGCGTCCGTGAGGCCGCCGAGGGCAACGACGTCTGCATCGTCGAGATCGGCGGCACCGTCGGGGACATCGAGGGGATGCCGTACCTCGAGGCGCTCAGGCAGTTCAGCCACGAGGAGGACGACGAGGACATCCTGTTCGCACACGTCACGCTCGTCCCGTACTCGAAGACCGGCGAACAGAAGACCAAGCCCACCCAGCACTCCGTGAAGGAGCTCCGGTCGATCGGTCTCCAGCCGGACGTCATCGTGGGTCGCTGCGAGGACCGCCTCGAGCCCGACGTCAAGGAGAAGATCGCGCTGTTCTGCGACGTCCCCACGGAGGCGGTGTTCTCGAACCCGGACGTCGAGGACGTCTACCACGTCCCCCTGATGGTCGAGGAGGAGGGCCTCGACGAGTACGTGATGGAGCACTTCGACGTGCGGGACGACGCGCTCCCCGCCGACGAGCGCTCGACGGAGTGGCGCGACCTCGTCACCCGGGAGCGCACCGGCGAGGTCGACGTCGCGCTCGTCGGGAAGTACGCCCTCGAGGACGCCTACATGAGCATCCACGAGGCGCTGAAGCACGCGGGCCTGGAGCGCGGCGTCGACGTGAACGTCCTCTGGGTGGACTCCGAGAAGATGAACGACGAGCACCGCGACCGCCTCCGGCAGGCCGACGGCGTCGTCGTCCCCGGCGGGTTCGGCTCCCGTGGCACCGAGGGGAAGATCCGCGCCATCGAGTACGCCCGCGAGCACGACGTGCCGTTCCTCGGGCTCTGCCTGGGGTTCCAGCTGGCGGTCGTCGAGTACGCCCGCGACGTCCTCGGGATGGACGGCGCCCACTCCACGGAGATCGACGAGGACACGCCGTACCCCGTCATCGACCTGCTGCCCGAGCAGTACGACCTCGAGGACCTCGGCGGCACGATGCGGCTGGGCGCCCACGAGACCGAGATCGAGCCGGGGACGCTCGCCCACGACCTCTACGGGTCGACGTCCTGCACGGAGCGCCACCGCCACCGCTACGAGGTCAACCCCGAGTACATCGACGACCTCACCGAGGACGGCCTGACGTTCTCCGGGGAGGCCGGCAACCGCATGGAGATCCTGGAGTACGACGACCACCCGTTCTTCTTCGGGACGCAGTTCCACCCCGAGTTCCGGTCGCGGCCGACCCGGGCGAGCCCGCCGTTCGTCGGGCTGCTGGACGCCGTCCTGGAGCGCGCGGACGTGGAGGCCCGCGACGGCGGTGACGCGGACGTCCAAGCGGGGGTGACGAACTGATGGTCGACGTCGAGGAGTTCGTCGCGGACGCGAAAGCCGAAATCAGCGAGGAACTCGGCGACAGCACCGCCATCATCGCGCTGTCTGGCGGCGTCGACTCCTCGACGGCGGCCGCCCTGGCGTACGAGGCGGTCGGCGACCAGCTCGTGCCGGTCTACGTGGACACGGGCCTGATGCGGAAGGGCGAGACCGAGGAGATCCGGGAGGTCTTCGACTACATGGACAGCCTCCGCGTCGTCGACGCGCAGGACCGCTTCCTCGACGCGCTCGCGGGGGTCACCGACCCCGAGGAGAAGCGCCACGTCATCGGCGAGCAGTTCATCCGGGAGTTCGAGGCGGTCGCCGGCGAGGTCGACGCCGACTACCTCGTGCAGGGCACCATCTACCCGGACCGCATCGAGAGCGAGGGCACCATCAAGAGCCACCACAACGTCGGCGGCCTGCCCGAGCGCGTGGACTTCGAGGGCATCGTCGAGCCGATGCGCGACCTCTACAAGGACGAGGTGCGGGAGGTCGCGCGCCACCTCGGCCTGGAGGAGATCATCAGCGAGCGCATGCCGTTCCCGGGGCCCGGGCTCGCGGTGCGCGTGCTCGGCGAGGTCACCGAGGACAAGCTCCGGGTCGCCCGCGAGGCGACCGCCATCGTCGAGGAGGAACTCGACGAGTACGACCCCTGGCAGGCGTTCGCCGCCATCCTCGGGAAGGCGACGGGCGTGAAAGGCGACAACCGCGTGCACGGCTACGTCGTCGCGGTGCGCTCGGTCGAGTCCCGGGACGGCATGACCGCGCGCGCCCAGGAGCTCGACTGGGAGACCCTCCAGCGGCTCCAGTCCCGCATCGCCGGCACCGTCGACGACGTCTCCCGGGTCGTCTACGACGTCACGCACAAACCGCCCGCGACCATCGAGTACGAGTGACCCCGCACGCAGCCAACCCACACCAATGAAGGCAATCGTCGTCGGTCCGGACCGCGGCATCGTCGCCGCCCTCACCGCGGAGGGCGTGACAGTCACGCGCATCGAGGGCGTCGCCTCCGGCGACCGCCTCAGCGAGGCGGGCGTCGAGGACGCCGACCTCCTCGTCGTCACGGACGTCGGCGAGGCGACCGCGATTCCCGTCGCGAAAGAGCGCAACCCCGACCTGAAGACCGTCGCGTACACGCCGGACTCCGTGCCGGAGTTCGTGAAGGGCGTCCTCGACCTCGCGGTCGACCCCGAACTGCTGGACGCCGAGACCGTCGCCGAGGAACTGGCCTGAGCCCCCCACACTTCTAACTCGCCCGCCGCCCTCGGGGACGGTATGGCACTCGACCGGTATCCGGACCTCGACCCCGACGAGGGCGAAGTCCTCACCGAGGAACTGTACTACTCCGGGGACGCGCTCGTGAAGGCGTTCGCGCTCGGCCCCGGCGCCGAGGTCGAACCGCACGAGCACGCCGACCAGACGAACGCGTTCCACGTCCTCGACGGCGAGGTCGTGGTCGTGCAGGGCGACGAGGAAGAGCGGATCGAGGCGCCGGGCGTGGTCGTCCACGAGCGCGGCGTCCCCCACGGCGCGCGCAACGAGAGCGACGACGCGGCGGTGTTCACGGCGACGATGGCGCCGATGGAGTAGTCGGGAGCGTCACAGCGACAGCGCGACCGGCCGGCCCGGCCGGACGTCGGCGTGGTCGACGGCGGCGCTGTGGGGGCTGACGTGCTCCCAGCAGACGAACTTCGCGACGTGGCCGGCCTCGTAGAGGAAGTAGTCGGCGGGCTTCGAGCACAGCGCACACGAGGGGTCGCCGTCCGCGTCCTCGAGCGCCTCGCTCAGCGCCGCCTCCGCGTCGGCGCGAGTCCGGGCAGCGCTGGCGTCGTCCTCGCGAGTCCCACCGGCGTCGGCCTCGTGAGACCCGCCGGCGTCGTCCTCGCGAGTCCCACCGGCGTCGGCCTCGCGAGTCCCGCCGGCGTCGTCTTCCCGAATCCCACCGACGTCGGCCTCGCGAGTCCCGCCGGCGTCGTCCTGGCCGGCGTCCGGGGCCTCGTCGCGGGTCGCGTCGTCGCCCGAGAGCGGCATGCACGCCGTCGTACGGCGCTCTCCCGGATAAGTTTCGTCCCCCGACACACTAGTCAGCGAGCTAACGAAAATTTTCTTCGGCGAAGGCATATCGTGGTGTGTCCTGAACCGGCGCGTGGGAAGTGACCACTTCCCCCCGAACCGTCGGTTCGACCCCCTCTCCCCCGGTTCGAGCCACCTCGACGGCCCCTCCACCGTCACTTCCCGTCGGTTCCGCTCGTGTCGGGGACACCGCGCTCCCGCGCCAGAGCGTTCTCCGCCACGTCGCTGCCGCAGGCCGCCCCGTTCACTCCCGGAGAGCGGCCAGCGCCGGGATCTCGGCGACGCGCGCCTCGTCGAGCGCCCGCCAGTCGACGCCGGCGGGTTTGCCGCCCCGGTGGTCCGTTCGGACGGTGCGCTCGGGCGTCACCACGAGGTCCATCGGCACGTCGTGGCGGTCGGTGGGGACGTCGTCGTCGACGACCTGGCGCTCGTGGACGGTCGTCGCGGTGGTCGTGTCGTCGTCGACGCGGTCGAACTCGCGGAGGAGCGCGAACTCGAGGTCGCTGTACCCCTCGCCCTTGCCGACGCGCTCGCCGCGCTCGGTCACCGCGACGCTCCCAGAGACGACAAGGTCGACCGGCTCGACGTCGCCGGGACCGACCGGGTCGCCGTAGTCGCCGACGCCGCCGACGGTCGTCGCGTCGTCCACGTCGTCGACGGCGTCGGGGTCCAGCCGGAGGAAGCACTCGCGGTCGCGGAGCCGCGGCACGGCCACGTAGACGGTCTTGCCCGCGCGCAGCGCCGCGCGGCGGACCGGCAGCTGGGGCGCGTCCGGGTTCGCCTTCACGACGTCCGCCCCGCGCCACTCCTCGGTCGCGGCGAGGCGGTCGGCCGCGTCCGCGGCGCCCGCGAAGTTCGGGATGCGGTCCCGGGGCGGGAACGGGAACCGCGCGACGCCCGACGCCTCGAGGTCGTCCCAGACGCGCTCGCGGAGTGCCTGCTTGTCCATGCGTGCCGCGACGGCGCGCGGGAACTTCACCGCTTCGCGGCCGGGTGGCGCGCGCGAGCGGCGGAATGGCCCCGGGCCGGGCGGGCCGGCCGCACCCCCTCGAAATCCGCGTCTAACTCGGCGCGAACTCGCGTTAATCGGGCTTGAGACGGCTCCTCGGCGGAGAAATCCGGGTTCAGGGCTTCCGGGGGTTAAGTGGGCGCCGCGACCAGAGGCGACTGCGATGACCGCACGCAAACTGCTCGCGCTGCTCGTCGCGGCGACCGCCCTCGTGGGCGGCGTCGCGGCGGCCGGCGCCGCGACACCCGCGGACGGACAGGCCAGCGACCAGACCCCGGACGGCCCGGACGCGAACGCACCGGACGACGCCGGCGGCAGTGACGCCGACACTGCCGAGAACCAGTCGACGAGCGAGGACGCCGACGGCAGCGACGAGAACGCGAACGCCGACGAGAACGACGAGGCGGCCCGGGGACCGCCGAGCGAGCTGCCCGACCAGGTCCCGGATCACGTCTCCGAGGTCCACGACCGCATCGGGAGCTACCTCGACGGTGAAATCGACAACCTCGGACACGCGCTGAGCGACCTGCTCGGCGACGACGGCGACAGCGGCGACGAGGCGTCCCAGGACGCCGAGGGCGGCCAGTCCACGGGGAGCGAGCACGCCAGCGACGCCGCGCCCGTCGCGTAACGCTCCCGGCGACTGACCGCAGGTACAGCAGGCACAGCCGGTTCCGACGCCGCAGTCCACCGTTTTCTCCGCGACCGCTATCGTGTGCAGCGGCGCGGCCGCCTACCGCCCCGCGAGCCCGACGAGGTGGCCGATCTCGGGGACGACGACCGACTCGCAGCCGAGTTCGGCGGCGTGCTCGCTGCCAGGCAGACAGAACACGGGGACGCCGTCGGCGACTCCCGCTGTCGCGCGCGTCGCGACGACCTTCGCGCCGATCTCCTCGTAGGACAGCCGCCGGAACAGCTCGCCGAACCCCGGGAGCTCCTTGTCGAACAGCGGCTCCACGGCCTCCACGGTGACGTCGTCGGGCGTCACGCCCGTGCCGCCCGTGGTGACGACGACGTCGACGTCCCCCCTGCTCGCGAGGTTGTCGACGCCGCCCTGGACGGTGTCGTAGCTGTCCCGGACGAGTTCGCGCGTGACGACCTCGTGGCCGTCGGCCTCGAACGCCGCGGCGACGGCGTCGCCCGCCGGGTCGTCGTCGAGCGACCGCGAGGACGACACCGTGAGGACGGCGACGCCCACCTCGTCGGCGTCGTGGTGGTGGTGGTCGTGGGCGTCCTCCTCGTGAGCGTGGTCGCCGTCCCCGTCTGCGTCGTGCTGGTCGTCCGCCGGTTCCTCGTCCTCGTCCTCGCCGTCGCCGTCCGGCGCGCGGCGCGTGTCCCTGGACTGGAAGTCGACCATACCCCCGGGTTCGCACCCCGGTGGGAAAACGTCTCCCCCGGCGGCAGCGACGACCCCACAGTTTTGGTCGCCGGCCGCGACCGTCCGGACATGCAGGCGACTGTCTTCGACGGGCACGGCGGCACGGACGTCATCGACTACCGCGAGGTCCCGGACCCCGAGGTCGGCCGCGGCGACGTGCTCGTGGACGTGAAGGCGGGCGCGCTGAACCACCTGGACGTGTGGACGCGCCGCGGCATGCCCCAGCTCGACCTCGAGATGCCCCACGTGCCGGGCAGCGACGGCGCGGGCGTCGTCGTGGAGACCGGCGCGGACGTGACGCGCTTCTCCGAGGGCGACCGCGTCGCGGTGTCCGCGGGCGTGTTCTGCGGTGACTGCGAGTTCTGCCGGGACGGGGAGTACCCGCTGTGCACGTCGTTCCACGTGCTCGGCGAGCACGTGCCGGGCGTGCACAGCGAGCTCGCGGCGGTGCCCGAGGACAACCTCGTGGCGGTGCCCGAGGGCGTCGACTGGGAGACGGCGGCGGCCGCGCCGCTGGTCTTCCAGACGGCGTGGCGGATGCTGCACACGCGCGCCGACGTCGAGGCCGGCGAGACGGTGCTCGTGCTCGGCGCGAGCGGCGGCGTCGGCCACGCGGCGGTCCAGATCGCCGCCCACGCCGGCGCCGAGGTGTGGGCGACGGCGAGCAGCGAACAGAAGCTCCGGTACGCGGCGGAGATCGGCGCCGACCACGTCGTGAACTACGAGGACGAGGACTTCGCGGACGTCGTCCGGTCGGAGACCGGCAAGCGCGGCGTGGACGTGGTCGTCGACCACGTCGGCGAGGCGACGTGGGACAGCTCCCTGGCGTCGCTCGCGAAGGGCGGCCGCCTCGTGACCTGCGGCGCGACGACGGGCGGCCGGCCGCAGACCCACGTCCAGCGGCTGTTCTGGAACCAGCTCACCGTGCTCGGGTCGACGATGGCGACGCCCGGCGAGGTCGACGACGCCCTCGCGCTCGTCTGGGACGGCACGTTCGAGCCGCGAATCCGCGAGGTGCTCCCGATGAGCGAGACGGCGCGGGCCCACGAGCTGCTGGAGAACCGGGAGGGCTTTGGGAAGGTAGTCGTAAAGCCCGACAGCGAGTACTGACTTCGATGGGGACCGAGCACACCAGCGAGCGTTCGACCGACCGGCCCGCCACCGCCAGCGACGCGGACGACGCGGTGTCTGCCAGCGACGCGAGTGACGCCACCGCCAGCGACGCGGACGACGCGGTGTCTGCCAGCGACGCGACCGGCTCCGTGACGGCCGGCGACGCCGCCGGCAGCGAGGCCGAGGCCGCCGGGAACGTCCCCGCGGACGGCGGCCCGGACGGAATGAGCGAGCGAGCGCAGTGGGCGGTCGTCGCCGCGCTGGTGGTCTCGGGGGTCCTCGCGCCGCTGTACCTCTACGTCGTCGGTCCGGGGAGCTTCGGGCTCGGGTTCCGGGACACCTACCTGGCGGTCCCCATGGTCCCGGCGCTCCTGCTGGGCGCCATCGGCCTCTGGACGGCCGTCCGCGGCCGGTAGGCCACGACGGACGCTCACTCCTCGACGGTGACGGGTTCGCGCTCGAAGGTGTCGCCCGTCCACCTCCACGCGTCCAGGGTCGGCGGGCGCGCCGCCAGCGACGCGAGCACGTAGACGTAGCCCGGCCAGGACGCCCGTTCGCGGTCCGTGTCGCTCAGCTCCGCCGGTCCCGCCGGGTGGGAGTGGTAGAAGCCGACGACGTCGCGACCGGTCGCCTCCGCCTCGTCGAAGACCGCCAGGGTCGCCTCCGAGTCGAGTTCGTAGGTCACGCGCGGCGCGTCCGCGACGTTCGGCACGCGGCGGGCGGCCTCCGCGAGGACGCGGTCGTCGCCGCGAGCGCCGAGCAGCGCCCCGCAGGCCTCACGGGGCGCGTCCGCTCGCGCGTGGTCGAGAATCGCGTCGTACGCCGACCGACTCAGGGCGAGCACACGCACAGTTCGCAGCGGAGCCGCAAAAACCCCCGCGAGCCACCGCGACCGGCGAGACCGCCCCCGGGACGGTCTACTCGCGGGTGCCGTCCGGCACCGGGTCGGCGTCGCCCTCGAAGTCCCGGCGCATCGCGATCTCGAACCACGGACAGAGGCGGAGCTGGCGGTAGTACCGGGGGTTCTCGTAGAGGTCCTCGTAGTCGACCCACATGACGCCGCCGACCTCGTCGGGGTCGCGGTCGAGGCTCGTGTCCGTCAGCGTCGCCTGCAGCACCGCACAGACCTCCCACTCGACGCCCTCGTCGAGGTAGTACCGCTTGTACTCGAAGCGGTCGGTCACCTCGAGGTCGCCGTACTGGTCGGCTTTGATGCCGAGTTCCTCCTCGAGTCGCTCCCGGGTGGCCGCCCGCTGGCTCTGGCCCTCGACGGGGTGGCTGGCGACGGTGCCGTCCCAGTGGGTGTCCCAGAGTCGCTTGCGCGCGGCGCGCTGGGCGAGCAGGACGTGGCCGTCCTCGTCGAACAGCAGGCACGTGAACGCGCGGTGGCGGACGCCGTCGCCGGTGTGCGCGTCGAGGCGGTTCGCGACGCCCTCCTTCTCGTCGTAGGCGTCGACGGCGACGACGTCCTGCTCGGCGTTCTCGGCGGTCTCGTCGTCCCGCGCGGACTCCACGGGCGCGTCCGGCCCTGATTCGCTCATGCACGCACGGACGTGGACCCGGGACAATAGCGCTTCGACTCGGCGTGCGGTGGGCCGGCGGCCGCGCCGCGGTCACCCCATCTTCTCGTCGAGGATGAGCCGGGTCTTCGTGGAGACGACCTCCTCCTGTTCGCGGGCCTTCGTCACGAGGTCGTTGACGCCGCCGGTGTCCGCGGCGTCGACGACGAGCACGATGTCGTCCTCGCCGGAGACCTGCCAGACGAAGTCCACCTGCTCCCAGTCGACCATTCGGTCGCCGACCTCGTGGGTGTCGACGTCCATGGCGACGCCGATCTCGATCATCGCCTTGACGTTCCCCGTGGACGTGGAGACGGTGAACCGCTCGATGACGCCGTCCTCGAGGAGGCTGTCGACGCGGTTGCGGACGGTGCCCTCGCTGACGCCGACGTCGTCGGCGATCTCCGTGTACGGCGTGCGGGCGTCCCGTCGCAGCGCGTCGAGGATGCGGCGGTCGATGTCGTCCATGTCCGTCCATCACGCCAGCACGCAAAAAGGATTTCGAAATTCGTAACTCAGCTACGAAAGCAAGATTTATACTCCGGCCCTCCGTTTGAATCTCGTAATGTCGGACGCGTACCTCGCGTTAGAGACCGGCGACGTGGTCGAAGCCAACGCCCGCTCCCCGGGAGCGGCGCGAGGCGAGCTCGTGTTCACCACGGCGTACACCGGCTACGAGGAGAGCCTCACGGACCCCTCCTACGAGGCACAGGTGCTCACCTTCGCGTACCCCCTCATCGGGAACTACGGCGTCCGCGAACAGCGATTCGAGTCCGACCGCGTCCACCCCAGCGCCGTCGTCGCGCGCGAGCTCACCGACGACGTCGCCGACTGGCTCGCCGAGGAGGGCGTCCCCGCCGTCGACGGCCTCGACACCCGCGACCTCGTCCTCGACATCCGCGAGGGCGGCGCGATGAAGGTCGGCATCGCCGCCGGCCCCGACGCCACGCCGGAGGCCGCGAAGGCCGAACTCGAGGACTGTCCGCACATGAGCGAGCTCACGGACATCGGCAGCCGCGTCAGCGTCGACGAACCCGAGGTCCACGGCGACGGCGACACCGACGTTGCGCTGATCGACTGCGGCGCGAAGGGCTCCATCGTCGACTGCCTCGTCGAGCGCGGCGCCACCGTCCACGTCCTCCCCTACGACACCGCGCCCGACGAGGTCGCCGAACTCGACCCCGACGTCCTGTTCGTCTCGAACGGCCCCGGCGACCCCGCGAACTTCGACGCCGCCCAGACGCTCGTCGAGGCGTTCGTCGGCGACGTCCCCGTCGCGGGCATCTGCCTCGGCCAGCAGGTCGTCGCGCGCGCGCTCGGCGGCGACACCGAGAAGATGGACTTCGGCCACCGCGGCGTGAACCAGCCCGTCCTCGACTACGACTCCGGGAGGGTCGTGATGACCACGCAGAACCACGGCTACTCGGTCGCCGACCCCGGCGACCTCGAGGTCACGCAGGTGAACGTCAACGACGACACGCCGGAGGGACTGGACTCCGCGGAACTCGGGGTCATCACGCGCCAGTACCACCCCGAGGCCAACCCCGGCCCCCACGACAGCCTCGACTTCTTCGACGACGTGCTGGCGCTGCCCGACGACTGTCGAACGCCCCTCGCCGCGGACTAGCCGTCGGTCGCCGGCGACCCGGACCCGACGCCGGACGACACGGTACTCCCCGTCTTCTCGACGACCGCGTCCTCCAGGACGAGCAGGTCCAGGCCCATCGCGTAGAAGTCCTTCAGGGCCTCCGTCGGCGTCGCGACGATGGGTTCGCCGTGGTCGTTGAACGACGTGTTCAGGACGGCCGGGACGCCCGTGATCGACTCGAACGCCGAGATGAGCCGGTGGTAGCGGGGGTTCTGTTCCGCCGTGACCGTCTGGGGGCGGGTGGTGTCGTCCGCCGGGTGGAGGACCGCCGTCACCTCGTCGCGGCGGTCCGGGTCCACGTCGAAGGTGTCGATCATGAACGGCGACGGGGCGGCGTCGGCGAAGTACTCGTCGGCCGCCTCGGCGAGAATCGAGGGCGCGAACGGCCGCCACCCCTCGCGGTGTTTCACGAACTCGTTGACGCGGTCCCGGGAGTCGGCCGTCCGCGGGTCCGCGAGGATGCTGCGGTTCCCGAGCGCGCGCGGCCCGACCTCGAGGCGGCCCTGGAACCACCCGACGAGGGCGCCGTCGGCGAGCCGCTCGGCCACGAGGCGCTCGAGGTCGTCGGGCTCGCGGTAGTCGACTTTCGCCTCGTCGAGCAGCGACCGCACCTCGTCCGTGCCGTAGGACGGCCCGAAGTACACCGTGGACTGCTCGGGGACGTCGCCCGGGTCCTGTTCGAGCCAGCCCGCGCCGAGCGCGAGCCCGGCGTCGTTGGCGACCGGCTGGACGAACAGCTCGTCGACGGCGTCGCGCTCGCGGACGCGCTTGTTCAGCTTGCAGTTCAGCGCGACGCCGCCGGCCAGCCCGACGTTCCGCGCGTCGAGGGCCTCGCAGTACGCCTCGACGAGGTCCACGACGGTCTCCTCGAGGAGCTTCTGGGCGGTGTGCGCGAAGTCCCGCTCCCACTGGTCGAACTCGCCGGGCTCGGCGGTGCGCTCCCGGCCGAACGCCTCCTCGAGCTTCCGGACGCCGTGTCCGGTCCCCCAGCGCTTCGTCAGCGCGGTGACGTCGTAGTCGACGCCCGTCGTCACGAGCTCGCGGAGCGTCCGCTCGATCTCGGGGTTGTCTTCGCCGTACGGCGCCAGCCCCATCACTTTCCCCTCGCCGTTGAACATCCGGTAGCCGAGGAACTCCGTCACGACCGCGAAGAACAGCCCGAGGCTGTTCGGGTGCTCGTAGGTGCGGACGCGCTCGAGGCCGCCCGGGTCGCCGCGCCAGACCACCGTGGAGTCGTACTCGCCTTTCGCGTCGACGGTGAGCACGACCGCCTCGTCGAACCCCGACGGGTGGAACGCGCTCGCGGCGTGACAGGCGTGGTGGCTCAGGTGCTCGATGTCGGGGACCGGCGTGCCGACCTCCCGGAGGCGGTTCTCGACGACGGCGTCCGGCCGGAACCTGGCCTTGAACAGCGTCTTCGCCAGCTCCTCGAGCGCGACGAGCTTGCTCGTCGCCCCCGGCACGCGCAGGGCGTCCGGGAGGTAGTGCGAGAACGCGATGTTCTCGCGGAGGTCCGGGACGTGGGGGACGAGCAGCCGGTCGACGTCGGCGAGCTCGAGGTCGCGGGCGTCCAGGCACGCGCGGATGGCGCGCTCGGGGAAGACGTCCGTCGCGTGCTTGCGGCGGACGAGGCGCTCCTCCTCGACCGCGAACGCCAGGTCGCCGTCCTCGAAGAGGGCCGCGCTCGGGTCGTGGCGGCCGTAGAGGTCGACGTTCGGCTTGAACGCCAGGTCGTACCGGCTCATTCGCCCGTCCCGGACGCCGCCGGTCGTGACTGAAGCGAGTGTCCCATGCGCTCGACGGGACGCGCGGACCGGTCGTTATTATGGGTCTTGTACCGGGGGCGTCCGCGTCGCCGCCCGCGCCGGGAGAGCGCTTACCGTCCCGTTAAGCCGACGTCTGTCGCCAGCGGCCAGTTCCCGGTCGCGAGTGCCCCAGCGCCGACCGAATCGTCTTTGTGCACGCGGCGAGTCACCGAATACAATGTCGGAGTCCGTGTTCTCCAGCAACGAACTGACGTTCCGCGAGTGGCACGCCGCCGTGCTCGGCGCGTGCGTCGGCGCCGTCGCCGCGTACGCACGCACCGCCGACTACGCGGTCCTCGCCGGCGCGGTCGCCGCCCTCTTCGTCCTCGCGTCGCTGGGCGTCGCGCGGTACGGCAGCGTCGCCGGCCGGACCGTCAGGAAGGAGCCGTGGTACGCCCTCGCCGCGTTCGTCGCCGCGGGCGGGGTCGTCCTCGTCGCCGTCCCGTAGTCACGACGAGGACAGCCGCGTCGCCACCCACCGGAGGCCCGCGCCGACGCCGTAGCCGACTGTCCCGACCACGACCGCCAGCACCAGCCCGGAGCCGACGCTCGTCTCGAGGGCGCCGACGAGTTCGGCGCGGGCGGACCCGTACGCGAACCCCATCATCCGCGGGTGCGTGTAGCGGCCGGCCGGCGCCCACTCGCCGCTCAGGTAGCCGACCAGGGGCGGGAAGACGTACCCCCAGAGGCCGACGAGCCACAGCGAGCCGACCGCCGGAACGAGGCCCGCGCCGAGGACGCCCGCGGCGACGGCGACCCCGGGCACGACCAGCAGCCAGCCGGTGAACTCGGTGAGCGCGACGGGGAGTCCGGCGAGGAAGGCGACGGACGCGACCGCCAGCAGCGCGACGACGGCGCCGGCGACGGCCGCACGCGGACGGGACGCCCCGGCGAGGTGACGCCGGGCGCGGTCTCGGTCCATGGCGGTCGTTCGGTCGCGGACCTGTTAGTATGCGGGGGCGGCGTGGGAGCCACGCCGGCCGCTCGGCGCAGGTCCGAGTCGCGAGGTGCGGGGACGGTCGCCGCGGTACGCGACCGTCAGCCCCAGCGCTCGTCCGTCACGGGGCGGTCGCTGACCGGCGCGACCGCGAGGTCGGCGTCGTGGTACTCGAGGGCCTCGACGAGCGCCTCGGCGCTCTCCGCCGTCGAGAGGTACGGGACCTCCTCCTCGACGGCGGTGCGCAGCGCGTCGACGTCCCGGGACACCACGAGGTCAACCTCGCCGCGCCTGATGGCGGCGGGCACGTCGTCGAACGACGCCACGTCGAAGTACGCCTCGAAGCCGTCGACCGCGAGGTCGACGACCGCGGTGCCGCCGACCTCGGGCGCGTTCCCGGCGGCCTGCTGGGCCTTCCAGTACGCCAGCCCGGGCTCGGGCGCGGTGCCCATCACCTCGCCCGTGGACTTCATCTCCGGGCCGAGCCGGGGGTCCGAGCCCGGCAGGCGGTCGAACGGCAACACGACCTCCTTGACGCTGTACTGCTCGGGGACGCCCTCGCTGACGTCGAGGTCGGCCAGCGACTCGCCGGCCATCACCTTCGCCGCGAGCTTCGCGATGGGGACGCCGGTCGCCTTCGAGACGAACGGCACCGTCCGGGACGACCGCGGGTTCGCTTCCAGCACGAAGACGTCCCCGTCGCGGACCGCGAGCTGGACGTTCAGCAGGCCGACCGTGTCCAGCGCCCTCGCGATGTCCTCGGTGACCTCGCGGACGCGCGCGAGGGTGTCGTCGTCCAGCGACCGCGGCGGAATCACGCACGCCGAGTCCCCGGAGTGGACGCCCGCCGCCTCGACGTGCTCCATCACGCCGCCGATCAGGACGTCCTCGCCGTCGCTGACGGCGTCGACGTCCAGTTCGACGGCGTCCGCGAGGAACTCGTCGACCAGGATGGGCTTGTCCGGGCTGACGCGCACGGCCTCCTCCATGTAGTGTTTGAGTTCGTCGTCGTCGTGGACGACCCGCATCGCGCGGCCGCCGAGCACGTAGCTCGGCCGCACCAGGACGGGGTAGCCGAGGTCGCGCGCGAGGTCGAGGGCTTCCCGCTCGCTGGTCGCGGAGCCGCCCGCCGGCTGGCTGACGCCGAGGTCGTCCATCAGCTGGTTGAAGCGGTCGCGGTCCTCCGCGAGGTCGATGGCCTCCACGCCGGTCCCGAGGATGTCGCAGTCGACGCCGCGGCGGGCCAGCTCGTCGCGGAGCGGCTCGCCGATGTCCACCGACGTCTGCCCGCCGAACTGGATCATCACGCCGTCGGCGCCCGTCGCCTCGACGACGTCGGCGACCTCCTCGGCGGTGATGGGGTCGAAGAACAGGCCGTCCGAGGTGTCGTAGTCCGTCGACACCGTCTCCGGGTTGTTGTTGACGACGTGGGCCTCGATGCCCTCCTCGCGGAGCGCGCGCACCGCGTGGACCGAACAGTAGTCGAACTCCACGCCCTGCCCGATGCGGATGGGGCCGCCGCCGACGACGACCACGCTGTCCGCCTCGCGGTCAACGCGGAGTTCGCCCGCCGCCGAGTCGCCCTCGTAGGGCCCCGAGAACCACTCCGGCGCGCGCGAGGAGTAGTAGTACGGCGTCGACGCCTCGAACTCGCCCGCGCACGTGTCGACCTGCTTGTACGTCCGCCCGGGCACGTCGGCCTCGACCTGGCCGACGCCGGCCCGCGCGGCCGAGACCGGGAGGTCCTCGTCCGCCGCCGCGCTGCCGCCGGCCTCGCCGGCGACCGCCTCCGTCGCGTCCGCGGTCCGCCACGCGCCACGCGTCTCCGGCAGCCACGTGAGGCTGCTGTCCTCGAAGACGTTCCCGGCGAGCGCGCTGATCTCCGCGTTCGTGAAGCCGGCGACCGCCGCGGGCGTGAACTCGCCGTCCACGACGTCCTTGCTGGCGTCGACGATGCGGTGGAAGCGCTCGACGTACCACTCGTGCATCCCGGTCGCGTCGACGACGTCGTCGACGTCGAACCCGCGCTCGAACGCCTCGAAGACGGCGTACGGCCGGTCGGGGCTCGGGCGCTCGAGGTACTCCTCCCGGAGTTCGTCGTCCTCGACGGCGCCGAAGTCCACGGCGGGGTCGTACTCGGAGCTGCGCAGCGCCTTCAGGAAGCTCTCCTCGAACGTGCGGCCGATGGCCATCGCCTCCCCGGTGGACTTCATCGCCGTCGAGAGCGTGAAGTCGACGTCCTCGAACTTGTCGATGGGCCACCGCGGCACCTTCGTGACGACGTAGTCGATGGCGGGCTCGAAGGCGGCGGTGGTCTCGCCCGTGATCTCGTTCGTGATCTCGTGGAGGCGCTTGCCGAGCGCGACCTTCGCGGTCACCCTCGCGATGGGGTAGCCGGTCGCCTTCGACGCGAGCGCCGACGACCGCGAGACGCGCGGGTTCACCTCGACGACGCGGTACTCGCCGCCGGGCGTGCCGTCGTCGCGCCACGCGAACTGGATGTTGCAGCCGCCCTCGATGCCGAGGTCGCGGATGACCTCGAGCGCGACGTCGCGCATCTCCTGGTGGCCGTCGTCGGGGATGACCTGGCTGGGCGTGACGACCGTGGACTCGCCCGTGTGGATGCCCATCGGGTCGATGTTCTCCATGTTGCAGACGATGATACAGGAGTCGTCGGCGTCCCGCATCACCTCGTACTCGAGTTCGATCCAGCCCTCGATGGACTCCGTGACGAGCACCTCGTCGTTCCGGGAGAGCCGCAGGCCCTTCCGGACGCGCGTGAGCAGTTCGTCCATCTCGTGGACGACGCCGGAGCCGCTGCCGCCGAGCGTGTACGTCGTGCGCGCGATGACCGGCAGGCCGCCGACCTCGTCGACGGCGGCCTCGACGCGCTCGCGGAGGTCGTCCTCGGTGAGGTCGGTGACGGACTCGTCGCCGTCGAGCACGATGGTCGTCGACGCGGGCACGGGCTCGCCGAGGTCCTCCATGCGCTGGCGGAAGAGGTCGCGGTCCTCGGTCGCGTAGATGGTGTCCAGCGGCGTGCCCATGACGTCGACGTCGTACTCGTCGAGGACGCCCTCCTCGGCGAGCTCGGCGGTGACGTTCAGCCCGGTCTGGCCGCCGAGCCCCGCGATGACGCCGTCCGGGTCCTCCCGGGCGATGACGTCCGCGATGGCGTCCGTCGTGATGGGTTCGATGTAGACGGCGTCGGCCATCTCGGGGTCGGTCATGATGGTCGCGGGGTTGGAGTTCACGAGCACGACTCGCACGCCCTCCTCCTGGAGCGCGCGGCAGGCCTGCGCGCCGGAGTAGTCGAATTCCGCGGCTTGTCCGATCTGGATTGGGCCACTCCCAATGAGCAGTACCGTGCGGTCGTCGTGCTCGCTCATTGCTACTCGTGTCGAGTTCGCCCATCGTAATAAGCTACGCGGAATAGAGCGAACTTCGAAGTCGAGTTACGAAAATCGAAACCTCGGCTGCGTGGAGACCGCCCGTCGGCGGTAGCGTCTCGCAACGGCCGATACAACAGCAACACCTCGCACCGCCCAACCCAGCAGCAACACCTCGCACCGCCCAACCCAGCAGCAACACCTCGCCCGCTACGCGGGCGTGTCGTACTCGTCCTCGAACTCCCGCTGTTCGCGGTACGTCTCCACGAACGCCGCCACGTCGAACTCCTGTAGCTGCCGCTCGAACTCCGAGGCCGTCGAGTCGTCGTCGGCGTGACTCACCGCGTGGTCCATCAGCTCCACGACGACCTCGACGACGACCTCGTGGAGGTCGCGGGCGTCCATGTCGGCCACCCACAGCAGCGCGTACCCCACGCTCCCGTTCTCGCTCTGGTCGACCGCGACCACGTCCTCGGGCAGTTGCTCCATCACCGCGCCCATCAGGTGCGCGGTGCCGAACTCGTCGAACTGGTCGTCGGGCGCCGGCGTCACCGCCTCCCGGAGGACGCCCACGATGGACTCCGGCACGAACCGCGACGGCGGGTGCATGTCCATCACGACCGCGTGCCTGTCCCCGCAGGCGCAGGCGTACTCGCGCATCCCCAGGTCGAAGTCCTTCACGTGCGCGCGCTCCCCGCACGGCAGCTCCACCCAGTCCTCGTCCTCCCCGGTGCCCGGTACGCGCGGCTCGGTCATCGCTCGCTCGTTGGCCGGCCGCGCGGTTAAGCCCCGCGGAGCGGGACCGCCAAGCGGGCGAATCTTCTTGCCCGTCCTCTGTGAACGCCGCGCCATGGCCGCCATCGAGTTCGCGTCCCTCACCAAACGCTACGGCGACCTCACCGCCGTCGACGACCTCTCGTTCGGCGTCGAGCGCGGCGAGGTCTTCGGGTTCCTCGGCCCGAACGGCGCCGGCAAGACCACCGCGTTGCGCACGCTGCTCGGGATGCAGGCGCCCACCGCGGGCGGCGTCTCGATCCTCGGCCGGGACACCACCGTCGAGTCCGAGCGCCTCGACGCGCTCGCGGACACCGGCTACCTCCCCGCCCACCCCCAGTTCGACGAGCAGGCGACCGGCCGCGAGATCCTCGACCTCCACGAGTCGCTGAAGGGCGGCGGCCGCCGCGGCCGCCTCCTCGAGCTGTTCGACCCGCCGCTCGACCGGAAGGTCCGCGCGTACTCCACGGGGAACGTCCAGAAGCTCGGCGTCGTGCAGGCGTTCATGCACGACCCCGACGTCGTCGTGATGGACGAACCGACGTCGGGACTGGACCCCCTGCTCCAGGAGCGGTTCAACGAGTTCCTCCGCCGGGAGCGCGACCGCGGCACCACCGTGTTGTTCTCCAGTCACGTCCTCAGCGAGGTCCGGCGCGTCTGCGACCGCGTCGCCGTCATCCGGGACGGCTCCCTCGTCGCCGTCGAGGCCGTCGAGGCGCTGCTCGACCGCAGCGGGAAGGTCGTCCGGGCGCGCGTCGACGGCGACCCGCCCGCGGACGCCTTCGACGTCCCGGGCGTCGCCGACCTCTCGCGGCGGGACGCGGACGGCGCCACCCAGGTCTCGTTCACGTTCACGGGCGACGTCGACGCGCTCGTGGACGAACTCGACCGGTACTCGCTCCGGGAGCTCGACGTCGAGGAGGCGCCCCTGGAGGACGTCTTCCTCCGGTTCTACGGCGAGGACGAGGGCCAGAGCGAGAGCGAAGACGGCGGAGAAGACGAGAGCCAGAGCGAGAGCGAAGACGGCGGAGAAGACGGAGGGGAGGACGAAGACGGCGAGGGTGCGGCGACCGGCGGCGCCGCGGCGGCCGCGGAGGGAGGTGAGGAGGGTGTTTGAGCTCGCCGCGTACGGCGCCCGGCGGCGCGTGAGGGGCGCGCTCGCGCTCTCGGTCGGGCTGTCGGCGTTCAGCGGCCTGTACGCGGCGTTCTTCCCGTCGGTCACGGAGGGCATCGACCTCGACCAGTACGCCGAGAGCCTGCCGCCCGTCTTCGTGGAGGCGTTCGGGCTTCGGTCGCTGGGCTCCATCGAGGGCTTTCTCGCCACCGAGCTCTACCAGTTCGCGTGGGTCATCCTCCTCGGGCTCTACCTGGCGTACAGCGCCGCGTCCCTGGTGGCCGGCGACGTCGACAGCGAGCGCATCGACGTCCTGCTCGCGCTCCCCGTCTCCCGGGCGCGCCTCGTCGGCGAGAAGTTCCTCTCGGTCGCGCCCGGCGTCCTCGTCATCAACGTCGTGGTCGCGGCCGCGACGTGGGCGGCGACGCGCGCCATCGGCTACCCGGTCGGCGCGGTCGACCTCGCCGCCGTCCACCTGCTGTCGCTGCCGTACCTCTTCGCGTGCGCGGCCGTCGGCCTCGCGTTCAGCGTCGCCGTCGACCGCGAGAGCGTCGCCCAGCGCGCCGCGATGGCGACCGTCTTCGGGCTGTTCCTCCTCGAGTCCGTGGTCGGCACCACCGACTACGACTGGCTCGGCTACGCCGCGCCGATGCGGTACTACGACCCGACCGCGATTCTCGTCGACGGCACGTGGGACCTCGGCGGCGCCGCAATCCTCACCGCCGCGACGCTCGCGCTCGTCGCCGCCAGCCAGCAGTACTTCCGCCGCAAGGACGTGAACTAGCGGCGTCGTCGCACCGCTCCGTCGCCGCACGCGGAGTCGAACGCGCGTTGTCGAGCCCACCGGGCTACCGCGCGAGTAGGAGCGTGCTACCCGAGAGTAGGACTGTCTTAAAGCGAAGATTGAAATTCGCCGAGGATATTCATTGGTTGTAATGTGTGACCTGGACGGGGTCTTCCACGCGCTGGCGGACGCGAAGCGGCGCCACGTCATCGACTGCCTCCGGCGGCACGACGCGGTTTCACTGTCCGACCTCGCCGAGTTCGTCGCGGAGCGAGAACGCGAGGACGACGCCGATGCCGTCCCCGCCGAGCGGGTCCACGAGGTGTACTGCTCGCTGTACCACAACCACATCCCGGCGCTGGAGGCGGCCGACCTCGCCGACTACGAGCGGGAGGCCGACAGCGTCGCCAGCACGCGGCACACGCAGTCGTCGCTGGCGCGGGCGCGCGGCCACGTCGACTCGCTCCTCCGGGAGTCGTGACGCGAACGCCGCTCCCGGACCCGTAACTCGAATCCGACCTCGGACACGCGACTCGGACCCCACTCCCGACCGGCGCCGCGAGTCCTCGCCGCGGCGCCGCCTCGCGCGCCCCGACGGCACAGACGGCGGTCCTACATGCTGATGTACGTCTCGGTGCTCTCGACGCCGTCGACGGTCTGGATCCGGTCGGCGGCGATCTCCTTGACGTCGGTGGGGGCGTCGACGTCGAGTTTGGCGATGAGGTCGACGTCGCCGGCGACGATGTGGGCGTCGACGACGCCGTCGATGGCGGCGACGTCCTCGAGGAGGCGGTCCGCCTCGCCGGTGTTCGCCTTCACGAGGACGTAGGCGGTGACCATCTACATCCCCTCCGCGGCCGCGGCGTTGCCGACGAGAATCTGGCGGACGTCGTCGAGGGCGTCGAACTCGGCGAGGACGGCGATGCGGTCGCCGACCTCCAGGGTCTGGTCGGGCAGCGGCAGGCGGAGCGCGCCGTCCTTCTTCCCGAACGCGAGCAGGCGGGCGCGCGAGGGGAGTTCGAGCTCGGAGAGCGTGTAGCCGCGCATCGGGGCGTCCTGGGAGACGGTGAACTGGACGACCTGGAGGTTCTCCGCGAGGTCGGCGATGGCGGTGACGTTGCCGCCCAGCAGGGCGTTCTTCGCGCCGATGGCGCCGAGGCGCTCGGGGTAGACGATCTCGTCGACCTCCTCGGCGTACTTCCGGTAGATGTTCTCGCGGTAGTCCTCGTCGATCCGCATGACGGTCCTGCTGCCGTGGTGGTTGCCGACCATGCAGGCGACGAAGTTCGTGTTGAGGTCGCCGGTGAGCGCGCCGAGGGCGTCGGCCGCGTCGACGCCGGCGTCCTCGAGGACGTCCTCGCTGGAGCCGTCGCCCTCGACGACGTCGAAGTCCTCGTTGCGGGCGCGCTCGGCCTTCTCGTAGTCGCGCTCGACGACCGTCACCTCGTGGCCCTCGTTGGCGGTGATGCGGGCGGTCCGGAGGCCGACCCGTCCGGCACCGATGATGACGATGCGCATAGGCGTCGTACGGCGGGCTCCGACAAATATGTTTGTGCCACGTTACCACGCAACAATGCTTTTGGTGGCGGCCGCCGAACGCCACCCCATGGTCCACGCGTTCATCATGGTGAAGGCGGGCGCCGGCGCGGCCAGCGACGTCCGGAACCAGATCGCCGGCCTCGACGGCATCACCGAGGCCCACGTCGTCGCGGGCCGCTACGACGTCATCGCGGAGGTCGGCGGCGGTGAGGTCCACGACGTCCTCGGCACCGTCTCCGACGAGATCGGGACCGTCGCCGGCGTCACCGACACGAAGACGTACATCTCGCTGTCCGCCTCGTAGGCCCCGAGGGCGAGGAGCGCCGGTCGCCGCGAGCGCCGCCTAGAACTCCATCTCCTGGGGGTCGTGGTCCGCGAGGTAGTCCTCGAGCCACGCCCGCTGCTCCCGGAGGCGCGGCGGCAGGTCCGCGTAGACGTGCTCGAAGACGTCCGCGGGGTCGGGGACGCTGGCGTCCTCGGCGGCGTCGATGGCGGCCTCGAGTTCGGCTTCCGCCTCGCTCCGGCAGTCCGCGACGAACTCGTCGTCGACGACGCCGGCCTCGCTGAGGTACGCCTCGAAGCGCTCGACGGGGTCGGCGGTCCGCCACTCCGGCAGGTCCTCGTCCTCGGGGCGGTAGCGGCCCGGGTCGTCGCTGGTGGTGTGCGCGCCCTGCCGGTAGGTCAGGCTCTCGACGAGCACGGGGCTGCCGTCCCGCGCGTCCGCGAGCGCGTCCCGCATCGTCTCGTAGACCGCGACGGGGTCGTTGCCGTCGACCTGCACGCCCTCGAAGCCGTACGCCTCGGCCTTCACCGCGATGGAGTCGCTGGCGGTCTGTCGCTCGCGGGGCAGCGAGATCGCCCAGTTGTTGTTCTCACAGAAGAAGACGACGGGCGCGTCGAAGACGCCCGCGAAGTTCGCGGCCTCGTGGAAGTCGCCCTCGCTGGTCGCGCCGTCGCCGAAGTACGCGACCGCGGCGGCGTCGGCGCCGTCGTAGTCCATCGCCATCCCCGCGCCGACCGCGTGGGGGATCTGCGAGGCGATGGGGATCGCCATCGGGAAGTTCGGGACGTCGTGGTCGGAGTGGTACTCGGCGAACCCCCGCCGGAACAGGAGGATGTCGCTGGCGGGGACGCCGCGGGCGAGCTGCATGGCGTTCGACCGGTACGTCGGGAACAGCCAGTCGTCGTCGGCCATCGCGTACGCGGCGCCGACCTGCGAGCCCTCCTGGCCCTTGAACGGGGGGTAGCCGGGCATCCAGCCGCGGCGCTGCAGGGAGAGCGCGCGCTCGTCGAACTCGCGTGCCAGGACCATGTCCCGGAACGCCTCGCGTGCCGTCGCCTCGTCCATGGCGGTGTCCGCGAACTCGCGGTCCCCGATGGCGCGGTGCATACCCGGCCCTCCGCCGCGCAGTCACTTACCGATAGCGAAAAACGCGACGAGCGCGTAGGCCCGGACATGGTCTCGGTCGTCACCGCCGCGGGCGTCGGCGTCATCGTCCTCGTGCACACCGCCATCGCCGCCGTCGGCGCGCGGTTCTTCCGCATCACGCTGCAGACGCGCTGGGGGTCGGTCCTGTACACCGCGGTGTTGATCCCGCTCGTGTACGTGGTGACGACGCTCGCCCTGGGCGCGCTCGGCTTCGGCGCGGGCGCGTTCAGCGACCCCGGACAGCTCGTCGTCGTGACGTGGGCGTTCCCGTTCTTCCTCGGGTGGTCGATCGACCTGTTCTGGATCCCGCCGCCCGAGGACCTAGAGGACGTCCCGGAGGGTTCGGGCGACTAGCAGCAGCGTCAGCGTCGGCGCCGCCCCGAGTTCGCCGGCGCCGGCGAGCGCGGCGGCGGCCTCCCAGACGTACGCGACGCCGAGCGCGCCGAACGCCGCCGCGGCGACGAGCGACCCGGCGACGACCCGCACCGCTGTCACCGCGGCGGCGTCGACGGTGAGCGCGAGCGCGGCGTCCACGGCGTCGAACGCGAGGAGCGCCGCGGCGACGCCGCGCCGGGAGACGCGGCCGCGCGGCCGGCCGCCGACCGGCCACAGCACGCGGAAGTCCTCGGGGAACAGCGGCGGCAGCCGGATGGGCGGCAGCGAGAGGGAGAACCCGCCGTCCCCGTCGTCGACCGTGTCGTCGCCGTCTGTGGCCCCGCGGGGAACGTCGTCGCCGTCCGCGCCGTCCGCGTCCTCGCGCCGTGCGTCGCCGCGGTCGTTCGCGCTCGGGTCGTCGGTGGGCATCGGGGCTCGGTGGTCGGAGCGTCGTCGCGGCGGGCCGTCGCGTCACTCGTCCGCGAGCACGCGGTCGAGGACGTCCTCGGCGTCCTCGAGGACGTCCTCGGGCGGCTGGGCGGCGTCGATGCGGACGAAGCGCTCGGGCTCGTACTCGACGAGCTGTTCGAAGTTCTCGCGGACGCGGCCCAGGAATTCGGCCTGCTCGAACTTGTTGGTGGCGCCGGAGCGCGC
The DNA here is from genome assembly GCF_037031165.1 of Halobacterium yunchengense. NCBI lineage: Archaea > Methanobacteriati > Methanobacteriota > Halobacteria > Halobacteriales > Halobacteriaceae > Halobacterium > Halobacterium yunchengense. Next base: position 383,923 of record NZ_JAYEZL010000002.1, on the reverse strand, counting down.
GGCGCCCGTCTCCGGGTCGACGTCGAAGTAGAGGGTGACGTCCGGCGGCCGCGTCCACGGTTGGTGGACGCCGCGGACGTACTCCATCGGCCGGGGGACGAGGCCGTCGAGCGCCACGCCCTGGTAGGCGTACCGTGAGTCCGAGTAGCGGTCCGAGACGACGACGTCGCCGCGGTCTAGCGCCGGCCGGACGACCCGCGAGAGGTGGTCGGCGTGGTCGGCGGTGAACAGGAACAGCTCCGCGAGCGGGTCCGCGTCGCGCTCGGCCTCCGAGCGGCGGACGGCCTCGCCGTACCACGAGTCGGTGGGCTCGCGGGTGAACGTGTAGCCGTCGCCGCGTGCGTCCCGCAGGGCCTCCCAGACGGTGGTCTTGCCGCTGCCGTCGATGCCCTCGAGCGTGACGAGCATGCCCGAACCACGGCGAGCGACGTACAAACGGCTTCGGGTTCCGGCCGGCGCGGGGGCGGCGCCGCGGCTACCGGGACCGCCGGCGCTGGTCGCTGATGGGCATACTTTTAGGGTCGTGTCGGCCCTCGGAGACAACCATGGACGTGCTGGTCACTGGTGGGACGGGCTTCATCGGGACGCACCTGTGCCGGGAACTCGACGACCGCGGCCACGACGTGACGGCGCTCTCGCGGAACCCGGGGGGCGCCGGCCTGCCGTCGGGCGTCGAGACGGTCGTGGGGGACGTGACGGCGTCGGACGCCATCGCGGACGCGGTCGACGGCCACGACGCGGTGGTGAACCTCGTGGCGCTGTCGCCGCTGTTCAAGCCGAAGGGGGGCAACCGCCGGCACTTCGAGGTCCACCTCGGCGGCACGGAGAACGTCGTCGAGGCCGCCGAGGACGCCGGCGTGGAGTACCTCCTCCAGCTGTCGGCGCTGGGCGCGGACCCGGACGGGTCGACGGCGTACGTTCGCGCGAAGGGGCGAGCGGAGGAGGTCGTTCGGAGCTCGGACCTCGCGCACACCGTCGTCCGGCCGTCCGTGGTGTTCGGGGACGGCGGCGAGTTCGTGGCGTTCACGAAGCAGCTGACGACGCCGTACGTCACGGGCCTGCCGGGCGGCGGTCGCACGCGCTTCCAGCCGATCTGGGTGGGCGACCTCGCGGGGATGCTCGCGGACGCCGCGGGGGAGGAGACACACTGGGGGGAGACGTACGAACTCGGCGGCCCGGAGGTGTTGACCCTCGGGGACGTGACGCGGCTCGTCTACCGGGCGGAGGGGCGGTCCGTGCGCGTCCTGCCGGTGCCGATGCCGCTGGCGGGCCTCGGGATGCGGCTGGCGGACCCGCTGCCGTTCGTGCCGTTCGGCACCGACCAGTACCGGTCGCTGAAGTTCGACAACACCGTCGCCGACAACGACGTGTCGGCGTTCGGAGTCGAAGCGAGCGAGCTCACGACACTCGCGGCCTACCTCGGCGTTAACGACTGACTAATGGCGACCTGGCGACAGGTCCCGACAAACTTAAACGCAGCGAGTGGTCCTCTCGGGCAGGAGTCGGCTATATATCCCCGCACTGCGCGCCGTCGGCGGATAACGCGTCCTTTTTCTGAACCGTCCGACACGCGTCTGCAAAAGCCTTATACGCCCGTTTCTACTCTAATTGTGCAAAGGGTTCCGCATGAAACTGGCAATGATCGGGTTCGGTCAGGCGGGCGGTAAAATACTCGACAAATTCCTCGAGTACGACAAGCGGCACGACTCCGGTATCGTGCGTGCCGCGGTCGCCGTAAACACCGCCAAAGCCGACCTCATGGGCTTAGAGCACGTCCCGCAGGAGAACCGCGTCCTCATCGGGCAGTCCCGGGTGAAGGGCCACGGCGTCGGCGCCGACAACGAGCTCGGCGCGGAGATCGCCGAGGAAGACATCGACGAGGTGCAGGGCGCCATCGACTCCATTCCCGTCCACGAGGTCGACGCGTTCCTCGTCATCGCCGGACTCGGCGGCGGCACCGGCTCCGGCGGTTCCCCGGTCATCGCGAAGCACCTCAAGCGCATCTACACCGAACCCGTCTACGGCCTCGGCGTCCTCCCGGGCAGCGACGAGGGCGGCATCTACACGCTGAACGCGGCCCGGTCGTTCCAGACGTTCGTCCGCGAGGTCGACAACCTCCTCGTGTTCGACAACGACGCGTGGCGGAAGTCCGGCGAGTCGATGCAGGGCGGCTACGACGAGATCAACGAGGAGATCGTCACCCGCTTCGGCATCCTCTTCGGCGCCGGCGAGGTCGAACAGGGCGGCGACGTCGCGGAGAGCGTCGTCGACTCCTCGGAGATCATCAACACGCTCGCGGGCGGCGGCGTCTCCACGGTGGGGTACGCCTCCGAGGGCGTGGAAAACGACACGTCCGGCAACGGCCTGCTGTCGCGGTTCACGGGCGGCGACGACGCCGTCGAGGACTCCGCGTCGACGACCAACCGCATCACGAGCCTCGTGCGGAAGGCCGCGCTCGGCCGCCTGACGCTCCCCTGCGAGATCGAGGGCACCGAGCGCGCGCTGCTCGTGACCGCCGGCCCGCCGCAGTTCCTCAACCGGAAGGGCATCGAGCGCGGCCGCAAGTGGCTCGAGGAGCAGACCGGCTCGATGGAGGTCCGCGGCGGCGACTACCCCGTGGCGAACTCCCAGCAGGTCGCCTCCGTCGTCCTGCTGTCCGGCGTGAACAACGTCCCCCGCGTGAAGGAGCTCCAGGAGGTCGCCATCGAGGCCCAGGAGAACATCGACGACATCCGCGAGGAAAGCGAAGAGAACTTGCAGGACCTGGTGGAAGACGACGACGATGAACTCGAGCCGCTGTTCTGAGCTCGCGGTCGCGGCCGTCGTCGTGCTCGCATTCGCGGTCGCACCAGCCGCCGCGGTGTCCGTCAGCGGCGACACGCCCCCGTCCGTGGAGGTCGGCTCCGACCAGGACGTCACCTACGAGGTCACGGACCTCTACACGGACTACGACCAGTGGACGCTCCGGGGCGAGACCGAGCTGACGGACGTCTCGTGGACGGTCACGCTGTACGACCAGACCGGCGCCCAGATCGACCGCCAGACGTACAACGGACAGACGTTCGAACAGCCCGTGGACGCGGAGAACGACGTGAGCACCGTGGAGGTCCGCCTCGAGGGGACCGTCCCGGGCGTGGAGTCGTACTCCTACGACCCCGCGCAGACGACGACCGTCGCGTCGTTCGCCCAGGTCCAGGAGGGCGGGACGTCGACGACGCTGGAGACCTACGACGACGTCCGCCCGTACACACAGGACAGCCAGTCGGCCCGGACCGCCATCAGTGACGCCGAGGACGCCGTCGAGAGCGCGAAGAGCGCCGGCGCCGGCGTCAGCGACGCCGAGAGCGACCTCGAGGACGCCATCGAGTTCTACAACAGCGGGAACTTCGAGCAGGCGATCAGCAACGCGGAGGAGGCCGAGTCCACCGCGAACAGCGCGGCGTCGTCGGCCGAACGCACGGACCTCATCGTCATGGTCGGCGCGGCGGTCGTCGTCCTCCTGTTGCTCGCGGGTGGCGTCTACTGGTACCTCCAGCAGCGGGACACCCACGACAAGCTCGGGTGAGGGATGCGGGTCGTCGTCCCGTTCGACCCGGAGACGCCGAACGAGCGCCTCTCCTCGCTGTTCTCGCTCGCCGAGCGCCGCGAGTTCGCCGCGGCGATGCTCGGCGACGTCCTCGCGGCCGTCCGCGGCGCGGGCGGGCGGCCCGAGGTGCTCGCGGCCGCCCCGCTCGCGGACACGCCGGCCGCGGCCGCGGTCGGCGACGCGCCGGTCGTCGTCGACGACCGACCGCTCTCCGAGGCGGTGAACGCCGCGCTCGCGGACGGCCTGCCGGCGGCCGTGGTGATGGCGGACCTCGCGCTGGCGACGCCAGACGCGCTCGCGGCGCTGTTCGAGCGCGAGGGCGACGTGGTGCTGGCGCGGGGCCGCGGCGGCGGCACGAACGCGGTGGTCGTCCGCCACCCGGGGTTCCGCGTGGACTACCACGGCGTCTCCTTCCGGGACCACGTCGCGGCCGCCGAGCGCGTCGGCGCGACGGTGGCGACCGTGGACTCGTTCCGCCTGGGCGTCGACGTCGACGACGAGGCGGACGTCCTGGACGTGCTCGTGCACGGAGCCGACGCGGCCGACCAGCGGGCGGCCGCGGGCCGAGCGAACGGCGCGACCGCGGGCAGCGCGGCCGCCGGCTGGCTGGCCGACGCCGGCGTGCGCGTCGACGTGGTGGGCGGCGAGCCGACGGTCGTCAGGGACGAGTGAGCGCGGTCCGGGGTCGCCGGCGCGTCGGGCGGTCGCCGGGGGCGACGGCGTCGCGGGGACGGCGCGGAACCCAACGCCTAAACGCCCGTCAGTCCACGTCACGCGTATGAACTTCAGGGAGGTGGCGCGGAACGCCGCCCTGCTGGTGGCGCTGGCGGCCGCCGCGGCGGTCGCGTTCCTCGCCGTGCAGTCGGCGCTGGTCGCGGCGGGCGCGCCGGAGGCGGCCGCGTACCCGGCGGCCGTGGGCGCGGTGCTGCCGCCGGTGCTGGCGTTCGCGGACGCGTTCACGCCGTTCGGGAACAGCGAGCGGACGGCGGCGCTGGGCTCGCTGCCCCGCGAGCGGCTCGCGGCCGACGGCGCGCTCGCCGCGGCGGTCGGCGGCGTCGTCGGCGGCGTCGGCGGCGCGCTGTTCCTCGCGGGCGACGCGACGAGTCTCGCGGAGCTCGGCGTGCTGTCGGCGGCGGTCGTCGCGGGCTACGTGACGTTCGTCGCGCGGAACCTCGAGGTGTACGGCGGCGCGCGCGGCAGCAGCGTCGACCCGGAGGAGGTCGAGCCGTGAGCTCGATTCCGGGCGCCGACGAGTACGGCGTGGACGTCGACGTCGCGGCCGCCGACCGGGAGCGCGCGCTCGCGGTGCGGCCCGGCGACGTCGAGGCGGCCGACGAGCTGACGTTCGCGCGGAACGTCTTCGTGCCGCTGACGACGGCGTGCCGGTACACGTGCACGTACTGCACGTACTACGACCCGCCGGGGGAGGCGTCGCTGCTGAGCCCCGAGGCGGTCCGGGAGACGTGCCGGACGGGCGCGGAGGCCGGCTGCACGGAGGCGCTGTTCACGTTCGGCGACGACCCGGACGACCGCTACACCGAGGTCCACGACCAGCTCGCGGCGTGGGGCCACGACTCGATCCACGAGTACCTCCGGGAGGCCTGCGAGATCGCGCTCGAGGAGGGACTGTTGCCGCACGCGAACCCGGGCGACCAGACCCGCGAGGAGCTGGCGGCGGTCGCGGACGTGAACGCCTCGATGGGCGTGATGCTGGAGACGACGGCGGACGTGCGGGCCCACGGCGGGCCGCGCGCGAAGAACCCCGGCCAGCGGTTGCACACCATCGACGTCGCGGGCGAACTCGGAGTGCCGTTCACCACCGGCGTCCTCGTCGGCATCGGCGAGGACTGGGGCGACCGCGCGGACAGCCTGCTGGCGATCCGCGACCTCCACGAGCGCCACGGCCACGTCCAGGAGGTCATCGTCCAGCCGGTGAGCCCGAACGAGCGCTGGGACCGCGAGCCGCCGAGCGAGGCGACGATGCGCCGCGTCGTGGCGATGGCGCGCGCGGTGCTGCCCGACGAGGTGGCGGTGCAGGTGCCGCCGAACCTCGCGGACGCTCGCGCGCTCCTGGACTGCGGCGTCGAGGACCTCGGCGGCGTCTCGCCGGTGACGAGAGACCACGTCAACCCCGACTACGCGTGGCCGGCGCTGCGCGAACTGGAGGCCATCGCCGAACACGGCGGCGTGCCGCTCCGCGAGCGCCTGCCCGTCTACGAGCGGTTCCTGCCCGAGGGCGTCCGGGACGGCGACGCGATGGCGAACGAGTGGGTGAGCGAGCGCGTCGGGCGCGCCATCGCCGCGGACGGCGACGCGGGCGAGCGGTTCCGCGCGGTGCTGGCTGACTGACTACCGGTCGTAGCGGTGCGCGAGCTCGCCGAGCGGCTTCCGGAGGGCGGTGTAGGCGGCGGAGACGGCGAGCATCGCGACGGTGAGGTCGCGGACGGGGCCGCCGTACAGCAACAGACCGGGCAGCGAGAGGACGGCGACGGCGACGAGGTCCTCGGGCGCGCCGTCATAGCGGATCCAGCGCCGCGGCCGGATCCAGCGGCCGCGGCAGTGCGAGTAGACGCCGCGGTGGTCGTCTTCCACCCAGGGGCGCGCGCCGAGGCCGCCGCCGACGGCGTCGGTTACGGAGTGGACGGCAGCCGAGAGCGCGAAGAACGCCGCGCCGACCGTGAGCGGCCGCGGGTCGAGCGCGGCGAGGGGGAACGCGGCGAGCACGGCCAGCCAGTAGTGCTCGGGGAAGTGCAGGGTCTTGCGGTGCGCGAGGACGGCGACGTCGAGGTCGGGGAAGACGCCGCCCGCCATCGCGGCGAGGGCGGCCGGCGCCGCGAGTTCGGGCGCGACGGCGAGGACGGGCGTCGCGAGCACGACGCCCATGGCGGCGTGCGTGGTGCTCATCATGGCTCCGGGCGTGCGCGGTGGGGTCGCGTGGTGGGCGTGCGCATCAGTCGTCGGCGGTGGCGGGTTCGCGCGCGGCGTCGGCGTCCGCGAGCAGCGGCGTGCCGTCCGCCTCCGGGCCCAGTCGCGGGCCGAGCGGGTCGGCGTCCGGGTCGACGACGCGGCGCTCGGTGTAGTCCGTGGAGCGCTCGACGGGCGTGCGGCCGATGGCGGTTATCATGTCGGCGTAGTCGGCGACCGAGCGGAACTCGCCGTGCTGGCCGCCGGCGCGCTTCGTGATCTCCTCGCTGAGGATGGTGCCCATGAAGTCGTCGGCGCCGCAGTTGAGGAGTTTCAGGCCCTTCGCGTTCCCGAATTTCACCCACGAGGACTGGACGTGGTCGACGTTGTCGAGGAACAGCCGGGAGACGGCGACCATGAGTTCGTCCTCGGCGTCGCTGGCGCCGCCGGAGACGACGCCGCGGTCGTAGAGGGGGGTCTGCTCGTGGACGAAGGAGAGGGGCACGAACTCCGTGACGTTGCCCGTGCGGTCCTGGAGGTCCCGGACGACGTCGAGGTGGTGGACGCGGTGGGCGGCGTTCTCGACGTGGCCGTACATGATGGTCGCGGTCGTCGGGAGGCCGGCGTCGGCGGCGGCCTCCATCGCAGCGACCCACTCGCCGGAGTCGATCTTCCCGGGGCAGATGACGTCCCGGACCTCGTCGACGAGGATCTCGGCGGCCGTCCCGGGGACGCTGTCGAGGCCCGCGCTCGCGAGTTCGTCGTAGACGTCGGGGTAGTCCCACTCGACGCCGCGCTGGGCGTGGTGGGCCTCCTCGGGCGTCATCGAGTGGACGTGCGCGCCGGCGTCGCTCATCGCGGCGACCTGCTCGACGTACGTGTGGGGGTCGGTGTCGTAGCGCTCCGGCGGCTCGTAGTTGTGGTCGGGCTCGTCGGGGTCGAGGGCCTCGCGGTGGTCGTCGTTCAGGCCGAACGCCGGGTGGAGCCCGGAGACGGACGTGACCTCGTAGACGCCGCGGTCGACGGCGTCGCGGACGACTTCGTGGGACTCCGCGGGCGTCTTCGTGAACCCGGCGTGGGCGTCCTCGTAGTCGGTCTCGAACTTGTGGGCGGTGTCCTTGAAGTTGCAGAACAGACAGCCCGTGTTGCAGGCGGTGGTGACGTTGTTGTTGACGTTCGCGACGAACGTCACCTCGTCGCCGACCACCTCGGCGCGGCGGCGGTCGGCGGCCTCGAGGACGAGTTCCTTCCGCCGGGGATCGACGCCGTCGACGTCCGTGCCGGTGGTGATGAGTTCGACGCCGTCGGCGACGGTGAGGCGGTCGCCGTCGCGGGCCTTCGCCAGCGCGTTCTCGAACGACTGGTCGGTCTCGGGGACCACGTCGAAGTCGAACTCGCCGGCGGCGTCGGTCATACGCGTGGGGAGTCGGGCCACCGGCAAAAACCCTCCCACAGCGGTCAGGCTCTCCGCCCCGGTCTACCCCCACGTTCGTGTACACCTCCAGGGGAAACGGAGGGGTTGTGGGCACGGGAGTGAAAGATTGATGGTGGTCGGCCGCCCGGATACGGACATGACGAGCGTCAAGGACCTGCGCGCCGAGGCCGAGCCGACCGGGGACGCCCTCGGCCGCGGCGTCTTCGCGTTCAGCGACCGCTACTCGGTCTTCGACTGGGGGGAGATGCCAGACCTGATCCCGGGGAAGGGCGCGAGCCTCTGCACGATGGGCGCGTTCAACTTCGAGCTCCTCGAGACCGAGGGCGTGCCCACGCACTACGAGGGCGTCCGCAGTGAGGGCGAGACCGTCCCGCTCGCGGACGCCGCCGACCCGCCGACGGAGATGGTCGTCGACCTCGCGCAGGTCCCCGACCTCCCGTTCGTCGGCGACGGCGACACGCACAACGGCTACGACTACGACGCCTACCACGCCGCCGCCGGCGACAACTACGTCGTCCCCCTGGAGGTCGTCTTCCGGAACAGCGTCCCCGTCGGCTCCAGCCTCCGCGAGCGACGCGACCCGGGGGAGTTCGGCCTCGCGGACGACGAGTGGCCCGACGAACCGGTCGCGCTCCCCGAGCCCGTCGTGGAGTTCTCCACGAAGTACGAGGAACGGGACCGCTACCTCGACCGCGCGGAGGCCGACGAGCTCGCCGGGGACGCCGACGTCGCGGCCCTGGAGGCCGTCGCGCTCGCCGCGAACCGCGTCGTCACCGAGCGCGCCGAGGACGCCGGGTTCACCCACGAGGACGGGAAGATCGAGTGCGTGTACGCGGACGGCGAGGTGCTCGTCGCGGACGTCGTCGGCACGTTCGACGAGAACCGCTTCGCGTACGAGGGCCGGGAGGTCTCCAAGGAGGTCGTCCGGCAGTACTACAAGCGCGCCGACCCCGAGTGGGTCGCTGCCGTCGGCGACGCCAAACGCGAGGCCGACGAGCGCGGCGTCGCGGACTGGAAGTCCCTGTGCGAGGCGTCCCCGGACCCGCTGCCCGACGAGCTCGTGCGCGCGACCGCGGACGTGTACGCGGCCGGCGCGAACCGCTACACGGGCCAGGAGTTCTTCGACGCGCCGCCGCTCGCGGACGCGCTCGACGCCTTCGACGACTACGAGGCGTGACCCGCGCGGACCCGACGGCGCGGCAGTGGTGGACGCTGGCGGCGGTCGCGACTGCGGTCGTCGTCGCCGGCTCGCTGGCGCCCGGTGCCGCGACCGGCGGCGTCCCGGCCGGCGCGGACAAACTCCTCCACGGCCTCGGGTACGGCGCCATCGCGTTCTTCGTCGCGGGCGCGCGCCGCCGGCGGTCGGTGCGGGCGCTGGCGGGCGTCGCGGCCGCGGTGGCGCTGCTCGGCGCGGGCGTCGAAGTCCTCCAGCCGCTCGCCGGCCGGGCCGCGAGCCCGCTGGACGCGCTCGCGAACCTCGTCGGCGCCGTGGCGGGCGTGCTCGCGTACGAACTCAGCCGGGCGCGCTGACCGCCTCCGGGAGGGAGGCGAAGCGGCTTTACGGCCGCGACGGCTCCTGTCGGGCAATGAGCGAGCCGAGCGCGGAGGGCTACGAGCGGGGGCGCGGGATGGACGCCCACAACGAGGTGATGCGCGAGCTGCGCGCGGAGAAGGGGACACGGGACTACGACCCCCGGGAGCCGACGCGCGTCTGGCTGGACGAGGACAACACGCCGGGCGGCGTCTACCAGAGCCTCACCATCATCCTGAACACGGGCGGCTGCCGGTGGGCGCGAGCGGGCGGCTGCACGATGTGCGGGTACGTCGCCGAGTCCGTCGAGGGCGGGTCGGTCAGCCACGAGGACCTACTTGCCCAGATCGAGGCGTGCCTCGACCACGAGCGCGAGGAGGGCGACGAGGCGAGCGGGCTCGTGAAGATCTACACGAGCGGGTCGTTCCTCGACGAGCGCGAGGTGCCCGCACAGACCCGGCGGGCCATCGCCGAGGCGTTCGCCGACCGCGAGCGCGTCGTCGTGGAGAGCCTGCCGGACTTCGTCGACCGCGGGAAGCTCGCGGACTTCACGGCCGCCGGCCTCGACACGGACGTCGCGGTGGGCCTGGAGACCGCCACCGACCGCGTGCGCCACGACTGCGTGAACAAGTACTTCGACTTCAGCGACTTCGAGGCCGCCTGCGCGGAGGCCGCCGCGGCGGACGCCGAGGCCGACGGCGCGAGCGTCGGCGTGAAGGCCTACCTCCTCATGAAGCCGCCGTTCCTCGCGGAGTCCGAGGCCATCGCGGACATGAAGGCGTCGGTCCGGCGGTGCGCGGACGTCGGGGGCTGCCACACGGTGTCGATGAACCCGACGAACGTCCAGCGGTACACGATGGTCGACCAGCTGCACTTCCGCGGCGGCTACCGGCCGCCGTGGCTCTGGAGCGTCGCCGACGTCCTCGAGGACACCGCGGACGCGGACGCCATCGTCGTCTCGGACCCCGTCGGCCACGGCAGCGACCGCGGCCCGCACAACTGCGGGGAGTGCGACGACCTCGTCCAGGAGGCCATCAAGGACTTCGACCTCCGCCAGGACCCGTCGGTGTTCTCGGAGGTGTCCTGCGAGTGCGAGCGCACCTGGGAGGCGGTCGTCGAGCGCGAGACGAGCTACAACCTCCCGCTCGCGGAGTGATCTAGCCGTTTTTCCGCGAACGCCGCGCGGAGGAGCCGGCTACGCGAACGCCTCGAGGACGCCCTGCCCGTCCGTCAATCCGAGTTCGGGGAGCGTCGCGCGCTCTGGGTGGGGCATCAGGACGGCGACGTTCTCGCGCTCGCCGAGCACGCCGGCGACGGCGCCCGTCGAGCCGTTCGGGTTCGCGGCGTCGGTGACGGCGCCGTCCTCGTCGCAGTACCGGAAGAGCACGCGGTCCTCGCGTTCGAGCGCGTCGTAGCGGTCGGCGTCGATCTCGAAGCGGCCCTCGCCGTGCGCGATGGGGAGCGTGACGACGTCGCCCTCGTCGTACGCCCGCGTGAACGGCGTGTCGGCGTTCTCCACGCGGACGGTGACGTGCTCGCACTGGAAGCGCGCGCTCGCGTTCGTCGTGAACGCGCCCGGCGTCATGCGCGCCTCGCAGCCGATCTGGGCGCCGTTGCAGACGCCGAGCACGGGCACGCCCTCGTCGGCCGCGGCGCGCACCTCGTCCATGACCGGCGAGTGGGCGGCCATCGCGCCGGCGCGCAGGTAGTCGCCGTACGAGAAGCCGCCGGGGAGGACGACGCCCGTCGCGTCCGCGGGGAGGCCGTCCTCGTGCCACGCGATCTCGGCGTCGACGCCGAGGTGCTCGAGCGCGCGGACGGCGTCGCGGTCGCAGTTCGACCCGCCGAAGCGCACCACTGCGACCGTCACGCGAGCCACCCCGGCTGGCGAGTGCGACGCCGAAAGGCCCGGCCGGCGACGCGAAGCGACCGGGACCGTCTCCCGGAAGTCATTCCGCGGTCTCGACGCTTACGTCGTAGTCGTGGATGGTGGGGTTCGCGAGCAGGCGGTCGGCCATCTCCGCGGCGCGCTCGGAGGCCGCCTCGGCGTCCGCGGCGTCGAGGTCGATCTCGAAGCGGTCCGCCGAGCGCAGGTCCGCGAGGTCGAACCCGAGGCGTTCGAGCGCGCGCCGGGTGGTCTCGGCCTCCGGGTCGAGGACCCCGTGCTTCAGTCGGACCGTCACCGTCGCGGTGTACGCGGTCATCGCTTCGATATGGGCGTCCGTGGTCAAAGACTCTTTTGGAACGCTCCGAAGATGCACGTTCGTGGATACAGCTCTCGGGGCGTCCGTCGAGGCGGCGGCTCGCGCTGCCCGGCAGTGCGGACGGCGGCGAACCGGCGGTCGATCTCGAGCCATCGGCCGACCGAGTGAGGGACGCGCCGTTCCGCGAGTCCGCGCCGGACCGCTGCCGTCTACCGGTCTCGCCGCCGGGATAGGCGACCGCCTAAACGCGCTCGCGCCGCGATTCACCGGTGGGTAACGAAGGCCCCGAAGCGCGTCGTTCGCGTCGACCCCCACCGATGTCCCCCACCACAGCGGAGACGGCTCACGACCGCTTCAGGCGGTTCGTCGCGTGGTACGTCGCCGTGCTCGGCGCGTTCGCGACGCTCCTCCTCGGGACGCTCGTCCTCACCGCGTACGTCTTCGACGGCTCCCTGCACATCTACGTCGACAGGTTCCGCGAGGCCGGCGTCGAGGTCGCGCTGTTCGCGGTCGTCTGCGGCACGGTGCCGTTCGGCCTCTACGTCCTCGACGACTTCCTCCGACCGGAGTGAGCGGCCGCGGTCGGGCGCGAGCGTCGGCGACAGCAGTCGCTGCGGCGCGCTCGCTCCGCTGGGCCACGGGGCGCCGAAAGAAACGTGGAACGTGGGGGTCGGTTATTCGCGGCCGTACACGAGGTACGCCGCTGCGGCGATCGCCGCCAGCACCACGAGGACGCCGACGATCAGCAGCGGCCCCGGACCGCCGCCGTCCTCGTCGGACGGCGTCGTGGTGTCCGCGGGCTGCGTGGTCGTCTCGTCGGACGGCGTCGTGGTCTCGGCGGGCTGGGTCGTCGTCTCGTCGGACGGCGTCGTCGTGGTCGTCGGCGGCTGCGTCGTCGTCTCAGCGGGCTGCGTGGTCGTCGGCTGCGTCGTGGTGTCGTCGGCCTGACCGCCACCGCCGCCACCACCGGCGCCGCCGCCGCCACCGCCACCGCCGGCACCGCCGTCGTCACCGTCGCCGCCGTCGTCACCGTCGTCGTCCTGCTGGCTCGTGCCGGCGACCGCGAACGGCGAGAAGCCGTCGACGTCCGCGCGCAGCATCACGCTACTCGCGGACTCGCTGGCGACCTCGGTGTCGAGGGTCTGCCAGTCGCCGCCCGTGTAGTGGAGGATGTTCGCGTCCTCCGGGGCGACGCCGATGGCGTCCAGCCGGCTCTGCGTGACCGTGACGGTCACCGAGCCCGAGGACCCCTCGGGCGCCTCGATGTCGAGGTACGCCGCGACGGACACGCCGCTCGGCGCGGACGCGCCACCGGACGGGTTCGACGTCTGCCGCACCGTCACGGTGCCGGTCGTGTCCTCGCCGAGGCTGACGCCGACGTTCTCGACCTCGTCGCTGCCGAGGTCGACCGTCGCGCCGCCGTCGCTACCGAGCTCCTCGGAGCCGCCGGCGACCGTGTCGGAGTCGACCGTGAAGTCGACTTCCGTCGAGCCACCGGAGGCGACGTCGCGCGTCTTGGTCTGTTCCTGGACGGAGATCTCGACCTGCTCGTCGGTGTCGACCTCGCTGGTGTTCACCTGCAGGTCGTAGTATCCGTCGCTGTCCGTTACGTCCTCGGCGACGACAGTCCCGTCCTGCGTCTCGACGGTGACTGTGAGGCCGCCGACTCCTTGCCCGGACGCGTCGCTGACGGTACCGTAGTACCGCTGCGGCGGTTCGGGCGGACTGTCGGCTGCCGCGGCGCCGACCGGCGCGAACGCACCGGTGACCGTCAATAGCACGACGACTAGGACGAGCAGTCGAGTCGCCGAACGCTTCCATTTCATGGTACCTACCATCAGTATATTCGTTTCGTGTGATAAATGTTTGAGTTCGTTAAAGAACGTTGTAGTGGATATAGCTCTGAGGGTTACTGTTCGGAGTTGGCCTCCTGACTACCCTCGGAGATGGAGTTACCAGCGAGGTCCAAGATCTCGCCAGTAATCTCAGCTGTGACAGGGCTATCCGAGTAGTCACCATCAAGTTCAACGGTGACTTCTGCGGTGGAGTCCCCATCCTCGATGCCGGAGACGTCCACACCGTCGGTCGCGACGACACTGTCGCCCTGGTCGTTCGTCACGTCGAAGTCTCCGGTGTCAACAGTACTACTGTCGAACCCGGAGCCGTCGTCAGTCAGCGTGACAGTGACGGTAGTCGTACTGTCGGTCGTGGATTTGGTTGCACTATCGAGTGACGGTGCAGTCGTGTCGTAGGTGAAGGTGACTTCGCTGGTGTCCGTGTTCCCAGCATTGTCAGTGACCTCGAGGGTGGCAGTGTACGTGTCATCCTCGAGGCTGCTGAAGTCGTAACTGGAATCTCCAGCCACGTTAACACCGTCAATTTCGACGTTGCCTTCGTCGCCTTCTATGGTCAGCGACGCCGTATCGACGCCAGAACCATCGTCGCTAGCGGTGAATTCGAGGGTTCCACTGCTCGTGTCGACGTCACTGGACGGCGAGGTGATATCCGCTGTCGGATCCGTCGTGTCGAGCGTGAACGTCGCTTCACCGCTGCCAGTGTTCCCAGCAGCGTCATCGACGTCCGCACTCACCGTCACGTCGCCATCAGCCAGCGTAACCTCGCTCGTATCGACGCTCACCGTACCGTCATCACTGACCGAGACAGCACCGTCGTCAGTACCAACACCGTCGATTGCAGTTGTGCCCTCCGAGTCACTCACGGTCACGGAGAGCGTACTAGTGTCGACACCACTGGTCCCGTCGGAAACTTCGAACGTAATCTCGTCGTTCGAGATGGAATTCACCGTCTTACCGTCCGACGGCGCGAAGTTATCGACGGTCGGCGACGCCGTGTCGAGCGTGAACGTCGCTTCACCGCTGCCAGTGTTCCCAGCAGCGTCATCGACGTCCGCACTCACCGTCACGTCGCCATCAGCCAGCGTAACCTCGCTCGTATCGACGCTCACCGTACCGTCATCACTGACCGAGACAGCACCGTCGTCAGTACCAACACCATCGAGTACAACGGTCTCATCCGAGTCCTCCACGGTCACTGAGAGCGTGCTCGTGTCGACACCACTGGTCCCGTCGGAAACTTCGAACGTAATCTCGTCGTTCGAGATGGAATTCACCGTCTTACCGTCCGACGGCGCGAAGTTATCGACGGTCGGCGACGTCGCGTCCAACGTGATGCTGTCAGTGCCAGTCGACGAAATACCCGTCTCGTCGATGGCTTCGACGGTCAGGTCGACCTGACCGTCCTCGGCGGTAGCCTGGGAGGCATCAACCGGGAAAGTCACATCGTAGGTGTCACCATCGACCTGCTTCAGGGGGAGGTCACTCGGACCACCGAGGGCAGAGGCGTTGACAACCGTCGTGCGGAGGTTATCGTCAGTAATCTCCGCGGTGACAGTAACTGAGTCGCCATCCGTCACGGTGTCGCCTGCCGGTGACGAGACATCGACGTTGCTCACCGACGGCTTGGCGGAGTCCTCTGCATCGCCGTAGTTCACCGCACTGTACATGTCGCTGTCCTCGACGAACACCCAGTAGGACGAGCCGGGCCGCAGGATGGCAGCGTCCTGGCTGTCCTGCCCGAGCACGCCGACTTCAGCGACCTGGTCGATGCTCGTCAGGGCGTGGTCCGTCGGCTGAGCGCCCTCCTGGAAGTGACCGATGAGGTTCCAGCCGGGGTTCAGATTCTCGACCGACGGACTGTTCGGTCCTTCGCTGGCGCCCGCGTCGTACGTCGTGTAGCCGCGGACGTCGAGTTCAGTGGACTCGTTCGCGTAGAGGATGTAGCCCTGGCCGCCTTCGAGGGCGGTCAGGTCGTTCTCCTCTGCGGACGGATCGAAGCTCTCCCACTCGCCGTCGTCGTACGCCCAGATGACGTCGACGCCGGAGAGGTCGAGTTCGTCGAGTTCGACATCACCCGCCTCAATCGGAGCGGAGACGAAGTTCGCGCCCTCGCTCAGCTCGAGTTCGATGCTGTCGACCGTCTCCGAGCTGTCACCGAATTCAAGCTCGGGGTCGTCGCCGGTCTGGATTTCGCTGTCGAACGTAAGCGTGTAGACGCCGTCGCCGTTAGTGGAGTCGACGACGCCGATGACCTCAGCGCGGTCGTCAGCGAACGTGAAGTCATCGCTAATCGGGCCAACGCCGGGCTCGGAGAACTTCACCTGAACCTGGCTCTGACCCTTTTCGACACCGCTCACGTCAGCGTCAACTATTGCAGCCGAGCGGTTGTCGACTTGCTGGAACGACGTCGCATCGCTAGCCTCATCAGTGCCACCAAGATCCTCAGTAGTTAGGACCTGGTCACCGAGACTTGCGTTGTGGAATAGCGCGCCGAAGTCACCGTCGCGCTCGGTCGTGTGGTTGAGTGAATACTCGTAGCCAGCGTCTGTCTCCACCATTTCGAAGTCGTCCAACGAGTAGGTGGTGACGCTCTGGTCGACGTAGTCGTCAACAGTGCCGACAGAGATGTTCAGCCCGTCGAGTTTCGCGTCAGACTCGAAGGACACGTTCAGCGTGTCCGAGCCCTCTTCGGTCGTCGTTAGGCCGAGACCGTCATTCACCGTCTGGAGCTTCTCGCCGTTGACAGTGAACGTCTCGGACACTGTCGCCGTGTCACCGTCGTAGCCGGGATTATCGGCAGTGACGGATATCTCGTAATCACCGCTGCCGTGTTTGTTGACGTCGAACGTCAAATCCTCCGACAGAATCTTATCGCCCGAGGGACCGTCAACTTCTGCGTTAGCTAGTTCGACGCCGATGTCTTCGATGGCGACGATGTCAGTAACGTTGACTTCACCGGTGAGTTCGTCTGGCCCGACGTACGAGATAGTCGGGTCAGCGTTGTCGACCGTGAATGGATCAACCTCGACGCTGTCGGAGTTACCAGCGTCGTCCGCCACCGAGACCGTGAGCGTGTGCACGCCCTCGGGCAGGTCGGTCGTGTCGAGGTTCGACGGATCCTCGATGACGCGCGTCATCTCCTCGTCTTGGCCGACCTCAACCGTGTACACGAGCGAGTTACCGTCAGCGTCGCTCGCCGAGAAGTGGCCCGTGAGGTTCACGTAGCCACTAATCGGGTCGAGTTCGCCGAGGTTGTTGGAGTTGACGGTCGGGCCGTTCGTGTCGATCTCGAACGTCGCGTTGCTCGCGTCCGCGTCAGCGTTCGTGAGCGTGTTGTCGCTGTCTGCAGGGATGTCGACTGAGTCGGTCGCCGCGGTGACGTTCACGACCGCCGAGTCGTTCTCGACACCGTCGTAACCATCGTTCGACAGGGTCAGATCCTGCTCAAGGACGCCAGCCGTATCAGTCGACGAGAAGTCGTCGAGTGTTTCGACTTCACCGTCGATATAAACCGTTGCTGAAACCGATTCGGGGTCAACATCGTCCTCTTCGAACGTGACGATGACCTGCTCGTCGTTCTCGTCGGTGTCGCTGAGGTTGAGAGCGTCGTCGGACAGCGAAACGCTGTCGACAGTCGGACCCTCCGTGTCGACCGTGAAGTTCAGCGTGGCCGAGTCGGAGTACCCGAGGTCGTTCTCACCGCTGACAGTGACCGTGTAGTCACCGTCGGCGAACGACTCGACGTTCTCGTTGTCTTCTGGGTTAACAGTGAACGTGTGCGTGTCGTTGTCCCAGGCGTCGCTGGTGTTATCGAAGGTGTAATCGTTCGGGCCCTCAATGTCCAGCTCGACCGTCGAGTTGACGATGTCGTGCGAGTCGTCGGTGACGGAGGCCTTGATGGTCTGGTTCTCGTCACTAGTGATGTCGTCCTCGCTAGGCTGACTCACGTCAGCCGTGGGCGCGTCCGTGACGACATCGAACGAGAACTTGGTGGAGTTGGAGTTACCTGCTTCGTCAGATGCGCTCACGTCGACGGTGTAGTCACCGGTTTCGAGAGCAGGGACGTTACCGCTGCCAGGACTGATGACGAGTTCGTTATCCGAGAACTCGATACCGTCCTGAGACGCGGAGTCGGGGTTGATTTCCCACGTGTTGATGACGTCGTCTTCGCCCTTCGTGATCGTCGCCGAGATGGAGTCGACGCTCGTATTCTCGTCCACGATGTCGACGGAGACGTCGCCCGTCTCCTGAAGGGCTATCGTCGCCCCATCCTCAGGCGACTCGTCACTGAAGATCGGAGCATCCGCGTCGACTTGGAGTTCAGCGGAGCGCTCCTCTTCGTTGCCATCACTGATCCCTGGGTCTTCCTCGTTGGCCTCGTCTTCCACCTGGAAGATCGAGACATCGTAGGTACCGCTCTCATCCGGAACGTCTTCGGAGTTAGCGGTAATCGAGAACGAGTTGTCGTCCTCGTAATCCTCGATGTCGACGGACCCAAGGTGAGTGTCGTTGTCCGCGTGGTACTCGCCATCATCGTTTTCGTCGATGAAGGCGTGCACCGTTCCGTTCTCATTTACTGTTCCGTTGACGTCGAACCCCTCATCACCCTTAACGAGGTCTTCACTCAGGGTGATATCAGTGGTAGACGCCGCGGCAGTCCCCGTAAACGCGATGCCGGCGCCGAACACGGAGCCGATCATCAGCGCCGTCAGGAAGACCGCGCGGAGTTTGTCGCGATAGTTGTCGCGTGTCATCTATTGTGTGTTGTTGTCTGAATCGTCGGTTAGCGAGCGATGCCCCTCCCGAGTCGTCGCGTGCTCCGGCGGTGTCGCGCCGTACCGCGCGTCAATCGAGGTCGTAGTAATCCTCGAGCACCTCCTCGAGCTTTCGTGAGACGTTCTGACCGTCGGCGACGGCGTCGCTGCGTACCTGTCGCCAGACGTCGCGGCTGACCTCGATGGTCGTCCGCGTGACGTCGCGTGCGTCGTCGCCGTCGCCGTCGTGCGAGGCTGTCATCCTTGCTCCATTTCGGTTGTCGAGCGTTCCATTCGGTTTGGGTGAAGTCTGGTGACTTCGCTACCAGACAGGTCCACCCTTCAGAGTGATACCACTTATAGATACCGTCAGTAGATGGGTTCGGTACTAACCAAGGATTAACAGCGTTAGGGAGGCGTATAATCGTCGCTCTGGGCGCTCACGGGGCGGTTTCGTCGGCGGCGTCCAGCCCGCTGCGCACTCGCTACGGGCCCGGACGGCGACCAGCGACCGACCGCGGCGGAGCGCCGCCGCTACGCGAACGGCGTCCAGGAGAAGTCGTCGTCGACCGCGCCGCGGTGTCGTCCTCGCGTCCCGGCGGCCGTCAGGCCAGTTCGTCCTCGACGCGCGCCTCGAAGTCCTCGTCGTTCTCGTAGGCCTCGCGGTGCTCCAGTGCGGCCTGGCCCTTCGCCGTGATCTCGTAGAGGCCGCTGTTCGGCGCCGGGCCGACGCGCTCGACGAGCCCGTAGTCCGCGAGCACGGGGAGCCGCGTGTTGATGTACGCGCGGTTCTTCTCGAGGAGGTGAGACAGATTGACAGCGTTGTTACGTTTCCCGTCGGAGAGCGCGTCGAGGATCTCGAAATCCGTCGGGACTGCGAGTTTCATACGCACTCGGTGGTAGTCAGGGCTCATATATACTTGGGAAGGTATTCTTAAATACGACTGGTATGTACCAGTTCTACTCACAGTCGCGCTCGGGGGGTGGTGTGGGCCGGACGAAGCAACGACGGCGCGGACGGCCGGTGGGGACGGCCGTCCGCGGCTTCGCGGTGGGCTCGCGGGGGGAAGCGAGTCACCAACCGTCGTACCCGGGCGGAGCCGGGTCCGGGGGCGGGCGGATACTATCAGTATACGCCCACGGTAGACGTTAGGGTGCGCGTAGAAAAGTACTTCGGTGGCGGAACTCCGGCGTCTGCGCCGACGGACACTCCGAGAAAACGCGGGCAGCGAACGGCTCGCGGCCGATCACCGCGCGGTCGGTTACCGGTCGTCCAGCTCCCGGAGCGCCTCCTTCGCGAGCTCGAGTTCCTCGAGCGTCCGCCGCTGGCGCTCCGCGAGTTCGTCGATCCGGGCGGTCAGTTCCTCCGCTGGCAGGTCCTCGAGGCGGCCGGTCGAGGAGTACAGCAGGAAGTCCTCGAGCGTGTTCGTGCAGGCGCTGTTCACCTCGAGCAGCGACTTCACGACCGCCCACTGCGGGTCCGCGATCTGGTCGGTCCGCTCGATTCGGGGCCCCACCCCCTCGAAACAGTAGTCCCCATCGCTCATCATGTAGCGAATGTAGGCTTAGTAGGTCCCTAACTTGAAAGTATTGGTTAGAAATACTTTCACGCCGCCGAACAGTATCTACAACGTTCTGCACCGTTCTGTAACTTGCTTCAGCGAGTACCGGACCAGGAGTCGAACCGTCGACGGTCCCCCTGGGCGACGATTACCCCCAGCTCGATTACCATTCCGGTTCAGTCGGTGTGGTCCCACTCCTCGCGCTGCTCGCGGTGCTCCCGGGCCTCCCGCAGCAGGTCGCCCTGGGCCGCCAGCAGGTCCGTCGCGGTGACCACGCCGACGAGCGTCTGGCCGTCCGCGACCGGGAGGTGGTGGACGTCGCGGTCGAACATGCGCGCGGCGGCGACGCGGACGGTCGCGGACGGCTCGACGGTGACGAGCGGGCGGCTGGCCGCGGCGTAGACGGGAATCTCGCTCAGCGGGCGGTCGTACTCGTGGCCGGCCTGCAGGACGTCCACCTTCGTGAGGATGCCGGCCGGCGTGCCGTCGCTGGTGACGACCACGCTGCCGGCGCCGGCGTCGAGCATCCGGCCGACCGCGTCCCGGACCGCGGTCCGCGCGGGCGCGGTGAGGACGTCCGTCGACATCACCTCGCGGACGAGCATGGCGGCGTGTTCACACACCGCGAGGGTAGCTCTTTCGCTCGCGCCGGCCCGTCGAGTGCTACGTCTCCTCGCTGTGCCGGACCTGGACGGCGATGCCGCGCGTCGAGTCCACCATCGCCGGACCCGGCATCTCAGCGCGCCCGACCGCGAACGCCGTCGGGCCCTCGACGACGACCTCGTCGCCGACGCGGATGTCGTCGCTGGCGTCGACGACGCCGGGCGCGAGCACGCTGCCCTCGGGGACGAACGCGTCGATCTCCACGCGCTTCGTCGGAGCGTCCGAGTCGACCCAGCGGCGCGCGCCCGCGAGCGTGAACGACAGCGACCCGTACTGGGGGACGAGCGCCGCGAGCTGCTCGCCGTCCGAATCGAGCGCCTGGAGTTTCGGGTAGCGGCCCTGCACGGTGAGGTCGCCGAAGAGCTCGTCGCCGGCGCCGTCGCCGACGAAGTAGTCCGCGACCGCCTTCAGGGTCGCCTCCTCGCGCTCCTCGACCCAGATCGTGTCCTCGCCGGCGAGCGCGGCGTTCAGCTCGCCGAGGCTCGCGTCCGTCGTCGGGTGGTCCTCGACGGTGTACTCGAAGGGGACGTCGACCTCGCGCTCGACGCGCTCGCAGACCTCGCGGTAGCCCTCCGGCGGCACGTGCGCGAGCACGCGCGAGTAGTCCGTGCGCTCGAGGTACCGCCGGAGGACGCGCGCGACGAAGTCCGTCTCCTCGGCGCTCCACCGGCCGGTCACGACGCTGTCGTAGTGCTGGGCGGGGTACGTGAGCTCGAGCTCCTGGGGGACGACGCCGATGGGCGACGTCATCGACACGACGTGCGCGCGGTAGCTCGCGGCGTCCTGGAACTGGCGGTGGCTCTGGCTGTCGCTGTACGGCTTCGCCGCCGAACACGGCACCAACAACAGGGGGTGGCCGTCGAGGCGCTTGCGGTACCGCGAGGTGACGCGGTCGGCGAACCGCTGGATCTCCACCCGCCGGAGCGCGTCCTCGGTCGCGGACAGCAACAGCGAGTCCCGGAACGCGGGCGTGCGCTCCTCGACGTACGCGTACTCCTGGTCGAGCTCGCGGAACGCCGCGGTCGCCCACGCCTCGTGGCGCGCCTGCCCCTCCACGTAGTCCCGGAGCCGACCGTCACGGATGCGCCGGCGGACGCGCGCCAGTTCGGCCTCGAGGACCGCGACGTTGTGGTCGACGCAGTCCCCGCGGTCGAACTCGGCGACGGGCTGGCGGCAGGCCGCACACGAGCACGGCAGTTCGTCGAGGGCCGCGAGGTCGTACTCGCCCTCCGTCGTGAGGTAGCGGCCCTGCGTCCCGCGGATCACGGCGCGGTCGGCGTCCACGAGGTCGACGCCGGCGTAGACGAGCACGGCGACGTTCCGCGGCGTCGCCACGCCCGAGAGGTAGAGCGCGGTGTCGTCCGGGATGGCCTCGCGCGTCTCGACGACGGCGTCCTCGAACGCGGCGCCGTGGCCGACGACGCCGGGCGCGCCGGAGAGCACGTAGGCGTCCGCGCCGTAGTCGGCGGCGGTCTGCGGCGACACGACCGCCGCGCTCGGGAAGTCGACGTCCGGGTACTCGGGCGCGAACGACGCCTGCACTTCCTCCGCGGTCCCCGAGGGGAACCCCCGGTGCGGGAGCACCGTCAACTGCGACTCGTCGCCCTCCGGGCGGTCCCGGTGCTGGACCCACTGGCTGCCCGCGTCCGCCAGGACGTCGTCCGCGAGCGCCGGCGTCACCACCGGGTCGCGCAGGCGGAGTTCGCCCACGCGCGCCGCGGCGTCGCGGGCGTGCACCTCGAAGTAGTCGGTCATTGCACGCCCCTCCGGCCCGCGCGCTCAATTGCCTTGCCGTTTCCGCGCGGCGGCCGCGGCGCCGCCGCACCCCTCTCGACAGCGGTTTTATCCGCCGCGCCGTCGACGACCCGCTATGACACCCGCCTGGCCGGCGACGCCGGGAGCCGTCCCCGGCGTCTCGGACGCGCTCGACCCGTACAGCAGCGTCGCCGTCGACGTCCTCGTGTTCGGTGCCGTCGCCGCCGCCGTCTACCTGCTCGGGCGGCTGGTCGTCGTGCCGGCCGTCGCGGGCGTGCTCCGCGACCGCAACGAGAACAACCCGACGCTGGTCACCGCCGCGGAGACGTACCTCGCCGCGGTCCTCGTCGGCGTCGCCGTGTTCGCCGGCCTCGCCGCCACCGGGCAGGCCGGCGTGCTCGTCACCACCGACTCCGCCATCCTCATCGCCGCGCTCACGTTCGCGTTCGGCGTCGCCGGCCAGGAGGTGCTCGGGTCGCTCGTCAGCGGCTTCTTCCTCGTCGCCGACCCCGACTTCAACGTCGGCGACTGGATCTCGTGGCCGGGCGGCGAGGGCGTCATCCAGGCCATCGACTTCCGCGTCACGCGCATCCGGACGGCCGACCACGAGGTCGTCACCGTCCCGAACACCGAGCTCGCGACGAACGCGCTCACGCGGCCGTTCGGCGGCGACCGCTACCGCGTCACCGAGCGCGCGTTCGTCGCCTACGCCGAGGACACCGAGCGCGCGCTCATGGAACTGCAGGCGGTCGCCGTCGACCACGACGGCGTCGCCGCCGAGCCCGCGCCGGACGCCCGCGTCCTCGACCTCGGCGCCGACGCGGTCACCGTCCAGGCGGAGTTCTGGGTCGAGGACCCCGGGCGCGCGGACGTCGCGGCCGTGCGCTCGGACTTCCGGCGGCGCGTCAAGCGCCGCTTCGACGAGGCGGACCTGACGCTGGCGCCCGCCGCCGGCCGCGAGGTCTCCGGGTCGCTGACCGTCGAGCGCCCGGCCGAGCACTGAGTCGCGCGCCGCGCTCGAATCCGCGACCGCCCCGGGTCACGCGCCGTCCGGCGAGATGTCCACGAGGGCGACGCGTTCGGGCACGCGGTCGAGCGCCGAGTCGGGCCAGCCGCGGTGGGCGAGCGTGAACTCGGTGTCGGGGTTGGCCTCGCAGAGCGCGGCGACGCCGTCGGCGGCGGCCTCGTGGCCGGCGCGGTCCATGCGCTCGGGCGTCTCCGCGTTCAGGGGGTACGTGGTGGACAGCGCGCGCGGGAACGGCCCGAACGGCGGGACGACGTTCCAGGACTCGTCGTAGCGGTCGTCCCGGGACCCCTCGGTGAGGAGGACGTCGCCCTCGGGGGCGAGGCGCGCGAGGCGGTCGTGGTGGCGGACGACCTCGGGGCGGCGCGCGCTCTCCGCGGACGCGTAGGAGAACGCGTCCTTCGTCGCCGGATCGGTCGCCTCCAGCTGGTCGGCGTGGTCGAGGAGCGCGCGGTAGCCGTCGAGGGTCCGCGGGTGGGCGTGCGCGCGCGCCTCGACGAGTTCCATGAGGTTCCCGGCCTTGATGGCCTGCTTGACGCGCCGGAGCTCCCCGAAGGAGACGTGGAGGTTGTGCTCGGCGAGCAGCCGTTCGCGCGCGTCGTCCCCCACGCGTTCGAGTTCGTCCGGCGTGTGCTCGGCGCAGACCGGGCAGTCACAGGGGAAGTAGTGGAGGTCCTCGAGGTGTTCGGTGCCGTGGACGGTGAGGTAGCGGTCGTCGCGGGCGTAGATGGCGTACGCGGCGGAGTCGAGGAGGTCACAGCCCAGCGCGGCGGCGAGCGCGAACATCATCGGGTGGCCGGCGCCGAAGAGGTGGACGGGCGCGTCCCGGCCGAGGCCGCGTTTGGCCGCGAGCACGGCCTCGGCCACGTCGCCGTAGCGGTACTGGTTCATCAGGGGGACGACCGCGCCCACGGGGAAGAGGTCGAGGCCGGTGCCGTAGGCGTGTCGGGCCGCCGCCTCGCGGAGGTCGGCGTACGTCGACCCCTGGACGGGCGCGTTCACGAGCATGTCGCCGACGTCGACGGTCTCGGCGAGTTCGAGGCGCTCCCTGGTCGTCGCGAGTTCGCGCTCGGCGCGCTCGCGGTCGGCGTCCGGCGGCGTCGGGATGTCCACGGGCGTCCCGACGTCGCTGCCGACCTCGTGCTGGAACGCGAGGATCTCCTCGGTGTCCGTGTCGATCTCGCCGTACTCCGCGAGCTGGAAGCTCCCGGAGTCGGTCATGATGGCGCCGTCGAAGCCCAGCATGTCGTGGAGGCCTTCGTCGAGCGCGCGCTCGCGGAGGTCGGGGTCGCTGTTGACGATGTAGGCGTTCGTGATGAGCATCTCCGCGCCGAACTCGCGGAACCGCGACGGCTCGACGGTGACGAGGTTCGGGTTGACGACCGGCATCAGCGTCGGCGTCTCGACGGTCGCGCCGGCCCGCGGCACGTCGAGTTCGCCGACGCGCGCGGCGCCGTCCTGCGCGACCACCTCGAAGACCTCTCTCATTGCACGAGGGGTAGCCGACGGCCGCGCGTAAGGGTTTCTGTCCGGTCGCGGCCCGGCGCGCCGACAGCTGGAATCCCGTTGTGGCTCGGCGCCGACAGCTGGAATCCCGTTGTGGCCCGGCGCGCCGACGGCCGGAGTCCGGCGGCTACTCGCCGGCCTCGACGTAGAACACGCGCTCGCGTGGGATGCGGCGGACCGTGCTGCCGTCGTCGCTCGTCACCAGCCAGTGGCCCGTCTCCTCGTCGTAGCCGAGGTTGTCGTCGCTGGTCTTCCAGGTGGTGGCTCCGCCGTCGGGGTCCTCGTAGACGATGGCACCCATGCAGGTGCGTCGGGGAGCGCGGCGATAAAGCCGGCGGACGCGCCGGCCGGCTCGCGGTCGGCGGCCGTCAGTCCGCGCGGAGCTCGTAGTGGAGGACGCCGAGCGCGGTGCGGCCGTCCCGGACGTCGCCGTCGCGGACCGCCGCGAGCAGGTCCTCGTAGGGCGTCGTCGTCACGCGGATGGACTCGTCGAAGTCGAGGTCCTGTTCGGCGGTCGGCCGGCAGCCGCGCGCGACGTAGTAGTGGTGGACGGCGTTCGCGATGCCGTTCGCGGGCTCGAACTCGCCGAACTGCTCGACGCTGTCGGCCTCGTAGCCGGTCTCCTCGGCGAGCTCGCGGCGCGCGGCCGCCGCGAGGTCGTCGTCGCCGTCCTCGACGCCGCCAGCGGGGAGCGCGCGGTTCACGCGCCCGACCGCCTGCCGCCACTCCTCGACGAGTACGACGTCGCCGCCGGGCGTGAACGCCAGCAGGACGACGGCCGGGTCGTCGACGAGGTAGTCGAAGTCCGTCACGGTGCCGTCCGGGAGTTCGACGTCCTCGCGGACGATCTCGAACCCCGGGCACTCGTAGGCGACCTCGCTGCGTTTCGTCGCCCACGCGAGCGGGTCGCGGTCGTCGCCGGTCACGGCCGCGGGTTCGCGGCACCGCGACAAAAGCCTGCCGCGACGCCGCCCGCTCAGAACAGCGCCGTCACCTGTTCGCGCGTCGACGCGAGGGTCTCGGAGTTGTCGACGACGGCGTGCTCGCGGTCGACGTCGTCGAAGGACTCCCGGTACTGGAGGTGGATCCGGAAGTCCGCGTCGCTGGCGTCGCCGGTCCGCTCGCGGATGCGCTCGCGGACGACGTCCGTCTCGCAGTCCACCTTCACGAAGGTCACCGGGACGCCGAGGTCGTCGCCGACCGCCTGCGCGTCGTCCCGGAGGTCGCGGTGCTGGAACGTGCCGTCGAGCACCGCCGCGTCGCCCGCGCGCACGGCGGCGGCGGCGCGCTCGAGCAGTTCCTCGTACACCGCGCGCATCTCCGCGTCGGTGTACTCGGGGTCCTCGAAGAGGTCCTTGCGGACGACGTCCGTGCGCAGGAGGACGGCGTCGAGTCGGTCGGCGGCGTGTTCGGCGACGGTCGTCTTCCCGGCGCCCGGCAGCCCGCAGACCACGACGACGCGCGGCTGTCGGCCCCGGACCGGGTCGTCCGCGATGGCTCGCTCCCCGCTCACGGTGATCGACTGAGACACGACGCGCCCGCAATATGAAGGTGTGGAATCGCCGCCGCTCCGACGCGCGCGGTCAGTCGACCGTGACGCCGTCCTCCGAGCGGAACTCGCCCGCGCACTCCGCGCAGAGTTCGAGTTCCATCTCCGTCGGTTCGCCGTTCCCGTGGACGAACCGCACCCGGTAATCGTCCACGGCCCCCCGTCCGCCGCAGTTCGTGCACGCCATCGCATCGCCGTATCACGTCCGCAGTCGAACCCTTCACCCCTGACAGGTAATGGCGATTTATATGGTGGTAGGTAGTTGCCACCGTGAGGCGAGGACCACGGGTCGACCGACCACGCACGGGCACCGCGAGACACGGGCCGTGGACCGACCGACCGCGCACGGCGTCGCGAGGCCCGGACCACGGGTCGACCGACCGACCGCGCACGTGGACCGCGAGCACGGTCGAGAGTTAAGCCCGAGACCGTCCAACGAGTGAGCATGCAACGGACTCTGGACGGCCTCGAGGAGACGTTCTGGGCCCGGCACGCGAACCCGAAGAGCGGGTGGACGCGAGTCCCGACCGGCGCCGTCCTCGTGTACGCCGTCTACCGGCGGGACTGGCGGCTCCTCCTCGCGGGGCTCGCCTGGGCGGCGCTCAACCCGCTCGCGTTCCCGCCGCCCGACTCCGAGGACGCGTGGATGACGCGGGCCGTGCTCGCCGAGCGGTGGTGGGTCCGCGAGGAGGGCAACGGGACGGTCGGGGCTGCCTACCCGAACGTCTGCAACGCGGCGAGCGCGCTGGCGTTCCTCTACGCGTTCGTCGCCGCGTGGCGCCGCCGCCCGGCCCGTGCCGGCGTGGCGACGGTCCTGGCGAGCGGACTGAAACTCTGGTGGGTCGGCGTGCTCGTCCGCCGCTTTGACGCCCACCGGGCCGCCCGTACGCCGGGTCCGGACGCCGGCCGCGCCACTACCTGTCGGCGGATGCGGGAGAAGGGGTGTACGTGAAGTGGGCCGGCACGAATTTGAATCGTGGTTACGGCCACCCGAAGGCCGAAGGATACCAAGCTACCCCACCGGCCCGCAGTGAGACGTTCGCCCGTGGACGGTTTAACGCTTCCGAATCGGGAGAAGGGGTCGCGCCGTGGGGGTGCAACGGGCGGCCGTCTCGGCGGGCCCACCAGCCCGCCGGAGTTGGCAGATGCTAACGGCACCGTTAACCGGGAGGCGCCTCTGTGTCGGGACGGGTAGAAGCTCGATGAGTGACGACACATCCGAGAACGGGACCAACGACCCGCGACCCGACGGCGGGAAGCGGGAGCACTGGCACCCCAAGGGCGTCGACGACTGGTGGCCGGAACTGCTGGACGTGGACGTCCTCGACGACAACACCCGCTACGTCGGGCCGCTCGACGAGGACTTCGACTACGCGGAGGCGTTCCAGGACCTCGACCTCGAGGCGGTGAAAGCGGACATCGAGGACGTGATGACGTCCTCGCAGGACTGGTGGCCGGCGGACTACGGCACCTACGGCCCGCTGTTCATCCGGATGGCGTGGCACAGCGCCGGCACGTACCGGACCGCCGACGGCCGCGCCGGCGCGTCCGGCGGCCTCCAGCGCCTCCCGCCGGAGAGCAGCTGGCCGGACAACGTGAACCTCGACAAGGCCCGCCGGCTGCTCCAGCCCGTAAAGCAGAAGTACGGCCGCAAGCTCTCGTGGGCCGACCTCATCGTGCTCGCCGGGAACGTCGCCCTCGAGTCGATGGGCTTCGAGACGTTCGGGTTCGCCGGCGGCCGCGAGGACGAGTTCAAGCCGAACCACGCCACCGACTGGGGGCCCGAGACCGAGTGGGAGGAGACCTCGCCCGAGCGCTACGAGGACGGCGAGGTCGGCGACCTCCGCGACCCGCTCGCGAACACCGTGATGGGGCTCATCTACGTGAACCCCGAGGGGCCGTACGGCGAACCGGACGTCGAGGGCTCGGCGGCGAACATCCGCGAGGAGTTCGACCGCATGGCGATGAACGACGAGGAGACCGTCGCGCTCATCGCCGGCGGCCACACGTTCGGGAAGGTCCACGGCGCCGACGACGAGACGGAGGTCGGCCCGGAGCCCGAGGCGGCGCCCATCGAGGAGCAGGGCCTCGGCTGGGACCACGACTTCGAGAAGGCCGGCATGATCACCAGCGGCATCGAGGGGCCGTGGAACGCCACGCCCACCCAGTGGGACATGGGGTACGTGGACAACCTCCTGAACTACGAGTGGGAGCCCCACAAGGGCCCCGGCGGCGCCTGGCAGTGGCGGCCGGCCAGCGAGGAGGAGCGCGAGGCCATCGAGAAGGCCCCGGACGCCCAGGACTTCGACGAGTCCGAGGAGCCGATGATGCTGACGACGGACGTCGCCCTGAAGCGCGACCCGGACTACCGGGAGATCCTCGAGCGCTTCCAGGACGACCCCTCGGAGTTCCGCGCGGCGTTCGCGAAGGCGTGGTACAAGCTCATCCACCGCGACATGGGGCCGCCCGAGCGGTACCTCGGCCCGGAGGTCCCCGAGGAGACGATGATCTGGCAGGACCCCGTGCCGGAGGCCGACTACGAGCTCGTCGGCGACGACGAGGTCGCCGAGCTCAAGCAGGCGCTGCTGGACTCGGAGCTCTCCCGCGCCCAGCTCGTCAAGACCGCGTGGGCGTCCGCGTCGACGTACCGCGACAGCGACAAGCGCGGCGGCGCGAACGGCGCCCGCATCCGCCTCGAACCCCACCGCACCTGGGAGGCCAACGAGCCGGACGAGCTCGGGACCGTCCTGGAGACCTACGAGGCCGTCCAGGAGGAGTTCAACGGCTCCCGCGACGACGACACGCGCGTCTCGCTGGCCGACCTCATCGTGCTCGGGGGCAACGCGGCGATCGAGCAGGCGGCCGCCGACGCCGGCTACGACGTCGAGGTGCCGTTCGAGCCGGGCCGCACCGACGCCACCCAGGAGCAGACCGACGTCGAGTCCTTCGAGGTGCTCGAGCCGGAGGCCGACGGCTTCCGGAACTACCTCGGCGGCGGCTACGACCAGCTGCCCGAGGAGCGCATGGTCGACAAGGCGGACCTGCTGAACCTCGACGCCTCGGAGATGACGGTGCTGGTCGGCGGCATGCGCGCGCTCGGCGCGACCTACGGGGACACCGACCGCGGCGTCTTCACTGACGACCCGGGCACGCTGACCAACGACTTCTTCGTGAACCTCCTCGACATGGGCTACGAGTGGACGGCCGTCGACGAGGACGAGGAGGTCTTCGAGGTCCGGAACCGCGAGTCCGGCGACGTCGAGTGGGAGGCCACCCGCTTCGACCTCGTCTTCGGGTCGAACGCCCGCCTGCGCGCCATCGCGGACGTCTACGGCGCCGCGGACGGCGAGGAGAAGTTCGTCCGCGACTTCGTCGACGCGTGGACGCACGTGATGCGCCTGGACCGCTTCGACCTCGAGTAGGCCCGTCGACCGACCCCTCGTTCTTCCGCGCGCCGCGACCGCCAGCGACTCGACGGCCACTCCGCGTGCCGCTCGGCAATCACTCCGCGTGCCGCTCGACGGTCGGTCTGCGTGCCGCTCGACGGTCAGTCTGCGTGCCGCTCGACGTACTCGACCGCCTCCCGGGGCGAGTCGACGGCCTCGACGTGCGGCGCGTCGGGCGCGCCGATGCCGGCTATCGGGCGGTCGTAGACCGCACCGAATCCGACCTCGGAGAGCGTGCCGCCGCTGCCGTCGACGGCGATGACGGCGTCGCCGTTCAGCACGACCAGCGCGTTCCGCGCGTGCCCGAGCCCCGTCGCGATGGCCGTGTCGACGTACTCGTTGGCCGCACGCCGGTCCTCGCCCGGCAGGACGCCGATTGTGTGGCCGCCGGCGTCGCTGGCGCCGCGGCACGCCGCGCGCATCACGCCGCCGAGGCCGCCGCAGACGAGGACGTGGCCGCGCTCCGCGAGCAGGCGCCCGACCTCGCGCGCGTGCCGCTTCGCGGCTTCGGGCGGCGTGCTGCCGCCGGCGACGCTCACGCGCATCGTCAGTAGGCGGTGAAGCCGTCGGTGTCGAGGTAGTTGTGCGCGACCGTGATCGCGTGGTCGGCGTGCAGCACTTCGGGGCCGACGCGCACCCGGCAGTCGCTTCGCTCGGCGAGCAGGCTGGCCTCCGCGTCGGTGAAGTCCTCGTGGTCGGAGAGCACGAACACCGGGTCCTCCGGCGGCTCGACGTCCGCGAGCGGGTCGCCGTCCTCGTGGAGTTCCACGACGGTCCCGTCGAGGGCGTCCAGCACCGCCTCGAAGCCGCGCTTCGAGACGTGGATGCCGGGCGTCGACTCGGCCTCGCGGTGGCCGATGGCCTGGTCTTTCGCCTCCAGCGCCTGCTTCAGCAGGCCGGCGACGTTGCGCTCGTCCGGATTCATGTACCGGAGGTCGCTGGCGTCGATTCGCACCGTCACCTCGTCCCGCAGCACGAGCGAGATTTCGACGTCCTCGCGGATGCCGTGCGAGAGGAACAGCGCGCTGTTCACGCACCGGCAGAGCACGTCGAGGCGGCCGGCGCCGCCCGCGAGGTCGGAAAGCGAGAAATCGGGGTCCGTGGGGGCGTTGTGCCCGAGCACGACGAACTGGCGCATGGATGGCCTGTCGCACGCCCCGGGCTTACGTGGTTCGGGAGGCGGCGGGAGACTTATACCGGCTCGCCGTGGGGCGTCCCGTATGGTCGCCGTCGAGTTCGTCCTGCTCGGCCTGGTCCTCGCGTTCTTCGGGTTCGGCGCCGCGTACAACGCCCGCGAGGTCGCCCGGAAAGACGAACAGTACGACGCCATCGGGAGCCAGCGCGACCCCCTCGACGCCCGGCCGGCGGGCTGGAAGGTGTCGCTGACGCGCTGGCTCTGGGCCGCCGTCGGCGTGGCCGGCGTCGCGTTCGTCGTCCTCGGGTTCGTGTGGTGACCGGCGGAGCGGACGGCGTGGCAACCGGGGACCGAAGCATAGAGCGACCGGCGTGGCAACCGGGGACCGAAGCATACGTACCACGCGCCCACGACCACACGCCCATGACCATCCTGGAGGACGCGAAGCGGGTGCTCGCGGAGGACCCGGTCTGCGACGCCTGCGTGGGGCGGTGTTTCGCGGACCGGAGCTTCGGCCTGACGAACGCCGAGCGCGGCCGGGCGCTGCGGACGGCCGTGGCGCTCGACGACGACGAGCCCTACGAGCCACCCGAGGAGACGTGCTGGGTGTGCGAGGGGGCCGCCCAGCGCTTCGACGAGTTCGCGGACCTCGTGGTGGACGCGCTCGCCGACGAGCACTTCGACACCTACCAGGTGGGGACGCGCGCGCCGCCGCTCGTCGAGGAGAACGAGGCGATGCTGCGGGACCTCGCCGGCCTCGAGGCGGACGCCGGCGAACGGTTCAAGTCCGAGTGCAACCGCGAGGTCGGCAAGCGAGTTGGGCGGGCGACGGGCGCGGACGTCGACTTCTCGCGGCCGGACGTGCTCGCGGTGCTGGACGTCGAGGCCGAGACCGTCGAGGTGACCGTGAACTCGGCGTTCGTCTACGGGCGCTACCGGAAACTCGAGCGCGGGATCCCCCAGACGAAGTGGCCGTGCTCGGACTGCAACGGTACGGGGACGCTCGTGGACTCGCCGTGCCCGCACTGCGACGGCACCGGCTACCTCTACCCCGAGAGCGTCGAACAGCTGACCGCGCCGCCCGTCGTCGAGGCGATGGGCGGCACGGAGGCGTCCTTCCACGGCGCCGGCCGCGAGGACATCGACGCGCTGATGCTCGGGACGGGCCGGCCGTTCGTCGTCGAGGTCGAACGCCCACGGGACCGCCACCCCGACACGGACGACCTGGAGGCCGCCATCAACGAGTACGCCGAGGGGAAAGTCGAGGTCGAGGGCGTGCGGCTGGCGTCCTACGAGATGGTCGAGCGCGTGAAGGAACTCGACGCGCGGAAGCGCTACCGCGCGCAGGTCGAGTTCGACGCGCCCGTCGACGCGGCCGCCCTCCGGGCCGCAATCGACGAACTCGACGGCGCGACAATCGAGCAGGAGACGCCCCAGCGGGTCAGCCACCGGCGCGCCGAGAAGGTCCGGACGCGCACGGTCTACGACATCGACGGCGAACTGACCGACGACGCGCACGCAGTCGTGGAGATCGAGGGCGAGGGCGGCCTCTACGTCAAGGAGCTCGTCTCCGGCGACGACGGCCGCACGGAGCCGAGCCTCGCCGGTCTGCTCGGCGTCGGCGCGACGGTCACCGCGCTGGACGTCGTCGCCGTCGAGGGCGAGGACGAGGCGTTCGAGGACGAGGCGTTCTTCCTGGAGTGACCGCGCGATGACCGGGACCGGGGTGGCCGGGAACGCGGACGACGCGCGCGCGTTCGGCGTGGACGAAGCGGGGAAGGGGCCAGTGCTCGGGTCGATGTTCGCGGCGGCGGTCGTCGGCGACCCCGACGGGCTTCCCGACGGCGTCGCGGACTCGAAGCGCCTGTCGGCGGCGCGCCGCGAGGAACTGGACGCCGCCATCCGGGCGGCCTGCGAGGTCGGCGTCGCGGAGGTGCCGGTCGCGCGCATCGACGACCCGGCGACGGACATGAACGCGCTCACGGTGGAGGCGCAGGCGAGCGCGCTCGACGCCGTCGCGGCGGACGGCCTCGCCGGCCACGTCGACGCCGGCGACGTCGACGAAGCCAGGTTCGGGAGGCGCGTCGCCGACGCCGTCGCGGCGGACGTCGACGTCACCGCGGCCCACGGCGCGGACGACGAGTACGCGCTCGTCGCCGCGGCGAGCGTGGTCGCGAAGGTCGCTCGCGACAGCCACGTCGACGCGCTCGCGGACGAGTACGGCGACGTGGGCTCCGGCTACCCCGGCGACCCGACGACCCGCGAGTTCCTCCGCGAGTACGTCCGCGAGCACGGCGCCCTGCCGGAGTGCGCTCGCGCGTCCTGGCAGACGAGCGCGGACGCGCTCGCCGCCGCCGAGCAGGCCGGCCTCGAGGAGTTCTGAGCGCGCGAGTTCCGACCGTCGTCGTGGGGCAACGTGCCGGTCGCAGCACACCATCCGTCGCCGTGAGTAGGGGACTCGTCCAGAACGGAGCAGCACCGAAGCCCGAGAGGATGGTCCACTGCGGCGGACAGACGGACGCACTGCACTCGACGCGACGAACAGACAATTTAACTGATTGTTCTAGAGAATAGACGGAAAGTAGATATGAACCGGCGGGCGGTTCGTCGCGGCGGTCGGCCGGGCGAAGCGCTGCGCCGTAATCAGCTGTACCACGGTAATTCTGGGTTTAGGAGCGTTTTACTGTGGTCGGCCGGGGCGTCCGAGGGGTGGAGCGGCTCGAGGTAGCTGGACAGTGGCTCGGAGGGGAGTCGACTCGGAGGAAACACTCGTTCCCCTCGCTGAAAGCCGAGAATATGCCTTTCTTGAAGCGTTCCTGTGGCATTGGACGCGTCGGTACCGACGCTCGTCTCGGAACTCATACCTAAAAAATACATTCATTATCTCGTTCTGGTATAGTTATTCGAGTCCGGAGACCGCCCGCGTTCCGTTACAGGCATATATTCGTAATATCCTGGCCGGCTCGTACTCGCCGCGGTCCGCGGGAGTCCCGGCGTGTCGTTTTCACAGTGTGGAGAACGGGTCGGTGAGAACTGAACGACCCAGGAGGAGCCCCGGGGACGGAGTTCCTTCCGGGGGCCGGGACACTGAGAGTACCAGACTGGCGGAAGTAGTTTTACATGGTGGAAACACACTATGTGAACGCATGACAGGCGAAGCGGAGAACACGCTGTCCTCGGTCGAACGGACGCTGGACGTCCTCGAGTACCTCAAGAACGCCGAGCGCGCGAGCGTCACCGAGCTCGCGGAGGCCCTGGACGCGCCGTCCAGTACGGTGTACAACTACCTCAGGACGCTGAAGAACCGCGAGTACGTCCGGAAGACGGACGGCGAGTACGAGCTCGCCAACCGGTTCGTGCACTTCGGTGACTTCGCGCGCGTCCGCCTGCCGCTGTACCGGACCGGGAAACCGAACATCGTCTGGCTCGCCGAGGAGACCGGCCGGACCGTGAACCTCGTCGTCGAGGAGTTCGGGCGCGGCATCTACCTGTCGACGGCGAACCGGGAGCGCCACCTCCGGAACTTCGCGCACGCGCGCCGCCGGGAGTACCTCCACACGACGGCCGCCGGCAGGGCGGTGCTGATGACGATGACCGACGACGAGATCGACGACGTCGTCGACGAGCACGGGCTGCCGGCGCGGACCGACAACAGCATCACGGACCGAGAGGAGCTGTTCGAGACCGTCGAGCGGGCCAGAGAGCGAGGGTACACGGTCAACGACGAGGAGAACACGCCCGGCATCCGGGCCGTCGGCGCGCCGGTCGAGAACCCCGACGGCCCGTACGGGTCGGTGAGCCTCTCCGGGCTGGCGAGCCGGTGCTCGCTCGAGGAGCTCCACGACGACCTCGCGCCGAAGGTCCGGGACACCGCCGAAGCCATCAGCCTCGAGCTACAGTCCTGAATCCTCGTCCCAGATCGTGGACGACGCGTCGAGTCGCCGCACCGGCCGAGCGTGGCTGCCGCGGGACGCAGACGGGCGCTCGCGGCCGCTCCCGCCACCGACACGCTTTTGGCGGTCGAATCGAGACATGTGGTAGCATGGGTTTCGCCAACTACACCCTCAAGCGGGTCCTGCTGGCGGTGCCAGTGCTGGTCGGGGTGTCCGTCGGCGTGTTCCTGCTGGTCAAGCTCACGCCCGGCGACCCGGTATCGACGATACTGCCGCCGAACCAGCGCACCGACGCCAACGTCGCACGGCTCACCCAGCGCCTGGAACTCGGCGAGCCGCTGTACGTCCAGTACTGGAGCTGGTTCACGAACGCCGCCACCGGCGACCTCGGGCGCTCGTACGTGCTCGGGGAGCCCGTCTTCGACCTGATCGCGTCCCGCGTCTGGCCGACCGCACAGCTGTCGCTCGTCGCGTTGCTCGTGGCGACGTTCATCGCCATCCCCACTGGCGTCGCGAGCGCGGTGTACAAGGACACGTGGGTCGACCACCTCGGTCGCGTCGTCGCGTTCCTGGGCATCAGCATCCCGGCGTTCTGGCTGGGCATCATGGTCATCCTCGTGTTCGCGCTGTTCTGGGGACAGTGGTTCGGCGAGGGGCTCATCCCGGCCGGCGGGTACACGCCGCCCAGCGAGGGGCTGGGCGCGTGGGCACGGTCGGTCGTCGCCCCGGGCGTCACGCTCGGCGTCGGCTACTCCGCGCTGACCGCGCGGATGACGCGCTCGGCGATGGTCGACGTCCTCAACGAGGAGTACGTCGAGACGGCGCGCTCGAAGGGCGTCAAGGAGTCGGTCGTCGTCCTCGTGCACGCGTTCCGGAACGCGCTCATCCCGGTCGTGACCGTGCTCGGGATGAACATCGGGTTCCTGTTCAACGGCTCCATCGTCGTCGAGGAGGTCTTCCAGTGGCCGGGCATCGGCCGCCTGCTGTACGGCGCCGTCCTCGACCAGGACATGCCGCTCATCCAGGGGCTCATCCTGTTCATCGCGGTCGTGTTCATCGTGGCGAACCTCGTCGTGGACCTGCTGTACGCGTTCCTCGACCCGAGAATCTCCTACGACTAACAATGACAGACACGAACACCATCCGGAGCGCGCTGCCCGGCGTACCGAGGGCGAAACTGGCGGCGGCGAAGGGCGTCTACGGCCGCCTCGACGCGAGCGCGAAGGTCTCGCTGTGGGTCATCGTCGCCATCGTGGTCGCGGCGCTCCTGGCGCCGGTGATCTCGCCGTACGGACCGGCCGCCCAGCACTACGACGCCTCCCTGCAGGGGCCGTCAGTCGAACACCCGATGGGCACCGACCTCACCGGCAGGGACGTGCTCTCCCGGCTCATCTTCGGGGCGCGCGCGTCGCTGCTCGTTGGCACGGTCGCCGTCGCCATGGCCATCGCCATCGGCGTGCCGCTCGGCAGCGTCGCCGGCTACGCGGGCGGCGTCGTCGACGAACTCATCATGCGGACGATGGACATGGTCATCTCGGTGCCGGCGCTCGTGCTCGGCCTCGCGCTCATCGGCGCGCTCGGCGCCGGCATCGAGAAGGTGATACTGGTGGTGGGCATCGTCTACTCGCCCCAGTACGCACGCGTGATACGCGGCGAGGTGCTCACCGTCAAGGAGGAGGAGTACGTCGAGGCCGCGGAGAACACCGGGCTCAGCCACCTCTCCATCCTCGGGAAGCACATCGTCCCGAACGCGCTGACGCCCGTGCTCGTCCAGGGCACGTACCACATCGCGACCGCCATCATCCTCGA
The DNA here is from genome assembly GCF_037031165.1 of Halobacterium yunchengense. Taxonomy (NCBI): domain Archaea; kingdom Methanobacteriati; phylum Methanobacteriota; class Halobacteria; order Halobacteriales; family Halobacteriaceae; genus Halobacterium; species Halobacterium yunchengense. The sequence goes on along the minus strand of NZ_JAYEZL010000002.1, from coordinate 347,311 downwards.
GGCGTCCCTCTCGTTCCTGGGGCTGGGCGTCCAGCCGCCGAAGCCGACGTGGGGCGTGATGATCTCCAACGGCCGCGACTACCTCCCGGAGGCGTGGTGGATCTCGACGTTCGCCGGCCTGGCGATCATGGTGACGGTGCTGTCGTTCAACCTCCTGGGGGACGGGCTCCGCGACGAGTTCGACCCGCGGTCGGTGACCGAGGGAGGTGGCGAGGCGTGACCGACTCGAACGCCGAGACCGGCGCGGTCGAGGGCGACGCCGAAACGACCGCGGCCCCAGACCAGGGAGAAACGAACGCGGTCCCAGACCAGGGAGAAACGAACGCGGTCGACGGCGACGCCGACCGCGAGCGCGACCACGGGGCGCGCTCGACGCCGGGCAGCGACGCGGAGCACGAGCGCATCCGCGGCGGCGACGACCCCCTCCTGTCCGTGCGGGACCTCCACACGCGCTTCGACACCGACGAGGGGGTCGTCCGCGCGGCCGACGGCGTCTCCTTCGAGATCCGCGAGGGCGAGATCCTCGGCCTGGTCGGCGAGAGCGGCTCCGGGAAGAGCGTCACGAGCCGGTCGCTGCTTGACCTCGTGCCGTCGCCGGGCTACGTCGCCGACGGCGAAGTCCGGTTCAAGGGCGAGGACGTCCTCGGGAAGTCCGAGTCCGAACTGCGGTCCGTCCGCGGCAGCGAGATCTCGCTCGTGTTCCAGGAGCCGATGTCCGCGCTGAACCCCGTGTTCGACGTCGGCTGGCAGGTCGGCGAGCCGCTGCGCGTCCACCGGGACCTGAGCAAGGACGCCTCGCGCAGCCGCGCCGCGGAGCTGATGCGCGAGGTCGGCATCCCGAGCGCGGAGGACCGCGTCGACGACTACCCCCACCAGTTCTCGGGCGGGATGCGCCAGCGCGCGATGATCGCGATGGCGCTGGCCTGCGAGCCCGACCTCCTGGTCGCCGACGAGCCGACGACCGACCTCGACGTCACCATCGAGGCCCAGATCCTGGACCTCATCGACGACCTGAACGACGAACTGGGCATGGCCGTCCTGCTGGTGACCCACGACCTCGCGGTCGTCGCGGAGGTCTGCGACCGCGTCGCCGTGATGTACGCGGGCCGCATCGTCGAGTACGGCGACGTCGAGGACGTGTTCCAGGACCCGCGACACCCCTACACGAAGGGGCTGCTCGACTGCGTCCCGGACCCGCGCGCGGACGACGCCGAATTGTCGCCCATCGAGGGCGACGTGCCGGAGCTCCACGACCTCCCGGAGGGGTGTACGTTCGCGGCGCGGTGTCCGTACGCGGTCGAGGACTGCGAACAGACCGACCCCCGGCTCCGGGCGGTCGACGACGACCACTACAGCGCGTGCATCTGGGAGGACCCACAATGAGTGACACACTGGCGGGCGGCGAGGCGGTCGGCGCGGCTGCCGACCGCGGCGACGCCGTGCTCCGCATCGAGGGCCTGAAGAAGTACTTCACGGACGACGACTCGCTGATCCGGCGGCTCCGCCCGGACCAGTCGGTCCGGCGGGTCCGCGCCGTCGACGACGTCGACCTCGCGGTCCGGGCCGGCGACACCCTGGGGCTGGTCGGCGAGAGCGGCTGCGGGAAGAGCACGCTCGCGCGGACCGCACTCCAGTTGCTCGAGCCGACGGCGGGGTCGGTCTACTTCGAGGGCGAGGACCTCACGTCGCTGTCGCGGCGGCAGCTCCGGTCGTTCCGGAGCGAGGCCCAGATGATCTTCCAGGACCCATTCTCGTCGCTGAACCCCCGGTACACGGTCGAGCAGACGATCACGGAGCCGATGGCCGTCCACGGCGTCGGGGACTCCGACGCGGACCGCCGGGAGCGGGCCGCGGACCTCGTCGAGCGAGTGGGCCTCGGCGAGGAGCACCTCGACCGGTACCCCCACGAGTTCAGCGGCGGGCAGCGCCAGCGCGTCGCCATCGCGCGGGCGCTGTCGGTGGAGCCGTCGCTGGTCGTCGCCGACGAGCCGGTGAGCGCCCTCGACGTCAGCGTGCAGGCGCGCATCCTGAACCTGCTCTCGGAGCTCTCCGAGGAGATGGACCTGACGATGCTGTTCATCAGCCACGACCTCAGCGTCGTCCGGAACGTCTGCGACCGCGTCGCAGTGATGTACCTCGGCGAGGTGGTCGAGGAGGCGCCCACCGACGAGCTGTTCGCGGACCCGAAACACCCCTACTCGGAGGTGCTCGTCTCGAGCATCCCGACGCCGGACCCCGCGGACTCCCGCGAGCGCATCGAGCTGGCGGGCGACGTGCCGACGCCCATCGACCCGCCGAGCGGCTGCCGGTTCCACCCGCGGTGTCCGAAGGTCGTCCAGCCGGCCGACTGGGAGCACGACCAGGCGCTCTGGCGCCGCGTCCTCCACTTCAAGCACCGCGTGGCGAACGGGACTGTCGAGCCGTCGGCGCTCCGGACGAAACTCGAGTCCGAGCGCGAGGGGGACGTCTCCGCGGCGACGCTCGCGGACGAACTGTACGAGAAACACATCGCGGCTGGGGGCATCCAGGACACGACGGTCGACCCGCCGCCGGGCGTCGAGGGGCCCGTCCGGGCGGCGATCGAGCGGCTCGTCGACGGCGACCGGGCGGCGGCCGTCGACGCGCTCGACGAGGAGTTCCGGACCGTCTGCGGGGAGGCCGTGCCGCGCGACCTCGACGCGGACGACCGGATGGTCGCCTGCCACCACCACGACCCGGACGTGGAGACGCCGGGCCCGGAGGACGCGTGACTCGCGCTGTCCCGCCGGTCGACGGCGTCGGCCGGACGGTCCGCGGTCCTCGAGCCGGGGGTGGACGCCGATGACGTCGCCGGGAGAGCGGGACGGAGCGGACGGCCCGGCCGGAGCGGCCGATGCCGTCGACGCCGGCGAACCGACCGCTGGGGGCGCCCGGGCCGACGACGGACCGACGGAGACGGTCGTCCTGAACGGCCTCGACGGCCTCGTGAGCGACCGGGGGTCCGTGCTCGCGGACGACGCCTCCGAGCGCGCGCTCCGGGACGCGTACCGCGAGGTGACCGACGCCGCCGAGCGCGACGTCGTCGCGGGCGCCCTCGACCGCCTCGCCGCCGTCCAGGCCGTCGAGGACGCCGAGCGCTCGACCACCGGCGAGGAGAGCGCGGGCGGCGTCGGCGAACCGGCCGACCGCGAACGGGACGACGGCGAGCCGATCGACGACGAGCAGGTCGTCGCCGACGTCGTCGGTCGCGTCGTCGACGAGCTCTCGGCGCGCGACGCCACGTTCGTGGTCGACCACGACGCCGCGCTCGACCTCGCCCCGTCGTCGTGCGCCGTCTACGAGTTCTTCGGCGCGCGCGACCCGGCACTGCTCGCGCCGCTCGCGGACGACGCCGCGACGGCCGACGCGCTCGAGCGTGGCGGCGAGGCCGCAGCGGCCGGCGACCTCGCGGCCGCCGCCGGGGCGTTCGAGGACGGCGTCGACGCGGCGGCCGAAGCCGGTGCGGCGGCCGCCGGGACGGCGGCGCGCGTGCTGGCCGCGTGGGCGCACCACCGCGACGGCGACGACGAACGCGCGCTGGAACTGGTCCGGAGCGCTCTGCTCAGGGACGGGGACTACTGGCCGGCCCGCGTCGTCGGCGTCGCGGCCGACCACTCGAACCCCGAGTGGTTCCGGGCCGGCCGGCTGACCAGCGAGGCCTACCTCCGGGTGCGGGCGAGCGTGCCGGACGCGGCGAGCGTCGACGCGGCGCTCGTCGACGGCGACGGGGCGGAGCGCTGGCTGGACGGCTCGGCCGCGTGTTTCCGCGCGTCGTCGCTGCCGGCCGGCGGCCACCTGCGACTCCGGCTCCGCGGCCCGCCGGGCGCGCTGCCGGGGCTCCACGTCTACTACCTCGCCGTCGGCGTCGTGGAGCCCGAGTCGGCGCGGCCGCGGTCCGTCGAGCAGATTCTCGTCGACGGCCCGGAGCCCGCCGGCCACGCCGAGCGCGTCCGGATTCGGGTCCCGTAGGCGGGCGAGCGGCCGGACCGTGCTACTCGTCCCCAACGTTAATGAGGTTGGAGCGAAGGGGTGTTTCCATGGCATCCAGTGCCAATAGCGGAATCGGTAGACGCAAGTTTCTGCGGCTGACGGGCGCCGCCGGCGCCGGGTCGATGCTCGCCGGCTGTAGCGGCGGCGGCGACGGCGACGGCGACGGCGGGACGACGGAGGACGCCGGCGCCGACACCGTCGGCGGCAGCGAGGAGACGACAGCGGACCCCAGCGAGATCCAGTCCGGCGGGACGCTCACCGTCGCGATGCAGTCGGACTTCGACACGCTGCACCCCCACAAGATCCCCGGCACGACGGGGTCGACGATGGCGGAGAACTTCGGGAACGCGCTGGTCATGGCGACGCCGGAGGGCGACATCGTCCCGGACCTGGCCGCCGAGATGCCGGAGATCTCCGAGGACGGCACCACGTACACGTTCACGCTCCGGGAGGGCGTGCAGTTCCACCCGCCGTACGACCGCGAACTGACCGCCGACGACGTCGTCGAGAACTGGCGGACCATCCTCGACGCCGACTACGGCGCGTACGGCCGGAGCACCTACCAGGGCGTGCTCGTCGGCGAGGACATCGACCCCGAGGAGACGGTCCGGAAGACCGGCGAGTACGAGGTGACGTTCGAACTCGCGGAGCCGTTCGCGCCGTTCCTCATCAAGCAGGCGAAGATGTCGGCGTTCGGCTGGTTCACCATCGTCCCGATGGAGGCCGTCGAGGAGCACGGCGAGGACTTCGGGACCGCCTCGACCGGCGTCTGGGCGACCGGCCCGTTCATCTACCGGCCGGAGGAGTCCACGTCCGGGTCGAGTTACGTCTACGAGGCGAACCCGGACTACTTCAAGGAGGGCGAGGGCGGACAGCTCCCGTACGTCGACGAGCTCGTCTACGAGGTGGCGCCCGAGAGCTCGACGCGGTCGACGGCCCTGCAGGCCGGCGACATCGACATCGACGAGTCGACGGCCGCCACCGACATCGACAGCGTGAAAGACGCCGAGAACGTCGACGTCGTCTCGAAGGCCAGCTCCTCGAAGACCAACCAGTGGGTGAACACGCGCAACTTCGAGCCGTTCACGAACAAGAAGGTGCGGAAGGCGCTGCTGTACGCCGCCAACAGGGAGGCCGTCGTCCAGACGAAGTTCCAGGGCTACGCGACCGTCGCGCACAGCCCCATCCCGCCCTGGCACTGGGCGTACGACGAGGAGGCCTGCGTCACCTACGACCACGACCCCGAGCAGGCGCAGTCGCTGCTCGAGGAGGCCGGCCACACGGGCTTCGAGTTCAAGTGCGAGCCGACGAACCAGCCGAAGTTCGTCGACGTCGCGAAGATCCTCCAGCGGAACTACCAGGACGCCGGCCTCGAGATGTCCGTCGAACCCGCCTCGAAGGGGACGACCTACGACCCGCTGGTCGGCGGCTGGGAGGACGAGTCGATCCCCCCGGAGAGCTTCCACTCGATGATCGAGAACTTCACGTGGGGGTTCTCCGCGGACGACTACACGTACGCGACGTTCCACTCCGGGGTGCCGTTCAACTACAGCTACTACTCGAACGAGGCGGCCGACGAGGCGATGGAGAAGGCGCGGAAGACCCCCGACCGGGAGGAGCGCAAGGAGCACTACCGGACGGCCCAGCGGGAGATCACCGACGACATGCCCCAGCCGTTCATCCTCTGGAACAACGTCTCGCACGGCTTCCGCACGCGGGTGAACAACTTCGACGTCTACCCCACCGCGTACATGCAGTTCGAGGACGTCTGGCTCTCGCAGTGACCGCGCCGCCCCCGGGCGGGCGCGCCAGGCGGCCGCGGAGCCGAACCGCTGTCGACTACCCTCCGAACACGAATGTCACGACACGAACCACGAATCGACGACGGCGTCGTTCGCGACACCACGCTCCGAGTCCCGGTCGGCGACGAGGAGGTCGCCGCGACGAGGTACAGCCCGAGTGACGAGGACGGCCCGCTGCCGGCGCTGCTCATGCACGTCCCGTACCCGAAAGACGACCTCATCACGTTCGGCGGCTACGACCCCCTCGTGCGGTACCTCGCGCGGAACGGCTACGAGGTGGTCGTCTCCAACATGCTCGGCACCGGCGGGTCGAGTGGCCGGATCGAGAAGATGTTCGTCCGGCGGGAGGGCCGGGAGGCCGCCGCGATCGTCGAGTGGCTCGCCGACCGCGACTGGACGACCGACTCAGTCGGGATGTTCGGGAAGTCCTACGGCGGCATCACGGCCCTGGACGCCGCGGCCCAGGACGCCGACGCCCTCGACGCCATCGTCCCGATACACACGCCCTACGAGGGCTACCGGAACGCGTACACCCACGGCGGCGCCTTCGAACTGCTGAACATCGGCATCAACTGGCTGACGCTGATGCAGGCCCTGGACGTGAAGCCGCCGAGCCGCCGGGACGACGAGGCGGGCTGGGCGGCGTGGCGACAGCGACTCGACGGCGTCCGCGACAGCGACCCGTGGCTGTTCCAGTTCCTCGACCACGGGCCGTCGGACCCGTTCTGGGACGACACGGTCATCCCGGTCGAGGAGATCGACGTGCCGATGCTCGCCGTCGGCGGCTGGCGGGACTCCTACACGCGGGACACCCTCGAGTACTTCGAGGCGGCGGACGCGCCGAAGCGACTGCTCCTGGGGCCGTGGCGGCACACGATGCCCCACCGCGGTCGCGAGTCCAGCATCGACTTCCGGCGGCAGGTCGTCGAGTGGTTCGACCACTTCCTGAAGGGCGAGGAGACGGGCGCGCTCGACCGCCCCCGGATCCAGTACTGGACGGAGACGGACGGCGGCGGCGAGGTCGACGGCGGCGTCTGGCGCGGCCGCGACCGGTGGCCGCGGGTCGGCGAGGGCGACGACGTGCGGTTCGACGCGACGGCGAACGGGCTCGTCGACGCCGACACGACGGGCGACAGCCGCGTCGAACGGACCACCGAGTTCGACCACACGGTCGGCGTGGCGTCCGTGCCGGGCGGCGGAGCGGGGAGTCCGCCGGTGGACACGACGCCCGACGACCGCCGGTCGGTCTGCTTCGACTCGGACGCGCTCGAGGCGCCGGTCGAACTCACCGGGACCGGGCGCGCGACCGTCGACCTCGACTCGTCCGCGGCGCCGCACGTGCTGTCGGTCCGCCTGGTCGACGTCGCGCCGGACGACACGGGACGGGTCGTCACGCACGCGACCGGCCGGACCGACCACCTCGAGACCGACGACGCGGGACGCACCGTCGTCCCGCTGCAACCGACGTCCCACGTCTTCGAGGCCGGCCACCGGCTCCGGCTGGCGGTGTCCGCCGCGCACTTCCCGGTGACACGGCCCGCGAGCGCCCACGGGTCGTTCACCGTCCGCTCGCGGCCGGGGTCGCGCACGAGCGTCTCGTTCCCCGGGCGCGAGCTGGCGAGCGTGGCGTTCGCGGACGACGTCGCGGCGTCGCCGCCCGACGGGGCCGTCCCGACGACGTCCCCGTTCCTGACCGACAGCGACGGGTCCTGGACGGTCGCGCGGGAGCGGCCCGGCGACGGCGCGACGGTACGGCTCCAGCAGTCGGCGGCAGCGACGCTCCCCCACGCGGAGACGTTCTCCCGGGAGTCGTCGTGCCGGGCCGCCGTCGACGCCGACGACCCGGCCTCCCTGCGGGTCTCGAACCGCATCGAACTCGTCGTCGACTACGGCGACGAGGCGGTCCGCGTCGTCGCGGAGAACCGCATCGGACCGCCGGTCACCAGCGCGGAGACGCGCGTCGAGGTCGGCGACGCGACGGTCTTCGAGGAGCGCTGGGTGCGGTGACGGCCCGGCGGTCGCCCGGGCGGTGACGCCGCGCCGCAGGCCGCTGCCGGCCCGTCACTCCGGGGAGAGCAGCCGCCGCGCCGCTCGCTCGAGGACGTCGAGGCCCGCGACGGCGTCGTCGACGGCGACCCGTTCGTCGACGGTGTGCGCCTGCGCGAGGCTGCCCGGCCCCCACGTGACCGCCTCGACGCCGGCGTCGTTGACGAAGTTCCGGGCGTCCGTCGCCGCCTCGATGCCCCACGGTTCCGTCGGCGCGCCGACGCGGTCCGCGGACAGGTCCCGGAGGCACTCGGCGAGGTCGCTGTCGACGGGCACCGACGAGGACGCGTAGTGCTGGACGCGCTCGAGGGCGACCTCGCAGTCGGCGTCGGCCGCCGCGTCGGCGACCACGGACTCGACCTCCGCGTCGACGTCGGCGAGCGACTCCGCGGGGAGGACCCGGCGGTCGAGCACGAGCGTCGCGCGCCCCGGGAGCACGCCCATGTTCGAGTCGCCGCCGCACTCGAAGGCCGTGACGGTCGCGTACGCCCGCCCGCACAGGGGGTCGCTGCGTTCGCGGAGGCGGTCGTCGTAGCGCTCGATGGCTTCGAGGAGCCGCCGCGCAGTCGGAATCGGGCTCGTCCCCTGGTCGGGGCGGCTGGCGTGCGAGGACTCGCCCTCGACGGTCAGCTCGTAGTTCGCCAGCCCCTTCGTGCTCGTCGCCACCCGGAAGTCCGTCGGCTCCAGGACGACGCCGTAGTCGCCGCCGTACCCCGCCTCGAGGAGCGTCTTCGTGCCCGGGTCGCCGGTCTCCTCGCCCATCGCCGCGTGGACGACGATAGAGCCCGCGAGGCCCCCGGATTCGAGTTCGTCCCGGAGGTCGACTGCGGCCAGCATCGCCACCGCGAGGCCGGCCTTCATGTCCGCGCTCCCGCGGCCCGTGAGGTCGCCGTCGACCACCGCGCCGCCGAACGGGTCGTCGGTCCACGCGTCCGGTTCGTCGACGGGGACGACGTCCGTGTGGCCGTTCAGCACGAGCGTCGGGTCGCCGTCGCCGACGCGCGCGACGGCCTGCGCGCGCTCGGGCGAGGGGTCCTCGACGAGTTCGGCGTCGACGCCGCGCTCGCGGAACCACTCCACGACGAACTCGGCGCAGGCCCGCTCGTTCCCGGGCGGGTTCGAGGTGTCGAACGCGACCAGGTCGCCGGCGAGGTCGGCCACGCGCTGGCGGTCCGAGGAGTCGGTCACCGGACCACCTCGCCGCAGTCCGGCGGCGCTCGCGCGGTCGGCGACCAGCCCGCGGAATCCGCACGCCGGGCCGCGGGACCGGTGCGAGCGAGTGATTGTACACTGTCCGGTGAGCGGGCGGCGTCGCCCGGCTCGCGTCGCGACTGCGTCACGGGCGTCCGGTTGCACGCCGGCGACATTAAGCGTACCCCCACGACGGTCTACGGTGGAGCGGCGAGGCAGATATAACAAAAGTTAGTAACTACCTAATAAGTATGTAAATACCGTAATTTACGGCTAATCTTCCCGACCGGCGGTGGAGCGCCAGCGAACGAGCGAGCGGGACTGGTTCATTCACCACCTGAGAGCGGCAAATTCGGACCTTTCGAGCCTTCTGACCCCCGGTCCTCTGGCTCGGGAGCAGCGCGGAGGGCGACGCCGTTGACTGCCACTGGTGAGAGACAGCAGAGCGCCGAATACGGCGCTTCATGGGCTCTAACATCAGTACTCAAAATTAGACGAGGGTCGAGCAGCGCGGAACGCCGACGAACGGCGCGACCGTTCCCGAGTGCCCGAATTGGCGTATATATCGTATTTATATATTGTATCTGGTTCCGATAGTTCCCGGTGGTCCGAGGGTTGTGGCGTGGCCGAGACGTCGGCTGGAGCGACGACAACGGCCGTGTTCGGTCCGCCCGCCCTGGCCCGGAGGACCGATCCCGCCGCACTACCCCCAGGGCCGATCCCGCCGCACTACCCCCAGGGCGGGTCCTCGCCGTACCGACTCACGGCGTTAGTCAACGGTTTCTGACCGGTGCGTGACTGTTTCTGTGCAAGATTTAATAGCAGGGAACGGCCTCGTTGTGGTAATGCTGACCAGTGCCGGTCCGCTGCTCTCGGTGGACCTCACGACGCGGGAAACGCAGACCGAAGACGTCGACGACGTCCTGGAGTCGTTCGTCGGCGGCCGCGGCGTCGCGACGAAGCTCGTCCACGACCGCGTGCCGTTCGACGCCGACCCGCTCGGCCCGGAGAACCGCCTGGTGTTCACGACGGGCCCGATGCAGGCCTCCCAGATGAGCTTCACCGGCCGGATGAACGCCACCGCGGTGTCGCCGCTCACGGACGGCCTGCTGTCCTCGAACGCCGGCGGCTTCATGTCCCGGCACTTCGCGGACACCGGCTACAGCGCCGTCGAGTTCGCGGGCGCCAGCGACGAACTCGTCCTCGTGCACGTCCGCGACGACGGCGTCGCCTTCGAGGCGGTCCCGGAGCTCGCGGGCGCGACGGTGCCGGAGACGTGCGCGTACGTCGAGGAAGAGCACGGCCTCGAACCCGACCACACCGCGGTCGTCGGGCCGGCCGGCGAGAACGAGGTGCGGTTCGCGTCCATCATGACCACCGAGGAGCGCGCGTTCGGCCGCGGCGGCCTCGGCGCCGTGCTCGGCGCGAAGAACGTCAAGGGCGTCACCTTCGACGGCGACAGCGCGCCCGACATCGAGGTGCCGGCCGGGCAGATGGAGATCCACCGCGAGGCCGCCACCGACGACCACATCATGAAAGAGCAGGGGACGGTCGCGGTGATGGACCTCGCCAACGAGATGGACGGCCTCCCCTCGTACTACTTCTCCGAGCAGTCCTTCGAGGGCGTCGACGGCATCAACGGGTCGGCGGTCGCCGAGAAGAAGTACAAGAAGGGGACGTGTTCGGCGTGCGCGTTCGCGTGCAAGCTCCCGACGCGGGACGAGGCCCGCGGCGTCGAGACGGAGGGCCCCGAGTTCGAGGTGGCGATGGCGTTCGGGTCGAACTCGGGCGTCGACGACATCGTGGACGTGATGAAGTCCAACGAGCTCTGCGACGACTACGGCCTCGACGCCATCTCGGCGGGGAACACCGTCGCGGCGTACCTCGCCGCCGAAGACGAGTTCGGGAACCGCGAGCTCATCTGGGACCTCGTCGAGCAGATCGCTCACCGCGAGGGCGTCGGCGACGACCTCGCGGAGGGCGTCGGCCGCGTCGCCGACGACCTCGGCGTCGAGAACTGGTCGGTGAAGAACATGGACTTCGCCGCCCACGAGGGCCGCATCCTCCACGGGCAGGCGCTCTCGTACGCGGTCTCGAACCGCGGCGCCGACCACATGTACGCGACGTTCTACTCCGTGGAGTACCCCCTGGTCGGCGACGACGAGGCGATGGACAACAGGGGCTTCGAGGGGAAGCCCCAGCGCCTCGTCGAGCGCGAGAACCTCATGGCGCTCAACGACAGCGGCGTCGTCTGCAAGTTCTCCCGGGACTACATGAACCCGGAGCGCTACGAGATGCTGTTCGGCGCGGACTTCGAGGACCTCCTCGCGGTCGGCGACCGCGTCGTCACCCTCGAGCGGCACTTCAACAACCAGCGCGGCATCGACGCGGCCGACGACCGCCTCCCCTACGGCGACCAGCTCCCCGGCCTCGAGGACGCCATCGCGCAGTACTACGACGTCCGCGGCTGGCACGACGACGGCACCGTCCCCGAGTCGGCGCTCCCGGCCTGAGGGTCAGTTCTCCGTCGCGAGTTCGAGCGCCGTGTGCGCGAACGCGCGCGCGCCGGCGACGCAGTCGGCCCACTCGGTGTACTCGGCCTCGGTGTGCGTGTAGCCGTCGACGCTCGGCACGAACAGCATGCCGGCGTCGGTGAGCGTCTGGAGGTGCTGGGCGTCGTGGCCGGCGCCGCTGACGAGGTGGCGGGCGTCGACGCCGGCGGCCGCGACGCCGCGGTCGGCGGCGTCCCGCACGCGGTCGCTGAACGACAGCGAGTGGTGGCGGGAGACGCGCTCGACCTCGTAGTCGGCGCCGTGGCGGTCGCAGGCGGCCGCGACCTCCGCCTCGACGCGCTCGACGCCGCGGTCGACCGCGTCGTCGTCGTAGCTCCGGAGGTCGACGGTGAACTCGGCGCGCGCCGGGATCACGTTGATGGAGTTCGGCTCGACGGCGAGCTCGCCGACCGTCGCGACGGCGTCCGCCGAGAGCTGCTGGGGGAGGCGGTTGACCTCGCGGATGGCGTCAGTGGCGGCCGCGAGGGCGTCGCTGCGGTCGTGCATCGGCGTCGGGCCGGCGTGGTTGGCCTCGCCGTCGACGGTGACGCGCAGCCACGACAGCCCGTAGACGCCGTCGACGATGGCGACCGGGACGCCCTCGTCGTCGAGGACCGGCCCCTGTTCGACGTGGAGTTCGAGGAAGCTGTGGACGCCCGCCTCGGGCGGCTCGCAGGGCGCGTCGCCGTCGTAGCCGATGCGCTCGAGTTCCTCGCGGACGGAGACGCCGTCGCGGTCGGTCGCGTCGAGGAGCTCCTCGACGGGCTCGTAGCCGACGTACCCCGAGCTCCCCATCATCGACGGCTGGAAGCGCGTGCCCTCCTCGTTCGTCCAGTTCACGACCTCGACGGGGCGGTCGGGCTCGACCGGCGACTCCGCGATGGCCTGGACGGCCTCCAGGGCGGTGAGGACGCCGAGCTGGCCGTCGAAGCGACCGCCGTACGGCTGGGAGTCGAGGTGCGACCCCACGAGCACGGGCGCGGCGTCAGGGTCCCCGGCCTCGTAGCGACCGAAGACGTTCCCGAGCTCGTCGATACGGACGTCGAGGCCGGCGTCGCGGAGGTCCTCGACGAACCGGTCGCGGGCCCGCCGGTCGGCGTCCGAGAGCGCGAGCCGGTGGAGGCCGCCGGCGTCGGTGGCGCCGAACTCGGCGTACGCCTCGAATCGCTCGCGGAACCGGTCGGTGTCGATGGCGACGTCGTCGTGCATGCCCACTCGTGGGCTGGCCGACGACAAAAGTGGTCGGGAGGCCGCCGCTGTTGCCGGTCGGTGGCGCCGCCACCCTCGGACCGGCCGGGCCGTCGGAGCCACCACCCACGCACCGGTCGGTGGCGCCGCCACCCACGCACCGGCCGGAACTGCCGCCGGGGACCGATTTAAGCGCCGCGGCGGCGAACTCCGGGCGTGACAGCACTCGACACACCCGACGGGACGCCGGACCTCGATGGTGACACGGCGCTCGTCGCCGCGTCCAGCAGCGGCCTCGGGAAGGCGGCGGCGACCAGCCTCGCGGCCGCCGGCGCGAACGTCGTCCTGAACGGCCGCGACGAGGCCCGCCTCGACGCCGCCGTCGCGGACGTGGACGCGGTCGGCCCCGGAGACGCGGTCGGCCACGCGGCCGACATCACGGACGCCGACGCGGTCGCCGGCCTCGTGGACGCCGCGGCCGAGCGCTTCGGCGGCGTCGACCACCTCGTGTTGAACGCGGGCGACCCGGCCAGCGGCGGCCTCGGCGACGTCGGCGACGACGACTGGTACGAGGCGTTCGACCTCCTGGTGATGAGCGCGGTGCGGCTCGTGCGCGCGGCCCGCCCCCACCTCCTGGACGGCGGCGGCTCCGTCGTCGCCATCACCTCCATCACGGTGCGCCAGCCCGTGCCGGACCTCGTGCTCTCCAGCAGCGTGCGGATGGCCGTCCTCGGGTTCGTGAAGACGCTGTCGCGGTCGCTGGCGCCCGACGTGCGCGCGAACGCGGTGCTGCCCGGGCCCGTGGAGACGCCGGCGCTCCGGGACATCGTGGAGGCGGCCGTCGAGCGCGGCGAGCACGAGACCTACGAGGCGGGGCTGGCGAGCTACTGGCCCGACGACGTCCCGACCGGCGGCGTCGCCCAGCCCGAGGAGCTCGGGGACGTCGTGGCGTTCCTCGCGAGCCCGGCGGCGAGCTACGTCAACGGCGCGTCCCTGCTCGTGGACGGCGGCATCGTCCGGGCCGTGTAGCCCCGTCCGCGGCGGCGCGACCGAGCACGGGCGCCGCCTACGTCCCCTTGCTCCCCCAGCCGAACGCGAGCCAGCCGCCGTCGTTGTGGAGGACCTCGCCGGTGACGTAGTGGTCGCCGGCGACGAGGAACGTCGCGCAGTTGCTGACCTCCTCGAAGGTCCCGAACCGGCCGAGCGGCGTGCGGTTCGTGACGTGCTCCTCGCTGTAGCCGTAGTACGGCCAGTCGCGCTCCTCGGCCTCCTCGCCCCACGGCGCCTCCGCGAGGTCGGTCTTCACGTAGCCCGGCGCGAGCGCGTTCACGTGGACGTCGTACTCGGCGAGTTCGACCGCCAGACACCGCGTGAGGTTCTCGATGCCGGCCTTCGTCGCGTTGTAGGGCGCGCGGCCCTGCACGCCGACGCTCCCGTAGATGCTGGAGACGTTCAGGATGTGGCCGCCGGTCCCCTGCTCGGCCATCTGCTCGCCGGCGACCTGACAGCCGTAGAACGTCCCCGTGAGGTTGACGTCGAGGACGTGCTGCCAGTCCTCGACCGTCTGGTCGAAGACGTGCTTCTCGACGGTGGTGCCGGCGTTGTTCACCATCACGTCCAGCTGGCCGTACTCCTCGACGGCGGCGTCGACGAGCGCCGCCACGTCGGCCTTCTCGCTGACGTCGGCCTCGGCGGCGACGGCCTCGCCGCCCGCCTCCCTGATGGCCTCGGCGGTGTCCTCGGCGCGGTCCTGGGACCGCGAGTTCGTGACGACGTTCGCGCCCTCCGCGGCGAACCCCTCGGCGATAGCGCGGCCGAGGCCGCTGCTGGACCCGGTGACGACGGCGGTCTTGCCGCTGAGCTTCCCGCTCATGGGCGTGGGTCTGCGTGGCACACCTTAGTTCTACTGTCGCCGGAAGGCCGCTCGCGGCTCGCCGCTCGGCGACGGCGCCGTCGCGGCCTCACTCGTAGACCGCTACCGGGTCGCCGAGCACGTCCAGTCGCGGTTCGACCCCGAGGCCCGGGTCGGTTGAGGCCGCCATCGTCCCGCCCGCCGCGGGCGGCGCGCCGTCGGCGGTCGTGACGGCGTTGTAGTTGTGGAAGTCCGTCGCCGCGAACCGCGCGTCGGCGGGCGTGCTGTGCGCGAGGTGCGCGATGGCCGCGGTCGCGACCTCGCTGCCCCACGTGTCCTCGACGATCATCGCGACGCCGAGGTCCGCACAGAGGTCGCGGATCGCCCTGGCGCGCGTGAGCCCGCCGACCTTCGAGATCTTGAGGTTCACGACGTCCATCGCGTCGTCGCCGTAGCCGCGCAGCACGGCGTCGACGCCGGTCATCACCTCGTCGAGGACGAACGGCTTGTCCGTCTGCCGGCGGACCGCCCGGCAGGCCTCGTAGCTGTCGCAGGGCTGTTCGACGTACACGTCGACGTCCGAGACGGCGTCCACGACGCGGACGGCCTCGTGGCGCGTCAGCCCGGTGTTGAAGTCCGCGTCGAGGACGTGGCGGGCCTCGAGTTCGGCGCGCGCCGCGCGGATGCGCTCGGCGTCGGTGACGGGGTCCTCGCCGACCTTCAGCTGGAACGCCCCGTACCCCTGGTCGCGGTAGGTGGCGACGCTGTCGGCCATCTCCGCGGGCGTGCCCTGGGAGATGGCGCGGTAGAGGTCGACCTCGTCGCCGAACCGGCCGCCGAGGAGGTCCGCGACCGGCGCGTCGCGGACCTTCCCGGTGAGGTCCCAGCACGCCACATCGAGGGCGGACTTCACGTAGGGGTGGCCGCGCAGTCGGGCGTCGAGGCGCTCGGCGAGCACCGCCGGCTGCGTGGGGTCCGCGCCGAGGACCTCGTCCGCGAGCTCCGCGACGCCGGCGCGGGCTCCCCTGCCGAACGCCGGCAGGTACGCCGACCCGAGCATCGCCACCTCGCCCCAGCCGGCGACGCCCTCGTCGGTGCGCAGCCGCAGGATGGTGGAGTCGAACTCCGCGTAGGAGTTGCCGCCCGCCCAGTCGTAGGTGCCCTCCGCGATGGGGAGGTCGACGGTGTAGACGTCGATACCGGTGACTTCCATGGTTCGTGCTGACACACCACTCCCGGGGTGAAAAGCCTACGTCTCGCGGCACCGACCCGACACGGACCCGGTGTCGCCGGCGACGCCCCGTCGGTCACCGCACGCAAAGGCGGCCCCGGAGCAAACATTGATGCCGCCGTCCGTGCCTCACAGTGGCATGGCCATCGAGCGCATCGGCGTCCACGAGTCGACGGAGATCGACTTCCCCTTCGACGTGTTCCGCGACGAGCTCGCCGACACCGCCCCCGAGTACGTCCCGGTTCGCGAGGACGGCGGCGCCGACCCCGAGAGCTGCGACGCGTTCGTGACGTTCACCCACCAGGACCGCCTGCTCGAGGCGGACCCGGAGTGGATCCACACCACGCTCGCGGGCGTCGAGGAGTTCCCCTTCGACGAGTACGAGCGCCGCGGCGTCGCGCTCACGAACAGCACGGGCCTGCACGGCGACAGCGTCGGCGACACCGCCGTCGGGTTGATGCTGACGCTGGCGCGGCGCCTCCACGACTTCGTCGCCGCCCAGCAGCGCCGCGAGTGGGCGTTCCCCGACTGGGACGAGGGGTTCACGCTGCCCGGCGAGCGCGCCTGCGTCGTGGGCCTCGGCACCGTCGGCGGCGCCGTCGCAGAGCGCTGTAGCGCGCTGGAGCTGTCGGTCGCGGGCGTCCGGCGCTCCCAGGAGCCCGTCGCGGGCGTCGACGACCTCTACCACCCCGAGGACTTCCACGACGCGGTCGCGGACGCGCGCTTCGTCGTGCTCTGCGTGCCGCTCACGGACGCCACCGAGGACCTCGTGGACGCCGACGCGCTCGCGGCGATGCGCGAGGACGCCTACCTCGTGAACGTCGCGCGCGGCGGCGTCGTCGACGAGGACGCCCTCGTCGAGGCGGTCCGCGGCGGCGAGATCGCGGGCGCCGCCCTCGACGTCTTCGAGGAGGAACCGCTCCCCGAGGACAGCCCGCTCTGGGGCCTCGAGGACGTCGTCGTCACGCCCCACGCCGCCGTCGCGAACGAGTTCTTCTACGAGGACGTCGCCGAACTCGTCCGCGAGAACCTCCGGCGGCTCGCGGCCGGCGAGGACCTCGAGAACCGCGTGGTGTGACTACTCGTCGCCGGCCGCGACCGAGGCGTCCATGCCGGCGAGCGCGTCGACCAGCTGGCTGATGTTGTCGACCGCCTCGTCGACCATCGCGGCGCCCTTCTCGCGGGTGGCCTGCGTCGGGTCGCCGAGGTTGCCGGTGTGCGTGAGCGCGTCCATGCGCTCGGCGGAGAGCGCCCAGCCGACCCTGTTGTCGCCGTAGGCGTCGTAGTCCGTCAGCGGGAGCGCGTCGTCGGGGACGTCGACGGCCTCCGCGCTGTCCATGTCCACGTACTCGGGGAACAGCTCGAGCATCAGGCTCGTCTCGAACTCGGAGGCGTGGAAGGAGACGTCGCTCGTGCGGGCGGCGCGCGCCGCGTCCTCGAACACCGAGACCAGGGGGACGTGGAACGCGCGCATCGCGTGTTCGGTGGTGAGTTCGCGCACCACGACGTCGAGTTCGGGGTCCTGGACGAGGTAGTGGCCGTTCACGAGCAGGACGTTCTCGACGCCCCACTCCGACGCGGAGACGCAGACGTCGCGGACGTAGTGCTGGAACGTCTCGCTGGCGACGGTGAACGTCCCGGGCTTGAACGTGTGGTGGGGGCTGACGCCGTACCAGATCGGTGGCGCGAGCAGGCAGCCCGTGCGCTCGGCGACGCGCTCGGCGATGGCCTCCGGCATGTAGACGTCCACGCCGAGGGGCATGTGGTGGCCGTGCTGTTCGGTGCTCCCCACGGGCAGCAGCATCGTCTGCGTGTCCTCGACGGCGGCCTCGACCTCCCGCCAGGTCATCTCCGCGAGGCGGTACTCGGGGGCCGCCATCAGACGTTGTCCGCGGGCTTGCCGTGGCCCTCCGGGTGCTCGTCGAAGCGGTCGAGCGCGAAGTAGTCGGCGTCCACGAGGTCGGTGTCGCCGTCCACGACGAGGTCCCGCACGATTCGGCCGACCGCCGGCCCGTGCTTGAAGCCGTGGCCGGAGAACCCGCAGGCGAGGAAGCAGCCGTCGGGGCCGGCCTCGTCGAGCACGAAGTCGTGGTCGGGGGTCGTCGAGTAGACGCCGCAGTACTGGCCCTGGATGCCGGCGTCCGCGAGGCCGGGGATGCGCTCGGTGACGACGTCCGTGAGCTCGAGCAGCGTCTCCTCGTCGGGGGTGTCGTCGTAGTCGTCGGGGTCGGTCTCCTCGGTGAGGTAGTGGGTGGCGACGAGGACGTTGTCGCCGAAGTCCGGGCGGAGGTACCACTCGCCGCCGGGCACGCTCGCAGTGGGCGTCAGCTCCGGGAACGCCTCGACGTAGTCGTCGCCGGGGTCGAGGATGACGACCTGCTCGCGCGTCGGCGTGATGGGGACGTCGACGCCGACGTCGGCGGCGAGCTCGGGCGTCCACGGGCCGGCGGCGACGACGACCTCATCGCAGTCGACGCGGCCGTCCTCGGTCTCGACGCCGACGACGCGGCCGTCCTCGGTCGCGATGCCCTCGACTGCGACGCCGGTGACGACGACCGCGCCCGCGTCGGCGGCGGCGCGCGCGAACCCGTTGGCGGCGTCCGCGCCGTCGGAGTACGCCGCGGTGTCGTCGCTCACCGCGAAGTCGAACTCCTCGAGGCCGTCGTACATGGGGTACGCGTCGGGGAGTTCGTCGCCGTCGAGCCACGTCGCGGGGATGTCGCGGTCCCGGAGGGCGTCGTAGCCGGCGGCCGCGTAGTCGCCGGCGGCGGTGCCCTCCTCGCCGAAGCGCACCATCGGGCTGTCCGCGTGCGCGATGGCCTGTCCGGTCTCGGCCTCGAACTCGCGGAAGAACTGGTGGCTCCAGTGGGCCATCTCGGTGTAGATCTCGTCGTCGCCGTAGTGGTGGCGGAGGATTGCCGACGAGTCGCCCGTCGACCCGGCGGCGATGTTGTCCCGTTCGACGAGCGTCACCTCGCGGTCGCTGTCCGCGGCGAGGAAGTACGCGGTGGCGGCGCCGACGAGGCCGCCGCCGACGACGACGGTGTCCGTCCGGTCCGGTAGCTCGGGTATGGCTCCCATGCGAACACCAAGCGGGACTGCGTATTTGGCTCTTGGGCTGGCGACAGCCCTCGCGGTGGCGGGCGGTTGCCGGCCGAACGACTAAGTGACGCCGTCGACGAATACTGTGTATGCCCGACTCCGTGGAGAGCGACGACGACCTCACGACGTCCCCGCAGCGCGACCGCGGCGTCCTCACGCAGAGCGACCGCGAGTTCCTGCTCGGCCGGAAGTCCGATTACACCGAGCAGTCCCGCCGCCAGAAGCGCAGCCGCATCCGGCGGCGCGTCCGCAACGCGGTCCTCGATTTCACCATCCTCTTCGAGCACCTCGACGAGCGCGACCGCGAGATGGTCTTCGACCCCGACGACGAGCACCGAGACGCCTACACGCGCGGCATGACGGACATGCTCGCGTTCCTCCACCTCGGCACGATGGGCTACTACACGCCGTTCAAGCACATGCTCGCGGAGGGCGTCAACCGCGCCGAGCAGGCGCTCGCGGGCTCGGACTACCGGCTCGTCAACGTCGAGTTCAACGTCGACCCCGTCGGCCGCATCGACGTCGACGACGTCGTCGACAAGCTCGAGGACGGGCGGTTCGCGGAGCTCACCGACGAGGAGCTCCAGGCGTTCGTCCGCCTGCTCGGCGAGAGCGACGCGTTCTCCGCGGCGGACCTCCGGGAGGACCTCCGCGACCAGATGTCCTCGTTCGTCGAGAGCGTCGAGGAGGCCCGCCGCCTCCGCGACGAGCGCGCCGAGGAACTGCAGGGAGAGTGACTGCGAGGGAGACAGAGAACCGAAGCCGAGACGGCGCGCCGCGGCGGCGCGCGCGAGGACTTACATGAAGTCGCTGATGCCGAACAGGTACTCCATGACGAAGATGACCGTCAGCACGCCGGCCATCAGCAGCGTCGCGATGGCCGCCAGCGTCGCCGGCGCCGTGTTGTAGAACAGGCTGAACAGCAACAGCGGCATCGTCGTCGTCTCCGGGCCGGAGAGGAACAGCGAGACGATGTACTGGTTGAAGGATAGAATGAACGCGAACACGAACCCGCTCATCAGGCCGGGCTGGATGAGCGGCAGCGTGATACGCGCGTACGACTCCAACTCCGTCGCGCCGAGGTTCTGTGCGGCCTCCTCGAGGGAGTCGTCGTAGTTCTGGAGGCTCGCCCCGATGGTGCGGATGGGGTACGGCAGCGTGAACATCACGTGCCCGAGCAGCAGCGTCCAGAACGACATCTGGATGGCGACGCCGAGGATGTCCCCGAGGCGGTTCAGGAACAACAGCAGCGACAGCCCGACGACGATCCACGGGTAGATCAGCGGCGAGATGAGGATGGTCTCCAGGGTCGTCTGGTACTTGAAGTCGTACCGGACGATGGCGAACGCCGCGAGCGCGCCCAGCACCGTGGAGACGACGCCGGTCGCGAGCGCGAGCTCGAGGCTGTTGTACAGCGCCGACTCGACGCCGAGGAACCCGAGCTGTTCGGGCAGCCCCGTGTAGTGGCTGAACGTGAACCCCTGCGGGGGCCACGTCGCGTACGAGGACTGCTGGAAGGAGATGACCACGACGACCACCAGCGGCGCGAGCAGGAACGCCAGCGTCGCCCACACGAGCAGCCGGTAGCCGACCGACCCCGCGCGGGAGACCAGCCAGTCGAAGCGCATCGACCGGCCGGACTCGTCGGAGGTCGCCATCTCAGACACCCCCCACGCCCTCGAGTTGCTTGAGGACGCGCTGGTAGCCGACGATGACGAGCAGCGCCACCGCCACCAGGATCATCGACATCGCCGACGCGAACGGCCAGTTGCTCGTGGACGTGAACGTCTCCGTGATGACCACCGGGACGACGCGCACGCCGCCGCCGAGCAGCGCCGGCGTGACGTAGGACGCCAGCGACACGACGAACGTGATGAGCACGCCCGCGCTGATGCCGGGCAGCGCCAGCGGCACGAGCACGCGCGCGAACACCGTGAAGCGGTTCGCGCCGAGGTTCTGTGCGGCCTCCTCGAGCTCGCGGGGGATGGTGTGCATCACGTTGATGATCGGGAACACCATGAACGGCAACATCACGTGGGACAGCCCGATGACGATGCCCGTCTCGTTGAACAGCAACTGGGGGGCGTTCTGCTGGGTGACGACGCCGAGTTCCACGAGCGTGGAGTTCACGATGCCCGTGCCGTTCAGCAGGATGAACCAGCCGAACGACCGCACGACCAGGTCGATGGTCAGCGGCGCGAGCGTCGCGATGACGATGAACTTCCCCGTCCAGCCGCCCTTCCGGACGGCCGCGTACGCCAGGGGGAAGCCGAGCACGAAGTCGATGATCGTGACCGCGGTCGCGATCTTGATCGTGCGGACGAGCGTGTCCTGGTAGAGCTGCGTCGTGAACGCGCGCACGTAGTGTTCGAGGGACATCCCCGCCTGGATGGCGCCCTGGTCGTAGGGGTTGAAGCTGTAGCTCAGCAGGATGGCGGTCGGGAACACCATCAGCACCGCGACGACCAGCAGGGTCGGCGAGATGAGCGCGTACTTCCCGACGCGCGTGTTCCGGTACCGCCGGATGACACTCGAGACGCGCTCGTTCGCGCCGGCGAGCGCCGACTCCGACTGTTGTCTACTCACGGCGTGGTCACCCGTGTGCGAGCCGCGTGTCTTCCATGCTCCACGCGAGCACGACGTCGTCGCCGGGCTCGTGGAGGGTGGTCGCGTGCTGGTTCGAGTCGTCGACGACGAGCTCGTGGCCGTAGGCGTCCACGAAGTACCGGACCTTCGACCCGAGGAACAGCCGGCGCTCGACGCGGCCGGCGAGCGTGTTCAGCGAGCCGTCGGTGAACCCGGCCTCGTAGGCGTTGATCTTCTCCGGGCGCACGAACACCGCGCCGCCGCCGTCCGAGGGCACCTCCGCCGCGTTGACGCCGACCTCGGCGTCGTCGATTCCGAGGACGACCGACCCGTCGCCGTTCCGCCGGAGGTCGCCCTCCAGGAAGTTCGTGTCGCCGATGAAGTCCGCGACGAACTCCGAGGCGGGCTCCTCGTACACCTCGATGGGCGAGGCGATCTGCTCGATGCGGCCCTCGTTCATCACCGCGATGCGGTCGGCGATGGTGAGCGCCTCCTCCTGGTTGTGCGTCACGTACAGCGTGGTGATGCCGAGGTCGGCCTGGAGCTCGGTGAGTTCGACCTCGAGCTGGTCGCGGAGCTTCTTGTCGAGCGCGCCGAGCGGCTCGTCCATCAACATCACCTCCGGTTCGATGGCGATGGCCCGCGCCGTGGCGACGCGTTGCTGCTGGCCGCCCGAGAGGTTCCGCGGGTTGCGGTCCTTGAAGCCGCCGAGGTCGACCATGTCCAGTACCTCCTCGATCCGGTCCTGGATCTCGTCCTTCTCGAACCCCTGGCGTTTCAGGCCGAAGGCGATGTTCTCCCCGACGGTCATGTGGGGGAACAGCGCGTAGTCCTGGAACACCATCCCCGTGTCGCGCTTGTGCGTGGGGACGTGCGTGACGTCGTTGCCCGCCAGGGAGATGGTGCCCCTGGTGGGCTGCTCGAAGCCGGCGAGCATCCGCAGCGTCGTGGTCTTCCCCGACCCGGACGGGCCGAGCAACGCCAGCAGCTCGCCGTCCTTCACCTCGAAGGAGACGTCGTCGACAGCGGTCAGGTCGCCGTACTCCTTGGTGACACCGTCGTACCGGATCGCGGCATCCGAGCCGTCAGAGTCCATGATGCGTTGTCAAAGCTGTGTTGGAGCCTAGAACAGTGCGTTGTACCGTTCGGCCCAGTCGTCGCGGTTGTCCCAGATGTAGCCGAAGTCGGGGAACGTGAGCTGGTCGAACTCGTCGGAGGTGGTCGCGCCGAACTCGAGCGCGACGTCGGACACTTCCGCGTCCTCGTGGGTGACACCGCTGCCCATCTGTTCGGACGCGGTCTCCTGGAACCACGGCGAGAGGCACTCGTTGGCGTACACGAGCGCGGCATCCATGTTGTCGGAGTTCCGCGTCACGCCGACGGACTCCGCGAACGCGATGCCGGTCGGCTCCAGGCGGAACAGCGGGTCGATCGGCTGGTCGTCCTGGAACATGTCGAAGACCATGTAGTCCCAGAACAGGTTCAGGGTGTCGACGTTCCCGCCCGCGAGCTGCTGTTTCGCGGACGCGACGCCGCCGTACTCGGAGCTGACGTTCGGCGCGAAGTTCTCCTCCAGCCAGTCGAAGCCGGCGTCGACGTCGAGCTGGGAGTCGAAGGGCTCGCCGGTGGCGATGGCGGAGGCCATCAGCAGGAGGTAGGGGCCGCCGGACCACGAGAACGGCACGGCCGCCGTGGAGTTCGAGTCCTGCATCACCGACGCGTGGGAGTCGGGCGTCGAGTCCCAGAGCTGGGTGTTGATGACCGGCAGCACCTCGCCGACCTCCCAGGACGCGCCGATCCCGTCGTAGTGAACGAACTTGTCGTCGATCTTCTCGATGTGCGGGACGATGTCGGTGTGGTCGGTGAGCGGTTCGAGCCAGTCGTTGTCCGCCGCGCGGTCGAACCCGATGACGTCCGGAATCAGGACGTCCGGCGGGTTGTCGGGGTTGGCCTCGACCTGCGTGAGCTGTTCGGTCGTCACCGCGGTCGTGGTGTTGATGTTGAGGTTGTACTTCTCCTCGACGCGCGGGATGAGGTGTTCCTTGTGGACCGTGGAGATGGCGCCGACGTTCAGCATCACGTTGAGCTCCGCGCCGCCGAAGTCCATGTCGTCGTTCGCCGACGTGGTGCCGTCGTCGCCGTCGTCGCCGTCGTCGCCGTTACCGCCGTCTTCGGTGGTGTCGGGCGCCTCGGTCGTCTCCTCTCCGCTGCCGCCGTCGCCGCCGGTCAGACAGCCGGCGAGGCCGGAGAGGCCGACGGCGCTGGCACCGCCGACCTTCAGGACTGTGCGACGCTTGTGGCTCTCGATACCGGAATCTTTGTCTGGCATTGTCTCTCACCCTGTATTGTTAAAGCCGACATATAAACTTTGGCGTGCCACGACCGGGGCGTCTATACACCTCCGTGCATCTCCCCGGGGCTACCGACCCCTCGTCAGTCCGGCCCGTTCCGCCCGCGGGCCGCGCGGCGCCCCGACCCCCCTCGAACCGCGGAGTCCCCGAGCGTCGCCCTACCACTTCGGCGAACGGCGGTTGGTGACCTTCGGCCGCATCGACCCGACGGCCTCGATGCGCTGCTCGGCCATCTCGTCGGCGACCTCGTTCGTCGGGCGGTCCTCCGCCTCGGCGCGCCGCCCGACCTCGAGCATGCGGTCGTAGATGCCGTCGATCATCGCCGTCGCGCGGTCGTGCTGGTAGCCGCCCTTCCGCAGGAGGTCGGTGTCGTCGATGGTGCGCCCGGAGTTCGCGAGGTAGTCGGGCGCGTACAGGATGCCCTCGTCGCGGAGGCGCCGGCCGTGCGCCTCGGGGTCGTCGAGCTGGTTGTTCGCGGCGCCGCAGACGATGTCGCACTCCAGCTGGGGGATGGTGTCGTCGTTGATCACGAACCCGAGCGCCGACGGCGCGAAGATGTCGCAGTCGAGGCCGTAGACGTCGTGGGGGTCGACCGCCTCCGCGCCGTACTCGTCGACGGCGTAGTCGACGGCCGCCTCGTCGACGTCCGCGACGGTGACGCGCGCGCCGCGGTCGGCGAGGTAGCTGATGATGGCCTCGCCCATGTCGCCGACGCCCTGGACGGCGACGTGGCGGTCCGAGAGGTCGCGGTCGCCGTACGTGAGCTCGCAGCAGGCCTCCATCGCGCGCACGACGCCGAGGCCGCCGCCGTGGTAGCCCTCCGGGTGGTCGAACTGTTCGGGGAGCCCGAGCACGTAGTCGGTCTCCATGTTGATCCAGCGGAGCTCGCGCTCGTCGGTGCCGACGTCGCCGCCCGTGACGAACCGGCCGCCGAAGCTGTCGACCATCCGGCCGTACGAGCGGTACAGCTCCTCGGTGTTGTGGTCGTCGTCGTCGACCCAGATGACGGCCTTCGCGCCGCCCATGTTGATGCCGGAGATGGCGTACTTGTACGTCATCGCCTTCGACAGCCGGAGGACGTCCTCGATGGCCTCCGCCTCGGAGTCGAAGGCGTACCGTCGCGTGCCGCCCGCGGCCGCGCCCAGCGTGGTGTCGTGGATGCCGATGAACCCGCGGAGGCCGGTCTCCTCGTCGCGGAACGCCTTCAGTTCGTCGTGGCCGTGCGTCGCCAGTTGCTCGGTGATGTCGCCCATCGGCCGAGAGGATGTGAGACGGTAACTTAGCTGTTGGGGGGCGCTACCAATACTCACATAACTGCGGCGGGTCGTTACGGGCGGAAAGTCCGGGTGGTGCGTCGGCGGTCCGGGAGCGAGCGCGGCGGCCGCCTACGTCGAAGCCTCCCTGCGCGCGCCGAGGAACTGCGTGACGACCGCCGCGCCGATGGACGTGGTGGCGCCGGTCCGGTCCAGCGGCGGCGCGACCTCCATCAGGTCGGCGCCGCGGACGGCCTCGTGGCTGCCGAGCTGGTAGACGAGCTCGAGCAGCTGCCAGGACTGCAGGCCGCCGGGCGCGGGCGCGCACGTCCCCTCGGCGAGGCCCGCGTCGAGGACGTCGATGTCCACGGAGAGGAAGACCGCCTCGGTGCCGTCGGTCGCGGCCTCCAGCGCGCGGTCGGCCGCGACGTCGACGCCCTTCTTGTGGACGTCGCGCGCGGGGATGACCTCCGCCCCGACCTCGTGCACCCAGTCGAGGTAGTACTTGGAGTTGTGCCAGCCGGAGAGCCCGAGTTCGACGAAGTTCTCGCCGTCGAGCTGGCCCGAGTCGTCCTCGAGCAGCCGCCGGAACGGCGTGCCCGAGGAGAGCTCGCCGCCGTGGGAGTGGCGGACGTCGTGGTGGGCGTCGACGTTGATGACTCCGACCTGGCCGTCGACGGCGTTCATCAGCGCCTTCGCCGTCGGGTAGGTCAGGGAGTGGTCGCCGCCGATGGAGAACGGCACCACGCCGGACTCGGTGACCGCGGTGAGCACGCGCTCGACGCGGTCGTGGGTCTCCTGGACGTCGGTGTGGACGACGTCGACGTCGCCGTAGTCGACCACGTCGATGCCCTCGCTGATGTCCACGTCGATCTCGGGGTTGTAGCACGTGCCGTACGTGATGTCCCCGCGGACGCCCTCCGGCCCGAGGCGCGAGCCGCGCGGGCCGGCGACGCAGGCGGTGTCGAACGGGACGCCGACCAGCCCGACGTCCGCGTCCTCTGCCTCGCGGGCGTCCGTGATGATCTCGCCGACGTTCGTGTCGTACTCGTCGTCCACGCCGACGCTGTACCCCGGATAGGGAGACAGCAGTTCGGCTGCCGCTGGCGGGATGACTCCGGCTGACTGTGCCATGACCAAGCGTAGCGTGGAGCGGGGTATTAGGTGTTGTGACGCCGTGACGGGCTTGCCGGTGGTCGCGGCAGGCGGGGCGGCCGAGAGAAAACTACTTACGCCCCGTGGTAACATACGGCACCTGTATGTCCGAACGGTTAGCTTCTCAGACGGCCATCGTCACCGGGTCGAGCAGCGGCATCGGCGAGCACATCGCACACCGGTTCGCCGCGGAGGGCGCGAACGTCGTCACGAACTCGCGGTCCCAGGACCGCGCCGACGAGACCGCGGCGGCCATCCGGGACGAGGGCGGCGAGGCGGTCGGCGTCGGCGCCGACGTGAGCCAGAAGGCGGACGCCCAGCACCTCGTCGAGCGAGCGCTCGAGGAGTACGGGCGCGTCGACGTGATGGTGAACAACGCCGGCATCGGCCGCATCGCGCCCGTCCTGGAGATGACCGAGGAGGAGTGGCGCAGCGTGATCGACGTCAACCTCAACGGCGTGTTCTTCGGCGCGCAGGCCGCCGGGCAGGCGATGGCCGAGCAGGGCGACGGCGGCCACGTCATCAACGTGTCCAGCATCTTCGGGAGCATCGGCGTGCAGGGCCGCGCGCCCTACAACGCGTCGAAGGGCGGCGTGAACAACCTCACGCGGTGTCTGGCGGTCGAACTCGCCGAGTACGACGTCCACGTGAACGCGCTCGCGCCCGGGTTCATCAAGACCGCCCTCGACGAGCAGACCCGCGAGGAGAAGGCCGAGGACGCCGACGAGGAGAGAGAGCCGTGGCCGCGGTACGGCTACGAGGACCGCGACATCCGCAACCGCACGCCCCTCGACCGGTTCGGCACCGTCGAGGAGATGGGCAACTGCGCGGTGTTCCTCGCCAGCGGCGACCACTACATGACCGGCGAGGTGCTGCACGCCGACGGCGGCTGGCTCGCGTTCGGCTGGGGGAGCAAGGAGCGGTAACCCGCCGCCTAACGCTCGCGGTTCGCGGGCGTCGCAGGCCGTCGGCGTCACTGACCGAGTGGGAGACCGTCGACCCGCGCGCCTACTCGTACGCGCAGCAGTAGTCGACGACGTCGTCGGCGACGAACTCGAAGGCGGTGTCCGCGGGCACGGTGACCTCGTCGCCGGCCGCGAACTCGACGGTGCCGTCGGGGAGCTCGAGGCGGCCGCTGCCGGCGAGCACCTCGATGCGTTCGGTGGTCTCGGTCTCGAACTCGTAGCTGCCGGGCAGGACGACGCCGAGCGTGTACCGGTCGCCGTCGGCGGTGAGTTCGCGGCTGGTCACCCTGCCGTCGTAGTAGACGTTCGCCCGCTTCTGTACGGTCGCGTCCTCGAAGGCGTCGGCTGCCATACGTCTACCTCCCACACGAGGCTGTTAAGTGTTACCACGGCGCGCCGGAACGCCCAAGACCACCCCCGGTGTTGTGTGAATCGTGACCACGGCTCTCGGCATCGCGCTCGCCGTCGCCGGCGCCGCCGGCTGGGCGCTCCAGTACGTCTGCATCCGCGTGGCCACCGACCACGAGCACGGGACCGTCGCCGCCGCGATGGTCGTCGGCCTCGCGACCAACGTCGCGCTCGTCGTCCCCCTGGTCGCGGTCTGGTACTACCCCGACTACGGGCTGACGCCGCTCGCGGTCGCCGCGTTCGCCGCCGCCGGCCTCGCGGGGTCGCTGATCGCCCGCCTCGCGCAGTTCGCGTCGACGACGACCATCGGCGCGTCACGCACCGCCCCCGTCGTCTCCACGACCGCGCTGTTCTCCGCGGTGTTCGCGGTGGCGTTCCTCGGCGAGACCCTCTCGGCCGTCCACGCGGCCGGCATCGTGCTCGTCGTCGCCGGCGTCGCGGTCATCTCCTACGACACCGCCCGGGACGGCGACGAGGCGTCCCTTCGCGAGGCGGGCGCGGCGCTCGTCCTCCCGCTGGTCTCCGCGCTCGCGCTCGGCGTCGAACCCGTGTTCGTGAAGACCGGGCTCGCCGAGGGCGCGTCGCCGTTCGTCGGCCTCGCCGTCATGGCCTCGGCGGCGACCCTCGGGTACGGCGGCTACGCGCGCCGGACGCGCGCCGTCACGCTGCCCGACCTCCGCGGCGGCCCGATGGCGTGGTACGTCGGCTGCGGCGTCGCGTCGACGCTCGCGCTCGCCGGCTACTTCGCGGCGCTGTCGCTGCTGCCCGTCGTCGTGGTCGTCCCCATCTTCCAGACCGCGCCGCTGCTCGTGCTCGTGTTCTCGGCGGTCCTGCTGCCGCGGCGCCTCGAGCGCGTCACCCCCAGGCTCGTCGGCGCCGCCGCGGTGGTCGTCGTCGGCACCACCGTCGTCTCGCTGTCCACGTAGCTACGCGACCACGGCCTCGACCGCGCTCGCCGCCGCCAGTACCGCCTCGTCCCGTCCGGGTTCGCCGAGCAACTGCAGGCCGACGGGCAGCCCCCGGACCCGACCGCAGGGCACCGAGACCGCCGGCGCGCCCACGAGGTTCGCCTGCCGGACGTTCACCGACAGCGGCGGCCCGTCGAAGTCCCGCGCGGACCGCTCCGCCGCGGACAGCGGCCACTCGCCGACGGCGGGCGCCGTCACCGGCATCGTCGGCGCCAGCAGCGCGTCGTGGTCCCCGAGGGCGGTCCGGTAGCCGTCCGCGAACCGCCGGACCTCCGCGAGCGCGCGGTCGTAGACGCTGCCGCCCGAGGCGGCGAGCAGCGCCGCGCCGTCGAGGGCGTTCTCCACGACGCGGTCGTAAAACGACGCGTCGCCGTCCGCGAGCGCGGCCGCCGCGGCCCGGTGCCAGGCGTCGTCGACGCTCACGCCGCCCAGCGGCGCGAAGCCGGCGGCGACGGCGGCCGCGAACTCGACGTTCGCGACGGCGTCCCACGCGTACGCGGTCTCGTCGAACCGCGGCACGGAGACGTGCTCGACGGTCGCGCCCGCGGCCTCGAGGGCGTCGGCCGCGCGCTCGACGCGCCCCCTGACCGCCGGGCCGACGTGCTCGCCGAGGAACTCCTCGGCGAGGCCGAACGAGCAGTCCGCGACGGCCGGCGGCGCCCCGGCGGCGTCCGCGAGGGCGCCCGGCGAGCGCCCCGCTGTCGCCGGGTCGAGCGGGTGGGAGCCAGCGACCGCGTCCGCCACCGCCGCGGCGGTCTCGACCGAGGCGGCGAGCACGCCGACCTGGTCCAGCGACGCCGCGAGCGGGACGACGCCGGCCCGCGGCACCGCGCCGAACGACGGCTTGTAGCCGACGACGCCGCAGAACGACGCCGGGATGCGGACGCTGCCGCCAGTGTCCGTGCCGAGCGCGGCGTCCGCGACCCCCGCCGCGACCGCCGCGCCGCTGCCCGCGGAGGACCCGCCGGCGACGTGCGCGTCGCCGCGGGGGTTCCGCGTCGGCCCGAAGCCGCCCGTCTCACCGGTCGGCCCGTACGCGAGCTCGTCCATGTTCGTCTTCCCCGTGACGGTCGCGCCGGCGTCCAGCAGGCGGTCGACGACGGGCGCGTGCCGGCCGGGTTCGGCGTCCGCGAACGCGCTCGCGCCCGCCGTGAGGGGGACGCCCGCGACGGCGACGTTGTCCTTCACCGCGACGTCCAGGCCGGCGAGCGGGCCGTCGTCGGCGCCCGCGAGGTCGAACGTCGCGGTGAACGCGTTGAACTCGTCGTCGCTCACGTCCGGGTCGAGTGTCACGGCCACGGGCTGGCGCGCGGGCGGCGCGTCCGCGGGCGGGAGCGCGCCGTACGTGCGCGCCGCGGGCACGTCCCCGGGGTCGGCGCCGAGCAGCGCGGCGACCACCCGGCGCTGGTCGAAGTCGGGCATACGCGAACCGTTCGGCGGCGGGAAGATAAGCGTTCGCTCGCCGCGGGGCCCGCGAGCGCTCGGCCGCCGCGGAGCGCCCGCACCTACAGGTCGACGGCGGCGACGCGCTCGACGGACTCGGCGAGCACGTCCACCGCGATCGGGAGCGAGCGCTCGTCGACGTCGAACGTCGGCGTGTGGTGGTCGCCGGGGTGGTCGGTGCCGACGATGGCGTACGTCGCGAGGCCGCCCTGTTCCTGGACGGCCTCCATGAGGTACGTCGCGTCCTCGCTTGCGCCGAAGTCGGCGTGCTGGACGGCGCTGGTCACGCGGTCGTCGCGGTCGGCGGTGTCCGCGACGAGCGCAGCGAGCTCGGGGTCGCTGTCCGCGCGCGGCGACGCGCTGACCACGTCGAAGTCGACGCTGCAGCCGTGCATCCCGGCGGCCGCCTCGAACGTCCGCCGGAGTTCGTCGCGGGCGTACTCCATCAGTTCGGTCGTCTCGCCCCTCGCTTCGGCGAGCAGGTCGACGCGCTCGGCGACCACGTTGC
Organism: Halobacterium yunchengense; assembly: GCF_037031165.1. Classification (NCBI taxonomy): domain Archaea; kingdom Methanobacteriati; phylum Methanobacteriota; class Halobacteria; order Halobacteriales; family Halobacteriaceae; genus Halobacterium; species Halobacterium yunchengense. Next base: position 316,702 of record NZ_JAYEZL010000002.1, on the reverse strand, counting down.
TCGCGGAGCCGCCCTCGACGCGGCCGACGTTCACGCGCGTCATGCCGTCGGCGTGCCGCGGGATCCCGTACGCGTTCTGGATGGCGGTCGCCGCCGCCTGGACCGCGTTGTCGCCCTCGTTCGGTTCCTTGCCGGCGTGGGCGGACGTGCCGCGGAACGTCGCCTCCACGTGGCACATCGCCAGCGGCTTCTCGATGCCGCCGACGACCTCGCCGGTGGGGTGGCCGAGGCCGAGGTGGACCGCGAACAGGTAGTCGATGCCGTCGACGTGGGCGCTTTCGGCCATCGGCTTCCCGCCGCCCGAGGCCTCCTCGGCGGGCTGGAAGAACACGGTCAGCGTCCCGTCGAAGTCGCCGTCCGTGACCGCCTCGATGACGCCGACGCCGACGGTCGTGTGGCCGTCGTGGCCGCAGGCGTGCATCGACTCGGCGTACTCGGAGGCGAATCCCTCGCGAGCGGGCGCGTGGCCGTCCTCGCGGGCCTCCTCGACGAGAAGGCCGTCGACGTCCACGCGCAGGCCGACGTGGGGGCCGTCCCCGCACTCGACGCGCGCGACGGCGCCCGTGTAGCCGCCCGCCAGGTCCGCGAGCACGTCCTCGTCGACGCCCGCCTCTCGCGCGCGGTCGAACCACGCCGCGAGTTCGTCGTCGTCCGGGACCGCCATGCGCTCGTCGGGGTCCATCGCCGCGCGGCCGACGTGGAGCTCGTCGACGCCGACCGACCGGAGCTCCTCGACGAGCCGGCAGGTCGTGCGGAACTCCCGCCACGCCGGCTCCGGGTAGCGGTGGAGCTCGCGGCGCAGCGACCGGAGGCGGTCGGGGTCGGCGCGCGTCCCGCGGTCAGTGCCGGGCATGCTCGCGCGCGGTCGCGGCGACCGCGTCGGCGATGATCTCCGTGCCGACCTCGGCCTGCCGCTGGGTGAGCACGAGCGGCGGCAGCAGCCGGACGACGTTGCTGTGCTGGCCCGCGGTCCAGACGAGCACGCCGTGCTGGTAGCAGTACTCCTGGATGGCCGACACGCGGTCCTCGTCGGGCTCGCCGTCCTCGTCGACGAACTCCGCGCCGACGAACAGGCCCTTCCCGCGCACGTCCCCGAGGCCGGGGTCGTCCTCGGCGGCCTCGCGGAGGCGGCTGCGGATGTAGTCGCCGACCTCCGTGGCGTGGTCGAGGAGGTCGTGGGCCTGGATGTACTCGATGGCGCGCACGCCGCCGATCATCGCCGTGGCGTGGCCGCGGTACGTGCCGGCGTGGTCGCCCGGCCCCCACGTGTCGAGGTCCTCGCGGTAGAGCGTCCCCGAGAGGGGGAGGCCGTTCCCGCCGAGCGCCTTCGCCATCGTCATCACGTCCGGCGTGACGTCGTAGTGCTCGCCGCCCCACCACTCGCCGGTGCGGCCCATGCCGACCTGGATCTCGTCGAAGACCAGCGGCAGGTCGTTGTCGTCGGCGACGTCGCGGAGCCCCTGCAGGAAGCCCTCCGGCGGCACGACGACGCCGCCCTCGCCCTGGATGGGTTCGACGAAGATGCCCGCCGGGTCGGCGAGCCCGCCGTAGGGGTCCTCGACGATGGACTGGACCTCCTCGAGGGCGCGGTCGACCGACTCCTCGGGGCTGCGTCCCTCCTGGAACGGGTGGGGGAACGGCGCGTGCACGACGTCCGGCAGCAACGGCGCGTACGGCTGCTTGAACTTCTTGTTCGACGTGAGGCTCATCGCGCCCGACGTGGCGCCGTGGTAGGCGTTCCGGAACGCCACGAGGCCGTTCCCGCCGGTGTTGTACTTCGCGAGCTTGATGGAGGCCTCGACGGCGTCGCTGCCCGTCGGCCCGCCGAAGACGACGCGGTTGTTCCCCTGGAGGTCGCCGGGCGCGATCTCGTCGAGTTTCTCGATGAGTGCGAGGCGCGGCTCCGTCGGGAAGTCGACGCTGTGCGTCAGCTTGTCGAGTTGCTCGTGGACGGCCTCGTTCACGTAGGGGTTGGCGTGCCCGACGTTGTAGACGCCGATGCCCGCGAAGAAGTCCAGGAAGACGTTGCCGTCGACGTCCTTCAGCGTGGCGCCCTTCCCCTCGTCGAAGCCGAGGGGGATGTTGTTCGGGTACGCGACCGCGCTGGAGTCGATGGCCTCCTGGGTCTCGAGGAGGCGCCGGGAGTTCGGGCCGGGGACGTCCCCGTCGACGGACGGTTCCTGCGCGAAGTGGAGTTCGTCGATTGGTGGTCCAGCCATACGTGGCCGAATGGGACACACCCACAAATAGGTTGTTCACAGGAACCACTGTGCGCGTCGACAGAAACTGACCGCTCCGCGCAAGGTTTATGCGAACAGTCCGCGAGGTGGGAGACGAGATGAGCGAGCTCGCCCCGTTCCCGAGCAGCGAGTACGAGCGACGCGTCGACCGGACCCGCGAGCGGATGCGCGAGGCCGGCCTCGACGCGCTCTGGGTGACCGACCCGGCGAACATGAACTACCTCACCGGCTACGAGTCGTGGTCGTTCTACGTCCACCAGGGCGTGCTCGTCACCCACGACCACGACCCCGTCTGGGTCGGCCGCGAGATGGACGCGAAGTCCGCGGAGGCGACGACGTACCTCGACGACGACCACGTCCGCTCGTACACCGACGACTACGTCCAGTCACCCCACGACAAGCACCCGATGGACTACGTCGCGGACGTCGTCGCGGACGTCGGTTACGACGACCGGTCCCTCGGCGTGGAGATGGACGCCTACTACTACACCGCGCGCGCCCACCAGCGGCTCACCGACCAGCTCCCGGCCGCGGACGTCTCGGACGCGACGCTGCTCGTGAACTGGGTGCGCCTCCACAAGTCCGACGCCGAGATCGAGTACATGCGGGACGCCGCCGCGCTCGCCGAGACGGGGATGCAGGCGGCCGTCGACACCATCGGGGAGGGCGTCCGCGAGTCCGACGCGGCGGCCGCCATCTACGGGGGGCTCATCGGCGGCACCGACGAGTTCGGCGGCCAGTACCCCGCCATCGTCCCCCTGATGCCCTCGGGCGACTACACGGGGACGCCGCACCTCTCGTGGTCGGACCGCGAGTTCGCGGCCGGCGACCCCGTCATCGTCGAACTCGCGGGCTGCCGGCACCGCTACCACTGCCCGATGGCGCGCACGCTCTCGGTCGGCGAGCCCAGCGACGAGATGGCGGACGTCGCGGAGGTCGTCCGGATCGGCCTCCAGGACGCCCTCGACGCCGTCGAGCCCGGCGTCACCGCCGAGGAGGTCGAGGGCGTCTGGAGCGAGTCCATCGCGCAACACGGCGTCGAGAAGGACTCCCGGCTCGGGTACGCGACCGGCGTCGGCTACCCGCCGGACTGGGGCGAGCACACCGTGAGCCTGCGGCCCGGCGACGACACGGTGCTCGAGGAGGGGATGACGTTCCACATGATACCGGGCATCTGGTACGACGAGTTCGGCGTCGAGATCAGCGAGACGTTCCGCGTGACCGGCGACGGCGCGGAGACGCTCGCGGACTTCGACCGCGACCTCTTCGTCGTCTAGGCGGCGGCCGGCGGACTCTCTTCAGGCCAGCACGACGTTCTCCAGTTTTTCGCCGGTGTCCAGCGCGTCGTAGTTGTGCGCGAGGATGTCCGCGAGGCGGTCCCAGTGCTTCGGCGTGTGGCCGCCCGTGTGCGGCGTGATCAGGGCGTTCTCCAGCGTCCAGAGGACGTGGTCCTCGGGCAGCGGCTCGGGGTCGGTGACGTCGAGGGCGACGCCGCGCAGCCCCTCGGTCTGGAGGGCGGAGACGACGGCGTCGGTGTCCAGAATCGGTCCGCGCGCGGTGTTCACGACGACGGCGTGCGGCGGCAGCGTCGCGATGGCCGCCTCGTCGACCAGTCCCCTCGTGGTCTCGGTGAGCGGGCAGGCCACGATCAGGTAGTCGGTGCGCGCGAGCGCGTCGTGGAACGCCTCGTCGTCGAACCCGATGACCTCGTCCGTGGGACCGCCCTTCTCGGGCGTGTACCGGACACCGATGGTGTCCACCTCGAAGCCCTGCAGGCGCTGCGTGACCGCCTGCCCGATGGAGCCGAGGCCGACGACGGTCACCGTCGAGTCCGTCAGCTCGTGGGCCTGGAAGTGCCGCCACTCCCTGTTCCGCTTGCGCCGCCAGCCCTCGTGGAGTCGACGCGAGAACGCGAGCACGTGGCCGATGGCCTGCTCGGCGATGCCGGGCGCGTGGATGCCGCCCGCGTTCGTCACCGTCACGCCCCGCGCGTCGAGTTCGTCCATCGGGAGGTGGCCGGTGCCGGCGAACGCGCACGCGAACAGGTCCAGTTCCGCGGCGGCGTCCAGCAGTTCCTCGTCGATGCCGACGCCCGTGACGACGGGCGCGCGGCGGACGAGTTCGCGCTCCTCGTGGGGCGTCCGCGCGTGGCGGACGTCCGCGTCGGGGAGGCGCTCGCGGACCGCGTCGGCGTAGTCCGCCATGTCGAGGCCCTCCGTGCCCTCGCGCAGGACGACGACGTCCGGCGGACCGCTACTCATCGGCGACCTCCGCGTGCGCCTCGTTGAGGATGGACGCCCCCAGGGCGATCTCGCGCTCGGTGACGTCCAGCGGCGGCAGCAGCCGGAGCGTGCGCGTGCCACAGCCCAGCGTCAGGAGGCCGCGCTCGAGGGCGGCCTGCACGACGGCGTTCCGGCGCTCTTTCGCGTCGTAGTCGACGGCGACCAGGAGGCCGAGGTTGCGCGCGTCCTCGACGCAGTCGTGGCCGGTGTCCAGTTCTTCGACGAGCTGGGCGCCGCGCTCGGTGGCGTTCTCGTGGAGGTCGTGTTCCTCGATGGCCTCCAGCGTGAACGCGCCCTGCATCGCCGCGATGACGTCGCCGCCGCCCCACGTCGAGCCGAGGCGGTTCTTCTCGTCGGGGAACAGCTCCGAGCGGCCGACCGTCGCGCCCACCCGGAGGGCCTTCGCGGACGCGACGAGGTCGGGCTCGTAGGGGTAGTGGTCGCTCGCCCACGTCGACCCGCTGCGGCCGACGCCGGTCTGGATCTCGTCGACGACGAGCGGGACGTCGTACTCGTCGCTGACGCGGCCGACCTCGCGGGCGAAGTCGTCGCTCGGGAAGCGGTAGCCGCCGACGCCCTGGATGGGCTCCATCACGATGAACGCGACCTCGCTGGGGTCCATGTGGCCGTGCGGCCCGAGCAGTTCCTCCAGCCGGGAGACACCGTCCGCCCAGAAGCCACACGAGCACTCGCCCTCGCAGGTGCAAAACGGCACCTCGCGGACGCCCGCGACCTCCGGGTACTTGCGCGTGTAGACGCTCTTCGCGCGCGTCAGCGACAGCGTCCCGAGGGTGCGGCCGTGGAACGCGTTCGTGAACGTGATGCCGTACTTGGGGTTCTCGCAGTGGTCGTAGGCCGCCTTCATCGCGTTCTCGATGGCCTCCGCGCCCGAGTTCGAGAGGAAGACGGTGTCCATCCCGTACTGGCTCGAGACCTCGGTGAGCTTCTGCATCAGCTGGGTGGAGCCGGGGAACTCGGGGTCGTCGACGGTGCCGCTCCCGAAGTAGAAGTCCTGGCCGGCGATCTTCAGCGGGTCGACGAGGTCGAACTCGCGGAGCCTGTCGAGGACCTTCGGGTTGTTGTACCCGAGCGGCGCGGCGCCGATGTGGCACGTGAAGTCCATGAGGACGTTGCCGTCGAGGTCGGTGACGAAGGGGCCGGCCGCGTCGCCGGTGACGTCCCAGACGAACTCGTGGGAGTACTCGCTGGGCGCCGCGACGTCCTGGTGGGCGGCGATCCACTCCTCGGAGGCCGTCCCGGAGAGGGTCTCGACTGTCGGCTCGGCTGTCTCCCGGTCCATACACGGAATGTGTCTAAATACACCTTAAATCTTGCTCTGGGTAGACAGTAAGTGACTATCCGGGCGGTCGGCGACCGCATTTGCGAGCGTCAAAACCGTTATGGTGGCGGCGGCGAACGTCGTGGTATGGGAACGGACGACGCGGCGGGGCGGACGATCGGCTCGGTGGACAGGACGCTGCGGGTCCTCGAGGCGCTGCGGCGCCTCGACGGCGCGACGCTCGCGGAGCTCGCCGACGAGGTCGACCTCTCGAAGGGCGCCATCCACACGCACCTCTCGACGCTGCGCCAGCACGGGTTCGTCGAGCACCGCGGCGACAGCTACGCGCTCGGCCGGCGCTTCCTGACGTTCGGCGAGTACGTCCGGAACAGCGTGCCGCTGTACCGCGCCGCGAAGGGCGAGGTCGACGAGCTCGCCGCGGAGACCGAGGAGTGCGTCCACCTCATCACCGAGGAGAACGGCGAGGAGTCCATCCTCTACGAGGCGTTCGGCGACCGCGCGGTCGGCCGCGAGTTCTTCCTCCAGAACCGCTCGGAGATGGGGCGGTACCTCCACTACTCGGCGGCCGGGAAGGCGATCCTCGCGGAGCTCGACGACGAGCGGGTCGACGAGATCGTCGACGAGCACGGGCTGCCGGCGGCCACCAGGCACACGATCACCGACCGCGAGGCGTTCTTCGCGGAGCTGGCCGACGTCCGCGAGCGCGGGTACGCGACCAACGACGAGGAGGACCTGCTGGGCATCCGCGCGGTCGGCGCCCCGATTCTCGGCCCGGGCGGCGAGGTGTTCGGCGCGCTGAGCGTCTCGGCGCCGGCGAGCCGGCTGCAGGGCGAGCGGTTCACCGAGGAGTTCCCCCGCGTCGTCAAGGAGTACGTCAACGTCATCGAGGTGAACCTCCAGACGGGCGACGTCTCCGTCTGACCGCGTTTGTCAACGTCAAACGATGTCGGTCGAAAGCCGACAAACCTTGCTACCCGTTACACCAGTATGCCCGTAATATCTGACGGAGTGCGGCAACGACTGTCAAGAAAGCGTTCGCGAGCAGCAAACGAGCGTGAGCGAGAATTTACCAACTGTTCTTTATACTCCGAAATAATTTTCCATATAACGTGCAGAACCCAACGAAATAAAAATATGTAGCAACTCGGCGATTCGGCGCGAGGGATTCTGGACGACTCGCCGGTCGCGCCGGCAGACCGTAGCCGACGCGCCGAGCGCTGTCCCGACGACCGGTCGCGCCGACGCTGGCTCCCACCCGAACGCCCCCCGTCGACGCTGGCTCCCACCCGAACGCTCCCACGCCGTCCCCCGACCGCGGCCACTTCGCCGGCGTACATATTTTTAAGTCGAGCGGTGTCGTGTGTTGCGGACACATGGCACTCTGGTCCGAAGAGCGGCCGTCCGAGGACGTCCATCGGGTGCTCGAACCCGACGGCTCCCTCGTCGGCGACCCGCCAGACCTCGACGACGACGAACTCCGCGAACTGTACTGGACGATGAAGCTCACGCGCGCCTTCGAGGACCGCGCGCTCCGCATGCAGCGCAGCGGCGAGGTCAGCATCATCTCGCGGTGCCGCGGCGAGGAGGCCACGCCGCTCGGCGCCGCCGCCGCGCTCGACCCCGGCGACTGGTGTTTCCCGCTGTACCGGCAGCGCTCCGCGCTCGTCTACTGGGGCGTCCCCCTCGACCGACAGCTCGCGAACCTCATGGGCGCCGAACCCGAGACCGTCGACGAACACCTGCCGTTCGACGACCGGCCCGAACCGCCGGTGAACTTCTCTCCGGGCTACATCCCCCTCGGCGCGAACCTCCCGAACACGGTCGGCTCCGCGCTCGCCGACAAGCTCAACGACCGCGAGACGGTGTCGCTGACGTTCGTCGGCGACGGCTCCACCAGCGAGGGCGACTTCCACGACGCGTTGAACTTCGCCGGCGTCTTCGAGGTGCCCGCGGTGTTCGTCTGCCAGAACAACCAGTGGGCGATCTCGGTGCCCGCCCACCGCCAGACCGCCGCGGAGACGTTCGCCCAGAAGGGCGACGCCTACGGCGTCCCGAACGAGCGCGTCGACGGCAACGACGTGCTCGCGGTCTACCAGACCCTCAAGGACGCCGTCGACCGGGCGCGGGACGGCGGCGGGCCGACGTTCGTCGAGTGCGTCACGTACCGCGTCGTCGAGCACAACACCGCCGACGAACCGAGCGTCTACCGCGACGACGACCTCCGCGAGGAGTGGCTGGAGCGGGACCCGATCGACCGCTTCGAGGCGTACCTGCTCGCGGAGGGCGTGCTCACCGACGACGAGATCGAGTCGATGGCGGCCGACATCGACGAGGAAGTCCAGGCGGCAGTCGACGCCGCCCGCGAGGTGCCGCGCTCGGAGCCCGAGCGGATGTTCGACAACCACCTCCGCGGCGAGTCCTGGAAGGAGTCCCACCAGCGCGCGGAGCTCCGGCGCGAGCTCGACGGCGAGAACCCGTTCACCGACTGGACGGGGGAGGGGTTCGAATGAGCGGCGACGCGAGCGCCGGTCGGGCCGCCGACGAGGCGGCGACGACCGAGCGGAACCTCGTGGAGACGGTCAACGAGACGCTCGCCGCGGAGCTGCGCCGCGACGACTCGGTGCGGTTGCTCGGCTACGACATCGGCCCCATCGGCGGCGTCTACCGCACCACCGAGGGGCTCCTCGAGGAGTTCGGCGACGACCGCGTCGTCGACACGCCGCTCTCGGAGAACGGCGTCCTGGGGACTGCGGTCGGCATGGCGATGCGCGGCGAGCGCGTGATCCCCGAGATCCAGTTCATGGGGTTCTTCTACCCCGCCTTCGGCCAGTTCATGTACACGCTCGCGAAGATGCACGAGCGCTCGGGCGGCAGCGTCGACGTCCCCCTGACCGTGCGGATGGTCTGCGGCGGCGGCGTGAAGTCCAGCGAGTACCACTCCGAGTCCACGGAGACGTACCTCGTGCACACGCCCGGCGTCCGCGTCGTCTACCCGAGCGGGCCGCGCGAGGCGAAGGGCCTGCTCGCGGCGAGCGTCCGCCACGACGATCCGGTGGTGTTCATGGAGCACAAGAAGCTCTACCGGACGCACCGCGAGCCCGTGCCGGACGGCGACTACACGGTGTCGCTGGACGACGCGCGCGTCGCCCGCGAGGGCGAGGACGTCACCGTCGTCACGTGGGGCGCGATGGTGCGGCAGGCCGAGATGGCCGCGGACGCGGTGGACGCCGACGTCGAGATCGTCGACCTCCGCACGCTGAGCCCGCTCGACGTCGAGACGGTCCTCGACTCCGTGAAGAAGACGGGCCGCTGTGTCGTCTTCCACGAGGCACGCCGGACCCTCGGGCTCGGCGCGGAGCTGACCGCAGTGATCAACGAGTACGCGTTCGACCGGCTGCACGCGCCGGTCCAGCGCGCCACCGGCTACGACGTCCACTTCCCCGGCAACCAGATCGAGGACGCGTACCTGCCGGACGCCGAGCGTGCGCAGTACGCCATCGAGGCGGTGATGGACTATGAGTTCTGAGACACACCGATTCGAGTTCCGGATGCCCGACCCCGGCGAGGGGCTCACCGAGGCCGAACTGGACGCGTGGCGCGTCGCCGAGGGCGACGAGGTCACCGAGGACGACGTGCTCTGCGAGGTCGAGACGGACAAGGCCATCGTGGAGATCCCGGTTCCCTGCGACGGCGAGGTCGTCGAACTGCGCGCCGACCCCGGCGACGTGGTCGCGGTCGGCGACGTCGTCGCGGTCTTCGACACGCCCAATCCCCCGAGCGAGCAGCACGCGGTGGGCGGCGGTAGCGAGGGAGCGAGCGAGTCGACCGAGACAGCGGCGGCGGAGCCGGACGAACCCGAGTCCGCGGTGAGCCGCGTCGCGGACGACGCGGACGAGACAGCGCGCGACGCCGAGGCCGCGAGCGCGAGCGACGAGCGCGTGTTCGCGGCGCCGAGCACGCGCCGGTACGCGCGCGAGCAGGGCGTCGACATCTCGGCGGTCGACGGCTCCGGGCCGGGCGGCCGCGTGCTCCGCGAGGACGTGGACGCGCACGCCGACGCGCAGGCCGGCGGTGCGGCGGCCGGCGCGGGGAAAGCGGCGGCAGGTGCAGGGAGCGCGGGGGCCGACACGGGAACCGCAGCGAGCGCCGAGTCGGCCGGCGACGCGGACGCCCACGGCGAGGTCGTGCGGACGCCCCTGCGCGGCCTCCGGGCGACCATCGCGGAGAACATGGTCGAGTCCAAGCAGACGATCCCGCACGTCACGTCGATGTTCGAGGCGGACGCGACCGACCTCGTCGACCTGAAGGAGCGCCTCGACGAGAAGCTCGACGCCCCGGTCTCGTACACCGCGCTCGTGATGAAGGCGGTCGTGCCGGCGCTGGAGGCGTACCCCTCGCTGAACGCGAGCGTCGACGAGGACGCCGGCGAGATCGTCGAGAAGCGCTACTACAACCTCGGCGTCGCGACGCACACCGAGGACGGCCTGCTTGTGCCGGTCGTCGAGGACGTCGACGAGAAGTCCATCGCCGAGGTGAGTCGCGAGGTCGCGGACCTCGCCGGGCAGGCCCGCGACCGCTCCATCGACGCCGCCGACCTCGGCGGCGGGACGTTCACGGTGACGAACACGGGCAGCCACAGCGAGCACGGCACGTTCGGCACGCCCGTCATCCGGCACCCCGAGGTCGCGATTCTCGGCGTGGCGCGCGTCCAGCGCAAGCCCGTCGCCGTGAGCGACGACGAGGTGGACGTCCGGCCGGTGCTGCCGCTGTCGCTGTCCTACGACCACCGGCTCGTCGACGGCGTCACCGCCGCCCAGTTCGCCGAGCACGTCATCGAGGCCATCGAGGACCGGGACGTGCTCACCGCGCGGCTCTGAGGCAGGGCCCCCGGAAGCGTCCGCGCGCACCGCCCCCGGAAGCGTCCGCGCGCACCGCCCCCGGAAGCAGCCCCGCACACTCCCCGTCGCGTCGCCGCAGTTCCTACCGCTCCGTCACGGGATCGCCGAACCGCGTGACGGCGTCCAGCTCCCACGCGTCGACGTCGTCGAAGGCGTCCCGGGCGATGACGCGCTTGTGGACCTCGTCGGCGCCGTCGATGACGCGGAACTGGCGGACGTTCTCGTAGAAGTCCGCGAGCGGCAGGTCCTTCCCGACGCCGTTACCGCCGCAGATCTGGACGGCGAGGTCGATGGCCTCCTGGACGGTGTTCGCGGCGAACACCTTGCACATCGAGACGGGCACCCGTGCCTGCTCGCCGGCGGCGATGCGGTCGGCGGCGTGGCGCACCATCGTCCGGACCGCGTGCAGGCGCGTCTCGGCGTCCGCGACCCTGTACCGGAGGTCCTGTTTCTCCGAGAGCGGGCCGTCGAACGCGCGGCGCTCGGTCGCGTACGCCTTCGCGACGTCGAGGGCGCGCTGGCCCATCCCCGAGTACCGCATGCAGTGCGTGAGCCTGGCGGGCCCGAGGCGCAACTGGACGTTCGTGAAGCCCTCGTGGAGGTCGCCGAGGAGGTTCTCCTCGGGGACGCGCACGGAGTCGTACCGGATCTCGGCGTGACTGACGCCCGCGACGCCGCCGCCGACGTGGGGGATGTCGCGGAGGACCTCGACGCCGTCGGCGTCCGCCGGGACGAGGAACGTCGAGCACCCCTCGTAGGGGTGGGCGTCCTGGTCGGTGCGCGCGAACACGATGAGCAGGTCGGCCTCCGTCCCCTGGGTCGTCCACCACTTGTGGCCGTCGATGACCCACTCGTCGCCGTCCTTCTCGGCGGTCGTCTGGATCATCTTCGGGTCCGACCCGGCGCCCTGCAGCGGCTCGGTCATCGAGAACCCGGAGCGGAGCTCGCCGGCCGCCAGCGGCCCGAGCCAGCGGTCCTTCTGTTCGTCGGTGCCGACGAGTTCGAGGAGGTGCATGTTCCCCTCGTCGGGCGCCGCGACGCGCATCGCCGCCATCGCGAGGAGGCTGCGGCCGGCCTGCTCGAACACCGGGAGCATGTCCCGGAAGTCCAGGCCCATGCCGCCGTACTCCTCGTCGACCTGGGGCGCGTACACGTCCCACTCGCGGGCCTCCTCGCGGAGCGCCGCGATCTGGTCGTCGGACACGGGGCCGTCACCGAGCACGTCGCGCTCGACGGGGATCACGACCTCGTCGACGAACTCCCGGGTCCGACTCGCCACTGCCGCCGCCTGCTCCGAGTCGCCGTACTCCATGCCACCCCGTACCGAGTGGACCGGCGTAAGTGTTGTTCCGAATCCCATCCCGCGGGACGCGTCGAGTTCGGGACTCGGCCGCCGCGGACACACCGGGGTCCCGCCCCGTACGGACACACCGGGGTCCAGTCCCGCACGGACGCGCCCGGGTCCCTCCCCGCACGGACGCGTCCGAGTCACGTCCCCCACAGACGCGTCCGAGCCGCCCAGCGTCGATAGATAGAATTCGTACTATTCTCGCCTCCCACCAGTTCTAGTATACGTTATCGGTGGCGGCCCGACCGTGGGTCCTCGCGTCGACGCAGTGAGCGCGAGGAGCGGCCTCCGGGGCGGTTAGTCGCCCATTACGCGGCGTATCTCGTTCGACCGGACAGCGAGTCCGTCGGCGGGAAGCTGTCCAGGCGGAGAGCGGACGATCCGCGCGATAGTCGCCCGAGAGCGCGTACGAGAGGGTTCCAGCGGCGCCCATTCGGGCCGGTCGGTCGCTCCGCAGAGCGCCAGAACTACCAGTATATTTTTAATTATCCCACTCGGATAGTTCTGGTCGAGTCGGAAGTGCCGTGGGCGGTCAGTCGTCGGCGGCCGCGGGCGGCTCGTCGGACTGCTTCGCGGAGATGCCGCGGCGGCTCGCGTCGAACTCGGAGAACGCGTACACGAGGCCGACCAGCGCGAGGACGCCGACCGGCAGCAGCGCCAGCGGCGTGACGCGCGTGTACCCCCAGACGACGAGCAACACGGCGGCCACGACGACGACGGTGACCGCGTAGTACAGCTGCGTGCGGACGTGGTCGATGAGGTCCGCGCCCGTGAACGTCGCCGACAGCACGGTGGTGTCCGAGATGGGCGAGGAGTGATCGCCGAAGATGGCGCCGGAGAACACCACGCCGACCACGGCCGCGACCATCGTGTGCGTGCCGGTGAGCTCCCAGGCGACCGGCACCGCGATCGGCGTCACGATGCTCATCGTCCCCCACGAGCTCCCCGTGGAGAACGCCACGAACGCCGCCGTGAACAGCACGACGACCGGCAGCAGCTCCGGCGAGAGGAACTGCTCGACGACGGCGGCGACGTAGTCACCGGTCTCGAGCGCGCTGACGACGTTCCCGATGGACCACGCCAGCACGAGGATGGTGACGGCGGTGAGCATGATGCCGAAGCCGTCGATGGTGGTGTCGACGCTCTCGCCGAGCGTCAGCGTGCCGAACGCGAGGCCGAGCGCGTACGTCGACGCCACCATCGCGAACGACCCGAAGATGAGCGCGAGCGCGTAGTCCGCGCCGGTCACCATGTCGTAGAGGGTCGCGCTCGGCGAGTACCCCGTCCAGAGCGCGGAGCCGATGGTGACGACGACGAGCACCGCGATGGGGCCGAAGAACGACGTCAGCCGCGGGTTCGACACGTCGGGTTCGCCGAGTTCGTCCTCGACGTCCTGCATCGGGGTGGCGTCCTCGCGCGTCACGTTGCCCGTCGTGGACGCGCGGTGCTCCGCGGCGAGCATCTCGCCGTAGTCGCGCCGCGACAGCACGACGATGGCGACCATCGCGATGGCGAGGATCGAGTACACGTTGAACGGGATGGCCTGCAGGAAGATCTCGAAGGACCCGGGGCGGTCGGTGACGCCCGCGGCCTCGTAGCCGGCGTCGATCATCGACAGCTGGAACGCCACCCACGAGGAGATCGCGAGCGTCGCGACGGGCGCCGCGGTGGAGTCGACGATGTACGAGAGCTTCTCCCGGGAGACGCCGAGGTGGTCGGAGACGTCTTTCATCGTGGAGCCGACGACCGCGGTGTTCGCGTAGTCGTCGAAGAACAACAGCAGGCCGAGCAGCCACGCGACGAACCCGGCCTTGCGCTTCGTGTCGACGCGCTCGATGGCCCAGTCGCGGACGGCGTACGAGCCGCCGAGGCGCCACATCATCGCGACGCCCGACCCGAGCAGGAGCGTGAAGATGATGATCTGGGCGTGGAAGATGGAGTCCTCCTGGGAGATGGCCTCTGCGATCCAGGTGAACGTCTGTTCGAGACCGACGCCGCCGGTGAAGATGACGGCGCCCGACCACACGCCGAGGAACAGCGACAGCACCGCCTTCCGCGTGACGATGGCGAGCGCGATGGCGAGCACCGGTGGGACGACCGAGAGAGCGCCGAACTCGGACATGTGTACACCTCCGACGTTGAAATACAAAAATCCATTCGGCCGTCTGCGCCTCGCCGGCCGCCCGGCCCGCGGTCGCCGGCCCCCGGAGCGATACCCCCACCTTTATCGGGTGGTCGGGGCAATGCTGCGGAGACGATGGACGTACAGCGGTTGGACGCGCCCGACCCCGGCGAGTTCGTCGCGGCGGCCAAGCGGGCGTTCCGCGACGGCGCCGTGTTGACCGTGGAGGCGCGCTGCGAGGTCGAGTACGAGGGCCGGACGAGCGGCTACCTCGACGCGGGCGACCGGCTGCTCGTCGCGAAGCCCGACGGGACCTTCCTCGTCCACCAGCCCACCGGCCACAAGCCCGTGAACTGGATGCCGGGCGGCGGCACCGTCGAGGCCCGGGAGAGCGAGGGCGACGCGGTGTTGCTGGCGCGCCGCACGAACCCCAGCGAGCGCGTGGAGACGCGCCTGCTGGACGTCTACGGCGTCACGCGCTTCGACGCCGAGGACGGCGCGACCTACGAGGAGTCCGGCACCGAGGCGGAGATGCACGAGTACATCGAGGCCAACCCCGGGGAGCTGGAGGCCGGCCTCCGCATCGTCGAGCACGAGCGCGAGACGAAGTACGGGTTCGTGGACTTCTACGCCGTCGACAGCGACGGCACGCCCGTGGTCGTGGAGGTCAAGCGCATCCAGGCGACGCTGAACCACGTCGACCAGCTCCGGCGGTACGTGGAGCTCTACGAGGAGACGAACGAGGACGTCCGCGGGATGCTGGTCGCGCCGTCGGCGTCCGAGCGCGTGCACCGCACCCTCCGCGACAACGACCTGGAGTTCGTGGAGCTCGCGGAGTTCGGCCTCGACGCGAAGGGCGCGACCGAGGCGAAGCTCACGGACTTCTAGCGCGCAGTCGGCCCCGTACTCACGGACTGCTAGGCGCGCAGTCGTCCCCAGACCACGAGCACGGACGGCGTGAGGAAGACCGCGGTGAGGTACGAGTAGAAGATCGAGAGCGCGGTGAGCACGCCGAACTGCCCGAGGACGGGCGTCACGGCGAACACGAGCACGCCGATGCCCGAGGTGGTGGTGAGCATGCTGCCGGCGAGCGCGCTCCCGGTGCCGCGGACGGCGTCCTCGAGGGCGGCGTCGACGGTGCCGCCGCGCTCGTACTCGTCGGCGAACCGGTGGACGACGTGCGCGGAGTAGTCGGTGCCGAGGCCGATGGTGATCGAGAGGATGGTGGCGGTGAGGGCGTTGAACGGCAGGCCGAACGCGCGCATCGACCCGGCGAGGAACGCGATGGTGAGGACGATGGGGACGAGGTTCACGACGCCCAGCGAGGGCGCGCCCTCGAGGGCGGCGTAGACGGCGACGAGGAAGGCGGCGGTGGCGGCGAGCGCGACGGCGAGGCTGGTGAGCGCGGACCGGAGGATGACGTCCGAGACCGCCTGGAAGACCACCGTCTCGCCGGTGGCGGTCGCCTCGAAGCGGTGGCGGTCCGCGAGTTCGCGGCCCGCCGCCGCGACCTCCGCCTGCGTCGCGTCGGCCTCGAGGGTGTAGACGACGCGGGCGGCGCGCCGGTCCTCGGTGACGAACCGGAGCGCGCGGTCGCGGGCGGGCGAGTCCAGCAGGGCGTCGTAGACGGCGTCGAGGTTGTCGTCCGGCACGCCGTCGTCGTCGGCGTCGTTGCGCTCGACGAGGCGGCGGAACGACGGCGACGCGGCGGCGCGGGACTCGACGACGTCGAGGACGCTCTGCGTGGTCGCCGTCCGGTTCTCGGCGACCACCGCGTCCGGGGGGTCGCTGGCGGCCCGCTGGAAGGACTCGAGGGCGTGGTCCCGGCGGAGGCTCCCCTCGACGTAGACGGTGACGGCGTCGCCCTGCGAGCGCTCGAAGTTCGCCTCGAGGAAGTTCAGTGTGCCCGTGACCGTGTACTCGCTCGGGCGGAACGGCTCGGGGAGGTCCTCGAGGTAGGCCGGCGTCTCCTCGGGCGGCAGGAAGTCGTCCTGGGAGAACGACGTGTCGACGCCGAGCCCGTAGGCCCCGGAGAGCGCGGCGAGCAGGACGGCGGCCGCGAGGAACACACGCGGCGCCCGCCGCGCGGCGACGAGGCCGCCGGTCGACACGGACGCGAGCAGCGTTCCCTCGGCGCCCAGCGGCCGCTGGCCGAACGCCGGGAGGTTCCGGCGCTCGCGGAACCGGTCGGCGAGCACCTTCAGCGCGGGGAGGAACACGCCGAACACGAGGAACGTGAACCCGATGCCGACGGCGGCGACCAGCCCGAACTCCCGGATCGGCGCGAGCCCGCTGGTGAGGTTCGCGGCGAACCCGAGCGCGGTGGTGGCGGTGACGATGAAGAACGCGACCAGGAGCTGGCGGCCCGCGGTCGCCATCGACGCCTCGATGCCGCGGCCCTCGGTCCGCTCCTCGCGGTAGCGGTTGACGCTGTGGATGCCGAAGTCGATGCCGACCGCGAGCAGCAGCGGCGGCACCGCGATGAGCAGCTGGGAGAACGCGATGCCGGCGAGCCCGAGGAAGCCGACCGTCCAGACGAGCGCGACGGCGAGCGCGACCAGCCCCAGCAGGAGGTCGACGGGGTCGCGGTACGCCACCAGCAGGAACAGGAAGATGAGCGCGACCGACGCCGGCAGCACGAGGATCAGCGAGTCGAAGACGACGTTCGCGAACTCCGCGGAGACGAGGCCCGCCCCGAACACCGTGATGTCCGCGCCCGTGGACGCGACGACGCGCCGGGAGCGCTGCTGTATGGGGGTGAGCGGGCTCTCCGTGCCCGCGCCCGCGGTCGCCTCGAGGCCGGCGGGGAGTTCGTGCTCGACGACGCCGACGGTCGCGGCGGCGCGCGCGCCGCGTCGGTTGAAGTCGTCGCTGAGCTGGTTCGTGAAGGCGTCGCTGGCGGCGGCGGCCCGCACCGCGGCGTCGACCTCCCTGGGGGTGGCGCGCTCGACGGCGCGGATCTGGGCGTCGAGGGTCGCCGCGTCGGGGTCGAGGTTGGTCGCGACCGTCGAGGCCGCACTCGACGTCGACGCCACGCGGAGCCCCGGGCGCTCGGCGAGGCGCTGCTGGGCCTCGAGCATCCCCAAGAGCGCGGGCTTCGCGAGGACGTTTCGCTCCGACTGGACCAGCTGGGTGCTCCCGGTGTCGGGCTCGAACGTCGGCGTGAACTGCTCGTTGACCGCCTCGAACGCGCGCTGTGCGGGGAGTTCCTCCGTGAACTGCTCGGTGCCGGCGTCCGTCGACACGTTCCCCACGCCGAGCGCGAACACGCCCGTGAACAGGAGAAACGCCGCGACGACGGCCCCGGGCCGCTCGACGGTGGCGCGCGCGACCGCGTCGACGAGCCGCCGGAACGCGCTCATCCCTCGTCGCTCCCGTCGAGCCACGCCGGGCCGTCGTCCGAGTCGCGGTCCGCCTCGCCGGTCGCAGACGACTCGCCGGTCGCAGACGACTCGTTCCCGTCCACGGCCCCCACGTCGGCCTCGTCACCCGTCGCCACGTCGGCCTCGTCGTCCGGCCCCACGTCGGCCTCGTCGCCGTCGCCGCGTCCGCGTCGCCGGTGCCGGACCAGGAGCGCGACGGCGACGACCACCACGAGCACCGCGACGAGGGGGAGCACCCACCACGGGAGCGTGCTCGGCGGCGGTCGCTCGACGGTCACGCCGACGTCCACCGGCTCGGAGAGCTCGGTGTCGCCGTCCGGCGTCGTGTACAGGAAGTCCACGGACAGCGGGTAGGCCTTCTCGTCGGCGCTCCCGGCCGGGGAGACGGTGAACCGGATGGTCGCGGACTCGTTCGGTTCGAGGGCGCCGACGAACGCCTGGTCGTCGGTCACGGACAGGGGGTCGTCGGCGAACGCCGCCGCCTGCACGTCGGTGACGGTGACGCCGCGGTTGTTCGTCACGGTGAGCGCCACGACGCCGCTCTGGCCCCGCGTGACGGTGACCGGCTCGCGCTCGACGACGAACGCCCTGCGCTCGGGCGCGACCCGGACGTCCGCCGTGAGCGGGTCGCTCGTCCGCCTGTCGCCGTCGTCGTCCGTGTACCGGAGGCGGTACGTGAACTGCCGGACGCCGGGACCGGCGTTCTCCGTGATCTCGACGGGGAGGTCGAAGGCCGCCGTCTCGCCCGCGGCGAGGTCGCCGAGCGCGGCCTCCGTCTCGACCGGTGCGACGTTCTGCGCGTCCGTGCGGAGCGTGACCGCGGCGTCGCTGACGTTCGCCGGCCCCTCGTTGGTGAGCGCGACGGCCACGCGGCCCTCCTCGCCGACGCGGAGCGTGCTCTCGACGGTCTCGGCCGCGAACGACTGCTCGTCGGCGGGCGTCGCGCCGAACGCGAGCGCGTCCGAGCGCCGCTGCTGGCCCTCCTCGTCCTCGAAGCCGACGGACGCCTCGAAGGCGTACGTCTGGTCGCCGGTCTCGTTGCCGGCGCGCACGCGGTACCGGACGACGCGGCGCTCGCCGGCCGGCCACCGGCCGACGAACCGCGTGTCGTTGCCGGCGTCGCCGACGAGCAGGCCCGTGCTGCGCGACGCCAGCGTGACGGTGGCGTCCGTCAGCGTCTCGTCGCCGCGGTTCACCACTTCCAGCGCGACCGTGCCGTCGTCGCCGGCCTGCAGGTCCGCGTCGACGGTCTCGAGCTCGAAGCGCTCGGTCTCGCTGGACGCGGCCGCGACCACCGAGACGGGGTCGCTCTCGCGGCGGTCGCCGTCCGGCGTGACGTACTCCACGACGACGGTGAGCCGGCGCGGGCCCGGCTGGGCGGTGTCCAGCACCGACGCCGGGACGGAGAAGTCGGCGTCGTCGCCGACGTCGAGGTCGCCGAGCACGACCTCGCGCTCGCGCGGCCGGAGGTTGTCGTCGGTGCCCGTGACGCGCAGGACGGCCGTCTCGACGTCGTCCGGGCCGCGGTTCACCACGGTCCCGTTCACGCGTCCCTCGCGGCCGACGCGGAGCGTACTCGACACGTCCTCGACGGCGAACGACTGCTCGTCGTCGGGCCGCACCGACGCGACGAGGACGTCCGACGTGCGGTCGTCGCCGTCCTCGTCGGTGTACGACACCGTCACCTCCAGGGGGTAGCGCTGCGCGCCCGCGTCCGCCGCGACGGACGCCTCGACGGCGACGGTCTCCTCGTCGCCGTCGTCCCAGTCGCCGACGTACCGCGTCGCCTCGCCGTCGCCGCCGAGTCGCAGGTCGGCGTTCGGCGACCGCACCGTCACGGTCGCGTCCGCGAGGTCCTCGTCGAGGCGGTTCTCGAGGGTCAGTTCGACGGTTCCCGTCTCGCCGGCCAGGAGGGCCTCGTCGACGTCCTCGATTGAGAACTCGTCGCGTTCCTCGCGGACCCGCGTGGTGTCGAACAGCCGGTCGCTGCGGCGCGCGTCCCCGTCGGTGTTCACGTAGTCCACGACGAAGGAGAGCCGCCGCTCCCCGGGTTCGGCGGCCGCCGGGACCCGGGCGGGGATCCGGAAGTCCTCGCTCTCGCCGTCGTCGAGGTCGCCGACGACCGCCGGGCGGCGCGCGACCACGTCACCGTCGCCGTCCACCAGCCGGACGACCGCGTCCGCGACGGGCTCCGGGCCGTCGTTGGTCACGGTGCCGACGACCGCGCCGTCGTCCCCGACGCGGAGGTCGCTCTCGACGTCGTCGACGTCGAAGGACTGCGCGTCGTCGAGGCGGACGCCGAACGGCCGGGGCACCGACCGCTGGGGGTCGCCGTCCTCGTCGGTGTACCGCACGACCGCGGACAGCGCGTACCGGTCGGCCCCGGACGTGTTCAGCGCGGTCGCCTCGACCTCGACGGTCTCCTCGTCGCCGTCGTCCCAGTCGCCGACGTACCGCGTCGCGTTGGTCCCGGAGTCAACGGTCAGGTCGCGGTTCCGGGAGCGGATCGTCACGGTCGCGTCCCGGAGGTCGGCCTCGCCGACGTTCTCGAGGGTCACCTCGACGGTGCCCGTCTCCCCGACCTGGAGGTCCTCGTCGACGTCGACCACCTCGAAGCGCGCGTCCTCGGTCACCACGAGCGTCAGTTCGAACGTCTCCGTCTCGGAGGCCTCGTCGCGGTCGTCGCCGGAGATCTCCTCGGTGTAGTCGTAGTCGACGGTCGCCTCCAGTTCGTACACGCCGGGGTCGGCGTCCTCGTCGACGACCACGTCGAAGCCCGCCTCGCCGATGGCGCCGGCCGACAGGTCGCCGAGCGGGGTCTCCCCGGTCTCCACGCGCACCGGCGCGTCGCCGTCCTCGAGTTCCACCTCGACGTTCCGCGCGGTCGTCACCGCCCGCTCGCCCGCCGGCGGCGTGTCGAGGCCGCCGTCGTCGACGGTGCCGCCGTTGGCGATCTGGACGGCGAGCCGCGTCTCCTCGCCGGGCGCGACGGTGTGCTCCGGCAGGAACGCCGAGAGGTCCGGCTCCCCCTCCACGGTCACGTCCTCGGGCGTCGTGGTCGGGGACGGACTGGCCGTCGTCCGCTTCGCTGTCGACGTCGAGTCGGTCGTCCCGGCGGGGCTCGTCGTCGTCTCGCCGTCCGAACAGTCCCCCTCGGGCGTCGACGCCGTCGTCGGCGTGGCCGTCGAGCAGTCGTCGCCGGCCGTCGCGAGCGCCGGTGCGCTCCCGACGGCGGCGCTGGCCGCGCTCGCGGCGAGCAGGCACGCGACCACCGCGGCGAGCGCGCGACGGTCGCGGCTCATCCGCTCGGCGGCCGCGTAACCGCGGCCTGTCTCGGCGTAAGGCCGGCCTGTGTGTCCGCCGCGCCGGCCGGCGACGCGGTCGCCGCGCCGGCCGACGGCGGCAGTACGCCGCTGGCGTCCCGGAGGTGCACGACGCCGAGTATGGCCGGGCGGCCGGTTTGTTGTGCGCGACTTACCGGCTCCCGCGCGGCCGCTCGCCCGAGTAACGGGACGGTAACGCGGCCAGTCCGGTCCCGCCGTTGTGCGGTCTGGTCGGACCCGATAACGCGGCCGGTTCGACCGCGCGGTAGTGCGGTCTGGGCTGCCCGCGAGGAGTGGCGGCGGTGCGGCCGGTCAGTGCTCGCCGGTGACGAGCCGCCGGAGGATGTCGCCGTACGCCGGCCGCGTGATGACGACGCCGATCAGCACGCCGAGGATGGTGACGATGGCGAACCCGCGGAGGTCGCCGAGGCTGAGCACGGCGAGGGGACTCATCGCGATGATGGTGGTGACCGCGGCCGCGCCGATGACCCACAGCGCCTTCCGGAACCGGCTCTTGAACACGCGGTTCGAGTCGATCTCCTTGGTCATCACCTCGTCGGCGATGATGACGAGGTCGTCGACCCCCGTCCCGATGACGGCGATCAGGCCCGCGATGTGCGAGAGGTCGAGCGCGAGCCCGCTCACGGCGGCGAACCCGAGCAGGATGACGACCTCCGAGAGCGCGGTGAACACCATCGGGACCGCCACGCGCGGGTCGCCGTACCGGAGGAACACCACGAGCGCCATCGCGGCCGCGGCCGCCAGCCCGGTCACCAGCGACAGGGGCTTGTAGCGCTCGGCGAAGCTCGGCGAGACGTAGTAGGAGTCCTGGAAGTTCAGCTCGGTGGGGAGCGCGCCCGCCCGGAGGTTCACCTGGAGCTCCCGGGCCTCCTCCGTGGAGTTCGCGGTGATGTAGAACCGCGGGTCGTTCTCGAAGTCGTCGCCGCGGAGGCTGCTCGCGAGCGTCGGCCCCATGCTCGCGTCGTAGACGACCTCGCCGTCGAGGACGGTGAGCAGACAGTACCCGCCGTCGGGGTACTGGCAGTTGCTCACGCCGTTGCCGCTCGTGAACCCGTAGTCGCGCATGTTCTGGGCGAACTCGGGCGCGGCGTCGTCGGTGAGCACGACCGGGACCGACGGCTGGTCGTCGATGACCCGCGGCGAACTGATCTCCGCGAGGTCCTCGCGCTGGAGGACGGTGCTGTTGGTCTGGTTGCCGTCCTGCGGGTAGTACGCCCACAGTTCGACCTCGCCGCGGCCCTCGATGAGCGAGCGCACCTGGCTGGCGTTCTGCCCGGGGACCTCCACGACGATGTAGTGCTCGCCGGTCGTCCGGCTCTCCGTCTGCTGGACCGTCGCGCCGGAGAACCCGCTGCCGCCGACCTTGCTGTTGATGGTGGAGACGATGGTCTGGCGGGTCTCCTCGTGGACGCCACGCGAGACGGAGTCGTACTCGTAGCCGGTCTCCTCGAGGGCGCCCTCGACGCTCGCGGTGGTGTTGTTCGCGTACACCTCCACGACGTCGTACTGGTCGCGCGCGTTGACGGCGCGGTCCTCCAGGGAGAGCGCGGCCGCGACCTCCCGTTCGACGGCCTGTTCGTTGTCCGCGGTGACGTCGACGCCGTCCGCGACGACGCCGGTCGGCGTCGCGCGGAGGCGGACGCCGCCGGACAGCTCGAGGCCGTAGTTGAGGTTCGTCGGGCGCTCTGCCGCCTGGCCGTCGGCGCCGCCGGCGGACGCGCCGATGCCGGGCGCGAACAGCGAGACAGCGCTGCCGAGCAGGAGGACCACGAGGAACGCCACCCGCCAGTTCTCGCGGACCCAGCTCATCGGGCCACCCCCTCGAACTTGTACCACCGGAGCAGCGAGACGTTCATCATGTACGTGTTCACGAGGTCAGTGGTGAGGCCGAACACCAGCACGACGCCGATGTCGGTCAGCAGTTCGATGCCGAAGACGTAGGCGACGACGGTCATCACGGCCATCGCGGCGATGGAGGTCACGGTCATCGTGACGCCGGTGCGCATCGCGCGGTGGACGCTCTCCCAGAAGCTCCCGGAGCGCCTGAGCACGTGGTTGTTCAGGAGGATGTCCGAGTCGACGCTGTAACCGATGAGCATCAGGAGCGCGGCGATGGTGCCGAGGGAGAGCTCGATGCCGAAGAGGTTCATCAGGGCGACCGGGACGACGATGTCGCTGAACGCGGAGAGCACGACCGCGATGCTGGGGACGAACGTCCGGAACAGCAGGAAGACGACGGCGCTCATGCCGAGGAACGCGACGGCGACGCCGACGACCGCGAGCTGCTGGGTGGACTCGGCGAACGCCGCCGACGAGCTCTGCGACTGGACGACCTCGACCTGGACGTCGCTGTCCTCGCTGATCGTGGGGTCCTCGGCCTGGAACGTCACGAGGTACTGGTCGTCGGCGGTGCCGATCGACCGGATGGAGTCGGGCTGCTCGGTGAACGCGCCGGCGATCTCGGACTGGGAGGCGTCGGACTCGACGACGAGCTCCGTGCCGCCGGTGAGTTCGATGCCGGGGTCCGCCGGCCACCCCGTGAGGGCGAGGGACCCGCCGACGACGGCGAGCGCGACGACCAGCAGGACCAGCGGCGGCACGGCGAGCTGCCGCATGGAGTACTGGCTGAGGTCGACGTCCGGGACCTCGAAACTGGGCATGGGAAGCGGTCGGGAGCGACGCAGGATAAGGCTTCTTATAGCCACTCGGCGGGCGGCTGCGGCGGCCGCCCGACGGCCCGCCGCGGCGAGCGAAGTGACTCACTCCGGAACTTTACGGCAGCTACGTCACGAACCACCCGAGAATGCGGCGGCGGCTACGTCACGAACCACCCGGAACGCCCCGGCGCCTACGTCACGAACCACCCGGAACGCCCCGGCGGCTACGTCGTGAACCGCTCGGGGACGCGGTGGCGGAGCCCGTCGGGGACGCGCGCGGACAGCCACGCGGCGACGGCGGGGAGGCGCTTGCGGACGGCGACGTAGCCCGCGGAGACGGCGAGCGCGGCGGCGACCAGCCGCTGGACGCCGGGCCCGAACGCGAGCGACGCCGGGACGCCGACGACCGCGGCGACCGCGAGGTCCTCGGGCGCGCCGTCGTAGCGGACGAGCCGGCGCGGGCGGATCCAGCGCCGGTGGAAGTGGCTGTAGACCGCGCGCTCGCTGGTGGCCCGCCAGGGCTCGAGTTCGAGGCCGCCGCCGAGCGCGTCGCTGGCGGCGTGCAGCGCGGCCGCGACGAGGAAGACGGCGACGCCGACGGTCCACGCGGTCGGCGCGGCGGCGGCGGCGGCGGCCGCCGGCGCCGCCAGCGTGGAGAAGTACACGGGGAAGTGGAGCGTGCGGCGGTGGCCGGCGTAGAGGTCGAGGTCGGGGAAGACGCCGCCGGCGAGCCCGGCGGCGGCCGCGACGAGGCCGAACTCGGGCGCGACGAGGGAGACGACCGCGGCGACCGCCAGTCCGACGAGCGCGTGCGTCGTGGCCATCATGGATGTCGCGGCTACGCCGCGGACCGGCTTGAAGGTGTCGCCTGTGAGGGGTCAGAATGCCGGGGCCAGGGCATCGGTGACAGAGTGGCCGTCCGCGGCGGCGCGTCGCTCGATGGCGGCGTGGGCATCCGCGCCGACACCTCCGTCGATGGCGGCGTGGCCATCCGCGGAGGTACGTCCCACGATGGCGGTACCGCCGTCGGCGGCGGTACGCGTATAGTCGTGGGCGCCTTACGCACGACCATGACCACGGAGCGCGTGACCCTCTCGTACCCGGCGGACGTCAGCGCCTGGGGCGCCGACCAGCTCACCACCGACCACATGCGGGCGTACCTGCGGAAGACGAAGGGGCCCGCCCGCGAGGGCGACACGTGGGACGTGTTCCTCGACGTCGGCTGCTGCGGCGACAGCCCGGACGTGCCCCTCGTCGTGGAGGCCGTCGAGGGCGAGGGCGAACTGGACGCGGACACCGCCATCGAGTTCGTCGAGCGGGAGGCCTGCGGCGTGCAGTCCGGCTGGGAGGTCCAGAGCGAGGCCGGCCCGGAGCCCGCCGAGCAGTGAGGCGGCGACGCCGGCCGTCGTCGCGGCGGCCGGCTCAGTCCTCGATCCGGTAGCACAGCTGTTCTCTCGGGGCGCCGCAGTCCGGGCACTGCTCCGGGAGGCCGGCCTCGAGGTCCCGGAGCGCGCCGCAGTCCCCGCAGCGCCACATCGTCGCCGCTCTCGCTTCCGCGTCCGACGCCTCGCCGATGGGGAGTTCTGTCTCGTTCTTGTTGCCGTCGACGAGCGGCTCCTGTGGGTCTCGTTCGGGTGCCATCCCGGTGGACCTACGACCCGTGCCACGTTAAACCATGGCACTCGGGAGCGGGCGGCGCGGACGGCCAGACCGCCGCAGTGACCGCAGGACGGCGCTACGGCAGGTAGCGGACGCTCACGAAGTCCTCGCCCGACCGGATCTCGACGCGCTCGACGCCGATGCGGGCGGCGCGCGCGACCGTCTGGTCGTCGGTGCGGACCGCCTCGACGGCGTCGGCGACGCCGCCCTCGGGCACGCGGAGGACGTGGACCTCGCCGACGCCCGCTCGCTCGGTCGTCTCCAGGTCGCCGACCGCGAGCCCGTCGGCCAGCTCGGCGGCCTGCCGGGTCGGCGACTCGTCGGTTGCGGTGACCGGAATCCGCTTGCGCTCGGCGACCTCAACGACGCTGTAGGTCACGTTCATCGGCGGGTCCGGGGCGACGGTCGCCTCCAGCACGTCGCCCGCCTCGACGCCGGGGTTCTCCGAGAGCGTGTGCACCTGGGCGTCCCGCACGTCCGAGAGCACCGCGGAGCCGTCGTCAGCGCTCGTGACGAGGAACGTCGCGGTCTTCTCGTCGGTCATCACACACCCTAGCTCGGCTCGCGGTTTCCGTGTTACGACCCGCGCCGGCGCCGCGGCGTCACGCCGCGTAGCGGCGGTGGACCGCGTACACGAGCAGCGCGCCCGCCAGCGGCACGAGCGGCGACGCCGGCGCCGGAATCGCGTACAGCACCTCCACGACGGGCGCGAACAGCCCGGACGGGTCGGGCCGCGCGACCGTCTCGCCGTCCGTCGCGAACTCGGGCGGCATCGACGCCACGACGCCGAGGTAGACCGACGCGACGAAGAGGTAGCCGGCCGCCGCGAGCGCGCCGTCGTAGCGGTCGGCGACCCGGCGCCCGCGGCGGTGGCGGCGCGCGACGAACAGCACGGGCGCGACCAGCGGCAGGAACACGAACAGCCCGACGACGACGTAGAACGTCCGCGAGAGTGTCAGCGACCCGCCGCGCGTGCCGGCCGTGTTCCCGACGAGGACCAGGAGCGCGCCGCCCATCAGGAACGCGAACAGCGCGCCCAGCAGCGCGCTCACCACCACGTAGCTCCGGAACAGCAGCGAGTCCGACTGCCGGAACGCGTACGGGAACGCCGAGAGCAGCCCGGAGTAGCTGTCGAACCGACCCATTGCCCGGGAGTCCGCGCTACCACAGCAAAAGCACGGCGACTCGCCGCGCGCGCGGGCCGCGTCGGCGCGCCCGAAGCACCGCGACTTAAGCCGCCGGCCGCCGCGGGTACCCGTATGCAGGTAGACGTGGGCAACGCCCTCGACAGCGAGGCGACGCCTGGCGTGCCGCGGGACGCGCTCGAACGGCTGGACGACCGCGTGCGCGACGCGCACGACCGCGTCGCCGCCGGGATGGCGGACGGCGAGTTCGGGTACGCGGCGCTGAACCTCCCCGAGCGCGCGGACGCCGACGCCGTCCGCGCCGCGGTCGAGCCGTTCGCGGACGCCGAGGTCCTCCTGAACGTCGGCATCGGCGGGAGCGCGCTCGGCGCCGCGACGCTCGTGGACGCGCTCGGCGGCGACCTCGAGTGTCACTTCCTGGACAACGTCGACCCCGAGCACGTCGACGCTCTCCTCGACCGGGTCGACCTCGCGAACGCCGCGGTGCACGTCGTCTCGCGGTCCGGCACCACCGCGGAGACGCTCGCGAACTTCCTCGTCGTCCGGGACGCGATGCGTGAGGCGGGCGTCGACTGGACCGAGCGGACGTTCGTCACGACGGGGCCCGAGGGGAACCTCCGCGAGCTCGCCGACGAGCACGGCCTGCCGGCCGTGGACGCCCCGGAGGGCGTTCCCGGCCGGTTCTCCGCGCTGTCGACCGTGGGGCTGCCCGCCGCGGCGCTCGCCGGCCACGACATCGAGGCGCTGCTCGCGGGCGGCCGCGACGGGATGGACGCGCTCGCGGGCTCGCTGTTCGACTGTCCGGCGTACGCGTTCGGCGCGACGGCGTACGCGCTCGACCAGCGCGGCGCGGGCGTCCACGCGATGATGCCGTACGCGGAGGGCCTGGAGACGTTCGCGGAGTGGTTCGCGCAGCTCTGGGCGGAGTCGCTGGGGAAGGACGGCCTCGGGCAGACGCCGGCGCGCGCGCTCGGCGCGACCGACCAGCACAGCCAGCTCCAGCTCTACCGCGCCGGCCCGCGCGACAAACAGGTGACGCTGCTGCGGGTCCGCGAGCGCGAGGACCGCGCCGTCCCGGAGACGGACCTCTCGGGCCTGGAGTACCTCTCGGGCGGCAGCCTCGGCGCGCTCCTCGACGCCGAGTTCGAGGCGACGGAGGCGAGCCTCGCCGAGTCCGGCGTGCCGAACGTCCGCGTGGAGGTCCCCGCCCTCGACGAGCGCTCGCTGGGCCGGCTGCTGTTCGACGTGGAGGCTGCCTGCGTGCTCGCCGGCGAGCTCTACGGCGTCGAGACGTTCACCCAGCCCGCCGTCGAGTGGGGGAAGGAGGCCGCGCGCGGCCTGCTGCGCGGCGAGCAGGCGCTCCCCGAGAAGACCGAGCTCGTCGTCGAGTAGCGCGGCCGGCGAGGGGCGTGCGCGGAGCGGCACGCCTTTGGTACCGCGGGCCGGAGACGGCGACGTGAACGACCGGTACGCGCAGACCGTCGGCTTCGTGCTCGCGGGCGTCGGCCTCGCGGCGTCGTTCCTCGCGTGGCCCGCCGAGGGCGCGCTCGCGTCGCGGGCCGCCGCCGCGTTCGCCGGCCTCGCGGTCGCGGCGTTCGCGGCGCGTCGCTACGGCGTGGACGTCGAGGAACTGGACTACGCGGCGGGCGTCGGCGGCGTCGGCCTGGTGGTCGCCGCGACCGCGGGCGTGCTCGCCGTCGGCGGGACGCTCCCCCCGGGCCCGCCGGTCGCGCTGTTCGCGGGCCTCGGCGCGGTCGGGCTCGCGGTGGCCGCGGTCACCGGTCTCGACGCGGCCGCGGTGCACGCCCGCGAGCGCCGGTTCCTCGTGGGGGTCGCCGTCTCCCTGTTCGCGCTCGTGTTCGGGTCGCTTGTCGCCACGGTCGCCACCGGGTTCGTGCCCGACGACCCGCTGGCCACCGTGCCCGTGAGCACCGTCGCCTCCAGCGCCGGGTTCGGGGTCGCCGGGCTGGCGTTCCTCGGGTGGTACGGCGGCGGCCTCGACGTGCGGTCGCCGACGCGGCGGGACCTCACCGTCGCGGCCGCCGGCACCGTCGCCATCCTCGCGTTGCACTACGTGATGGTCGGCGCCGTCCTCCACTTCGACCTGCCGCGGACCAGCCACGGGCTCGTCGAGACGGCGCGCGAGCACCCCGAGATCCTGCCGCCGCTGGTGGTGCTGTCGTACCTCGCCATCGGGCCGGCGGAGGAATTGCTCGCGCGCAACGGCGTCCAGAAGTACCTCTACGGAGCGTTCTCGCGGCGCGGCGCGGTCGTGGTGGGCTGTCTGGTGTTCGCCGGCGTCCACCTGCTTGCGTACGCCGGCACCGGCGCGACCCCGGGCGCGGTGCTGGTGACGCTCGCGCGGCTGTTCGTCGTGTCGCTGGTGCTGGGGGTCACCTACGAGCGCACCGACGACCTGTTCGCGCCGGTGGTCGTCCACGGCACCTACGACGCGGTGCAGTTCGCGCTGGCGTACGCCGCGTTCGCCTGACGTTCCGACGGCCGTCTGACGGCGGGCTGACTAAGTATTACGTGGGGCCCGCGAGAAGGAAAGTGTCGTGCCCCGGAAGTACTCGGTCGTCTGTGGGGACGCGCTCGCCGCGGAGATCGAGGAGCTGGCCAGGGACTACGGGCTCTCCGAGCAGGAGGTGCTGCGCCAGCTCATCGACCACGGCCTCGAGGCCGTCAGGGAGCGCGCTGAGACCACGGGGCGACTCGACTGAGCGAGCCAGGGCCGGCGGGGGGGCGACCCGACGGGGGAGCCCGCGGTCCGCGCTACCCCGGGTTCTTGCGCTCGAGAGCGCTCCCGCAGACCGGACACCGGTCGCGGTCCGCGTCGAACTCGCGGCCGCAGCCCTGGCACTGGAAGCGCCAGTCGCGGCGCTCCTCGATGCCGTCCTGGGCGATGGCCTCGACGCCGACGCCGAGCTCGTCCGCGACGTTCTGCACCGCGTAGTCGTCGGTGACGACGACGCCGTCGAGCTCCCGTGCCGCCGCCAGCAGCCCCACGTCCGTCGCCGAGAGCACGTCCAGGTCGCCGGTCGTGCGCGCGGCCTCCCGGACGGCCGCGAGCGCGCGCTCGCCCGGCGAGTGGACCTGCATCCCGCTGCCGGCCTGCGCGTCGAAGCGGAACGCCGCCGCGTCGGTCAGCTCCTCGCGGACCGCCGGCGTCGACGCCGTCGGGCCGTCCGGCCGGTAGTCGTGGATGAACGCGGACGCGTCGAGGACCCGCACTATCGCTGGACGACGATGTAGTCCTTGACGGCCTGCACGCGGTTGACGGGGACGCGGTAGTGGCCCTCCGCGTCCGTCGGGAAGTCGATGTTCACGGCGGCGTCCGGGTCCGGCTCCACGAGCAGGTCCTCGAGCTTCCCCGTCTTGAGGTCCATCGTGATGTTGTACAGCATCCCGAGCTCGGTGCCGTCCGACCCCATCACGGCCTTCCCGGAGAGGTTCTCGGCGAGGATGTCGGCCATACCCGACCCCACTGCCGGGATTCACATAAACCCCGCGGGGTCGTCGGACGCCCGCGTGACGCCGTCCCGCGCCCGTTCCGGCGGCCCCGGGGGAGCGGTCCGCGGTCGCCGCGTGACGATGGAATTAAACCCCGTGGCCCGTTCTGTTCGGGTAACAACCGTTCTCTCGGAGGATTCTACTATGTCCGACGCCGACACATCAGACGACGCCGGGGAGCTCCGGACGCCCATCGTGGCGGTCCTCGGGCACGTCGACCACGGGAAGACCAGCCTCCTCGACAAGATACGGGGCTCGGCCGTCATCGAGGGCGAGGCGGGCGCCATCACCCAGCACATCGGCGCGACCGCGGTGCCGCTGGACGTCGTCAGCGACGTCGCCGGCAGCCTCGTCGACCCCGCGGAGTTCGACCTGCCCGGGCTGCTGTTCATCGACACGCCCGGCCACCACTCGTTCTCGACGCTGCGGTCCCGCGGCGGCGCGCTCGCGGACATCGCCATCCTCGTCGTGGACGTCAACGACGGCTTCCAGCCCCAGACCGAGGAGGCGATCCGCATCCTCGCGGACACGGGGACGCCGTTCGTCGTCGCCGCGAACAAGATCGACACCATCCCCGGCTGGAACCCGACGCCGGACGCGCCCGTCCAGCAGACCTACGAGGCCCAGTCCGACCGCGTGCGCGGCCAGCTCGACGAGAAGCTCTACGAGCTCATCGGCGAGCTCTCGGACGCCGGGTTCTCCTCGGACCTCTACTGGCGCGTCCAGGACTTCCAGTCGAACATCGGCGTCATCCCGGTCTCCGCGGAGACCGGCGAGGGCGTCCCGGACCTCCTGACGGTCCTGATGGGGCTCGCGCAGCGCTACATGAAATCCGAGATGGAGGTCGACATCGACGGGCCGGGCGCCGGCACCGTCCTCGAGGTCAAAGACGAGCAGGGCTTCGGGACGACCCTGGACGTCATCCTCTACGACGGCACCGTCCGGCAGGGCGACACCATCGTGGTCGGCGGGACGAACGACCCCATCGTCACGGAGGTGCGCGCGCTCCTGAAGCCCCGCGAGCTCTCCGAGATCCGCACCGAGAAGCGCTTCGAGGACGTCCCCGCGATGCAGGCGGCGGCCGGCCTGAAGATCGCGGCGCCGGACCTCGACGACGCGATGGCGGGCGCGCCCGTCCGCGTCGTCGGCGACCGGAGCGTCGACGCCGTCGTCGACGAGGTGAAAGCCGAGCTCGCGGAGTTCGCCGTCGAGACCGCCGAGGAGGGCGTCGTGGCGAAGGCGGACACGCTCGGCAGCCTGGAGGCGCTCGCGAACGCCATGCAGGAGGCCGAGATCCCCGTGATGGCGGCGGAGGTCGGCGACGTCGCGCCCCGGGACGTCTCGATGGCGACCACCGCCGACGAGGACGTCCACCGCACCATCCTCGGGTTCAACGTCGACGTGC
The DNA here is from genome assembly GCF_037031165.1 of Halobacterium yunchengense. Lineage (NCBI taxonomy): Archaea > Methanobacteriati > Methanobacteriota > Halobacteria > Halobacteriales > Halobacteriaceae > Halobacterium > Halobacterium yunchengense. The sequence goes on along the minus strand of NZ_JAYEZL010000002.1, from coordinate 285,406 downwards.
TCGAGGACGCCGAACGGAAGGCCGACGAGGAGGGCGTCCGCGTCTTCTCCAGCGACGTCATCTACCAGCTCGTCGAGGACTACGAGTCGTTCGTCGAACAGCGCGAGCGCGAACAGAAGGAGGCCATCTTCGAGAACATCGTCCGGCCCGCGCGCTTCCGCATCCTGAAAGACCACGTGTTCCGGCAGAGCGACCCCGCCGTGGTCGGCGTCGAGGTGGTCTCCGGCACCCTCAAGCGGAACACCCCGGTCGGCCACGTCGAGGGCAACGACCTGGAGCGCGTCGGCGTCGTGAAGGGCATCCAGGAGCAGGGCGAGGACGTCGACGAGGCCCGGGCGGGGAACCGCGTCAGCGTCTCCATCGACGGCCCGACCGTCGGCCGCGACGTCGAGGAGGGCGACGAGCTCTGGGTCGACCTCCCGGAGAAGCACGCGAAGGTCCTCGAACAGGAGCTCAGCGAGGAGATCCCCGCCGACGAGCGCGAGGCGCTCAAGCAGTACCTCGAGATCCAGCGGAAACGCGACCCCTTCTGGGGGAAGTAGAGAACGGCGCTACCGTAGCGAGCGGCGCTACCGGGCGGTCTGCGGGACGTCGTCGCCGAGCGCGGCCTTCACCTGGAGGGCGGCGCTGGCGGCGAGGCCGCGGGCGACCTCCTCGCGGTCGTCGTCCGGGATGAGGTCCTCGTCGCCGACGCCGTCGAACTCGGGCGTGAAGCCGGCGCTGACGGGGTTGCCGGCGGGCGGCCGGACGGCGACGGTGACCTGGACGCCCTCGGTCCCGGTCGTGATCTCGGAGCCGACGACGTACTCGTCGGGCAGGAACTCCCGCGTGCGCGCGGCGATCCGGGAGATGGAGTCCTGGAGCGCGCGCCGCTGGGTCCCCGTGAGCTCCGGTTCGGACGGCTCGGCGCCACTGTACGGCGTGTTCCCGTGCATTCGGTCCACGTACGTCCCCCCCACGTAAAGTCCTTTTAGTTTGCGGGTGGTTCGCACGCCCGGTCAGCTCGGCCACAGCCGCGTCACGCGGTCCGGCAGCGACGACCAGCAGCCGTAGCGGGCGACCGCGCGCACCGCCCCCACGTAGGCGACGCCAGCGAGCACGAGGCCGCCCGCGACGTCGGTCGCCCAGTGGATGCCGAGGTACATGGTCGCGACCGCGACGCTCACCGCCAGCGGCGCCGCCACCGCCAGCCACCCCGGGTACTCGCGGCGCGTCCGCCACGCGAACAGCGCAACCGTCGCCGCCAGCGACGCGTGCAGCGACGGGAACACGTTCGTGTTCAGGTTCACCTCGCCGGTGAGGTGCTGGGTCGTCGGGTGCGTCGTGTACAGCAGCGACTCGACGGCCTCCGGCACGACGTTCCGCGGTCCGTACGCGACGAACAGCACGTAGCAGACGAGGCCGAGCCCGTAGTTCAGGCCGTACGCCGCGAGCAGCTCGGCGAGGCGGTCGCTGCGGTCGAGCGCGAAGTACGCCACCAGCGGGAACACCAGCAGGAACACGTAGCCGTAGAGGTAGACGAACACGAAGTACTCGGTCAGCGCCGGCGTCGCCACCGACTGCACGTCCGCGACGAGCGTCCCCTCCAGCGAGTAGATGTACTCGGTGGCGTTCCACTCCAGGTACCACGACAGCTCCGGGCCGACGGTCAGCGCCAGGCGGCGCGCGCCCAGCACCGCCAGCAGCGGCAACACGTACGGCGCGACGGCGACGACGCGACGGCGGCCGTCCGCGACCGCGCGAGCGAGCCGCCGCGGCCCCACGGAGACGGCGACGCCGACCGCGAGCATCACCGAGACGTACGCCGCGAGCGCGAGTAGTGTCTCTGTCAGGACCATGGCTAGCGGAAGAGGTTGCCGTCGTCGTCGTACGTGTACCCGGCGTCCTCGAACAGCCGCCGACCGGCGTCGGCGTCGAGTTCGCCGTCCCGCCCCGGGAACGACCCGACCGTGTACTCGTCGGTCGCGACGTCGTCGGTGTCCCACGCCGGCACGACCGGGACGTCGGTCGGCGTCGCGTACCCCGCGAACGTCTCGCGGGCGACGGCCTCCCGGTCGTGGAGCCGCGCCAGGATCTGGCGGAAGTGGAAGTCCGACAGCGGCCCGCGCCGCACGTTGTACCCGACGACGTACAGGCCGCGCGAGGGCGCCGTCGCGGTGCCGACGTCGTCGGCGTCGTCGGCGTCCACGAACGCGGCGAGGGGGAACTCGTGGATCGACGTGTCGAGGCGGCCGTCCGCGAGCGCCGCGAGCGCGTCCTCGCCCGACGGCGCGTACCGCGCGTACACGCCCTCGCCGTCGAGGGCGGCCGCGTACCGCGCGGCGGGTTCGTCGGCGACGTCCGCGAGGAAGTGGTCGGCGAACGGTTCCAGGCGCACGGACTCGTCGACGGTCGCGCTCGCGAACGCCAGCGGGCCGCTGCCGACCGGCTTGCGGTTCTCCCAGACGAGCGCCTTCGTGACGCGGTCGTCGACGAGGTCGGTGCGCTCGCTCCACTCCGCCTCGGGAAGGATGGGGAGCGTGAGCACGCGCTCGGCGGTGTTCGGGTCGACGTCCGACGCGACGCGGAACCGGACGGTGGTGTCGTCGACGGCGTGCGCGGACGACACGAGCGTCGTGCGGCCGCGGAACCGCGTCGCCGGCAGCGGCGAGGACGCCTCCCCCATGGACGTGTCCGACAGGAACTCCAGGGTGAACACGACGTCGTCGGCGGTCACGGGCGTGCCGTCGTGGAACGTCTGGCCGGGGCGCAGGTCGGCGACGAGCGTGTCGCCGTCGAAGCGCCAGTCGCCGGCCGCCCAGGGGACGAACCCGTCGGCGTCCCGGGGGCGTCGCGCCAGCGAGTCGTACACCAGGCCCAGCAGCTGGTTCGTCCACCGGAACTCGCCCGCGATGGGGTTGCGGTTCTCGGTGAGTTCGCCGGAGAAGATGCCGCAGCGGAGCGGCCGGTCGAGGTCCACGGCGGCGAGCTGCCCGAGGACGTCGAGGGGCCGCTCGGTGACCGCCTCCGCCGGGACGGAAAGCGACCGGCGGCGGGCCGTGAGGAACTCGGGCGCGGCGACCACCGCGAACGGCACGCGTTCGACGTACGCCGCCAGGAACTCCGCCAGTGCGGCCGCCGTGTCCGAGGAGGAGCGCAGGGCCTCGAGGCTGTCGTCGATGGCGACGCTCGTCGAGCCGAACGGGTTCTGCCAGCCGGGCTCGGGCGCGAACTTCGAGTGCAGGAGGGGGTACAGCGCGTCCGGCCGCGCCAGGCCGGGGTGGCGCGCGACGAACACGTCGAAGTCGTGGTTGATGAGCGCGTCCAGGTAGAGCTGCGACTGGGCCTTCGGCTGGAACGAGGCGTCGACGCCGAGCGCGGACAGCCGGTCGGCGAGCCTGCGCCCGATGGTCGTGGCGGCGCGGTCGTCGTCCGCGGGCGGCGCGCTGACCGCCAGGGAGACGCGTTCGCCGGGCTGGTAGCGGTCGCGGTACCGGAAGCCGCTACAGCCGGCGACCGCGACGGAGGCGGCGGACGCGAGGAACGCGCGGCGCGAACGGATTGTACCAGTCATGGGCGGAGCGGGCGCGAGTGAGTGGGCGCGGTGTCGGCGGGCGTGCGACGGGCGCCGCCGCGGCCGGCCCACGCCGCGGCGTCGTGGACACTCGACCGTGCGCTCCGTCGCATCTGTCTCGGTCGCGTCTGTTTGGTCCCTACGCGTATATACCTGTTCGGAACACTACCGAGACGCTCCCGGGGAACGCGAGCGAACCGCCCCCGGAGTCGACGCGGGCGCGCAGCCACGGCGGCGGCTCGCCGGACGCGACGGCTCGCAGCGGCCCGCCCGCTGCGACGGCTCGCAACCGCTCGCCGGACGCGACGGCTCACAGCAACGACTCGCCGTCGCCGTACACCGCGACGACGACCGCGGCGGCGTACTCGCCCGCCGCGGCGTTCACGCTCGCCGTCCGGACCGTCGCGTCGCCGTACGTCCAGTTCCGGAGGGCCATCCCCGCGTCGAGGCCAGCGCGCACGCGCTCCTCGACGTCCGCCGCGGACGCCTCGTCGGCGACCTCGTAGAACAGGCCCGGGCCGTCGTCGCTGGTCGCCCACGCCAGCGACGCGCTCACGCGCCGCGGCCCGGCGGCGTTCGCGTGCGCCTCCACGACGGTCAGCCCGTGTCCAGCCGGTCCGAGGTCGGGCGCCGTCCCGACCGCCTCGACGTCGGCGTCCGCGGGGATCACCGACGACACCGCGACGAGGTTGTAGTTGTGGACGCCGGCGTCCGCCAGCGCCGCGTCGTAGGCCGCCAGCTCCGTCGGCCCCGACCCGGTTCCCCACACGACGCGAATTGTCATGCGTCCTCCTCGACGGCCGACACACAAGAGCGTTGACCTCCCACGTCGGAACTGCCGGGAGAACGGAGACCGCGCGGGACCCCGCCGACCGGACTACTGGATGTAGCTCGGGTAGCTCGCGCCGAGCTCGCCGTCCTCGCCCTCCGCGACGAGCTTCTCGTAGGCCGCGTCGAAGTCCTCGCGGCGGACCTCCTCGCGGTCGTCGCGGATGGCGAACATCCCCGCCTCCGTGGCGAGGCTCGCCAGCTGCGCGCCCGAGAAGCCGTCCGTGCGGCGCGCCAGCTCCGCGAACTCGACGTCGTCGGCGACGTTGATCTCGTCGGCGTGGATCTGGAGGATGCGCTCGCGGGCCTCGTGGTCGGGGTTCGGCACCTCGATGAGGCGGTCGAAGCGGCCCGGCCGCAGGATGGCGGAGTCCAGCATGTCGAAGCGGTTCGTCGCCGCGATGATGCGGACGTCGCCGCGCTCGTCGAAGCCGTCCATCTCCGAGAGCAGCTGCATCATCGTCCGCTGGACCTCCGCGTCCCCGCTGGTCTTCGAGTCCGTGCGCTTCGCGGCGACGGCGTCGATCTCGTCGATGAAGATGATGGCGGGCTCCTTCTGGTCGGCGAGCTCGAAGAGGTCGCGGACGAGCCGCGACCCCTCCCCGATGAACTTGCGGACGAGCTCGCTGCCGGCCATCTTGATGAACGTCGCGTCCGTCTGGTTCGCGACCGCCTTCGCCAGCATCGTCTTCCCGGTGCCGGGCGGCCCGTGCAGGAGCACGCCGCTGGGCGGCTCCACGCCCACTTTCTCGAACTTCTCGGGGTTGACGAGCGGGTCCTCGACCGCCTCGCGGACCTCGCGGAGCTGCTCGTCGAGGCCGCCGATGTCCTCGTAGCCGACCTGGGGGGACTCGTCGACCTCCATCGCCTGCGCGCGGGCGTCCGTCTCGTCGTCGAGCACGCGCTGGACGCTGAACGAGTCGTTGATGGCGACGCGGTCCCCCACGTCGAGCTCGTCGGCGAGCCGCGGCGACAGCTCCGTCAGCACCTCCTGGTTGTTGCCGTGCTGCTTGATGACGGCGCTGCCGTCCTCCGGGAGGTCCTCCACCGTGGCGAGGTACAGCGACGCCGTCTTCAGCGTCTCGTTCTCGCGCTGGAGGCGGTTGACTTCCTCGCGGAGTTCTTCGCGGCGCGACTCGACGTCGTCCAGTTGCTCCTGGAGCTGCTCGTGGACGTCCAGAATCTCGGAGTAGTGCTCCTGGAGCGCGTCGAGGTGTTCCTCGGGCGACGACTCGGGATCGACGTCGAGCGTCGGCCGGTCCGGCAGTGAGGGACTACGCGACATTCGTTGGGGCCGCTAGGGCCCGGGCGTAGAAGTTCCTTTGGGTCGGCTGAACGCCTACCGGCTGTCGCGCGTCGGACGCCGGAGCGGCCCTCGACGGTCGGTTCGGCCGGGCGGAGACCCGCGACAGTCGGCGCTCAGACGAGGTCCTCGGCCTGCCCGAGGCGCTGGTCGTAGACGTCGAGCGCGCGCTCGATGGGGTCGCTCGTGGACATGTCCACGCCCGCCTCGCGGAGCAACTCCAGGGGGTACTCGCTGGACCCGCGCTCCAGGAACTCGAGGTAGCGGTCGGCGGCGGGCTCGCCCTCCTCGAGGACGTCCTGGACCAGCGCGACCGCCGCGGAGATGCCCGTCGAGTACTGGAACACGTAGAAGTTGTAGTAGAAGTGGGGGATGCGCATCCACTCGCGGCGGATGTAGTCGTCGACGTCCGCGTTCGCGTAGTAGGCCTCCTTGCGCTCGCCGTACACCTCGTCGACGCGGTCCGGCGTCAGCGCCTCGCCCGCCGCGGCGAGCTCGTGGAGGCGCTGTTCGACGTCCGCGAACAGCGTCTGGCGGTACAGCGTCGACCGGAACCGCTCGAGGTACTCGTTGAGGATGTGCGTCCGGAAGTGGTCGTCGTCGACCGCGTCCAGGAGGTGGTTGACGAGCAGCGCCTCGTTCACCGTCGAGGCGACCTCCGCCACGAAGATCTCGTACTGCGAGTAGACGTACGGCTGGGCCTCGCTCGTGTACTGGCTGTGGAGGCTGTGGCCGAGCTCGTGGGCGAGCGTGAACATCGAGGAGATGTCGTCCTGGTAGTTCATCAGGATGAACGGCTGGGTGTCGTACGTGCCGCCGGAGTACGCGCCGGCGCGCTTCCCGCGGTTCTCGTAGACGTCCACCCACCGCGACTCCAGGCCCTCCGCGACGCGGTCCTGGTAGTCCTCGCCGAGCGGCGCGACCGCCTCGACGACGTGGTCTTTGGCCTCCTCGTAGGGGACCTCGGGGCTCTCGGAGTCGACGATAGGCATGTAGAGGTCCCACATCTTCAGCTCGTCCACGCCGAGGGCCTCGCGCTTGAGCTCCGCGTGGCGGTGGAGCTTGTCGAGGTTGTCGTCGACCGTGTCAACGAGGTTGTCGTAGACGGCCGTGGGGATGTTCGCGTCGTCGAGGGCGGCCTCGCGGGCGGTGTCGTAGTTCCGCGCCTCGGCGAGCTTGACGTCCTTTTTCACCTGGTTTTTCATCGTGGAGCCGATGGTGTTCCGGACGTCGCTGATGCGCTCGTAGAAGGACTCGTGGACGGTCTGGCGGAACTCGCGGTCCGGGTCCTTCAGCAGCTTCGTGAAGTTCGCCTGGGAGATCTCGACGGGCTCGCCGTCCGGGTCCTCGACGGTCGGGAACTCCAGGTCGGCGTCCGTCAGCATGTTGTACGCGTCGCTGGGCGCGCCGAACACCTCGCCGAGGTCGCTGAGCAGCTCCTCGACCTCCGCGGAGCGCGTGTGCGGTTTCATCCGCAACACGTCGTCGAAGTAGTGCTCGTAGGTCGCCAGCTCGGGCTGCTCGTCGACGAGCGCGCGCAGCTGCTCGCGCGTGCAGTCCTGGAGCTCGGGCTCGAAGTACGACGTGGCGCTGGAGACGTCCGCCACGAGGCTGGACGCGCGCGCCCGCAGCGCCTGGTAGTGCTGGTCGCGGGTGTCCTCGTCCGAGCGCATGCGCGCGTACGAGGACACCATCTCCACCTGCCGGTGGACGTCGTCGCGGAGCTGGAGGGCCTCAAGGAGGGTGTCGCCGGACTCGGTCAGCCGGCCCTCGTAGGCCTCGAGGTCGTCGACTTTCGACTCGACGGCCTCGTAGGCGGCCTCCCAGTCGTCGTCCGTGGCGTAGATGCTCTCGAGGTCCCACTTGTACTGCTCGGAGAGCTCGCCGCGTTCGGGAACGCTTTCCATACCCCGTTCTTCGAGTCGATTCGGTTAAGCGTTGGCAAAGGGTGTCCGCGTCGCCGCCGCTCGCGCCGGCAGGGGGCTTTTCGGGGGCGCGCGCGAACGAGCATCCATGCCAGACCCAGAGGTCGACCGCGCGCTCGGCCGCGCGTGGCGCGACCGCGAGCCGTGGCGCGTGCTCACCGCGCTCGCCGAACTCGACGACCGGATGGCCGGCCACCCCGGCGAGCGCGAGGCCGCCGACCTGGTCGCCGACGCGCTCGCCGACGCCGGCGCGCGGAACGTGCGGACGACCGGATTCGACCTCCCGGTGTGGACGCGCGGCGACTGCTCGCTCGCCGTCACCGACCCCGTCGACCGCGAGTTCCCCGCGCTCGCGCTACCGTACTCGCCGCCGGGCGACGCCGCGGGCGCGCCGCTCGCGGACGTCGGCCACGGCACCGAGGACGACTACGACGGCCGCGACGTCGCGGGCGCGGTCGTCCTGGCGTCCACGGACAGCCCCGACTCGGCGCGGTTCGTCCACCGCATGGAGAAGTACGGGTACGCCGTCGACGGCGGCGCCGCCGGGTTCGTCTTCTACAACCACCGGGACGGCCAGCTGCCGCCGACGGGCGCGCTCCGGTTCGGCCGCGAGGCCGAGATCCCCGCGGTCGGCGTCTCGAAGGAGACGGGCGCGTGGCTCCGCGAGTACGCCGACCGCGGCGGCCGCGTCGACCTCGCCGTAGACGCCGAGACCGTGGCCGGCTCGGGGGCGAACGCGCAGGGCGTGCTCGGGCCGGACACCGGCGACGAGGTCGTCGTCGTCGCGCACCACGACGCCCACGACGTCGCGGAGGGCGCACTCGACAACGGCTGCGGCGTCGCGACGCTCGTCGCCGCCGCGCGCGTGCTCGAGGGCCTCGACCTCGACGCGACGGTCCGGTTCGCGACCGTCGGCGCCGAGGAGGTCGGCCTCCAGGGGTCGAGCGCGCTCGCCGCGAGCCTCGACCCCGAGTCGGTGCGCGCGGTCGTGAACGTCGACGGCGCCGGCCGCTACCGGACGCTGCGCGCGTTCACGCACGGCACCGACGACTTCGCGGACGTCCTCGACGACGTCGCCGACTGCGCGAACCGCCCCGTCGAGGTGACCGACGCCGTCCACCCGTACAGCGACCACTGGCCGTTCCTCCGCGAGGGCGTGCCCGCCGTCCAGCTGCACAGCGTCACGCCCGGCCGCGGCCGCGGCTGGGGGCACACCGCCGCCGACACCCGCGACAAGGCGGACGCGCGGAACCTCCGCGAGCACGGGATGCTCGCCGCGCTGCTCGTCCGGGAGCTCGCGAGCAGGGCGGTCTCGCGGCCCGACGAGGACGACCTCCGCGAGACGCTCGTCGCGGACGGCTTCCGGCCGGGGATGGAGGCCGCGGACGTCTGGCCGGCGGACTGGGACTAGGCGCCGTCGGCGAGGTGGTCGGCGACGTGGCCGGCGACGCGAGCGAGGCCGCGGCGCTCCTCGCGCAGGCCGCCGAACGCCGCGCGCGCCGCCGCGGCGGCGTCCGCGTCGACCGCGAAGTCGAGGTCGTAGGCCACGTCGTGGAGCACGAGCGGTCCGGGCGGCGCCGGCTGGACGCCCGCTGGGCCGTCCAGCGGGTCGTCGCCGAGCGCGGCGTCGATCCGCTCGAAGTCGCCCGCGGCCGCGACTTCCGCCACGAGCGAGACGACGCGCCGCACGAGTTCCCGGCAGAAGCCGCTCGCGCGCAGGGTGACGACGAGGAACGCGCCGTCGCGCTCGGCGCCACCGTCGAGGTCGCGGACGGTGCCGTGGTCGTCCGGCGTGAGGTTGTGGAAGTCGTGCTCGCCGAGCAAGCGGTCGAGCGCGCGCGCCGCGCGGTCGTCGTACTCGCGGCCGCGGTCGGGCGAGAACAGGAAGTACCGGTACGTCCGGCGGTTCGCGTGGTGGGTTGCGTGGAAGTCGCTGGGCGCGTCCGTCGACGCCCACGCGCGGATGGACCGCGGGAGCTCGCCGGTCAGCGCGTGCGGCGTCAGCCACTCGGGCGCGTCGAACGCGACGGTCTGGCGGAGCGCCGACACGCCCGCGTCCGTCCGGCCGGCCGCCGCGTAGCCGTCGGGTCGGCGCTCGTCGCCGGCGAGGACGTCGAGGCGCCGGAGCGCGCCGAACAGCTCGCCCTCGACGGTCGCGACGTCGGGCTGGCGCTGGAACCCGTGGTAGGGGCGGCCGTCGTAGGCGACGCGGAACGCGCGACGCGGCATCCGCTACTGGAAGTCCGCCAGGGTCGGTCGGTCCCGGTCGCCGGGGAAGTCGTCGAACGGTGCCGTCGTCTGGTCGCCGGACGCCATGTCCTTGACCGTGACCTCGCCGTTCGCGAGGTCCTGCTCGCCGACGATGACGACGGTCTCGGCGCCGATGCCGTCCGCGTAGTTCATCTGCGCGCCGAAGCTCCGGCCGGAGACGTCGGTCTCGACGACGTGGCCGCGGTCCCGGAGGTCGCGGGCGACCCTGGCGGCCTCCTCCTCGGTGTCGCCGACCTGGAGGACGTAGTAGTCCGTCGCGAGGTCGGACTCGGGCAGGACGCCGGCGCGCTCGAGCAGCAGGTTCAGCGGCGCGTGCCCGGGCGCGACGCCGACCGCGGGCGTCGGCTGGCCGCCGAACTCCTCGATGAGGTCGTCGTAGCGGCCGCCGCCGAACACCGACCGCCCGATCTCGCCCGTGGAGTCGAAGCACTCGAAGACGACGCCCGTGTAGTAGTCAAGCCCCCTGGCGGTCGTCAGCGAGAGCGTGCAGTACTCGCGGACGCCGAGGTCGTCGGCGGCCGCGAGGACGTTCCGGAGGTTCGCGACGGCGTCCTCGACGCGCTCCGTCCCGGCGAACGCGACGAGGGCGTCGAGGTCGTCGCCGGCGAGCAGGTCGTCGAAGCGCTCGGCCTGGTCGTACGTGAGACCGGCGGCCGCGAGGCCGTCGAGGTACTCGGCGCGCTCGATCTTCTCGCGCTTGTCGACGACGCGGATGGCCGCCTCGGTGTCGACGTCCGCGTCGAAGGCGTTCAGGAGGCCGCCGAGGATGTCGCGGTGCGAGACGCGGAACTCGAAGTCGTCGCAGGTCAGGCCGAGGGCCGTCAGGCCGTCCGCGGCGACCGCCAGCACCTCGGCGTCCGCCCGGGGGTCGCGGGACCCGAAGACGTCGACGTTCGTCTGGTAGAACTCCCGGAAGCGACCCTGCTGGGGCTCCTCGTAGCGCCAGAACGCGCGCGTCGAGTACCACTTGATGGGCTTCGAGAGCGCCTGCTGGCGCGCGACGACCATGCGCGCGACGGTCGGCGTGAGCTCCGGGGTCAGCGCGACGTCCCGGCCGCCCCGGTCGGTGAACGAGTACAGTTCGTCGACGATTCCCTCGCCGGACTTGTCCACGTACATCTGCGTGGGCTCCAGGGCGGGCGTCCCGATCTCGCGGAAGCCGTACCGGCGCGCCGCGTCCTCGAGGGCGTCCATCGCCTCGCGGCGCGGCGCCATGTCCTCGGGGTAGAAGTCCCTGAACCCCTTCAGTCGCTCGTACATACAGCGTCGTTGGCCCCTGCCGCGCTTGAAAGCTTCCGTTCCCGGACGCTACGCCGCGATGAGGCCGACGCCGACGACCGCCAGACACGCCGCCGCGAGGCGCCGCCGCAGGCCGGGTTCGCGCAGCAGCAGGCCGCCGAGGAGGACGGCGACGATGGCCTGCGCGTTCACGAGCGTGGAGACGACGCTCGCCGAGGCGTTCGCGAACGCCAGCGCGGTGACGTGCTCGCCGACCGCGACGCCCGCGCCCGCGAGGAGGAACACCGGCAGCCACGGCCGGACGCCGCCGTCGGGCCACCGGCGGAGCGCGAGCGGCAGCACGGCGGCGGCGATGCCCGCGAGGAACAGCGGCACCCACAGCCGCGTCGGCACCGTGTAGTCGCCGAGCACGAGGCGGCGGCCGACGTCGCTGCCCGCGTACAGCACGGCCGAGAGGAGCGCGAGCTGGGCGGGCCGGTAGCTGGCGGCGCGCCGCAGCGGTTCGAGCACGCCGCCGCCCTCGTAGTTCGCGAGGTAGACGGCCGTCGTCGCCACCGCGATGCCCGCGACCGCGGTCGGCTCCAGGCTGGCGTGCAGCCAGAACACCTCCACGGGCACGACGAACACGGGCACGATCTTCGCGATGGGCGCGACGTAGGAGACGTCGCCGACGCCGAGGGCGTACACCGAGAGGATGAACCCGGCGCCGCCGAGCACCACCGTCGCCGCGAACACCGCGACCGCGGTCGCGTCCAGCGGCGGCAGCGCGGGCAGGCCGCCGGGACGGGTCGCCGCCGCGAACGGCACGTACCACGCGATGGCCGAGCAGTTCACGAAGAACGTGAGCACGGCGGCGTGCACGCCGTCGAAGTACCGCTTCAGCGCGAACAGCCACCCGCCCCAGATGCCGGCCGCCGCCAGCGCGTACGCGACACCGGGTTCCATCTACTCGGACCGAGACGCCGCCGCGAGAAGAGTGGTTCGAATCCGGCAGGCGTCCGGGGTGGGGCGTCGCCGCTGGTCGGCGGGTCGCGCTCCCCGCGGAGCCCGTGGACGGCCGATGGGTCGCGCTACTCGCGGAGCCCGTGGACGTACGTCTGGTCGTGGTCCGGGAACACGTCGCGGATGGCGTCCTCGCCGTGCTCCTCGCGGAGGACCGCGCGCAGCTCCGCCTCGTAGTCCGCGCGCGGGATCTCCTCGCTCGGCCCGACCTCCACGTCGAGTTCGGCGTCCACGAGCTTGTCGACGGCGCTCCGGCCGAACCCCACGAGCGGCGACAGGTAGTCGACGCCGTGGCGGTCCTCGAGGCTCTGGGCCTGCGCCCGCGAGACCGTCGGCACGCGGTCGTCGCGGCGCGTGCCGTCCGCGACCGCGTCGAAGTCCAGGTCCGCGACCGCCTCCAGGGCCTGCTCGTGGACGTGCTGGATGCCGTTGCGCGGGTAGCCGTCCTCGCGCATCTTCGCGACCGCCGTCTCGGCGACCTCGCGGTCGAGCTCCAGCGCCGTGAACGCGAAGCCCGCCGCGTCCGCGGCGCGCGCGGCGTGCTCGTACTCGTCGGTGACGCCGAAGTGCGCGGTCACGAGGGTCACGTCGTAGAACCGCTCGAGGACGAGCGCCGCGAGCGTGGAGTCCTTCCCGCCGCTGTAGAGCAACCCCGCCCGCATGCCTACCGGCGGCGGACGTTGAAGCTCTTGGAGTCGGGCGTGAGTTCGCTGAGCAGCTTCTTCATCTGCTCCTCGTCGATCTTGTCGCTCAGCCGCCCGGACTGCGCGAGCGCGAGGATCTGCTGTTCGGCCTGCTCGGCGAACTCCGGCTTGCTCATCTTGATGGTGTTCAGGCGCTTGCGCGCGCCGTCGGTGAGGTGCTGGCGGAGCAGCGCCTGCTTTTGCTGTTCGACCTGCTCGCGCTGGGCCTCGCGGGCGGCCTCCGCGTCGCCGCCGCCCTGTTTGCGCTCCTTGAGTTCCTCCATCTTCTGCTGGCGGAGCTCCTCGATTCGGTCGTCGTCGGGGCTGCCACTCATGGTACGTGAGCGTTGTCGGCGAAACCGGTTAATTGTAACGCACTACCACGGTAGCGCCGGCGCTGTCCGGTCGGGAGCGCGGAGAAGACAGCGGGCGGCGACTACGCGTAGCGCTCGAGGTCGGGGCGGTCGAGGTTCTCGAGGACGTCGCTGGCGGTGTCGTCGAGGAGGCTGCGGCCCTCCGCGGTGACGACGCGGCCGCGGTCGTGTTGCTGTTCGACGAGGCCCTCCTCCTCGAGCTGCTGGAGGACGGTGCGGACGACGTTCCGGGAGCTCGAGGTGCTCTTCGGCGGCGAGACCGTGTAGCGGTTGGAGCCGTCGCGGGTGTCGCCGTACGCGGTCGCGAGCCGCTTCACGCCGATGGGGCCGTCGACGGCGACCTTCCGCAGGACGCTGGCCGCGCGGCGCGCCCAGAAGTCGTCCTGCTCGGGGGGGAGTTCGCGGCCGGCGCCGGTCTTCGCGAACTGCGCCCAGTCGGGTTCGTCGAGTCGCTCCTCGAGGTCCGCGGCGAGCTCGTCGATGAGCTCGTCCGCGGGGGCGTCGTAGAGGGTTGCCATTGGGCGGATTTCACGTCGGATTCGTTTAAAGCCATCGTTAGGCGCTCGTTCCGGAGCCCAGCGGCGCGACGGACTCCGACGCACAGCGCTGGCACGCACCGGGTGGACCCTCGCAGTAGTGCGACAGTCGCGGCGATGCAGCAGTCGCGGCGACGCGGCAGTCGCGGCGTTTTTGCCGTCGGCCGCGAATCGTCCCTGCATGAACGAACGGGCGGCGCTGGACGTGGTCGGCGGCCTGGTGACGAACGCCGGCGACGACGCCGCGGTCGTCGGTGACACGGTGTTCACCATCGACATGCTCCACGACGACACGGACTTCCCGGCGGGGACGACGCGGTACACGGCGGGCTGGCGGTCGGTCGGCGCGTCGCTGTCCGACGTCGCGGCGATGGGCGCGGCGGCGACGGCGGCGGTCGGCGTCTACGGCGCGCCGACGTTCGACGAGGACGAGCTCGCGGCCTTCGTGACGGGCGCGCTGGACGTCTGCGAGGACGCGGGCGCCGAGTACGTCGGCGGGGACCTGGACGGCCACGACGAGTTCACGGTCGCGTCCGCGGCGATCGGCGAGACCGCCGACCCCGTCTACCGGCGCGGCGCGAGCCCGGGCGAGCGCGTGGTCGTCACCGGCGCGCTCGGCCGGACGGCGGCCGCCGTCGAGCTGTTCGACCGCGGCGACGCCGAGCGCGCGAACGACCTGTTCCGGTTCCGGCCGCGGGTGCGGGCGGGCCGCGCGCTCGCCGGCCACGCCACCGCGATGATGGACTCCAGCGACGGCCTCGCGCGGTCGCTACACCAGCTCGCGGAGGCCAGCGACTGCGGGTTCGCGGTCGACGGCGCCAGCGTCCCGGTCGCCGAGGACCTCCGCGGGCTCGTCGACGACCCGCTGGACGCGGCGGTGACCTACGGCGAGGACTTCGAACTCGTCGCGACCCTGCCCGGGGACGCGGTCGACGCGGTCCGGGACGCGACGGACGTGCCGGTCTCGGTCGTGGGCGAGGTCACCGACGACGGCGTCTCGATGGACGGCGACGCGCTCGCGGACCGCGGCTGGACGCACTGACGCGCCGTCTTCCGGTCGCGCTTCCGGAATCCGGCGGCGGTCCGGGAGTCCGGGGCGCTATCCGGCGATCTGGATGGGGACGGGCATGAAACAGAGCGCGCCGAGCACGAACGTGAGGACGCCGACGGCGACGCGGCGGCGGTCGACGGCGGCGTCGTCGACGGGCTGGGCGGTCCCGGCGAAGCTCACGACCGTCGTGAGGACGCCCCACAGCACCCAGATGCCGGCGGCGTCGCCGGCGTCGGCGACCAGCCACTGGTAGCCGGCGAGCGCGAACAGCGCGGTCGGGACCAGGGGCGCGACGCGCTCGGCGCGCTCGCCGACCAGCGCGCGGAGGACGTGGCCGCCGTCCAGTTGGCCGACCGGGATGAGGTTCAGGAACGTGATGAACATCCCGATCCAGCCGCCCATCACGACCGGGTTGATAGACTTCGACGGGTCGCTGTACGACAGCGGCTCGCCGACGGCGGTCGCGACGGCCTGCAGCAGCGGCGGGTACGCGAACCGGACTTCGACGGCGGACGGCGAGTCGACGATCGCCGGCGGCACCGTCACGGGCGGCAGCCAGAGGCCGACCGCGGAGACCGCGACGGCGGCGACGAGGCCGGCGATGGGGCCGGCGACGCCGATGTCGAAGAGCGCGTCCCGGTCGGGGATCTGGCCGCGCATGCGGATGACCGCGCCCATCGTCCCGAACAGCGACGGGAACGGGATGAAGTACGGGAGGGTGGCGTCGACGTCGTGGTACCGGCTGAGGACGTAGTGGCCGAGTTCGTGGGTGCCGATGACGCCCATCACGGCGAGGGTGAACGGGAGCGCGCGCACGATCTCCGGGGAGAACGGGTCGACGTAGTACCAGGTCGCGCCGACGTACAGCGTGGAGGCGAGCGTCGCGACGAACAGCGCGACGTTCGTCCACGGCACGCCGTCCTCGCCGGTCTCGTGGGGTTCCGCGACGAGGACGGTCTCGCCGGTGCGGCGGGCGAGCCTGACGTCGTAGCCGGACTCGCGGAACGCCGGCCAGACGGCCTCCATGAGCGTCTGCCGGTCGGTCACGGGGTCGCCGAAGTACAGGACCGCGTCGTCCCGCTGGCGGACCTCGTAGACGTCGAACACCGACGCGAAGGAGTCCGGGTTCGGGGCGCCGTCGGGCGGCTGAGCCGACATCACCGCGTGGTTACGGCCGCAGCCGTTTAAGCGCTTAGTCGTCGGCGGGACGGGCCGCGCGCCGGCGGTGGCTGGGCGGCGCGGCGAGCGCAGGAAGCGGGGGCCGGGCGGCGGCCCGTCGGGGGAGCGTGCGGTAGCGGGCGGTGCGGCGGTTTGGCGGGCGGTGCGGCGGTTTGGCGGGCGGTGCGGCGGTTTGGCGGGCGGTGCGGCGGTTTGGCGGGCGGTGCGGCGGGCGGGGATCGGGCGCGGACGTGGTCGGGCGGTCAGGCCGGCTGGACGCGCCACGTGGTGGCGCTCGTGTACGACCACTTCTCGATGTCCAGGTCGGTGGCGGACTGCGAGAGTTTCACCATGAGCGCGCCGATCTCCTTCGGGGAGAGGCCGACGTCGTCGGCGATGAACTTGCTCTTGAAGTAGAGCTCGCCGTCTTCGGCCTTCTCGCGGAGGTACGCCTTGAGGCGCGTCTCCTTGTCCGTCGGTTCCGAGTCGGCGGAGGGGGACTGGGTTGCGCTCATCTTCGAGTTCCCCTACCGACTCCGGGAGGTTATAAAGGGGTGAACGTTCGGGCAGATTCGCGACGTTTCACCCGGATATCGGTTTTGTCGGACGTTTTACGACTGTTTTAGAGACGATTAGACGTTTTATCGAGCTCTCTCGAACTTCGTTCCAGTTATTTTAATTCGGCACTAATGTCGGACGTGCGGCGGGCGGAACCGGTCGCGCACCGGCCGAAAACGGGGGTCGGACGCCCCTGAAATGAATCGTATCCGACACGACCGGCGGCGTCACTGCCGCTCGTGCTTCCAGAACTCGTCGGCGACGGTGACCTCCTTCTTGAAGATGGGGACGTCCTCCTTCAGGCGGTCGATTCCGTCCTCGACGGCGGCGAACGCCTCGCGGCGGTGGCCGGCGAGCACGGCCACGAAGACGATGTCCTCGCCGGCCTCGACGCGGCCGACGCGGTGGTGGAGGCGGACGTCGTAGACGCCGTCACGGGACTCGAGGGCCTCGCGGATGGCCTCGCGGCGGTCGGCGGCGACGCCCTCGTACTTCTCGAAGGTCAGCGACTCCGTGCGGTCGTCGTCCTCGTCCTCCAGTGCGCGGACGCGACCGGTGAACGTCGCGATGGCGCCCGCGTACTGCTCGCGGGGCGACGCCTTCAGGTCGGCGACGAGCGACGACAGCGTCTCGAACGGCTCCGCGGCCGCCACGGCGTCGACGGCGGCGTCGAGGTCCGGGTCCCCGGGGTCGAGGTCCAGCACCGCGTCCTCGACGTCGGCGTCGCCGACCGCCAGCTGGGGGACGCGGTTCGCGTCCGGGAACCCCACGAGGAGGGCGTAGTCGTGGTCGCGCGCGAGCTCGTCGAGCACGTCGTCCACCGAGCGGTCGCCGCCGACGCCCGTCCAGCCGTCGCCGACCACGTACGCGGTCCACTCCGGCGCGTCCGTCTCGCCGCGCCGCACGACGGCCGTGCGGCCGCGCTCGGTCAGGCGCTCCGCGAGCAGGTCCGCGACGCCGTCGGCGCGCGGTCCGACGATGCCGTGCAGTTGCATGCGTCGTACTCGGGCGCCCCGGCGCTTGTAGGTGTCGCCGGCCGGCGCGGACGGGACCGCGGCGGCGCGTCGCGACCGCGCGGCCGGCACTTGGCAACCCTTAAGGACGCTACAGGGCTACCTCGCTGTAGTATGCGTGTCGTGGTTTCTATCGGCGGCAGCGTCCTCGCGCCCGACCTCGCCCACGAGCGGGTGCAGGCACACGCCGCCGCCATCGAACGGCTGACCGACGCCGGCTGCGAGGTCGGCGCCGTGGTCGGCGGCGGGGGAGTCGCGCGGGACTACATCACGACGGCCCGGGAGCTCGGCGCGAACGAGATCGAGCTCGACGACATCGGCATCGACGTCACGCGCCTGAACGCGCGGCTGCTCATCGCCGCGCTCGGCGGCGAGGCCGCGCCCAGCCCCGCCGAGAACTACGAGACGGCCGGCGAGGCGATCCGGCGCGGCGACGTCGCCGTGATGGGCGGCGTCGTCGCCGGCCAGACGACCGACGCCGTCAGCGCGGCGCTCGCGGAGTACACGGACGCCGACCTCCTGCTGTACGCGACCAGCGTCCCGGGCGTGTTCAGCGCCGACCCCAACGAGGACGCCGACGCCGTCCACTACGAGGAGATGACGGCGGGCGACCTCGTGGACATCATCGCGGACATCGAGATGTCCGCGGGGTCGTCGGCGCCCGTCGACCTGCTCGCCGCGAAGCTCAT
Source organism: Halobacterium yunchengense (assembly GCF_037031165.1). Lineage (NCBI taxonomy): Archaea > Methanobacteriati > Methanobacteriota > Halobacteria > Halobacteriales > Halobacteriaceae > Halobacterium > Halobacterium yunchengense. The sequence continues at coordinate 267,223 of NZ_JAYEZL010000002.1, read as the reverse complement.
CGAGCGCTCGGGCGTGCGCACCATCGTCCTCGACGGCACCGAACCCGAGCGCATCGTCGACGCCGTGCTGTACGGCGAACACGACGGCACCGACGTGATCCCGGAGGGCACCGCCGACCAGATGACGTACTGGGTGGACGGCGACGGCGCCGCGCTCGGCGACACCGAATAGATGCACCCCGACGACGACCCCTACATCCTCGGCGGCGAACACGGCTTCTGGGCGGACGTCGCCGCGGACCGCGTCCTCGAACGCGACCCCGAGGAGCCGATCGTCATCAAGGGCGGCATCTCGCCGTCCGGCGTCCCCCACCTCGGGAACATGAACGAGATCGTGCGCGGCTACCTCGTCGCGGCGGTCCTGCGCGAGCGCGGCTACGAGGTCCGGCAGGTGTTCACGAGCGACGACCGCGACCCGCTGCGGAAGCTCCCCCGGAAGCTCGCGGACCTCGACGGGAACGTCGTCGACCTCGGGGACGTCGACGCGGGCGCGCTCGGCCGGAACCTCGGCGCGCCCTACACCGCGATCCCCGACCCGTTCGGCTGCTGTGAGTCCTACGGCGACCACTTCGCGAACCTCATCCAGTCGTCGGCGGAGGCCCTCGGCATCGACGTGGAGATGGTGTCGAACACCGAACTGTACGAGGACGGCGACCTCGAGGCCGTCACGTCGTTCCTCCTGGAGCACCGCGCGGACGCCCGCGAGGTCCTGAGCGAGTACCAGGACAAGGTCGACGACGACTACGTCCCCTTCAACCCCATCTGCGAGCACTGCGGGAAGATCACGGAGACGGTGACGAGCGTGGACGTGGCGGCGGGCACCGTCGACTACGTGTGCACGGACGTCGAGGCCGGCGACCGCACCATCGAGGGCTGCGGCCACGAGGGCACCGCCACGCTCCGGGAGGGGAAGCTCCCGTGGCGGTTCGAGTGGCCGGCGCAGTGGCGCGTCCTCGGCGTCGACTTCGAGCCGTTCGGGAAAGACCACGCCGAGGGGTCCTGGCCGTCCGGGACGGACATCGCGCGGAACGTCCTCGGCGACGAGCCGCCGGTGCCGATGGTCTACGAGTGGTTCACGCTCGACGGCGAGCCGTTCTCGTCGTCGTCGGGCCACGTCGTCCTCGTCCAGGACGTGCTGCGGCTCGTCGAGCCGGAGGTCGTGTTGTTCTTCTTCAGCAAGGACCCCCAGCGCGCCCGGGACTTCTCCGTCGAGGGCATCGACCAGCTCGTCGACGAGTTCGACCGCATGGAGGCGGTGTACTTCGGCGAGGTCGACGCCGGCGAGGAGGAACGCGAGCGCGCCGAGCGCGTCTACCCGCTGCTCGTCGACGAGCCGCGCGAGGACCGCATCCGCGTGCCGTACACGTTCGCGGCGGTGCTCGGGATGACCGACGACCCGGACCTCCGCGAGGAGATCGCGCGCCGCGAGGGCCACATCCCCGAGGACGCGCCGCGGTGGGCGGTCGACGCCGCGCTCGAACGCGTCGAGCGCGCCCGGGAGTGGGCCCGCCGCACGGACAACGAGTTCAACTACGACCTCAAGCGCGCCGAGATCCCCGACCACGACTTCGACGCCGCCACGGAGGCCGCCCTCGACGACCTCGCGGACTTCGTGGAGGCCGAGCGCCCGGACGGCGACCGCCTCCAGGGCGAGATCTACGAGGCGGCGAAGCGCCACGGCGTCGACGTCGCCGACTTCTTCGCGGCGGGCTACCGGCTGTTCTTCGACGAACGGCAGGGCCCGAAGCTCGGGCAGTTCCTCGCGGAGCTCGACCGCGAGTTCGTGCTCCAGCGCCTCCGCCGCGAGGCGTGAGCGCTCGCGGCCCGACCCGGACGACCGGCGACCCGACCCGGACGACCGGCGGCCCGCCGTCGGTCGGTCCGCGGCGCCGCCGAGACCCAACCGCTTTTGCCGCGCGGCCCCTGAGCGTACGGTAATGGACCTCCTGACGGTCGCCCTCGTCGCCCTGCTAGCGTACTGGGTGGCCGCGTCGTGGGCGAAGTCCCGCGGCCTGCTACCGTCGTTCGTCAAGACGAGCGGCCCGATACTCACGCTGCACACGAAACGGGGGAAGCGCCTGCTGGACCGCGCGGCGGAGCCGAGACGCCTGTGGCGCGCGTGGGGGAACTTCGGCCTCGGCGTCGCGCTCGTCGTCGCCGCCGGCACGCTGTTCATGCTCGTGACGTCCGCGGTCGGCACGCTCGCGAACCCGCCGGAGCCGTCCGCGGTGAACCAGCCGCGGAACGCGCTCGTCATCCCCGGTGTCAGCGACTTCATGCCGCTGTCGGTCGCGCCCGAGATCGTCGCCGGCCTGTTCGTCGGGATGGTCGTCCACGAGTTCGGTCACGGCCTGATGTGCCGGGTCGAGGACATCGAGGTCGAGTCGATGGGGCTGGCGCTGCTGGCGGTGCTGCCCATCGGCGCGTTCGTCGAGCCGGACGAGGAGAGCCAGCGGAACGCCGACCGCGGCGCGCGAGCGCGCATGTTCGCGGCGGGCGTGACGAACAACTTCCTCGTCGTCGTGGTGGCGTTCGCGCTGCTGTTCGGCCCCGTCGCGGGCGCCGTCGGCGTCGCCAGCGGCGGCCTCGTCGGCGACGTCAACGACGCGTCCGCGGCGGCCGCGGCCGGCATCGGCGCCGGCGACCGCGTCACCGCCGTCGACGGCGCGCCGGTCGCGAACAACACCGAGTTCGAGGACGCGCTGGCGGCCTCCACCGACCGGACGGTGGCGGTGACGCTGGCGGACGGCGAGACCGTGTCGGTCGACCGCTACCTGCTCGTCGTCCACGTCGCGGAGAACGCGCCCTTCGAGGACGTCGACGACGACGCCGTGCTTGCGTCCGTCAACGGCACCGACGTCTACACGGAGGCCGGGCTGGAGGACGCCGTCGAGAACCACTCGGTGGCGTCGTTCGCGTTCGAGGACGGCACGACCGTCACCGCGCCCGCCGGCGCGCTCGCGACCGTCGTCCCGGACGGTCCGGCCGCAGACAGCGGGATGCCCGCGGAGACCGACGCCGTCGTCACGTCGCTGGCCGGCGAGCGCGTCACCTCGCGGGCCGACCTCCAGGCCACCCTCGACGACCTCGCGCCCGGCGAGACCGTCGACGTGGTCGCGTACGTCGACGGCGAACGCCGGACGTACGACGTGGAACTCGGCGAGCAGGACGACGGCTCCAGCTACTTCGGCGTCGTCATCGCGCCCGGCGTCAGCGGCCTCGCCGTCTCCGGGTTCGGCGCGCAGCTGTACCCCGCGGACGCGATGCACTCGCTCGTCTCCGGGGACGTCTCCGGGTCGCCCGCGCTGTCGCTGATGGTCGGCGGGAGCGACGGCGGCGTCGCCGGGTTCCTGCAGGGCGTGTTCGCCGCGCTGTTCCTGCCGCTGTTGAGCCTGCTCGACCCCACCATCCCGTTCAACTTCCCCGGGTTCGCGGGCCCGAACGCGAACTTCTTCGTCGTGTCGGGGGCGGTCCCCGACGTCGCGGTGTTCGCGTTCGCGAACCTCCTGCTGTGGACGGGGTGGATCAACCTCAACCTCGCGTTCTTCAACTGCATCCCGGCGTTCCCGCTGGACGGCGGGCACCTGCTGCGGACGGTCGCGGAGGCGGTGACGTCCCGGCTGCCGGTCGGCGACCGGCGCGCGGTCACGCAGGCGATCACCACGAGCGTCGGCCTGCTGATGCTCGCCAGCCTCGTGTTGATGTTCTTCGGGCCGCAGCTGCTGAACTAGCTACTCGTCGTCGAGGCCCATCCGCTCGGCGAACTCCTCGGGGGTGTCGGGCACGCGCTCGAAGTCGCCGAAGTAGTACTCGTGGTGGCGGATGACCTGTTCGGCGATCCACGCGGAGAACTGCTCGTCGAACCGCCACCCCTCGCCCGGGTCGGGGTCCTCGACCCGGAAGCGCTCGTCGGTCGCCAGCGCCGCGAACACGTGGTAGAACCCGAGGATGACGTCCGTGACGTCGTCGGCGGTCTCGCCGACCTCCGCGCGCTTGTCGGCGAGCTTCTCGCGGCCCGCGTCCGTGATCTCGAAGTACTTCCGGTCGGGCTCGTCCTCGACCTCGATGCGCTCGGCGTACCCCTCCTCCTCGAACTTGTAGAGGATGGGGTAGACGGAGCCGTACGAGGGCTCCCAGTGGCCGCCGCTGATGGTCTTGATCTCCTTGAGGAGCTCGTAGCCGTACCGGGGTTTCTCCTCGAGGAGCTCGAGCACGAGGTAGGAGACGAGTCCCTTCGGCGGACCGCTCTTGGGCATTCGGGCGGACGTTCCGCGGTTCGCGGGGAAAGCGTTTCGGTCGGGCAACCCCGCCGGCGCGGCTTCGGAAACCCCATTTAGCGGGAATCCGAAGGCCCGAGCATGGTAGACGCTCCACCCACCGACGAGGGCTGGTTCGCGCTCCACGACTTCTACACCGTGGACTGGGACGCGTGGCGGTCCGCGCCCGAGCGCGACCGCGAGGCGGCGCTGTCGGACGCCGAGTCGTTCCTCGCGCACCGCGAGGCGCTCGCGCGGGACGACGAGGGCGACTCGGCGGTGTTCGCGGTCACGGGCCACAAGGCCGACCTCATGTTCGTGCACTTCCGGGAGTCCCTGGACGCGCTCGACCGCATCGAGCGGTCGTTCGAGCAGACGGCGTTCGCGGCGTACACCGAGCAGGCCCACTCGTACGTCTCCGTCGTCGAGGTCTCGGGGTACACGGCCCCGGACTACTTCGAGGACCCGGCGTCCGTCGACGAGGGCGTCCGGCAGTACTTCGACTCGAAGCTCACGCCCGAGGTCCCCGGGGACACGTACGTCTCCTTCTACCCGATGAGCAAGAAGCGGGAGGCCGGCCAGAACTGGTACGACCTCCCGCTGGAGGAGCGCGCCGAGCTGATGGACGCCCACGGCGACCTCGGCAAGCAGTACGCGGGGAAGGTCTCGCAGGTCATCGCGTCCAGCGTCGGGCTCGACGACTGGGAGTGGGGCGTGACGCTGTTCGCCGACGACCTGACCGACATCAAGGACATCGTCTACGAGATGCGCTTCGACGAGGTGTCGGCGAAGTACGGCGAGTTCGGCGAGTTCTACGTCGGCCGCCGCTTCCCGCCGTCGGACCTCCCGGCGTACATGGCCGGCGAGGAGGTGCCGACGCCCGGGGACGGCGGCGACGGCCACCACGTCGAGGAGGACATCCACCACCACGCTGAGAGCGAGCACGCCCACGGCGGAGGCGGCGAGGCCCACCGTCACGCCGCCGACAGCGGTGAGGGCAGCCACCACGGCGGCGACCGCCACGGCGGCGACGGCGGCCACCACGACGGCGACGAGTCCGGCGACCTCCGCGGCGAACTCGCCGACCTCGACATCTACGCGGGACAGCCCCACGGCGAGGACGTCCACGCGACCGTCCTGTACTCGGAGGCCGACACCGACGACCTGTTCGAGGAGGTGAGCGGCCTCCGCGGGAACTTCGGGCACTACGGCACCCACGTCAAGACCGCGGTCTACGAGGGCCGCCAGACCGACCGCTGCGCGGTCGTCTCCATCTGGGAGACCGCCAGCGCCGCGGACACCGCCGCCGGCTTCCTCTCGGACCTCCCGGGCATCGTCGAGCGCGCCGGCGAGGAGTCCGGGTTCGGCACGATGGGGATGTTCTACGAGACGAAGCCCGAGCACACCGCGGACTTCGTCGAGAAGTTCGACAGCGTCGCGGACGTGCTCGCGGACACGGACGGGCACGTCGAGACGGACCTCATGGTGAACGTCGAGAACGACGACGACATGTTCATCGCGAGCCAGTGGCGCTCGAAGGACGACGCGATGTCGTTCTTCCGGAGCGACGACTTCAGCGACACGGTCGACTGGGGGCGGGACGTGCTCGCGGACCGCCCGCGGCACGTGTTCCTGCAGTAGCAGCCATCCACTACAGTAGCAACCATCCACTACAGTAGCAACCATCCACTGCAGTGGCAGCGAGCCCTCCCTCGCGGTTCGTCCAGCGGGACCCGAAGGCAGCGTCGCCCGCTCGGCCGTGCGCCGCGACGGCCGCTGAATGCCGCGCAGCGTCGCCCGCTCGGCCGTGTGGGTGCTACTAACTATCGCGTACGTACCCGGTAACAATACGCCGACTAGTCGCCGTTCTAGGGGATGTTCGCCCAGTACCTCATCCTGCAGGGCCAGGTGTCGGACGCCGTCGACCAGACCCTCGCGGACGTCGTCGCGTACCTGCCGACGCTCGTCGCCGCGGTCGTCATCCTGTTCGTCGGGTACGTGGTCGGCCGCCTCCTCGGCAGCCTCGTCACGCGAGTCGTCCGCCGCATCGGCATGAGCCGCTACACGGCGGGGACCGCCGTCGAATCGGTCGGCGACCACGACACCATCGCCAGCGCGCTCGGCACCCTGGTGTCGTACTACGTCTACTTCGTCGCGCTGGTCGCCGCCGTCGACGTCCTCGACATCGACCTGCTCACCGAGCTGCTCGCGGACCTCGCCGCGTACGTCCCCGTCATCCTCGGCGCGATCGTGGTGCTGGTCGTCGGGTTCGTCGTCGCCCGCATCGTCGGCGACGCCGTCACGGGCGTCGTCAGCGGCTTCCGCGTCGGACCCTACCTGCGCGGCACCCCCCTGGAGCGGTTCGGCGACGAGACCGGCGAGTTCGGCCGTCTCGTCGGGACGCTGGTCACGTACTACGTCTACCTGCTGACGCTGCTGGCGGTCGCCGACATCCTCGCGGTCGACGCGTTCTCGGCGTTCATGACCGAGGTCGTCGGCTACCTGCCGGCGCTGGTCGGCGGCCTCCTGGTGCTGGTCGTCGGCGTCTGGGTCGCCGAGCGCGTCGGCGGCCTCGTCCGCGAGTCCGGCGAGGGAACCGTCGTCGGCGTCGCCGCGGCGTTCGCGAAGCTGTTCGTCTACTACCTCGCGATCACCGTCGCGCTGAGCACCGTCGGCGTCAGCGTGGCGCCGCTGACCACGATGTTCACGGCGTTCGTCGTGGCGTTCTTCGGCGCGCTCGCGCTCGCGCTCGCCATCGGCGTCGGCGTCGCGGTCGGCCTCGGCGGCCAGGAGTTCGTCCGCGAGAACGTCGACGAGTGGGCGGCCGGCGTCGGGGACCTGACGGCCACCGAGGACGCCACGGAGGGCGGAGCGGAGGGCGCCGACCGGGACTGACGGGCGAGCGAGCGAACACCCCGACCGTCCACGGCCCGCGCGCTTCAGGCCGCGAGGGCGACCTGGGCGAGCGAGAGCAGGACGAGCGGGACGTGGAAGGTCGCGTGAGCGACCACGGCGGCCTCGAGGCTCCGGCGCCAGAACAGCCACCCGAAGACGACGCCGGCGACGGCGTTCAGGAGGACCGTGCGCGCGACGAGCGCGGGCGTGAGCGCGACGCTCGCGGCGAGCGCGGGCAGGTGGCCGACGCCGAACAGGGCCGCCGCGACGACGATCGCCGCCCACGCGACGCCGCGGGAGGGACCGGCCGCCGGCGACCCTCGGAGTCGCCAGCCGGCGAACGCCACAGCGGACATGACGCCGTACCGCAACAGGAGTTCCTCCGTGACGCCGCCGTAGAGGAAGCGCACGGGGACGTACGCGAGCACGCCGCCGAGCGTCCCGGCGTCCGCGCCGAGCGCGGCGAGGTCCTGGGCGACGAACGGCGCGAGCGCGACGTCGACGAGGACGACGGCGACCGACCCGGCGAGACCGAGACCGACCGCGAGACGCACCTCCTCGCGGAGGCGCGGCCACACCGCGTCGCCGCGCTCGACCCGCCGCGTCAGGTGCGACTCGAAACCGACCCTGGGCGCGGCGTACGCGCCGACGGCGCACGACGCCGCGAGCAACAACAGCGGATTGACCGCCGAGAGGACCGCGTACGTCGTCGCGGTGAGTTCCACCGGGACGTCCGCCGCGTCGGTCGTGCCGTACACCCACGCGACGAGCGCCGCGACGCCCGGGAGGCCCGCCGCGAACGTCGCGCCGAACCGTCGCGCGAACGACCCACGCGCTGTGTCTCCCATACCGGTCCGGGACTCCCGGCCGCGTCAAAACAGTTGCCGCTCGGAGGTGTCCGCCGGGACCGACCCTCAGTCCGCGGACCCGACGAGCCCCGCGTCCCGCAGGTCTTCTCCGTCGACGCTCGTGCGGTAGTCCTCCTCGCTCATGCCGTCGAAGCGGTCGACGCCGAAGTTCTGGGCGTACAGTTCGGCGACGCGGTCCTGCTCGTCGACGCCGAGCGGGGGCGTCTCGGGGGCGGCCGCCCACTCGTCGACGTCGGCCTTCGAGCGGAACGTCGGCGTGACGGTCGCGACCTCGTCGAAGCTCAGGAGCCACTGGATGGCGGCCTGCCCCATCGTGCGCTCGCCGTCCCGCTCGAGGAACCGCAGCTGTTCGATCTTCTCCCAGCCGGTCTCGTACCACTCGTCGGGGCGGAAGCCGCGGTGGTCGCCCTCGCCGAGTTCCGTGTCGGGGGTGACCTGCTCGTTCAGGAGGCCCGAAGAGTGTGGCACCCGCGGGATGAGCGAGGTCGACGAGTCCGACTGGCGGATCGTGTTCACGAAGTGCCGGTGGACGTCCTGTTCGAGGACGTTGCCCACGTACTGGACGCCGTCGAACCCCTCCTCGATGCCGAAGTCGCCCTCCGCGAGCCAGCCGATGGAGGGGCCGAGCGCGAGGCCGACGGCGTCCGCGACGCCGTCCTCGCGGAGCTCGTCGAGGAGTTCGAGGACGTCGTCGGTGAGTTCGTCGACGTTCGGGTTGTGGAGCTGGAGGTAGTCGACGTGGTCGACGCCGAGGCGCTCGAGGCTCCGCTCGACGGCGTCCTCGAGGTACTCGGCGTGCATCTCCTTCGGGAGTTCGCCGTGGCCCGCCTGGGGGTTGTTGTAGAAGTCGTAGCCGACCTTGGTGGCGACGGTCATCTCGTCGCCGCGCTCCGCGAGCACCTCGCCGAGGAGCTCCTCGCTGCGGCCGTGGCCGTAGACGTCGCCCGTGTCGAAGTACGTGATGCCCCGGTCGAGGGCGTACTCCACCAGTTCGAGGGCGTCGTCCTCGTCGCGGTCGCCCCACCAGTCGGTGCCGACGACCCACGCGCCGAACCCGACTTCGCTGACCTCGACCCCGGAGTCTCCGAGTTCGCGGTGTTGCATGGGTGGTACTTGGGAGGACTCGCACTTAGCGGGTGCGGTTCCGGCGGCACGGGCGTCGCCGCCGGGACGGAAACCACTATCAGTGCCGCAAGCAGAGGTAGGGGTATGACCAAGCGACACGTCTCCCTGCCGGACGACGCGGAGGCGACGCTCCGCGGGTTCGTCTCGGCGGTGGACGACCGGCTCGCGGCCGCGAGCGGGCCCGACGAGCTCGCGGACGCCGTGGCGGAGACGCTCGTGGACCTGCACGGGGACCGCGACGCCTACGAGGCCTGGCGGAACGACGAGTCCGTCTCGCCCGTGGAGGCGGCGCGCCTCCAGAACTACGACCCCCGGCACGCCACCCTCGAGTCCGAGTACTACGCGGAGAAAGACGAGGCGGCGTTCGCGCGCTCGAAGCCCCTGCAGTGGCTGTGGCGGCAGTTCGACGGCACGCCGCTGGCCGACAACGTGGCGTTCGCGCTGCGGTTCCGCCGGATGCTCGCCGGCCACCTGTTCGCGGACGTCGGCGACGACGTCCGGCTGTTCAAGGGCATCACGATGACGTACGGCCACAACATCGAGATCGGGGACAACGTCGTGGTCCACGACGACGTCCACCTCGACGACCGCGGGAAGCTCACGGTCGGCGACCGCGCGAGCGTCAGCGACGGCGTGCACGTGTACACGCACGACCACGACGTCGTCGACCAGACCGAGGTCGAGAACTACCACACGGTCGTCGGCGACGACGCCCGCGTCACGCAGGGCGCGATGGTGCGCGCCGGCGTCCGCGTCGGCGAGAACGCCATCGTCGGCGCGCGCTCGGTCGTGCAGGGCGACGTGCCCGACCACCACGTCGCGGTCGGCAGTCCCGCGAAGTCCGTCAAGGTCAAGCCCGGCTGGGAGTCGGTCGCCGACCCGGTCGAGGACGCCAACGAGAACCGGCAGGCCGAGCGCCGCATCGACGACGACCTGCCGGACGACCTGGACGCGTTCGACGAGTTCCAGCGCGACCTGTCGCCGCCGGACGCGTGACCGCCGGGCGGACGGCGCGCCGGCGGGCCGGCCCGGGGCCAAGGCTGAATAGGCTCGGCGTGCTAACGTCACGCATGGAGTGGGGGTTGTTCGTCGTCGCGGTCCTGCTCGTCGCGGCGCTCCAGTTCGCGGTGTGGCGGCGCCTCCAGCACGGCGACCTCGGCGCGTCCGAGTCGCGGCCCAGCACGGAGCCGCCGCGCGCAGCGGACCGACAGCACCGCGACGCCGACGCCGCAGGCGACCCCGACGTCCGCCTGTGTCCGGCCTGCGGCGCGCAGAACGACGCCGACTACCGGTTCTGCTGGGACTGCACGAGCGCGCTCCAGCCGTGACGCGCGCCGTCGCCGTCAACGTCGCCGCGAACACCAACCAGCCCGGCTTCCGCGGGCCGCTGCGCGCGGACGGCTCGTTCGTCTACGTCCCCATCCCGGAGTCCGAGCCGACGGCGGCGCCGGTGCCGACGTACGCCGACCTCGACCTCCCCATCGACCTGCCCGCGGACGTCCGGGAGACCCGCGTCCACCTCGACCCGTCGTTCGCCGAGTACCCCTGCTGCGAGCGGTACACGTACGGCGACCCCCACGGCGTGAAGGCCCGGCCTCTCCTCGACCTCGAGGCCGGCGACCGCGTGTACTTCTACGCGACCCTCGACGCCCCCGACCGGCCGCGGGACTGGATGGCCGCCGACTGGGGCGCCTACCTCGTCGGGGAGTTCGAGCTCGCCCGCGACCCCGTCGCCGGCGACGACTACGACGCGCTGCCCGCAGAGGAGCGCGCCGCGTTCGCGGGGAACGCCCACCTGCGACGCGACCCGTTCGACGCCGCGGTGCTGCTCGCCGGCACCGACGACTCGCGGCTCTACGACGCCGCGGTCCCGCTGAGCGGCGAGCGCGGCGTCGACGCCAACCGCGCGGTCACCGAGTGGTCCGGCGACTCCGGGAGGGGGCCGTGGTGGCGGCGGCCGCTGCGCTACGACAGCGACGGCCACGCCCGCCTCCGCGAGTGGGTCGACCGCGACCGCGACGCGTATCCGGCCGTCCGCTGACGCCCTCGAGTCGGCGGCGCCACCGGAGTCGCCGTCACGTCCGACACCGCCGTCACCTCGCTCAGCGCACTCCCACCGTCACCTCGCTCAGCGCACTCCCACCGTCACGTCGGTCGCATCGCGCTCGTACCGTCCGTCGTCGGTCACGCGGAACGCCGCGAGCGTGACGACGAGGCGGCCGTCCTCGAGGGTCGCGCGCAGCACCGGCCCCCTGCTCGTCACCGCGACGTATGGGGGCGCCGGGACGGGCGACGCCCGGAGCTCGCCGCCGGCCGCGTCGACGGCGCCGACGAGCACGCCCGGGAGCGCGTCCAGCACGCCGGCCGCCGCGAGGCAGTCCTCGAGGGGGTCGGCGACAGCGGCCGCGTCCGCCGTACTGTCGCTCGCCCACCGGCCGGCCACTGCGTCCGCGCACGCGTCGACAGCGTCGAGGACGTCGCCGCGTTCGGTGCGGACGTACTCGCGGGCGGCGTCGGCGTCCAGTCCAGACACGGGTGTCGCTGGGCCCGGTACCGGGAAGAGCGTTCCGGGCGGCGCTGCGCGGCGACGCGAAAGCACTTACGCGTCGCCGGAGACGTGCCGGCCATGCGCCGCCGCGCCCTCCTGAAAGCCGCTGCGGGAGTCACAGCGACCGCCGGTCTCGCCGGCTGCAGCCAGTTCGGGACGTCCGAGTCGTCCACGACCACCTCCGAGCAGTCGCGCGTCCTCGAGCGCGTCGTCCTGCGCGCGGACACCGACCGCGAGGAGCCCCTCACCCTCACCCTCACGTACGTCGACCCGGAGGGGGACAAGCACCGACCGCTCTGGGGGACCTACAGCGCGCCCGCGTCCGGGAATCTCTACCAGCTCAGCGACTTCGACGGGCACCCGGGCGTCTACAGCCTCACCGTCCACTCCCACGAACACGACAGCGTCGAGACGCTCGTCACGCACGCCGGCCCCGACGACCGCCTCCAGTTCGAGGTCGTCGTCCAGCGCCACGGCGCCGTCTGGGGGAACGTCGGCGACGCCGGCAACGAGGTCTCCATCCCCGGCTACAGCCCGGACGACGTCGGGCCGTCGTAGACTCGGCGGTCGCCGACAACAGCGAGTACGCGCGAGCGACGCATCGAGAGAACCCTCCCGAGCGGCTGTGCGCCGGCCGGGAATCCACCGGAAACGACCAGAACACCGAACGAACAGTCGTGCGCTGGCCGGGAGTCTCGCGAGCAAAGCGAGCGAGACGTCGGCCAGCCCACGAGCTGTCGAACGAAGTGAGACTGCGAAGTGCGCTGGCCGGGAATTGAACCCGGGCTATGAGCTTGGGAAGCTCATGTCCTACCACTAGACCACCAGCGCTCACCTCGACACTATCCGAGCGCCCCACTTGAACGTAGCGCTTCGGCCGGTGGACGTTCGTCCACGAATCCGCGGGCGGCGCCTGGGTTTTAGTCGGCTGACACCGAAGCCAGTGGCGATGACTGCACCAGACACTGTGGAGCCACTGGACCTCCGGTTCTCGGAGGCGGAGCTGGCCGCGCGCCGGGAGCGCATCGAGTCGTTCGTCGGCGACCGGCTGGCGGCCGCGGGCGCGGAGCGGGCGGTGCTCGGACTGTCGGGCGGCATCGACTCGACGACCGTCGCGCACCTGGCCGTCGAGGCGCTCGGCGCGGACGCCGTCCACGGCCTCGTGATGCCGGGCGCGGTGTCCAGCGAGCAGAACATGAGCGACGCCGAGCGCGTCGCCGAGACGCTGGGCGTCGAGTACGACGTCGTGGAGATCGACCCGTTCGTCGACCTCCTGACGGACCGCTACCCGGCCGCCGAGGGCGACCAGCTCGCGGTGGGGAACGCGCGCGCTCGCACCCGGGCGGTGCTGAACTACCTCGTCGCGAACCACGAGGACGGGCTCGTGCTGGGGACGGGGAACCGCACGGAGGCGCTCGTCGGCTACTTCACGAAGTACGGGGACGGCGCGGTGGACTGCCACCCCATCGGGAACCTCTACAAGATGCAGGTCCGCCAGCTCGCCCGCGACCTCGGGGTGCCCGAGGACCTCGTGACGAAGACGCCGACCGCGGAGCTGTGGGCCGACCAGACCGACGAGGAGGAGCTCGGCGTGGACTACGACACCATCGACGCGGTGCTCGCGTTGCACGTCGACGGGAACGTGCCGGCGTCCGCGACGGCGAGCCACCTCGGGGTCAGCGGGGACGTCGTGGAGACGGTCCGCGGCCTCCACGAGCGCAGCAGGCACAAGCGCGCCGTCCCGCCGGCGCCCTGACCGGGTGTCTGGGCCGGCGCGGCCCGCCGCCGGTCAGTCCTCGAAGGGGTCGGCGGCGAGCAGGCGGCCGAACGCCTCGGCTTCGCGGCGGTCCGTCGTCTCGCGGTCCGCGTCGTCGGCGAGGAGGGCGTTGAGTTCGCGGAGCGCCGCGGCGTCGTTGTCGGCGATCTCGTCGGCGACGGCTCGCGGGTCCTCGACGACGCGCGAGACGAGGCCGACGTCGCGGGCGGCGTCGGCGTCGACCGTGCGGCCGGACAGCGAGAGGTCGGCGGCGTGGGTCGCGCCGACCGCGCGCTGGAGGCGCCGCGTGCCGCCCCACGCGCCGAACAGGCCGAGGGTCACTCCGGTCTCCGCGAACGACGCGTCCGGCGTGGCGACGCGGACGTCGCAGGCCAGCGCGAGCTCCACGCCGCCGCCTCGGGCCGCGCCGTCCACGCCGGCGACCACGACGCTGTCGGCGTCCTCGATGGCGTTCATCGTGCGCTGGCCGCGGCGCGCGAACGCCGCGCCGCCCTCGCCGTCGAGCCCGCGGACGGTGTCGAGGTCGGCGCCCGCGCAGAACGCGTCGCCGGCGCCGTGGACGTACACCACGGGCTGGGCGGCGCCGGCGACGGCGTCCCGGAGGTCGTCGAGCGCGTCGGGCGTCAGCGCGTTCCGCGCGGCCGGGCGGTCGAGGGTCACCGCGCGGACCGCGTCGTCGTCCTGCACGCGAAGCATACCGGGGGTGGGCGGTGCTTTCCAAAGGTCTTTGCCGTTCCCGCCGCAACTTCCGCGTGATGGAGGAGGCCGAGCAGGCGCGGGCGGCCGCCCGGGACGCCGTCGCGGACATCGAACCCGACGGCCTCCGGGCGGTCATCGACGACCACGTCGCGTCGTCCTCGATGCTCCCCGGCGTGCTCGCGGTGCTGAGCGCGCGAGCCGTCGACGGCGCAGCCGACAGCGAGGCCGTCACGCGCCGGGCGGCGGGCGTCCAGCTCATCTACGAGGGGCTGCGCACCACGAGGGACCTCGTCGCCGAGGAGCCGTGGGCGCACACCGACGAGGACGACCCGGACAGCGACCTCGACGTGCTCGCCGCGGACGTCCTCGTCGCTCGGGGCTTCCGGCTGCTCGCGCGCACCGAGGCCGCCGGCCACGCCGTCCAGACCGTCCGCGAGTTCGGCCGCCACGAGACCGACAGCCAGGAGGACCGGACGCCGACGTCGCGGTCCCTCGAGGCGAACGTCTTCGAGCTCGCCGCCATCGCCGGCGGCACGGCGGCGGGCGGCGAGACGCCGCTGGCGCTCCGCCAGTACGTCGTCGGCCTCGCTGACGACGCCGACGTGCCGCTCCCGGACGCCCGCGAGACCCTCCCGGAGGAGGTCGAGGACGTCCTGGCGCGCGCCGGCAGCCAGGCGGTCGACGAACCGCTCAGCCCGACGTCTGCGGGCGACCACTGAATCGAAACGCCTAAAGAAGTCGCCGGCCCTTCCTTCGAGTGCGCGCCTGGGTAGCTTAGCGGTAAAGCGCGTCCTTGGTAAGGACGAGAGCCCGGGTTCAAATCCCGGCCTAGGCTCTTTCCGCGAGGGACTGTGCGACGAGCAGCCGCCGTCGCCGCGATTCGAGCCGGTCAGTCCCAGCGCGACTCCGGGGGCGACCGCCCGAGGTCGTCGAACTCCCGGCTTGGGCCCCGTTCTCCCTCGCCCGACGAACTAAGTGTTCGCGCGGCGACAACGACGAGTATGCGGAGTTACACGATCGCGAGCGTCTGGGGCATCCCGATCCGCGTGAACACGTCGCTGTTGATCTTCCTCCCGATCCTGGCGTGGCTCATCGGCAGCGGCGAGCAGATCGGGCTGTACGCCGGCCTCATCGAGGGGTTGACGGGCGTCGGGTTCGACGTCGACGTGCTCGAGGCGGGGTCGACGCCGTGGGTCATCGGCGTGGTGGCGGCGCTCGGGCTGTTCGTGAGCGTGACCGTCCACGAGCTCGGGCACTCGTGGGTGGCGCTGCGGTACGGCATCGAGATCGAGTCGATCACGCTGTGGATCCTCGGCGGCATCGCGTCCCTGAAGTCGCTGCCGAAGGAGTGGAACCGCGAGTTCTGGATCGCCATCGCCGGTCCGGTGTCGAGCGTGCTGGTGGCGGCGGTCTGCTGGGCGGTGCTGGTGGTGTCGCCGGCGTCCCTGGCGGTGCCGCGGTTCGTGCTCGGCTGGCTCGCCATCACGAACGTGGTGCTGGCGGGGTTCAACCTGCTGCCGGCGTTCCCGATGGACGGCGGCCGGATCTTCCGCGCGCTGCTGGCGCGCCGCCGGTCGTACGGCGCGGCGACCCGCATCGCGGCGCGCGTCGGCGTGCTGTTCGCGTTCCTGTTCGCCATCGTGGGCGTGCTGACGTTCCAGATCATCCTGCTGTTGCTCGCGCTGTTCATCTACGGCGCGGCGACGACGGAGTCCCGGACGGTGCTCGTGGACGAACTGCTGGAGGGCATCACGGTCGGGGACATCGCGACGCGCGAGCCTCCGACGGTGGCGGCGTCGACGACCGTCGCCGAGTTCGGCCGGCAGTTGCTCCAGGACCGCCAGGACGTCCACCTGGTGGTCGGCGAGTCCGGGGAGCCGGTCGGCGTGGTGGCGCTCCGCGACCTGAAGGGCGTGAAAGAGGGCGACCGCGAGACGGCAACGGTCCGGGAGGTGATGCGGGAGGTGCCGACCGTCGAGGCGGACGCGGACGCGTTCGACACCCTGGTGGTGCTCCAGCAGGCGGGCGGGAACGCGGCCGTCGTCGAGGACCGCGGCGAGTTCGTCGGCGTGCTCAGCGAGGGCGACTACTCGCACGCGCTGACGATCCAGCGGGGCTTCCGCGGCGGCGTCCCGGCGTGACCTAGAACGTCCTTCGAGGCTGCCGGGGACGTAGTATTCTGGATGTGCGTATTGGGGGAAGACGTAACACCCGTTCCGTGTTGTGTGATAGCATGCCACTCGAGACGGCCTGGGGCGACCCGAATCAGTGCCCGTTCTGTGGCGGCGACCTCCCCTCGCCGGGGAGCGGCTTCGTCGACCACGTCGACGACAACCCGGACTGCAGCGACGCCTTCGACGCGTGGCGCGGCCGCGTCGCGAGGGACGTCCCGCGCGGCTGGCCGGGGTGACGACGCGGACTCGCCCCCGAGGCGCCGTCGGGCCGACGGGTCGCCGACGCGCTCGGACTCGCGGTCCGCGGCCGCCTCGCGGTGCCGTTCGACGCGTTCCTCCACGCGCTCGGCGACCCGCCGACGTTGTACGCCACGGAGCACGCGACGAGCACGCCACCGACGAGCAGTGTGTCAGTCACGGGTCGGCGGGCAGGTAGTCCGGTCTCGAATTTACGGGTTACTCGCCGCCGACCGGGCGGGAAACGCGGGAAAGTGGGAGTGGGGGGAGTGCCGGACGCGCGGGGGGAGGATGGGAGAAGTCGACGCGCGTCCAGTTCGACCGATTCTCCCGGTGCATTATAAAGATTCGTCAGACGGAGCGCCCGCGGAGGGGAAACCACTACGGCGTCGGCCGCGTTGGCCGCGGTATGCACGGACTCGGTGTGCCGCTGGCGACTCCCTTCGAGGACGACGGCGCGGTCGACCACGCGGCGCTGGCGGACCTCGCGGCGTGGGTCGTCGAAGCGGGCGCGGACTTCCTGGTGCCCTGCGGGTCGAACAGCGAGGCGGAACTGCTGACGGCGGCCGAGCGCGCGGCCGTCGTGGAGACGGTCGCGGACGCCGTCCCCGGGGACGTCCCGGTGCTCGCCGGCACCGGCAGTCCCGGCCTCCGGGAGACCGTCGAGGCGACCCGGGCCGCCGCGGACGCCGGCGCGGACGGCGCGCTCGTCGTGACGCCGTTCTACTACGACCACGACCAGGACGGCCTGGCGGCGTACTACCGGGCGGTCGCGGACGCGTCGCCGCTGCCCGTCTACCTCTACAGCGTCCCGAAGTACACCGGCGTCGCGCTCGAACCGGAGACGGTGGGCGCGCTGGCCGCCCACGGGAACGTCGCCGGGATGAAGGACTCGTCGGGCGACCTCGCGGCGTTCCAGCGGACGCGGACGGCGACCGCGGACGCGGACTTCGAGCTGTTCGTCGGGAGCGGCGGCGTGTTCGCGGCGGCGCTGGACGCGGGCGCGGACGGCGGCGTGCTCGCGCTCGCGAACGTCGTCCCGGAGCGCGCCGGCGAGATCCGGGACCGCCACGTCGCCGGCGACGACGCGGCCGCCCGCGAGTGCAACCGCCGCGTCCTCGAACTCAACACCGCGGTCACGGCGACCCACGGCGTCCCGGGACTGAAGGCGGCGATGCGGTCGCGGGGCCTCCCGGCGGGCACCGTGCGGTCGCCGCACCGGCCCGTCGACGAGGAGACGGCCGCCGACCTCGCCGCCCTGGTCGAGGACGCGCTGCCGTGACCGCGCGGCGGAGTAAGCCGCTCCTACTCGAAGTAGTGTCTCATTACTGTCACTCTTCGGAAGGCCCTTAACGCCGCGGCGCCGGACGTAGCAGCATGGAACGACGCAGATTCCTCGGCGTCGCGGGCGCCGCCGGCCTGGGGGCGCTGGCCGGCTGCACGAGCGCGCTGGGCACCGTGGCGCCGCCGGACGTACCGCAGGACCAACTGGACGAGGGCGGCTGGACGCGGACCGACCGCAGCGAGGACACCGTCTTCGAGGAGAGCTACGGCCCCGTGGACGTCGTCGCGAAGTCCACGACGCTGACGTTCGAGGACGAACAGCTCGCCGCGGAGGTCACGGAGAAGACCCTCGGCCAGATCGAGGGACGGCTCGCCATCTACGCGGCCTCCCACATCAACTTCTCCCCGGACCTCAACAACCTCCCGGGGAACGTCGGCCGCGAGGAGGTCGTCGGCGAGGTCGAGGCCGCCGCGCGCGACCAGTTCGAACAGCGGATGCGGGACAACGGCCTCGAGAACGTCCGGGAGACCGGCGAGGAGGCCTTCCAGACGGACTCCGGGAAGTCCCCGGGCGTCACGACGTACGAGGCGACGTTCCCCGTCGGCGACATCGAGTACGACGCGGGCGGCGAGACGATGTCCATCGACGTCGGCGACATCGCGGTCGCGGGCGACCTCGCGGTGTGGAACGAGGGCGACTACGTCGTCGTCGCGGGCGGCGCGTACCCCGCCGAGAACTACGCCACCACCGAGACCGAGGAGCTCTCGGAGGCCATCACCGTGACCGTCGACGTCGACCTCGGGCTGACGCCCGACGAGTACCGCTCGGAGGTCCGGGGCCTGATGGCGGCGACGCGATGACCGCCTGGGCGGCCCTCTTCGAGCGCGCCGCCGCCTACGACGTGGACGTCGACGACGTCCGGGAGTCGCTCGCGGCCCACCGCGGCGGCGACCGGGGGCACGGCGAGCGCGACGAGCACACCGGACTCGACGAGGGCGGCGATGCCTGACGTGGACCCCGCGCGGGTCGTCGCGGACGCCGACGTGCTCGCGGCGGACCTGTTCGTGGACGGCGACGCGCGCGCCGCGCTCGACCACGTCCGCCGGCACTCCTGGGTCGACCTCGCGGTCAGCGGCCACCTCCTCGACGACGCCGAGGCCGTCGCCGCCGCGCTCGGCGACGCCGCGCTGGCCGCGGACTGGCGGGAGACCCTCGAGGCCGAGGCGGTCGTCGTCGACCACCCGGCGGGCGACCAGCCCGCGCTCGCCACCGCGCAGGCCAGCGGCGCCGCGCACGTCCTCGCCTACGACGAGACGCTGCGGTCGGCGCGGACCGCCGCCGAACTGAGCGGGCGCGTCGACGTCAGCGTGAAGGCGCCGGACGCGTTCGCGCGCCTGTTCGACCCAGAGGCGCTGTACGCGGCGGTCGTCGGCGGCGACTACCCCGGCCCGGACCGCGACCCCAGGGCCTGACTGCGGCGGTCGGACCGCTACGACCGGCGCTCGGCCAGCCAGTCCGCGAGCTTCGCGAGCGCGCGGCCGCGGTGGCTGAGCGCGTTCTTCCGGTCGGTGCCCATCTCCGCGAACGTCTCGCCGCCGTGCTCGAAGATCGGGTCGTAGCCGAACCCGCCGTCGCCGCGGGGCGCCACGAGCGTCCCCTGCACGCTCCCCGCGAACGTCTCCGTCGTGTCGCCGTCCGCGAACGCCACCACGCAGCGGAACGCCGCGCGGCGGTCGTCGAGGCCCTCGGCGAGCTGCCAGACGCGCTCCACGCCGAGCGTGTCCTCGACGTACGACGAGTACGGACCCGGGAAGCCGTCGAGCCCGCGCACGAACAGCCCCGCGTCGTCCACGATCACGGGGACGTCGTCGCCGCCGGCCTCGAAGGCGTCCTCGGCGCCGCGGGCCGCGATCTCCGCGAGGTCGCTGCTCTGGACCTCCACGTAGTCGTAGTCGTGTTGCTCGACGTCGTAGACGCCGTCGAGGTACTCCTCGGCCTCCCGGACCTTCCCGGGATTCGTCGTCGCGAACCGGAGCGTACGCATACCCCGACCTCGACGCGCAGCGAGTTGGAAGCGTCGGTTCCGGTCAGTCGTCGACGACGACCTCGACGGCCTCGTCGCGCTCGGCGTCGTCCTCGCCGCCGCCCTGCTGCTGGTGCCACAGCAGCGCGCCGGTGACCGCGACCACGACCCACGACCGCCAGTTCGCGAGGTTCAGCGTGTACCCGATGCCGAACGGCTTCTCCACGAGCATCCCCTCGCCGGGCTGCCAGTACGAGGACAGCATCCGGCTCAGCTCCGGGCGCTCGAAGTTGTACGGCACCCCGAACAGTTCGCCGCGGGACGGTTTGTCGACCATACCCGGTGGTTGGTCGGCGCCGCTCAAATCAGTTTGGGCGACGGCCCCGACCGCGGCCGGCTCGCCGCGACGGGGCGCCTACTGGTAGCGGCCCCGGCCCTCGATGGCGCGCAGCTGCTCGAGGACGCCGGGGTCGCCGGCCGTCCGGTAGGCGTCCTCGAAGGCCGCCACCAGGGGACCGGGGTCGTCGGCGGTGCCCGCGAGGCTCTGCTCGAAGACGTGGCAGTCCATCGCGTAGTCCTCGACGTCGTCCGTGTAGTAACCGAGGCCGAAGTCGATGAGGAACGTCCGGTCGTCGCCGCCGACCGCGGACAGGCGGACGTTCCGCGTGGTGGGGTCGCCGTGCACGAACCCGTCGGCGTGGACGGCCGCGAGGTGGCGGCCGACGTCACGGACGCGCGCCTCGCCGAGCGCGTCCCGGAGGTCGGCGTCGCCGACGCGCTGCAGGACGAGCGTCGCCTCCGGGACGTCGACGTCCCACACCAGGGGCGTCGGCACGCCGACGCGGCGCGCGTCGCTGGTCAGCCGGGCCTCCAGGACCGTCCGGTCGCGGCGCAGGCGCGCGTCGAGGGCGCCGTGCCGGTAACCCTTCGGCAGCCGCGCTTTCACCACGCGGTCGCCCTCGAAGCGCACCGTCGCCTCCGCGCCCTGCACCACGTCGCCGTCCGGCCGCGCCGGCGGCTCGGGGTCCCGCCACGTCACGTCAACCTCGTCCGGCCGGAACTGCGAGTCGATAGCCGAGTCCGCGACGGCGAGCGTGTCGCCGGCCGCCGCCATCTTCGCGCCGAGCACCGCGATCATCCCGGCGTTGTCCCGGAGGAACCGCGGCTCGGGCGCGTGGAACTCCGCGCCGCGCTGCTCGCACATCGCCGCGAGCATCCCGCGCAGGCGCTCGTTCTGGCCGACGCCCCCGCCGAGGACGAGCTCGTCGCGGCCGGTCAGCGAGAGCGCGCGCTCGCTGACCTCGGCGAGCATCGCGAACACCGTCTCCTCGAGGCCCCGGCAGACGTCCTCGACGGGCACTCCGCCGTCGTAGGCGTCCTTCGCGGCGCTCACGATGCCCGAGAACGAGAAGTCCATGCCCTTCACGACGTACGGGAGTTCCGTGTACTCGCCCGCCCTCGCGTGCTCCTCGACCTTCGGGCCGCCGGGGTGGCTCCAGCCGACGTGGCGCGTGAACTTGTCGAGGGCGTTGCCGACGCCCGTGTCCATCGTCTCGCCGAGCACGCGGTACCGGCCGTTCCGGTACGCGAGCACGTGGGCGTTCGCGCCGCTGGCGTTCAGGCAGACGGGCGCGTCGAACCCCGACTCGTGGCGGCCGATCTCGAGGTGCGCGACCATGTGGTTGACGCCGACGAGCGGCACGTCGAGGGTCTGGGCGAGCGCGCGCGCCGCCGACCCGACGATGCGCAGGCACGGCCCCAGTCCGGGCCCCCTGGAGAACGCCACCGCGTCCACGTCGCCGTCGGCCTCCTCGAGTATCTCGGCGACGACCGCGGGGATCGCCGACCGCATGTGCTCGGCGGCCTCGCGCGGGTGGATGCCGCCGCGCTCGGGCTCGTAGGCGTCGGACTCGACGACGACAGAACCGGTCCCGGAATCGTACAGCGCCGCGCTCGCACACCACGCAGTGCCCTCGATTCCGAGAACCCGCATCTACCGGGCTACTCCCACTCGGTGTAGCCGCACTTCCCGCAGTGCTTGCGGTCGCCGTGGTCCGCGAGGAACGTGTCGCCACAGCGCGGGCACGTCTCCTTCTCGGTCGTGCCGTCGTCGCCGTAGTAGTCGCCGCGCGGCATTATTCGGCCTCCTCCGCCTCGGCGTCGGCCTCGCCGTCGTCGTCGGCGCCGATCTTGTTCCGCTCGAGCATGTGCTCGTGTTCGACCTCCGCGGCCGCCTCCGGCGAGTCGTAGGTCTTCGCGCGGCCGATGGTCTTCCGCATCCCGAACTTCGTGTCGAGTTCGTGGACGACGACCTCCTCGCTGTCCTTGTCCAGCTTCGCCGCGAGGCTGTCCCGCACGGACAGCCGCGACGGCGTCGCGTCCTCGTGTTCGACCTCGAATTCGACCTCGGTCCGGTGGAGCAGCGGGTTCTCCTCCTGCTCCAGAATCTCGATTTCCATGGTCAGTTGTCCGTACATGGACGCGAAATAAGTAAAAGGATTTCGAAGGGCGGTTTCAGCCACCGAGACCCGCCGTCAGCCAGCCCTCGACCGGGCCGCCCGCGTCAGTCCACGATATCCCAGAACGCCCCGGTCGTCTCCAGGCGCTCGCAGAGCGCCCGGGCCCGCGCGGCGACCGCGCTCGTGACGTTCACGAGCACCATCCCCTCGCCGGGCTGGCCGTAGACGACGCTAGCGTCCGCGGGCGCGAGCAACACCGCGGGCAGCGTCGCCAGGTCCTCCTCGCCGGTCACGGACACCACGGTCGACCCGTCCGCGCGGACGGCGTCCGCGAGCGCCTCGAGGAGTTCGACGGACACCGTCGCCGGGTCGCTCTCGACCTCGACGGTGCGGTCGGCGTCCGGCCGCCCGCCGGCGACCGCCTCGGAGACCGCCTCGCGCTCGGTCTTCCCGTCCACGACGGCGACCTTCGGCGGCGCGCCTGCCTCGACGAGGTGGTACGTGACGACGTCGCCGACGGCGATCACGGGGCTGCCCGCGTCCGCCAGCAGGTCGTAGACGTCCTCGTAGACCGGCCCGAGCGGGTCCTTGAACGCGCCGCGGGCGTCCGGCGGCAGCGTCGCGGCCGCGCGAGCCACGCTACCGGACCTTCAGCGCGTACTCGCCCGCCTCCGAGACCTCCATCTTCTCTGCGATCTCGGATTTCTCGGGGTGGGTGATGACGACGTAGCCCGCCCAGTCCTCCGTGAGGCTCGTCGACGAGCAGTACGGGCACATCTCCTCGTCCGGTTCGACGATGCGGTGGCAGTCGTGGCAGGCCAGGCGGTTCGACGCCATCTACTCCGCCTCCCCGGGCGCGTCGCTGAGTTCCTGCTCGCGGTCCTCGCGCAGCCAGCCGTGCTTGCCGAGGCCGGGCTGTTTCGCGGTCAGCCCGATCTTCGACTCGCGGGGGTTGCGCTCGTCGATGCTCTTCGTGACGATGCGCGCCCGGACCGCGTCGCCGGTGCCGATGACGCTGTTCGACTCGCGGGACGCCAGCTGCTGGTTCTCCTCGTCGAACGCGAGGTACTCGTCGCTGATCTGGGAGACGTGCAGCAGGCCGTCGACGGGCCCGATGCCGACGAACGCGCCGAAGCTCACGACCTCGACGATCTCGCCGTCGACGACCTCCTGCATCTCGGGGTCGAACGTGACGGCGTCGAACTCCGCCTCGAAGTAGACGCCCGGGCGGTTCGGGAGCACCGCGCCCTCGCCGAGGTCGTGGACGGCGGTGACGGTGACGACGCTGCCGATGTCCTCGTCCATCCGTCCCTCCAGTTTGTCCTGCAGTAGCCGCTTCACGAGGTCCGGACTCACGTCCCCGAGGTGTTCGGGGGGGACCTCTACCGTGTCCTTCAGCCGTGCTCGCTTGTACATTTATGGTCGAGTGATGGTCAATTGATTCCGGCCCCTTAAATGGATTACCGGCACGCCGGCGTCGAGCAGCCGGTCCCGGAGCGGGGCGTCGTTCGTCACGACCGCGTCCACGTCGCCCGCGGTGGCGAGTTCGTAGAGCGCGTCGTCGGCGTACGATTCGGTGGCTGCCACGGTCGCACAGCGGTCCGCCAGGTCCGCCCCCACGCTGGCCGCCTTGCCCGCCTCGCCGCCGGTCGCGGCGAGCTTCTCGAGTTCCGCGCGGACGGCCGCGGGCACGACCGCCTCGTAGTCCTCGAGCAGCCGGTCGAGCTCCTCGAAGACGCGAACGCCGAACTCGACGGGCAGCATCAGCGCGTTGGCGTCCATGGCGACTCGCATCACCCCGTGAGCGTGCCGACGCCGATGAGCCGCCAGCGCGCGCCGACGCGGCGGTTGATGGCGATCTTCGACCCCTCGGGCGCGCACACCGGCCGCTTCAGCTGGACGTCGCACTCGCCGTCACGGGCGCTCGTCACGGAGCCGACCGTGGTCGCGGTGCCGACGGTGAGCATCAGCGGCTCGCCCGTGGAGATGTCCTCGACCTCCTCGCCCTCCTCGGCGCCGACGAGGCGCTCGAGGAGGTCGACCTCCATCGTGAACGAGTCCCACGTCGGCGGGAGCGTGCCCGGCGGCCCGGCGACCTGGCCGGCGAGCGCGTCGCCCTTCGTCAGACTCGGGTCGAGGCCCGTGCCGACGCCGAGCAGGCCGCCCGGCGACACCGAGTCGACGGTCTCGCCGCCGGCCTGGAGGCTGCGCACGCCGGTCGTCACGGGCCGCCACTCCGTCTGGCCGCCCTCCTCGACCTCGCGGCCGGGCCGGAGTTCGATGGCCTCGTCGGCCTCGAGTTCGCCCTGCACGAGGCTGCCGCCGAGCACGCCGCCCGTCAGGCCCTCCCACTCGGTGCCGGGCTTGTTGATGTCGAACGACCGCGCGACGTACATCCGCGGGTCCGCCGACGGGTCGCGGTCCGGCGTCGGTATCTCGCGCTCGATGGCGTCGATGACGAGGTCGACGTTGATCTCCTGTTCGGCGGAGACCGGGACGATGGGCGCGCCCTCCGCGACCGTGCCCTCGACGAACGACTGGATCTGATCGTAGTTCTCGCGGGCCTGCTCGGCGTCCACGAGGTCGACCTTGTTCTGGGCGACGACGATGTTGTCGATGCCGATGATGTCCAGCGCCATCAGGTGCTCCTCGGTCTGGGGCTGGGGGACCGGCTCGTTCGCGGAGACGACCAGCACCGCGCCGTCCATGATGGCGGCGCCGGAGAGCATCGTCGCCATCAGCGTCTCGTGGCCGGGCGCGTCGACGAACGACACCGTGCGCAGCACCTCCGTCTCGGTGCCGTGCTCGGGGCACGTCTCGGCGACCGTGTAGCACTCCGGCTCGTCGCAGTCCGGGCACCGCCGCAGCGTCGCGTCGGCGTACCCGAGGCGGATGGAGATGCCGCGTTTCATCTCCTCGGAGTGCTGGTCGGTCCACTCGCCGCTGAGCGCTCGGACGAGCGTCGTCTTGCCGTGGTCGACGTGTCCGACCAGTCCGATGTTCACCTCCGGTTGTCGGTGATTGCCTGCCATGTTCACAGAGTAATCTTGCGTGGATTTCGCCCCGAACGACTGATAAACCTACTGTTACGCGGTCGCCAGCCAGGGGCCGCCTCGCGCCGCGAGACGAGCGAACGCCTCCCGGCCACCGCCGTTGTGCGTCCGCGCCGGGCGGGACGCACCGTTTATCCTCGCCGGCCACGTACCGGGCGACCGTGCGAGAGTTCGGGTTCGAGCTCCGGCTGTGCGCGCACCTCGAAGCCGGCGGCGTCCCCGGCGTCGGCGAGCCGGGCGTGGTCGCGCGCCAGCTCGGGACGAGCGTCCACGAGGCCGGCGGCCGCATCGTCGACGCCGTCTGCGTGCTGCCGGGCCCGGCGTTCGACGACCGCGTCGCCCTGACGAGCGACGGGATTCCGCCCGCCGCGCTCGACGCTGACGTCCCGGTCGGCGAGTACGAGCGCGTCACCAGGGTGTTCGACCGGCCGCCGGAGCGCGCGCGAGCGCTCGCCGAGCACGGCGCCGACGCGGGCTTCCTGGACGTCGACCGCCGCGGCGGCCAGACGGTCGTCCGGCAGACCACCCGCTACCCGGACTGGGTCGGCGGCCTCGTCGGCGTGGAGAACAAGCCCGACCTCGGGCGGCCCGGCGGCCTCGCGCGCCAGCTCCGCCACGACGCCAGCCTCGGCGTGCTCGACTACGCCGTCGTCGCGACCGAGAGCCACGTCACGCGCGCCCACCTGAACCGGTTCCCGGACGAGGTCGGCGTCTGGCGCGTGGACTTCGACCGCGAGGACCCAATCGAGGTGATCCGCCAACCGGAGCGACTGGACGCCGAGGGACCGGGCCTGGAAGTCCTCGACGAGAGCGCCGGGAAGACCGACGTGTGGCCGGTGACCGCCGCGGAGAAGGCCCGGCAGCGCCGCCGCGTCGCCGAGCGCGCGTACGGCAAGGGCTGGCGGACGTACGACCGCCCGGCGTGCGCGAACGCCGACCGCGGCGCGGAGGCCGACGCGGCGGCGCTGCCGTTCTGCGCGTACAAGGACCGCCTCGTCGACGCCGCCGCGGAGTGCGGCCCCGACTGTCCGGGCTACGACCCGGCCGACCCGCCGGACGCCGACCTCGACGCCGAACGCGAGCGGAACACGCCGTGGCGCGCGGACGCCGGCGGCCGGCGGCGGCAGTCCGGGCTCGACCAGTTCTGACCTACAGGTCGAAGGACTCGCCGTCGACGGCGAGGTCGTCGTCGAAGGCCTCGTCGGCGGGGTAGAAGTGCGAGACGTGGACGACCCGGGTCGCTGTGGCGTCGAGGTCGTCGCCGAGCGCGAGCGCGCCCTCCCTGGTCATGTGCTTGGTGCCGAACGTCCGCGGCACGCCGTCCGCGTCGGGGTGGCGGCCGCCCTCCGGGTGGTAGTCCGCGAGGTGCGCGGGCACGATGCCGTCCGCGAGCAGGAGGTCGGGGTCCCGCATCGCGTCCAGTGACGCCTGCGGGACGTCGTAGGTGGTGTCCCCGGAGAGGGCGAGCTTCGAGCCGTCGCGTTCGACGACGACGCCGTAACACAGCAGCGGCGGGTGGTCGACGGGGACGAGGGTCACCTCGAAGCCCGCCGCCGCGAACGGTTCGAGCGGCGCGACCGGCACCGCGGCGACGTTGTCGAGGTAGTCGTACCGGCGGCGCACCGTCGCCGCGACGCTCTCCCCCGTGACGGGGTCGGTCTCGTCGGCCGCGTACACGGGCAGGTCGTCGAACAGCCGGTAGGCGTTCCCGAGGCCGTCCAGGTGGTCGAAGTGGATGTGGGAGACGACGCCGGCGTCCGGCAGCGTGACGTCCTCGCGGAGGAACTGGGAGCGGAAGTCCGGGCTGAAGTCAAGCAGGAGCGCGTCCTCCCCGTCGTCGGACGCGACGTGGACGGCGAACCGCGTGCGCTCGACGCCGCGCTCGCGGGCCGCCTCGCAGGTGTCGCAGTCGCAGCCCGGCGTCGGCGTCCCCGTCGTGTCCCCGGTGCCGAGCAGCGTGACCCTCATTCGGCGTCCCGGTCCCGGCCGTGGTCGTGGCCGTCGCCCTCGCCGTGGTCGTGGCCGTCGCCCTCGCCGTGGTCGTGGTCGTGGTCGTGCGCCTGCCCGCCGTTCGCCGCGGCGGCGTCCGGGTCGTCGATGGCCTCCTCGAGCGTGTCGAGGTTGCGGAGGTGGTCGCGGTCCTCGAAGTCCTCGACGGCGTCCACGAGGTCGGCCTGCGTGAGCGTCGTGCGGTCCTCCACGAGCGCGTCGAGGACGGCCTCCCGGAGCACCAGCCGGAGGTCGCTGCCCGTGAGGCCGTCGGTCTCCGCGGCGAGCTCCTGGGGGTCGAAGCCCTCGACGTCGAGTTCGCGCGTGACGACCTCCAGGATCTCCGCGCGCATCCCCTCGTCCGGCCGCGGGAACGACAGGATCTCGTCGAAGCGCCGCCACGCCGCCGCGTCCAGCTCGTCGGGGTGGTTGGTCGCGCCGATGAGCAACACGTCGTCGTTGACGAGGCTGACCTCGTCGATGGACTTCAACAGCGTGTTGACCGCGCGCTTGATGGCGTTGTGCTCGTCGCCGGTGCGCGTCGTCGCGACGAAGTCGAACTCGTCCATGAAGAGGATGCACGGCGACAGCCGCTTCGCCACCTCGAAGACCTTCTCGACGTTCTTCGCGGTCTCGCCGAGGTACTGGCTCGTGATCATCGACAGCTTCACCTCCACGAACGGCAGGTCGAGCTGGTGGGCGAGCCCGCGCGCGGTCGACGTCTTCCCCGTTCCCGGCGGCCCCACGAACAGGAGCTTCCCGATCTCGCTGAGGCCGATGGTCGCGAGGTAGTCCCGGTGCTCGATGGCCTTCGCCACCTTCGAGATCTCGGCCTCCTGCTCGTCGGTGAGCACGATGTCGTCGAGGGTGACGTCGATCTCCGCCGGCGACCGGACCTCCACGAGGTCCAGCATCTCCTCGTCGTCGCCGTCGAAGTACTCGCCGAGCAGGCCGTCGATGTACTGGGGGTCGGCCTGGACCGGCCGGTTCGCCTCGCGGGCGGCCTCGTAGTCCACGTCGAACTCGTCGTCGAGCACGAACGCCAGCACGGGGTTCTCGCGGACGCGGTCGGCGTCCGCGCGCTCGACGAACCAGTCGATGGCCAGTTCGTCGTCGACGAGGCTGACGTTCCCCGCGAACGTGTCCCGGTCCGTGAACATCAGCCCGGAGACGGCGTCCCAGGGGTCGTCGACGCCGCTGCCCTCGCGGACGGCGTCCTCGGTCGTCTTCGGCGGTCGCGGTACGCCGTCGTCGGCCCACAGCGCGCTCCGGTGGGCCGGCGGCAGGTCGTTCTCGTCGAGGTCCCCGTGCTTCTCGTAGACGCGAGCGGTCAACAGGAATTCGACGACGTCGAGCGCTGCAGTCACTAACCGTAAGCTATCCCCCGGGGGCGCATAAGGGCGTCGCAGTCGCCTCGGCGCTCCCGGTGAGCACTCGGACCGTCACGCGCTCGACGCCGCCGCGGACCGCGGACACCGTCACGCGCTCGACGCCATCGCGGACGACGGCGTCACGCCGTCGCGTTCTCGTGGACGTAGAACACCACCGGCCGCGCGTACTGGTAGCCCTGGTGGACGGACCGCGAGTAGCCGTGCTCGGCGAGGTCGACCTCCAGCTGGGACTCGTCGCTCTCGAGCATGACGACGACGGGGGGCTGCCGTTCGACGATGGTCTCGGACTGCAGCGTGCTGGAGACGTTCGACCCGTAGCGCTCGAAGTACCACGGCAGCGGCAGGCGGTCGAACCACCCCTCGTAGCCGCCGTGTGTGAGGTTCAGCGACACCGACCGCTCGTCCTCGGCGTCGTTGTAGAACTCCTCGCCGTAGAACAGCACGTCGACGCCGTCGTTGCGCTCGGAGGCCGCGTGGACCTCGCGGAGCGTGGGCTGCATCTCGCCGGACGGCTGGGCGTACTGCACGAGGGGGTTGTCCGGGCCCTGCGCGTTCGCGTACGTCGTCTGCGCGGCGACCGCGCCCGTGCCCGCGGCGGCGACCACGAGCACGATGGCCGCGGCGCGCGCGGCGGGCGCGTTGCCGGCGGCGACGGCGGCGCGGCCGCGCTCGAAGACGAGGGCGGCGCCGACGCCCGCGGGAACGGCGAGCGGGACGACGGCGTTGATCATCGACCACGCGGCCGAGATGTCCGCGACCGCCGGGTAGCCGTAGACGCTGAACGCGCCCCAGTACAAGCAGGCCGCGACGACGGGCCGCGGCTCGTCGGTGGCGTACCGCTCGTGGAGGAAGCCGACGACGGCGAACGCGACGAGCGCGGTCGCGCCGACCGCCAGCACCGTCAGGTCGTGTTTCAGGAACTCGACGTAGGAGTGCTGTTGCATGTCCGTCGACCCCCACAGCCGCATGAACTCGCTCCACGAGCCCAGGGTCGCCCGCCGCAGGACGCCGGGCAACAGTTCGGGGTTCCGCAGGCCCTCGTAGAGGCCGGGCTTCGGCGCGTAGAACGCCACCACGACCACGGCGAACTCGACGAGTGCGGCCCCGAGGTGGAGCTTGTACCGCCACGCCGCGCGGGCCGCGCGGACGGCGGCCGCCTTCGCGACGTCGAAGCGGCTCTCGTCGGCGGCGCTCGCGAGCACGAGGCGGCCGTCGAGGACGAGCGCGAGCGCGCCCAGCCAGCACACCGGGTAGAGGAGCGCGTTCTCCTTGGTGGTGAACGCGAGCCCGAACGGCAGCGCCGCCGCGTACAGGTACCGCGCCTTCCCGGTGTCGAGGGCGCGCACGAACAGCCCGAACGCCGCGAACATGAACGCCGCGAGCAGGAGGTCGTTGCGCATGAACCGCGAGTAGTACAGCAACAGGGGGTTGCCCGCGAAGAACAGCGCGACGGCGACGACCTCCGGCCGCGACAGCCGCTCGCGGAGCAGCCACGGCGTCACCACGAGACCCGCGCCCGCGACCGCGACCACCAGCCGCATCGTGAAGTCGGAGGCCCCGAGGAGGTCGAAGAGGACGCCGTTGACGTGCGGGAGGAACGGCCCGTGGATGATGGGGCGGTACGTCCACGCGCCGACGTCCATGTAGTGCAGCGTCCAGTGCGCGACCCGGGCCTCGTCCTGGTGGGCGACCCGCCAGCCGAGGTTCCAGACGCGCGCCAGGAGGGCGACGGCCGCGAGAGCGGCGAGCGCGACGGCGACCCGCCGGCCGGCGCGCCGGTCGCCACGGGACCGAGACATACCACGGCGTTGCGACGGGGGCGATAAACGCTTTCCGATGAGTGCGACCGGTGTCTCACTCCACGAGTAAACGGCCAGCAGGAGGCGCCGCGTTGTCTGAGGTTTAAGGTGTGTCGACGCAAGACGGAGGTATGGGAAGCGACACCACCCCGGTCATCGCGGCGGCGTACCGAACGCCACAGGGCAAGGAGGACGGCGCGTTCGCGGACGTCCGCAGCGAGGACCTCTCGGTCACGCTCGTCGACCACATCCTCGACGAGCACGGCCTCACCAGCGACCACGTCGACGACCTCCAGTGGGGCGTCGCCCAGCAGCGCAGCGAGCAGGACAACAACGTCGCGCGCGTCATCGCGCTCCTCTCGGACCTCGGCGAGGACGTGCCGGCGGCCTCGATCAACCGCTGGTGTGCGTCCTCGATGGAGGCCATCATGCGCGCCGCCGACTCCATCGCCGCTGGCCAGCGCGACGCCATCGTCGCGGGCGGCGTCGAGAACATGAGCCGGGTGCCGATGGACGGCGACTCCTACCAGTACCTCCACCCGGAGCTCTCCGAGCACTACAACGTCCCGGCGCTCCAGATGGGGATGACCGCGGAGGCGGTCGCCGAACGCCACGGCGTCAGCCGCGAACAGCAGGACGAGTACGCGCTCCAGAGCCAGCGGCGCGCCGCGGAGGCGACCGACTCCGGACGCTTCGACGACGAACTCGTGCCCGTCGAGACCGACGACGGCCTCGTCGAGGAGGACGAGGGCATCCGGCGGGACACCTCCATGGAGGCGCTGAGCAAGCTCCCGACCGTCTTCAAGAGCGACGGCACCGTCACGCCGGGCAACGCCAGCCAGATCTCGGACGGCGCGGCGGCGACGCTCGTCACGAGCGAGGCGTTCGCCGACGAGTACGGCCTGGACGTGCTCGCGCGCGTCGGCGACCACAACGTCGCTGGCGTCGACCCCGAGGTGATGGGCATCGGGCCGGTGCCGGCGACGAGGGGGCTACTGGAGCGCACCGGCCAGTCCATCGACGAGTTCGACCTCGTCGAACTCAACGAGGCGTTCGCGTCCCAGACCGTCTACTCGCGGGACGAACTCGGCGTCGACAACGAGCGGTTCAACGTCAACGGCGGCGCCATCGCCATCGGCCACCCCCTGGGCGCGAGCGGCGCGCGCCTCCCCGTCACGCTGCTCCACGAGATGCAGAAACGGGACGCCGAGAGGGGGCTCGCGACGCTGTGCGTCGGCTTCGGCCAGGGCGCTGCCATCACGTTCGAGCGGTAAGCCCCGGTCCCCGTCCGGCGGTCGGTCCGCCGGGCCGATACCACGAGATTCATACCGCTGTCCCGAGTCTCTCCGAGCGATGCGTTCGGTCGGCGTCGTCGTCCCCGCCTACGACCCGGACGTCGAGGCGCTCGTGGCGTACCTCGACGCGCTCCAGGAGACGCTGGACCCCCAGCGCCTGCACGTCGAACTCGACGCCGGGTCGGCGGCCGCGGTCGACGCCATCCGCGAGACGTCGGCGACCGTCAACAACGCCGACCGGCGGCGCGGGAAGGGCGCCGCGGTCACGGCCGGGTTCGAGGCGCTGGACACCGACGTCCTGGCGTTCGCGGACGCCGACGGCGCGACGCCCGCCGACTCCCTCGCGGCGGTGCTGGCGCCCGTGCTCGACGGCGACGCCGACCTCGCCGTCGGGTCGCGGCGCCACCCGGACGCCGAGGTCGCGAGCCACCAGACGTTCGCGCGGCGGTTCCTCGGCGACGGGTTCGCGTGGCTGGCCGGTCGCCTGCTCGACGTCAGCCTCTACGACTACCAGTGCGGCGCGAAAGCCGTCACGGCGGCGGGCTGGCAGCAGGTCCGCCCGCACCTCTACGAGGCGGGGTTCGCGTGGGACGTCGAACTCGTCGCCATCGCGGGCGCGCTCGACCTCCGCGTGACGGAGGTCCCCATCGCGTGGGAGGACCAGCCCGGGTCGACGGTGTCGCCGGTGCGGACGCCGCTGGCGCTGTTCCGCGCGCTGCTGGCGGCCCGCCACCGCGCGAAGCGGCTGCGGGACAGCACGCTCCACGAGGCGCTCGCGGCCCACCGCGACGAACCGCCCGCGCTCGTCGACCGGCACCGATGACGGCGGACGACCGGCTGCGTTCGGCCGTCCCGGACCGATTCGAGGCGCTGGCGTCGACGGTCCGGTTCGGGCAGTTCGTCTCCGTCGGCGCCGTCGGCGCTGCGTTCGACGTGACGACGCTCGTGCTGTTGACGTCGGCGTTCGGCGTGCCGGCGGCGTACGCGAACGTCGCCAGCATCGAGACGGCCATCCTCGTGATGTTCGCGGTGAACGAGCGCTGGACGTTCGCCGGCGAGGGCGCGATGGACGCGCGGTCGCTCGGCAGGCGGCTGCTGCGCTCGCACGTCGTGCGCGCCGGCGGGTCGACGCTCCAGTACGTGCTGTTCGTCGCGGTGTTCTACGGCGTGTCCGTGGAGCTCGCGGTCGCCGGCGTCGACCTCTGGCTGGTCGCCGTGAAGGGCGGCGCCATCGGCGTCGCGATGTTCGTCAACTACGTCTTCGAGAGCCTGTTCACGTGGCGCGTCCACGAGGACGACGCGTAGCACCCCACTGGTCGACGGGCCACGCGTCCGGTAGCCGACGCCCGGCACGCCGGTGGTCGACACTCGGCACTCCCGGGACGGTACGCGAGCGCGAGTGAGAGCGGCGCCGTCAGTCGTGGGGGAGCGGCGCCATCAGTCGTGGGGGTGACACCACTCGAGGGCGTCGCGGACCGCGTCCTTCCGCCCGAGGAACGTGAGGTGGTCGCCGCGCTGGAGCGTGAAGTCCCCGGTCGGCACCTGGTTGTCGCCGTCGCGGCCGACGAGCGCGATGATCGCGCCGTTCGGCAGCTCCTCGTCGAGTTCGTCGACCGTCTTCCCGATGATGTCCTCGGAGGTGACCTCGACCTCCTGGACGTCGCCGGCGCGGCCGATCTCGGTCATCCAGTTGGCGAGCGCGGGGCGCTCGATGAGGTTGTCGATTCCCCACGCGGTCGCCATCGACGACGAGACGGTGCGGACGCCGAGGTCCTCGAACGCGTCGACGTTGTCCGGGTTGTTCGCGCGGGCGATGATGGTGTCGGCGTCGAACTTCGAGTCCGCGAGCTGGGCGACGAGGAGGTTCACGTCGTCGTCACCGGTGGCGGCGACGACGATGCGGGCGTTCTCCGCGCCGGCCGAGCGCAGCTCCTCGGTGTCCGTGCCGTCCCCGTGGTGGACGGTGAACCCCTCGTTGCGCGCCCGTTCGACCATCTGTGCGTCCGATTCGACGAGGACGACGTTCTCACCGCGGTCTTCGAGGCGCTCGGCGAGCGCGCGACCGACGGTGCCGCCGCCGACGATGATGACACGCATTGGGATCACTTCGAGTGCTTCTGCGATGTGCCTGGCGAACCCTCCCTCGAAGACGACGGTCAGGAGGATGACGAGGAAGACGACGCCGACCAGGAGGTCGGCGGCCGGCTCCATGCCGTTGCCCTGCAGTTCGACCGCGAACAGCGTCGCGACCGAGGCGGGGATGATGCCGCGCGGCCCGACCGCGCTCATGAACGTGCGCTCGGCGAGCGTGTAGCGGTCGCCGCGCGTCGACAGGAGGACGCCGAGCGGCCGCACGAGCAACGCGACGACCGCGACGACGGCGAGGCCGCCGACGCCGAGCGCGAGGAGGTTCTCGAAGGACAACAGGGCCGCGAGCGCGATGAAGACGAACGAGAGGACGACCAGCGTCACGTCGCCCTTGAACGCCTCGATCTCCTCCTCGTACGGGAGGTCGGCGTTCCCCAGCACCATCCCGGCGGTGGCGACCGCGGCGATGCCCGCCTCGGTGCGCATGAAGTCGGCGCCGCCGTACGCGACGAGCGCGCCGGCGAGCACGACGAGGCGGGCGTTCTGCGGGGCGTTCCCCCGGGAGAGGTCGACGTGGTCGAGGAGGTACCAGACCGCGGCGGCGACGAGCAGTCCGAACAGCACGCCGACGCCCAGGCGGACGGTGAAGTCCTCGACGACCTGCGCCGTCGTGAACCCGGGGTTGTTGACGACGCGGAAGACGACGACGGCGAGGATGGCGGCCGTGACGTCGTTGACGACGCCCTCCGTCTCGAGGGCGGCGCCGACGCGGTTGCGCACGGGCACGATGTCGAGGATGGGCGTGATGACCGTCGGGCCGGTGGCGACCAGGAGGCTGCCGACGAGGAACGCCATGTCCCAGCGGGCGTCGAGGAACAGGCGGACCGCGAGCGCCGTCCCGAGCAGCGAGATGGCGGCGCCGATGGTGGTGAGGCGGACGGCGGCGCCCGGCGCCTCCCGGAGCTTCGAGAGCTTCAGGTGGAACGCCCCCTCGAAGACGATGATGGCGACCGAGAGGCCGACGATGCCGGACAGCGTCTCCGCGCCGCCGAGCGCGTCCAGCGTGACGACGCCCAGCACCTCGGGGCCGACGACGATGCCGGCGACGACGAAGAACAGCACGCTCGGCACCTGGAGGCGGTCGGCGAGCACCTGCGCGGCGACGCCGAGCGCGATGATGGTCGCGACCAGCGGGATGAGTTCGGAGCTCACGGCGACTCCTCCGGTGCCTGCATCGTCCCGTGGTTCACCGCCGCGACCCTTAAAGCGCCGGGTCGCGGCAGCGGCCGTCGCGCTGCCGGCTGGCGGTCGCGGCTGCCGGCGGACGGAAGGGCTTCCGGCGGGCAGTCGCGGCTGCCGGCGGACGGAGGGGCTGTCAGTCGTCGGCGTACATGTCGCCGATCTCGTCGGCGAACTTCTCGAGGATGTTCCGGCGCTTCTTCTTCATCGTTGGCGTGAGGAGGCCGTTGTCCTCCGAGAACTCCGTGGGGACGAGCCGGAACCGCTTGATCTGCTCGTAGGACTCGAAGCGCTCGTTGACCTCGTCGACGGCCTGCTGGATGCGCGCCTCCACGCGGTCGTCCCGGCAGACGCCGGCCGGGTCCTCGGGGAGGTCGACGTCGTTGCTCGCCGCCCACTTGCGGACGCCCTCGAAGTTCGGGACGATGACCGCGGAGACGAACTTCCGGTTGTCGCCGACGACCATCGCCTGCTCGACGAGCGGGTTGGCGGCGAACGCGTCCTCGATGGGGCCGGGCGCGACGTTCTTCCCCGTCGAGAGCGTGAGAATCTGTTTCGCGCGCTCGAGGAACCGGACGTAGCCGTCGTCGCGGATCTCGACGACGTCGCCCGTGCGGAACCACTCGTCGCCGTCGAGCTCCGCGAACGCCTGCTCGGTCTCCTCTTCGAGCCCCCAGTAGCCGTCGAACACCTGCGGGCCGCGCGCCAGGAGTTCGCCGACGTCGCCGTCGTGGCTGTCGCGCTGCTCGGCGCCGACCACCGACCCGTCGACCCGGAGGTCGGTCGCCGGGAGCGCCGGCCCGATGGTGCCGACCTGCGGGCGCTCGGGCGGGTTCACCGTGAGGACGGGGCTGGTCTCCGTGAGGCCGTACCCCTCGAGGATGGGGAGGCCCATGCCGTGGTACAGCGAGCACAGCTCCGGGGACAGCGACCCGCCGCCGGAGATGAAGAACTCAACCTCGCCGCCGAGGGCGTCCCGGACCTTCTCGAAGACGAGTTTGTCGGCGACCGCGCGCTTCGCGCGCAGCGCCAGCCCCGGGTCGTCGGTCTCGTGGTACTCGCGGCCGACGTCCGTCGCCCACTCGAAGATGCGTTCTTTCGTCGGGGACTCGGTCGCCTGCTCGCGGACGGCGTCGAAGAGCTTCTCGTAGACCCGGGGGACGCTCGTGCCCGACGTGGGTTCGCAGCGCCCGAAGTCCTCGCGGAGCGTGTCCGGGGACTCCGCGTAGCAGACGTGCGCGCCCGACGCGAACATCAGGAAGTGCCCGGAGAGCCGCTCGAAGACGTGCGCGAGCGGGAGGTAGGAGACGACCCGCGAGTCCGCGGTGATGGCGGGGACGTCGCCCCTGTCGGGGCGGGGGCCGAACCGCTTGCGGCACTGGTTGACGTTCTCGCGGAAGTTCCGGTGGCTGAGCGCGACGCCCTTCGGCTTGCCCGTGGTGCCCGAGGTGTAGATGAGGCTCGCGAGGTCCCCGTAGTCGCGGTCGTCGAGCCAGCCCTCGTAGGCGTCGCGGTCGTAGGCGTCCTGGCCGCGCTCGTAGACCTCGGAGAGGGGGACGGCGTCGTCGTCGGCGACGCGGTCCATCGTGACGACGAACTCGAGGTCGAGGGCGCCCTCGACCTCGCGGACGCGGTCGAGTTCGTCCTCGCCCTCGACGACGACGCCGGTGGCGTCGCTGTCGCCGAGCAGGTGCTCGACCTGCCGGGGGCTGGAGCTCGCGTAGACGGTGGTGACGGCGCCGCCCGCCGCGAGGACCGCGAAGTCCGACTGCGCCCACTCCATGCGGGTGTGCGCGAAGATGCCGACGCGGTCGCCGGCCGCGACGCCGAGGTCGCGGAAGCCGGCGGCGAGGTTGCGCACGACGTCCCGCATCTCGCCGTACGTGACGTGGGCGTAGTCGCCGTCCGGCGCGGGCGGGAACACGTCGGGGGTGAGCGTGCGGTCGTAGACGCCGCCCTTGTACCCCTGCGCGCGCCGGTCGGTGTACCGCGCCGCCGCGTCCTCGAACATTCGCGGGAGCGTCGTCTGCCCCGTCACCTCGTCCTCGTAGTCGCGTTCCGCCTCGCGGAAGCCCATGGGTGTCACTGGCTCTCGCGGGTCTTAAGGTAGTGGAGAACTCCGCGGACGTTCATCGCAGTTTCTTCGCGGGCCTTCCCCTCCCCCCAGACGTCGGCGACGTCGTTCGTCGCGGCGAGGTGGTCGACGGCGGCCGCCTCGCTGCCGCGCTCGACGACCTCGCGTTTCACGGTCTCCACCCAGTCGTCGAGGACCTGCTCGTACTGCCGGAGCACGGCGTCCACGTCCTCGGGGCCCGGGCCGAAGTGCGCGTACAGCAACACCTCGGGGTCGAGGCGGCGGATCAGCTCGACGTCGGTGATGCACTGCTGGAGGTCGAAGTTCGGCGGCGGACTCGTCTCCCGGACGCGGTCCTGGCTGGGCACCCAGATGCCGGCGGCGTCCGCCGTGAAGACGGCGTCGTCGGCGTGGTCCTCGAAGACGACCTGGTGGGGGGCGTGCCCGGGCACGTGGTGGGCGGTCACCTCGCGTGAGCCGAGGTCGACGGTGTCGCCGTCGGTGAGTTCGACGATTCGGTCCTCGGGCACCGGCTCCGGTTCGACGTAGTACTGCCACTGGTCGCCGACCGCCTCCTTGGTCCCCACGACCAGGCGCCCGGGGTCGACGAGGTGGGGCGCGCCGACCTCGTGGACGTAGACGTCCGCGTTCGGGCACTCCGCGGCGACGTAGCCGGCGCCGCCCGCGTGGTCGAGGTGGACGTGAGTCACCAGGATCGCCTCCAGGTCCTCGCGGCCGACCCCGACCTCCTCGAGCGCGTCGAGTACGCGCTCGTAGTTCGTGCCGATGCCCGTGTCCACGATGGCGGGCCGGTCGGCGTCCACCACGTAGACGGAGCCGTACTCGGCGGTGTCGTACATGCCGGTGTCCACGTAGGAGACGCCGGTGCAGTCCTCGACCTCGAAGACGTCGCCGATTGCCATACCGCCGACTCGGCGCGCGCGCCCGAAAAGCGTTCGCGTCCCGGCCGTCCGCCCCTCGCGAGACGCCAGTCCGTCCAGGGCCGTCCACCCCTCGCGAGACGGCACGCGTCGGTTTCGCCGTCGCTCCCGGCGAAACGGCACGCGTCCGGCCCTCCCGCCGATCCCGGCGACCGCACCGGAGAGCGCGGCGGGCCGTGCCTGACGGACCGCCTGCCGGCGCGGAAAGCAATATCTGGGTGCCGTCCCTTCGGTCGCCCGTATGGCGCTCTCGGTGTTGTTCGTCGTCGGCCTCGTCGCCGCGGTGTTCGTCGGGGTCAACGTCGGCGGGTCGTCGACCGGCGTCGCGTTCGGCCCGGCGACCGGCAGCGGCGCGCTGTCCATGCGCGCGGCGTCGATGCTGATGGCGGTGTTCGTGTTCGCGGGTGGACTCGCGGTCGGCCCCGCCGTCGTGGACACGCTGGGCACGGAGTTCGTGCCGGCGGAGTACTTCACGCTCGGGGCGTCCATCGGCGTCCTCCTGTTCATCGGCGTCGGCATCCTCGTCGGGAACCTCGCCCGCGTGTCCGTCGGCACCAGCCAGACCGCGGTCGGCGCCGTCGTCGGCATGGGCGCCGCCCTCGGAGTGCTCGACTGGAGCGTCGTCGGCGAAGTCGTCACGTGGTGGGTGGTCTCGTCCATCGGCGCGTTCTGGGTCGCGGCCGTCGTCGGCCGGTACTGGTACGACCGCATCGCCGCAGTCCTGGACTTCCAGTCGCCGGGCCGACGCCGCCTCGGCCAGGCGCTGACCGTCGGCGTCGGCTGCTACATGGCGTTCTCGGCGGGCGCGAGTAACGTCGCGAACGCGGTGGCGCCGCTGGTCGGGAGCGGCCAGCTCGGGATGACGCCCGGCGTGCTCGTCGGCGCCGCCGCCATCGGCGCGGGCGCGTTCGTGCTCGGACCGCGCACGATGGAGACGGTCGGGAACGACATCACGGACCTCCCCGTGGAGGCCGCGCTCGTCGTGGAAGTCGTCGCCGCCACCGTCATCACGGGCCTCTCGTGGGCGGGCATCCCGGCGAGCCTCGCCATCACCGCGACGATGTGCGTCATCGGCCTCGGCTGGGGGCGCGCGAGCCGCCGCATCCCCCTCGAGGAGACGCTGTCCGGCCGCGAACTCGACGCCGACGAGCGGGCGGCCTGGGAGGCCGACACCCTCGACCTCTACGACAAGCGGGTCACGAAGCGCATCGTCTCCACGTGGCTGGCGACCCCGGTCATCGCCGGCGTGCTCGCGTTCGTCGTGTTCGCCGTCGCCGACCACGCAGGGATGGTGTGAGGGCGTGACGGGGATGCGATACGTTCTTGCCGCGCGGCGCGCAACGTCGAGTAAATGCTGAGCAGACAGTACGTCCGCGAACACCCCGACGAGGTCCGGGCCGCCCTCGAGAAGAAGGGCGTGGACGCGGACCTCGACCGCATCCTGGCGGTGGACGAGGAGTGGCGCGAGCTGAAGGCCCGCGGCGACGAGCTCCGCCACGAGCGCAACGAGGTCTCCTCGACCATCGGCGAACTCAAGCAGGCGGGCGACGACGAGGCCGCCGAGGACGCCATCGAGCGCTCCCAGCAGCTCAAGGCCGAACTGGAGGACGTCGAGGCGCGCGCCGACGAACTCGAGGCCGAACTCGAGCGGAAGCTGCTGACGCTCCCGATGGTCCCCCACGAGGACGTCCCGGTGGGCGCCGACGAGACCGAGAACGTCGAGCGCCGCCGCGAGCTCTTCGACGACCTGCGGGACCTCCCCGACGAGGTCGTCCCGCACTACGACCTCGGCGAGGACCTCGACGTCCTGGACTTCGACCGCGGCGCGAAGGTCGCCGGCGGCGGCTTCTACTTCGCGAAGGGCGAGGGCGCGCGCCTCGAGCACGCCCTCGTCCAGTTCATGCTCGACGTCCACCGCGAGCAGGGCTACGAGGACGTCTTCCCGCCGATTCCGGTGAACTCGAAGGCGATGGAGGGCACCGGCCAGTTCCCGAAGTTCGTCGAGGACGCCTACCGCATCGGCGGCGACAACGACGCCGACTACGACGACGACGACCTCTGGCTGCTCCCCACGGCGGAGGTCCCGGTGACGAACATGTACCGCGAGGAGATCCTGCTCAGCGACGACCTCCCCATCAAGCACCAGGCGTACACGCCGAACTTCCGCCGCGAGGCCGGCGAGCACGGCACGGAGACCCGGGGGATCGTGCGCGTCCACCAGTTCAACAAGGTGGAGATGGTGAACTTCGTCGAGCCCGACGAGTCGTACGAGCGCTTCGAGGCGCTCGTCGACGAGGCCGAGGAGGTCCTGCGGCGCCTCGAACTCCCGTACCGCATCCTCGAGATGTGCACGGGCGATCTGGGGTTCACGCAGGCGAAGAAGTACGACATCGAGGTGTGGGCGCCCGCCGACGACATGGACGACGGCCCCGAACTCGGCGGCCGCTGGCTGGAGGTGTCGTCGGTGTCGAACTTCGAGGACTTCCAGGCGCGGCGCGCCGGCATCCGGTACCGGCCGGAGCGCCACGAGAGCGCGGAGTACGTCCACACGCTGAACGGCTCGGGGCTGGCGATTCCGCGCGTCGTCGTCGCCATCCTCGAGTACTACCAGAACGAGGACGGCACCGTCGACGTGCCGGAAGCCCTCCAGCCGTACATGGGCGGCACGGAGGTCATCGAGGGGTCGCCGAAGGTCGGCGAGAGCGCGCTCGGCGCCGGCGAGCGCGAGTAGTCACGGCGCTTCGACGACGGCCTCGAGTTCGGCGCCGAGCCCGAACCGCATCGGGATCCGGTGCGCGCCGGGCCGGAGGCACCGGTCAACGTGCTCGTCCCGCGGCGTCCCCCAGAGTTCGTAGTCGAAGTGAGCGGTGGTCCCCGGCGGGAGGTCCGAGAGGTCCAGTTCGCCGAGGAGCGCGCCGACGCCGTCGGCCTCGGGCGTCCAGCAGCCGGGTTCGGCCTGTTCGTACGCGGCGTCGGGGTCGAGCAACGCGACGTCGGCCGGCGGCTCGCCGAACCGCACCGGCGACCGCGGCGCGACCGACTCGCGTTCGTCGTCGGCCGGGCGCGCGTTCTCGTAGGTGACGCGGAGCGCGAGCGGCGACCAGTTCGTCGCCGCGGCCCGGCGCACCGCCGCGTCGAACCGGAACGGGTCGTCGGGCTCGCCGACGACGCGGACCGACAGCCGATACCGGGGGTCGCCCCGCGGCGCGCCGACGACGCACCCGGCGAGCGTCGCGCTGGCGCCGACGGCGGCGAGGAACCGCCTGCGCGTGCGTGCCATCGGACCGGTCGGTTCGCGGCGCGCCCGGAAACGCGTTGTCCCTGATGCGAGCGGCCGGTCGCAGTCCGGCGCCGGCGCGTCGGCCGCGCTCAGTCGGTCGTGGCGGTCGCGTCCACGTCGCTGGCGTACGTCCGCACCGCCGCGATGGCGCCGTCCGCGGTCTCGAAGACGTCGACGAACGCGAACAGTTCCCCCTCGGGACCGAGGAGGCGGCCGCGCGCCGCGACGCCGTCTGCGCCCTCGTAGACGGCGTCCACGACGTGGCTGGTGTCGGTCCGCGGCCGGTCGTCGCGCATGAACGCGACGAAGGCGTCCCGGCCGTCGAGCGTGCGGTCCGGGCGGACGTGCTGGAAGTCGGGCGCGAGCGCCTCGCGGAGCGCGTCGTAGTCGCCGTCGTCGATGGCGTCGTAGTACGTCTGCGCGAGCGCGGCGGCGTCCATGCTCGCAGCGTGGACGCGGCCGGACAAGAAACCGGGGGCGGCCCGGCGCGAGCGCGCCGCTTTAGTCCGGCCGGTGCGAACTGGGCGCGTGGACCTCCACGTTCGCTACGAGGGCGACGACGACCCCGCGAAGTGCACGGCGCGCAGGCTCGCGCGCTTCGACGAGGCCGTCCTGCACGAGTCCGCGCGGGCGACGCCGTACGGGGTGGTGTTGAATCCGCACGCGGACGTGGCGCTGTCGCCGGCGGACGCCGACCACGACCGGCTGGTGGCGCTGGACTGCTCGTGGGAGACCGCTGGGAGAGCGATGTTCGAGATGAGCGGCCAGCACCGCGCGCTCCCGTTCCTCGTCGCCGCGAACCCCGTGAACTACGGGAACCCGTTCCAGCTGAACACCGTGGAGGCGTTCGCGGGCGCGCTCGCCATCCTCGGGGAGCGCGAGCACGCCGAGCGAATCCTCTCGAAGTTCACGTGGGGGCAGACGTTCCTCGACCTGAACGAGGAGCCGCTGCGGCGGTACGCCGAGTGCGAGGACTCCGGCGACGTGGTCGCGGTGCAGGACGACTACCTCGCGGACGAGGA
This sequence comes from Halobacterium yunchengense, assembly GCF_037031165.1. NCBI lineage: Archaea > Methanobacteriati > Methanobacteriota > Halobacteria > Halobacteriales > Halobacteriaceae > Halobacterium > Halobacterium yunchengense. Next base: position 224,705 of record NZ_JAYEZL010000002.1, on the reverse strand, counting down.
ACCGGTCGGCGGCGAGGCCGCAGGCGAGGGAGACAGCGGAGGCGAGCGGGCGTGACCGGGGGCCTCGCGGACACGTACGTCGCGGCGCTCCAGCACGACACCGCCGACGTCCCCGGGGACGCGACGCTCGTCGGCGTCGTGCGGCGGCCGACGGGCTGGTTCTCGGCGGCCGTCGACGAGAACGCCCCGGCGCTCGCGCCGCCCGAACCGCTGCTCGAGGACGCCAAGGCCCGCGAGCGCGAACTCGAGGCCGACGGCGTCGGCGGCGCCGAGGCGAACCGGCGGGCGTGGCGGGGCGTCGACTTCGCGCAGCGGTACCGCGAGCACCTCGAGGGGGACGCCGACGCGCGGGACGCGCTCGGGGCCCTCGCGGCGCGGCTGGCGGGCGGCGAGTCGCTGGCGCTCGTCTGCTTCGAGAACACCGACGAGAAGCGCTGCCACCGCACGATTCTCCGCGACCGGCTGGCCGCCCGCCTCGAGGAGTGACTGCTGGTCGCCAGGCGCGGGCGGCGCGACCGGTCGCGGTCGTTCCTAAACGCTTAAACGCGTCCGCGGCGAATCCCGGCGCATGAGCCAGAGTATCGAGGAACGCCTGCTCGAGAAGCAGATCTGCATGCGGTGTAACGCCCGCAACCCGAAGCGCGCGACCGAGTGCCGGAAGTGCGGCTACAAGCGCCTCCGCCCGAAGGCCACGGAGCGCCGGTCTGCGTAACGCCCCGCGGTCAGCTCTCGCGCCACTCGTCCTCTAGGACCGCGTAGTACCGGACGTCCCGGTACTCGCCGTCGACGTAGACCTCGTCGCGGTGGACGCCCTCGAGTTCGTAGCCGAGCGTCTCCCAGATGCGCGCCGAGGCGTCGTTGCCCTCGAAGACGCGCGCGACGACGCGGTGGCGGCGGTGCTGGCGGAACGCGTAGTCGGTGGCGAGCCGCGCGGCCTCGGTGCCGTAGCCGTTCCCCCAGTACTGCTCGGCGAGGAAGATGCCGAGTTCGGCGCTCCCGTCGACGTCGTCGACGCCGTGGACGCCGACGGTACCGACGGGGTCGCCGTCGACGGCGACGACGAAGTTCACGTTGCCGTCGTCGGCGCTGGCGTGCTCCTCGTACCACTCGCGTTCCTGCCGTTCGGTGAGGGGGTTGCGGGCGGACAGGGTCGGCCAGACGGCGGGGTCGTTGAGGGTCTCCCGGAGGAACTCCAGGTCGTCCTCGCTGACCGCGCAGAGGTCGACGGTCTCGCCCTCGAGGAAGGGTCTGCCGGGCATACTCCGACGGACGCGAACCGCGGAGAAAAGGGTTCTCGTGGTGTGACAGCCGCTGGCAGACCAGCGGCGCGGCCGACGCTACTCCTCCGGGTACTCGGGCTCGCCGCGGCCGACGCTACTCCTCCGGGTACTTGGGTTCGCGGCGCTCGGCGCGCTCGAGCGCGCGCTCGACGACCGCGCGGACGTCGCCGTGGAACTCCCCGCCGTGGCCCGAGTACATGTCCTCGACGGTCGCCGGCATCCTGTCGAGGAGGTCGCGGATGCTGTCGACGAGTCGGTCGCGGGACTGCCCGGGGAGGTCGGTGCGGCCGAAGCTCCCGTCGTCGAACGCGCCGTCGTCGTGGACGACCACGTCCCCGGAGAACAGCGCGGTCTCGGAGACCAGCGAGACGTGGTCGGGGGCGTGCCCGGGCGTGAACACGACCTCGAAGTCGTCGCTGCCGACCGTCACGCGGTCCCCGTCGGCGAGTTCGTGCGTCCGGAGGTCGTGGGCCCCGTACGCGTACACGTCGGGGTCGAAGGCGTCCACGACCGCGCCGAGCGCCTCGACGTGGTCGCCGTGCTGGTGGGTGAGCACGACGCGGTCGAGGCCGTCGACGCGGCGGCGGACCTCGTCGACGACGCCGCCGTAGGCGCCCGCGTCGACGAGCGTCGTGCGGTCGCCGTCGACGAGGTAGGCGTTGCACGTGAACGACTCGGCGTCCCGCGTGACGTTGGTGACGTCCATGCGTCGACCGACGGCCGCGGGCCGTGTAAAACCGACGGGGTTTATGAGTGGTGACGCCCAATTCGGCGGGGGACTTTTCACCCGGGACCGCCTACGTTCGAGTGTACCATGGGTTTCGGGAGCTACGACGAGTCCGAACAGGAGAACCAGTCTCTCGACTCAGAGGACATCGACGCCGACGAGGGGCTCGACACGGCCGAATACGAGCACTCGGGGGACGTGAGCTACGAGATCGGCGCGTCGAACGACGAACTGCTCGACCGCCTGCAGGACATCAAGGGCGAGTAGCGAGTCCGCCCGAGGGGACCGTAGCGTGAAGTCCGGGACGCGCGCGCTCGGCGTCGCCGAGTCCTACCGCGGCCGCGAGTCGACGCTCGCCGGCGCGGTCGTGCGCGCGTCCCGCGTCGCCGACGGCTTCTCCTTCGCGTCGTGTACGGTCGGCGGCCTCGACGCCACCGACGCGGTCGTCGAGTGCTACGACCGCCTCGACCGCGAGGACGTCCGGTACGTGTTCGTCGCCGGCGTCGCGCCCGCGTGGTTCAACGTCGTCGACCTCTACGCCGTCCACGACGCCGTCGACCGGCCGGTGCTGTCCGTCTCCTTCGAGCGCAGCGAGGGGCTCGCGGACGCCATCGAGCGCGAGTTCGACGGCGCGGCGGCGGCCGACCGGCTCGCCGTCTACGACCGCCAGCCCGACCGCGAGCCCGTGGCCGTGAACGGCGAGCGCGTGTTCGTGCGGTCGGTCGGCTGCGACGAACCGCGCGAGGTCGTGCGCGCGTTCACGCCAGCGGGCGGCCGCCCGGAGCCGCTCAGGGTCGCCCGGCTCGCCGCGAGAGCCGGCGACGACTACGTCCGCGAGTGACGGGAGGACAGCGCCGCCCCGCGCGGCCGGTCTGTAACGCTTAACCACGCGGCCGTGGACGGGGGAGACATGAGCGACACCGAGGGCATGGACGGACTCGCGGTCACCGCCTGCGAGCGCTGCAGCGACCTCGTCGAGTCCCGCAGCCGAATCGTGAACGGCGACGGCCCCGCAGACGCCGCGGTGCTGTTCGTCGGCGAGGCGCCGGGCGCCACCGAGGACGCCGAGGGGAAGCCGTTCGTCGGGCGCAGCGGCGACGTCCTCGACGACGAACTCCGGGACGCCGGCCTCGCGCGCGCCGACGTCCGCATCACGAACTGCGTGCGGTGCCGGCCGCCCGAGAACCGCGACCCCACGAGCGAGGAGCTCGCGAACTGCCGGCCGTACCTCGAGCGCGAGGTCGAACTCGTCGACCCCGAGGTCGTCGTGACGCTCGGGAAGGTGCCCGGCGAGCACCTGCTCGGGCGCGACGTCGCCGTCACGAGCGAGACCGGCAGCGTCGAGCGCGTCGACCTCGGCGGCGAGCCCCGGGACGTCCTGGTCTGCCTGCACCCGGCGGCGACGCTGTACGACCGGAGTCAGGCGGAGGCGTTCACGAGGACCATCGAGAAGGCCGCGACGATGGCGGGCGGAAGCGGCGGGCAGTCCCGGCTCGGCGAGTTCTAGTTCTCCTGCTTGGGCTTGCTGGTGCCGAGCCACTTGCCGGGGTCGAAGAGGTCACGCAGCGCCTCGACGAACGTCTTCCCGGAGTGCTCGCCGGGGCGCAGCCGCGCGCGGATCCGCGAGGAGACGAGTTCGATGCCGAGCACGACGATGAAGACCATGATGAGGCCGGCGGCGGTCTGCTGGAACTCGAAGAGGTCCTGGCTGTTCCGGATCATCAGCCCGAGGCCGCCGGCGCCGACGACGCCCAGGGAGATGGCGATGCGGGTGTTGATCTCGAGGATGTACAGCGTCCACGCGATGAACGACCGCGAGACCTGACTCAGCATGCCGAAGCTGACGGTCTGGGTGCTGGACGCGCCCGTCGACCGGATCGCCTCGATGGGGCCCTCGTCGATCTCCTCGAGGTCGTCGGTGAACAGGCGGCCGAGGTTCCCGATGCTGTCGGTCGCGATGGCGAGCACCGCGGTCATCTGACCGGGCGGCCCGATGGGGATGTACAGGAAGATCCAGACGATGGCGGGGATGGCGCGGATGGCGCTCAGCGTCCCGCGGAAGATGAAGTTGAACGGGAACGGGATGACGCGCTCGCTGCCGAGCACGCCGAGCACGAGCGCGAGCGGGAACGCGAGCACGGTCCCCATGAAGCCCAACAGCAGCGTCACGAGGCTGGCCTTCACGAGGGACTGCCGGGAGGACTGGAAGCTGTCGAGGATGTGGGCGCCGCCGTCCCGGAAGCTCGCCGGGAGGGCTTGCAGCCCGGAGATGCCCTCGTCTTTCGTGTAGATGGTGAAGTTCTGGAAGTCCGGCGGGAAGAAGCCGGTCGAGATGAACTTGTACATCTCGGACGCCCGGTCGGCGACGACGTAGGCCTGGAAGCCGACAAAGCCCAGCCCCCAGTACGTGACGCCGACGACGGCGCCGACCACCGTCAGGTACAGCAGGTACCGGAGGCGGCGGAGCCGGTCGAGGGCCGCGAGCTTCTGGCGGACCGCGGAGTCGGCGGACTCGGAGCTCACGCGTCGTCACCCCCGTCGGCGGTGGCGTTCGGTTCGCCGGCCTCGGACGGCACGGCGTCCGTGCCGGTCGGGTCGGTGGACAGCGATTCGTCGCCGCTCCCGTCGCCGTAGTAGATGCGGTCCATCTCGTCCATCGTGAGGTCGTCGGCGTCGCCGTCGAAGATGACGTTCCCGTCGCGGATGCCGAGGAAGCGGTCGCCGAACTCGCGGGCGATGTTCACCTGGTGGAGGCTGGTGACCGTGGTGAGGTCCTGTTCGGTCGCGGCCTTCTTCAGGTAGCGCATCACGTCGCGGGCGGCCTTCGGGTCGAGGCTCGCGACGGGCTCGTCGGCGAGCAGGATCTCGGGGCCCTGGACGAGCGCGCGGGCGATGCCGACGCGTTGCTTCTGGCCGCCGCTCATCGACTCGGCGCGCTGGCCGGCCTCGTCGAGGAGGCCGACGGTCTGCAGGGCCTCGAGGGCGTCGACCTTGTCGTCGTCGTCGTGCATGCCGAGCGCGCTCCGGACGAGGCCGTTCCGGGAGAGCGCGCCCGTGAGCGCGTTCCCGAACGCGCTCTTGCTCTCGATGAGGTAGTGCTCCTGGAACACCATGCCGACGTCGCTGCGGTTGCCCGTGCGGTCCTCGCCGTCGATGAGGACGTTGCCCTCGGTCGGCTCGGTGAGGCCGTTCAGCACTCGCAGCATCGTGGACTTCCCGGCGCCGGAGGGCCCGAGCAGGATGACGAACTCGCCCTCCTGGACGGTGAACGACACGTCGTCGAGCGCGACGGTGTCCTCACCGTACACTTTGGTGACGTTCTCGAATTCGATTGTGGGCATCTGTTGTCCTCTCGTGGTGGCGAACGGCCGACCGCCAGAAAAACGGTCCGAACTCTGGTGACTGGCGGGCGTCCGCGGTTACTGGTCGAAGATGTCGGTGCCGATGTCGAGTTCCTCCGCGACGTCGATGACCGACTGGTACTCCTCGCGTCCGGCCTCCCGGACGTCGCCGAACCAGAGGTCGTCGTCCGTGCCTTCCTCGCCGTCCGCGCCGTAGTAGATGCTGTCCGGGCCCTCGAGGAACGCGGTCTGGATGGCCTCCTTGGCCTCCTCACTGAGCTCCGGGGACACGACGATGGGCGCGCGCGGCAGGCCCTCGTCCTCGTGGAGCGTCGTCGCGACGTCCTGCCACTCGTCGGGGGACGGACCAGTCTTCGTGTCGCGCACGAAGCCGCCCATCGCGGCGGCGTCGACCTGGCCCTGTTCGAGGAGCGTGTACGACTGGACGTGGCCGCCCGCGAAGCGCGCGTCGAACTCCGCCTGCGAGCCGTTGCCCTCGGGGAGTTCGCCGACGTCGAGGTCGCCCTCCGAGGACATGCTGAACAGGGGGTACAGCGCGCCGCTGGTCGAGAGGCGGTCGGAGAACGCGACCGTCTTCCCGGAGAGGTCCGACAGGGACTCGATGTCGCTGTCGTTGGGCACCGCGATGATGCTCTTGTACGTCCAGCCGCCGTAGCCGTAGCGCTGGAGGATGATCTCCGCGTTCTCGGTCATGACGCCGAGGCCGGCCGCGAACGGCCCGGTCTCGGCGATGTCGAGGGTTCCCTGGCCCAGCGACTGGATGATGGCGCTGTAGTTGCTGCCGATGGTCCCCTCGACCTCGAGGCCGCTGGGGACGTCGTAGTTCTCGCGGAGGTAGCTGCCGATGTGGTCCTCCAGCGGCGAGTACTGGACCTCGAGGTCCTCCTGGGGAACGGACGGCGAGATGCCGAAGTCGACGGTGTTGTCGCCGCCGAAGGTCATCGACGGGCCGGACTCCGTGGTGTCGGCCGCGGTCGTGCCGTCGCCGCCGTCGTCTTCCGTGTCGGGACTCTCGGTGGTGCCGTCGCCGTCACCGCCGCCGCCCGTACAGCCGGCGAGGCCGCTGAGCCCTGCGATGCCTGTCGCGCCTGCGAGCTTGATGAATTTGCGTCGTCCCGCCATGGGGAATTCGTTTGTGAATATGAGAGCCAGTTGAAAAGGTTTGCCCTTCGACGATATCTACCGGTATACAGGCCTATTGAGCCGACTGTGGGGAAACCCACTTTGCCTCGGGGGGCGAACGGACGGCCATGAGTACGACGGCCAGCGAGCAGACGGCGGCCTCCGTCGTCGTCGTGGACTACGGCCTCGGGAATCTCCGGAGCGTCACCAGGGGCCTGGAGCGCGCGAACGCGTCGGTGACCGTCTCCGACGACCCGGGGGCGCTGGACGACGCCGACGGCATCGTGTTGCCGGGCGTCGGCGCGTTCGGCGACGGCATGGAGAACGCGGGGCCGTTCCGGGACGCCCTCGCGGACGCCGCCGCCGAGGGGCGGCCGCTGTTCGGCATCTGCCTGGGGATGCAGATGCTGTTGACGTCCAGCGAGGAGGCAGACCGGGAGGGGCAGGGCGACGTGACGGGACTGGACCTGGTTCCGGGCCGGAACCGCCGGTTCACGGGCGACGTGAAGGTCCCGCACATGGGCTGGAACGAACTCGACGTGACCCGCGACCACCCCCTCGTCGAGGGCGTCGACGGCCAGTACGCGTACTTCGTGCACTCCTACTACGCGGACCCGGACAGCGACGACCACGTCGTCGCCGAGACGGACTACGGGACGACGTTCCCCTCGGTCGTCGCGAACGACGCGGGCAACGTCTTCGGCACGCAGTTCCACCCGGAGAAGTCCGGCGAGACCGGGCTCCGGATCCTCCGGAACTTCGTGGACGTCTGCGCCGACCAGTAGTCCGGGGGCGTCTGCGAGCGAGTGACGGACCCGGGCAACGCTTTTCGCGCCCTGCGGCGACGAGTCGGCATGGCGACCGTGGAGTACGGCGCGACCGCCGACGAACTGTGTTCGCTGTACGCGACCTACGGCTGGTGGGCGGACCGCGAGGAGGACGACGTCCGGGACGCGCTCCGGCACACGGACGAGGTCGTGGTCCTGCGCGACGACGAGACCGGGGCGCCGGTCGCGTCCGCGCGCGTGCTGACCGACTACGGCTACTACGCGATGGTGTACGACGTGGTCGTCGACGCCGACCGCCGCGGCGAGGGCCTCGGCGCGGACCTGGTGGCGGCGGTCCGCGACCACCCGCGCCTCCAGGACGTCGCGCCCGCGCTCCTCGCGCGCGAGGGCCTGGTCCCGTTCTACGAGTCCTGCGGCTTCGAGGTGATGGACGAGGACGTCGCCCACCCCGACGGCGACCCGGAGCCGCTGTCGTGGATGGTGCACCGCCGCGAGTGACGGGGCACACGGCCGCGAGCGGAAGTGGTACACCGCCGCGAGTGACGACGGTGGGTCCCCGCGCGTGACCCGGTTCGGGTTCCGGTGCCGCTGGCCCGTGGTCCGACGCGACACTCGCATTGAGGGTCGGAGACGGCCGATTCCCGACCACAAGAGCTATTCGTGGAACGTCGAAGGGTAAACAGAACGAGCAATGAGCGGGGGAACGGGAGCAGCGGACGAGGGAGTCGTGCACGGGACGGACAGCGGGACCGACGGAGAGAGAGGCGTGAACGGGACCGAGAGCGGAGTGGAGAGCGGCGAGCGAGCCGCGTCCGGGGCCGACGGAGCGACCGAAAGCGGCGAGCGAGCCGCGTCCGGGACCGACGGAGCGACCGAAAGCGGCGAGCGAGCCGCGCCCGGGACCGAGAGTGGAGTAGAGAGCCCCGAGGGCGACGCGGCGGCGCCGCGGACGATCTGTTTCGTCTGCCAGCGGCCCATCGGCGACGCCGTCCACCAGTTGCCGTGCGGCGAGCCGGCGCACCCGGACTGCGCGGCCGAGCGCCGGATCGCGCTGACCCAGCGGGATTCCGGCGACGGGACGGCGCTCTCCCAGCGGACGCCCGGCGTCGAGTGACGCCGCGGCGGGCCCGACTGCAACACGGCGGCGGGGCGGACGGCGCGGCACGCTCCGCCTAGAGGAAGTCCCGGACTTCGCTGTAGAACATGTCGTGGTGGTCGACGGCGTCGACGCGTTCGGCGACGTCGACGGCGATGGCGTGCCAGCAGGACTCCGCTGGGCCGAGGTTGTAGCGGGCGTCCTGGCAGTTACAGGAGCCGGCTTCGACGACGTACTCGTCCTCGTGGCCGACGACGACGGTGAAGTCGTTGTACTGTTTGACGCGGCCCTCGCTGGCGGCCTGGATGGCGCGCTGGCCGCGGTCGCCGTGGTCGGCGAGGATGCGTTCGGTGATGGGGGCGGTGAGTTCGCCGGCGTCGGCGAGCGCGCGCCGCCAGTCCTCTACCTCGGGCACGGGGTGGTGTTGGGTGCCGGGTGGTATAGGGGTTCGGTCGGCGACCGTGGTACGTCTTGACGTACCAAATCCATTATTTAATGATTGTTAATGCAGTTCCCAGTCATTGTACATGATAATTCATTAACTTTATGCGGCTGTCCGTCGCCGTCCCAGTCGCGATGCACGTAGCACACCACCGCGGCCAGACCCGCACCGCCCCACAGCCACCCGATCGCGCCCCCACACCATGGCGACAGACCCCGACATGAACGCGACCGCTCGACGCCGAACCGACCGCACGCGACCGACGTACACCGACGCCGACTGCACCGGCGCCCCCGTCGTCCCCGACCTCAGCGGGGACGCCAGCGAACGCGACTCGATGGCCGAGACCGTCTGGAGCCACCGCACCACGGAGCCCACCGATGAGTGACGAGTACCCCGACTACACGCACCGCGACCTCGACAACCCCGCCGGCAGGGAGTTCCGCGACCTGCTCGACGACGAACCGTACGTGTTCGCGCCCGGCCTCTACCACGCCCTCGACGCCCGGCTCGCCGAGCGCGCCGGCCACGACGCCGTCTACATGAGCGGCTACTCCACCGTCCTCGGGCAGTTCGGCTTCCCCGACCTCGAGATGGTGTCGATGACCGAGATGGTCGAGAACGCCAAGCGCATCGTCGACGCCACGAGCCTCCCCGTGGTCGCGGACTGCGACACCGGCTACGGCGGCGTGCACAACGTCCGGCGGGCCGTCCGCGAGTACGAGAAGGCCGGCGTCGCCGCCGTCCACATCGAGGACCAGACCACGCCGAAGCGCTGCGGCCACATCGCCGGCAAGCAGATCGTCCCCCGGGAGAAGGCACGCGCGCGATTCGAGGGCGCCGTCGACGCCAGGCAGAGCGAGGACACCGTCGTCATCGCGCGGACCGACGCGTACGGCTCCGCGAACGGCGACTGGGAGGAACACCTCGAGCGCGGTCGCATCTACGCGGACGCCGGCGTCGACCTCGTCTGGCCCGAGATGCCCGACCCCTCCCGGGAGGACGCCGTCGAGTACGCCGAGACCATCCACGAGACCCACCCGGACCTCGACCTGGCGTTCAACTACTCGTCGTCGTTCGCGTGGAGCGAGCAGGACGACCCGCTGACCTTCGAGGAGCTCGGCGACCTCGGGTACAGGTACGTCTTCATCACGCTGTACGGCCTGCACTCGGGCGCACACGCCGTCTACGAGGACATGGTGAACATCCGGGAGAACGCCGAGCAGGCGCAGTTCGACCTCGAGGAGTGCTACCTCGGCCACGAGACCGAGAGCCACCACGACCTCTCGCTGGTCAGCCGCTACCAGGACATCGAGACGCAGTTCGACCCCGAGGCCAGGCGCCGCATCGAGGACTCGGAGGGGTACAGCGGGGACGAGAGCGACCCCATCACGGCCGACGAGGCGGCCGCCACGGAAGCCAGCGATGACGACTGACCCGACCGACCGCCACTACGACCGCGCGTTCGTGCGGACGTTTTTCACCTCCCCGACCGCGGTCGAGGGCGAGGACGACTCCGCGAAGATGCTGCGGCGCGCCGCCCGGCTCCGCGGCATGGAGGCCCCGGACGTCTGGGTGCCCGACAACGAGGACGCCACCGCGCCGTCGATGCGCGAGGAGGGCGCGGAGAACGTCGCGGACGTCGTCGCCGAACACGGCGCCGACTTCCCCGGCGAGATCCACCCGCGAGTGGTCTGGCACCGCGACCGACCGAGCGCGCGACGCGACGGGTTCGAGCAGATGCACACCATCGCGGACCCCGACCGGGGCGCCGTCGACCACGTCGACGGGTTCGTCGTCCCCGAGGTCGGCGACGTCGACGACTGGAAGAAGGCCGACGAGGCGATGACGGTCGTCGAGGCCGAACACGGCCTCGAGCCCGGCAGCCTCTCGATGTCCGTCATCGTCGAGTCCGGCGAGGCCGAGCTCGCGATGGGCGACCTCCGCGCGGAGATGGGGAAGCCGTCGAACAACCTCGAGCGGCTGTTCCTCCTCGTCGACGGCGAGGTCGACTACACGAAGGACATGCGCGCGATGACGCCCACGGGCGAGCTCCCCGAGTGGCCGGAGCTCCGGCACAACACGTCCCGGGGCGCCAGCGCCGCCGGCCTGGTAGCCGTCGACGGCCCCTACGACGACATCCGGGACGTCGACGGCTACCGCGAGCGGATGCGCGAGAACCGCGCGCGGGGGATGACCGGAATCTGGTCGCTGACCCCCACGCAGGTCGAGGTGGCGAACACCGCGCCGCTCCCGCCCGTCGAGGGGTCGTGGCTGTTCGACGCGGGCGGCCGCGAGGTGGAACTCGACCGCGAGGACGGCCGCTTCGTCTACGACGGCGACGCCGTCGACCTCGACCGCGAGGACGGCGAGTACGTCCTCGAAGCCGAGGGGACCGAGCGACACCTCGACGAGGACGGCCTCCGAGAGGCAATCCTCGACCGCGCGTCCTACGTCCCGAGCCTCGACGACGTCGTCGACTCCATGGAGGAGTTCGAGGCCGCGAAGGCGGCGGGACGGGGCGCCATCGCGATGACCCGCGAGGCGACGCTCGTCGTCGACGGCGTCGCGGTCGACGTCAGCACCGACCGCATGTGGGACGAGGCGACCTACCAGGCCGCACGGACCCCGATCGCGCTGTTCCAGGACGTCCACGAGCACCGCCCCGACCAGCACGACGCCCTCGAGGACCGCTACGGCCCGGCGGTCGTCGAGCGCGCGCTCGCGGTCGGCGACTGACCCGAACGCGGGCGGCCGCGTCCCGGCGTGGCGGCCGGTCCGCAGACCGCGGGCGTCACCACCCGGACTGGCTCTCCGAGTGGCGCTCGCGGGCGGACCGCGCCGCCACCCGGTGCCGCCGCGCGCCGCGTCTTGGCGGACGTGTCCGGCGCGCGGCGGCCGCGGACCGCGGCGCTTTTTTCGCGTCCCGACCGAGTAGCGGTATGCTCGTCGAGGAGGGCGGCGTCACGGTCGAGGTCCCCGGGGAGTCCGGCGGCGGCGAGGGCGCCGCGGACGACGTGTTCTTCAACCCGACCCAGGAGCTCAACCGGGACGTCACGGTCGCGGCGCTGTCGGCGTACCGGGAGCGCGAGCCGCGCGCGGAGACCTACCTCGACGCGATGGCGGCCAGCGGCGTCCGCGGCGTCCGGGCCGCCGCGAACGGCTGGGCGGCGACGCTCGCCGACCTCGACCCGGACGCGGTCGAACTGGCGCGCGAGAACCTCGCGCGCAACGGCCTCGACGGCACGGTCGTCGAGCGGAACGTCAACAGCCTCCTGCACGACGACGGCCGGTACTTCGACGTCGTCGACCTCGACCCGTTCGGGTCGCCGGTCCCGTTCGCGGACGCCGCGTTCGCGAACGCCCGGAACCTCGTCTGCGTCACCGCGACCGACACCGCGCCGCTCTGTGGCGCGCACTTCGAGTCCGGCGTCCGGAAGTACGGCGCGGTCCCGCGGAACACCGACTACCACGCCGAGATGGGGCTGCGCGTGCTGCTGTCGGCGCTCGCGCGCACCGCCGCGCGCTACGACGTCGGCGTCACCCCGGTGCTCAGCCACGTCAGCGACCACTACGTCCGCACGTACCTCGACCTCTCCCACCGCGCGACCGACGCCGACGCCGCGCTCGACGAACTCGGCTACGTCTACCACTGCCAGGAGTGCCTGCACCGCGAGCGCGAGTACGGCCTGGTCGCCCACCCGCCGGAGGCGTGCGCGCACTGCGGCGGCCGGCAGGTCCTGCCGGCCGGCCCCATCTGGCTCGGGCCCGCCCACGACCGCGAGTTCGTCGCGCGCGTCCGCGAGCACGTCACCGACGACATGGGGACCGCCGAGCGCGCGCGCCGCCTGCTCGACGCCGTCGCGGGCGAACTCCACGAGCCCACGCACTTCGACCAGCACCGCCTCTACAAGCAGTGGTCCGAGCCCGCCATCGCGATGGACGACTTCCTCGCGGCGCTGCGCGACGCGGGCCTCGCGGCGTCGCGGACCCACTTCGGCGGCACGACGTTCAAGACCGACGGCGCGCTCGCCGACGTCGAGGCCGCGGTGCTGGACTGAGCGGCGGCCGGTCCCAAGAGCCCGATTTATCACGGCGGCCGTCGAAGGCGGTGACGTGACTCGAATCGGCACCGCCGCGTCGGTCGCTCGCGCGATGGCCGCTCGCGCGCGCGACGAGCAGGTGACGTTCCTCGCGGCCGCCGTGGCGTACTACGCGTTCGTCTCGCTGATCCCGTTGCTGACCCTCGCCGTCGTCGCGGTGACGGCGCTCGACGGAGTCGAACTCGTCGACGCGTTCGTCGGCTCGCTCGACCAGTACCTCACGCCGAGCGGCGAGGCGGCGGCCCGGGAGGCGCTCACGAGCGCGCGCGGCCGCACCGGCGCGACCGCGGTCAGCCTCCTCTTCCTGACGTGGTCCGGGCTCAAACTGTTCCGCGGGCTCGACGTCGCGTTCGCCCAGATCTACGGCGCCGACGACGCCAAGCCGCTCCCCGAGCAGGTCGTCGACGCGGTCGTCGTGCTCGCGACCCTGCCGCTGGCCATCGCCGCCGCGGTCGCGGTGACGGTCGCGGTGCCGTACCTCGACGTCCTGCCGGTCGTCGACGTCGCGAGCGTGCTCGCGCTCCCCGTCGCGCTGACGGTCGTCTTCCTGCCGGCGTACTACGTCTTCCCGGACGTCGAGACGACCGTCGGCGACGCGCTCCCGGGCGCAGTGGTCGCGGCGGTTGGCTGGACGCTGCTCGCGCAGGGGTTCCGCGTGTACGTGGCGTCGGTCGGCGGCGGCGAAGTGTACGGCATCCTCGGGGGCGCGCTCCTGGTCGTGACGTGGCTGTACTTCGGCGGCATCGTTATCACGCTCGGCGCGGTAGCCAACGCCGTGCTGTCGGGACGACCTGACGACGACGAGGACGCGGAGTCGCGGCCGGAGCCGCCAGAGGAGGCGCCCGACGTCGCCGAACTCGGCGCCGAGGTCGCGGCGCTCCGCGAGGAGCTGGACGCGAAGACCGTCAGCCGCTCGGACCTGGAACGCGACCTCAAGCAGTACGTCCGCCAGCGCCTGCGCCGCGGGAAGGCCCGCGGCTGGGGGCCGTACCTCGTGTTGCTGTACGGCACGCTGATGACCGTCGGCGCGTTCGTCTACCTCTCCGGCGGCTGGGCGATTCTCGCGATGGTCGTGGTGTGGCTGTCGACGCTCGGCCTGTACACGCTGATGGTGCTGTTCGGCGTCGGCGTCAGCGCCGTCGGGCTGCCGGGACGCGTCGCCGACCGGGTGAGTTCGTGGCGACGATGACGGGCGGCAGTCCACTCGCGCCCGCGACGGCCCGCGGCGTCGGCGTCACGGAGACGCTGGCCGGCGCCGTCCCGGAGTCCCTCGTGGTGGTCGTGGCCGCGTTGACGTTCCTCGGGAGCACGTGGTTCGTGACGACCGTCGGCCCCGCCGTCTACCTCTTCGGGCCGCGGCGCGGCTGGCTGACGCGGCGGGACGGCGCGCGCCTGCTCGCGGTGAGCATCGGCGCGCTCGCCGTCGTCGTCCTCCTGAAGGGCGCGTTCGCGGAGCCGCGGCCGCCCGAGTCGGTGATGCGCGTCGCCCAGGACGGCAACGGCTTCCCGAGCGGCCACACCACGGGCGCCGCGGCGTTCTACGGCGGGCTCGCGGTCCTGCTGGACGCCGGCGACCGCGCGCGCCGGTACGCCGCCGCGGCGGGACTGATCGCGCTGGTCGCGGCGACGCGGCTGTTCCTGGGCGTCCACTACCTCGTGGACGTCGTCGCGGGCGCGGCCGTCGGCGCCGCGTTCGTCGCCGGGATGGTCGCGCTCACGCGCCGCCGCGTCGGTTACGGGTTCGCCGTCGGCGTCGCCACGGCCGCCGCGGCCGTCCTGGTCGTCGGGCCGACGCTGGACCCGGTCGCGGCGCTCGGCGGCACGAGCGGCGCGCTCGCGGGCTGGCTCGCGGTCACGCGCCTGGACGCGCTCGAGGCGCCGGTGGACGCGCGCACGGCGCTGCCGGCGCTCGTGGTGCTCGGCGGTGCGGCCGCGTACACGCTCGCTGCAGAAGCGGCGTTGCCGGTTGTGTGGGCGGCCCACGCCGCCGCGGGCGTGGCGTTCGTCGCGCTGCCCGCCGCTCAGAACTTCTCGAGGTAGCGGTCGGTCTCCCACGCCGAGACGAACGTCTTGTACTCCGCGACCTCCTGGCGTTTGGCCTCCGCGAACTTCTCGGAGACGTGGTCGCCGAGCGCGTCCCGGACGACCTCGTCGTTCTCCAGGGCGGTGACTGCCTCGCCGAGGCTGCCGGGGAGGGTGTCGATGCCGTACTCCGCGCGCTTCTCCTCGTCGAACTCGTAGATGTCCTCGCGGACCGCGTCGCCGGGGTCGGCGTCGGACGCGATGCCGTCGAGGCCGGCGGCGATGACCGCGGCGAGCGCGAGGTAGGGGTTACAGGACGGGTCCGGCGACCGGATCTCGAAGCGCGCGGAGACGCCCGCGGCGTCGGGCACGCGGATGAGCGCGGAGCGGTTGACGTCGCTCCACGCGATGTAGACGGGGGCCTCGTAGCCGGGGACGAGGCGCTTGTAGGAGTTCACGGTCGGGTTGGTGACGGCGGTGAACGCGGGCGCGTGCTCGAGGACGCCGCCCATGAACTTGTACGCGGTCTCCGAGAGGTTGAACTCGTCGTCGTCGTCCGCGAACGCGTTGTTGCCGTCGTCGTCGAACAGCGAGATGTGGCTGTGCATGCCCGAGCCGTTGATCTCGCCGATGGGTTTGGGCATGAACGTGGCGTGGACGTCGTTCTGCTCGGCGACCGCGCGGACGACCGCGCGGAACGTCGCGATGTTGTCAGCGGTGGTGAGCGCGTCGTCGTACTTGAAGTTGATCTCGTGCTGGCCGCGAGCGACCTCGTGGTGGCTGGCCTCGATCTCGAAGCCCATCTGTTCGAGCGTGAAGATGATGTCGCGGCGGATGTCGGACGCGAGGTCCTTGGGCGCGAGGTCGAAGTAGCCGCCGTTGTCGTGGGCGACCGTGGTCGCGTTGCCGTCGTCGTCCTTCTCGAAGAGGAAGAACTCGGGTTCGGGGCCGATGCTTACGGAGTACCCCATGTCGTCGGCCTTCGCGAGGACGGACTGCAGCACCTGGCGCGGGCCGCCCTCGAAGGGGGCGCCCGTGCGGTCGACGACGTCGCAGATGAGGCGGGCGCTGGCCCCCTCGCCGTTCGAGCGCCACGGCAGCACGGCGAACGTCTCCGGGTCGGGGTCGAGGCGCATGTCCGACTCCTGGATGCGGACGAACCCCTCGATGCTGGAGCCGTCGAAGTAGATGCCCTCAGTGAACGCCTTCTCGGCCTGGTGGGCGGGGACGGAGACGTTCTTCACGGTGCCGAGGATGTCCGTGAACTGGAGGCGGAGGAAGTCGATGTTCTGTTCGTCGATCTTCTCGAGGGCGGCCTGCTCGTTCGGGCTGAGGTCGCTCGATGAGTTCCCGTTCGTCATCTGTATGGACACCTTTGACGTGTACATCCACCACTAAAGCAGTATCGCTTGGTGTAATTTTGAGCTGTCCGAGAATAACTGAACATTCGTAAACTTCTATAGGGTGGGAACGGTAGGGCGGTGTATGACGTACGAAAACCTCGACGCGAACCTCGTGAACGAACTCCTCGACGACGGCCGCGCGAGCCTCCGCAGCCTCGCGGACGAGCTCGACGTCTCCGTCACCACGGTCTCGAACCACCTCAAGGACCTCGAGAGCGAGGGCGTCATCGAGGGGTACACGCCCGTCGTCGACTACGACCAGGTCGGCTACGACGTCACCGCCATCATCCAGCTCAAGGTCGAGGGCGGCGCGCTCCCCGACATCACCGACCAGTTCCGCGACCACAAGCAGATGATCTCCGTCTACGAAGTCACCGGCGACTACGACGTCGTCGCGGTCGGCAAGTTCACCGACACCGACGACATGAACGACCTCATCAAGGAACTGCTCGCAGACGCCGACATCAAGGAGTCCAACACCAGCGTCGTCCTCAACGCCGCCGCCGAGAACGAGCAATTCACGCTCGACGTCGACGACGAGTAACCCCGACCGGACCGCGGTTCTTTGTCCCGCCGCGTCGACGACAGCGTGTGCTCCGCGCAGACCTGCGCCCGCGACCGGGCGCGCTCACCGTCGCGACCGTCGTCGCCGTGCTCGCGTGGTCCCAGGCGGACGTCACCGGCGTCAGCCGCGCGTTCACGGCGTTCGCGACGTTCGCGCTGGCGTACCTCGTCTTCGACGCCACGGCGGCGGCTATCGAGTGGGTCGGACAGTAGCCGAAAAATCGCAGGGAGGTACCGCGGGTCGGTGAGCGAGCGGTGCGGAGCGAGCGGCGCGTCAGTCGGCCGTCGTGGAGTCGGTCCGGGCCGACGTCACATCGCGCCGCCCATGCCG
Organism: Halobacterium yunchengense; assembly: GCF_037031165.1. Taxonomy (NCBI): domain Archaea; kingdom Methanobacteriati; phylum Methanobacteriota; class Halobacteria; order Halobacteriales; family Halobacteriaceae; genus Halobacterium; species Halobacterium yunchengense. The sequence goes on along the minus strand of NZ_JAYEZL010000002.1, from coordinate 207,465 downwards.
CCCATGCCGCCCATGCCGCCGCCGGGGCCGCCGGCGCCCTCGTCGTCGCCCTTGTCGGTCGAGAGGTCGCCCGCGGAGATGATGTCGTCGATCTTGAGCACGAGGTTCGCGGCCTCGCTGGCGGACGTCACGGCCTGCTCTTTGGCGTGGGCCGGTTCGACGACGCCGGCCTCGAAGGTGTCCTCGAGGTCGCCGGAGAGGACGTTCAGGCCGACGCGCTCGTCGCCGGACTCGTGGGCCGAGCGCAGGTCGACGAGGGTGTCGATGGAGTCGAGGCCGGCGTTCTCCGCGAGGACGCGCGGGACGAGTTCGAGCGCGTCCGCGAACGCCTCGACGGCGAGCTGCTCGCGGCCGGAGACGGAGTCCGCGTAGTCGCGGAGGCGGTCGGCGAGTTCGACCTCGATGGCGCCGCCGCCGGGCAGGACGCGACCGTCGCTGAGGGTCTGCGCGGAGACGTCGAGCGCGTCGTTGACGCCGCGTTCGAGCTCGTCGACGACGTGCTCGGTGGAGCCGCGCAGGAGGATTGTGACGCCGTGGGCCTCGTCGCTGTCGCTCTCGACGTAGAACAGCTCGTCCTCGGCGTCCCGGGAGACGGAGCCGGACGCGACGTCGGCCTCGGTGGCGGCGTCGAGGTCCGTCACGACGCCCGCGTTGAGGACGTTCGTGAGGAACTCGATGTCGGACTTCTTGGTGCGGCGGACGGCGAGGATGCCCTCCTTCGCGAGGTAGTGCTGGGCCATGTCGTCGATGCCCTTCTGGCAGAAGACGACGTTGGCGCCCGTGTCCTTGATCTGCTGGACCTTCTCCTTGAGCTGCTCTTCCTCCTGGTCGAGGAACGACTGCAGCTGGTCGGGGCTCTCGATGTTGACGGAGGTGTCGGCCTCGGCCTCCTCGACCTCGATGGCCTCGTTCAGCAGGAGGATGCGGGCGTCCTCGACCTCGCTGGGCATCTCGTCGTGGACGGGGTCCTTGCTGATAGCGGCGCCGACGAGCAGTTCGGAGTTACCGACGCTTTGGCCCTGCTGGGTCTCGATGTTGATGTTGGCGGCGTCCACGACGATGTCGCCGTCCTCGGTCTCGACGGCGACCTGGTTGATGGCGTCGTAGATGATGCCGGAGAGCAGTTCCTTGTCGAGCTCGGCGCCCTTGCCGGTCATCGACGTCTCGGCGACGCTCCGGATGAGGTCCTCGTCGTCGGGGTCGACGTCGATGGCGACGTTGTCGACCTCCTCGCGGGCCCGCTCGGCGGCGAGGTTGTACCCCTTGATGATGGCGGTGGGGTGGATGTCCTGCTCGAGGAGGTCCTCGGCGTTCTTGAGGAGTTCGCCCGCGATGGCGACCGCGGTCGTGGTGCCGTCGCCGGCCTCGTCCTCCTGGGTCTCGGCGACTTCCACGATCATCTCCGCGGTGGGGTTGTCGATGTCCATCTCCTGGAGGATGGTGACGCCGTCGTTCGTGACGGTGACGTCACCCATCGAGGAGACGAGCATCTTGTCCATCCCCTTCGGGCCGAGCGTGGAGCGGACGGCGTCCGCGACCGCTCGCGCCGCGGAGATGTTGTGCTCCTGGGCGTCCTTGTCTTTCACGCGCTGGGCGTCGTCGCCCATGATGATCATGGGCTGTCCCTGCATCCGCTGCTGCTGTGCCATAGTCACTCGAAGGATTGAATGTGATTCTATATAAGAGTTTCTATCTTCGCTCGGAGATGACGTGGCCGAGTCGCGGCGCCACGGGCCTGAGACGGCCGGAAACTGACTGAACCCCCGGATTACTGTGTCAGGCGTTCACACGAACCGGGGATTCGCGGACGGGTTTTAAGTTACGCGACGGCGGCCTCGACGGGTACTGACGCCAGTCTCGACGGGTACTGGCCACCCACGCCTGCGACGACGGCGCGCCCGGCGGAGAACCGCCCGGCGGAAAACCTACGGGCCGTCCGCGTCGACCAGCTCCAGCTCCGCCGCCGTCCCCACCGGCTGCACGCGGTCGTCGGCCACGTACTCGTCCACGAGCGGGTCCAGCCACCCCTGCACCCACTCGGACGTGATGCGGAACACGTGGTCGTCGCCCGTCTCGACGACCGCGCGCACGCGGTCGCCCGCGACGGTCTTCCGGCGGGCCGTGCCCTCGAACTGACGGTCGCCGACCGCCAGCCGCACGCGCTCCTCGGTCCGCAGGTCCGCGAGCGTCTCCCCCGGTGACTCCTCGCTGGTGCTCATACCGCGAGTCCAGCAGTCCCGCAGTATTGGCTATGCGGCACCTAAACGAGCGTTACGCGCGTACTATCGCGGATAGGCTCGGCCTGAAGCCGCCGCTCCGCGGTCGGCGCAGCCCGAGGCCGCCGCTCCGCGGCCGACGCGGCCCGAAGCCGCCGCTCCGGGCGGAGTACCGCGAGAAGACGCCGGGACTGGGATTTGAACCCGGAACCAGACGGTCGCTCACGCCGTTCACGCTGCGTCTGGTAGGGGTCCGAATCCCGGCGACGGCCACACCACGGTCCGCCACGCGGCGCGACGAGCCGCGCCGCTCCGGGCGGAGTACCGCGAGAAGACGCCGGGACTGGGATTTGAACCCAGAACCCCGTAAGGGGACACGCTTTCCAGGCGTGCGCTTTGCCATTCGGCCATCCCGGCCCGACGTAACCTACCGGAGTCGCGCGTTTAAACCCTTCTTTTCGCGTCAGGCGAGGCGTCCAGCGAGCCGGTGGGACGCCGCGGCGGCGACCGCGAACACGACGGCCGCGACGCCGAGCAGGGGCAGGAACCCGACGGCCGCGTCCGCGACGAACCGGTAGGCCTGCGCGAGCACGAGGAACGCGAGCGCGCCGGTCGCGCCCCACGCGAGCGCGTCCTTCGTCGCCCGCTCCATCTAGTCGCGCTGGGCGGCGATGGCCTCCACCTCGACGCCGACGCCCTTCGGGAGGCTCCCGACCTCGATGGCCGACCGCGCCGGCGGGTTGTCCTGGAAGTACTCCCCGTAGGCGTCGTTCATCGCCTCGAAGTCCTGGATGTCGTCGAGGAACACGGAGACCTTCAGGACGTCCTGCATCGTCAGCCCCTCCGCCTCGAGGATGGCCTTGACGTTCTCGAGGCTCTGTCGCGTCTGGGTCGCGATCGGTTCGTCGTCGAGGATGTCGCCGTCCGGCGTCATCGGGATCTGGCCGGCCGTGAACACGATGTTGCCGTCGGTCGTCGCCTGGCTGTACGCGCCGACCGCGGCGGGGGCGTCGGGCGTCTCGATGGTCCGTTTCATGTTCGGTGGGTCGCGTGCCCGCGTAATAAAGACTCGCCGTCTCGGCGCGGCGCTCAGCCCTTGCCCGGCGGGCGCGGGCCGTTCAGGACGGTGACGTCGAAGCCCTCCTCGCGGATGCGCGAGAGGAGCGCGTCGACGTGCTCGGGGCCGCGGGTCTCGAGGTCGAGTTCGACCTCGGCGGCGTTCATCGCGATGTCGCGGTTCGTGCGGTCGTGCTGGACGGCGTAGATGTTCGCTCGCGCGTCCGCGACGACGTCGATGAGGTCGTTGAGCGCGCCCGGCCGGTCCTTCAGGACGGTGCGGAGTTTCACGTACCGGCCCTGGTCGACGAGGCCGCGCATCACCACGGTCGTGAGGAGGTTGAGGTCGATGTTCCCGCCGCTGAGCACGGGCACGACCGCCTCGTCGGGCGCGTAGTCGAACGCCTCCCCGAGGAGGGCGGCGAGCGGGGTGGCGCCGGCGCCCTCGACGAGCGTCTTCCCGCGTTCGAGCAGCAACACGAGCGCGGTCGCGATCTCGTCGTCGGAGACGGTGACGACCTCGTCGACGCGCTCCCGGATGACGGGGAACGTCGTCTCGCCGACGCGCCGCACCGCGATGCCGTCCGCGATGGTGTCCACGGCGTCGACGCGCTCCGGGTCACCCTTCTGGAGGGACTGCGCGACCGTCGACGCGCCCTCGGCCTGCACGCCGACGACCCGCACGTCCGGGTCGTGGGCCTTCGCCGCGGTGGCGACCCCGGAGATGAGGCCGCCGCCGCCGATGGGCACGACGACCGTGTCCAGCTCCGGGAGGTCGTCGACGACTTCGAGGCCGAGCGTCCCCTGGCCGGCCATGACGTACTCGTCGTCGAACGCGTGGACGTACGTCCGCCCCTCCCGTTCCTCGAGGTCGTGGGCGTGCGCCTGCGCCTCGTCGTAGTCGACGCCGTGGAGGACGACCTCGGCGCCGTAGCTCTCCGTCGCCCTGACCTTCGAGATGGGCGCGGCCTCCGGCATCACGACCTTCGCGTCGACGCCCGACCGGCTCGCCGCGAGCGCGACGCCCTGCGCGTGGTTGCCGGCGGACGCCGTGACCACGCCCGCGTCCCGTTCGGCCGCGGAGAGCGTGCGGATGCGGTTGGCGGCGCCGCGGATCTTGAACGAGCCCGTGCGCTGGAAGCACTCGAGTTTCAGGTGGACCTCCGCCCCGGTCATCGTGGAGAACGTGTTCGAGTAGTCGAGGGGCGTGTGTCGGGCGACGTCCGCCACGCGCTCGCGGGCGGCCAGCACGTCGTCGAGGTCGATCATACCGCCGGCTACGGCGGAGCCGCTGTTAACGGTTGGTGATGCCGTCGCCCCGAGAAACCGTGGGGAACGAGCGTGTGACACTCCCACCGAGGCCCCGCGTGGTCATAAAACCGACCAAAGCGCGGTGAAAGTGAAAGTGGCGGCGGGCGCGGCGACGCCGCCGCCGGCCGCCCGCGCGGTCACGGCAACCCGCACGCGGTACCGACACGCCCTTTCGGTGCCGCTGCGAGCGTCACGTGTGCGCTCCCGACTCCGCGCGGTCTGGCGGCGGGTGTTCGCGCTCGCGTGGCCGGTGATGGCCGAGCAGACGCTGCGCACGCTGATGCGCACCGTCGACGTCGTCGTCACCGCCGCCATCTCGCCGGCGGCCGTCGTCGCGGTCGGCCTCGCGGACCTCTTCGCGCGCTTCCCGCTCCGGGTCGGCCTCGGTCTCGGCGGCGGCGCCATCAGCCTCTCCAGCCAGGACACCGGCCGCGGCGCCACCGCCACCCGGAACGAGGCCAGCGCGCAGGCGGTCCTCCTCGCCGCGCTCGGCGGCGTCCCGTTCGCCGTCCTCGGGGTCCTCTACGGGCCCGCGGCCATCCGCCTGCTCGGCGCCGACCCGGAGGTGGTCGCGCTCGGCGGCGCCTACCTCGGCGTCGTCCTGCTCACGGCGCCCGGGCGCATGGTCGCGCTCGTCGCCGCGCGCGTCCTCCAGGGCACCGGCGACACCCGCACGCCGATGTACGTCAACGCCGTCGCGAACACGGGGAACATCCTCGGGAGCGTCGGCCTCGGCCTCGGCTACTTCGGCCTCCCCGAGCTCGGCGTCGTCGGCGTCGGCGCCGCCACCGCCGCCGCCAACCTCTTCACGGGCGTCGCGCTCGCCGCCGCCGTCGCTTCCCCGTACACGGACGCCGGCTACGCGCGCCCGCAGTCCGCGGTGGTCGCGAAGCAGCTGCTCGTCGTCAGCGGCCCGAAAGTCGCGGAGGGCGGCGTCTCCGAGCTCGCGGAGTTCCCGTTCAACGCCATCCTGCTGTCGTTCGGCACGACCGTCAACGCCGCCTTCCAGATCGGCCGCCGCGCCTACCAGCAGGTCACCGGCCCCCTGTCCAGGGGGTACAGCGTCGCCGCGAACGTCGTCGTCGGGCAGGCGCTCGGCGACGGCGACCCCGGGACCGCGCGCTTCGAGGGGTGGGCGGTCGCCGCGCTCGGCGTGCTGTCCGTCGGCGCCGTCGGCGTGCTGCTCGCGGCGTTCGCGCGCCCGCTCGTCGCCTTGCTCACCGACGACCCGGAGACGGTCCGCCACGGCGTCGGGTTCGCGCGCGCCTACGGCCTCAGCGCGCCGTTCCTCGCCGCGTTCGTCGCGCTCTCCGGCGCGCTCCAGGGCGCCAGCGAGACCAGGGTGCCGTTCGCCGCGCGCGCCACCGGCATGCTCGGCGTCCTCGTCGGGTTCTCGTACGTCGCCGGCGTCGCGCTCGGCTGGGGCGCCACCGCCGCGTACTGGGCGGTCGCGCTGTCGAACGTCTGGATGGCCGGCGTGGTCGCCGCGGGCTTCCGGCGCAGCGACTGGGCCGGCCGCGCCGCCGGCATGATGGCCGAACGCGCCGACGCCTGAGAACCGAAACCCCCGCCGACGGCCGGGCGCCGAGAAGGAACGACCCGTCTACCGCTCGTCCAGCGGCACGAACTCGCGGTCTTCCTCGCCGACGTACCGCGCCCGCGGCCGGATGAGCCGGTTGTCCCCGTACTGTTCGAGGACGTGGGCGATCCAGCCGCCGACGCGGCTCATCGCGAAGATGGGCGTGTAGACGTCGACGGGGATGCCCATCTGGTAGTACGTCGACGCCGAGTAGAAGTCGACGTTCGGCGCGAGGCCCTTCTCGTCGGCCATGAACTCCTCGATGGCGACGCTCATCTCGTACCACTTCGTGTCGCCGGCGGCCTCCCCGAGGTCCTCGCTCTGCTCGCCGAGGATCTTCGCGCGCGGGTCCTTGACGTTGTAGACGCGGTGGCCGAACCCGGCGACGCGCTCGCCCTCGTCGAGGGCGTGCCGGACCCACTCGACGGGGTCGCGGTCGCTGTCGTCGATCTCCTGGAGCATCCGCATGACGTTCGCGTTCGCGCCGCCGTGCAGGCTCCCCGAGAGGGTGCCGACCGCGGACGTGACGGCGGCGTGGAGGTCCGCGAGCGTCGAGGCGGTGACCATCGCGGAGAACGTCGACGCGTTCAGGCCGTGGTCGGCGTGGAGCACGAGCGCCTGGTCGAAGACGTCGGCGAGCACGTCGTCGGGCTCCTCGCCGTTCAGCATGTAGAGGAAGTTCGCGGCGTGGTCGAGGTCCTCGCGCGGCTCGACGGGGTCGTCGCCCTCCCGGAGGCGCGCGAACGCCGCGACGATGGTCGGGACCTTCGCGGTGATGCGCTTGCCCTTCCGGAGGTTCGCCTCGCGGTCCGTGGGGTCGGCGTCCCCGTCGCCGTCGAACGCGGACAGCTCCGAGACCGCGGTGCGGACGGCCGCCATCGGGTCCTCGTCGGCGGCGGCGAGGTCGGCGACGAGGGCGGAGACGTCGTCGTGGAGCTCGCGGTGGCCGGCCATGTCGTCGCGGAACGCCGCCAGCTCCTCGCGGTCCGGGAGGCGGCCGTGCCACAGCAGGTAGAGGACCTCCTCGTAGCTCGCACCGCGCGCGAGGTCCTCGATAGTGTACCCGCGGTAGACGAGCTTGCCGGCGTCGCCGTCGATGTAGCTCAGTTCGGACTCGGCGACGAGCACGCCCTCGAGCCCCTTCTTGAGTTCGTCGGCCATACCCGACGATTCACCACGGTTCCACCTAATGGGTGTCGGTTTCCTTCACGGTCGACCGTCCGTTTCACGCCGACGGAGCGGATTCGGCGACGATCAGTCGCCGCCGCGGCGAGCGCGGGGCGACGCGAACGTTTTTCGGCACCGGGAGCGAACGCCGAGCCATGAGCGGCCGCGTGGAGTACGAGCCCGCGAGCGTCAAGGACCTCCTCGCGGAGATGAAAGACACCGCCGAGCTCCTCATCGACCTCTCGTACTCGGCGGTCCTCCACGGCAGCGACGACGTGGCCGCGGAGGTCCTGGCGCTCGAGGAGCGCATGGACGTCCTCCAGCTCCGGGCGCGCATGAGCCTCCTGCTGGCGGCGCGCAGCCCGGAGGACGCGGAGGCGCTGGCGCCCGTCCTGGGGGTCGTCGGCGCCGCCGAGAAGATCAGCGACGCGGCCGGCGACATCGCGAAGGTCGTCCTCGAGGACATCGGCGTGCCGGACGCCGTCCGGGGCGCGCTCCCGGACGCCGTCGAGTCGCTGGTGCGCGCGGAGCTCGCCGCCGACTCCGCGTACGCCGGCCGCACGCTCCTCGACGTCAACCTCGAGACCGAGACGGGCGTGCGCGTGCTCGCGGTGCGCCGCGGCGGCGACTGGCTCCTCAACCCCGACCGCGACACCGACCTCCGCGCGGGCGACGTCCTCCTGCTGCGCGGCCCCGAGGAGCACATCGGCGACGTCTACGAGGCCGCGACCGGCGACGCCTACGAGCCGCCGGACGTCCCGGAGTCGACCATCGACGACCTGGAGCGCGCGGTCGACTCGGTCGTGACGATGAAGAACATGAGCGAGCTGTCCGTCGACCTCGCGTACGGGTCCGTGCTGTTCGACTCCGCGGACCTCGCCGCTGAGGTCGTCGAACTGGAGGCGGAGGTCGACGCCCTGAAGTCCCGCTTCGAGGCGTGGACGCTGCGCGCGGCGGGCCGCGTCGCCGACCCCGTCTCGCTGCGCGGCCTCGTCCACATCGCGACCGCGACGGAGGTCATCAGCGACGCCGCCGTCGAGATCAGCGAGGGCGTGCTGCGCGGCCTCGACACCCACGTCGTCGTGCAGGCGGCCGTCGAGGAGTCCGACGAGGTCATCGTCCGCGAGACCGTCGAGGCGGGGAGCGCCCTCGACGGCGCCACCCTCGGCGGCCGCGAGGTGGCGACCGAGACGGGGATGCGCGTCATCGCGGTGCGGCGGCCGGACGCGGACGCCGACGAGTGGGTCGTCCAGCCCGGCCCGGCGACCGCCGTCGCGGCCGGCGACGTGCTGCTCGCGAAGGGGACGCGCGCGAGCGCCGACCGGCTGCGCGCCCTGCTCGCCGCCTGACCGCGCCGCGCGTCCGCGCGCACTCCTCGCCGCCCGACCGCGCCGCGGGCCACCCGGGCTGCCGCAGACGCCGTCTCGCGTGCTCGCGGCCCTACCGGAGCGCGTCGCGTTCCGCGGCAACCGCGCGCAGCGCGAGGTCGGGCAGCGGCACCTGGAGGTAGTCGCGGCCGCTCCCGTAGCCGGAGACCGTGAGCACGGCGGTCTCGGCGGTCTCCAGCCGGAGCTCGAACCCGACCGGGTCGTCGGTCAGCCGCGCCGTCACCACCCGGGAGTCCACTCCGTCGGCGACGACGCGGCGCCGCCGCTCGGCGAGCCGCGACGCGCGGTCGGCGTCGACGTCCAGCGCCGCGTACCCGGCGGGCGCGCCGCGGACCCGCGACAGCAGTCCGCCGCGGTCCGGCGGCAGGACGGCGTGGCGGGCGTACACGTAGCCGTCCTCGCGGCGGACGTCGAGGCGGGCAGTGCAGTCCGCGCCAGCGAACGAGACCGGCGCCGCGAACGCGTACCGCTTCGCGGCGTGGTCGGTGTCGGCGACCTCGAAGCGCCCGCCGCCCCGGGACTGGTCGGCGCCCCGCAGCGGAGCGAGCACGCCCGCGACCACGGCGCCCGGCGACGGCAGTCCGGCCGCGTCGCCGTCGTCGTCCCCGGTGAACGCGGCGAGGCGCGTCGGGAACTCGTCGTCGGCCATCCCCCTGAGCGAGCACGCCCGCCCCCAAGAGGGTTTCTTCGGGAATCCAACTACTCGAGGTCGCGGGACAGCCGGTAGGCCGCGACCACCGTCAACACGAGCGTCGCCAGCAGCCCCGTGGTGAACGCCAGCACCAGCGCCAGCGCGACCAGGTACGGCGTGGAGTATGGCGACCCGCCCGACGCCACGACGAAGAAGTAGTACGTCCCCGCGGCGGCCAGCAGGCCGACGAGGAACCCGCGCCTGGCCTGCCTCGGCACGTCGAGGGCCGCGACGAGCGCGTCGACGCCCGACCGGTCGCTGGACGCGTCGGCGGCGCCGTCTGCCGGCCGCCCGGACGACTCTGACATGCCCGGGGCTTCGGCGGCCCGGCCCAAAGCGGCGTCGGTTCGTCCCGCCCGGGCCGACTGCTCGCCGTCTCCCCCCACCTGTCGGCCCCCCTGCCGTCCCGGTCGGACCGACTGCTCGCCGTCTCTCCCGGACCGAACCGCTCAAGGCGTCGCGTGCGTGCCCTACTGGTAATGACCACGCTCGGCACCGCGTCCGCCGCGCCCGGGGAGTTCGACACGGGCCGGCTCACCGTCGGCGAGACGCGGGACGGTACCGCAGTCGGTCTCCCCGTCGCCGTGGTGAACGGCCAGCGGGACGGGAAGACGCTGTACGTGCAGGCCGCAAGCGACGGCGACGAGCTCAACGGCGTCGGCGTCCTCCGCCGCGTCGTCCCCCAGCTCGACCCCGCCGAACTCGCCGGCGAGGTGCTCGTCGTCGGCGTCACGAACTTCCACGCGTTCCAGGTCGCCGAACACCGCAACCCCATCGACGACACGAAGCTCAACCGCGCGTACCCGGGGAGCGCGAACGGGTCGTCCTCGGAGCGCATCGCGCACGCGACGTTCTCCGCCGCGAAGGACGCCGACCTCGTCCTCGACCTCCACCAGGGGTCGACGTCCCGGATGCTCAACGAGGTGCGCGTGCGCTGCGGCCGCCACCACCGCCTGCACGACGACTGCCTCGAGCTCGCGAAGGTGTTCGGCTGCGGGCACGTCCTCGACCAGAAGGGGCCGGAGGGCCAGCTCGCGCGCGCCGGCCCGGACGAGGGCGTCCCCACCGTCGACCCCGAGCTCGGCGGCAGCGTCGGGTTCGACGAGGAGTCCATCCGGTACGGCGTCGACGGCGTCTTCAACGTCCTCCGGTACTACGGCTTCCTCGACGGCGACGTGGAGACCGAGCGGCAGACGCGCGCGAAGGACTTCGACCGCTACGGCTCCCCCGTCGGCGGCCTCGTGAAGTTCCAGCGCGACCTCGGCGACGAGGTCTCGGCCGGCGAGACCCTCTTCGAGGTGACCGACGTCTTCGGCACGCTGAAGGCCACCGTCACCGCGGACAACGACGGCGTCTTCTGGCGGACGCGCCGCCTGCCGCAGGTCGCGACCGGCGAGTACGTCTGCTCGGTGGGCACGGACGTCGACTCGTACTGATGCCGACGGACCTCGAGTGCCGTTCCTGCGGCCGCACGTACGAGGCCGGCCCGGACGAGCCGTGGCGCTGCGAGTGCGGGCACGCGCTGGACTTCGCCGAGCGGCCGCTCCCCGAGTCGAGCGAGCCGGCCGCGGACCGCGGCGCGGGCCTGTGGGCGTTCGCGGCGTTCCTGCCGGTCGGCCGCGAGGTGACCCTCGGCGAGGGGTGGACGCCGCTGACCGACGCGCCGCACTGGGACGCCGCGTTCAAACTCGACTACGTGTTCCCGTCCGGGAGCTACAAGGACCGCGGCGCCGCGCTGACGCTCTCGCGGGCGGCGGAACTGGGCGTCGACCGCGTCGTCGAGGACTCCTCGGGGAACGCCGGCGCGGCCATCGCGCAGTACGCGGCGCGAGCGGGCGTCGACGCCGAGATCTACGTGCCGGCGGACGCCAAGCAGTCGAAGCTCGACGCCATCGAGGCGGCGGGCGCGACGCCCGTCCGCGTCGCGGGCAGCAGACGGGACGTCACGGACGCCTGCGTCGCCGAGGCCGTGGGCGGGGACGCGTGGTACGCGAGCCACGCGTGGAACCCCGCGTTCTACGCCGGCACGTCGACGTTCGCGTTCGAGGTGGCCGCCCAGCGCGGCTGGACGGCGCCCGACGCGGTGGTGCTGCCGCTCGGCCACGGCACGCTGTTCCTCGGCGCGTACCGCGGCTTCCGCGCGCTCGAGGCGGCCGGCTGGACGGACGCGGTGCCGCGGCTGTACGGCGTGCAGGCCGCCGGCGTCGCGCCGGTCGTCGCGGAACTCCACGACGCCGACGCGGCGGGCACGAACGACGTCGCCGACGGCATCCAGATCCGCGAGCCAGCCCGACTGGACCAGCTCCTGGACGCGGTCGCGGCGACGGACGGCGACGCGGTCGCCGTCGGGGCCGACGCGACCGAGGCGGCGCTCGGCGACCTCCACGAGCGCGGCTTCTACGTGGAGCCGACGAGCGCGGTGGCCGCCGCCGGCCTCGACGCGTACCGCGAGCGCGGCGCAATCGACCCCGGCGAGGACGTGGTCGTCGCGCTCACGGGCAGCGGGCTGAAGCGATGATCCCCGAGTTCTGTCCGCGCTGCGGCACCGAGCTCGGCGAGCGTCGCGTCGACGGCCGCCGGCGGAAGTGGTGTCCGGCCTGCGAGCGACCGGAGTTCCGGAATCCGGTCCCGGTCGCGGGAGTGTCCGTGGTCGACGGGACCGGGCGCGTGCTGCTCGTGCGGCGCGGCGTCGAGCCCTGGCGGGGCGAGTGGTCGACGCCGGCCGGCCACCTCGAGGTCGAGGAGGAGCCCCGCGTCGCCGCGGCGCGCGAGCTCCGCGAGGAGACCGGGCTGGCCGTCGACCCCGCCGACCTCGTGCTCCTAGAGGTGACCCAGCTCGAACCGGTCGGCGAGAAGCACGCGCTCTCGGTGGGGTACGCGGCGGCCGCCGCGGACGCGACGGGGACGCCGGTCGCGGGGTCGGACGCGGCGGCCGTGGAGTGGGTCGACCGCGAGGCGGTAGAGGAGCGAGCGGTGCGGCCGCACGTCCCGCGGCGCGTCGACGCCGCGGTCGCTGCGCTGCTGGACTAGCGGCAGTCCGCCAGCGACACCGCGTCGTCGGCGTCGGCGGTCATCCAGTGCGTGACGAGGTCCGCGGCGTCGGCGCCGGCCGGGAAGAGGGTGACCGTGGCGCCGTCGTCGCCGTCCTCGACGCGACAGGCGAGGCGTCCGACGGCGTCGCTGCTCGTGGTCGGCTCGCGGGCACCGTCGTCGCGGCTGCGGCTGTCGCGGCGCATAGGTGCGCGTATGCGGATTCGCGAAGAAAGTCTTGTGGCTGATTGCCAGCCCGTGACAATCACCGGAAGTCCGGCCTCACCGCTCCGGGTGGACGGGCGCGTCCCAGTCGCCGCGCACCAGCGGCTTCGCGACGTGGCGGCGGGCGCGCGGCGGGACCTCGTACCAGCCGCGTTCGAGGTCCCTGTCGAGGTCGCGCTCGACCTTCCCGGGTTCGGTGGTGTCGCAGTCCCGGCAGCGGTAGCCCTGGCCGGCGCCCGCGCTCTCCATGGACGTCCCGCAGTCGGGACACGTCGGCACGACGCGCTCGGTGGTGTCGAGGTCGCGGACCGCGAACTTCTCCAGTTTCAGGGTGCCGTCGGCGACCTCGCCGCAGACGGTCACGCGGTCGCCCGGCCGGAGCGCCCGCACGCGGTCGCGGAAGCGCTTGGTCGGCTCGAACGCCGCACAGCGGAGGCGCTCGCCGCCGTCCGCGACCGCGAGGAAGACGTGGCCGCCGCGCCGCGTCTCCGGGCCGGTGGCGACCGTCGCGTCCACGCGGTACGCGCGGCCGTCCTCGACGTCGGCGAGCGCCGCGTCCGCGAGGTGGGCGTCCGTCCCCTGGTTCGTCACGAACAGTTCGCTCGCGTGGACGGGTTCGCTGTCGATGGCGTCCGCGACGCGCGCGACCGCGTCCGGGTCGTCGCCGCGGACGCCGTAGAGGATCGGCCCGGGCGTGTGCGGCACGCAGACGAGTTCGCCGGCCGCCCGGTCGACGGTGTCCCAGACCACGGGGTACTCGGCGTCCGCCGCCGCGAACACGCTGTCGGCGTCGACGACGCGGTCGGTCCCCCAGCGGTCGGGCTCGCGGTAGTCGATGCGCTCGAACGTCCAGTCCTCGAAGGCCGCCCACGCGCCGACCGCCGCGAGCGCGCCGACGACGCCGCGGCCGTTCCCCCACGCCGCCGTCTCGTAGCCGTGGGCGGCCGCCAGCGACTCGGCCTCGCCGCGGTCGAGGTGCTCGCGGAGCGCGCGCCGCGCGAAGTCCGCGACCACGGGCGGGACCTCGGAGTCGGGTGCGACGACCACGCCGGGGTTCGTGCGCGGGTCCGCCGTCTCCGCGGCGTCCCCGACCACCCGGGTGGCGACTTCGAGGGCGACCAGCGGGTCGACGTCCGCGTGCACCGCCAGCGCGGCGTTCCCGCGCGTCTTGTACTCAACGGCGGGGTTGAGGCGGACGAGCAGCACGCGCTCGACGGCCGCGCCGCGGTCGCGCAGCTCCTCGGCGACCAGGCGGGCGGCGTACGTCGTGCACATCCCGCGCTCGCGGGAGTCGGTGTCGTCGACGGCGACGACCGTCATCGGTGGCGGCGGCTACGAGTGCGGCGCTTTTCGCGCTTCCGGTCCGCCGCGTCGCCGGCCCGTCTCTCGGACCGCCTCCCGAATCCGGCCCGTCTCCCTGCCGAGCCGCGGCGACGCGGAACGGCGCCGCCGAAGGACCGAAACCGCGGGGCAGCGGCCGGCTACCGGCACAACGCATATATGTCGTCGTCGGCTACACTCGTCGTATGTCACGGTCGGCTCTCATCGAGAACGTCACCGCGATGCTCGCGGACGCGGGGTTCACGGTGAGCGACCGGTGTGCGACGCGGCCGAAGAGCTTCGACGTGGCCGCGCGCCGCGAGGCGGACGTCCTCCTCGTGAAGATCCTGGGGAACATCGACGCGTTCGACGCGCCGACCGGCGCGGAGATGCGCCGCCTCGGCACGTACCTCGACGCCACCCCCATCGTCATCGGGCTGCGCACGCGCGACGAGGAACTGAAGCCGGGCGTCGTGTACTTCCGGCACGGCGTCCCCGTGCTCAGCCCGGACACCGCCATGGAGTTCTTCGTGGACGGCGTCCCGCCGCTCATCTACGCGGCGCCGGGCGGCCTCTACGTGAACATCGACGGCGACGTGCTCGCGGACCGCCGCCAGGAGGAGGACCTGAGCCTCGGCCAGCTCGCCAGCGAGCTCGGGGTCAGCCGGCGCACCGTCTCGAAGTACGAGGACGGGATGAACGCCAGCATCGAGGTCGCGATGGAGCTCGAGGAGCTGTTCGGCGGCGACCTCACGTCGCCGGTCGCCGTGATGGACGGCGCGGAGGAGGTCCGGGACGCCGACCCGACGCCCGAGGACCCCGAGGCCGACCCCGAGGACGTGCCCGTGCTCTCGGTGCTCGCGCGCGTCGGCTTCGAGGTCCACCCGACGGTGCGCGCGCCGTTCAAGGCCGTCGGCGAGGACGCCGCGCGCGCCGACCGCCTGCTGACCGGCCACTCGTCGTTCACGGACGCCGCCGTCAAGCGAGCCCGCATCATGAGCTCGCTCGGCGAGATCACGCACACGAGCGCCGTCTACGTCGTCGACGAGGCGAGCCGGGAGTCCGTCGACGACACCGCCATCGTCGAGCGCGGGGAGCTGGAGGACGTCGAGGACTCCGAGGACCTCCGGGACCTCCTCACCGAGCGCGGCACCGTCCAGGAAGCCTGACCGTCTGTTCTCCGCGTCAGTCCCCACCGCCCAGGTCGTCGACCGGAGCCGACAGCGTCCGCCGCAGCGCGTCGAACCCGAGTTTCTCGTAGAAGGCGAGCGCGCGGTCGTTGTCCACGTCGACGTCGAGAGCGATTTCGCGGCAGTCGCGCTCGCGGGCGAACGCGGCGACGCGGTCGACGAGGTCGACGGCGAGCCCGGTGCCGCGGTCGGCCCCGCGCACGTAGACGTCGCCGAGGTGGACGCGGTCGGGGTGGTCGAAGACGGACGGCGACTCGGCGACCTCCGCGCTCGCGAAGCCGGCGAGCGTCCCGTCGCCGGCGGCGATGTCGACGTCGACCGACGCAGCATCGCCGTCGCCGGACGCAGCATCGCCGTCGGCTGGCGAGCCGTCGGCGTCCGCGCCGTCGACGGCGACCCAGAGCCGGTAGTCCGCGGACGCCAGTCGGTCGACGCGGAACGGCACCTCCTCGGCGACCAGGTCGGCGTCGTCGGCGAGGCCGTGCGCGTCGACGACGGCCTCGAGTTCGCGGTGGTACGGCAGCCAGAGGTCCTCGACGAACCGGCGGACCGCGGCCTCGTCGGCGGGGAGTCGCTGGAGGTGCATCGGTGTCGGCGGATGGCCCCCGACGGACTTAGCAGTACGCCTCCGGGCGCGGCCTACCCGCCGTACGTCTCCTCGAGGTACGCGACGATGTTGTCGCTCTCGGCCATCCCGTCGACGCCGTGCTCGGTGTCGACGAGCACGGGGACGCCGGTCTGGCCGCTGACCTCGCGGACGTCCTCGCGCTGGCTGTGCGCGCCCGGGACCACGTGTTCGACGTACTCGAGGCCGAGGTCGTCGAGTTTCGCCTCGACTTTCGCGCAGTACGGACAGCCCGGGAGCGTGTACAGTTCGAGAGACATACCTTCGCGTAGGGTCGCGGCGCGGCAAAAGGGTGGGGATGCAGGGGGACGCGACGAGGATACAGGGGACGGCCGCTACACCGCCCCGGAGAGGACGCCGCCGGTGCGCACGAAGAAGTAGAGGACGAACAGCGCGGCGAGCACCCACTGGCCGGCGTGGACCTCGTCGGCTTCGCCGACGGCGGCCTTCACGAGCGGGTAGGAGACGATGCCGGCGGCGAGGCCGTACGCGATGCTGAACGTGAACGGCATCACGAGGATGGTCATCGCGGCGGGCACCGTGTACGTGATGTCGTCCCACGCGACCTCGGCGACGTTCGCGAGCATGATGACGCCGACGACGACGAGCACGAGGTGGCTGGCGTACGTCGGGACGGCGACCGCCAGCGGCACGACGGCGAGGCTCGCGAGGAACAGCACGGCGACGACCAGCGCGGTGAGGCCCGTGCGGCCGCCCTCCTCGACGCCGGTCGCGGACTCGATGTACGTGGTGACCGTCGACGTGCCGAGCATGCCGCCGACGGTGGTGCCGATCGCGTCGGCCATCAGCGGCTTGTCGATGTCGGGGAGGTTGCCGTCCTCGTCGAGGAAGCCGGCGACCTGGCCGACGCCGGTGAGGGTGCCGGCGGTGTCGAAGAAGTCGACGAAGAAGAACGTGAACACGATGAGCGCGAACGACGCGGCCTCGACGTTCTGGAGGCCGGTGACGAACGACCCAGCCAGCGGCGCGATGTTGTAGCTGGCGGCGTCGTACGTGATGGGGGCGTTCGGCGCCAGCGACATCGGCGCCGCGAGCGTGACGCCGTACAGCTCGGACGCCGTCTCCGCGGGGTAGGCGGTGTAGCCGAGCGCGTCGGCGGCGTAGCCGGCGAGGCTGGTGAGGACGATGCCGACGACGATGCTGCCGGGGACGTTCCGGGCGTAGAGCGCGAGCGTGAGGAACAGACCGAGAACGCTGAGGACCGCGACGGGGTCGCTGGCGAACACCGGACTGAACGTGACGAAGGTGGCGGGGTCGCCGACGACGACGCGCATCTCCTCGAGGCCGATGATGGCGAGGAACAGGCCGATGCCGGCGCCGACGGAGAGTTTGACGGGTTCGGGGAACAGCTTGATGATGTACTCGCGGGCGCCGACGGCGGTCAGGAGGATGAAGACGACGCCCTCCACGACGACGGCGGCGAGTGCGGTCTGCCAGGGGATGCCGAGACCGAGGACGACGGTGAACGCGAAGAACGCGTTCAGGCCGAGGCCGGGCGCTTGCGCGAACGGTCGGTTGGCGTAGACGGCCATCACGAACGTGGCCACCGCGGCGCTCAGCAGCGTCACGACGGCGATCATCTGGAAGGTCCGGTTCGGCCCGACGCCATCGATCTGGATTGCCTCCGAGAGGATGGCGGGGTTGACGACGACGATGTAGGACATCGTGAGGAACGTCGTCACGCCGGCGAGCACTTCGGTGCGGACGTCTGTGCCGTGGTCGTCGAGTGCGAAGTAGTCAGCGAGCCCCATCTTGATGCACGTTCGAGCATAAAAACAGGTCTGGCTTAAGCGTTGTTATGCACGTTGGGCGTTCGTGCTTGAGAGAAGACACGCCAGCGAGAAGCGTTACACGTTCGTGCACAGAATCCGGGCCGTCGGCGCCCTCGACGGGCGGTCCGGCGGCCGGAGTCAGTCGAGGTCCGCGAGCGCGCCGACGGGGGCGTCCGTGAGCTCGCGGGCGCGCTCGACGCCGTCGTCGCCGACCGCGATGAGCGTGAACACGCCGGTGACGTCGGCGTCCGCGGCGTCCGCGATGTCGAGGAGGATCTCCTGGGTCTCGCCCGAGCGGATGAGGTCGTCGACGACGAGCACCGTCTCGCCGGCGTCGACGGCGGACTCGGGGAGGTAGTACGTGAGCTCGATGCCGGACTCGAAGCGCTTGCGGGCCTCGATGAACTCCTCGACGGCGGTCTCCTTGGACTTCTTGGCGTACGCGCAGCGGGCGCCGTAGTACGAGGCGAGCGCGGCGGCGAGCGTGATGCCGTCGGTGGCGGCGGTGAGCACGACGTCCGGGCGGTCGAACGCGAACGTCTCGGCGGCGACCGGCGCGACGAGGTCGAGGAACGACTGGTCGAAGACGACGCCGGAGTTGTCGACGTAGCCCTCGTCGTCGCGGCGGACCCGGGAGTGCAGTTCGTCCCGCAGGAGGTCCGCGCCGGCGTCCCGCACGACCTCGCGGGCGCGCTCCGCGCTCGGGAGGACGTGGCCGTTCACGTAGCGGTTCAGGTCGCCGGCCGGCAGCCCCGTCTCCGCGGAGAGCTCGTCGTACGTCCGGGTCTCCTTCAGCGTGCGCAGGACGTCGACCGCCTGCAGCTGGAGGGCGGCCTTCTCTGCTCGGTTCATACCGATACGCACGTTTCCACAAACTTGAATACCTCGAAACGTTCCGGGGCCGAACAAACCACGAACGCGCGTACCGGCGCGGCCGGCAGTGGGTCGTCGACCGACCGACGGTCCGCCACCGACCGACGGTCCGCCACCGACCGACCGGCTGTACACCGTCGACCGAGCGGCGACGCGCGCTTACTCGGCGTCCAGGAGGTCGCTGGCTGTCACCAGCGCCTCCATCTCGACGCCGTGCTCGGCGAGCAGCTCGCGGCCGCCCTCCTCGCGGTCCACCACGAGCAGCGCGCGGTCCACCACCGCGCCCGCCTCGCGGAGCGCCTCGACGGCGTCCACGGCGGACTGGCCGGTCGTGGCGACGTCCTCGACGACGACGACCTCCTCGCCGTCGGCGAGCGGCCCCTCGATGCGGTTCGCGGTGCCGTACTCCTTGGCCGCCTTGCGCGCGATGACGTACGGCACGTCCGCCTGGACGGCCGTCGCGGCGGCCAGCGGCACGCCGCCGAGCGCGACGCCGGCGAGCTTGTCGTCGGCGTCCAGGCGCTCGGCGAACGCCGCGGCGATGGCGCGCAGGCAGTCCGGGTCCGTCTCGAAGCGGTACTTGTCCACGTAGTAGTTCGAGGTGCCGCCGTGCGAGAGCTCGAACTCGCCGTACCGGACGGCGTCGGCGTCCCGCAGCAACTGCACGAGGTCGTCGGACGTCATTGCCTGCTACGGCGGGCCGCCCGGCAAAAAGGCGTGCGGTCTGCCCGTCCCCGCGGCCGGCACCGACCGGCGTCGAGTCACGCGGCGCCGGTGGCGACGAGGCCGGCGATGCCGAAGCAGACGACGCCGGCGACCAGGGCGACCGCGCCCTTCGCGAGCAGGCGCCCCACGGCGCGGCCGGCGGTGGTGTCCGCGATGCGGAAGTTCACCGCGTCGCCGTCCCCGACGTAGACGGGCTCGTCGCCGAGGCCGTCGTCGCGCCGGTGGCCGTAGACGTGGACCGTCTCGTCGACGTCGAGGCGCCGCTCGGTGCGGCGGCGGTTCGGCCCGTCATCGAGGTCCTCGTCGTCCATCGAGAGTTCGGCGCCCGACGGGTCGACCGCGACGCTGCCGGAGTCGTCGGTGACCACGAACGGCACCTCGTCGCTGCCCCGTTCGACGGTCCGCCACTCCGTGCCGCCGTCCTCGTCGCCGTGGTCGCGTTCCTCCACCTGCGTCCTGTACTCGTGGGCGAGACACTCGGTGTTCGTGTACGGCGCGACGACCGTCTCGTCCAGCGGTCTCGCGGTCCCCGTCACCTCCACGACGCCGGCGGCGTCCGCGACCGCGGCGGCGTCGACGGGGTCGTGCGACCAGATCTCGTAGCCGTCGGTGAACGTCCGCACCCCCCACCAGGTGGCGACCACGCCGCCGACCCCGAACAGCGCCACCGCGATCAGTTCTCCCTCCGTCAGGCCGGCCGCGACCGCCGGCGTCGCGTCAATCGTCGACATTCGACAGCGTCCTCGCGGCCGGACGTGATAAGATTGAGTCGCCAGCGGCGTCTTAGCGACCCGCTATCGGCTCGGATCGACTGTCTCGGCGCCCTACCAGGGCTCGTTCTTCAGCCCGAGGACGTACGCGATGCCGTTCGTGGCGACGTGGAGGACGGGCGTGAGCACGAGCACGGCGGCGAGCACGTCGAGCGTGAAGACGTCGCCGAACCACGCGGGAGCGGCGACGGCGGCCAGCGCCAGGGACACGACGACGAAGTCGAGCTGGTCGACGAGCGGGAACGCGGCGCCGCGCTCGCGGCCGGTGCGGCGCTTCAGGAACGACGCGAGGACGTCCCCCAGCATCGCGCCGAACGGGAGCGCGACCATCGCGGCCGGCGGGAACGTCGGCAGCGGCACGCCGACCGCGCCGCTGACCGCGGGCTCGCCGGCGTTCAGGGCGGCGGCGAGCGCGGCGCCGGCGAGCGTGCCGGCCGCGGTGCCGCGCCAGGTCTTCCCGTCGCCGAGGACGCGACGCCCGCCCCACGTGCGGCCGCCGTCGATGGGCCGACCGCCGCCCGCGAGCACCGCGACGTTGTTCGGGACGTACGCGGGCAGCATCGCCCAGACCGCGGTTGCGACCGTCGCTACCAGACTCATGGCTTGGCGTGGTCGCGGCCCGGGCAAAAACCCGTGGGTTCCCGGCGACGGCGGCCGGCGGAGACCATGGAAGGCGACCCGTTTAAGGGAGGCGCAGCCACAGTCGTGGGTATGATACCGCCGATCGCGAGCAACTTCGTCGCGGGCGAGTCCCCGGCGGAGGCGCTCGAACACGTCGAGACCCTCAACGACCGCGGGGTCAACGCCATCCTGAACCTGCTCGGCGAGCACTACGACGAGCGGGCGCCCGCGGACGAGGACGCGGCGGCCTACGAGGGGCTCGTGCGTGACATCGACGAGAGCGACCTGGACGCGTGCGTCTCCGTGAAGCCCTCGCAGATCGGGCTGGACGTCGGCGAGGACGCGTTCAGGGAGAACGTCGCGGCCATCGCCGAGGTGGCCGACGAGCACGGCGTGTTCACGTGGATCGACATGGAGGACCACGAGACGACGGACGCGACGCTGGACGCCTACGAGGCGCTGGCGACGGAGTACGGCGGCGGCGTCGGCGTCTGCGTGCAGGCGAACCTCAAGCGCACCGAGGACGACCTCGAGCGGCTCGCGGACCTCCCGGGGAAGGTGCGCCTCGTGAAGGGCGCGTACGACGAGCCGAAGGAGCTGGCGTACAAGGACAAGGCGCGCGTGAACGAGGCGTACCGCGACTACCTGGAGTACATGTTCGCGGAGTTCGACGGCGGCGTCGCGGTGGGGAGCCACGACCCCGAGATGGTCTCGCTGGCCCGCGACCTCCACGAGGAGTACGGCACCGACTACGAGGTCCAGATGCTGATGGGGGTACGCGACGACGCCCAGTACGAACTGGCGGCAGACGGCGTCGAGGTCTGGCAGTACGTGCCGTACGGCGACAAGTGGTTCTCGTACTTCTACCGGCGCGCGATGGAGCGCAAGGAGAACATGCTGTTCGCGCTCCGCGCGGTCCTCGGGCGGTGAGCGACCGGCGGCGCGGCCGGTCGGCAGCGAGCGACCGGCGGCGCGGCCGGTCGGCAGCGAACGGCCGGCGGCACGGCCGGTGGGCAGCGAACGGCCGGCGGCACGGCCAGTCGGCGGCGAGCGGCGCCCTAACCTCGAAATCCCTATACGTCGCCGCTGGGATGGTAGCGGTATGACCTCGTGGAAGCGGGACTTCGGCAGCGGGCTCATCGTGCTCGTGCCGATTCTGGTCACGTTCTACGTGATCTACTGGCTGTTCAACTTCCTCGCGCAGTTCGCGCTGCTCACGACGAACGTCGACGACCCGTTGCTCGCGGTGGCGCTGGCGCTGGTGGTGTTCGTGCTGCTGGTGTTCTCCGTGGGCTACCTGATGCGGACGGCCGTCGGCGGCATCGTCGAGGCCCTGATCGACGACGCGATGAACCGCGTGCCCCTGCTCCGCGTGGTGTACAACGCCTCGAAGATGGCCGTCGAGACGGTGCTCTCGGGGCGGAGCGACGAGTTCCAGGAGCCCGTGAAGGTCGAGCCCTGGGAGGGGATGCGGCTGACGGCGTTCAAGACCGGGAAGACCGCCGAGGACGGCCGCGAGGTCGTGTTCATGCCGACGGCGCCGAACATCACCTCGGGGTTCGTGATGGAGGTGGAGTCCGGGGACATCATCAAGACCTCCGAGAGCACGGAGGACGCGCTGACGCGCGTGCTGTCCGCCGGGTTCGGCGAGAACCGCCGCGACGTCCCCGACCAGCTCCTGGACGCCGGCGACCGGTCGAGCGAGGAGGAGTCCAGCGACGGCGGCCAGTCGAGCGAGAGCGAACCCGGCGACGGCGACGAATCGACTCGGACCGTCGACGGCGACCAACCGGGCCGGGCGGCCGACGAAACGAAGCGGGAGTGAGGCGGCGAGCGGGCGGCCTCAGACGTAGTGGAACCACTCCTCGCGCTCGCCGGCCTCGACGAGGTCGAAGAACGCGGACTGGAGCTCCTCGGTGACGGGGCCGCGGTCGCCGTCGCCGATCACGACGTTGTCGACCTTGCGGATGGGCGTGACCTCGGCGGCGCTGCCGGTGAAGAACAGCTCGTCGGCGGTGTTGAGTTCGCCCCGGGAGATGGAGACGTTGTCGTGGACGGTGTAGCCGCGCTCCTCGGCGAGGGTGATGACGGTGTCGCGCGTGATGCCGTCGAGGATGCTCTCGGAGAGGCCGGGCGTGTACAGTTCGCCGTCGCGGACGAGGAAGAGGTTCTCGCCGGGGCCCTCGGCGACGTCGCCCTCCTTGTTGAGGACGATGGCCTCGCGGAAGCCGTTCCGGCGGGCCTCCTCGCCGGCGAGCATGCTGTTGACGTAGAGGCCGGTGGTCTTGGCGTTCGTGGGGATCTGGCTGGAGGCGTGCTTGCGCCACGAGGACACCATCACCTCGATGCCGTTCTCGAGGGCGTCCTCGCCGAGGTACGCGCCCCACGGCCACGCGGCGATGGTGACGTCGGTCGGGCAGTCGCCCGGGGAGACGCCGAGGGAGTCGTAGCCGTAGTACGCGATGGGGCGGATGTAACACGAGGCGAGGTCCTGTCGGTCGAGGAGTTCGACGGTGGCGTCGGTGAGTTCCTCGCGGGAGTACTCGATGTCGAGGTCGTAGGGCTTGCAGGACTCGTAGAGGCGGTCGAGGTGTTCGTCCCACCGGAAGATGGCGGGGCCGTTGTCGGTGTCGTAGGCGCGGACGCCCTCGAAGACGCCGCTGCCGTAGTGGAGCGCGTGCGTGAGGACGTGGGTCTGGGCGTCCGCCCAGTCGACGAACTCCCCGTTCATCCAGATGGTGTCGACGTCCATCTCGTCGAAGCTAGCCATACGCGGGGCAACGGAGGCCCTACTAATCAGTTTTCCCAGTCCGACCCGAACACCGATGTGGTTAGGAGCCCAACACGTACCCGGTGCGTTCACCCATGGTCGAACGAACGGCGCGGGCCACGTGGAACGGCACGCTGCCGCGCGGGAACGGGAGTCTCTCGCTGGGCAGCGGCGCGTTCGAGGGTCCCTACGACTTCCGGTCGCGGTTCGAGGACGGCGCGGAGACAAACCCCGAGGAGCTCGTCGGCGCGGCGCACGCGGGCTGTTTCTCGATGGCGCTGGCGGCGGAACTGGACCGCGCGGGCTACGACCCGGAGGCCGTCGAGACGGCGGCGACGGTCCACCTCGAGGAGGGCGACGACGGCTGGACGATCACGCGCAGCCACCTCGACACGGAGGTGGCGGTCGCGGACGTCGAGGACGAGGAGTTCCAGGCGATCGCCGAGACGGCCAAGGAGAACTGTCCGGTGTCGCGGGCGCTCGGCGGCGTGGAGAAGACCCTGGACGCGGCGCTGCGCTGACGGGACGGCCTTCGACGGCCCGACGCGCCAGTCGGCGTCTCCGGCCCCGAAGTCGGCGCCCGGTGACGCCGGCAGCTACCAGCGTCGTGGAGAGCCCGGTGGCCGCCAGCGGCCGTCGAGTACAGCGTCGCGCGAGCACGCGAGTGGCCGGAGGCGGCGAGCGTCGCCGGCGTCGCCGACAACCGGCACGAATGTCCTACGATAATTTAATCGAGATGCTTAATTACCGTAGAGTATTACACTGGCCCGATGAGCGACTACGCACCCCTCACCTACGAGGACCTCGACGAGGAGCGGCGGCCGAGCCTCCGCGAGGCGCTCGTGCCGGTGCTCGCCGTCGTCGCCGCGCTCGGCGTCGGCTCCGGCTACCTCGGCCTCGCGCCGCACGCCCCCCTCCTCTGGAGTATCGCGTTCACCGGCCTGTTCGCGCGCTACCGCCTCGGCTACGACTGGGACGGCGTCTACGACGCCGCCGCGGCCGGCCTCCGCATGGGCCTGCAGGCCATCCTCATCCTCTTCGTCATCTACGGCCTCATCGCCACGTGGACCAGCGCCGGCACCATCCCGGGGCTGATGTACTACGGCCTCGGCGTCCTCTCGCCGACGGTGTTCCTGCCGGCGACCGCCGTCCTCTCCGCGGTCGTCGCGTTCGCCATCGGCTCCTCGTGGACCACCGTCGGCACGCTCGGCGTCGCCTTCGTCGGCATCGGCAGCGGTCTCGGCGTCTCCGCGCCGATGACCGCCGGCGCCATCGTCTCCGGCGCGTACGCCGGCGACAAGCAGAGCCCGCTCTCGGACACCACGAACCTCGCCGCCGCCGTCACCAACAGCGGCCTCTACGACCACATCAGTGCGATGCGCGCCGGCACCGCACTCGCGTTCGGCCTCGCCGTCCTCGCGTACGCCGTCCTCGGCGTCGTCGCCGTCTCCGACTCCGGCGCGAGCGTCGCCGCCATCAGCGATCCCCTCGCCGAGGCGTACGCGCTCGGCCCCGTCGTCTTCCTGCCGCTGGTCGTCACGTTCGGCCTCGCGATCCGCGGCTACCCGCCGCTGCCCGCCCTGGTCGCCGGCGTCTTCGCCGGCGCGCTCGTCACTGTCGCCGCGCAGGGCGTCTCCTTCACCGCTGCGTGGGACGTCTTCCTGAACGGCACCAGCCCCGAGACCGGCAGCGACCTCGTGAACGGCCTGCTGTCGACGGGCGGCATCTCGGGGTCCGCGTGGACCATCGCCGTCGTCGTCGCCGCGCTCGCGCTCGGCGGCCTGCTCGAACGCACGGGCGTGCTCGCGACGCTCGCCCACCACCTCACCGCCGCCGTCTGGTCGCCCGGCAGCCTCGTCGCCGGCACCGGCCTCGCCGCGATGGCGACGAACGCGTTCTCCGCCCAACAGTACGTGAGCATCGTCGTCCCCGGGATGAGCCTCCGGAGCCTCTACGAGGAGTACGGCCTCGACGAGACCGACCTCTCGCGGGCCGTCGAGGCCGCCGGCACGCCCACGGGACCGCTGTTCCCCTGGCACGCCGGCGCCGTCTACATGACCGGCGTGCTGTTCCCGAACACCGCCGGCGCCACCTCGTGGCTGTGGCTGCCGTTCTACTTCTTCGGGTTCCTCTCGCCGCTCGTGCTGTTCGCGATGGCGGCCACGGGCCACGGCTACGACCGGACCCGCCAGGAGGCCGGCGCCGCCGCGGTCGCCGACGACTAATCGGAGTGGAGACGGCGCCGAGGGGCCCGATTGTCGCTCCCGCCTACTCCGCGAGCGCGTCCAGCAGGTCGCTGCCCTCGACGTAGACGAAGCCGTGGCGCTCGGCGTACGCCTTCGCGTCCTGGACGGAGAGCGCGCCGCCCGTCTCGCCGTCCAGCATCTCGCAGACCACCGCGGCGGGCGGCAGCCCCGCCGCGACGGCGAGCGCGACCGCGAGTTCGGTGTGGCCCTGGCGGTCCGCCAGCGTGGGGGCGGCCCGCAGCAGGTGGACGTGCCCGGGCGCGCGGAACTCCGCCGCGAAGTCCGTGATCTCGGGCTGCTCGGCGGCGCGCGCGAGCTCGGTGATGGTGCGCGAGCGGTCGTCGTCCGTGATGCCGGTGTACGTCTCGCGGTGGTTGACGGGCAGCGAGAACGACGACCGGTCGTCGTACCCGAGGTGGCCGTGGTCGGCGACCGGGTGGTCGATGACGTCGCCGAGGAACGGCAGGTCGAAGGCGTCCGCGACGTCGGCGCCGAGCGCCGCGCAGACGAGGCCGCCCGCGTCGTTGCGCATGCGGGCGACGGCGTCCGGCGTCACCGCGCCCGCCGGGTAGACGAGGTCGACCTCACCCTCGCGGTCCGCGGCGTCGTGGACGAGCACGGGGTCGCCGTCGCGGAACGCCTCGACGGCGGCGTCCGCGCGCGCTGCGCTACTGCTCCTCGACACGGATTGTCACCTCGTCGCCGTCCAGGAGGCCGAGTTCCTCGCGGAGCTTCTCGGGCGCGACGAGTTCCGCCTGGCTCTCGTCGTGGTGGGTGCGGTCGGGCACGATGACGTGCGCGGGCGAGAACGACGCGTCCTCGCTCTCGACGGTCGCCGGGTAGCAGGTCGCCGGCCCGTACGTGCGCTCCTCGTCCTCCCAGCCGTCGATGCGGACGCCGTCCATCGCCTCCAGCGCGGAGCGGGCGCGCCGGCTCTCCTGGTCGAGGTCGACGTTCAGCGTGCCGAGGTACGGCTCGTAGCCGAGTCGCTCCTCGAACTGGCGCATGTAGCCCGGGAGGCTGATGTAGTGGCGGCCCTCGCCCATGCCGCTGGTGACCGTCCCGACGAGGTCGAGTTCGCCGGCGTCCTCGAAGATGCGGCGGTAGTCCTCGTACTCGCGTTCGAGCGTGCGCTCGCCGGCGGCCGTGATGGCGACCCACTGGCCGTCGTTGACGAGGTCGCGCTCCACGAGGCCGGCGTCCTCCAGCGCCTGGAGGCGCCGCGACGCGGTCTGGTTGGAGGCGTCGAGGCGGTCCGCGAGGTCCCCGCAGGAGACCTTGACCTCGCCGCGGCGCGCGCCGTCGAGCGCGAGCAGTTTCAGCACGGCGAGCTCGTCGAACCCGACCTCGCGCGTGCCCGTGGCTGTCGACATGTGTGGGGAGTACTCGAGCGCGCCGCATAAGAATACCGGAAGTGGAACGCGTCTCGAAACTGAGGGCGCGGGTGGGGCGCAGTCGGTCACCCCCCGCTCGCACAGCGACCGGCCGGTCAGCGCCCGCCGCGACCGGTCAGTCCGCGCTCGCCGGCTCGCCGTCCCAGAAGGCGGAGTCCGCGCGGAGCTCCGGCACCCACGTGTCCGCGTCGCGCGCCAGCAGCGCCACGCGCGAGACCGCCTGGTCTTTCAGCACCGTGTGCTCGGGCAGGTGCTCCTGTACCGTCTCCGCGAACGCGAGGACGTCCTCGTGGTCCGGCATCGCCGACCGGTCGAGTCGGTCCCGCGAGTCCCCGACGTGCATGTACGCCTTCAGCTCCACGAAGTCCGGGTCCGCGCGCCGGTAGAACCCGGCGTACCAGTCCGGGTTCGCCGTGTTCTCGCCGCCGACGAGCGTCGTCCGCAGGACGGTCCGCGTGTCGTCTTTCTCGTGGAGGACGTCCATCGTGTCCACGAGCTTCTCCCAGGCGTCGTCCTCCTGGGCGCCGACCACGTCGTCGAACGTCGCGCGCTCCGGCGCGTCCACCGAGACGTACAGCTGCGTCGGGTCGCACTCCGCCAGCACCTCGGGACGGGTGCCGTTCGACACGAGGAACGTCGTCAGGCCGCGGTCGTGGAACGCCTCCAGGAGCTCCGGCAGGTGGGGGTACAGCGTGGGCTCGCCGTCCAGCGAGATGGCGACGTGCCGGGGCTCCATCGCCTCCTCGAAGCGCTCCCTGGGCACCTCGTCGTTCCCGCCGAACCCGCTCAGCAGCTTCCGCTGCAGGCGGATCGAGGCGTCCACGACGGCCTCCGGGTCGTCCCACTCCACGCCGTCGAGTTCGTACGTGTGGCCGGCGTGGTCCCGCCAGCAGAACACGCAGCGCTCGTTGCACCGCACCACGGGCGTCATCTGGATGCAGCGGTGCGAGCGGATGCCGTAAAACGCGTGCTTGTAGCAGGTGCCCTCGCCGCGCATCGCGTTCGCCGTCCAGCCACACGTCTGCGCGGCCGTGTGGTTCTCGTGGTGGTAGTCCGGGTCGTCCACCTGCTTCGGCATACCATCGGCTTCGGCGAGCGCGAGGAAAAGCGTGGCGCTACCGCGGCCGCGCGGACGGCTCGCCGGTGCCCGCTGGGTCGTCGGTCGCCGACTCGCCGGTGACCTTTTCCTCGTTGAGAGGTACCAAGTAACTCGGCGTGATTGGCTCCGGCATGAGCGACACCCAGCACGGACAGCGACACGACCTGCTCGTCGGCGGCGACCGCGTCGCCCCGGCCGGCGGCGAGTACGCAGAGACCGTCGACCCGGCGACGGGCGAGGCGTTCGCCGAGGTCGCCGTCGCGGACGAGGCCGACGTCGACCGCGCCGTCCGCGCCGCCGCGGACGCGTTCCCGGACTGGCGGGACACCGACCCCGCCGAGCGCGGCCGCACGCTCTACCGGGTCGGCCAGCGCATCCGCGAGCACGCCGACGAACTCGCCGAACTCGAGTCCCGCGACCAGGGCAAGCCGGTCTCGCAGGCGCGCTCGGACATCGTGAGCGCGGCGCGGTACTTCGAGTACTACGCCGGCGCCGCCGACAAGCTCGAGGGCATCTCCGTGCCGGTCGGCACCGGACAGGTCGACTACACCGTCCGCGAGCCGTACGGCGTCTCCGCGCAGATCGTCCCCTGGAACTTCCCCGGGAACCTGTTCGCGCGCGGCGTCGCGCCCGCGCTCGCCGCCGGCAACACCGCGGTCGTGAAGCCGGCGCCGACGACGCCGCTGTCGGCGTACCGGCTCGCGGAACTGTGCTTCGAGGCGGGCGTCCCCGAGTCCGCGGTCAACGTCGTCTCCGGCGCCGGCGAGACGGGCGCGGCGCTCACGAGCCACGAGGGCGTCGACACCATCACGTTCACCGGGAGCGTCGTCACCGGCCAGCACGTCATGAAGGCCGCGGCGGACAACGTCACGCCGGTGACCCTGGAGCTCGGCGGGAAGAACCCCGCCATCGTCTACCCGGACGCGGACGTCGAGGAGGCGGCGTCGTGGGTGGAGCGCGGCATCTTCACGAACGCCGGCCAGGTGTGTTCCGCCGCCGACCGCGCCGTCGTCCACGAGTCCGTCTACGAGGAGTTCGTCGAGGAAGTCGTCGAGCGCGCGAGGGCCTACGACCTCGGGTCGGGCCGCGAGGACCCCGACATGGGGCCGCTGAACAGCGCCGAGCACTTCGAGCGCGTCCGCGAGTACGTCGACGTCGGCCTCGAGGAGGGCGCGACGCTCGCGACCGGCGGCGAGGCGCTCGACCGCGAGGGCTACTTCCTCGAGCCGACCGTGCTCGTCGACGTCGACAACGGCATGCGGGTCGCCCAGGAGGAGATCTTCGGACCGGTGCTGGCGGTCATCCCGTACGGCGACGGCGAGGACCCCGTCGAGATCGGGAACGACGTCCAGTACGGTCTCGTGTCGGGCGTGTTCACGAACGACGTGCGGCGCGCGCACCGCGCGGCGCGCCGCCTCGAAGCCGGGAACGTCTACGTGAACAAGTGGTTCGGGGACACGAACCAGACGCCGTTCGGCGGGTACAAGAAGTCCGGTATCGGCCGCGAGAAGGGGCTGGCGGCGCTGGACTCCTACCTCCAGTCGAAGAACGTCGCCGTGAACCTCGAGTCCGGCGAGGGCGGCGACCTGCCCGGCGCCTGACCGCCGCCGCTGTGAGCGTGTGGGTCGACCGACTGACGCGACATGCAGAGATCGACCGGTGACGCGACGCGCGGCGGTCGACCGGTGACGCGACGGCCGGTCGACACTGAACGCAACGCGCGGCGGTCGACGCGTGAACGCGACCACCGGACTCGGCGTCAAGCCTGCCGGTGCTCCCTGTCTTTTTGGTGGTCGACCGCCTCCCCTCCGGCATGACAGTACGTGACAAAGTAGTGGCCGTGACCGGCGCGGGCGCGGGCATGGGCCGGGCGACCGCGGAACTGTTCGCCGAGCGCGGCGCGCGCGTCGCGGTCGTCGACCTCGACGCCGACGCCGCAGCCGAGACGGTCGACCGCATCGAGGCCGACGGCGGCGACGCGATAGCGGCGGAAGCCGACGTCTCCGACGCCGGCGACGTCGCGGCGTTCGTCGAACGCACCGTCGACGAGTACGGGCGCATCGACGTCCTCCACAACAACGCCGGCATCCCCCAGGAGTCGACGCCCGTCG
The DNA here is from genome assembly GCF_037031165.1 of Halobacterium yunchengense. Lineage (NCBI taxonomy): Archaea > Methanobacteriati > Methanobacteriota > Halobacteria > Halobacteriales > Halobacteriaceae > Halobacterium > Halobacterium yunchengense. Next base: position 177,264 of record NZ_JAYEZL010000002.1, on the reverse strand, counting down.
AGGACGTCACCGAGGAGACGTGGGACGCGATCCAGGACGTGAACCTCAAGAGCGCGTTCCTCGGCGCGAAGTACGCGGTCCCCCACATGCGCGAGCAGGGCGGCGGCGTCATCCTCAACACCGCCTCCACCGCGGGCATCCGGCCGCGGACGGGCCTGTCGGCGTACTGCGCGTCCAAGGGCGGGATGATCACGCTCACGAAGCAGCTCGCACACGAACTCGCGGGCGACGACATCCGCGTGAACGCCATCTGCCCGGTCGCCACCGACACCGACATGCTCCCCGACTTCACGAGCGACGAGCTCACCGTCGAGGACATGGCCGAGACGATCCCGCTCGGCCGGCTCGCGGAACCCGACGACATCGCGCAGGCGGCGGCGTTCCTCGCGTCGGACGACGCCGACATGATCACGGGGACGGCGCTGGAAGTCGACGGCGGCCGCGACGTGTAGCGGGCGGTCCGGACGCCTCAGTTCTGTTGTGTCACGGACCGCGGCCGCGTCCGGCGGTTCTGGCAGACGTTACCACTGGCCGAATGCTTTTACCCCCTTATTGTGTGAAAACGTATCATGGGGATAGACAGGCGGACGTTCCTGCGACGAACCGGAGGCGTAGCGGCCGTCACGGCAATCGCCGGCTGCACCGGCGGCGGTGACGGCGACGGAGAGAGCGGCGACGACACGACGACCGACAGCGGCGGTGGCGGCGGCGCGACCACCACGAGCGGCGGCGGTGGCGGCGGCGACAGCGACGACCTGAAGGTCGGCGTCCTGCTGCCGTTCTCCGGCGACTACGCGTGGGTCGGCGCCAACGTGCTCCCGGTCGTGAACATGCTCGTCGAGGACATCAACGACCAGGGCGGCATCGACGGCCGCCAGCTGTCGGTCGTCCAGGGCGACACGGAAGCGTCGCCGGACGCCTCGGTGTCCGCGACCGACCGCCTCGTCAACGTCGAGGACGTCGACGGCGTCATCGGCCCGACGAGCATCACCATGTCGGCGGTCATCGACAGGCTCGTCGAAAACGAGGTGCCGGTCGTCACGCCGACCGCCGGGACCACGTCCCTCGACGACCGCGGCGGCGACTACGTCTTCCGGACGGTGTCCTCGGACTCCCTCGGCGGCCGCGCCATCGCGCGAGCGGCCCGCGACCAGGAGTACAACTCCCTCCAGGACTACGAGCGCATGGCGCTCATGGTCGGGAACAAGGAGGTCTTCCAGTCGTTCAAAGAGCCCGTGCGGTCGTCGTTCGAGGAGTTCGGCGGCACCGTCACCACCGCGATGGACATCCGCACCGGGAAGGCCTCCTACTCCTCGGAGGTCCAGCAGATGATGGACTCCGACCCCGAGATCTGCGTGCTCATCGCGTCCGTCGAGGACAGCGTCAAGATCACGGAAGCCGGCTTCCAGGCCGGCTACGAGGGCAACTGGTTCGCCACCCAGGACCAGACGAACCAGGACTTCCTCTCCCAGAGCGACAACCGGGTCACGAACGACATGCTCGGGCTGAACGCCGCCAGCTACCAGCCCGCACAGGAGGCCGGCCGCCTCGAGGAGTTCTTCTCGGCCATCACCGAGTACGCCGGCTGGGACGAGGGGTCGAAGACGTTCGCGACGAACACCTACGACGCGATGAACGTGCTCGCGCTCGCGTTGAAGCAGGTCGCCGCGAACGACGAGGACTTCACCGGCCCGAACATCGCCGGGGCCGTCCCGACGGTCGCGAAGCCGCCCGAGGAGAAGGTCACCAGCTACGCCGAGGGCGCCGAGGCCATCGAGGCGGGCACCGACGTCGACTACGAGGGGCTGGTCGGCCCCATCAACTTCGACGACGACGGCGACATCGTCGCGCCGTTCTCCATCAAGATCGCGTCGGACGGCGAGTGGACCGAAGCCGGCCGACTGCCGCCAGAGGCGCTGTAAACCCCCACCCCGCTCCAGTATGGTCTTCGACACCTTCCTACAGACTGTCGTATTCGGCCTCGTCGAGGGCAGCGTCATCGCCGTCGGCGCCGTCGGTCTCACGCTGTCCTACGGCGTCACGCGGTTCATCAACTTCGCGTACGGCGAGTTCCTCACGTACGGCGCCTACCTCACGGTGTTCCTCGCGGGCGGCCTCTTCGGGCTGTCGCTCCCGCTGCCCGCGGCCGCCGTCGTCGCCGTCCTCGTCGTCGGCGCGCTCGGCGTCGCCGTCTCCAGGACGTTCTTCGAACCGATCGCAGACCGCGGCGCGCTCCCGCTGCTCATCACCTCGATCGGCGTGTCGTTCGTCCTCCGGAACCTCCTCCAGGGGTGGGTCGGCGTCACCGCGCGCCAGCTCCCCATCCCCCTGATGCGGCGCAAGGACTACTTCGGGCTGTTCCGGCTGACGGACCTCGAGGTCGGCGTCCTCCTCGCCGGCGTCGTGACGATGCTCGCCATCCACGTGTTGCTCACGCGGACGATGCTCGGCAAGCGCATGCGCGCCACCAGCGGCAACCGCTCGCTCGCGGAGGTCGCGGGCATCGACACCACGGGCGTCGTCCGCCAGACGTGGTTCCTCTCCGCGGCCGCCGGCGCGCTCTCCGGCGTGCTGTACGCCGTGCTGTTCTCGCCGTTCCGGCCGGTCGTCGGCTTCGAGTACCTCATCGTCGTCTTCGCGGCGACGCTGCTCGGCGGCATCGGCCGGCCGTACGGCGCGATGCTCGGCGCGTTCTGCATCGGGCTCGCGATGAACTTCGGGTCGACGTACCTCTCGGCGAACTACACGCGAGCGTACGCCTTCCTCATCCTCGTCGGCGTCCTGCTCGTGAAACCGGAGGGCATCCGGGGAGGTGAGTTCTGATGGCGCTGCTGACCGGGTGGGCGGCGTTCCTCGTCGGCGTCGCCACCATCGCCGCCATCTACGGGCTGCTCGCGCTCGGCCTGAACGTCCACTACGGCTACACGGGGCTGTTGAACTTCGGTCACGTCGCGTTCTTCGCGGCGGGCGCGTACGCGTCGGCCATCGTGACGATGCCGCCGCCGTCGACCGTGACGAACGCCAGCTACACCATCTGGTTCAACCTCCCGATGCCGTGGGGGTTCCCCGTCAGCCTCGCCGCCGCGACGCTCGTCGGCGGCCTCCTCGCCGCCCTCATCGGGTCGACGAGCGTCCGCCTCGGCACCCACTACCTCGCCATCGCGACGTTCGCGCTCGCGGGCGTGTTCAGCGACGTGCTCGTCAACGAGGCGTGGCTGACGAACGGCTCGTTCGGCATGAACGCGGTCCCGCGGCCGGGGCAGGCCGCGCTCGGGCCGGACGTCTGGCAGCTCGCGTACCTCGCGTTCGCGCTCGCCAGCCTGCTCGCGGTCTACCTGCTCGTCGAGCGCGTGCTCGACGCGCCGTTCGGCCGCCTGCTGAAGGGCGTCCGCGAGAGCGAGGACGCCGCGAAGATGCTCGGGAAGAACACCACCGCCGTGAAGCTGAAGTCGTTCGTCATCGGCGGCATGATCGCCGGGTTCGCGGGCGGCGTCTACGCCCACTACGTCGGCAGCGTCGTCACCGCGCAGTTCGTCCCCCACGTCACGTTCACGGTGTGGGCGGCGATGCTGCTCGGCGGCGCCGCGTCGAACACGGGCGCCGTCGCCGGCGCCGCGATGGTGATGGCCTTCGAGGAGTCGACGCGGTTCATCACCACCGCCTACGACTGGCTCCTGGAGGCGCTCCCGGGGCCGCTGGCGGGCGTGCTCCCCGCCGTCTTCGGACCGCTCCCGAACAACCCCTCGTTCATCCCGAGCATGCGGTTCGTGGTCATCGGACTGCTGTTCGTGCTGGTCGTCCGGTTCCGGCCGGAGGGCCTGCTCGGCGACCCCGCCGAGATCGAGGCGCTCGGCGAAGAGGAGGGGGGTGAGTGATGAGCGCCGACGACACCGCCGCCGCGGCCGGCGCGGCGACGACCGGCGGCGACGCGCTGCTGGAGGTCGACGACGTCGTGAAGACGTTCGGCGGCCTCGTCGCCGTCGACGGCGCGACCTTCGACGTCGAGCGCGCGTCCATCACCGGCCTCATCGGGCCGAACGGCGCCGGGAAGTCGACGCTGTTCAACTGCATCACGGGCGTCCACCGCCCGGACAGCGGCGCCGTCCGCCTGAACGGCGACGAGATCCAGGGGCTGTCCCCGACGGCGGTCGCGCGCCGCGGCGTCGGCCGGACGTTCCAGACGCCGAAGACGTTCCGCGGGATGACCGTCCGCGAGAACCTCGCGTTCGCCGCGAAAGGCCAGACCGGCGAGCGCGCGCTCGCGCCGCTGCTGCGGGCCGGGACGGTGCGCAGCGAGGAGCGGGACCTCCAGGAGCGCGTCGACGAGACGCTGGCGTTCCTCGAGCTCGACCACCTCGCCGACGAGTACGGCAGCGCGCTCTCGGGCGGCCAGCGGAAGCTCCTCGAGCTCGGGCGCGTGCTCATGATGGACCCCGAGATCATCATGCTCGACGAGCCCGTCGCGGGCGTCAACCCCTCGCTGACCGACGATCTCCTCGACCGCCTCGAGGAGCTGAACGACCGCGGCCGCACCATCCTCTTCATCGAGCACGACATGGACGTCGTCATGGGGCACTGCGACCGCGTCGTCGTCATGCACAACGGGAAGACGCTGGCGTCCGGGCCGCCCGAGATCGTCCAGGAGGACGAACGCGTCGTCGAGGCCTACCTCGGGGGGTACGACGAATGAGCGACGCCGAGACCGACATCGAGACCGTCCGCCGGTACGAGGACGCGGTGTTCTCCGCGCGCGGCGTCGAGACCGGCTACGGCGACCTGCAGGTCCTGTACGGCGTCGACATCGACGTGCGGGACGACGAGATCGTGCTCGTGTTCGGGCCGAACGGCGCCGGGAAGTCGACGCTGATGCGCGCGCTGTTCAAGCAGCTGCCGCTGTGGGACGGCACCATCGAGATCGACGGCGAGGACTACTCGCACCTCGAGTCCAACGAGATGGTGCCACACGGCGTCGCGTACGTCCCGCAGACGGCGAACGTCTTCCCGAACCTCACGGTCGCGGAGAACCTCGACATCGGGTCGCTCCACGCCGCCGACCCAGCGAGCCGCCGCGAGGACCTCTTCGAGCTGTTCCCGCGGCTCGAGGAGCGGCAGTCCCAGGACGCCGCGACGCTGTCCGGCGGCGAGCGGCAGATGCTCGCGATGGCGCGCGCGCTCATGCCGGACCCGGACGTCCTGCTCATCGACGAGCCGTCGGCGGGCCTGGCCCCACAGCTAATCGAGCGGACGTTCGAGCACGTCGACCAGATCCGCCAGGCGGGGACGGCGGTGCTGATGGTCGAGCAGAACGTCTCCGCGGCGCTGGAGGTCACCGACCGCGCGTACGCCCTCGACATGGGCGAGAACAAGTTCGAGGCGGACGCCGAGACCATCCGGGACTCCCAGCGCGTCCGCGACCTCTACCTCGGCCAGTAGGCGGCGCCGCTTCTCGGCGCCGCGTCGAACGTCGTTCAGAACACCTTTTGCGGACGGCCGCCACTGCTGGCGTATGTTCATCGCTTTCCGCCGGGAGGTCGAGGCGGCGCTGGAGGCGGCGCTGGCCGACCTCGACTACCCGACCGGGGACCTCGGCATCGAGGAGCCGCCAGCGGACGTGCCCGCCGTGCTCGCGTCCAGCGTGGCGTTCCGGCTCGCGGGCGAGGCGGGCGCGCCGCCGCCGCAGGTCGCCGCCGAGATCGCCGACGCAATCGACCTCGCCGACGCCGACCTGGTCGCCGAGGCGTCCACGCAGGGCCCGTACGTGAACTTCGCGCCGAGCGACGCGTACTTCCAGGGGGCCCTCGAGGACGCACAGGCCGAGGACTGGGGGCGGCTGCCGGACACCGGCGAGTCCGTCGTCGTCGAGCACACGAGCGCGAACCCCACGGGGCCGGTGCACGTCGGCCGCGCCCGCAACCCCATCCTGGGGGACGCGCTGGCGCGCATCCTCGCGTTCGCCGGCCACGACGTCACCAGCGAGTACTACGTCAACGACGCCGGCCGCCAGATGGCCGTGTTCACGTGGGCGTACGAGACCTTCGACGAGTCCGACCTGCCCGAGCCAGGCCGCGAGAAGCCAGACTACGACCTCGTGCGGTACTACCGGAAGGGCAACGAGTTCCTCGAGGAGGGCGACCCCGAGGCCGTCGAGGCGGCCGAAGCGGAGATCGCGGCCATCATCGAGGGGCTCGACGAGGGCGACGAGGAGACCCTCGAGCGCGTCGAGACGGTCGTCGACACCGTCCTCGGCGGGATGCGGGAGACTCTCGGCCGGCTGCCCGCCGAGTTCGACGAGTTCGTCAAGGAGACGCGGTTCCTCCGCGACGGCTCCACGCACGAGGTCGTCGACCGCCTCCGGGACGCCGAGCACGCGTTCAAGGAGGAGGGCGCGTGGCAGCTCGACCTCGAGGACTGGGGCATCGAGCAGTCGTTCGTGTTCCTGCGCTCGGACGACACCACGCTGTACACGACCCGGGACATCGCCCACCACGAGTGGAAGTTCGAGACGTTCGACCACGCCATCACGGTGCTCGGCGAGGACCAGGAGCTGCACGCGAACAAGCTCCGGGCCGCCCTCGAGGTGCTCGGCAACGACACGAGCCGGCTCGAGGAGGTGTTCTACGCGTGGGTGAACCTCCCGGGCGGCGAGTCGATGAGCACGCGCCAGGGCACGGGCGTCGACATGGACGACCTGCTCGACGAGGCCGTCGCGCGCGCCGAGGACGCCGTCCGCTCCCGGGTGGACGACCGCATCCGCGACGACGACCTCACCGACGAGGACGTCGAACGCATCGCCGAACAGGTCGGCATCGGCGCGGTGCGCTACGACGTCGTCTCCAAGCAGCCCACGAAGGCGATCACGTTCGAGTGGGAGGACGCCCTCGACTTCGAGGGCCAGAGCGCGCCCTACGTCCAGTACGCCCACGCCAGGGCATGCGGCATCCTCGGCGAGGCCGACGGCCTCGAGCCGGCTCTCGACGCCGACGCGCTCGCCGGCGAGGACGAGCGCGCGCTCCTGCAGGCGGTCGCACGCTTCCCCGCGGTCGTCGAGGCGGCCGCGGCGGAGCGCGAACCCCACCAGGTCGCGACGTACGCCCGCGAGTTCGTGGACACGTTCAACGCCTTCTACCGGTCGTGTCCCGTGCTCGCCGAGGACGTCGACGACGACGTCGCGGCCGCGCGCCTCGCGCTCGTCGAGGCGTCCCGGCAGACGCTCGCGAACGCGCTCGGCGTGCTCGGCATCGCCGCGCCCGAGTCGATGTAAGCGGCCGGCGCCGCAGAACGAGCCCGCTCCGTCAGAGGCCGCCGACGTACGCGACGGCGCCGTACATGACGAGTAACGCGATGACGACGTACAGGAGCAGCCAGCCCGTGGAGACCGAGTTGTCGTTTGCCATGTGCGTGTGTCCGACGGCGTGATTGCTTAATGGTTCCCGTTTCGGCGCACGCTCCCCCCGCCTGGGCGCCGTTCAGCCGAGCAGGCCGCCCGTGAGCTTCGAGAGCAGCGACCGCCGCTCGGGCTCGTCGTCGTCGGCCACGTCCGCGAACGCGGCGCCCGCCGACGCCGGCGCGGCCTCCTCGTCGCCGTCCCGGAACGAGACCGGCGGGGACTCGCCGAGGAGCTCGTAGCCGAGTTCGCGGTACGACTGCGCCGCCGGGCTCTCCGGCGCGAACGCCACCAGGGGCTCGCGGGCGTCCTCGCTGTCCGCGACCGCGCCGTCCTCCGGAACCGTCCCGAGCAGCGACGCCCCGAGGTCGTCGGCCGCGTCGGCTCCCTCGCCGTCCCGGCTGCCGACGCGCGTCAGGATCACGCCGGTGACGTCGCCGCCGACGCGCGCGGCGAGGTCCCGCGTCTTCGCCGTGTTCTCCACGGCGGCGACCTGCGGCGTCGACACCAGCAGGACGTCGTCGGCCAGCCCCAGGGGGACGGTCGTGTCGTGGCTGAGGCCGCCGCCCGTGTCCACGATAGTGACGTCGTACTCCCCGCGCAGGACGTCCACGACGTCGCGGAGCTTCGAGGGGTCCGCGCGCCCGAAGTCCTCGATGTCCGTCCCGCCGACCATCGCGTCGAACCCGCCGGGCGCGGCCGCCACCGCGTCCAGCGGGTCCGCGTCCCCCGCGAGCACGTCGTGCAGCGTCGCGTCCGCCGCCTCGATGTCGAGGACGGCGCCGACGTTCGCCATCCCGAGGTCGTAGTCCACGAGCACCACCGACCGGTCGGCCTCCGCCGTGGCCGCCGCCAGGTTCACGGCCGTCGTCGTCTTCCCGACGCCGCCCTTGCCGCTGGCGACGGCGAACACGCGCCCAGTCATTGTGGGCGCCTACGCAGACTGGGGCTTAAAGCGTTGGGCGGGACGCGCCGCCGCAGCGAACCGCCTCGCCGCCGAGCACCACCGCCGACGCACCGAACACCGCCACCGTCGGAGCGAACGCCACCGACGCACCGAACACCGCCACCGTCGAATCGCCCAGTCCGCCCCGGACGACCCACCGAGACCGCCCAGGTCAAAGGTTACTTACGCGCACGCCGGCTATCTCAGCGCAATGAGCGAGCAGGAGGGCGCACCGTCCGAGGACCGCCGGAAGTACGAGTTCCAGCGGGTCATCGAGGACCTCAAGGAGTACACCGGCTCCGGCACCCAGCTGGTCACCATCTACATCCCCCCGGACAAGCAGGTCTCGGACGTCGTCGCCCACGTCACGCAGGAGCACTCGGAAGCCTCGAACATCAAGTCCAAGCAGACGCGCACGAACGTCCAGGACGCCCTCAAGTCCATCAAGGACCGCCTCCGCTACTACGACACCTACCCGCCGGACAACGGCATGGTCATCTTCTCCGGCGCCGTCGACGCCGGCGGCGGCCAGACCGACATGGTCACGGAGGTCCTGGAGTCCCCGCCCCAGCCCGTCGAGTCGTTCCGCTACCACTGCGACGCGGAGTTCCTCACCGAGCCCCTCGAGGAGATGCTCGGCGACAAGGGCCTCTACGGGCTCATCGTCCTCGACCGGCGGGAGGCGAACGTCGGCTGGCTGAAGGGCAAACGCATCGAGGCGGTCAAGTCCGCGTCCAGTCTCGTCCCCGGCAAACAGCGCAAGGGCGGCCAGTCCGCCCAGCGGTTCGCCCGCCTCCGCCTCGAGGCCATCGACAACTTCTACCAGGAGGTCGCGGAGATGGCCAACGACCTCTTCGTCCCCGAGCGCCACGACCTCGACGGCGTCCTCGTCGGCGGCCCGTCGCCCACCAAAGACGAGTTCCTCGACGGCGACTACCTCCACCACGAGCTCCAGGACAAGGTCCTCGGGAAGTTCGACGTCTCCTACACCGACGAGTCCGGCCTGAAGGAGCTCGTCGACCGCGCCCAGGACACGCTCGCGGAAGCCGACCTGATGGACGACAAGTCCGACATGGAGGAGTTCTTCGGCGAGCTCAACGGCGGCGACCTCGCCACGTACGGCTTCGAGCCGACGCGGAAGAACCTCGTCATGGGGTCCGTCGAGACGCTGCTCATCTCCGAGGACCTCCGGCAGGACGTCGTCACCTACGAGTGCCCGAACGGCCACGAGGACCGCGAGCTCGTCGACCAGCGCGCCGACACGCCCGACCACGAGTGCTCGGAGTGCGGCGAGCCCGCCGAAGCCGTCGAGCGCGAGGACGCCATCGACCACCTCATGGAGATCGCCGAGCAGCGCGGCACGGACACCCACTTCATCTCCACGGACTTCGAGAAGGGCGAGCAGCTCCTCACCGCCTTCGGCGGCATCGCCGGCATCCTCCGGTACGGCACCGGCGTGTAGGACCGGCGGCGCTCGCGGACGCGTTCGACCTCGGCCGGTCGCGGACGCGGCCTTGAGGTGTAGGGAGTCGAACTATCCCGGGCCGCGCCGTTACGTGTCCACACGAGTTTGCGTGGTTCGATGCACGGACGAAACGACCAGCCGACGGCGACCGGTCAGGGCGTCGACGGCGACGTCGACGCGAGGGTACAGGCCGACCGACTGTCCGAGGGCGTCGTCGAAGCCGTCGCCGCGGCGACCGGCGAGGACCCGGCGAGCATGCCGTCGCTCTACGAGGTCCTCGACCCGGACGCGCTCGACGCCCTCTTCCGTCCGGGCTCGGCGCCGTCCCCGCCCGGGACCGGCCGCGTCTCCTTCCGGTACAACGGGTGTGACGTGACGGTGCACGCGGACGGCCGGGTCCTCGTGGCCCGCGACTGAGCGCGCGACCGACGCGCTGTCGGGTCCGTCACGATACCTGGTCCGTCGCGGGAGCGATGCCGTGCCGGTCACGAGTCGGCGGCGGTTCCGTGACCCGTCACGAGTCGTCGCCGTCCGCGGTCTCCGCGCCGCCGAACAGCACGCTCAGGAGTTTCCGTTCGGCCGCGTGCACGTGCTCGGAGAACGTCGCGGAGGTGATGCCGAGCTCCGAGGCGACCTCCGACCCCGTGCTCTCGCGGGGCCAGTCGTAGTACCCCGCCTCGAAGGCGGCGCGCAGGACCTCGCGCTGGCGCTCGGTGAGGTGCGTCCGGAGCACCTGCCGGAACGACGAGTCGGCGAACAGCGGGTTGACGCCGTCCTTCTCGCGCTTGGCGGCGAGTTCGGCGTCGGGATTCTCCGCCAGGAACGACTCGACGACGACCGACGGGTCGCGTCCCGGCGGGATCTCGGCGACGATGCGGCCGCGGCCGTCGACGCCCTCGACCTCGCGCGGCAGCGCGCCGAGCTCCCCGAGTTCGACGGCCGGACACCGCCCGGAGACGACGAACTCGAAGAGCCCGCCGTCCTCGTACTCGGTGACGAGGGTGGCGTCCACGGTGTCCCGGTCGGCCACGAGCGCCGCGACGCGCTCCGGACTGACGCCCGTCACGTCGAAGAACTCCGCGTACTCGCCGTCGGCCCGGGGGACCATCTCCGCGAGTTCGAACCGGCTGTCGGTCTCCGCGGAGGCGGCGACGAACGGGTACCCAGAGTCGTGGAGGTGGAACTCCACCTCCCAGACGCGCTCCGAGGAGTCAGCCGGCGTGTGTTCCTCCATCGACTGTCTACAGGGATACAACACGGTCGATAATCAACGTTTGCCCGCGCCGTCGGCGCGAACGCTCCTACGCCAGCGGCGTCCGCTCGACGACCTGTCCGTCGTACGTCGGGTACTGCTCGACGATCTCGCCGTCGTCGACGTCGCCGTCGTCGACCATCTCCTCGAGGAGCCACCACGCGACCTCGACGTGGTCGGCCTTCACGGTGTAGAACTCCTCGGGGACGCCGAGCGCCTCGAACGACTCGGGGTCGGCGTACGTCTTCCCGTAGACGAGCGTGCCGTCCTCGGTGACGTCGTCGAACTCGCGGCGGACGTTCCGCGCCATGCGCTTCAGCCGCGAGCGGTGCTGGGCGGCGTCCTTGAACACGCTCGTGCAGAAGTACACGCGCTCGTGGTCGGCCATCGCCTCCAGGATGAGCTCCTTGGAGCCGTCGACGGCGCTCATGTGGTCGTCCTGGAGCTCGAAGCCCTCCTGCTGCATGCGCTCGTAGTTCCCCTGGCTCATCTCGAACTCGTTGACGTTGCAGAACTCCGCGGCGCCCTCGTCGAGGAACTCCAGGAACTCCGGTTCGGCGCGGATGCCCGGAATCTCGAACGCCGGCGTCAGTCCCTCCTCGCGCGCCGTGTAGAGGATGTCCTCCCACTCCGTGCCGTGGAGGTCGCCCCACTGCTCGTAGGGCGGGTGGAAGCGGATCTCGTCGAGGCCGGCCTCGCTCAGGCGTCGCATGTTCTCGCGGCCGCCCGTGATGCCCGTGTAGAGGTGCGTGTGGTGGTCCTCGCCGAACTCGTCTTTGAGGAGGCTGAGGTACCGGCACGTCCGGTCCATCACCTCCTGGGGTTCGCCGCCCGTGATGGACGTGCCGAGGGCGTCCATCAGCTTCGCCTCCGCCAGCACGTCCTCGTCGCTCTCGACGGGGCGCTCGTTGGCGTACACCTGGTGGACGTTCTTCCGGTTCTCGCCGAGCGGGCAGTAGAAGCAGTCGCGCTGGTCGCAGTAGCCGTAGACGAACAGCACCATCTTGCCTCCCCTGGCGCACTGCTCACAGCCCTTCGAGATCATTCGTTGGCGACCGACTACTCCCCGCAGGCTCAAAAACCGTGCGAAACGGCGTCCGCGGCCGGCCAGGGGTTTATCGTGGCGGGCGCCGACGTCGCCAGTATGGCCGCCGAGCCGGAGCGCCGCCGCGCACTCGTCTCGGTGCTCGCGGTCGTGTTCGTCGACCTGGCCGGGTTCGGCATCGTGATCCCGGTGCTGCCGTTCTACACGCGCTTCTTCGGCGGCGACGAGCTCGTCATCGGTCTGCTCGCGGCGTCGTACTCGCTGCTGCAGTTCCTCGGGGCGCCCGTGCTCGGCGCGCTGTCCGACCGCCACGGCCGCCGCCCGGTCATCCTCGCGTCCGTCGCCGGTAGCGCCGTCGCGTGGACCGTCTTCGGGTTCGCGACGAGCCTCGCGTGGCTGTTCGCGTCCCGCCTGCTCGCCGGCGCGATGGGCGGGAACGTCGCCGCCGCGCAGGCGTACGTCGCCGACATCACGCCCGAGGCCGACCGGACGAAGGCGCTGGGGCTCGTCGGCGCGGCGCTCGGCCTCGGGTTCATCGTCGGGCCGTCGCTCGGCGCGGTGCTCTCGTTCGACCCCGTGGTCGCCGCCGTCGGCGGCGTCGCGCCCGCGTGGCTGCCGGTGACGCGGTTCTCGCTGCCCGCGTTCGGCGCGGCCGCGCTCGCCGCCGCGAACCTCGCGCTCACGTACCGCTACCTCCCCGAGTCCAGGCGGGTCGCCTCGGCCGTGCCCGCGAGCAGCGTCTCCCCGGTGGCGTCGCTGCGGGACGCGCTCCTCGCGCCGTCGCTGCGCGGGCTCCTCGTGGCGTTCTTCGCGCTCTCGTTCGCGTTCTCGGGCGTCCAGATCATGTTCATCCCGTTCGTCGCGGACGTCTACGACTACGGCACGACCCGGAGCGCGCTCCTCCTGGCGTACATCGGCGTGCTCTCCGTGCTCGTGCAGGGCGTGTTCGTCGGCCGGCTCACCGACCGCGTCGGCGAACCGCGCGCGACCGTCGCGGGCGTCGCGGTGCTGCTGGCGGCCATCGGCGCGCTCCCCGCGGCGCCCGAACTCGGCCGCGCCCTCCTGCCGTTCGCGACCGCCGGCTGGCTCGACCCCGAGCTCGCGGCGCTGCTCGTCGTGCTCGCCGCGCTCGCGACCGGGAACGGCGTCGTGAACGTCTCGCTGGTGGCGCTCGTCTCCAGGCGCGCGAGCGCCGAGGTCCAGGGGTCGGCGTTCGGCGTCACCCAGTCCGCGGGCAGCCTCGCGCGCACCGTCGGCCCCGTCGTCATGGGCGCCGCGTACGCCGCGGTCGGGTACTGGGCGCCGTTCGCGCTCGGCGCGGTCGTGCTCGTCCCCGTCGTCGGCATCGCCGTCGGCCTCGCGCGCACCGACGCGGCCGCGCGGCTCACCGACCCCGGCCACGTCCGGTGACGGCGAGGCGTGACAGACTCCCGAAAGCAGTTATACCGCGCTCCCGTACCGTCCAGCGAATGCTGCTCGTGCTCTGCGTGGACCTCGACGACGACCTCGGCCGGAAGACCGGCGTGCCGACGCCGGTCGTCGGCCGGAACGAGGTCGAGCACGCCGCGGTGTCGCTGGCGGAGGCCGACCCCGAGGACAGCGACGTGAACGTCCTCTTCGAGGGCGTCCACCTCCACGACCAGTACAGCACCGACGAGGCGGTCGAGGTCGCCGCGGTCACCGGCCTCGAGCGCGGCGGCGTCGAGGCGAACCGGAAGGTCGGCCGCGAGGTCGACGAGGTGCTCGCCGCCATCCGCAGCGACGAGCCCGTGCGCGCGGTGGTCGTCACGGACGGCGCGCAGGACGAGTCCGTCGTCCCCGTCATCCGGTCGCGGGTCCCCATCGACGCCGTCAAGCGCGTGGTCGTCCGGCAGGCCCAGGACCTCGAGTCGATGTACTACACGCTCAAGCAGGTGATGAACGACCCCGAGACGCGCGGGACGATCCTCGTGCCGCTGGGCGTCCTGTTGCTCATCTACCCGCTGGCGGTGCTCGCGGACGTCCTCGGGCTGCCGGGCGCGGTGCTGGGCGTGTCCTCCGCGGCGGTCGGCCTGTACGCGCTGTTCCGCGGCCTGGGCCTGGAGTCCACCGTCGACGACGCGGTCGACCGCGTTCGCTCGGGCCTCTACACGGGGCGCGTGACGCTCATCACGTACGTCGTCGCGGCCGCACTCCTCGTCATCGGCGGCGTCGAGGGGACGAACGAGCTCGCGACCGTCCGCGAGCGCACCGGCGGCACGCTCGCGCCGTCGACCGTCGTCGCGGCGCTGACGTTCGGCGCAGTGCGGTGGTTCGCGGCGGCCGGCCTCACGACGAGCCTCGGGCAGGTGACCGACGAGTACCTCGCCGACCGGTTCCGCTGGCGGTACCTGAACGCGCCGTTCTACGTGCTCTCGATCGCCGCCGTGCTCCACACGCTGTCGGCGTTCTTCCTCGGGTACGTGACACTCCCCGAACTCGCTGCGGTGCTGACGGTCGGGACGCTGGTGAGCGTGCTGTCGACGCTGACGTTCGCCGTCGTGGAGTCCTGGCGCGGCGACCCCGAGGCGGACCCCGACGCCGCCTGAGGCGGCCGACTCCCGCCGTCAGGTCTCCCGGGAGACGACGAACTCCGCGAGGTACTCCAGGTAGTCGTAGGCCTCGCCCGCCGGCAGGTCGAGGCTGTCGAGGGCGTCCATCGCGCGCTCGCTCTCCCGCTCGGCGAGCGCGTTCAGCTCCTCGGGCGACCGGTCGGTGACGCGCACGATGCTCGGGCGGTCCATCTCCTCGTCGACGCCCGCTGGCTTCCCGAGGTCGGCGCTCTCGGCGGTGGCGTCGAGGACGTCGTCGCGGATCTGGAACGCGACGCCGACGCGTTCGGCGTACTCGCCGAGCGCCTCCACCGACCGGCCGTCGGCGTCAGCCGCGATGGCGCCGAGCTCCGCGGCGGCGCGGAACAGCGCGCCCGTCTTGCGGCGCGCGAGCTCCATGTACTCGGCCTCGGTCGCCGGCCGGTCGACGAGCTCGATGGCCTCGCCCTCGCCGAGCTCGACGAGCGCGTCCGTGACACACTCCATGGCGCGCGGGTCGCGGGAGAACAGCGCGAACGCCTCGCCGAGCAGGCCGTTCGACGCGACCAGAGCGGGGCCGTAGTCGTACTCCGCCCACGCGCTGGCTTTCCCGCGGCGGACGTCGGACTGGTCGATGATGTCGTCGACGACCAGCGACGCGTTGTGCACGAGTTCGACCCCGACCGCGAAGTCCATCGCGTCCTCGCCGTCGCCGCCCGCGGCCTCGCAGACGAGCACGGTGAGCGTCGGCCGCACGCGCTTGCCGCCCGCGAGTACGACGTGTTCGAGTTCGTCGCCGAGCTCGGCGGGCTCGACGGACCCGACGGTGTCCGCGAGCCGCTGCTCGATGGTGGCGCGGCGCGCCTCCACGTACTCCATTACCCGCCACTCGGGGACTCTCGCGGAAATACGTGACGGGATTCCGCGGGCGGCAGCCCCGCACGCGTCGCTGCGCGTGGGACGCGACCGTCGGGGTGGGCGGAGCGAGCGCGGCGCGGACACAGTCGTCGACCGGTCCCGCGGACGTGTGCGTCGCGCCGACGCCACCTAGTCCCGCGCCACCAACCCGCACAGAAGTGTAACCGGAGTCGGGAAAATCTATTTCAGCCCGCGCCGCGAATTTGTAAGTGAAGAAGAAATTCAATTTCTTCCACAAGTCTTTTTGCGGGCTCCGTTGTACCCACAGCAGTCACCACAGCACCACTGATAGCCACGTTCCCGGCACCGGCCACCGACCGCCCCTCCCACGACACCATGACAGCAGACAGACAACCAGCCGCAGGTCCCGACGACCAGTCACTCGCCATCCACGCTCGCGACGCCTCCCCCAACACGGACCCGATCGAGGTCCGCGTGACCGGCGCCGACCCCGGCGCGGCCGTCGAGTTCTCGTCGTCCCTCGAGGACGCCGACGGCGACGAGTTCACCGCGCGAGCGACGTTCACCGCCGACGACGACGGCGTCGCCGACCTCACCGAACACGCTCCCGACGACGGCGACTGGGACGACGCCCACCCGATGGCGTGGCTGTGGGCGATGACGTCCGACGGCGACGCGCCGTTCGCGCGCCTGAGCGGCGTGCAGCGCCTCGAGGTCACCCTCCGCGCCGAAACCGACGACGCCGAAACGGACCGGACCATCACGCGCGTCCTCCACGACGACGATATCGAGCGCCGCGACGTCGACGCCGACGGCGTCGTCGGCACGCTCTACCTCCCCGCCGGCGACGGCCCCCACCCCGGCGTCCTCGAGCTCCACGGCTCGGGCGGCCGCCGCTCCGACGGCACCGCCAGGCTGCTCGCGTCCCAGGGCTACGCCGCGCTCGCGCTCACGTACTTCGACGAGGCCCACGACGGCCTCCCGGACGAACTCGAACGCGTCCCCCTGTCGTACTTCGACGACGCCGCCGCCTGGCTCCGCGACCGGCCCGAGGTCCGCGACGGCCGCGTCGGCGTCGTCGGCGCCTCCCGCGGCGCCGAAGCCGCGCTCCTGCTCGGCGCGCACTACGGCTGGCCCGGCGCCGTCGTCTCCTACTCGGGCAGCGTCCCCTGGGACACGCCCAGCGACGAACCGGCGTGGCTCCGCGACGGCGACCCCGTCCCCCACATTACGGCCGAGGAAGCGCCGCGCTTCGCGGACCTCGACGAGAAACCGGTCGCCGACGTCGTCCCGCCCGTCGAGACGACCAACGGCCCCGTCCTCTTGCTCTCCGGCGGCGACGACCGGGTCTGGGACTCGTGGCGGCTCTCCGAGGCAATCGCGGAGCGCCTCCGCGAGCGCGACTTCGAGCACCGCTTCGACCACCGGACCTACGAGGACTGCGGCCACCTCGTCGGCACGCCGTACGCCCCCCTCGGCGGCCTCGACGAGACCGACCGCGCCGGCGGCACCGCGCGCGGTACCGTCCGCGCCAGCGAAGACGCCTGGCCCGCCGTCCTGAACGCGCTCGAGGACGGACTGCAAACGAAGCGCTGACCCGCGGCCTGCGGCCGCGGACCCTCCCCCTCAGACGCTCGGCGGACTGCCGCCGAACTCGTCACGACCACTTTTTCCTGCTCGGGTGCGCTGCGCGCACCCGCACAGCAAAAACGTGGTGAAAAAAACCCTCGCGTGCTCGCTCACACGAGGGTTCGCGTCGCACGCGATCGAACCGCGGCCTGCGGCCGCGGACCCTCCCCCTCAGACGCTCGGCGGACTGCCGCCGAACTCCTCGATGAGTTCGGGCACGACCTCGAAGAGGTCGCCGACGACGCCGTAGTCGGCGATGTCGAAGATGGGCGCGTTCGGGTCGGTGTTGACCGCGATGATGGTGTCGGCGCCCTTCATGCCGGCGACGTGCTGGACCGCGCCGGAGATGCCGATCGCGAGGTAGACGTCCGGCGTCACCTGCTTGCCGGACTGGCCGACCTGCCGGTTCTTCGGCAGCCAGCCGTTGTCCACGATGGGGCGCGACGAGGACAGCGTCGCGCCCGTCACCTCGACGAGTTCCTCGACGAGCGCGAGGTTCTCCTCCTCCTCGATGCCGCGGCCGATCGAGACCAGGAAGTCCGCGTCGCTGATGTCGACGTCGCCGCCGCCGACCTCCTCGAAGCCCTTCACCGTCGAGCCGACGGCGTCCTCGTCGACCGCGAAGTCGAACGGCGAGACGTCGGCGTCGCCGACGCCCTCCGCGGCCGGCCACTCCGCGCCGCGGACGGAGACGACGAACGGTCCCTCGGCGACCTCGACGGTCGTCTCGACCTTCGACCCGTACATCTCGCGCGTGACCTCCAGTGTCCCCTCGCTGTAGTCCAGGCCGACCGCGTCCGAGACGTACGGCCGGCCGAGCCGCGACGCCACGGCGGGCGCGTAGTCCAGGCCGTTGACGCTGTTCGGCACGACGAGGAACTCCGCGTCCAGGTCCTCGGCGAGCGCCGTCGCCGCCTGCGCGTACACGTCGTGGTTGAACTCCTCGCCGTACTCGACGGTGTGGACCTCGTCGACGCCCTCGCGGTTCAGCTGGTCCGCGAACGACTCGACGTTCCCGGAGACGACCGCCGCGTGCAGCTCCGTGCCCGCGGCGTCGGCGAGCTCGCGGCCCGCCGTCAGCAGCTCGAGGGAGACGTCGCGCAGCTCGCCGCGCCGGTGGTCGGCGACGGTCAGCACGGTCATTCGCCGACCACCCCCTTCTCGCGGAGCACGTCCGCCAGTTTCGCGGCCTGCTCGTCGGCGTCGCCCTCGAAGTACTCGGCGTCGCTCTCCGTCTCGGGCTCGTACATCGCGGTGACGTCGAGGCTGGACTCGACGACCGACGCCTCGAGGCCGAGGTCGTCGAGGGTCTTCGGCGCGATCTCCTTGGACTGGGCCTGCCGGATGCCGCGCAGGCTCGCGTACCGCGGCTCGTTGATGCCCGTCTGGATGGTGAGGACGGCCGGCAGCTCGACGTCGGTCAGCTCCTCGACGCCGCCCTCCAGTTCGCGGCGCACGCTCGCGACGCCCTCCTCGAGCACTCCCTCGGTGTCGAGGGCGTTCACGACGGCCGCCCACTGGAAGCCAAGTTCCTCGGCGAGCGCGACGCCGGTCGCGCCGAAGCTGTCGTCGTTGGCCTGCACGCCGGAGAGCACGAGGTCGGGGTCCTCCTCGGCGACGACGGCGGCCAGCAGCTGGGCCTTCGTCTCGACGTCGAGCAGTTCGACGGCCTCGATGGCGTCGTCCCAGACGCGCACCGCGCGGTCCGCGCCCTTCGCGAGCGCCATCCGGATCGTCTCCTCGCTGCGCTCCGGCCCGATGGTGACCGCCACGACCTCCACGTCGTCGCCGGCCTCGGCCAGCTGGACGCCCTCCTCGACGGCGTAGTCGTCCCACTCGTTGAGATCGTAGTCGAGGTACGTCTCCTCGATCTCGGTCCCGGAGATCTCGAAGTCGTCCTCGACGGTGGCCACCTCCTTGACGGTGACGAGAACCTTCATCGTCACATCGTCGCTCGGCGCGGAGGTAAACGTTTTCGGAACCGCAGGGAGCGCACGCGGAGTTTCCGGCCGACGGCGCCACCGGTCCGTCCGGCCGTTCGAGCCGCCGCGACTCAGCGCGCCACCACTACCCCACGCACCACCACTACCCCACGCACCACCACTACCCGGCGAGCCGCTGGCTACTCCTCGCCGACGTCCTCGTCCGGCAGCGAGATGAGGTTCTCGCGGCCGATGCGGAGCTTCTCCACGCGGTCCTCGTCGTCCATCGAAGACAGCAGCTGGGAGACCTTCGCGGTCGACCACCGCGTCTCCTCGACGATCCGGGACTGCTTCATGCGGCCGCCGTGCTCACGCAGCAGCCGTTCGACGCGCTCCTCGTCGCTCAACAGTTCGAGGTCGACGTCGTCCGACTCGGCGGGCTCGTCACCCGCGGCCGCGACCGGTTCGGCGCCCGCGTCCGCTGGCTCGCTCGCCGCGCCGCCGTCCGGCTCGCCGCTCGCCGCGGCCGCGCCGTCCGAGGGCGCTCCGCCGTCGCCGCCGTCGAACCACGACGAGACGCTCGGCAGGCCGGCCGGGAAGCCGGACTCCCGGTCGCGGTAGTACGCCCACGCGAGCACCGCGCCGAGCAGCAGCGCGAGGCCGCCGACGCCGCCGACGATCAGCAGCGAGACGCCGGACGTCGGACCGGACGGGTCGTCCTCACTGAACACCGCCCTCGGCTCTCCCGGCGCGAACGCCTGGGGGCCCGTCCACACGTACGCGCCCTCCGAGATGCTCGTCGCCGGCTGCACCTGGTCGGTGTCGTAGCCCTCGGGCGGGCGGACGGTCAGCCGCTGGCCGTCCCGCAGGTCGCCGAACCAGCCGCCCGCGAACGAGTCCACGACCAGCGTCTCGTTGCCGACCCGGGAGAAGTTCGTCCACGTGAACTCCACGGAGAGCACGCCGACCGACGTGTTGTTCCCGGCGGGGACGACCGCCGAGGTCCGCTCGGGATTCCGGATCTCCATCGACCGGCCGACCGAGTCGCTGACGTCCGGCACGACCGCGCGGAACACGTCCACGGAGAACTCGCTGTTCGTCTCGTAGGCCTCGAACTCCTGGCGCAACTCCTCGAAGGCGGCCGTGTCGTTGGCGTCCTCGAGGGCGTACTTCGCGGAGACGTTCCACTCCGCGGCGCCGTCGGACTGGATCTGGACCGTGACGTCGACGCCCTCCCTCGCCGGCGTCTCCTCGTCCTGGAGGGCCTGCTGGCCGTGCTGGCCGGCCTGGAGCAGCGGCTGCTCGGCCGGCCCGGCGACGCCCGCCGAACCGGCGACTGGCACGGCGAGAACGCAGACGAGGGCGACGAGGAGGGCGGCCTGCCGCATACCCGTTCCGTCCACCCCGCTCGTGCAAAGTATTTTCTATCCGGAGGACACTCGCCGGTCGCCCGGAATCCGGCGCGTCAGCCCCCAGCGCTCAGTTCAGTCGGCTGTCACGAGCTCCGTGGGTCCGCCGCGGTGACCGCGGCCGCGTCTCCGCATCGCTTTTGTCGGATGGCTCCGAACGCGACTCCATGCCCCGCGTTCGCCCCGTCCTCGCCGCAGTCCTCCTTGTGGTCGCGTCGGCGACCGCGGTCGTCGCCGTCAGCGGGGACGCCGCCGCACCCGTCGAGCCCGCCGACGACCCCGTCGTCGGCACGTCGGAGAACTCGACGCGCGTCCTCCTGCTGACCGAAGCCGACGCCGCCAGCTTCCACGAGCCGGACGCCAACGTCGCGTCGACGCTCTCGACCGGCCACGAGACGCTGTCCGTCGAACAGAAGCTGAAGGGCGTCAGGGCGCGACTCGACGCCGCCGAGAGCGACGAGCAGCGCCGCGAGGTCGTCGCGAACGCCACCGACTGGGCGCGGGACCGCCTCCGCACGCTCCAGGACCGCGAGCGCACGGCACGCGAGCAGTTCGCCGACGGCGAGCTCACCGCCACCGAGTTCGCCCTCGAACTGGCGCGCATCCACAGCAACGCGAGCAAGCTCATCGAGGTCGTCGGGTCCGGAACGACGTCCGGCGGCGGGACGCTCTACCAGCTGGCCTTCGAGTACGGCCTCGACACCGAGGAGCTGAGCCGCGTCCGCGTCCAGCTCGTCGCGCTCGAGGGCCCCGTCCGGGAGCGGATCGCCGAAGTCGTCCACGGGGAGCGCGACGCCGTCCGCGTCCACGTCACCACCGGGAATGGCCTGATGCTGTCGACCATGGACGGCGAGGAGTACCTCCGGGAGACGTACCGGTCGGACAACCTCGTCAGCGAGGTCGCCGGCTACGGCGACCCGACCGAGAACGTGGCGACGGCGTACCCGTGGGTCGCCAACAACTCCCGGAACGACCAGTACACACTCGCCGGACAGCTCGCCGTCATCTACTCGACGAACACGCCCCACAGCCAGCTCGACGTCTGGATCAACACCGCGACGAAGCGCGTCTACCTCGAACGCCAGGCGGTCGAGCTCGCCGGCCTGCCCACGGAGGTGGAGGCGTCGGCGTCCGCGAACAACACGACGCTGCAGGCGTCCCGGACGTACGCGGGCGGCCCGCTGCTCGTGCGCGTCGAGAACGCGACCGGCGTGGGCGTCGGCGCGCCCGTCTCCCTGAACGGGACCGTCGTCGGCGACACGGGGGCCGACGGCGAGCTGTGGCTGCTGAGTCCGTCCGGCGAGTACACGGTGTCGACGGAGACGGCGGCCGGGACGCCCCTCGAGGTGAACGTGACCGCGCGGCCGGCGCCGGCGTAGCCGGGAGACTGGCGCCGCGGTCGGCACCACCACAGCCCGGGACGGTCGGCGCGGTCGGTACCACACGGCCGGTCAGCCCGGACACCGACGCGGCCGGTCCGGCGAAGGTTCTTGTACGGGGGCGCGACCAGTCCGGGGCGTGTCCCGCGGGTACGCTCCGGTCGCGGTCGTGCTGTTGCTCGCGGTGACGGTGCTCGCAGCGGGTGTGGTGGCCGTCTCCCTCCCGTCGCCCGGCGGCGAGCCGCCGGCGCCGCGCGCCGTCGCCGCCGACGCCACGAGCGACGGCCGCGTCGCGCTCACGCTGCTGTCGGGGCCGGCGGTCGACGTCGACGCCGCGGCGCTGCGGCTGTCGGTGAACGGCGACGCGCTGCGCCACCAGCCGCCAGTCCCGTACTTCGCGGCTCGCGGCTTCTACGGTACGCCCGGCGGCCCGTTCAACGTCGCCGCGGACCCCGAGTGGGCGGTCGGGGAGACGGCGTCGCTGCGGATCGCCGGGACGAACGCGCCGCGGCCGCGCGTCGGCGACACCGTCACCGTCCGCGTCGTCGTCGACGGCCGGACGGTCGCCACCGAGCAGACCACCGTCGAGGCGCCGGAGAAGTGACGGTCGTCGCGACCGCTCGGTCGTCGCCCACGCTGTGCTCTGGCGCTCGACCGCGCGGGTCACTCGAACGTGGGGTTCACTCGGGCGCTCGAGCGAGGGTGACGATCGCCCGCGGGCTCCCGGGCTTGGCCTGCATCACCGTGTGCTCGACGTCCACGAACCCCGCCTCGGCGAACATCCGGTCGGCCTCCGCCTCGTCGTAGAACAGCATGATGGCGTCGGCGACCTTCTGGAGCACCGTCGAGTTCGGGTAGTCCGGCCCGACGACGACCGTCCGCTCGCCGGGCTTCAGGACGCGGCGGATCTCCCGCAGGCCCTCCACGGGGTTGGGCCAGTACTCGATGGAGCCCGACGACCACACCGCGTCGAAGCTGTCGTCCTTGAACGGGAGGCGTTCGGCGTCCCCGTAGTGGAACGCCACGGGGTCGTGCTTGCCGAGCTTCGCGAACGCCTTCTCGAGCTGGTGGGGGCTCTGGTCGAGCCCGTAGACGTCCTCGGTGTGCTGGAGGATGCCCGCCGTGCCGAAGCCGGTCCCGCAGCCCACGTCGAGGACGCGGTCGCCGGGCTCGAGGGACAGCATCGCGAGTGCCTCGTCGCGCATCGCCTCGTTCCAGACGAAGGGGTTGATGCGGTCGTACACCTTCGAGAGGTACCGGTAGAAGGTGCGGGCGCGAGCCTTGTCTTCGAGAACTCCCATCGGCCCGGAATTACCGGGCAGGAGCCATAAGCGCTTGCGTTGCGCCCGACTACTTCGCAACTACCATATAGGCCGTGGCCAAAGTTCCGCCCGGTAAGAGTGTATGCCAAGGCCAGAGGTTCTCGAAGACATCAAATCGGCTGAATCGGACGCCGACGACATCGTGGCCGAGGCCGAGGAGGACCGAGAGCAGCGGTTGTCCGAAGCCCGGCAGCGAGCCGATGAGATCCGCAGCGAGGCGGAGGAGGAGGCTCGCGAGCTGAAAGAAGAGAAACTGGAGGAAGCGCGGACGGAGATCGAGGCGGAGCGCGACCGCATCCTCGAGGAGGGCGAGGCCGAACGGGAGGCGCTCGTCGCCCTCGCCGAGGACAACGAGGAGGAGGCGGTCGCGTACGCCGTCGAACGGTTCACGGAGGCGGTACATGCTCAGACCTGAGCAGATGAGCAAGGTCTCGGTGGTCGGCTCCCAGCGCGTGCTGGGGGACGTCATCGAGACGATCCACGACCTGAACCTCGTCCACCTCTCGGACTACGACGGCGACATCGGGGGGTTCGACAACGGCGACCCCCTCGAGGGCGCCGACGACGCCTCCGAGAAGCTCGTGACCGTGCGCTCCCTGGAGACGATGCTCGACGTCTCCGAGGCGGACGCGGGACCGACCCGCATCGTCACCGAGGAGGCCCTCGAGACGGAGCTCGAGGAGATCCGCACGGAGGTCAACGAGCTCGACGACCGCCGCAGCGATCTGGAGGACGAACTCCGGTCGCTGGACGAGCGCATCGACGCCGTCGAACCGTTCGCCGACCTCGGCATCGACCTGGACCTGCTCGGCGGCTACGACAGCCTCCAGGTCGCGGTCGGCGAGGGGGACGCCGACGGCGTCCGCGACGCGCTCCGCACCGACGAGGCCATCCAGGCCTACGAGGTGTTCGAGGGCGAGCAGACGAACACCGCCGCGGCGTTCGCGTACCCCCGCCACGACGACCCCGACGCGCTCGACGACGCGCTCGTCGGCGTCGAGTTCGGGCGCCTCGACGTCCCCGACGCCGAGGGCGGCCCCGAGGAGTACGTCGAGCAGCTCCGGAGCGAGCGCGAGACCGTCGAGTCGAAGCTCGAGAGCGTCGAGAACGAGCTCGCGGAGCTGCGCGTCGAGCACGCCGGCTTCCTGCTCGCCGCCGAGGAGAAGCTCACCATCGACGTCCAGAAGGCTGAGGTGCCGCTGCAGTTCGCGACCACCGACCACGCGTTCGTCGCCGAGGGCTGGATCCCAAGCGACGAGTACGCGGACCTCGTCGAGGCGGTCCAGGACGCGGTCGGCGAGCACGCCGCCGTCGAGGAACTGGAGCGCGCCGACTACGAGCCCTCGGGCCACGGCCACCACGCGCCCGTCGACGAGGACGACACGGAGGCGGTCGCCACGGACGGCGGCACCGCGGAGTTCGACGCCGACGACAGCCCGCCGGTCATCCAGGACAACCCGGGCGTCGTGCGGCCGTTCGAGGCGCTCACGGAGGTCATCAACCGCCCGAAGTACACGGAGCTCGACCCGACGGTAATCCTGTTCGCGACGTTCCCCGTCTTCTACGGGTTCATGATCGGGGACCTCGCGTACGGCTTCCTGTACGCCGGCATCGGCTACTGGCTGTACCGGAGCTTCGACAGCGAGATGGTCACGAAGCTCGGCGGCGTCGCCATCTGGGCCGGCGTCTGGACGGGCGTCTTCGGCGTGCTGTACGGCGAGATCTTCGGCCTGCACCTCATCACCGAGTACGTCTGGAAGGGCGCGCTCGGACTGGCGAACCCGCCGCTGAAGAAGGGGCTGCACGTCGGCTCGTTCGCCGAGCTGTGGCTGACCATCAGCCTCGTCGCCGGCGCGCTCCACCTCGCGGTGGCGTACGCGTTCGGCTTCGTGAACGAGAGCCGCTCGCACGACCTGAAGACGGCGCTCACCGAGTCCGGCGCGAAGTTCATGCTGATGGGCGGCGTCACCGTCTGGCTGTTCAGCACGCACATCCAGAGCGGCGGCGGGCCGCGCCCCGCGTTCATCTACCGGGTCGCGGAGTTCTCGCCGACGGTCGGGATGGCGGCGCTGGTCGTCGCGCTCGCCGGCCTCGTGTTGCTGGTCATCGGCGAGGGCGCGGTCGGCCTCGTGGAGAGCCCGACGTACGCGCTCGTCCACACGGTCTCGTACACGCGGATCGCGGCGGTGCTGCTCGCGAAGGGCGCGATGGCGTACGTCGTCAACCTCCTCGTGTTCGGCGCCTACGAGACCACCATCGAGCCCGGCTCGGAGGCGTTCTTCTTCGGGCTGTTCGAGCTGCCGGTGGGCGCACACGAGGTCCACTTCATGCTCAACGGCGTCCCGCACGGCGAGGTGCTGTTCCCCGGCCTGCTCTGGCAGGGGCCGGCGGGCATCCTGGGCGGCATCGTGGTACTGATCGCAGGCCACGCCCTCGTACTCGGGCTCGGCGTCACTTCCGCCGGCTTACAGGCTCTACGCCTCGAATACGTCGAGTTCTTTAACAAGTTTTATGAGGGCGGTGGCGCGAAGTACAACCCGTTCGGTTACACGCGAAACTACACCACAGAGGACTAAGTAAAATGTTCGACACACTCACTGAACTCAGTACGATTCTCGCAGAACCGGCGATCCCGCAAGGCGCAGCAGCAGCTCTCGCAGTCGGTCTCGCGGCCCTCGGCGCGGGCTACGCGGAGCGCGGCATCGGCAGCGCGGCGGTCGGCGCCATCGCGGAGGACCGCGACCTCTTCGGTACGGGCCTGATCCTGACGGTCCTGCCGGAGACGCTCGTCATCCTCGCGCTGGTCGTCGTCTTCGCGGCGTAACTCCCCCCTTCTAGCAATTCCATGAGTCTGGACACAGTAGTTGAGGACATCCGAGACGAGGCCCGCGAGCGCGCGAAGGAGATTCGCGACGACGCGGAACAGCGCGCCGACGACATCGTCGCGGAGGCGGAGGCCGACGCCGACGACATCGTCGCCGAGGCCGAAGCCGAGGCCGAGCGCGAGATCGAGCGCGAGCGCGAGCAGCAGCTGTCCAGCGCGAAGCTGGAGGCCAAGCAGATGCGCCTCGAAGCGCGCCGCGACGCCCTCGAAGACGTCCGCGACACCGTCGAGGACCGCGTCGCCGCCATCGACGGCGAGGAGCGCGAGGAGCTCACTCGCGTGCTCGTCGACGCGGCGGCCGACGAGTTCGACGACGGCGCGGACGTCAGCGTCTACGGGCGGGCCGACGACGAGGCGCTCATCTCGGACGTCCTCGACGACTACGACGGCTTCGAGTACGCCGGCGAGCACGACTGCCTCGGCGGCGTGGTGGTCGAGAGCGAGACCTCCCGGGTCCGCGTGAACAACACGTTCGACTCGGTCCTCGAGGAGGTCTGGGAGGACGAACTGAAGGAGATCAGCGCTCGCCTCTTCGACGAGGAACAATGAGCGCGGCAGGGGCGGCAAACTACGAGTACGTGGTCGCCCGCGTCCGCCACCGGCGAGCCAGCCTGTTCAGCGACGACGAGTACCGGAAGCTCCTCCGCATGGGCACGGGCGAGATCGCCCGGTTCATGGAGGAGACCGAGTACGAGGAGGCCGTGAACGCCCTGGGCTCGCGGTTCAGCGGCGTCGACCTCGTCGAGCACGCGCTGAACCAGACGCTCGCCGGCGACTTCCAGGACCTCCTGCGGTGGAGCGAGGGCCGCCTCTACGAGCAGGTCGCCCGGTACCTGCGGAAGTTCGACGCGTGGAACGTGAAGACGGTGCTGCGCGGCCTGTACTCCGAGGCGTCCGAGGCGGAGGTCCGGTCGGACCTCATCGACGCCGGCGAGTTCGACGACGACTTCCTCGACCGGCTGGTCGCCGCGGACTCCATCGAGTCCGTCGTCGAGCTGCTGGACGGCACGCTGTTCGACGCGTACATCGAGGAGGCGTTCGCCGCCTACGAGGACTCGGGGACGCTCGTCCCGCTGGAGAACGCGGTCGACCGCGCGTACTACGAGAACCTCGTGCCGCCGTCGACGGGCGGCGGCGAGGCCGCCGAGCTGTACCGCGAGTTCCTGGAGGCCGAGATCGACTTCCGGAACGTGCGCAACGCCCTGCGGCTGGCGCGGTCGGGCGCCGACGTCGACCCCGCCGAGTACTTCATCGACGGCGGCGCGCTGTTCGACCGCGACGAGGTCGGCCAGCTCGTCGAGAGCCGCACCGAACTGGTCTCCCGCATCCGGGAGAGCCGGTACGGCGACGAGCTCTCGGACGCGCTCGACGAACTCGAGGACGCGGACAGCCTCATCGGGTTCGAGCACGCCCTCGACCGCGCGCTCCTGGAGTACTCCGACCACCTGTCGTACGTCTACCCGCTGTCGGTCTGTCCGGTGCTGGCGTACGTGCTCGCGAAAGAACGGGAAGTGGACAACATCCGCGCCATCGCTCGCGGCCGCGAGGCCGGCCTGAGCGAGGACGAGATCGAGGAGGAACTCGTCATCCTATGAGCCAGGAGATCGCAGTCATCGGCAGCCCGGAGTTCACGACCGGGTTCCGGCTGGCGGGCGTCCGGAAGTTCGAGAACGTCCCCCAGGACGAGAAGGGCGAGGACCTCGACGACGCGGTCGAGTCGGTGCTCGCCGACGACGACGTCGGCATCGCGGTGATGCACGACGAGGACCTCGACCATCTCTCCCGGCAGGTCCGGGAGTCCGTCGAGACGAGCGTAGAGCCGACGTTCGTGACCATCGGCGGCGGCGCCGCCGGCGGGAGCGGACTGCGCGACCAGATCAAGCGCGCCATCGGGATCGACCTGATGGCCGAGGAAGACGGCGAGAGTGACAACGAATGAGCCAAGCAGAGACAATCACTAGCTCCGGCGAAATCGAGAGCGTGAGCGGTCCGGTCGTGACCGCCACGGGCCTCGACGCCCAGATGAACGACGTCGTCTACGTGGGCGACGAAGGGCTGATGGGCGAGGTCATCGAGATCGAAGGCGAGGTAACGACGATCCAGGTGTACGAGGAGACGTCCGGCGTCGGGCCGGGCGAACCCGTCGACAACACGGGCGAACCCCTCACCGTGGACCTGGGTCCCGGGATGCTCGACTCCATCTACGACGGCGTCCAGCGCCCGCTGGACGTCCTCGAGGAGGAGATGGGGTCGTTCCTGGACCGCGGGGTCGACGCGCCCGGCATCGACCTCGAAGAGGAGTGGGACTTCCAGCCCACCGTCGAGGAGGGCGACGAGGTCGCGGCGGGCGACGTCCTCGGCACCGTCGAGGAGACCATCAGCATCGAGCACAAGGTCCTCGTGCCGCCGCGGTCCGACGGCGGCGAGGTCACCGAAGTGAACGCCGGCGAGCACACGGTCGACGACCCCGTCGTCGTGCTGGACTCCGGCGAGGAGATCGCGATGCGCCAGGAGTGGCCGGTCCGGCGTGCGCGGCCGACCGAGGACAAGCACACGCCGCGGACGCCGCTCGTGACGGGCCAGCGCATCCAGGACGGCCTGTTCCCGCTGGCGAAAGGCGGGACGGCCGCGATTCCGGGGCCGTTCGGCTCCGGGAAGACGGTCACCCAGCAGCAGCTGGCGAAGTGGTCCGACGCGGACATCGTCGTCTACATCGGCTGCGGCGAGCGCGGCAACGAGATGACCGAGGTCATCGAGGACTTCCCGGAGCTCGAGGACCCCCAGACCGGGAACCCGCTGATGGCGCGGACGTGTCTCATCGCGAACACGTCTAACATGCCGGTGGCGGCCCGCGAGTCCTGCATCTACACGGGCATCACCATCGCGGAGTACTACCGCGACATGGGCTACGACGTCGCGCTGATGGCCGACTCCACCTCGCGGTGGGCGGAGGCGATGCGCGAGATCTCCTCGCGCCTCGAGGAGATGCCCGGCGAGGAGGGCTACCCCGCGTACCTCGCCGC
This sequence comes from Halobacterium yunchengense, assembly GCF_037031165.1. NCBI lineage: Archaea > Methanobacteriati > Methanobacteriota > Halobacteria > Halobacteriales > Halobacteriaceae > Halobacterium > Halobacterium yunchengense. The sequence continues at coordinate 148,176 of NZ_JAYEZL010000002.1, read as the reverse complement.
GCGACTCGCGCAGTTCTACGAGCGCGCCGGCCTGTACACGACGCTGAACGACGAGGAGGGGTCGGTGTCCGTGGTGGGCGCGGTCAGCCCGCCGGGCGGCGACTTCTCCGAGCCGGTGACCCAGAACACGCTGCGCATCGTGAAGACGTTCTGGGCGCTGGACGCGGACCTCGCCGAGCGCCGCCACTTCCCCGCCATCAACTGGAACGAGTCCTACAGCCTGTACAAAGACCAGCTCGACCCGTGGTGGCGCGAGAACGTCGCCGAGGACTTCCCGGAGGTCCGGCAGTGGGCCGTCGACGTCCTCGACGAGGAGACAGAGCTCCAGGAGATCGTCCAGCTCGTCGGGAAGGACGCGCTGCCGGAGGACCAGCAGCTCACCCTCGAGGTGGCGCGGTACCTCCGGGAGGCGTGGCTCCAGCAGAACGCGCTCCACGACGTCGACACGAACTGCGAGCCCGAGAAGACCTACGAGATGCTGACGGCCATCAAGACGTTCAACGACGAGGCCTTCGAGGCGCTGGACGCCGGCGTGCCGGTCGAGGAGATCCAGACCGTCGACGCCGCGCCGCGGCTGAACCGCATGGGCGTCCAGGCTGACTACGAGGAGTACATCGAGGAACTGAAAGACGACCTCACCGAGCAACTGCGGGACCTCTACTAATGAAAGAGTACAAGACAATCACCGAAGTCAGCGGCCCGCTGGTGTACGTCGACGTCGACGAGCCGGTCGCCTACGACGAGATGGTGGAGATCGAGACGCCCGACGGCGACGTGAAGCGCGGGCAGGTCCTCGAATCCAGCGAGAAGTTCGTCGCGATCCAGGTGTTCGAGGGCACGGAGGGCATCGGACAGGACGCGTCCGTCCGGTTCCTGGGCGAGACGCTGAAGATGCCGGTCACCGAGGACCTCCTCGGTCGCGTGCTGGACGGCTCCGGCGAACCCATCGACGGCGGCCCGGACATCGTGCCGGACGAGCGCCGCGACATCGTCGGCGAAGCCATCAACCCCCACGCCCGCGAGTACCCCGAGGAGTTCATCCAGACCGGCGTCTCCGCCATCGACGGCATGAACACGCTCGTGCGCGGCCAGAAGCTGCCGATCTTCTCGGCCTCGGGCCTGCCGCACAACGACCTCGCGCTCCAGATCGCGCGGCAGGCGTCCGTGCCCGAGGAGGAGGGCGACGGCGAGGGCAGCGAGTTCGCCGTCGTGTTCGGCGCGATGGGCATCACGGCCGAGGAGGCCAACGAGTTCATGGAGGACTTCGAGCGCACCGGCGCCCTGGAGCGCTCCGTGGTCTTCATGAACCTCGCGGACGACCCGGCCGTCGAGCGGACGGTGACGCCGCGGATGGCGCTGACGACCGCCGAGTACCTCGCGTTCGACCGGGGCTACCACGTCCTCGTCATCCTGACGGACATGACGAACTACTGCGAGGCGCTGCGCGAGATCGGCGCGGCCCGCGAGGAGGTGCCCGGTCGCCGTGGCTACCCCGGGTACATGTACACGGACCTGGCGCAGCTCTACGAGCGCGCCGGCCGCATCGAGGGCGTCGAGGGGTCGGTCACCCAGATCCCCATCCTGACGATGCCGGGCGACGACGACACCCACCCGATCCCCGACCTCACGGGGTACATCACCGAGGGCCAGATCATGCTGGACCGCGACCTGAACAGCCAGGGCGTGACGCCGCCCGTGAACGTGCTGCCGAGCCTGTCGCGGCTGATGGACGACGGCATCGGCGAGGGCCTCACGCGCGAGGACCACGGCGACGTCTCCGACCAGCTGTACGCGGCGTACGCGGAGGGCGAGGACCTCCGGGACCTCGTGAACATCGTCGGCCGCGAGGCGCTGTCCGAGCGCGACAACCTCTACCTGGACTTCGCGGACCGCTTCGAGGACGAGTTCGTCGACCAGGGCTTCGACACGGACCGCGACGTCGAGGCGACGCTGGACCTCGGCTGGGAGCTCCTGTCGCTGTTCCCGAAAGAGGAGCTGAACCGCGTCGACGAGGAGCTCATCGAGCAGTACTACGTCGAGGACGAGGCCGCGGCGGCCGAGGAAGCGGCCGCAGCCGACTGACGGCCGCGTCGCTCTCGGCGTTCTTCCGCCTTCGCCGTTCTTCCGCTCTCGGGACTCCCCGAGCGGCGGCGCCGGGCGACCGCTGCGCGCGCCGGCGTCGACGGGAGTCGCGCCGACAGCGGCCGACGCACCGGGCGAGACTGAAAACGTTTACCACCCTCCGCGAGCAACGTCCACCAAGAGAGTACATGGCCCAGGACATCAAGCCGACCCGGAAGAACCTCATGGAGATCGAGGACCGCATCGAGCTCTCCGAGCGGGGCCACGACACGCTCGAGCAGAAGCGCGACGGCCTCATCATGGAGTTCATGGACATCCTCGACCAGGCCCAGGACGTCCGCGACGACCTCGAGGCCAACTACGAGACCGCCCAGAAGAAGATCAACATGGCGCGCGCGATGGAGGGCGACGTCGCGGTCCGGGGCGCCGCCGCGGCCCTCGAGGAGCACCCCGAGATCACGGTGGAGTCGAAGAACATCATGGGCGTCGTCGTCCCCCAGATCGAGTCCTCGAAGGTGAAAAAGAGCCTCGACGAGCGCGGCTACGGCATCCTCGGCACGAGCGCGCGCATCGACGAGGCCGCCGAAGCCTACGAGGACCTCCTGGCGTCCGTCGTGCTCGCCGCGGAGGTCGAGACCGCGATGAAGAAGATGCTCTCGGAGATCGAGACGACCAAGCGCCGCGTGAACGCCCTGGAGTTCAAGCTCCTGCCCGAGCTCTACGAGGGCCAGGAGTACATCGAGCAGAAGCTCGAGGAGCAGGAGCGCGAGGAGATCTTCCGCATGAAGAAGGTGAAAGCGAAAAAAGAGGAGGAAGAAGACGAAGAAGACGAGCACGCGGCCGCGTTCGCGGAGGACGTCGTCGCCGACGACTGACCGCAGTCGACCCGCCGCAGTCGCGGTCGACGGGCCTGGTTCCGGGTCGCCCGTCCCGTTCTGTCGCCGTTTTCAACGTCCCGTCTCGTTCGGTCTCTCGCGTCCCGTCGCGTTCGACCACCACGCTCCCTCGGCGTTCCGTCGAGCAGTGTCCGCGTCGTTAAGTGCCGTCGCCGCGACCGGCCACGCATGGCGTGTCCGAACTGCGGCGGCGACGAGGTGGCGTTCCCGGTGCCCGAGGACGTCCGCGGGGCGCTGCCGGACGACCGGCCCGCGGCGGCGCTCTGCACGAGCTGCCTGTACGTGTCGCCGCTCGACGAGGCGCCCGAGGACTACCCCGACTTCGCGCGCGTGAGCGACGCGTTCCCGACGGACGGCGAGACCGCCGCCGTGGTGGCGTGCCTGCTCGCGCTGCTCGACCGCCTGGTCGTCCACCGCGGGGACGCCGAGCGCGTCGCGGGCGCGGCCGAACGCCGCGGCGTCGACGTCCTGCTCGTGCTCGACCGGCTCGCCGCCGACCCCGGCCTCGACCCCCACCTCGACCTCCGGCGGCGCCGCGGACAGCTCGAACAGCTCATCTAGTCCGGTCGGCTCGCGGCGGCGTTCGGGCGAACGCCGCCGTGCCGCAAGTGTTTAGCCCGCTGGCCAGCTATCGCCTGTATGGCCGACTGTCCACTCGCCGACGACTGCCCCAGTTTCCAGGAGCAGATCGAGGGAATGGGGTGCCAGCACTACGGCGACCGCGGTGGGATGGAGTGGTGCAACCACTACAGCCAGCCCATCGAGGACCTGAAGACCGCGCCCGTGGTGCCCGGCGAGGAGGTCGTCATCGAGATCGACGACATGCACGAGAGCGGCGCGGGCGTCGGCCGGCAGGCGGACAGCGGCTTCATCATCATGGTCGACGGCGTGCTGCCGCCGGCGCGCGTGAAAGCCGAGGTCTCGAAGGTAAAGCCGAACTACGCTCGCGCGGACCTCCTCGAGAAGCTCCCCGAGGAGCCCGACGACGAGGAGGACGACGAGGCCGGCGCCGAGGCCGAAGCCGACGAGGACGAAGACGAGGACGAGGAGGGCGGCATGGAGCGGCTGGGCAGCCGCGAGAACTTCTGGGGCAACTAGCGGAAGTCCGCGACCGAGAGGTCGTCGGTGAGGCGGATGTCGCCGTCGAGGAGTGTCGGAATCCCCGAGTCGTCGAGGTAGGCTGCCAGTTCGGCCCACTCGACGGTCGTCTCGGTGACTGATGCTGACTGCACTCTCGACGCTGCGTCGATGTACGTGTACGTGGTCACCGCGCCGACGGAGTTCTGCTCGCTGGGGTACCGGTAGATCGACAACGGGAGCCTGTCGGCGTCTGGGTCGATTTTCGCCGTCTCGAACTCGAAGAGAATCGGGCTACTGGAGACCGTCTTCCGGGCCGCGAATCTACCGTCTCCGAGGACCGTATAGCGTTCCGCGTCCAGGCCCGTCCGTTCGAGCGTCTCGAGGGTCGCGTACAGCGAGTAGCCGGCGTCGAGGAGCGTCGCGACGGTCCGGCCGACCTGGCACGCGTTCACGTCCGCGACGTCGTCGACGGTGACGACGCCGCCGACCGCTCCCGCCGTCAGCAGGGCGCGCCCCTGCTCGTACGACCGACAGCCGTTCAGGAAGAACGCTGCCACACCGGTCCGCGCGAGCGTTCGCGCGTCCAGCACCCCGTCCCGGCACACCATCCCCGCCTCGGTGACGTGCCCCACGAAGTGCAGGAAGTCCGCGTCGTCGTACAGTACTTCCCGGAGTTCCGCGGTGCCGAGATTCCGCCACGTCGTCACCTCGGTCTCCTGGTAGGGGTGGGTGTCGTAGGCGGACTCGTCACTGCCGTCGAGGCGCGCGTCGTTGTAGACGACGTGGACGTCCAGCGGCCCGTCGCCGTCCTCGGGGTACTCCAGCGCGCGTCGGTAGGAGCCGACCGTGGGGTTCGCGGCGCGGACGGCGTCGCCGGGGCCGACCCACGAGTGACCGGGCGTGTCGGCGTCCGCCGGGTCCACGACCTCGACCGGGGACGTCGACGCCGCGGTCGACCGCGCGACCGCGGCGTCCGCGTCCGTGAGGGCGTCCGGCCGCGGCGAGAGGGTGACCGGTTCGGGCGCGGGCGGCGGGCTCCTGACCAGCGCGAGGTCGTCGGCGAGGTACGGGAGCGCCGGCGCGTACCGGGGCTCGGGCGCGACGTCGGCGGTGTAGTGCCAGTCCAGCAGCCCCGCCGTCGCCGACCGCGGCACCTCGAGGTAGGCCGCCGTCCGCTCCGCGAGCGGCACCTCGAACAGCGCCTCGTAGTCCAGGTCGACGCGCTCGTCGAGGTCGTCGGCGGTCGCGGTGCGGAACGGGTGGAGGCCGGCCGCGCGGACGACGCAGTCGAGCGTGAAGACGTGCTCGAGGGCGTCCCGGACGCCCGCCGCGAGGCCCGCCGCGTCGAACTCGTGGACCGCGTCGGCGGCCAGCAGGCGCGGCTCCGTGCCCGGTTCGACCGACGCCCCGAGGTAGAACGCCAGCGGTGCGACCGTGAATATCGGGCCGTACTCCGGGGGCACCTCGAGGGTGACGCCCGTCTCCGGAGGCTCGACCGCCTCGGGAACGTCCAGGCCGTCCCCGAACTCCAACGCCGGCGGGTGCCCCCGCAGCGTCGGCCACGACCGGTCCGGCGACAGCGTCTTCAGCGCCGACCCGAACGCCGACACCCCCGCCATCACGTCCCGCGGGTCCTCGCTGACGGTGACGGTCCCGGCGGGCGTCTCGTGGTGCGACCGCACCCCGAGCACGAACCGGGTGCGCCGGTCGGCTTCGAGCGCGGTCCGTCCGTCGTCGAACCGCGCGGTGACCGCGGCGTCGCGGACGCGCACGTAGAGCTTCGAGCCCGGCTGGGTGAGCCCAACCTCGTACGTGTCGCGGGCGAGCCACTCCGCGGTCTCCGGGCCGTCGGCGTGGTGGACGACCTCGCCGTCGCGCCAGAAGACCGCGTCCCCGTACACCGCGAGGCGGAGCTCGCGGGCGTCGACGGCGACGGCGGCGTCGACGGGCATCGCGAAGTCGGCGGTCGCCGCCGGCGTCGGGTCGACCGGCCGGTCGGTGTAGAGGGGGAACTGCTCGCCCTCGCTGGCGTCGCGGACGCGAACGCCGCAGTCGTCCTCGAGCGCGTCGAACGAGATCGTCACGCGGGACGACGCCCGGTCGTCACCGAGTCCATGCGCGGACCTCCGGGACGACGAGTAAAAGGGGTTCTGACCGCCGCCGCGTCACTCGAAGTCGGCCAGCGACAGCTCCGGCGTGCGGTGCAGTTCGCCGTCGACGACGACCGGCGTCGACGCGCCCGCCAGCCAGCGTTCGAGTGCCGCGCGCTGCACGCGCTCCTCGCGGACGTAGGCGCTGACGATGGTGCTGTCGGCGTCCGGGTGCATCGGCGTGAACAGCGACCCCATGCCGTGCTCGCCGTACGGGTAGTAGCGTGCGGTCGCGGTCGTCTCGCCGTCGTCGAAGCCGTCGCCGTCGAAGGCGTACAGCACGGGGACGGCGCTTGCCGACCGGCGGAACGCGAGCGTGCCGCTGCCGAGAATCGCGTACCGGTCGCCGGGCGGCCGCGTGGCGCGGAGCGCGTCGAGGACGCCGTACAGCGGGAAGCCGTCGTCGAGCAGCAGGGAGACGGTGCGTCCGACGCGTCGCTCGCCCGCGTCCGCGGCGTCGTCGACGGTGACTAGGCCCCCCACCGCTCCCGCCGTCAGCAGGGCGCGCCCCTGCTCGTGGGACCGGCAGCCGTCCAGGAAGAACGCCTTCACGCCAGTCCGCGCCAGCGTCCGCACGTCCAGCACCCCGTCCCGGCACACCATCCCCGCCTCGGTGACGTCTCCGGCGAAGTGCAGGAAGTCCACGTCGTCGTACAGCACGTCCCGGAGTTCGCTCGTCGTGAGGTCCCGGGACGTCCGGACCGCGGTCTCCTGGTAGGCGTGGGTCCCGTACGTCGCCGCGTCGGCGGCGTCGGGGCGGTCGCCGCAGGAGACCACGTGCACCGTCAGCGGGTCGGTTCCCCGCGGCCAGTCGAGGGCGCGCCGGTAGGAGCCGACCGTGGGGTTCGACGCGCCGGCCGCGAACCCGCCGTCGACCCAGCAGTGGCCTGGCGTGCCGGCGTCCGCCGGGGTGACGACCGACGGCGGCGAGGGGGGCGACGCGGCCGCGTCGGCTGGCGCGACGGCGGCGTCCGCCGACGCCGAATCGGCGCTGCGGGGCGGACTGCGGACGACCGCGAGTTCGTCCGCGAGGTACGGGAGCACGAGAGCGGTCCGCGGGCGCGCCGCGACGTCGGCGGCGTAGTGCCAGTCCAGCAGCCCCGCCGTCGCCGACCGCGGCACCCCGAGGTAGGCCGCCGTCCGCTCCGCGAGCGGCACCTCGAACAGCGCCTCGTAGTCCAGGTCGCCGTCCACGGCGGCGTCGACGGCGTCCGACAGCGGCGTCCGGTACGGGTAGACGCCGGCCTCCCGGACGACGCAGTCGAGCGTGAAGACGTGCTCGAGGACGTCCCGGACGCCCGCCGCGAGGCCCGCCGCGTCGAACTCGTGGACGACGCCGTCCGCCACGAGACGCGGCTCCGTGCCCGGTTCGACCGACGCCCCGAGGTAGAACGCCAGCGGCGCCGCGGTGTAGATGGCGTGGTACTCCGGGGGTACCTCGAGGGTGACGCCCGTCTCCGGGGGCTCGACCGCCTCGGGAACGTCCAGGCCGTCCCCGAACTCCAACGCCGGCGGGTGCCCCCGCAGCGTCGGCCACGACCGGTCCGGCGACAGCGTCTTCAGCGCCGACCCGAACGCCGACACCCCCGCCATCAGGTCCCGGGGGTCCTCCGTCACCCGCACCGTCCCGGCGGGCGTCTCGTGGTGCGACCGCGCCCCGAGCACGAACCGGCAGGGGTCCGCGACGGCGATGCGCGTCTCGCCGTCGACGAACGACGCGGTCGGCGCGCAGTCCGGCGCGCGCACGTAGAGTTTCACGTTCGGCAGCGAGAGGTCGAGTTCGTACGTGCCGGTCGGCAGGTCGACCGGGTCGCCGCCGTCGACGGTCTGGTGGACGACCTCGCCGTCCCGCCGGACGAGCACGTGGACGACCACGGGCAGCCGGAGCTCCGTCGCGGTGACCGCGGCGGCGGCGTCGACCGGTCCGTCGAGGACGGCCGGCGGGACCGCGACCGGGTCGACCGGCCGGTCGGTCCGGACGTCGACCGTCTCGCCCTCGCTGGCGTCGCGGATGCGGACCCCGGGTTCGCCGTCCAGGGGGTCGAACGAGAGCGTCACCGGACGCGCCTCCCGTCGAACGCCCGACTCGGCGTCATACCTACCCGCACGCGGCCGGGGTAAATGGGTGCTGTGGTGGCTTCCACGGGGTTTTTGCGGGCTCGCGGCGTGCACACCCGCATGGACGACGACCTCCCGGACGCCGACGTGGTGCTGGCGCGCGCGGGGTTCGACGCCGACGAGAGCGTGCTGACGCGCCGACAGGCGGAGGTGCTGGCGCTGCGCGAGCGCGGCGCGTCCCAGGCCGCCATCGCCGACCGGCTGGGGACCTCGCGCGCGAACATCTCGAAGGTGGAGGCCAGCGCCCGCGACAACGTCCGGAAGGCCCGGGAGACGGTGGCGTTCGCGGCGGCGCTGCAGGCGCCGGTGCGCGTCGAGATCGAGGCGGGGACGGACCTCTACGACGTCCCCGACATGGTGTACGCGGCCTGCGACGAGGCGGACGTGAAGGTGTCGCTGTCCGCGCCCGAGGTGATGAAGCAGGTCAGCGACGCCAGCGAGGGCGCGGTCAGCGGCCGCGCGGTGCACGCGCCGCTGCTCGTGACGGTGACCAGCGACGGCGACCTCCAGGTGCGGACGGGACACGACGACGCGGACGTCGCGTAACCGACCCCGAGGCCACACCGCGAGCGCGTCGCCAGTGCCGCGCCGTCACGTGTCAGAACAGGTCGTCCTCGCGGAGTTCGGCGACGACCTCGCGGACGCGCTGGGCGTCCTCGGCGGGCGCGACGAGCACGCGGTCGTCGAACGCGGCGACCACCAGGTCGTCGGCGCCGACGACGGCGACGTGCTTGTCGTCGCTCGCGAGGACGTTCCCCGAGGCGTCGACGGTGAGCGCGTCGCCGAGCACGGCGTTCTCGCCGTCGAGGAGGCGGAGCAGCGCGTCCCACGCGCCGACGTCGTCCCAGTCGAAGGCCGCGGGGACGACCCGGACGTCGTCCGCTCGCTCCATGACCGCGTAGTCGACGCTGACGGGGTCGACGGCGTCGAACGCGGCGGCGACTGCGTCCTCGTCGCCCGTCTCGAGTGAGGCGACGACGTCGCCGAGGGGGCCTCTGCGCGCGGCGTCGAGGAAGGCCGCTGGCGTCCACGCGAACATGCCGGCGTTCCAGAAGCAGCCCCGGGCGAGGAACTCGCGGGCGGTCGCCTCGTCGGGCTTCTCGCGGAACTGCGCGACCGCGTAGTGGTCGCCGCGGTCGGCGCCCGGCTCGACGTAGCCGTAGCCCGTCGCGGGCCGGTCGGGTTCGACGCCGAGCGCGACGAGCGCGCCCGTCTCCGCGGCGACCGAGACGGCGGTTTCGGCCGTCTCGCGGAAGCCGTCGCCGACCACGTGGTCGCTCGGGAGACAGAGCATCGCCGCGTCCGGCGCTCGCTCGCGGACCTCGCTGGCGGCGTACGCGAGCGCGGGGCCGGTGTCGCGGCCGGCCGGCTCGACGAGCACGGTCGCCTCGGGCACCTCCTCGCGGACGCGGTCGGCGTACTCGGCGCGCGTCACGGCGAAGAGGTCGTCCGCGAAGCCGGCGCGGTCGGCGGTCCGCCGGAGGAGGCTGCGGTCGTCGTCGCCGAGCGCGAGGAACTGCTTCGGGCGGTGGCTGCGGCTCGCCGGGTACAGCCGCGTGCCGGTGCCGCCCGCCAGCAGGACGGCCGCGGTCCTCACCACGGCGCGACCCTCCGAGTGGCGTCAGTCATCGCGGGTGGCTTCGCGGGGACGCGGTAAAGACCTGTCCGGTGGTGGTTCGTGGCGTCGCTGGTGGGGCATCGCGGCGGCGTCCGGCGGGAGGGTTGCGGCGACCGTGCCGCTTACGCGTGGCTGGCTCGTCGACCGGGACGTGTTCGACGCTGGCTTCCCGGCGTTCCTCGCCGCGGCGGTGGCGCTCGTGCTCGCGCCCGGTCCCGACACCGTGCTCGTGCTGTCGGCGGGCGCGGCGGACGGCCGGCGGGCGGGCGTCACCGCGGCGCTCGGCGTCAGCGCGGGCGTCCTCGTCCACACGGCGCTGGTCGCGGTGGGGCTGGCGGCCGTGCTCGCGGCGTCGCCGGCGGCGTTCGCGGCGCTGAAGGTCGCGGGCGGCGCGTACCTCTGCTGGCTGGGCGCGCGGACGCTCGCGGACGGGGGCGGGCCGACCGCGGACCGCGACGTGCCGCGGCCGTTCGTCTCGGGGTTCGCGACGAACGTCCTGAACCCGAAGGTCGCGGTGTTCTTCCTCGCGTTCCTCCCCCAGTTCGTCGACGGCTCGGCGGCGGCGAGCGTGCCGGCGCTCGGCGCGACGTACGCGGCGCTGTCGGCGGTCTACCTCGGCGCCGTCGGCGCGACGGCCGGCCACGCGCGGTCGGTGCTGGCGCGGCGGGCGGACCTGCTGCGGCTGGCGTCCGGCGTCGCGCTGCTCGCGCTCGGCGTCGGCGTGCTCGCCGCCGCCCTCCCGGGCTCCACTTTCACCGCGCTCCCGGAGATTTAAAGGTGATCGGGAACCAACGTCGATGCGTCTCCCACCGAAACACACGCGGAGACGGAATCCGACCATGAGCGACCTTTCAGACACCGCTACGGAGATCCACGACGAGTTCTCCGAGCACGTCGACGCGTCAGTCGACGACGTAGAGGAACGGCTGCAGCGACTGGTAACCGAGTACAAGGTCCCGCTGGACGAGGCCCGCCGCAGCGTCGAGAACCACTACCTCGACGAGGCCGGCCTCGACCGCGACGACCTGGGCGGCCGCGGCAACGAGACCGTCCAGGTCGAGGACGTCGACGAACCCGAGCAGTGGGTGGACATCACCGCGAAGGTCGTCGAACTCTGGGAGCCCCGGTCCGACTCGGTCGGGCAGGTCGGCCTGCTCGGCGACCCGACCGGCACCATCAAGTTCACGAAGTGGGCGAAATCCGACCTCGCGGACCTCCAGGAGGGCCAGACCTACCGCCTCGGGAACGTCGTCACCGACGAGTACCAGGGCCGGTACAGCGTGAAGCTCAACAAGACGACCACCATCGAGGAGGTCGACGAGGAGTTCGACGTCGGCGACAACGAGGACACCGTCGAGGGCGCGCTCGTGGACATCCAGTCCGGGAGCGGCCTCATCAAGCGCTGCCCCGAGGAGGACTGCACGCGCGTCCTCCAGAACGGCCGGTGCAGCGAGCACGGCGAGGTGGAGGGCGAGTTCGACCTCCGCATCAAGGGCGTGCTCGACGACGGCCGCGACGTCCACGAGGTCATCTTCGACGAGGACGCCACCGAGGACCTCACCGGCGTCGGCCTCGAGGAGGCCAAGCAGATGGCCAAGGACGCCCTCGACACCACCGTCGTCGCCGACGAGATGCGCGCGACGGTGCTGGGGAACTACTACCGCGTGACCGGCCCGACGCTCGGCCGGTACGTGCTCGCGAACGACACCGAACGGCTGGACGCCCCCGCGGACCCGGAGGCCGTCCTCATCAAGGCGAGGTCGATCTGAGATGAGCAACGCACCCACGCGCGAGGTCGCACGCCGCGCCTTCGCCGCCGAGTTCAACGACGCCACGTTCACGTTCAAGGAGTCCGACGACGAGCGCGCGCCGCTGTACGCGCTGCTGCCGACCGGCGAGCAGGCGAACCGCGTGTTCGTCGTCGGCACGCTCACCGAGACCGAGGACATCGGCGAGGACTCCGAGTACTGGCGGGGCCGCGTCGTCGACCCCACCGGGACGTTCTTCGTGTACGCGGGCCAGTACCAGCCGGACGCCGCGTCGGCGCTCCGGGACGCGGAGACGCCGACGTACGTCGCCGTGGTCGGGAAGCCGCGGACGTTCGAGACGGACGACGGCTCCGTGAACGTCTCCCTGCGGCCGGAGTCCATCACGCACGTCGAGGAGGCCACCCGCGACCGCTGGGTCGTGGAGACCGCCGAGCGCACGCTCGACCGCCTCGACGCCTTCGACGACGAGGGCAACGAGTACGCCGAGCGCGCGAAGGCCGAGTACGGCGAGGACGTCTCCGCGTACCGGCGGGCGGTCCTCGAGGCGCTCGAGGACTTCGACGTGGAGGACGAAGTGCCGGCGGACGCGTAACCGCCCGCCGGCGACCGGCCGCCGTTCTTTCGCCGCGAGCCGGTGCGTGAGCGTCTGACAAACCCTTAATACGCTCGCTGCTCGTAGCCACGGGTAATCGATGGGGAACAAGAACAAGACCATCTCGTTCCGCGTGAACGAGGACAAGTTCGACGCGCTCCGGGACATCGCGGAGGAGCGGGACCTCTCGCTGTCCGCTGTCTTCCGGGACTACGTCGACTCGCTGGTGGCCCACGACGGCCGCGTGCGGGTCGTCCCCGAGAACCAGGCCGAGGACAGCGAGGGCGACGAGTTCCCGCCGAAGGTCGAGGTGCCCAAGAGCTTCGTGCGCGAGCACGAGCGCCTCGAACTCGAGGCGAAACACCTCCGCGACCAGCTCGACGAGCACAAGGAGTACATCAACCACCTGCGCGAGCGGGTCGAGGACGACGGCGACGTCGAGGAGGTCATCCACCTCGAGGAGCTGGACGACGAGGAAGAAGACGAACCCTACCAGCTCGGGTGACGGCCGCCGGCCCTCGCCGACGGCGCCGCGCTACCGCGTGAGCTCGCGTTTCTTCCGGCCGGCGCGGTCGGCCTGCTCGGGGCGGCCGTCGACCGCCGCGAGGTCCTCGACGGCCTCGAGAGTCCGGACGGCGTCGTCGAGGAACGAGTAGAGGTCGCCGGGGTAGGCGTACACCATGTAGTCGTCGGTCATCACGTCCACCATCGACTCCGGGTCGAGGCCCTGCGCGCGCAACTCGAGGAGGTACTGCACGAACTTCTCCTCGGGGTGCCCGCAGTAGGGGTTCGACTCGCAGGCGCAGTCCAGGAAGTCCTCGGAGAACTCCAGGACCTTCTCGCGGGTGGCGTCGTCGAGCTCGGAGAGGTCGCCCGTGAAGAGGACGTCGAGGGTCGCGCCGCTGAACGCGCTCTTCGGGAATCGCGTGTCCAGCTGGGACGCGATCTGCCGGTGGTTCTTCACGTAGATCTTGTCCGTGACGGCCACAGTCACGTCGTGGTAGGCCGGGTTCGCGGAAAAGCGTATCGTCCGGTCGCGGTCGCGGACGTTCGGTTCAGGCCTCGTCGCGGAGACGGTACGTGTTCCGGCGCGCGTCACCCGGCACGGGCCGGACGGCGACGAGGCCACAGTCGGTTAGCGCCCGGACGCCGTCGCGGACGGTGTCCGGGTGGAGTCGCGTCTCCGCGATGAGTTCGCGCCGCCCGAGCGGGCCGTCGCGTTCCAGCACCGCGAACACGAGTTTCGCGCTCGGGGGCGCGTCCAGCAGACACGAGTTCGGTCGGTCCACCGGCACGCGTCAGTCCCCGCGGTCCAGTTCGTCGAACAGCGCGGCGACCCGTGCCTCGATGTCGTCGCGAATCGCGGCGACCTCGCTCTGGGGCCGGCCGTCGGGGTCGTCGAGGGCCCAGTCGCGGTTCTCGCCCGCCCAGCCCGCCGGACAGACGTCCTCGGCCGCACAGCCCATCGTGACGACGTAGTCGGCGTCCCGGAGCTCCTCGAACGTGACCTCGCGGGGCGTGCGGTCGGAGACGTCGACGCCGAGGTCGGCCATCGCGTCGACGACCTCGCTGTGGACGTGGTCGGCTGGGTCGGTGCCGCCCGTGAGGATCGCGACGTCGCCGCGGCCGCGGCGGGCGCGCTCGCGCTCCGCGAACGCGGTCGCCATCTGGGAGCGGCCGGCATTCTGCACGCAGACGAACGCGAGGGTGGTGGTCGGTCGGTCGGCGTCGTCGGAGGTGGTGTCCCGGGACATGGGTCAGTCGTCGGTGGCCGCGAGGCTGCCGGCGGTCCGGCCGGTCCAGTCGAGGCGGCGCTGGAAGTACAGCGCGACGTTGACGAGCGCGAGGAGGACGGGCACCTCGATGAGCGGGCCGACGACGGTGGCGAACGCGACGCCGGAGCCGACGCCGAAGACGGCGACGGCGACCGCGATGGCGAGCTCGAAGTTGTTCGACGCGGCGGTGAACCCGATGGCGGTCGTGGTCTCGTAGTCGGCGCCGACGCCCCGCCCCATCGCGAAGCTGACGAGGAACATCGCGACGAAGTAGACGGTCAGCGGCACCGCGACGAGGAGGACGTCCCCGGGCGCGGCGACGATGGCGGCGCCCTGGGTCGCGAACATCACGACGACGGTGAACAGCAACGCGACGAGCGTGAGCGGGTCGATCTTCGGGACGACGACCGCCTCGTACCAGTCGGCGCTCCGGGCGCGCGTGCCGGCGAAGCGCGTGAGGACGCCGGCGGCGAACGGCACGCCGAGGAACACCGCGATGGCCTCGAACACCTGCGTCGGCGAGACGTCGAAGGCGGTGATGCCGGCCGCCAGCGACTGGAGGCCGAGCAGGTCGGGCGCGACGAGCGCGAACAGCCAGACGTAGACGCCGTACGTGAGAACCTGGAAGAGGCTGTTGAACGCCACGAGGCCGGTGACGTACTCCGTGGAGCCGTCGGCGAGTTCGTTCCACACGAGCACCATCGCGACGCAGCGCGCCATCCCGATGAACACCAGCCCGAGGAAGTACTCGGGGCGGGCGGGCAGTCCGGGGACGACCCCGCCGAAGAAGACGACCGCGAGCGCGAACATCAGCGTCGGCCCGATGAGCCAGTTCTGGGCGAGGCTCAGCCCGAGCACGCGCCAGTTCCGGAAGACGGCGGGCAGCCGCGCGTAGTCGGCCTTCGCGAGCGGCGGGTACATCATCAGGACGAGACCGACCTCGACGAGGTGGAGCTCGCGGATCGGCGGCGTGACCGACGGCGCGACGGAGCCGAGCGCGACGCCGACGGCCATCGCGCCGAGGATCCAGACGGTGAGGTAGCGGTCGAGGACGCCCATCGACCGCGGGTCGCCGCAGGACTCGCAGCCGCAGTCGGGGCCGTGCTCGTGGGCGTCCGCGGAGGCTGCCTCACGCATCGTCGCTGTCGCGGTCCGCGGCGGCGAGCAGACCGGCCGCGTAGTCGGTGGCGTCGTAGTACCGCCAGTTGCCGTCCTTCCGGCGCGTCGCGAGGCCGGCGTCGACGAGGTCCGCGAGCGCGTGGCTGACCGCGCTGTCGCTGACGTCGACGAGCGCTTCGAGTTCGCAGACGCAGAGGTCGCCGTCGGCGGCGGCCAGCGCCGCGGCGAGCCGGTACCGCGTGTCGTTCCCGAGTGCGGCGAACGCCGCCTGCGCGTCGCCGTCGGTGCCGTCGGCGAGCGCGTCGAGTTCGTCGAGGCGGTCCTCGACGTCGGCGTCGCAGCAGTCGCCGAGTTCGTCCGCGAGGTGCCGTCGCAGCCGGTCCGTAGTCCGAGCCATGGGAGTACCTGAACGAGCGTTCAGATAGCTGTTTCGGTCTGAACGCTCGTTCAGGTAGTCCGCCCTGGCGCTCGAACCGCCGCGTGTCGTAACGTATTTGAACGCCAGACTGCTACGATTGGCTGCAGTGTCCGGGGTAGGGTAGTGGACTATCCTTCAGCCTTGTGGAGGCTGAGACGCGGGTTCGATTCTCGCCCCTGGACCTTCTCGCGACGATAGCCGACGAGCACCTCGTACGCCCGTCGCCATCGCAACCAGACGTGGACCGACAGCAGCGAATTGACCCCCGTGAGTCCCAACAGCCGAGCGACGAGTCCCCCCAGTATTTGTGCGTCCGGCGTCGAGAGCGGGTATGCGACGGAGAGCCCTCCTCTCGACGGCAGCGACCGGCGCGGCCGCCCTGGCCGGCTGCCTGTCCGCCTTCGAGGACGCGGTCAGCGAGTCCCGCGAGTACGAGTTCGACCTGCCGGACGGCGCGCGGTTCCGGACGGCCATCGACGACGGCGACGTGGACGTGTCGACGCACGGCGGAGACCGCGTGCTCGTGGACGCGGTCGTGTCCGTGCCGAACGAGTCCCGCCTCGGGGACGTGACCGTCGAGGCCGTCCGCGAGGACGACCTCCTCGTCGACGTGCGCGTCGACGGCGCCGAGCGCCGCGTGAGCGTCGACCTCGACGTCCGCCTGCCGGCCGGCACCGAGGTCGCGGTCGCGCGCAGCTGGAACGGCGACGTCTCCGTCCGGGACGTGGCGGCCGCCCACGGCGTCGGCTCGGCGAACGGCGACGTCGTCGTGCGGGACGCCGGCCCGGTGGCGCGAGCGGAGACGACCAACGGCGACGTGACCGCCGACGTCCCGGCGCTCGTGGACGGGGAGGCGGTGGTCCGCACGGAGAACGGCGACGCCGACGCGGCGCTGTCGGCGACCGTGGACGCGGCGCTGTCGGCGCGCACGCAGAACGGCGACGTCTCGGTCTCCGGCCTCGAGCTCGCCGACCGCGAGGCGTCGCGGACGCGCGTGAGCGGCGTGCTCGGCGACGGCGCCGGCGAGGTGACGGTCGCGTCCGTGAACGGCGACGTGACCGTGACTGCGCTGGAGTGACCGGGGGCGTCCGCGGCGCTACGCGGACCGGCCGGCCCCCGAGAGCGCGGCGCCGGCGCCCTGCTGGAGGCCGGTCGACTGGATGATGTTGAACGCGGTCATGAGGTCGGTGCGGGAGACGATGCCGACCATCTCGCCGGCGGCGTCGGTGACGACGAGCCGGCCGACGCCGTGTTCCTGCATGGCGTCGAGGGCGTCCATCGCGTTGCTGGTCTCGCCGATGGAGTAGACGTCGTCGTTCATCACCTCCTCGACGAGGATGGCGTCGCGCTCGACCTGCTTGACGTCCCGGGCGTCGTCGAGGGTCACCATGCCGACGACGTCGCCGTCGCGCGTGACCGGGTAGCCGGTGTGGCGTTCGTCGAACATGCGCTCCATCAGTTCGGCGACCGAGGCGTCGGCGTCGACGGTGTGGACCTCGTCGGTCATCACCTCCGCGACGCTGACGTCCTCGAAGGCGGCGTTCATCACGGTGCGCTGGGCTTCGCCGGACGCGCCGACGTAGATGAAGAAGGCGATGGCGATGAGGATGAGGTTGAACCCGAGGATGCCGACGATGCCGAGCAGGAGCGCGAACAGCTTCCCGACCTCGGCGGCGATCTGGGTCGCGCGCGCGAACGAGCGCCGGCGAGCGAGGAGCGCACGGAGGACGCGTCCGCCGTCCATCGGGAAGCCCGGCAGGAGGTTGAACGCCGCGAGCGCGAAGTTCATGAGCGCGAGGTAGCCGACGACGAACCGCAGGGCGTCCAGCGACGCGGGGAGGGCCTGGAGCGCGACGAACGACAGCACGCCGAGGAGGACGCTGACGACGGGGCCGGCGATGGCGATGAACAGCTCCTGTCGCCACTCCTCGGGCTGGTCGGAGAGGCTGGCGATGCCGCCGAGGATCCACAGCGTGATGGAGTCGATGGGGAAGCCGTACCGCATCGCGACGACGCTGTGCCCGAGTTCGTGGAGGACGACCCCGGCGAACAGGCCGACGGCGGCGGCGACGCCGAGGTACCACCGCATCGGTTCGGCGGTGAGGGGGTCGGCCGCCAGCTGGGCGTCGAACGGCGCGGCGTTCAACGTCGACACCCAGACGTCGACCTGCGTCCCGATGAGGTACGCGAACACCGGGAGGATGATGAGGAAGGTGACGTCGAGCTTGATCGGGATGCCGAACGCGCTCCCGACTCTGAAGCTTCGCATGCGCGAGGATACCGGTGCAGTCCGCATAAATCCGGGGGCGAGCGGCGGACGCGGTCCCAGGAGCGGAGAGCGCAGTCGAGAGAACGAGGAGCGCATCCGGGGGAGCGAGAAGCGCAGTCGGCGAGTGCGCCGACCCGGCCGGCGCGGCGTCAGTACGCGGCCTCGAGGACGGCCTCGACGTCCGCCGCGGTCAGGTCGAGGTCGGCGGGCGCGTTCGCCATGAAGGAGTCCTTGACGACGCTGCGCGCGACGCGCTCGAAGTCCCCGGGTTCCGGGCCGTCGACGTCGCGGAGGCGGCTGGGGAGGCCGAGCGCGTCCCGGACGTCGGCGACGGCGTCGACGACGGCGCTCGCAGGGTCGGCGGCGCCGCCCACGCCGAGCGCGTCCGCGAGCAGGTCGCGGCGGCCGTCCACCTCCGCGAAGAGGTGCTCAAGGACGTGGGGGGCGACGACTGCGTGCGCGGCGCCCTGCTGCACCGAGAAGCCCCGCGTGAGGCCGTGGCCGAACGAGTGGACGACCGACAGCGTGGTCCCGTCGGGTCGTGACGCGCCGTACTGGACGAGAATCAGCCCCTCCAGGACGGGTTCGAGGACGTCCGGGTCGGCGCCGCGCTCGCCGAGGGCGCGGAGGCCGTCGGCGAGCAGACCGAGGCCCCGGGCGGCGGTGGCGTCCGTGACCGGTGTGGCGTTGGCCGCGTACAGCGTCTCGACGCCCTTGTCGAAGCCGTTCATCGCGGAGCCGGCGAGCACGGATTCGGGCGTGGTGGCGACGAGCTCGGGGTCGTAGAACGCCGCGGTCGGCAGCAGGCGGCGGTCCGAGAGGCCGCCGCTCGTGGGCTTCTCGACGAGCGCCGAGTCGGGGAGCGCGGAGAGGCCGGCGACCTGCGAGAGGTCCGCGCCGGCGAGCGTGGTGGGGACGGCCACGACGGGCGGGAGGTCGCCGTCGGGCATCGGGAGCGTGTGCGTCTCCGCGAACGTCTCGCCCGCCTCCGCCGGGTCGTGGCCGCCGGCGGCGAGCACGCTGACCGCCCTCGCGACGTCGAGGCTGCTGCCGCCGCCGAGCGCGACGACGGCGTCGGCGTCGTGCTCGCGGACGGCGGCCCGCCCGTCGAACGCGGTGTCGAGGCGCTTCTCGGGCGTCGTCTCCGCGAACACGCCCGCGAGCCGGTCGCCGAGGCCCGCCTCCACCGGGTCCATCACTGCCGGCGTGCTGCCGACGGTGGCCCCGCAGACGACGAGCGCGCGGTCGAGGCCGTGGCGCGCGAGCTCGTCGCCGAGGGCCGCGACGCTGCCGCGGCCGAACCGGAGCACCGGCGGGTCGTAGTCGAAGCGGAACGGCTCGCCGACGCGGTCAGAGCCCGGAACCGTCATGGGTGGAGTGGCGTCGTCGGACGGCAAGTGTGTGGTGGTGGGTGGGGCGTGAGTGCGTTACTCGCCGGCCGGGGCCGGCCGCGGCGGGTCGAACGCCGGCAGCGCCGCCTCGATTCGTTCCCGTTCGTCCTCGAGCCACTCCGGGAGGACGAGCGAGGCGCCGAGTTCGGCGGGCGGTTCGTCGACGTCGAAGCCGGGGCCGTCGGTCGCGAGTTCGAAGAGGACGCCGCCGGGCTCGCGGCAGTACAGCGACTGGAAGTACGTGCGGTCGACGGGGCCGCTCGCGGAGAGGCCGCGGTCGGCGTAGGCGTCCTTCCACGCCCGGAGGTCCGCGACGCTGTCGGCGGTGAACGCGACGTGGTGGACCGTGCCGACGCCCGTCCGGCCGCGCGGCGCGTCCGTCTCCACGAGGTCCAGCACCGAGTGCGGGCCGCCCGAGGGAGTCTGGAACCGCCTGCGGTCGCCGTCGTCGGCGACGCGCTCGTAGCCGAGCACGTCCGTGAGGACCGCCTCGGTGGGCCCGTACTCGGCGACGGCGAGCGTGACGCTGTGGAAGCCGCGGAGCTGGTGGTCGGCCGGCACCGGGCTGTCGGGCCAGGGCGCGGCGTCCGCGTCGGCGGCGCGGTCGCCGCGGGCTCGCGGCCCGTCGCCGCCCGCCGGGTCCGCGGAACGACGGTCCGTGCTCGCGACGAGTTCCAGACCGACGCCGTCCGGGTCCTCGAAGCGCAGGACGGGGTCGCCGAAGCGCTCGGTCTCGGTGACGTCGACGCCCCGGGCTCCGAGGCGGTCGCGCCAGTAGCCGACGGAGTCCGGCCGGATCAGGTACGCGGTGGCGCGCGTCTGGCCGGCGCCGAACTCGCCGTCGCGGCCGGCGTCCGTCCACGGGAAGAACGTGACGTTCGTCCCGGGCGTCCCCTCGCCGTCGCCGAAGTAGAAGTGGTACGTCTGCGGGTCGTCGTGGTTCACCGTGCGCTTGACGAACCGCAGGCCGAGGGTCTCGACGTAGAAGTCCGCGTTCGCCTGCGGGTCGCCCGCGATGGCGGTGACGTGGTGGAGCCCGCGCGTGGTCGGTGACATACCACCCAGTAAGGCGCGGAGCCACCTATACGCTCGTAGACGGCAGCGTCACCGGGTGACGCGGCCGTCACCACGGGACGACCGGGTGAGCGAATCGTTAACACGCCGGCGGGCGAACGCGCCCCATGGGCTGCCCCCACCTCGAGTACCGCAGCGAGGGCGACACCCGGACGTTCGACGCCGAGCGCGCGTTCTGCACGGTCACCGGGTCGTTCGTCCAGCCGATGCGCGCGGACGTCTGCAACGACCGCTACGACCTCCACCACGCCGACCACTGCGAGATCTACCGGGACCACGCGCACGGCGACGGGAGCGGCGACGCCGGCGCGGAGGGCGACCCGTGACCTACGAGGGCTTCCTCGCCGGCGACCCCGTGATCGTGACGGCCGCGCTGACCGGCGGCGTGCACGGCAAGGAGGCGAACCCGAACCTCCCGGAGACGCCCGAGGAGATCGGGCGGGCGGCGGCCGAAGCCGAGCGAGCGGGCGCGGCCGTCGTGCACGTCCACGCGCGCGAGCCGAGCGGCGAGCGGTCGTTCGACGTCGCTGACTTCCAGGCCGTCGACGACGAGATTCGGGCGCGCGCGGACGACGTGATACTCCAGCACTCCACGGGCGGCACGGGCGCGCCCGGCGACGTCCGCCACCAGCCGCTGCGCACGGACCCGGCGCCGGAGATGGCGAGCCTCGACATGGGGCCGCTGAACCGCTACCGCCACCTCACCAGCGAGAACACGCGCGGCCTCGTCGACTCCCTGCACGAGGAGATGCGCGAGCGCGGCATCAAACCCGAACTGGAGGTGTTCAACGACGGCCACCTGAACGAAGTCCACCAGTTCCTCGACAGACGGGAGGTCGCGGACCCGCCGTACGCCACGCTCATCCTCGGGCCGGGGACGCTCACGCCGGCGAGCCCCCGGAACCTCCAGCACCTCGTCGACGCTCTGCCCGCGGGCGCCGAGTTCAACACGCTCGGGTTCGGCCGCCACCAGCTCCCGATGGCGACACAGGGCGTCCTGCTCGGCGGGCACGTCCGCGTCGGCCTCGAGGACAACGTCTACTACGAGCGCGGCGAACTCGCCGAGAGCAACGCCCAGCTCGTCGAGCGCGTCGTCCGCGTCGCCGAAGAACTCGGGCGCGAGGTCGCGTCGCCCGCGCAGGCCCGCGAGATTCTCGGGCTGTGACCGCTTCGAGTTCGCGCGTACCCGTATTCGGGCGCTCTCTCGCCCGGCGTTCGAGCACGCTCGACGTCGCGGACGGCTACGCCTAAGGCGCGCGCCGCCGAACGACTCGGTATGAGCGAGACCGAGCCAGCCAGTCACGTGGTGAAACGCGCCGGCGACGCGGAGTACGAGGCCGTCGGCGCCGCCGACGGCATGCGGAAGGGCGTGCTGGTCGACGAGTCCGACGGAGCGCCCAACTTCGCGATGCGGCGGTTCGTCCTCGAACCCGGCGCGCGCGTCCCCGAGCACACCAACGAGGTCGAACACGAGCAGTACGTCCTGAGCGGCGAGTACACGGTCGGCATCGAGGGCGAGGAGTACACGGTCGGCGCCGGCGACAGCCTCCTGATTCCCGCAGGCGCCGTCCACTGGTACGAGAACGACGGCGACGAGGAAGGATCGTTCATCTGCGTCGTGCCGAACGGCGACGACGACATCCGGCTGGTGGAGTAGCGGTCAGCGCGGTTCCGTCGGCGTCGCGTCCCGGACGAAGTACGCGCCGTCGAAGGCGTCGAGCGCGCCGTACTGCCTGGAGAACGGCCGGTCCTCGTCGGGGTCGACGACGCCGGCGACGAAGCGGTGCCGTCGTTCGGGAGCGAGCCAGTCCGCGAGCGGCGAGCCGTCGGCCAGCGACCGGTAGTCCGCGACCGCGGCGGGCGCGTCGAGGCCGTCGAAGAGCCCGGGGACCGACGTCCCCGGCGGTTCCGGGACCCACAGTTCGGTCATCGCGTACGCGCCGTCGGCTGTTTCGACGTCCGCGTCGTCGCCGTCAGTCGGCGCGTAGGCGCGCACCGCGCCGCGAGAGAACTGGCCGCCGAGCGCGTAGTAGGCGTCGCCGTACCGCTCGCCGAGGCGGTCACCCATCGTGCGAGCGGGGTGGCCCGGACCCGTCATGCGACCGCGCTTGACGTGGTTGTCGTGCGCCCAGACGGCGACCGGGCCGCCGGCGTGGTCGCTGATCCACGCGACCTGTGCGGCCATGCACTCGTCGCGGAACCCCCACTGCGTCGGGCGGTCCTCGGCGGCGAGACGAGCGAACTCGCAGGCGCGCCGCAGCGTCCAGAGGTGACGTCGGGCGGCCGGCGCCGCGGCGTCGCAGTCGGCGAACCGCGCGGTGAGGCGGTCGGCCGCTCGCTCGGCGGTCTGGAGGCAGTCGGCGTCGACGTCCGCGCCCTCGAATACGCCGTCGGCGGCAGCGTCGAGCGCCTCACAGAGGCCCTCGGGAGCGACCCCGGTGTCGGCGACGTGGTCGCGCAGCGCCGCCGCGGCGCCGGCAGCCGACTGCACGTCGACGCCGTAGACGGCGACGCGGTCCTCGGGCGGCCGGCCGTCGTTGAACGCGCGCAGCCACCGGACGAGGGCGGCGAACGACTCGACGGCGTACATCGAGAGGCCGAGGGCCGCGAGGACCGCGGCGAGGTCGCCGTCGCCGCGTCGGACGTAGTCGTCGAGGGCGACAGTCTCAGCGTACGGCGCTTCGAGTGCGAGCGCGCGACAGCCGTGTTCGGCGACGAGACGGCGGAGCAGGCGGCGCTTGCACTGCACGAACTCGCGTGTCCGGTGTGTCGCCTCGCCGAGGCCGACGACGGCGGCGTCCGCGACGGCGTCGTCGAAGGCCGGCAGCGGCGCGCCGTCGACTGTCGGGTCGGTCGACTCGAACTCGGTGCTGATTGCGCGGAGGCGGTCCACCAGTTCGGGTGCGGTGTCGATGCGGATCATGGGAGCGCCGCGTCCGTGCGGCGGCCGGCCGCAGGCGCGGCACAGTGCCGCGGCTGCGGCCAGCGAGGAGACGACCCGAACTGCGACGCCCTCGCGCATAAATTCCGCGGTTGGACACGCGGCGACCGGCGACGCCACGAGTCGAACCCCTGAAATACCGCGCTCGCCTACCACGATTCGTGTCTGAGCAGGTCCAGCGCGTCGACACGCTGTTCCTCCACGAGGTCGGCGACGAGTACCTCGTCGCGGCCCGCCGGGGCGACCAGCGGCTGTTCCGCGCGAAGCTCGAACTGACCGAGCGCGACGCCGGGCCCCGTCCCGGCCGGTTCCGCGTGCGGACGGGCGGCGGCGAGGAGCCGCGCAGCCCCGACCAGTTCGTGGACGTCGCGCGGCGCGCGGACCGCATCCGCATCAGCGAGCAGACCTCCCGGGCGGGCCGCGAGGAGCTCACCGAGATGCTGGACGCCTACCAGCAGG
The DNA here is from genome assembly GCF_037031165.1 of Halobacterium yunchengense. Classification (NCBI taxonomy): domain Archaea; kingdom Methanobacteriati; phylum Methanobacteriota; class Halobacteria; order Halobacteriales; family Halobacteriaceae; genus Halobacterium; species Halobacterium yunchengense. The sequence continues at coordinate 124,425 of NZ_JAYEZL010000002.1, read as the reverse complement.
ACGCGAAGGCCGTGCGGACGTGCCGGTACTGCGCGGGACAGGGCCGGTACTCCCCCATCACGTCGGAGACGGCCATCGAGGCCGACGGCGAGTACATCTGCCAGGACTGCGCGATCCGGGAACTGGAGCGCGAGCTCTCGTTCAACGGCGGCATGACGGGCGCGGCCCAGGACCGCCTCGAGGAGCTACTGCTGGAAGAACAGGACCTCGACCGCATCACGGGCCTCCTGCAGGGGAACCTCGACCCCGACCTCACGAAGTTCGACGAGGTGTCCGCGACCACCGACGAGGTCGACCCGGTGCCCGTCGCGGACCTCGACCTCCACCCGGGCGTGAAGGACCTCCTGCTGGACCGCTTCGAGGAGCTGTTGCCCGTGCAGAGTCTGAGCGTGGAGAACGGCCTGCTCGACGGCGAGGACCAGCTGGTGGTGTCCGCGACGGCGACCGGGAAGACGCTGGTCGGCGAGATGGCGGGCCTCCACCGGCTGCTCTCCGGGAAGGGGAAGCTGCTGTTCCTGGTGCCGCTGGTGGCGCTCGCGAACCAGAAGTACGGGGACTTCCGCGAGGAGTACGGCGGCCTCGCGGAGGTCACGCTGCGCGTCGGGTCGTCGCGGATTCGCGACGACGGCAACGCCTTCGACCCGTCGGCGGACGTCATCGTCGGCACCTACGAGGGCATCGACCACGCGCTCCGCACCGGGAAGGACCTCGGGGACGTCGGGACCGTGGTCATCGACGAGGTGCACACGCTCAAGGAGGACGAACGCGGCCACCGGCTGGACGGCCTCGTCTCGCGACTGAAACACTACTGCGAGCGGCGCAGCGAGCGCCGCGAGGACTACCACGGCGCGCAGTGGGTGTACCTCTCGGCGACCGTCGGCAACCCCGGGGAGCTCGCGCGCGGACTCGACGCGAACCTCGTGGAGTTCGAGGAGCGCCCGATCCCCATCGAGCGCCACGTCACGTTCGCCGAGAGCGCGGAGAAGCCCGACATCGAGAACAAGCTCGTGCGCCGCGAGTTCGACCGGGAGTCCTCGAAGGGGTACAAGGGCCAGACCATCGTCTTCACTAACTCACGGCGGCGCTGCCACGAGATCTCGCGGAAGCTCGACTACCCGTCGGCCGCCTACCACGCCGGCCTCGACCAGGGCGAGCGGCAGTCCGTCGAGCGCCGGTTCGGGAACCAGGACCTCGCGGCGGTCGTGACCACGGCGGCGCTCGCGGCGGGCGTGGACTTCCCCGCCAGCCAGGTCGTCTTCGACCGGCTCGCGATGGGCATCGAGTGGCTCTCCGTCCAGGAGTTCGAGCAGATGCTCGGCCGCGCTGGCCGACCGGACTACCACGACCGCGGGAAGGTGTACATGCTCGTCGAGCCGGACGCCGCCTACCACGCGTCGATGGAGGGCACCGAGGAGGAGGTCGCGTTCAAACTCCTCAAGGGCGAGATGGAGGACGTGGTCACGCACTACGACGAGACCGCCGCCGTCGAGGAGACGCTCGCGAACGTCGCGGTCGGCGGGAGGGCGGCCAAGCGCCTGAACGACCGGATGCTCGGCGAGGTGCCGACGAAGCACGCGCTCGGGAAGCTCCTCGAGTACGAGTTCATCGACGGCCTCGAGCCGACCGACCTGGGGCGCGCGGTGACGAGGCACTTCCTCGACCCGGCCGAGGCGTTCACGATCCTGGACGGCGTCCGGAAGGGGACGGACCCGTACGGCGTCGTCGCCGACATCGAGTTGCGCGACGAGGAGTGAGGCGGGGCGGCCACCGCCGGCAGGGGCCGCGCGCGAGCGAGTCCGCCGTTCGATTTTAACGGGAGGCGAGTGAATTGGTAGCACATGACCCTCGCGGTCGCGGCCGCGACGCTCGCGGCCTCCGTCGGCGGCGCCGCCGTCGTGCTCTGGCTGGCGTGGCGCGCACACCGGCCGCCGGACGCCGCGGCGGCGCGCGCGGACGGCGGCACGTCGACCGACGGCGAGCCGACCGCGGACGGCGGCGAACCCGCCGACGGTACGCCGACCGCGGACGGCGGCGCGCCCGCGTCGCCGGGGTGGCTGCTCGGCACGTCGCGCGCGCACAAGGCCGGCGGCGTCACGCGGTGGCTGACCACCGTCGACCACCGGGACATCGGCCTGCTGTACCTCGCGTTCGCCGCCGTCGCGTTCCTCTGGGGCGGCACCGACGCGATGATGATGCGCACCGAACTGTTCGGCCCGGAGGTCGCCGTCTGGGACGCCCACACGTACAACGCCCTGTTCACGATGCACGGCCTGACGATGCTGTTCCTGTTCGGCACGCCCGCGCTCGCCGGCCTCGGGAACTACCTGATTCCGCCGCTCGTGGGCGCCGACGACATGGCGTTCCCGCGCATCAACGCCATCGCGTTCTGGCTGCTCGTCCCCGCGCTCGCGCTCATGCGCGTCGGCCTGCTCACGGACGTCGTCGGCCACACCCTGATCGGCGGCGGTGTCCTCACCGGCCTCGGCGAACAGCTGCTCGCGCTCGCGCCGCCCGCCACCGGCTGGACGTTCTACACGCCGCTGTCCGTCCGGCTCGAACTCCCGACCGTGAGCGTCGTCCTGCTCGGCCTCCACCTCTCCGGGGTCGCCACCACCATGTCCGCCATCAACTTCATCGCGACCATCTTCGCCGAACGCGACGCCGCCTGGCACGACCTCGACATCTTCTCGTGGACGATGCTCACGCAGTCCGGGCTCGTCCTGTTCGCGTTCCCGCTGCTCGGGAGCGCGCTCGTCATGCTCCTGCTGGACCGCACCGTCGGCACCACGTTCTTCGCGCTCGGCGGCGGCACCCCCATCCTCTGGCAGCACCTCTTCTGGTTCTTCGGCCACCCCGAGGTGTACATCCTCGTCCTCCCGCCGATGGGCCTGGTCTCGTTCATCCTCCCGAAGTTCGCCGGCAGGCGGCTGTTCGGGTTCAAGTTCGTCGTCTACTCGACGCTCGCCATCGGCGTCCTGAGCTTCGGCGTCTGGGCCCACCACATGTTCGCTTCCGGCATCGACCCGCGGCTCAACGCGTCGTTCATGGCCGTCTCCATCGCCATCGCGGTCCCGTCGGCGGTGAAGGTGTTCAACTGGATCACCACGATGTGGAACGGCAACATCCGGCTGACGGCCCCGATGCTGTTCTGCATCGGCGGCGTCGGCACGTTCGTCGTCGGCGGCGTCACCGGCGTCTTCCTCGCCGCCATCCCCGTCGACCTGCTGTTGCACGACACCTACTACGTCGTCGGCCACTTCCACTTCATCATCATGGGGCTCATCTCCTACGCCGTCTTCGCCGCCGTCTACTACTGGTACCCCCTGGTCGTCGGCAAGCACACGAACTACGCGCTGTCGGTCGCGCACTTCGCGCTCACCACGGTCGGCGTCACGCTCGCGTTCGGCGCGATGATGGTCATGGGCAACGCCGGCCTCCCGAGGCGGTACGCCGCCTACCCCCCGGAGTTCGCCACCCTCCAGCAGGTCGCCACGGTCGGCTCCGTGCTCATCGCCGTCGGCACGGTCGTCTGGCTGTTCAACCTCGTGCAGTCCTACCGGATGGGCGACCCCGTCACCACCGACGACCCCTGGCGCCTCCGCGAGCACGGCGACCGCCGCACCGCCGAGTGGGACGCGCTGCCGTTCCCCGAACCGGCGTCCGAGTCCACGTCCGAGTCCGCGCCGGCGGCCGACGGCGAGGAGTAGTCAGACGTCCGCCAGCGAGTGGTAGACCGCGCCGAGCGTGAACCCGTACAGGAGGTGAGCGAACAGCGTGAACGCCACGTGGAGTGCGCCCTCCGCCGTCCCCAGGTCCGGCGACCCGATCGCGAGGAACAGCACCCACAGCGGCAGGCTGAACGCCATCCCGCGGATCGCGGGGTCGCCGCCGCCCGGCAGTCGCGCGAGGTAGCCGCCGACGGCCACGAACACCAGCGGGAAGACGACCATCCCCGCCACGAGGAACACCAGCAGCCCCAGCGCGGGCTGGTCCGGCAGTCCCGCGTACCGCGCGATGGCGCCGCCGACGCCGAGTTCGAACCGCGCTTCGACCTCCCCGATGACCAGCACCACGGTCATCGCGACGGTGCCCGCCACGCCGCCCGCGATCGCGCGCCGAACTGGGTCCACGCCTCACCACCTCCTACAGGGGGACCGCCAGCAGCGCCGGCGAGAACGCCACGCCCAGCACCGCCAGCAGGATGACCAGTATCGCGCCCGGCAGCCCGCCGACCGCGACGATCAGCAACACGAGCGGCGTCACCGCAACCTCCGCGCCGAGCGCGTCCGCGATCAGGATCACCACCAGGCCCACGACGGCGTTGACGATGAACGGCTTCACCGCGCGGATCACGCGGTACGCGCCGAACAGTGCCACCAGCACGACCACCGCGAGCGCGATCTCCAGGGTCGTCGCCATACCACCCCCATCGACACCGACGGCGAAAGTCGTTGTGGCGGTCGACGCCGAGCGAGGGCCCCGAGCGGGCCGAACCCGAACAGTGGCCCGCCAGCGCGCCGAACCCGAACAGTGGCCCGCCGCGCGACGAGTCGGAGCGACGGCTCCCAGCGCGCCGAACGAAACCCTTACGCACGGGACGCGAGTACGGAGACGTACGGGACCGTGGGGTAGCTTGGTAACCTTCGAGCCTTGGGTGCTCGTGCCTCCGGTTCAAATCCGGACGGTCCCACTTCGTTCTCACCGCCGCCGCGTCCACGCCGGTCTCACCGCCGCCGACCGAGAAGCGACGGCCGCGGCGCGGCCGAGCGTCGCGACCGGACGGGGAGTCGGTCAGTTCTCGACGGTGACCTCCTCCTGCGTGACGACGGCCTTCGTGCCGCTGGAGCCGACAGCCGTGACGGTGACCGTGATGGTCTCGCTGCCGGACCCGTCGTAGTGAAGTTCGACCGTCTCGCCGACGCTCGTGATGTTGTGCGTGCCGCCAGCGAATTTCACGTCGCCGGAGTCGTCGTCGTGGGTGACGTTGAGGTAGTCCGCGTTGCCTTCCGAGATCCACGAGACGGTGGCGTTGCCGTCCTCGGTCTCGGTGATGTCGGCGCCCGCGTTGACGTTCTCCTGGACGTTGCCGCCGAAGCCGAGCACGAAGCTCGCGATGACGGCGGCGAGGATGACCGTGATGGCCACCATCAGGATGACGCCGATGACGGGCGAGACGCCGCGCGAATCGGGGTCGGTGGTGTCTTGACTTGGTTCGAGCATGAGTGGTCAGGGTGCGTCGGGTTGCCGACGTCGCTCACTACCTGTCGACTGCGGACAATAAGTACCGGGGTCGCTCCCAGGGGGTGAAACCGCAGGACGGCTGACTGGCGTCCGACGGGCGTCGGCGGTCGGCGCGGAAGCAGCGCTCGCGACCGGGGGAAGACCCTTCCCGCGCGCGGCCGACGGTCCCACTGTGAGCGAACTCCACCCCGAGGACGTCGCGCCCCGGTGGGTGTGGCTGGCGACCGCCGCGAGCGCCGTGCTCGCGGTCGCCGCGCACCTCGCGGGCGGCGTCGCGGCCGCCGCAGTCGCCCCCCTCGCTGGCGTGACCGCGGTGGGCGTCACCGCCCTGCTGTACGGCTGGGGGCAGGTCAGAGACGAGTACGACGACGGCGAGGGCGGCGACGACGGCGACGGCACGGACCGCCGCGAGCGCGAACTGGAGGCGGAGGCCGGCGGGTACGGCGGGAGCCAGGGCGGCGGGTAGCGGTCACTCGAAGCGCGTGACGTCGTAGACGCCGACCATGTCGGTCTCCTCGACGCGCGCCGTGACGTCTGCGCCCTCCTCGGGCGCCGTGTCCGCGACGAGCGTCACCGCCTCGATGGGACGCCGCAGCACGAACGCCTTCACGCGCTCCAGCCGGGACGGCCGGCCGCCCTTCCGGCAGACGAGCACGTAGCGTTCCGCCGCGAGCTCCCGCAGCCCCGGCTGGAGCGCGTCCGCCTCGACGTCCGCCGGGTCGACGACCGCCAGCACCTGCGTGTCCAGCGTCTCGGGCACGCCTCCGTGCAGGCGCCGGACGGCAATATGTCTTCCCGGAGCGGGACGCTTTTCCGCGTCGGGGCGCGACGCCGGCGTATGGCCGCCGGGTCGGTGCTGCTCGCTGTCGCGGCGCTCGTCCTCTACGGCGCGTGGGCGGTCGCCTCGGGCGTCGCGACGCGGTCGCTGTCCGCGCTGAACGCCGTGTTCGTGTCGTACGTCGCCAGCCTCGTCGTCGTCGGCGGCGTCGTGGTCGCGGCGCGGCGGCCGATGACCGGCAGCCGCGTCGACGTCGCGTTCGCCGCCGTCTCCGGGGTCTGTCTCGCCGCCGCCACCGTCAGTTTCTACGCGGCGCTCGCGCGCGGCAACCTGGCCGTCGTCTCCGCCATCGTCGCGCTGTACTTCGTCGTGCCCGCCGTGGTCGGCGTCCTCTACTTCGACGCGCAGCTGTCAGCGGCGAACGTCGCGGGGCTCGCACTCGCCGTCGTCGCCGTCGTCCTCGTCGCGGCCTGACCGACGGGGTCGTCGCGACCCGACCGCGGCGTCGACCGGCTACGCGGCGAGTTCGACGTCCGCGAGGTCGACGCCCGTCACCTCGAAGCGCGCGCCCGTGTCGGCGGCCGCGGCGTCCGTCGCGGCCACCGACCAGCCGTGGGCCTCCGCGATGGTCCGGACGATGGCGAGCCCGAACCCGGTCCCGTCGGCGGTCGAGACGCCCATCCCGAAGACGCTCTCCCGGTCGGCCTCGGGAATCCCGGGACCGTCGTCCTCCACGTAGAACCCCCGGCCGTCGTCGAGGACGCCGACGCGCACGGTCACGTCGGCGCCGCCGTGCTCGGCCGCGTTCCGGAGGACGTTCTCGAGCAGCTGGACGACGCGGTCCGCGTCCGCCTCGAAGGCCGCGTCGTCGTCGACGACCAGCGTCGCGTCCGGCGCCGCGATGGACGCCCACGCGCGCTCCGCGAGCGCCGCCAGCGTGACGCGCTCGCGGTCGCCGATGTCCGCGCCCTCCCGCGCGAGCAACAGGAGGTCGTCGATGAGCGCCTCCATCCGGTCGAGCGCGCCCGCGACGGCGTCGAGGTCCTCGCTGTCGCGGCGCTCGCGCTCCATGTCCAGGCGGCCCGCCGCGACGTTCAGGGGGTTGCGGAGGTCGTGGCTGACGACGCTCGCGAACTCGGCGAGGCGCTCGTTCTGCCGTTCGAGCGCGCGCCGGTTCCGCTCCGCGCGCGTGACGTCCGCGACGACGACCATGCGGCCGACGCGCGTCCGCCCGAACGTGAACGGCGTCGCGGACACCTGGAAGAACCGCCGCTCGCCGTCCACCGTCAGCTCGAGGACGGGGGCGTCCCCGGGCAGTCGCTCGGCGAGGCCGGGCGCGACGTCCGCCAGCGGGGCGCCGGTCGCGTCCGCCAGCGCGGGGAACAGGTCGACGGCGCGCTGGTTCGCCTCGCGGACGGCGTCGTCGTCGGTCAGGAAGACGACGGCGTCGTCGACGTCCGCGGCGAGCCGGACCGCCTGGAAGCGCTCCTCGTAGACGAACAGCACGCCGACCGCGAACGCCGCGACGCCGAGCGGCTCGTAGGTGAGCGCCGCGAGGTGCGGCGTCGCGGTGCCGACCACGTCCGCGACCACCGGCAGCCCCGTGAGGCCGACGAGCGCGAGCAGCGGCCGCGTGTCGTAGCCCGTCTGGGTCAACAGCTCGAACAGCATGAACCCGCCGACCGCAGCGAGCGCGTACGACGCCCCCATCGCGAGCCAGTGTACGACGCCGTGCCGGACCGCGAGGTGGGGGAACGGCGCGGACACCCGCACGAGGTCGTAGTACGCGCCGTGGACCGGGTTCGTGAGCTTCGCGACGACGACGACGAGGAACACCGCGAGGGCGGCCCGTCGGACGGCCGGGTTGCGGTGGAGGGTCCGTCCCGTGTACGCCGAACAGAAGTACAGCCAGGCGCCGACGGTCGCGAACCCGGCGACCAGGCCGACGGTGTAGACGCCGACCTTCACCGGCTGCGTCGGCAGCGCGAGGAAGCCGGCCTGCGCGGCCGCCCAGCCGCCGCTGGTCGCCAGCAGGCCCGCGAGTCCGCGCCGCGTGTCCGGGTCCTCGACGTAGCGGACCCGCGACAGCCCCGCGAAGCACGCCAGGGCCGCCACGGCGAACGCCGCGACGTGGGCCGCGAACGCGACGCCGGTCATCGGTCAGTCATCGATTGCCGGCCGTTCGCCGCGGACCCCCTTACCAGTTCTGGGCCGGCGAGCCGCCGCGGCGGGTCGGGCGACGGCCGCGACGCCAGCACAGCCGCGCGTGCGCCGTCCACGGATCCGGCGCGGCCTGCGAGCGGTTCGGGCTTTGCGAACCTTCTTAGGCGAGCGCGCGCAACCTACCGTGGACAGAATGGCGCAGGCCGCCAACCAGGAACTCGTCGACCGCTTCGAGGAGTTCTACCGCCGGTACTACAGCGACGACGTCGCCGAACTCGCGCGCAAGTACCCCCGGGAGTCGAAGAGCCTCCACCTCGACTGGCGGGACCTCTACCAGATGGACCCCGACCTCGCGGACGACTTCATCAACCACCCCGACGACCTCCGCGAGGCCGCCGAGGAGGCGCTGCGGCTGTACGACCTCCCGGTCGACGTCTCGCTCGGCCAGGCGCACGTCCGCGTCCACGGCCTCGAGGAGTCGACGGAGATCCGGGAGATCCGCGCCGAACACCTCAACACGCTCGTCTCCGTGCAGGGGATGGTGCGGAAGGCGACCGACGTCCGCCCGAAGATCCAGCGCGCCGTCTTCGTCTGCCAGCGCTGCGGCGCCGAGACCGACGTCCCCCAGGGGGACGCGGGCTTCCAGGAGCCCTACCAGTGCGAGTCCTGCGAGCGCCAGGGGCCGTTCAAGCTCGACCCCGAGCGCTCGGAGTTCGTCGACTCCCAGAAGCTCCGCATCCAGGAGTCCCCCGAGGGGCTGGCGGGCGGCGAGACCCCCCAGAGCATCGACGTCCACGTCGTCGACGACGCCACCGGCGAGGTGACGCCCGGCGACCACGTCACCGTCACCGGCGTGCTGCGGCTCGACCAGAGCGAAAGCGGCGACGACTCGCCCGTCTTCGACCTCTACATGGAGGGGTCGTCGGTCGTCGTCGAGGACGAGGAGTTCGAGGAGATGGACATCACGGAGGCGGACAAACAGCAGATCGTCGAGATCTCCGACCGCGAGGACATCTACGAGCAGATGGTCGACTCGATGGCGCCGTCCATCTACGGCCACCGCCAGGCGAAGCTCGCGATGATCCTCCAGCTGTTCTCCGGCGTCTCGAAGGAGCTACCCGACGAGTCCCGGATCCGCGGCGACCTCCACATGCTCCTCATCGGGGACCCCGGTACGGGGAAGTCCCAGCTCATATCGTACATTCAACATATCGCGCCGCGGTCCGTCTACACGTCCGGGAAGGGGTCCAGTTCGGCCGGGCTGACGGCGGCGGCGGTCCGCGACGACTTCGGCGACGGCCAGCAGTGGACCCTGGAGGCGGGCGCGCTCGTGCTCGCCGACCAGGGCGTCGCCGCGGTCGACGAGCTCGACAAGATGGCCGCCGACGACCGGTCGGCGCTCCACGAGGCGCTCGAACAGCAGAAGATCAGCATCTCGAAGGCGGGCATCAACGCGACGCTGAAGGCGCGGTGTTCGCTGCTGGGCGCGGCGAACCCGAAGTACGGGCGGTTCGACCAGTACGAGCCCATCGGCGAGCAGATCGACCTCGAGCCCGCCCTGATCTCGCGGTTCGACCTCATCTTCACGGTGACCGACGAGCCCGACCCCGAGGCGGACGCCCAGCTCGCCCAGCACATCCTCCAGACGAACTACGCCGGCGAGCTGAACACGCAGCGCGAGCAGCTCGCGAACGCCAACCACAGCGCCGAGGAGGTGGCGTCCCAGACGGACACCGTCGCGCCGGCCATCGAGGCGCCGCTGCTCCGGAAGTACATCGCGTACGCCCGCCGGAACTGCTTCCCGACGATGACCGACGAGGCGAGGCAGGCCATCGAGGACTTCTACGTGGACCTGCGCGCGGAGGGCCAGGGCGAGGACGCGCCCGTGCCCGTGACGGCCCGCCAGCTCGAGGCGCTCGTGCGGCTCGCGGAGGCGTCCGCGCGCGTCCGGCTCTCGGACACGGTCGAGCGCGAGGACGCCGAGCGCGTCATCGACATCACGCGGTCGTGCCTGCAGGACATCGGCGTCGACCCCGAGACGGGCGAGTACGACGCGGACGTCGTGGAGACCGGCCGCTCGAAGACCCAGCGGGACCGCGTGAAGAACGTGAAGGCGATCATCAAGGAGATCGAAGACGAGTTCGACGAGGGCGCGCCCGTCGAGGAGGTCCTGGACCGCGCCGAGGAGGTCGGGATGGACGCGGAGAAGGCCCGCCACGAGATTGACAAGCTCAAGGAGAAAGGCGAACTCTACCAGCCGAACAAGGACCACCTGCGCTCGATCTGATGGACCGGATCTCCGCGTTACGGAACGTCGAGGACGCGCTCGCGGACTTCGAGGCGGGCGACGCCAGCCTCGAGGACGTGGAGGACCGCGTGCTCGGCGTGCTGCGGACGTACGCGACGGACTTCGAGAGCGAGGACGGCGACCGCGCGGCCTACCTGGCGACCGGGGACCCGGGCGTGGAGGGCGTGGTCGTGGTCGCGGCGTCCGCGGCGGCGGCCCGCGAGCGCGTCGCCGAGCGTGCGGACGCCCCCGGGGAGTTCCGCGTGGAGCGCCTGGATTGATTCCGCTGCTTCGAAAGTAATTTTTACGCCCGGGCGGAGTTCCGGGTAGTGCTGCTGGTGGTGACGTACTCGCGGGCCGCCCGCCAGACCATGCGGAACGTCTGCAGCGCCCACGACGACTGCGTCGTCCGGCGGTTCGGGCGCGCGGCGCTGCTCGCGGAGACCGAACTCGGGGCGTTCCACGCGCTCCGCCTCCGCGAGAAGCACGGCGGCGACGTCCAGGTCGAGCGCACCGAACCGCTCAACGAGTTCAGCGACGTCCCCGAGAGCGTTCGCGCGGCCGCGGCCGCCTACGAGGCCAGGGACGCCGCGAGCACGCCGTACGGGAAGTTCGCTGCCGGCACCGACCACCCCGCGGTGGACGCGATGCGCGACGCCGACCTATGAACGTCCGGTTCGCCGGCGTCGACCGCAGCGGGCCGGCCGTCGACCTCCGGGACGCCGACGTCGACGCGGAGACCGTGGTCCGCGCGGTTCGCGACCCCGATGACGACCGCGTGCGCGGCCCGGACCCGGAGACGGGCGCGCGCGCCCTCTTCGACCCCGCAGCGCTCCACGAGCGCGTCGGCTTCCTGCGCCGCGGCACGTCGGTCGCGGTCGTCCCGGCGGTGGCCGCGGCGGCGCGGTCGCGGGGCGCGAGCACCGAGTACGACGCGGCGCTGCGGGAGGTCCGCCGCGAGCTGGACGACGTTGACGCGCCCGCTGTGGACGTCGCGGCGGCCCGCGAGCGCGTCGCCGAGACGGCCGCGGACGTCGACCGGCTGCGGGAGGCCGTGTCGCGGGCGAGCGGCCGCGTCGAGGCGCTGCGCGACGCGGGCGGCGACGTCGACGCGGCCGAGGCCGACCTGGCGGCGGCGACCAGGGAGCTCGCCGAGCGGGAGACCGAGTACCACGCCGCGCGGGAGGCGCTGGCGGCGGCCGAGCGGCGGGCCCGCGAGGCGCGGGACGCCCGCGAGCGCCGCCTCGAGCTCGAGGACCGGTTCGACAACCGCCGCCGGGACGCCCGCCGCGCGCTCGCCGACGCGTTCTCGGGGTCGTTCCGGCGGGCCGTCGCGGCGCTGCCGGTGCCCGGCGAGCCGGCCCGGCCGGCCGAGTTCGCGGGGCCGGACTGGGCGGCCGCGTGTGCGGTCGCGCGGACCGCGCGGACGACGGCGCCCGTCGTCGTCGCGGCGGACCTCGTCGAGTCGGCGACCGGCGGGCGCCGGGTCGGCGACGCGTCGCGGTGGCGGGCCGCACTGGACGCGCCGGTCGTGCTGGTCGAAGTTTAAGCCGGAGCGCGCGACCACCCCCGGACATGGACCTGGAGACTGCGACGGAGCGGCGGCGCGGCGTCACGCTGGTGTCGGCGCGCCTCCACAACGACGCCGAGCACGCGGTCCGCGTCCGGGTCGCGGACCGCTGCGGCGGCAGCGTCTGGCCGCCCCGCGAGGACGGCCTGCCGGCGCCCGGCTGGGACGACGGCGGCTGGGAGGGCGTCCTCGGCGCCGGGGAGACGCACCCGCTCGGGTACGCGACGGCTGCCCGACCGCCGGCGCCGCCCGTCGAGGTGGCGTGGACGGAGCGCGCCGCCGAGGGCGAGCCGTCCCCGGCTGCGGCGCTCGCGGACCTCGGCGACCCGCGGCCGCCCCGCGACGCCGTCGCGCCGCCGACCGCGTCGCTCCCGTCTGGCGTCCGCGAGTGGCTGGACGGCGTCGCGGCGCGCGCCGACCGCGGCGAGACGACCGACGAGGACCGCGCCGGCGTCGCCGCGCTCGCGGCGCGAGCGAACCGCCTCCGGGGCGTGGTCGAGGAGTGATTCTCGCCGTCTGCGGCGGCAAGGGCGGCGTCGGGAAGACGACGACGGCGCTGAACCTCGCGGCCGAGCTGGACGCGGTGCTCGTCGACGCGGACCTCGGCATGGCGGACGTCCCGGCGGGGAGGGGGCCGGACCTCCACGACGTGCTCGCGGGGCGTGCGTGCGCGGTCGAGGCCGTCCGCGAGCGCGGCGACCCGGCAGTCCTCCCCTGCGGTCGGACGCTCGCCGGCGCTCGTGAGGCGGACCCGCGGCGGCTCGTGGACGCGCTCGCCGCCGTCGAGGCCGAGTACGAGCGCGTGGTGGTGGACTGTCCGGCGGGCCTGCGCGCGGACGTCGGCATCGGGCTGCTCGCGGCGGACGCGGCGGTGCTGGTGACGACGCCGGACCGCGCGGCGCTGGCGGACGCGCTGCGCGCGCGGTCGCTCGCCGTCGAGCTGGACGCGGGGCTGGCCGCCGTGGCGTACAACCGCGCCGACGAGGGCAGCGACGCGGTGCGGGACGCCCTCGGCGCGCCGGTCGTCGCGGTGCCACACGGGGAGCCGGCGGCGGCCGCGGTGGCGTCGGGCCGGCCGGCGTGCGCGCTCGCGCCGGACTCGACCGTGGCGGCGCGGTACGGCGCGCTGGCGGCGCGCGTGCGTGACTGCGCGGAGTGACGGGAGAACGATGCGGCCTGGTCAGTCCTCGAGGTCCTCGTACGTCGAGCGGAGCGTCACGGGCGTGACGTCCGCGACGTCGGCGGCGTCGGCCTGCGTGAGCGGCTCCTCGAGGTCCCGGGCGGCGGTGTACAGGCAGGCGGCGGCGACGCCGCTGGGGTTGCGGCCGGCGACGAGGTTGCGGTCCTCGGCCTCGGCGACGTACTCGCGTGCGCGGGACTCGACGGCCTGGGGGACGTCGAGTTCGGTGGCGTACCGGGGCAGGTACTCTCTGGGGTCGATGGGGCCGGTCGGGAGGCCGAGTTCGCGGTTCATCGCGTCGTAGGCGGCCGAGAGCTCGTCGCCGTCGGCGCGCGCCACGGCCTCGAGTTCGCCCTGCGTGCGCGACAGCGAGTTCGTGCGGCAGACGGCGTACACCGCGGCGGCGGCGAACCCCTCGATGGAGCGCCCGCGCAGCAGGCCCTCGCTCTGCGCGGAGTCGAACAGCGCACACGCCTGGTCGCGGACGCTGCGCGGCAGGTCGAGTTTGCCGACGAGCCGCCGGATCTCCGTGAAGCCGTACACCTGGTTGCGGTCGGCCTTCGAGGGGATGGACGCGCGCTTGTGCTGGCGGCGCATCCGCGCGAGGCGGCGGCGCTTGCGGCCCTTGACGCGCGTCGACCGGCCGATCTCCGTGGAGAGGCCGCGGTCGTGGCGGGCGCGCGTGAGCGGCGCGCCGGTGCGCTCGGGGTTGGTGTCGTCGTCGCCGAACTGCCGCCACTCGGGGCCGCGGTCGATGCGGTCCTCGGAGACGACGAGGCCGCAGTCGCTGCAGACGCGTTCGGTGTCGCGTTGCCGGACGACGCCCTGGCACTCGGGGCAGGTCGCTGACTGGCTCATCACACCTGGACGTAGGCGCCGGAGCAGTATTTAAAGGCGGGGCGAACCGGCCGATTCCGGGGGCGAGCGGCCCCGAAAGCGTACCGGTTACCGGTACGTTCGACGGCCGACCGCGGGTAGATTGCCCCGGTTCGTGTCGTAATTTTAAGTGTGCGTGGGCAGAAGCGACGGGCATGGGTCTGGCGGACATCGCCGAGGGGGTGACGGTGACGACCGAGCAGCGCGAGCGCGGCGTCGCCAGCGTCGACCGGACCGGCGGCTCGCTGGCCGACCAGCTCGCGGCGCTCGAGGGGGACCTGCCGGTGCCGTCCAGTGAGGCCGCCGCGCTCGCCGAGGCGTACGCGGGCGGCGCGAGCGTCGGCGACGCCGCCGACGAGGTGGGCGTGCCGGCGACGACCGCGGCGAAGGCGCTGCACCGCCTCGGCTTCGAGGGGCTGTCGCCGTTCTCGCCGCTGCAGCGGGACGTCCTCGCGGACTGGCTCGCGGCGGAGCTCTCGCGCGCGGACGCGCTCGAACTCACGGGCGCGAGCGACCGCGAGTTCGCGCTCGCGGCGTTCGTCGCCACCCACGACCCCGTCGAGGGCGCCGCCGAGGCCGTCGACGGCGCGCTGTCGACCTCGCGGGACGCGATGGTCGAGAAGCGTGACGCCCTCGGCGCGACGCTCCCGGACCGCGACGGCTGAGGCGAGCGGTCAGGAGAGCTTCTGTTTCGCCGCGTCGAAGACGGAGTCGTCGCCGGCGTCCACGTCGACGGTCGCGTCGAACAGCGACTCGGCGACGCCCGCGACGCTCGCGGTGAACGGCCCGGCGCCGTCGAGCGCCACCACCCGCTCGGGGACGCCGGTGGCGTCGTGTTCGGGGACGGCGCAGTCCGCGTCCGGCGCGGGCTCGGTGGTCCGGTTCGCGACCGCGAGGTCGAAACTCGAGCCGACGTCCGCGAGGCGGCCGCGGGCGCGCTGGAGGCTGTCGACGCCGCGGTCGCCCGGCGGGAGGACGGCGGCGACGCGGTCGGCGGCGGTGACCGCGGCGACGGCCTGGTTGGCCGCGACGGGCGGCGCGTCCACGAGCACGTAGTCGTGGGTCGCGGCGAGGCCGTCGAGGCGGTCGCCGAGCCGTTCGGCCGCCTCTGGCGCCTTCGCGTCGGCGATGCGGGCGAACGGCGCGAACGCCGGGTACGCGGCGACGTCGCCGGGCGCGTCGGGCGCGAGGTCGTGGCGGGCGTCCGCGAGCGCGGCGTCGCCGGTCAGGAGGCGCGTGGCGTCGGCGTCGATGCGGCCGTCGACGTACTGCGCGAGGCCCTGCGTGGCGAACGCGGCGTCGAAGACGCCGACGCTGGCGCCCTCGCGGGCGAGCACGGCGGCGGTCTCCACGCAGAGCCGCGTCGTGCCGGCGCCGCCGGCGACGCCGACGAGCGCGGCGGTTGCTGGCTGCATGCCAGCAGGTTCCGCCGCTCCCGCACTAAAATTCGTGGGTTCGGGCGCGGATTATTCGTCGACCGCGTCGGCGATGTCGTCGGCGATGGCGTCGAGTTCGTCCTCGGAGAGCTCGGGCCGGTCGCCGGCGACGGCGTGGACGGGGCGGCCGCCGTCGCCGTCGAACCGCGGGATGATGTGGCCGTGGACGTGCGGGACCTCCTGGCCGGCGGCCTCGCCGTTGTTGAACGCGACGTTGCTCGCGTCCGCGTCCACGGCGTCCTCGACGACCGGCGTGAGGGAGTGCAGGGCCGCGAACAGCGACTCGCCGCCCGCCGGCGGCACGTCGCGCAGCGTCTCGTGGTGGGCTTTCGGGACGACGAGCGTGTGGCCGGGCGCGAGGGGGTTCGCGTCGAGGAACGCGAGCACGTCGGCGTCCTCGTAGACGACGCGAGCGGGGATCTCGCCGTCGACGATCCGGCAGAAGATGCAGTCCTCGGACATACGCGTGTCGTCGTGCGCCGGGAGTAAAAACCTACTCGGGACGGCGCCGGGGCACTCAGACGCGGTCGGCGACCGAGGCGCGGAACCGCTCGCGGTCGACGACCCGCAGCGTGAGGTCGCCGGTGGCGACGGCGGTGCCGTCGGCGCGCTCGGCGCGGCACGCGAACGAGAGGTCGGGGCGGTCGACGGCGACGAGGGTGGCAGTGACGTCGACGTCGCCGCCGACGCCGACGGGCGCGAGGTGGGACAGCGAGGCGCCGCGCGTGATGACGCCGTCGCCGTCGGCGAGGCGGCCGCGCAGGGACTCCCGGGCGACGACCTCGAAGTGCGCGAGCAGCCGCGGGGTGCCGAGGACGCAGGTGGCTTCCTCGCTGGCGGCGTCGGTGGCGGCGGGGTCGCCGGGCGGGTCGTACTGCGGGCCGAACGCGACGGTGGCGCTGTCGGCGTCGAGCGTGAACGTGGCCTCGCCGTGGACGTCGGCGTCGGCGAGCGCCGCGAAGGCGTCGGACATGCGTGACGGGACGCGGTAGTCGGTGTTAATCCTGTCGGCGTCCTGACCCGAGCGCGTCGCGGAGGCCGGCGACGTACGCCTCGCGCGCGAGGTCGAGCCGCGACAGCCAGACGCCCTCGTAGGAGGGGTGCAGCGCCGGGACGAGCGCCGGCCGGACGCGGCCGCCGTCGTCGGTCGGGACGCCCGCCCAGTCGAGCGGCCGGCCGTCGCGCACGCAGTCGCCGACGGTCGAGACGAAGCCGTCCAGGGCGTCGCCGGCCAGCGACAGCAGGCTCTCGGTGGCGTGCCGGCCGGTCGCGAGCACGGCGTCCGGGGCGACGGATTCGAGTTCCGTCGCGAGGTGGGTGCCACACGCCTCGCGTTCCTCGCGCGTGGGGTCGCGGTTCCCGTGCGGGTGGCACTTCACCGCGTTCGTGAAGTACGCGTCCGGAAATCCGAGGTCGGCGGCGAGCTCGCGGACCCGGCGGCCGGAGTGCCGCGTCGTGTACGCCATGCCGGTGTGGTTGCCGCCGCGCCACTCGTCGGCCCCGGGGTCGCCCGCGCCGGGGGCCTCTCCCACGACCACGAGGTCGGCGTCGCGGCCGCCCTGCCCCCACGCGATGCGGTTCCGGGACTCGACGAGCGCGGGGCACCGGCGGCAGTCCGCCTCGAGGGCGTTCCGCGAGTCCGGGTGGGGGAGCGACGGCACGCGCGAGTCTCGGGCGTCCGGCGCCAATAGCCTTGCGCGCGTGCCGCGCTGTGCGGTCCGCCGACGCGACACCGCCGCGCCGGCGGCGACTCCGTCGACTCGCGTCCAACAGAAGGACTATGAACGGCGACCCGGTAGCGGAGGTATGCTCGACAACGCGGCGGAACTGGTCGACCTCGCACTGACGCTGCTGTACGCCGTCGCGGGCGCGGGGCTCATCGGCGGCGGCCTGCTCGCGGAACTCCGGAGCGTGGCGTCGCTGTCCGGCGGCGACCTCGTGTTCGGCCTCTGGCTGGCCGGCGTCGGCGTCGTCGCCATCGCCGCCGGCGCGATGGTGTTCACGGACAAGGTGCGCGCGCGACTCGCCGCGTAGCCCGCCGACGGCCCGCGAGCCGCCCGCAAAGCGGTTCCAGGAGGCGGCTGTACAACCGATTACCCTTTTAGGTGCGAGCGAGACGACTGCCGTATGGACCGATTCGGCGACGCGCCCGACCAGTACGACCCGGACGCCGTCGAGGACCGGGTGTTCGACTACTGGGCGGACGTCGACGCCTACGAGCAGGCCAGACAGCACCGGGCCGACGGCGAGAACTACTTCTTCGTGGACGGACCGCCGTACACCTCGGGGTCCGCGCACATGGGCCACGCGTGGAACAAGAGCCTGAAGGACGCCTACATCCGGTACAAGCGGATGCGGGGCTACGACGTCACGGACCGGCCGGGCTACGACATGCACGGCCTCCCCATCGAGACGAGAGTGGAGGCGGAGATGGGCTTCGAGAACAAGCAGGACATCGAGGAGTTCGGCGTCGAGAACTTCATCGACGCCTGCCGGGAGTTCGCCGAGGACAGCCTCGAGAGCCTCCAGTCGGATTTCCAATCGTTCGGCGTCTGGATGGACTGGGCGGACCCCTACAAGACCGTCTCGCCGGAGTACATGGAGGCGGCGTGGTGGGCGTTCGACCGCGTGCACGAGCGCGGCCTCGTCGAGCGCGGCAAGCGCTCCATCAGCCAGTGTCCGCGCTGCGAGACCGCCATCGCGAACAACGAGGTCGAGTACGAGGACGTCACCGACCCCTCCATCTACGTCAAGTTCGACCTCGACGACCACGAGGGGTCGCTGGTCGTCTGGACGACGACGCCGTGGACCATCCCCGCCAACGAGTTCGTCGCCGTCGACGAGGACGACACCTACCAGAAGGTGCGCGCGTGGAAAGACGGCGAGCGCGAGGCGCAGAGCGCCTCGGACGGGTCGAGCGGGCGGAGCCCGGGGGACGGGGACGTGCTGTACGTCGCGGAGGCCTGCGTCGAGGACGTCCTCTCGGCGGGCCGCTACGACGACTACGAGGTCGAGGCGTCGCTGTCGGGCAGCGAGCTGCTCGGCTGGTCGTACACGCCGCCGCTCGTCGAGGAGGTGCCCGCGAACCCCGCGGACGCCGACGGCGTCCACGAGGTCTACCACGGCGACTGGGTGGAGGCCGACCGCACCGGCCTCGTGCACTCCGCGCCCGGGCACGGCGAGGAGGACTTCGAGCGCGGCCAGGAGCTCGGCCTGCCGGTGTTCTGTCCGGTGGGCGGCGACGGCGTGTTCACCGAGGCGGGCGGCGAGTACGAGGGCCTGTTCGTCCGCGACGCCAACGACGACATCATCGCGGACCTCGAGCGGAAGGGCGCGCTGCTCGCCGAGCAGACGGTCGAGCACAGCTACGGGCACTGCTGGCGCTGCGACACCGGCATCGTCCAGATCGTCACCGATCAGTGGTTCATCACCATCACCGACGTCAAGGACGACCTCCTCGAGAACATGGGGGACTCCGAGTGGTACCCGGAGTGGGCGCGGGACAACCGCTTCCGTGACTTCGTGGAGTCGGCGCCGGACTGGAACGTCAGCCGGCAGCGCTACTGGGGCATCCCCATCCCCATCTGGACCCCGGAAGAGTGGGACGGCGACGTGGACGACGTGCTCGTCGTCGGCACCCGGGAGGAGCTCGCCGAACTCGTCGACCAGGACGTCGACCCCGAGAGCGTCGACCTCCACAAGGACACCGTCGACGACCTCACGATCACGCGGGACGGCACGACGTACACGCGCGTCCCGGACGTCTTCGACGTCTGGCTGGACTCCTCGGTGGCGTCCTGGGGGACGCTGAACTACCCCAGCGAGCCCGAGGGCTTCGACGACCTCTGGCCGGCGGACCTCATCATCGAGGCCCACGACCAGACGCGGGGCTGGTTCTGGTCGCAGCTCGGCATGGGGACTGCGGCGGTCGGCGAGTCCCCCTACCGGAACGTCCTGATGCACGGGCACGCGCTGATGCCGGACGGCCGCGCGATGTCGAAGTCCAAGGACATCCGCATCGACCCCCAGGAGCTCATCTCGGAGTACGGCGCGGACCCGATGCGGCTGTTCGTGCTGTCCGTCTCCCCCCGGGGCGACGACATGCGCGTCTCCCACGACGAGGTCCAGAACATGCAGCGGGACCTCAACATCCTCTGGAACGTCTTCCGGTTCCCGCGGCCGTACATGGAGATG
The DNA here is from genome assembly GCF_037031165.1 of Halobacterium yunchengense. Lineage (NCBI taxonomy): Archaea > Methanobacteriati > Methanobacteriota > Halobacteria > Halobacteriales > Halobacteriaceae > Halobacterium > Halobacterium yunchengense. The sequence continues at coordinate 104,700 of NZ_JAYEZL010000002.1, read as the reverse complement.
GACGGCTTCGACGCGAACGTCCCCGAGCAGTTCGGCGGCGACGGCGACGGCGTCGGCGTCGACGACGTCGACCTCGAGGTCATCGACGAGTGGCTGCTGTCGACGCTCCAGCGCGTGAAAGCCGACGCGACGAACAGCTGGGAGGACTTCGAGCAGGACCGCGCGCTCGAGGAGGTCCTGGCGTTCGTCACGGAGGACCTCTCGCGGTACTACGTGCAGGTGGTCCGCGAGCGCATGTGGGAGGAGGGCGACTCCGCGTCGAAGACCGCGGCGTACGCGACGCTGCAGCGCGCGCTCCTCGAGGTCACCGCGCTGCTGGCGCCGTACGCGCCGCTGGTCACCGAGGAGCTCTACCAGCACCTCACCGGCGGCGACGCCTACGACACCGTCCACATGTGCGACTGGCCGGCGGTCCGCGAGCGCTACCGCCGCCCCGCCCTCGAGGACGACGTCGCGGCGCTCCGGGACGTCGAGGAGGCGGGCAGCCACGCCCGCCAGCAGGCCGGCCGGAAGCTCCGCTGGCCGGTGACCAGGGTGGTCGTCGACGCCGAGGACGACCGCGTCGCCAGCGCCGTCCGCGAGCACGAGGCCCTGCTGGAAGACCGCCTGAACGCGCGCCGCGTCGAGGTCGTCGACCCCGGCGAGGACTGGGGCGAGCTCGCGTTCAGCGCGCGCGCCGACATGAGCGTGCTCGGTCCGGCGTTCGGCGACGACGCCGGCGCCGTGATGGAAGCGCTCAACGACGCGCACGTCGAGGCCGCGGACCTCGACGCGCTCGCCGACCAGGTCGGCGACGCCCTGGACCGCGACGTCGAGCTCACGCCGGAGATGGTCGAGTTCGTCGAGGAGGCGCCCGAGGGCGTCGCCGGCGCGGACTTCGACGGGGGGACGGTGTACGTCGACACGGAGCTCACCGAGGACGTCGAGAGCGAGGGGTACGCCCGCGAGGTCATCCGGCGCGTCCAGGAGATGCGCAAGGACCTCGACCTCGAGATGGACGCCGAGATCCGCCTGGACGTCGCCGTCTTCGACGAGCGCGTCGGCCGGCTGGTCGCCGAACACGAGGAACTGATCCGGGAGGAGACGCGGGCGCGCGAGCTCGGCGAACTCGAGGACGGCTACCGCGAGGAGTGGGACGTCGAGGGCGTCAGAATCGCCCTCGAGGTCGAGGCGCTGTAAGGCGGCGCGTGCTCGCGGCGTCCGGCGTCAGCCGCGCGTCGGGACGTTGCCGAGGGCGACGGTGCGCTCGGTGCGGTCGTCGCCGCCGTCGGCGTGGACGACTCCGGCGACGGCGAGCGCGTCCGGCGTCTCGCCGGTGGGCAGCACCCACTCGGCGTCGAACGACCGCGACTCGCCCGGCGGCACGCGGCCGGAGTCGGCGCCGCCGTCGACGCGCGTGCCAGCGTTCGTCGTGACCGCGCCGAGTTCGAGCGTGTACGGCGCGTCGCCCGCGTTCTCGACGGCGACCGTGGCGTGGAACACCCAGCCGTCGTCGGCGACGCGGAGTTCGGCCTCGGCGAGCGTGTCGCGCGGCTCGGTCCCGGGGAGGAGCTCGTCGCCGACGCCGGTGGTCGGCTCGCTGGTCGTCGACTGCGCCGTCGTCTCGCGGCCGCCGCCGCCCCCCGCCAGGTAGCCGGCGAGCATGTGGTACAGCGTCCGCGCCTCCACGAGCACCGGGATACCGATACCGAGGCCGACCAGCGCGCGGATCAGCCACCGGCGGCTCACGTCGTCGCCGGCGTCGGCGGTCCGCTGGCCGTCCCCGCCAGCGTCCGCTGCCTGCCGGGCGTCCTCGGCGCCGCCGCTGGCTCGCTCGCCGTCCGGTTCGGCGTCGTCGTCCTCGGGGTGGTCTCCGTCTGGCATCGGTGAGTGAAGCGAAGCGACGTGGTCGGGCTCGCGGTGCGGCTACACGGGGAACCCGGGCGACCCGGGCGCGAGCAGGCCGTCGGCGACCATGCTCCACAGCGGGAGCGCGTACGCCAGGACGACCAGCAGCACAGCGATGGCGGTCCAGAGCTTGAGGTTGTCGAGGACGCGCGGGCTGTGCGCCGGCCCCGAGAGCGGCTCGGGGATCGAGCCGTTGACGGACAGCGCCTCGACGCGCGGCCGCGACAGCGCGGTGCCCAGCATCACGACGAGGAACAGCACGAGCGCGACGAACAGCAGGCCCGCGCCGACCGCGATCTGGAACCGGATCTCCGCGACGGTGCCGAACGCCGGCTCGAACGGCGCGCCGCCCGCGTCGCCGAACAGCGGCTCGGCGGTCCGCCGCGGGATGCCGGCGAGGCCGCCGCGGTGCATCGCGTTCGACATCAGCGTCATGCCGACGAACCAGACGTACGGCTGGACGGTGGCGAGGCGGCGGTGCCGCAGGCGCTTCCCGCTGAGCTGTGGGTACAGCCAGTAGGAGACCGCCATCGCGGTGAGCGCGAACGCGGTGCCGACGGTGAGGTGGAAGTGGCCGGGCACCCAGATGGTGTTGTGGATGAGGTAGTTGATGTTCATCCCGGCGTTGATCATCCCGGAGAACCCGCCGGCGGCGAACATGAACCCCGCGAGCGCGCAGCCCGCGAACCACGGCTTCTCCCAGGGCAGGGCGCGCAGCCACCCGAGGTAGCCGTCGCCGCCGCGCTGGCGGGCGCCGTGCTCGACGGACGCGACGACGGTGAACGCCGTCAGAAGCGACGGCAACAGCAGCATCATCGTGTTCGTCATCGCGATGAACTTGAAGCCGCTCGCGATGCCGGGGTCGAGGTACTGGTGGTGGAAGCCAACGGGCGTCGACAGCAACACGAACAGCACGAAGACGACGCGCGCGAGCGGGTCGCTGAACAGCCGGCCGCCCGCGAACTTCGGCAGCAGCGTGTACCACGCGACGTAGCCGGGCAGCAGCCAGAAGTACACGACCGGGTGGCCGAAGTACCAGAACAGCGACCGCGCCAGCAGCGGGTCGACCGTCTCGATCCAGCCCAGCGACCACGGGACGAGGAACGCCACGACCTCGACGGCGACGCCGACCGAGGAGACGTACCACATGATGAACGTGGTGAGCACCATGAACGCCTGCAGGGGGATGCGGGCGTCGGGGTTGTCGGCGCGCCAGTCGCGGTACGTCAGGAAGTACGTCGCGCCGAGCACCCACGACCCGACGACCAGCAGCGCGGCGCCCACGTAGAACGCGGGGTGGCCCTGCAGCGGCGGGTAGAACGTGTAGAGGACGTTCGCGGAGTCGAACGGCAGGCCGGGCGCGAACCCGTTCATGATGGTGACCGCGGCGAGCGTCGTGCCGACGAGCATCGACGCGAACCCGACCCACGCCAGGCGCGGGGTCACGAGCGGGCGGTCGAGGCTGCGCGTGGTCGCCCACACGAACAGCCCGCAGATGAAGAACGTCGTGAACACGAGCGCGAGCAGGACGCCGTGGCCCGTGAGCACGGTGTAGTACTCGGTGGCGTTGATGGGGAGCAGCGACCGGAAGTGGCCGGTGCGGTACAGCCCCTGGAGGAGGCCGAACAGGCCGCCGACCGCGAGCGCGACGAACGCGACGCCGAAGTGCCAGCGCACCAGCTTCGCGGCGCGCGGGTAGTCGTCGACGTAGGTCACGCCTCACGCACCTCCTCGGCGTCGACGTCGCTCTCGGAGACGACCTCGATTTTGCCCTCCATGGCGTGGTGGGCGGCGCCGCAGTACTCGTTGCACTTGACGTACTCCGTGCCGGACTCGTCGAACTCGACGGCGAGCTCGGCGACCTGCCCGGGGATGACCATCGTGTTGACGTTCGTGCCGACGACCTGGAAGCCGTGCGTGACGTCCGCGCTGGCGACGTGGAACGTCACCTCGGCGCCCGCGGGCACCCGGATGGGTTCGCCTGACCCGGGCTCGAACGCGAACTGGCGCGCGACCACGTAGACGTGGTACTCGCCGTCGTCGGTCACGTAGACGCCGGGGTCCCGGAAGTCCTCGGACGCGGTCGGGTCGGTGGCGTCGACGGTGCCGCCGTCGCCGACCATGGCGACCCCGGGACCGACGGCGCCGTAGACGATGGTGCCGACGAACGCGGCGATCAGCACGAGCGACGCGACAAGCCAGACTTTCTCGAAGTCGTGAATCTCCATCGTTCACACCCCCACCGTCGGGCCGTTGCCGAGGAACTCCACGAAGTACATGAACGCCCACATCCCCGCGAGGATCAGGAAGTAGACCACGATGAGCGCGGCCGTCCCGACGGGGTCGTAGTCGTCGTGGTGGAGCGTCTCGGTCGGTTCGTGCGCCGCCGCCTCCGGGACGGCGTCGCCGTCGTACGCGGGCTCGGTCGGCTGGCCGCCGCGGTAGACGCCGGCCAGCACGGGCGCGAGCATCGCCGCGGCGAAACTGCCGGCGAGCGTCCAGCCGAGCAGCGGGCTGAACGGCGTCGTGGTGCCCGCCGGCCCGCCGCCGTCCTCGCCGCCGCCCGGTGCGGCGCCGACGACGACGGCGCCTTTCATCCCCACCGAGAGGTGGGGGTCACAGTAGTACGTGTAGACGCCCGTCGTCTCGAACGTGTGCGAGACCGAGAATCCCGTGTTCTCGATGGGCTCGTGGCCGCCCCAGTCCGCCCCGTCGGGCTGGGACTCCACGAGGACGTTGTGCGTGTCCGACGTCCACTCGAACGTGACGGTGGTGCCGGGCGACACGCGGACCGCGGCCGGCGCGAACGCGAACGACCCGCCGTTCCCGTCCGCGCCCACCTCGACGGTCACCTCGCCCTCGCCCGTCCGGTCGACGGTGTCGCCGTCGTAGTTGTCGGTGGCGCCGCCGGACGCGTCGCCCGTGAACCAGCCGTCGTACTCGGCGGGCACGGTCTCGGCGTCGCCGCCGCCGCCACCGCCGCCGTCGCCGCCGACGACGACGGCGCCTTTCATCCCCACCGAGAGGTGGGGGTCACAGTAGTACGTGTAGACGCCCTCCGTCTCGAACGTGTACTCGAAGGAAAACCCCGAGTTCTCGATGGGCTCGTGGCCGCCCCAGTCCGCCCCGTCGGGCTGGTCCTCGACGACCACGTTGTGCGTGTCCGACGTCCACTCGAAGACCACCGTCGTCCCCGGGGAGACGCGGACGGCGGGCGGCGCGAACGCGAACGTCCCGCCGTTCCCGTCCGCGCCCACCTCGACGGTCACCTCGCCCTCGCCCGTCCGGTCGGCGACGCTGCCGTCGTAGTTGTCGGTGGCGCCGCCGGACGCGTCGCCCGTGAACCAGCCGTCGAAGTCCGGCTGGGCGGCCGCCGTCCCGGACGCCGCGGTCCCCACCGCGGCGGCCGCGGTCGCGCCGGCCGCCGCGCGCAGCACGCCGCGGCGCGAGAGCCACCGCTCGGTCCCGCGTTCGGTCACAGTACACCCCTCCGTTCGCGCGCCACCGCCGGCCGGGCGCCGCGGCGCCGCCGACGGCGGCAGTCACGTGCCGTCCTCGGTTGCTCGGTGCGCATGCGCTGACACCCAGAGTGGTTCCCGTCACCGAGTTTAAAAACGAGCGCCGATTCCCACTGTCTCGGAACGAGTGGTACCGCTTAGGAGCGGTCGCGGCAACTGCCGGCCATGAACGTCCAGCCACGCCACCTCGCGGCCGGGACGGCGTTGCTCGCGCTCGTCCCGGTGGCGCTGTACGTCGCCGACAAGTCGACGACGGCGGCCGTCGCGCTCGTGAACGTCGTGCTCGTCGCCGGCTGCCTCTACTACCTGTTCGGCCCCAGCGACGGCGAGGACGGCCACGCGGCGCAGTGACCGTGCCGATGGCGACAGTCACCGGGTCGCTGGACGCCGGCGTCGCCGCGTTCTTCGTCGTCGGCCTGCTCGGGGGCGCCCACTGCCTGGGGATGTGCGGGCCGCTCGTGACGGCGTACGGCGACCGCGTCGCGAGCGACGGCCGCGGCCCGACCGCGCGCGAGCTCCGCCAGCACGCGCTGTTCAACGCCGGTCGAACCGCCAGCTACGCCGCCATCGGGGCGGTCCTCGGCGCCGTCGGCGGCGTCCTCGTCGACGCCGGTGGCGTCGTCGCCGCTGGCGAGGTCGTCCGCGGCGCCGTCGGTATCGCGGCGGGCGTCGCCGTGTTCGCCGCGGGCGTCGGCTACGCGACCGGCGGCGGGGCGCGCGCGTCGGCGGCGGCGCTCCCAGTCGTCGGCGGCGCCTTCGGCGCCGTGACAGCGCGCGTCCACGCCCGCGTCGACGACTGGGCGACGGGACCGGGCGTCGCCGCGCTCGGCGCGCTCCACGGGCTGCTGCCGTGTCCGCTGCTGTACCCGGCGTTCCTCTACGCGCTCGCGACCGGCAGTCCCGCCGACGGCGGGCTCGCGCTGTTCGCGCTCGGCGCCGGCACGTTCCCGTCGCTGTTCGCGTACGGCACCGCGCTCGGGTCGCTCGGCGCGGCCCACCGGCGCCGCCTCCACCGCGCGCTCGGCGGCGCGTTCCTGTTCGCCGCGACCGTCCCGCTCGCGAACGGCCTCGCCGCGTTCGGGTACCGCGTCCCGAAGGTGCCGCTGCCGATGCCGCCGCTCCCCTGACCATGCCCTGCACGCTCTGTGACCTCCCGACGCCGGACCCGCCCGTCACCGACAGCGGCGTCGACGGCGCGTTCTGCTGTCGCGGCTGCCTCGAGGTCGCGCGCACGCTCGACGACCCGGCGAGCGCGGACAGCGAGACCGCAGCCGACGGCCTCGACCGCGGCACCGACCCCGACGCTGCGGACGGCGAGACCGCGTTCCTCTCCGTCTCGGGGATGCACTGCGCGACCTGCGAGGCGTTCGTCGAGGCGCGCGCGACGGACCGCGACGGCGTCCGGGCGGCCGCCGCGAGCTACCCGACGGAGACGGTGAAGCTCACGTACGACCCCGGCGAACTCGACCGCGGCGACCTCCCGGACGTCGTCTCCGGCCTGGGCTACGAGGCCAGCGAGCGCGGCGACCCCGACGGGGGCGACGACCGCGACGTCGGCCGCCTGCTCGTCGGCGCCGTCTTCGGGATGCTCGTGATGGCGTGGTACGTGCTCTTCCTCTACCCCGTCTACGTCGGCGTCGCCGCCGACGACCTGCTCGTCGACCTCGCCGGGCCGGCGGGCGCGTACCTCTTCGGGAACGTCTGGCTGGCCGCGACCGTCGTGCTCGCGTACACCGGCTACCCCATCTTCAGGGGCGCGTACGTGAGCCTGCGCGCCGGCCGCCCGAACATGGACCTCCTGGTCGGCGTCGCCGCGGCCGCGGCGTACGCCTACAGCACGCTCGTCGCGCTCACCGGCGGCACGGACGTCTACTTCGACGTCGCGGTCGTCATCGTGCTCGCCGTGACGGTCGGCGACTACTACGAGGGGCGCGTGAAGCGCGCGGCGACCGGCCGCCTCGCGGACCTCACCGCCGACCGCGTCGGCGAGGCGACGCGCCGCACCGCGGACGGCACGGAGGTCGTCGCCGTCGACGACCTCGCGGCCGGCGACGAGGTGGTCGTGACCGCTGGCGACCGCGTGCCCGTCGACGGCACCGTCGTCGAGGGCGAGGGCGTCGCCGACGAGTCCCTCGTCACGGGCGAGTCCAGGCCAGTCAGGCGCGAGCGCGGCGACGACGCGGTCGGCGGCAGCGTCCTCCGGGACGGCCGGCTCGTCGTCGCGGTCGGCGCGGACGCCGCGAGCACGCTCGACCGCGTCGTGGCCGCGCTCTGGGACGTCCAGAGCGCGCGGCCCGGCGCCCAGCGGCTCGCCGACCGCGCGGCCGCCGCGTTCGTGCCCCTGGTCGCGTTGCTCGCCGCCGGCGCGACCGGCTACCACCTGCTCGCCGGCGCCGGCGCGGAGAGCGCGCTGCTCGTCGGCCTCTCGGTGCTCGTTGTGTCGTGCCCGTGCGCGCTCGGGCTGGCGACGCCGCTGGCGGTCGCGCGCGGCGTGAAGGAGGCCCTCGACCGCGGCGTCGTCGTCTCGGCCGCCGCGGTCTTCGAGGCGGCGCCCGAGGCCGACGTCGTGGCGTTCGACAAGACCGGCACGCTCACCACCGGCGAGATGCGCGTCCGCGACGCCGTCGGCGACGACCGCGCGCCCCGTCTCGCCGCCGCGGTCGAGCAGTACGCCGACCACCCGGTCGCGGACGCCGTCACCGACTTCGCCGACCCGGGCGGCGTCGACGTCGCGGACTTCGAGCGCGCGCCCGGCCGCGGCGTCGCCGCCACGGTCGCCGGCGACGGCGGCGAGCGCCGCGTGCTCGCCGGCAGCGCCGACCTCTTCGACGCGCGCGACTGGCCGGTCCCCGACGAGTACGAGCGCCGCGCCGCCGACGCGCGCGCGGCCGGCGACGTCCCCGTGCTCGTGGGCTGGGACGGCCGTGCGGAGGGCGTGCTGGTCGCCGGCGACGACCCGCGCGGCGAGTGGCGGGCGGTCGTGGCGGCCCTCGCCGAGGAGCGCCGCGTGGTCGTGCTCACCGGCGACGACGCCGCGGCCGCCCAGCGGTTCCGCGACCACCCCGGCGTCGACGACGTGTTCGCGGGCGTCCCCCCGGAGGGGAAGACCGAGGTCGTCCGCCGCCTCCGCGAGGACGGCACCGTCGCGATGGTCGGCGACGGCGTCAACGACGCGCCCGCGCTCGCCGCCGCGGACCTCGGCGTCGCGCTCGACCACACCGCGCTCGCGGCGGACGCCGCCGACGCCGTCGTCACCACGGACGACCTCACCGCCGTCCCCGAGGTCTTCGACCTCACGCGGGCGGCGAACGCGCGCATCAGGCAGAACCTCGCGTGGGCGTTCTGCTACAACGCCGTCGCCGTGCCGCTGGCGGTCACCGGCCTGCTCAACCCGCTGTTCGCCGCGGTCGCGATGGCGGCCTCCAGCCTGCTCGTCGTCGCGAACTCCACGCGCGACCTCCTCGACGCCGACGACGCGGCCGGGACAGCCGACCCGGCCGGGACAGCCGACGCCGACGCGCCGGCGTTCACCGCGGAGGTGACCGAGGCGTGACCCGGGCCGCGCGCCTGCTGGACGGCCTCCGGCCGGCGCCCGAGACCGCGGCGGCGTTCGTCGCGCTCTCGGTCGCCGAACTGGCCGTGCTGGCCGCGTACGTCGCCGCGACCCCCGGAGACGTCACCGCCGTCCGGTACCTCCTCTACCCGTTCGCGTGGCTGAACGCCGCGGCGCTCGCCGTGTGGCGCGTCGACCTCGCGCCCGCGAGCCGTCGCCGCCGCGTGCTGGCGGCCGCCGCGGGCGCCGGGTACTTCCTCGCGCTCGCGTGGGTCGGCGGCCTCGTCTCCCCCGCCCACCACGCCGGCGGCGTCACCGTCTACTGGGGGCTGCCGCCCGGCTGGGGGCCGCTCGTCGTCGCCATCGTCGGTCCCGCCCGGTTCGCGCCGACGCCGTACCAGGCGGTCGGCTACCTCGCGCTCGCGTACCTCGTCGCCGCGGCGGTCCGCGACGCCGACGCCTCGCTGACCGGGCTCGTGGTGGGCGCGTTCTCCTGCGTGAGCTGTACGCTCCCCCTGCTCGCGGCGGCGGTCTCCGCCGTCGCCGGCGGCACGGTCGGCGTCGCCGCCTCCGCCGCGTGGTCGTACGACCTCTCGACGCTGGCGTTCCTCTCGGCGGTCTGCCTGCTCGCGTGGCGGCCCGACGCCGCGCTGCTGTCGCGGCTGCGGTGACGGAGAAGGAGTCGGGGAGAAGAGGTGGAGCGGTGACGCCGCGGTCGCTTACTGGTCGCTCGCGTCGCCGGCGTCGGTCTCGTTCGTCGACACCGTCTCGACGACGATGCCGTCGACGGAGCCGGCGTCGTTCACGACCACGGACTCGAAGGTGACGGCGTCGCCGTCCAGGGTCTCGTCGTCGGACGCCGTCACGACGAACGCGTCGCCGGTGGCGTTCTCGGCGGTGATCGACTCCGCGAGGTCCACGGCCGACTCGTTCAGCGTGACCGCGTCGTCGGCCGCGTCCTCGGGCGCGGACGCCCCGACCAGTTCGACGCTGCCGTCGCCGAGGTCGACGACGGCCTCGACGCGCGGCTGCTGTTCGCTCGGCGAGCTCTCGTCGATGCCGGGCGCGGGCGTCACGACGACGTGCGCGGCGTCGGCGTCCTCCTGGAGGCTGCCGTAGACGTCCAGCGCGAGCGTCTCGTCGCCGTCGAACAGGCCGCGGAGTTCGCCGCCGGTCTCGTCGTCGGCGAGCAGCAGTTCGGCGACGCGCTCGGCGTCCGCGTCGCGGTCGGCGAGCCAGTCGTCGTGGTCGGTGGCCGCGAACTCGTAGCCGTCGACGGCAGGGTGGTCGGTGGGCTGTGCCTCGTGTTCGGGCGCGCTCGGCGCGACGGCGCCGACACCGCCGACTGCGAGGGCGGTGGCGGCGAGCGCGGCGAGCGCGACTGCGGGTAGTCTCGCGTTCATGGTGTCGGTCGCAGTCCGGCGCGCGGCGTCGACGGCGCGAGCGACCGCGACCGTCGAGGGTCGGCGCCGGACTGCTCGGTCGGCCCTTGCGTGAAAACCCACTTAGCAGCCCGTTGGAAACGGCCGCGGAACCGGTTCGGAACCGCCGCGGAACGCGGCTCTCGCCTAGCGCAGGACGACGACGTTGCCCATGCCGCGGCGCTTGCGCTCGACGAGGTCGCGGGTCTCGAGGCCGTCGAGCGCGCGGCTCACGGACGCCTTCGAGATGTCGGTCCGGTCGACGATGTCCGCCTGCGCGAGCACGCCGTCGGCGTCGAGGACGGCCTCGTAGACGACGCGTTCGTTGTTCGATAGCCGTTCGGCGGTCGCCTCCCACTGGTCGCGGCGCGCCTCGAGGAGGTCCCCGGTGCGCGCTTCGGCGGCGTCCAGGGACGGCACGCCGCCGTCCGCCTGCGATGCTGCCGGCGGCGGCGTCGGCCGGGCTGCGGTGTCGTCGTCCGCGCCGCGGAGGCGGCCGGCGAGCAGGAGGTAGGTCGCGCTCGCGCCGAGCAGCACCGCGGCCGCGAGCACGACGGCGACGTCGGTGTACGTGAAGTAGCCGCCGAGTTCGGTCACCGTCGCGCCGTCGTCGCCCGCGGAGACCAGCACCGGGGAGGGCGTGATGAGCTGGACCGCGAGGACGAGCGTGGACGCGACGGCGACGGCGGCGGCGAGGAGGTCGGTGGTCTGGAGGGCCCGCACGTCCATACGTGGAACTGTCACGTTCCGCCCTAATACCCACCGGTTTCCGGAACGCGGAACGGCCGTGAAACGCGTTTCACGGTCGTTTCACGGCCGTTTCGCGGAACACTCATGGGGCCTTTCACCGTGGGTGTGGACATGCGCGAGGAGACGCGAACGCGGGCCGCTCTCGTGGTCGGGCTCGTCGCCGCCGGCGCACTGCTCGGCGTCGCCGGAACGGCCCTCGGCGTCGGCGGCCCCGTCGCCGACGACCCCGCCGCGGAGTTCGTCGTCGCGGACGGCGTGTCCGTCGAGAGCGGCGGCGAGCGCGCGACCGTCGTCTCGAACGCGACCGAGTACGAGGCCGTCGAGATCGAACGCGAGGGCGACGGGTTCACGGTCCGGGCCACCGAGGCGGACGCACTGAACGCCAGCCAGCGCGAGCGCGCGAGAGCCGTCGCTCGCGGGAACCAGACCGTCGCCGCGCACCTCTCGTCGCTGGACGACTACGAGCTGGCGGTGGAGCCGGTCGCCGTCCTGAACGCCTCGACGGCCGTCAGCGTCGACGTCGAGGCGGCGAACGGCAGCGGCGACACCATCACCGGCACCACGTCGAACGTCTCCGTCGAGACGGCCGGCGACGACGCCGTGACCGTCGAACGCGACCGGTCGTACGCCGACGACCTCGCGACGGTCGAGGTGCGGCGGCCGGGCGGCCGCGAGCGCGAGTTCGTCGCGCACGTCGACCTCGCGAACGAGACGGTGACGTGGGTCGTCGACCGGACCGAGGACGGCCGGAGCGGCTGAGGGCGACCGCGCTCAGAGGTCCGTCTCGACGACGTACCCCCACCGGTCGTACCCCCGTCGGTCGTAGAAGTCGTGGACGCCGGTCTTCCCCAGCGGGGACGCGAGCGCGACGTACTCGCAGCCCTCGTCTGCTGCCCACGACTCCACGAAGTCGAGCATCGCGGCGCCGTGGCCGTCGCCCCGGCGCGGTTCGTCGACCACGAGGTCCAGGAGCCACGCGCCGCGGCGGTGGTGCAGCAGCGACTGCACCTGCACGCCGGCGGCGGCGACGAGGTCGCCACCGGCGAAGCGGCCGAACAGGCGGTAGTCGTCGTCGCCGGTCCACTCGAGGACGGCGTCCGGGTCGCGGTCGGTCCAGAGCTGTCGGAGGAGCGGCACCGCGTCGCGACGGGCCGCCGCGGCGGTGAGTTCGCGCGTCGTCGCCATACCGGCGGTGCGGTAGTCGGCGAGAAGAAGCTGGCGGCGCGAGCGTCAGTCCAGTTCGGCGGCGACGGCGGGCGCGGCGGACACCGTGGAGACGGCGCGCTCGATGGTGTCGGTGCCGTAGACGGCCTCGACGCCGGCGTTCGCGAGCTTCAGGCGGGCGTTCCCCGCGAGCAGGGGGTGGACGCACGCGACGAACACGCGGCGCGGGTCCTCGAGCGCGGCGATGGCCTCGCTCATCGTGGAGCCGGTGGCGATGATGTCGTCGACGACGACCACGTCCCGGCCGGAGACCGCGACGTCGCTGGGCGTGACGGTGACCTCGCTGCCGGAGTGCCGGACCTTCTCGAAGTGGTCGGTGGCGCCGGCGCCGTAGCCGTCGCGGACGGACTCGGCGATGTCGGTCGCGCCCGAGTCCGGCGCGAGGAAGACGGGGTCCGCGAGGTCGGCGGGCAGCGGCTCCGCGAGCAGGGGCGCGGCGTCGACGCCGGTCGCTGGCACGTCGAAGAAGTCCAGGACGGCGTCCTCGTGCGGGCAGACGGTGACCACGCGGTCCGTGCCCGTGGAGACGGCGCGCGCGACCGCTCGCGCGGACACGGGCTCGCCGGCCTCGAAGGCCTCGTCCTGGCGCGCGTACCCCATGTAGGGGAGGACGGTGACGACCTCGCTGGCGCCCGCCTCGCGGGCGGCGTCCTGCAGCTGGAGGACCTCGACGTGGGTGTCGCTGGACACCGTCGAGGCGACGACGACGGCGCGGCCGTCGACCGCGGGGACGCGCACCAGCTGCTCGCCGTCGGGGAACGAGTCGTACTCGACGCGCCCGAGGTCCTCGCCCAGGGCCGCCGCGAGCGCGGCGGCGAGCTGCTGGGTGGCGGACCCGCTCAGTATCATACCGGAGGCGTCGGCGGCCGGCGGCTTACGCGTTTCCTTCGGCGACGACCGCGAGCGCGCTCGCGTCCCGGAGCCCGAGGCTGCGGTGCCGGAAGCCGTCGCCGGCGTCCGCGGCGAGCGCGCCGTCCGCGGTGAGGACGACGGTGGCGTCCGTCGCGTACGCGACGTCCGCGACCGCGCCGTCCACGGGGAGGTCCCGGACCGCCCAGCCGTCGCCCGCGGCCGCGGCGGGGTCGTGCTCGTAGAGCGCGTCGGCGGTGGCGGCGTGCGCGCGCTCGAGGCCGCCGTCGCCGGTGACGGGGTCGGCGGCCGCGACCTCGAAGCCGCCGTCGAGCGTCCGCATCCAGCCGGCGCCGAGCCGGAAGAGGCCGTCCGCGGTCGCCGCGAGCGGGACGGCACCGGCGGCCACGTCGCGCGCGTCGTCCAGACCCACGCCCTCGACGCCGTCGGCGGTGACGCGGTGGACGCCGTCGGCGGCCGCGACGAGACCGCCGTCGAGCGCGCGAACCTCGTCGTCGAGCGCGCCGACGGTCGTCCAGTCGTCGCCGTCGTAGCGCGCGAGCCGGCCGTCCTCGCCGGCGGCGAGCACGCCGTCGCCGTCGCCGGTGACCGCGACCGCCGGCCCGAACCCGGTCGCGGCGAACGCGTCCCCGTCGCCGCCGTCCGCCTCGACGAGGACGTCCTCCGCGGTGGCGGCGGCGACGCCGAGCGCCGTCGCGGCGACGTCCCGGGCCGTACACCGGTGCGCGAGCGCGAACTCGCCGATCTTGTCGTCGGAGACGCGCGCGACCGCGACGCCGAGCGCGGCCGCGACGTACGCCGCCACGGTCCCGGACTGGTCCACGTAGACGCGCTTCTCGCGGATCGTCGGCATACGTGGACGCGCGCCGCGCGGCGGCGTCAGCGTTGCGGTTGCCCCGCGCGCGGTGACGAAAACCCTTTGCCGTGGCTGCCGTACGCCACTCCGTATGCGACGACGGTCGTTCCTCGCCGGCGTAGCCTCGCTCGCTGTCACCGCCGGCTGTACGGGGCTGGTCCGCGAGGACCCGGTGGACCTGCGAGTGACGCCAGTCGACGACGCCGAGGCGGGCGACCACCACTGCGAGCTGCCGGCCGGCCTCGTGGACGACCACGACGTGCTCGAGCGCTCGCTGGCGTCCGCGCGGAACGCGCCGACCGACGAGTGGGTGACCGCGGAGACCGACCGCGACACCGCCGAGTCCCTGCTCGCGGCCCTCCGGGACGCCTGCGGGGACACCGACGGCGTCTACCGCTTCGACGGCGCCGACTACCGGATCCGCGTCGAGACGGAGGACGGCGAGACGCTCGCGCCGGCGTCCGCCAGTTCGGAAGCGATTAGGGGGGCGCACGCGGAGGACGACCCATGAAGGTCTTCGGGTCGAGCGGGACTCGCGGGGTGGCGAACGAGGAGCTCACGCCGGGGTTCGTACAGGGGGTCGCGAAGGCCGCGGGGTCGGTGTGGCGCGCCGACCGCGTGGCGGTCGCCCGCGACACGCGGACGACCGGCCGGATGCTCGTGAACGCCGCGACCAGCGGCCTGCAGAGCGTCGGCGCGGACGTCGACCGGCTCGGCGTGGTGCCGACGCCGGGGGTGCAGGCGTACGCCGAGCGCGAGGGCGTGCCGGCGGTGATGGTGACCGCGAGCCACAACCCAGCGGAGTACAACGGCGTGAAGCTCGTCGGCGCGGACGGCGTCGAACTGCACGTCGACGAGCTCGAGCGCGTCGAGCGCAAGTACCTCACCGAACAGTACGAGGGCGTCGCGTGGGACGAGGTCGGCCGCGACCGCGACGTCGCGGCCGCGCGCCGCCGGTACGTCGACCAGCTGCTGGCCGCGGTCGACCGTGACGCGGTCGCGGACGCGAACCTGACGGTGGCGCTGGACCCCGGCCACGGCGCCGGCGCGCTCACCAGCCCCGAGTTCTACCGCCGGCTCGGCTGCAAGGTCGTCACCGTGAACGCCCAGCCCGACGGCCACTTCCCGGGGCGGGACCCCGAGCCGGTCGCGGAGAACCTCGACGACCTCGGGCGGCTCGTCGTGGCCGCGGACGCGGACGTCGGCGTCGCGCACGACGGCGACGCGGACCGCGCCATCTTCTTCGACGAGCGCGGCGAGTACGTCGAGGGCGACGCGACGCTCGCCGCGCTCGCGGAGGCGGAACTCGGCGAGGGCGACACCACGGTGTCGGCGGTGAACGTCAGCCAGCGGCTCGTCGACGTCTGCGAGCGCACGGGCGCGGACCTCGAGTTGACGCCCATCGGCTCGACGCACATCATGACGCGCATCCGCCAGCTCGAGTCGGAGGGCGAGACGGTGCCGGTCGCCGGCGAGGGCAACGGCGGCATCATCTTCCCGGGGTACCGGACGACGAGGGACGGCGCGTACACGGGCGCGCGGTTCCTCGAACTGCTCGCCGACCGGCCGGCCAGCGAGGTGGTCGCGCCGTACAGCGACTACCACAACGTCCGCGTGAACGTCGGCTACGACAACGACGCGGAGCGCGAGGCGCTGCTGGACGCCGCAGAGGAGCGCGCGCTCGACGCGGACGCCGACCGCACGACCATCGACGGCTACCGCCTCGACTACGGCGACGCGTGGGTGCTCGTGCGGCCGTCGGGCACGGAGCCGGTCGTCCGCATCTACGCGGAGGCCGCCGAGCGGGACCGCGCGCAGACGCTGGCCGAGGCGTACGCCGCGGCGCTGCGCGCCGCGAAGGCCGGCGTCGACGGGTAGACAGCGCGGTCGACCGCGCCGCCACGGAGACACCAGCGGTCCGCCGCGCTGACGCGCAGGCACCAGCGGTCCGCCGCGTCGCCGCGCCGTCAGTGCTCCGCGAGTGCGTCCCGGAGCCTGCGTTCGGCCGCGCGCGCCGCCGCGAGGTCGTCGCCGACGCCCGCCTCGATCTCCCGCTTCTCGGCGTCCGTGAGCTCGTGCTCGGCGACCGCGGCGTCCCGGAGGCGACGGTAGTCGTCGCGGCGGACCGCCTCGCGGACGTCGTGCAGCGCCGCGACCACGTCCTCGCCGGCGAAGCGCGCGACGACGGAGACGAGTTCGTCCAGGCGGTGGCGGAGTTCGTCGGCGGGCGCCGGCGGCCACCCCACGGTCAGCGGCGCGGCGTCCAGCCGGTCGAGGTACGTGCGGTTCCCGCCGACCGCGCGCTTCAGCGCCGACGGCTCGCCGACGTAGTGGTCGAGCTTCGACGGCGAGTAGTCGGCGTACTCCAGCAGCTGGGGGATCGGCTCGGCGCCGGCGTCGCGGGCCGCGACGAACGACGCGAGGTCGTCGGGCACCGGGTCGAAGCCCACGAGCGGGTACGCCCGCGCCGTCTCGACGAGCCCGAGGACGTCCCGGGCGGGCGCCGACGACCGGAACTCGCGGAACGCCTCGCGGACGGCGCCGTCGTAGCGCTGGATCGGGTCGCGGAGCTCGTCGGTGGGGGCGTCGAGGTCCGCGTCCCCGAGGCGCCGGAGGCGCTCGAGGCGCGCCACCTCGTCGGCGTACTCGTCGGCGCGCTCGGCGGCGCGCTTGCGGACCTCGCTGTACTCCGCTCGCGCGTCCCGGAGGTCGTCGAGGCGGCCGACGAGGTCGCGGGCGTCCGCCAGCCGGCCGCGCGCCTCCGCGAAGTCCGACTCGGAGAGCCGTCGCTTCTTGAAGAGGTCCAGCAGCGACTCGAAGGCCTCGCGCTCCGGGAGGTCGTCGTCGAGGTCCTCGACGAACGCGACGAGGTCGTCCTGGAACGCGATGTACGACTGGAAGTCGCCGGTGCCGGTGGCGTCGGCCTCGTACTGGTCGAACAGGCGGTCGAGGCCGTCCAGGGCGTCCCGGAGGGCGCGCAGTTCGGTCTCGCCGACGTCGTCGACGCGGTCGCGTGCGTCCGCGACGGCGTCCGCGGCGGCCTCGAGGTCGGCGGCGAGCGCGTCCGCGTCGGCGGCGGGGGCCGCGTCGCCGGCGTCGCTGGCGACGTGCGCGTCTGGCATCACGTCACACGACGTGGCACGCGCTGATAGGCCTTCTGTCGCGACCGCGGCGGTGCGGCGGTGCGGCGGTGCGGCGGCGCCGTCAGTAGACCTCGTCGGGGTCGAACGCGCGCTCGCCGACGACGTCGCCGTCCACCGTCCGGTGGAAACACGAGTGGTAGCCGGTGTGGCACGCGCCGCCCCGCTGGCGGACGCGGTACAGGAGCGCGTCGCCGTCGCAGTCCACGCGCACGTCCTCGACGGCCTGAGTGTGGCCGCTGGTCGCGCCCTTCTCCCAGAGCTCCTCGCGGGACCGCGAGTAGTAGTGCGCGCGGCCCGTCTCGACGGTGCGCTCGACGGCCTCCCGGGTCGCGTACGCGAGCATCACCACCTCGTCGGTGTCGACGTCCTGCGCGACGACCGGCACCAGGCCGTCGTCGCCGAAGTCGAGGTCCACGGCGAAGTCCATACCGACGCCAGGGGCGCGCGCGGGTTAGCGGTTGCGACCGCGGCACGAGCGCGGCGGCCCGAAGGCCGCCCGCCCAGCGGCTGACCGGTCCCCGCCCGCCCAGCGGCTGACCGGACGCGGCGCGCTCACGCCGGCACGAACCCGAGCGCGTCCAGGAGGACGAACAGCACGTCGCCGGCCGTGAGCGCCACCAGGAGGCCGACGAACAGCGGCACGATGAACGGCACGCCCGGCGTCACCCACACCTCGTCGCTGTCGACGACGACGTCCAGGCCCTCGCGGAGCTGGGCGGGCGTCGTGCCGTACGCCGACCCCTCGATGTCGTCGAGGAACGCCGCCGCCCCCCAGGGGTCGCCGCTCCCGTCGGTCGCCACCGCGCCGTCCGTCGGGTCGCCCGGGTCCTCGGGGAGCGTCGCCGGGTCCCGCAGTTCGGGGTCGACGCGCAGGTCCGTCAGCGTCAGGTCCCGCCACCGCAGATACATCCGGAGCGCGTCCAGGTCCAGGCCGTCGCGCGTGAACCCCGACCGCGACTCCAGGAGGCTGCCGTGGACGTCGGTGAGGTCGCCGACGGGGACGCGCCGCCCGACGAACATCACCACCGAGAGCTCGCCGTCGAGGGCGTTGCGCGCGCCGAGCACGAGCGGGTACGCCAGCCCCAGCAGCACCGTGTTCGTCAGGATGGTCAGCGAGAACACTCCGAGCGTCGTCTCCACGACCGGCAGCGAGTAGCCGGCGGCCTCGTAGGCGGGGTAGGTCGGGTACACCACGGCGAGCGTCATGAACGCGCGGGCGTCCGCGCCGCCGAACCCGCCGACGTACCAGAACCCGTACGCCAGCGGCACCACGAACAGCAGGCTGAACGCCACCCTGACGGCGAACAGCCGGAACGCGCCCGGCTCGCCGAGCGCCAGCAGTCCCTCCCAGAGGAGGAGCACGCCGCCCAGGAGGACGAGCGGCCCCCAGAGGCTGTTGGGGACGCGGCGCGTCCGCGAGTCCCGGTAGGCCGCCCAGCCGAGCGCCGGCACGACGGCCAGCCGCAGCAGGTCCGGTATCGAAGCGTCCACTACCCGGACGCGGGCACGCCGCCCGCTTAGGTGTTTTCGTTGCGGACACCCGCCGCCGGGCGAACGCCGCAGAGAGAAAGACACGCGGCCCCAGTCGTCGCCGCGCGCCGAAAAACGGGGTGGTCGGAGCCGCGCCGTCTAGATGACGCGGTTCTCCCTGCTGTTGTTAAGCATACGCTTAACACGTTCCAGCCATTAACGTGGAACACCAGTATGGTAGAACGCACCGAAACCGTCGGGGTACGACTCACACCCGACGAACGGGAACGATTCGAATCGTTCGTTGAGGACAACAACGAGTGTGGCTCCCTGAGCCAGTTCTTCCGACTCGCCGCGTACAATTTCACCACCGACGACAAGGAAGACGTCTCTATCGACCCCGAGGAGATCGTCCAAGCCGTTGATGTCGGTATATCGCCGGTGACGGAACGACTCAACGAACTGGAAGAACACGTCCTCTCCATTGACTCACGCGTCAACAATGACGACAAGATCGACAAGCTCGCCCGCGACATCTACTCCGCCCTCCCCGTCCACCAGAGCGCCTCCGACCTCCCGAACATCCGCGATCCCGATGAACTTGAGGACGCGAGCGACTTCGTCCTCGCACAGAAGATCTCCACTCCCTACCTCTGGTCACAGTACTTCAACGAGAACATCGCCGACGTCCGCCGTGCCTGCTCACGTATGCAGGAGTACTACCCCGATGTTGAGTTCGTCAGAGAGGACCTCCGTCGTGAGGACGGCGAGGACGTCCCTACGCATGACGACATTGACGTGAACACACCGCCGAGTCACACCGATCAATCCTTCAGCACCAGCGGGTCCCGAGAGACCCAGACAACGACCTCGCGTAGTGAAGGGAACCGGACCGAACGCCGCTACTACAAGACCCGCGAGTAACGATGCCGCCCCGATACAAGGACGTTGAAGAGTGCCGCCCCGAGATTGAACAGTACATCGGTCAACTTGAATCCGGGACCGACGACACCGATCCCGAACTGCGTAAATCGGGGAGCACGGTGCGATACAAGCAGGACCTCCGGTGGTACGACCACTGGTTGGACCAGAACAACATTGAATCGGTACTTGATGTCACACCGGTCGCTTCGAACCAGCTAGGGCAGGACCTCTCAAACGAGTTCAACGGCACGACCCCTCGTTATCGATGGGATCGGATCCACTCGTTCTACGAGTGGCTGCTCAGTATGGATCTCTTGGAAGACAACCCGCTCGGACGGTGGAACGACAAGAAGGGCGAGCTGTTCGGCCTGACCAAGAGCACGGAACAATCCAAGCAACTAGGAGAAGACGAGACGTACGCTGTGAGCAAATCCGAGGTCCGCCAGATGGAGGAACACGTAGGTCGGAATCGGGTGCGCGATCAGCTGATCATCAGACTGCTCTGGCAAACAGGGATGCGACGGGGTGAACTCTCGCAACTCACACTGGACGACGTTGACCGTGACTCACGAGAGATTACGATACGCGTAGCCGTCGCAAAGAACGATCAGGAACGCGTGCTTGCGTACCAACGGACAGCAGAAGGATTGCTGTCCGAGTGGCTTGATCATGGGTACCGTGACGAGATGGCCGCTACTGCAGACCACGATCGCCTACTCGTCGGTGAACGCGGTGCCCCGTTGTCGCCAGGACGGATCAACGAGATCGTGATCGACGCCGCGAAAAAAGCGGGACTTAATCGAAAGCTGTACGCCGACGCGAATGCCGCGACAGACGAGAACGGTGACAAGGTCGCTAATCGGTGGCTGATCAGCGCTCACAATGTTCGCCACGGCTATGGGACGTACATGGTCCACGAGACCGGTGCGGGGCTATGGGAGGTCTCCAAACAGATGGGACACTCATCAGTCAAAATTACTGAGGAGACCTACGTTGATCCAGACCCACGTGCAGGGCTTGAACATGCTCACCAGTACGGACCTGATTAAGTCAACGTGGCTCTGTCGAACTCCTCAGAGAATTCGAATGGGCCCACGCTTTCCTTCGATAAGACTCGAAAAGTCGTTGATGACCTCTATCGATCTGCACGGGTAGATGTCCCGTTCAAAACTGTGCTTATCGGTTATTGACTTCCAGTCCTCCCAAACCGTTCTATCAGTGGAAGGATGCCGAGCCAGTAGGATTTCAGCGGAGCCTCTTAGCTTAAGTTCGTGGGGGCGACTACGTCAAGTGAGAAACTGGGATCCGCGCTAAGCCCAGCCAGCCTCCCGACGCATCACGTCGTCACGGAGGTCCTCTATCGTCTCCACAATGTCGTCTTCCTCCATCATCTCAACACGTCGAACCGTCAGTTCCTCCCGGAGTAGTGTCGTTGTTCGGCTTACGATGTCGCTGTTTGACGGGGGATCGGCGTACGTACCCTCGTCTTTGATCTCGTTCAGTGCGTCGTGACAGAGAAGATCACCGCAAGCGTGTGTGACGGGAACGTACCGCGCGAAGTCGTGGTCCAAGATGTCGTTGGCGAGTTCTTGGAATCCGAGGACTCGTTTCGTCCTACTATAGTCTCGATCCTCAACTTCCCCTGAATCACCTTCCTCGTAGGTGAGTTCAGCACCCCACCAAATCCGGTGAAGTGCATTAGAGTAGGCGTCGGTTCCGGCCTTCAGAAACTTCTCCTCCATGTTCCCCGGGCTCTCCGGGTCGAATACGTGATCCCACCTGTAGTGAACGAACCCCGGGAACTGCAGGGTACAGAGGTAGTGCCACAGCCCGGCGTCCGCTGCCTCGTTGTGTGTCAGATCAAGTGTGCGGTGGAGTGTCGGTGCTAACTCGGCGTCGATGAGTGAAGAATGGGCGTCAATGTCGTCGTCTTCACGGATCTCCTCAATGCGCTCGTCTATTGGACTGAGGTCTATGGAACGACCTAGCGGCTGTAAGTACGGACGGAGGTCGTCCTCCGTGAGCTCCCGCTCGCCCGCAAGGAAACGATTGTCGATCATCGGGTGGGCCGCACTCTGCAGGTGGTAAAGCTCAGTCGTCACTCTGGATCGCCTCCTCAATTAGGTTCGTTGTGTCGGATGGGATGTCGTACTGCTGATGTACCGCACGTTCGATCCTCTGGACGAGGTCTGGGATATCGACGTGACTCCGAACGTCCTCGGCGAGTTGAATCGCCGCCGTGTCGTCATCAAGACCCGGATACAAATCGTCCAAGAAGATATCTAATACGTCTTCCTGCCAGCCGTACTCCGGTTCCCCTGTGTCGGGGCTCGTGTCGTGCGCAGTCTGCATCAGTAGCTGCGTCCAGACGGAGTGCTCAATGTAGTCGTAGAGTACGTCACGTAGCCGTGGTGGCCCGCCTGTGGCTCCCGTGTTTTTCAGAACCTCAACCACCTGTGGGTGTTCCCTGTTCAGGTAGAGCTGCGGGTTCCGAGGAGCCTCCAGACTGAGATAGTGGATGTGGTTCTCGTCGGGGAAGCTGTCGTAATCGCTGAAATCCTCAATGATCGGCATGAGAAGACTCCCACCGTCATCCCTCTCGTCAAGTCGAATGATCCACGAGAGCCCGTCAGCGACTCGTGCGCCAACCTTGGACGCGTGCTTAGACCCACTGGAGCCGCCTTTCTCGGTTCTGGTGAGGAACGGCTTGATCTTCACTCGCCCGCGGTGGTCGTCACGTTCGATGCTCAGCGTGAACTCGTGGGATCCACTATCCAGTGGTGAGTCGGCGAGTATCTGCCGGTCTCGGCTAATTGCGAGGGGATTCTCCTTCACCAGTGCGAGGCGACCCGGTGTCTCTTCCCATTCGTTGAACGGGAAGACGTCCTCGATAGTGTCTTGATCGACGGTAACTGTACCGTCTAACTCCAACAGCTCCCAGTTACCCTCGTCCACCAGCGACAGGTATCGGTCCTCCTCGTCAAGGTCTCCTCGATCACCGAGGGGAGCCCCGTCCAGACGGAATGACTCGACGTTGAATTCGAGCGCCTCCTCTTGGTATTCGTGTGGGAGGGACTGGCTGACTAAACTACCGGTCTGAACCTCCTCTCCGCCTTCTTCGTCCGGTTTAACTTCTTCGACTCCCTCACTCACAGTCGCCATTACTCATCCCTCCGTTCTGCCACGTCAACCGACACCTTCAATCTGGTCTCGACTTGTCTGTGGTCTTCTGTGGACACACCCTCGAAAGAGATCTTCGATGTACCAGGAGCAGGCTCCAGCCGTCCTACTTGGACACCCTTCTGTTCCGGGAGCGATATCGAAACCCCGGCTGTGTCTGACGAGATATTCTGAACGGGAAGGCGATCCGATGTCGCTCTCTCCTCTGCCATCCGGACAAGTGAGACGGTGACCGCCCGTATCTCGTTACTATCGCTCAGAGGCTCCACTTCGCCGTTGAATGACCAGTGAGTATACACTTCGTCGAACGAGATGTTCGTGTCTCCGGTGACACGTTGACTACTGGGGGACTCACGATCAGAACGGCCCCCTCGGGATTCGTTCCCGATCTTGAACCGATTTCCCAGACGTTGTGGTCCGGTCGCACCCCGATCAACGTTGGGTGCGACGAGCCTACGCAATGTCTCGGTCACGTCCGACTTGATACCCTCTACTGCGGTCCGGAATCCCCGAGAATAGGCGTTCGCTAGTGCCTCGGTTCGCACCCATTCGTCATGCTGAGGTGGCTCTGCAGCGGTCAAGAATTCCTCCACGACAGTGTCAGTCTCTCCTGGACCTTCGTCGGTTCCCCACGGCCGCGCACGCCCACCGAGGAGAACGGAATGGAAGTCCTGGTTACCTACAACGACCCGGTCCCGATCGTAGTATTCGACGACCATCCCCGCACCCCGAACGAACGCCACTTGGTTCCGATGTCGGTACTCACCTGGATCTGCATGCCGAACCAGCAAGTCAAGTTGGCCGTCTGCACCGCCACCGCCGTCGCTCTTCTCGGGGACGTCAAGGGAGATGGTCGCCTGCGCAACGTCTCCTGGTTCGTCTAGCTGGCCGACCGAGTCATTACGGTCGTTCAGGCAGCTCGTAAAGGGTTCGTACTGCGGATACTCATCGATATTCGCTTGCTTGGTCTCACCGTTCACCTCAACTGCTACCTCCAGATCACCACGATAGACCGCGGGCCAGAACCACTCTATTGCCATCCCCGTGATCTGGTCCGCTAACTCTTCGTCGTCCAGTCGCTCTTCCGCTGTAGGCACGCGGAAGTCCACGACTTGAATGCTCGTTCCTGGTGCGTCCGGACGACTCAATCGTAGGTCGTCCGCTATCGATTCGGCTTCTTCCCCCCAGACGGACTCTGGTCTCGCGCCCCCCTCGCCACCATTCAGACTACCATACCAGCCGTGACCTTGGTAGACTGTATCGCCATCCTCCGATTTGTGCGTAGGCAAGCGCGTCCGACCGATCAATCGAGGTGACTGGTCGTTCGGGGAGGGTTCACTCAGCGTTGAGTTGAACATGACGAGTGATAGACCTGAGTACAGCCAGAGGACGGCCTTTCCCAGACCGTAACTCCCGCCGGCGGTATCCCCCGACTTGCTGCTGAATAGCACGTCTCGGACCAGAGCGGTGAAGTTCGACTCGTCGGCGTTCTCCTCGCCAAGGAGACCCTCTGTGTTCTCGTCCTCGATAGTCAGGATGCGGATCTCCTCGTCGTCTTTTATACGCTTGATCGCCTCCGCGATGTGCTTGCCGCTCTCCGTGTCTGTCGCCAAGTTGGCGTGCTCGGACCACGTCTCGATATCGAGTGCTCTGAGGTACTCAATTGCCTCGTCGTCCTGTAAGGATTCCAGCTTGAACGTCACGCGTGCAGGTTGATCGTTATCCAACCGTGCGTCGTTCGAGTTCTGTAACACCTCCCGAACGAACGTCTTCAGCCCCGGTTCACCGTGCGACATCGCGTACTTGGCGACGTCGTCACCGTATCGGGCATCAGTCGGTCGAGACGTCGTGAATCCCCACTGACCACTCATCACGATACCTCACCGATACTAGCGAATGTAACCGCAGATATATCAGGAAAGGTTACGGTACGGTTCATGAATACCACAACGCTCTCCCGCTGACATAAATGTGTGCGGTCCGTTGGTGATGCGGTCTCCGAATCCTGGTCAGAATTGTGCCTCTGGGGGGTTGCCGGTGGCCAAGTAGTGTGCGCCAACAAGGTCGTAGCGGACTTCGCTGAGTTCACGCGAGCGTCGCCGATTGTCAGTACTTAGCCCCTCAAGGGTTGCGACAGAGAAACGTACATCGTCTCCATATTCGTTCTGTAGGGTGAAGAGGCGACTCGCTATCGACCCTGTTGTTCCGACCTCTTGGACTGTTCGGTCCCATCGTTCTCCCGTTTGATCCCCTCGCCACAGTCGAAACGCATGAACTCCACTACTGTCGATCACGTCTCGCTCAGAGAGCGGACGACTCTCGGTCCAGTCAAGTCCCAACCAGTGCGGGGCGGTCACGTCACGCCAAGGCCGCCAGGATGGTACGGTATACGAGGACCGTTCTGCGACGTCCATTAGCTTGTGGAGTAACTCGCCGTGAGGCCCACTCACGTGCTCCGCAGGCTCTCTGTTCAGCTGGACTATAGGAGTCCAGCCGGTCTCCCTCCGACAGATCGCCACCAGAGTCGCTTCGATCGCACGGCGATGTCTCTGGCTCGACGATATCGGTGGTGTCGTGACAGAGACCTCCATCCTTCCCCCTGCAGTCTCGGTGATTCGCCGAAGGGGACGCGCCGCACCATGTTGGTCTCCAGTCTGTCGATCTGATTCATTCAACCCAGCTGATAGGCTAAGCCCTACTCGCTGTCGAACGCCTCCCTCCGCCCCCGATTCCCCTACGTACATCAAACCCGGGAGTTCCGTGTGTCGAACTCTGTAGAGACCCGGACGACGTGGCAGTTCATCACGGAGCGTTTGCCAGTCTCGAAGGTCGAACCACCCCGACCAATTTAGTCCCATCCACTCTGGGGACTGAGGCTCCGGGTCAAGGCGAGTGAGTGGTCCAGGGACGTCGAGAGTCCGTGTCTCCGCTGCGCTCCGCCGCGTAGTGCGGTCAACTATAGCGAGTTCCGACTGAACGATTGATTCGGGGATCGAGAGTATTCGGGCAATTGCATCACTACCTGGGACGTACTGCGAGAGAACCCACGTCGTCGCCTGCCGGTTCGTTAATCTAGTCCTTTCGACCACCGCTACGATGTCGTCAATAGCGCCTGCGGGGAATTCCGAACACGAGACAACGAATCCACTACCGAATCTAACTTCCCTGTCTTCAGCCACTTTTCTGACCTGTCGGTCGTGAGCGGCTGCGGCGGCGTCGCGGCCGTCTTCTGTGAGTCCGATTCGTTCAGCAGCAGCATCCCAACACCCATCTGCCTCGACTAGCACGTACAATAGCCCACCGTCACTCCGCCCCACTGGAAGGGGGTCAAACCCAGTGAAGAGAGTCTCGACATTGATGACGGATATACTTCGTACTTCTCGCAGGGCTCTGGCGAGTGAATCGGCCTCCACGTGATACTGAGTGGCGACGGATTCGACGATGTCACGGGAGACGGGCACCCCAATGAACGGATCCCCAACATACGACGTGCCTGACTCCCGGTCCAGATACACGTAGCCCTCCTTCTTACCCATCAGACTGTACCTCCAACCGAGACCGGCGACCCACTTGTTCGTATCGGATGTCTGTTTTGTCGCGTGTCAAAACTCGTCTAACTGGCGATTGTCCTCGCTTTTACGCTTAGTGTCCATCCGCTCGTCGTAGTCGGAGTAGTCCACGCGTCCCTCCGATATCCCCTGTTCGTCCTCATACGCCATCAACCACAGCCGAACCAGGTAGTAGATGTACGGTGCGGGGATCGCGTTCTTTGCTAAGTGGCTCTTCGGATACGGTCCCGGTGGGTAGTTCTTGACCGCTGCCCACCACTCTCTGGACCGTTCAGAGAAGAAGAACGACGAAGTCTCAGCCTTCTCAGTTGATCCATCTGTCGTCAGGAACCGCCTCTCTCGGGGGGGCTGTGACACTCTGAAAGAGGTCTCGAAGGCACGCTCGTACTCAATGGGCATACCGAACATCCGCCCATTCAACACGACAGGATCGTTAAGTGGGGCGCGCGGGACGTTCTCAATGATGTAGTGGTCGCAATACTTCTCCGCCAATATCCGCGCACTCGGGATCATGTTCTCGTGCTCGTCGGGATTCCCGGAGATGCTAGTCGTCGCAGCCCACCGTGAGCAGACCGGGTGGAACAGTCCTAGATCAAACGTGACGCCATCCTTGATTGGGAGGTCCCACTCCTTGTCCTTAACGTGGGCGTCTGCTTTGATCGGCGTACTTTCGTTCGTGTCCTTGGGGTCAATTCCGACCCGGATTACGTTCCCGAAGTCGCTGAGTACCTCTGATTCCGTCCCGTAGTCCGCGAAACAGTGGAGGATAAGTGGCTCTTCACTCGGTGCGCCCTCGTTAGACGTCATCAACGATCACCCACCGTTCGCTCGTCACAGCGGTCCCTGTTGAGAGGACCGCCCCGAGACCATAGATGTACAGCAGTTGCGTAGAGAGTCACTGGCTGGCAGTAAGACACGCGAGCGAATAAAAACCACCATATAGAGACAGCCTCCCGTCGTCCCTCTATCTGATTCCGTAGGTTATTTTCGGATTTGTCGCACTACGAGGTCGTGCAGGGTCCAAGTCTTTCGCTGCGAGTCGTGGTCTCGGTTCAAGGTTTAGTACACCGCGAGGAGAACGTACCAGATCGATATAAGTTACAATAATTCTCGCTCGCCATCCACCGTCAACTCGTACCCGACACCCCGCGTTCCGACGCGCTTTCGAGAGACTAGACCGAGCTCGTTCATTCTGCCGATGAGTCCAGAACGGATTGTACTAGCCTGTGCCGAGGTCCAGTCTTCGGAGAGCTCTGCCACACGTTCGCTGAGGGGCTCTGGTCGATTGACGCCTTCTACAATCGCTTCGGCCACCACTTCCATCGCATTGTACTCCGCGTGCAGTTCACTATTTACGTGGTCAAGGTAGAATCGTCGTTCACTTTCAGAGAGCGGGTTTTCGCACCGAAGACTCTCGTCAAGGACGGGATTCTTGACTTGGGCAAAATCAAGGCCTGCATCGGAGAGGCCGAACTCACGCGTGCTTGGGGAGATGTTCACGAATTGGAGGTTGGGGAGTGAACCAGTTAGGCTGCCGGTTGAGTCAATCTGGCCCACGAAGTGTGTTTTGAACCGATTCAGGGAGCTCTCAACTTTATCACCCGTCGGAAATCCAGCCGAGAACTTTTCACCACGACCTCGTCCCGCCTCCTTATCACTCTCCTCCAGCTGGAGACCATACGCTCGTGCAACCGCTGCTGTCTCCTCACGAAACTCGTCATAGGCGATTCCCTCCGCGTCCACCTTATCTAGTTCAATAGCGAGTCTCCTTACAGAGACCTTCATCGGGAGGATGCGGTTGTACTGTCCCCATAGCGGACCAGTATCGATTCGACTCGGAGAAGGTGGATCAATGGTCAAGACGTCGAAATCACGGACGGAAAGATCTTCAAGCTCAGAACTGTCATCGTTGACATTACGCGTCTGCTCGCCAGCCAAAGTCTCTCGGAAAGAACTTGGCTCAGCCTCCTGATTCCTGGGTTGAACAGCCTCACTGAACGACGTCAGCGTCTGTTGTTCGCCGGATTCTAGTCTCAACTGTGTGTGGAGTGCTTGCTCCAGAAACTCTTCTGGACCCGCGTAGTTACCCTGCTCTATCGCGGATCGAATTTGATCGACGAGTTCTGTAGGGAGATCTACAACGACACGCATTTTATTTGCTCTCTTGATATATTTCGTCAATAATCTCCCCAAGTTGCTGATCTGTGAGGTGCTCCTCACTCGTCACCGACCATTGATGACTGACCGCTTTCGCAGTTCTTTCCACAATCTCGTTATCCGATTCGCGGTTCGCTATTCGAGAGAGAACGCGACCAGTACGAGGTCGCCTGAGATCCATCCGGTCGAATATGCGCTCGGATTTGTACGTCGTTTTGAGTATCGCCTCGGTCTCGCTGTAATCGTCGCCATCTCTGGTAAACTCGGCCATGAACCAGAGGCGTGAAAACGCGTTCGTGTAGAGGTCTTGGGTCGAGCCGAGGAACTTCTCGGTCATCGACTTCTTAGTCCGGTTGGGACCTGTGCGTGGCCAGCGGTACCGAACGAAGTCCGGACGCCACCCGATCGAAAGATAGTGCCAGATCCGTGGATCGCCCGCATCCCGGAGCGGAATGTCGATGTATTTTCGCACAGCCGGTGCGACGACCGCGTCGATAGCTTCTTCACCGGGATCCAGGTCACTCTCCGTGACGACGTAGTCGAGGACTCGACCGAGGTTGGTGAGGTTGGCAGTGTGTTCGGTGTCTGTACGATACTCTCTGAGGCGGTCCTCAGAGTAGCGAGGCGTGTCTCCGTGCATCAGATCCTCTGTGACGAGGACTGAGGCGTCGGTACCCAGTCTGTAGAGTGTGTCTTGGCTCATATGTTTAGGTCAAGGACGCGTTCGAGAGATTCGTGTGGAGCGCGGCGGCGCTGAACAGTCGTGGTGATTGAATTGAGCGTGTCCGATAGATTACCCGGCTCAAGCATCTCGCTGACTTCCTCCGAAGTCTTCCCTTCGAAAACGTCACTGCACACGTCGGTCAGCATGCGGTCTTGCCAATCGAATCTTGTTTCGCCGTCGATGGCGTACAATTCTGCTGCTTGAAGGACGAACTGTGTCAGGATCTGGGTTCCCTGAAGATCAACGACTAGCTGCCGAATCCGACCGCGAGAGTGTTGTCCTTCGTCCTCAAAAAATGACTGAAGGAACCCGTGGTCCGAGTTGATGAAGAGCTTCGGTTTGGCTGGGTCGGTTAACTGGAGGTACCACATATTCCCATCATCGGCGGGGAAGGGAGCATCAGCAAACGACCGGGGGATAGTCGGCAGATTCTTCGACCGACCGCCAAGTGGATCGTCAATATCGAGGTGCCCCGAGATCCCGTGGGCGAGTTTTCGTCCTACGCGTTCCGCGAACGGTGGTCCTGAGTGGCCAGATGGTTGTTTCTTCAGCTTCTTGGTCCGTACCAGTAGCGGTGTGAGTTCAACCCGCCCCCGGATGCTGTCGTACTCAAGATCGATTGTGTTGCTGTAGGTACCCTCGGTGAGTAGTGGACCTTCAACGACAGTCTCGAACCGATGGTGATTCGTGGGGCAGTACGCAACGACCACTAACGCTCCGTCGTAGGGGGCAGAAGAGGGGAACACCCTGTTTAGACTATGCTGGGTGACCGACACTTCGACCGTGAGTTCGCCTGTAGCCCAGGTTTCTTCTGACGCGAGATTGAGGCTCAGGGTGTCTCCGAGGGATTGGCTCGCTCCGGTGTTAAGTTCGTACTTCACAAAGTCGAAACCCAAGACTTCACCGGCGTACCGGTAGGGGTACGCGTCTACACGTTTGTGACCAGAGTTCGTGCTCATGGTTGACCACCCGGGGAGAGGTCGTACTCAAAGTCTAGACGAGTTCGTCCTGCGAGGATCTCGTCACCGATAGCGACCGATGAGAGCTCGAAAGTGGTCCGAGTTGTGTGTTTCGTGAATTCGTAAGTGATCTCTCCGTCACGCACCGCGGGTGCCGGGTCGTCGGGAGACGACCCCCTATCGATATCGATTTGGTCAATGGTCTTGTTGGACCCATCGACTTCGTCAATCGAGATCGTCAGCGTCCAGTTGTTCTCTGGTTGTGTATCGAGTTCGATCTCTCCCTGATAGCGATGTGCACCGTCGAACCAGCTGTCCAGCTGGACGACGTCGAACGGTAAGTTTCCGCCCCCGCCCCCGCCACCATTTCTTTTACCAGAAGTCCCGTGATCGTCCTCAAAGAACGGGAACTCCTCCCCCAGGTTCTTGACTCGTTCGTCATCGTCGGTTTGAGCGCCACCGAGTATCTGTTGGAGCTCCTTCTTTACTGTCGTCTTGAGGAAGGAGACGATACGTTTAGAGGGATTTTCGTCGTCGTAGGCGTTCGCCAATCTCGGTGTGGGTTCTTCCCAGGTGTCGTGGGCCTCGGGCTCGGCATCGCGGAAGAAGAACTCGATGGCCTGATCGCCTTGGTCGGGTATATCCTCCGCTTTGAGGCCCGGTGGATGTTTGGCCCCTCCCGTAAGCAGGAGTGCGTGGAAGTCTTTGCCCGTCGTGCGAGAGGCTGACCCGTAGTTCCTATACTTTACCACGTGGCGTGGACCGCGGAACATTGCCACTTTGTTCCGGTACTTTTCGAGATTGTCCTCGTCAACGAGCCTGACCACAAGGACGAGTTCTCCCGTTATCGCTGGTTCTGAATCGGTTGGGGGTACCTCAAACTCGATTTCTTCGACCGCGACAGTGCCTGGATCACCAAAGTCGTCGTCTGGGTTCTGCCAAGCGTCGTAGGCCTGGACGTAGGGGGACACGCGTGGGACAGACATCGGGTCGACCTCACGGGGTGTCGAGTCGTTCGGGCCTTCGACAGTAACCTCAATGCCGTCGTCAACGATAAGTGGCCAGTAGTAACGCGCTGCGGCTTCGTAGATGGCGTCAACGATATCTTCCGGCTCCCTCGTCGCTCGTGTCCGCTCTCTGAAACCGACGACGAGCGAAGTCGTCCCGTTTTCGCCAGTTCGATCCAGCCTAAGCGTCTCGGCGAGGTCACGTGGAACCGGCCGAAGTGCGACCGACCGGTCATGCGAACCGTCGTCAACACCGAGCCAGCCGCCGCCTTTGTACTCTTGCCCTCCGAGTACGTGGTCAGGAAGGTCTAACCGGCCAACGAGTTTCGAATCCGTTTCAGATGCGGCGAGACTATGGAAGAGAACGAGTTTGAATCCAGAGAACGCCCACAAGACCGAGGCACCGACACCGTGGATGCCACCACCTTCTTTCTTGCCAGAGCTAGCGAAGTCTTTGACGAGATCTGCGTAATTGGTGTCTCGACTATCGTCGTCTCCGTCTAAACCCACTGCGTGAGTATCTTCGATACCGAGTATGTAGAGTTCCCCTTCGTCAATCTGGTCAAGGGCTTTCTGGACGCCGAGCTTCTCGTCGTTCTCCGCGACGGCTTCGAGATGGGGCCGAAGTTGTTTCCAATCGATTGCTGTTTTAAAATCCTGCAGTTCACTTCCCTCAAGACACTCGAAAAAGAAGTTGATCTTCGGTTTCTCACCGGTCTCTCTCGCGTCGTAGGTGTTCTGGATGAGTTCCCTGGGGAGGGTTCCCAGTACCGAATTTAGTGCGAACTCGGTTTGTGGTGTCCCAACGAACGTCTCGTCCGAATCCAACCCCTTGAACGTTGCATCGAGCTTTGTGTACGCCATGTGTTTTGTGTGTATGCAGGTGTGAACCGAAGGTTTATTAATGTTTGCTCGAACTACCCGAGACCGGATCATCACCACCTTCTCTCTAAAATCGACTATAATAGGCATGTACGGGCGATTCCAGTGCCCGTGAGTTTGTCAGCGCCTCAGGGTAGTGGGTTATCCGACGGACCTAATCATCGTGGACACACACGCACACACACACACAGTTATGACGTGTTAGTCAGGGTTTTCCATGTTTAGCACGTACACCGAGACACCGTCGTCAAAGAGCTCGCAACCTGTGGGTGTGCCCACACGGTAGAACGATAGCTCACTCCTGTAATGACTGGAAATAGACGCAGTACTCGTTAGCGAAACAAGCACCACACAGTGGATCTGGCCCGCATACCATCGCTCCGAAGTCTAATAGCGCAAGGTTGTATGCTCGTGCCTCTTCGGGGACCAACCTCTCAGTAAAACTCAGTTGATCTGCTTTTGTCTCGGGCCATGCGTCTCGAAATACCCGTCTGTACACCCTCTCAACGTTCCTATCAAGTACCGACAACCGGTCACCACGGGCGAAGCACAATGTGGCGTTCGCCACGTACCGGCCCACTCGCGGGAGTTCCATCAGCGATTCTGGCTCGGTGGGTAGGTGGTCGTGTGTCGAGGCAATCTGCTTCAGCGCCCCTGCACGCATGTTATGGAACCCAAGAGGCTCAATAGCTTCGACGAGTTCGTTCTCACTAGCTTCCGCTATCGCCTCCAGCGTGGGGAATCGTTCGAGGAATCTCGGATAGACCGCTGCGACATTATCAGCTGGCGTCTGAGTCAGGAAGAACTCCGCTACGAACACCTCGTACAGTGTTCGGTCCGATTCCCGCCACGGGTACTCGCGGCGGTTCTCCTTTCCCCATTTGAGCAGGTTCGTCCGAAACCGGCGCTCTGTCTCAGATGACGTCAATCTCTTTCAGTCGTCGGCGACGGTGGACTCAACAGACGGCGCTGCCACACCGACGTGCGAGAGGATTGCCTGCCCCATGTACTCACCGAGTTTCGGGGGGACCGCGTTACCGATCAGCCGACCCAGGTTCGACACACCGACGTCTTCCCACTCGTCGTAGAAGTCGTAATCTTCAGGGAACGTCTGAAGTAGTGCTCCCTCAAGGAGCGAGAGTGCTCGGTTCTGGTCTGTATCGTAGTGTCCAAAACGACCACTGCCGTAGTTGTAGAACTGCGTCGTGATCGTCGGCGAGGGTTCGTCGGGCCGCATCCGACTGTAGGGCGCTTTGTACGAACGTCCACTCGCCTTCCGGTGGCAGTCCGCGAGGAGATGGTCGAGGCCCTCCTCTTCCCAGAGAGTCCAATCTCCGCCGGGTTCCATGTTGTCGATACGCTCCAGATTCTTTTCCGAGAGAGAACGTGCTCTATGTACGTCGTTCTCGTCACTGACTTCTCCTGCCTCAATTGGTGGCAGGTGATCAATCGTGTCTTCAACCGTCGGGTATCCGTCCTCGTTCTGAATCGGGGGGTCGGGCAGAGCGAGTGATCCCCGCTTGGACGCCATGACTACCCACCGCTTCCGCTTCTGTGGGATCCCGTATTCGGGACAGTATACGTTCTTGTTATCGTCGCTGTTGACGTGGTACCCTTGAGACTCAAGGCTCTCAATGAAAGCATCGTAGACGCCGTCCTCTTGGTTCACCTGGAGTACGTTCTCGGTGACGACCACGTCCGGTTCAACGTACTTTGCGATCCGGGATACCTCGTTCAGCAGCCCCCACTTTTGATGATCTTCGTGATTCTTCCCCTTTGAGTGTCCCATCGTAGAATACGGTTGACAAGGTGCGCACGCCGCGAGGACTTTTAGATCCGCATCCCACGGGTACATCTGTGCGATTGGTTCGGGGTCCTGTGCCAGCGCGCGAACGTCTGCTCGTACGTATTCACCGTTGATATTGTGTTCGTATGGGTACTTACAGTCCGGGTCTTGATCAATCCCTGCGACGACCGAGACGCCAGCTTGCTGGAGACCATAACTGAGTCCACCGGCCCCGCAGAACAGATCCACAGCGGCTACCTTCATAATCCTCCTTCCAGCGTATCGTCATATAAACGTTAGGCAACGACATCCTCCCGACTACTTTCCACCGCGCGAAGAGTGTGGCGACGTCCCCTGATTAGAATCTCTGTCCGTTCTGACTGACAGGCCTCATCGACTCGTAACAGTAATACTAACTAGGTGGTCTTAGTTCCGTACGAGTATATCGGTTTATAGCATGGATCAGGAACAAATTCAAATTAACGAAGCGGTCAAGTGGTTCTTCTTCAGTGGTGGGCCCGGTGCACCACGCTACGGCGACGACCCGACCAAACACGCCGTAGACCACGACTCCGAGGCGTTCGTCCGCGAGGTCCTTCAAAACGCGAACGATCAAGGCCTCCCGAACGGCGATCCAGTCGAAGTAGCGTTCCGTTTCGTCACGCTCAGGGGTGACGAGAAGGAGGAGTTCCTTGACGGACTCGGCTGGGACGGTGGACTCGGTGAGCGGATGCGAGCGGTCGCAGACACACATAATGGCCATCGATACGAACGGGTCGTTGAACGAGTCACCGACCCCGGTGCCGAACTTCGCCTCCTTGTCGTTGAAGACAGAAACACGACCGGCTTGACCGGAAGCTGGGACGATGACTCGAACTACGCCGCGTTAGTCCGAGACGAACTCTACAGCAGCAAGCAAGACGAGACTGCCGGCGGTTCGTACGGCCTCGGTAAGTCCGTACTTTGGACGTTCTCGGGTGCTTCGACGGTCGTCTTCAACTCGCACCTCGCTCACGGTGAGCGTGAGGACGACTCCCCACGACTCATCGCCCGCTCCAAGTTCCCTACACACCAACTCCCGGAGGACGATACGACGTACCAAGGTGCGGGATGGCTCTGCCACCCTATCGAGACGGACGATGGCCCTCGACCGGAGTCCTTCTGGGGAGAGCGCGCGTCGCGGATCGCAGACCAACTGCACGTTGAACGGCCCGCTGTCAGCGGAACGAGCGCTA
Organism: Halobacterium yunchengense; assembly: GCF_037031165.1. NCBI lineage: Archaea > Methanobacteriati > Methanobacteriota > Halobacteria > Halobacteriales > Halobacteriaceae > Halobacterium > Halobacterium yunchengense. The sequence goes on along the minus strand of NZ_JAYEZL010000002.1, from coordinate 69,585 downwards.
TGGTCGTTGAGTTCCAGGACCCGACGCGGGACGAGCGACCGGACATCGAAGACCTCGCACAGGAGTTCGTTGACGCCTCTGTCAAGTACTTCTGGCCAGCGATCTATCGAGGTGACCTCGAAATCACGGTCGAAACGCCCGACGAGATACTGACGGCCGACGTCAACAGCGTCCCGGCGATCCGACCGTTCGTCGAGGCTTACGACGAGAGAACTACGGACGCTCAGACGTTGGTGGACCCCGGAGACGTTGCTGGACTCGATATCCCGGTCAATCTCCCGCCTCGTGCCGATGGAGCCGAGACTCCCGATGGCTCGGTACGGTTGTCGGCTCAACTCGCATCCCCTGCGGACGACGATACGTACCTGAATAACGTCGCGCTGTTCCGGGGAGCGGGGATGGTGGTCAAGTACTACGACCAGAGTCGTGTCGCCTACGGTGACCGAAACTTCTTCGGCGTATTAGCAGCTGGCGAGGCGCGATCGGAAGGAGTCCCATCAGATAGTGATCGGGAGATTGACCGGTTCCTGCGGTTCGCCGAACCGCCTGAGCACGACGAGTGGGAATCCACTGAGAACCTCCGTGAACAGTACCAGCGTGGATTCCGGATGGCACTCGACGAGATGTTCGGAACGTTGCGTGATGGCCTCCGTCACTTGATCTCGAAGGGCAACAGCGGCGACTCCCTCTCCGATAACGTTCTGAATCGGTTTCCAATCCACGGGAGCGGGAATCCCCGATCTACGACGTCGCCCGCCGACCCTGTCTTCGAAATAGACAGTTCGTCTCGCTTCGACGGCGACGCGTGGGAGATCTCTGGTCGAATCAAAGTACTCCCAGAAGAGTTCGATGGATGGAGTGCCGACATCTCACTTACCGGTGTTGGTGAGGACGGATCCCGTTACGACGACATTCCAATCGACTACGTCGAAATTGTACAATCTAGCGTAACCGTGTCGTACGACGATGGATGTGTTCACCTCGTCGCAGATGAAGAGGTCAACGAACTCTCGTTCTCAGGTCGTTCTTTCTCCGACGAGCCTGCTGACTTAGTACACGGTGATGTCGGCGCGACACAACTAGAGATACTCGCAGAGTTACAGGCACCCGAGGAGGATCAAGCGTGACCAGACACTCTCAACGACACCGTACTACGACACTTCCGTTCAGCTACCGGGATAAGGGGGTAGATTTCGATCTGGACTCGTTCACCGTTGACGATGGTGATCGAACAGCGCTTGAACTGAATCCGTCCCAGACAGAGATCAACCTCACGTCGGCTGTGTCGTCATCTGACAGTAGTGGCGAGCCGGATTGGGACACCATCACTCTCCACGGGAAACTTCGTCTATCTGAGGAGACGGTACAGGCGGTCTTTCCAGAGGACGAACGGGCACATCCTCCGGCCAAACTCTACGTCACCATTCGCTGTCACGAGACGATCTATCGTGACCGAGAGGTCATCTCCGAAGCACCCACTGCGCCCGGTGAATACGACGTCAGAGTAGAGGTTCCGAAGGATACTGTCCGAGGAACCGTTGAGTTGCGTCCGTATCTCGTTCGCACCGAAGCTCGTTCTGGAGAGGAACCGAACGATTACGCCGACCAGGAGAACTTCCGCGTCGCCAGTGGGACGCTGTACTACGTTATCGTTGACCGCCACGAGGAAGAAGAGCGAGCCGCCATCGATGGTGAGCGAGTCCGGTTCTCACAAAATGCTCACCTCCCGGATGGGAACAAGCTATACTACCTCGACTTCCGGAACGAGAGTCGTCCTAAATTGTGGATCAACTCCGACCATCCCCGTATTGCGGAGGTACTACAGAGTAGAGGATCTGTCGGGGCCGAGGCACGGATGCGTGACGTGATACTTGACCAGGTGAGCTACGGTGTGTGGGTGCAACTGCTCGTTCGTGCTGGGAGTGCTGTAGACGTCAAGGGCGAGGTCAAACACGAGTGGCAGGAGATGGTGCTCCAAACGTTTGCTCGGAACCTCTACGATACCAGTGACGTATCAGAAGCGACTCGCCGTCTCAGGGACCACCTCTCTGATCCGCAGACCCTACCCCACGTAATGCAGCGGATCGATAGCGAACTTCAGGAGTACATAGACCCCCGAGAGCAACTGATCCATCTCATGGAGGAGGGCCTCCAGATCTAACGTGACCGAAACAGAATTACACCGACTGACCGAAGACGGACGTCGCCTCGTGGGCCAGTCGTTCATGAAAGGCAAGGCGACGTTGACCGACGAACAGCTGAACGAGTACGTAGAGCCCATGCCGGGCCATCCAACGGCCAATCTCGACAGAATTGATTCCGCGGTGAAAGAGGTTTTGGAGGAGTATCCAGAATACGAGACAGCTATAGATGGCTCACTCGCTGAGGTGATTCACCGTGCTCTCGACATCACGAGACGAACTGCCGGTGATCCCGGTCTCTGGCACTGGCTAGCAGTCGTCCGATATCCCGATCTCGTCCGGCACCGTTGGGAGTATCGCTCCGAAGAGGCGATGAGAGAGAAGTTCCTCGGTGCAGGCTCCGACTTATACTCGAACGCCATCCACCGTCTCTGGTGGATCGCGGAGCTCACGTCCCGTGGTGACGATTATTCCACAACTGACGCGGTCTTCGCCAATCAGACGATGGTCAACAAGGTGTTCGACCGCTGGTTCGCGCGCTATCAGCCTGCCGTTCGAGTTATGTGTGACGAACTTGCAGACGAACCGTCGCGTGTCATTGACGAGACGACGCGACGGTTCAACCACGCACTGACGAACGTACAGCTTGAAGGGCTGTCAGAGGATGAGGCACGTGAGATGATTCAAGAGATTATCGCTGAATCTCGATAACCCCTCAACTGGCCTCACCGACGCCGGATTCCGCTATATAGTCGTCCGTCTATGGTTAGAAGAGCTTGTAGATTGACTGCAGATAAGGTTCTCGGACGTTATCACCCCAGTAGTGCATGTATTCGTCCATCGCATCGCCTTTGTCGCCTCGCAGGTACTTCACCAACAGCTCATCGCCGGCCAGTCTGCCGAACATCGTTCGGAAGTAGTGTCGGAAGTAGTGCGGGGAGACGTTGGTTTCGAGCGTTGCGTCTGATGACCACCAGCCCTGCTCCTCAGTCCAATCGGTGACTTTGTCCCAGACGTAGTCCGACCGGAGTCGATCGCCGGGAATCGTGGTCTTGCCACCGATCGTGAGTGTGAAGAACGGTTCGGCAGGCGATCTTGACGGCGGGCGGATCGCCAGCCACAGCAGCATCACGGCCTTCAGTTCCTCGTCGATCGGGATGTAGGTACCGCGTTTGCGTTTGTTCGGATCCTTCCGCTCTTCGCCATTTACGACGTTCCCGACTTCCATCTCTGACCGAGGTGCGACGTACAACGTATCGGGTCGATTTTCGAGTTTCTCACGGCGCTCGGGGAAGTGCTCTTTGAACCAGTGGTGATCTAGATTGATGTCACGCATGTCGATGTTCACGAGTTCACTGGCTCGAATTCCCGTCTTCAGGAAGAGGACGATGATGCACAGTAACTGTGGGTGCCGAATCGACTGCACCGCCTCTCGCATCGCTTTGTGACCGATGTCTCGGCGCTCGGCGGTCCCGTCTTCCTCGAACGATTCGTCTTCAACGACGATGGCGATCGGATTGTAATCAATGTCGCTAAAGGCCTCGCTGCGCCGACGCCGGATCGCGTAGTCGTACATGTGCGAGATCCGGTTGAGATAGGCCTTTGCTGTCTCGTCGTTGATGCTGTCTTTCGCTTTCAGCCAGTCTACGAGGTCGTCTGCAGCGTCGTCATCGAGATCGCCGGGACTCAGGCCGCGCTCGTCAATGAAGTCTCTAAAGTGCCGAAGTGCGGTCCCGTGTTGCCGCCAAGACTTCGTCCGCACCGATGATTTTCGATTCAGCATGTAGGCGGCGATCTCGTCGTCACGGTCCAGCAGGTCTGTGTATCCCTGCGACTCCCACTGGTTGGCGTACCCTGTCATTCCAGGTAGTACCCCTCGTGTTGTGGACTGTACTCGATTCTGCTATTCGTCTTCAGGATCGTGTAGACCGTGTCTCGGATTGGTGTCAGGGTCTCTTCAAGGAGTTCGTCAGGATCAATCGCCTCGGATTCGTCCTCAGGAAGCCGTTCGACGATGTCAGCCTCAATTTCACCACGACCGTCCTCGTCAGCGAGGCTTTCGATGGCGACTAACTGACGTTCACCAGCGGTCACCACTGTGCGCATGTACTCACTTAGATTCATGTCGCGTTCGTCGGCGCGGTCTTCGATCCACTCCCGTTGGTATCTGTACATCGAGAGCGTCAATTTCACTTGCTCGCCTGTCCCATCTGCTGGTTCGGGGTCTGCGTTCGGTCCTATCATCTGTTTGGTTATTGTAAGCCTGGTATTGTCATTATGCGTCTATTAGGCGGTTCTTCTGAGTGAGGCAGTGAAAGTTCGTACTGTGAGCCGAGAATTATGAATTCTACAGGAATACCGAATAAGGGGAATGAGTGGATCGCATGACGGCATCGGGATGCGTGACACGATGATACGGGCATGATAATGCTTAGCAGGCTATTGTCTACACCTGCTTTCGCGGAGTCTTGAGCCGATTTGCACGGCACAAGCCTGCTGACGCACGTACATAGCCGTTTCAGCATCACAGCTCATACTTTCTACCAGAGATATATAAAACCTCGCCCCCTATGTAAGAACACTGGTAAAACATTAAGTATCTAATTCAGAGGTTTCAGCCCCCATAATACGGTCGTGCTGTAAGCAGGTAATTCGTACTGACAGTATACCATATTAAACCCTTGGATTTCGTGGATCAGTGTTGCAGCGATACAAACTATGCCATGATGAGGAAAATCTAGTTGCCTATCCACTGCACAGACTGAGTCCTTGATGTGGTGTTAGGCGTGGCAGCGGTTGCGGATCTCTCTACCCCGACAAACGCCAATCCCTGTTCGGACTGAGAATCTTCTCCCCAAGTCTCCCGATGCATCAGGTGATCCCCTGTCGGGGGTGGAAACCCTTCTGTGATGGCTCCTAACTGGCAACTGTAGTTACTCTGCGCAAGTGAGAATACAAATCTATTTTTAAGTAGGTGAGCAACGGCTACGTGGCCTGAAAGCGGCCCCCGGTGCGAGCACACCGGGAACCCATCGCTGCCACAATGACAGCACCAAATAATACTCGGTCACGGAGTGATAACTCTGTTCGTTACCCGGACGGGAACGGCGCTAGCGGCCACGCTCCAGAACGTGACCTACGACACAGACGGATCGTTAACTACGCAAACAAAACCTGTGGTTCGACCACGCGTAAGGACATAATCATCAAAAGCGGCTTGGAGCACCAGACGGTAAATCAACTCCTCGCCCAACTCGCGGACGACGACCTCGTCCACCTCATTGAAGACGAAGACTGTTGCATCGTCTTGCTGACGCTGAAAGGAGAACATCTCGCACAGGAGGTGCTCTGAGGATGCTGGAGCCACAGGAGATCCACCTGTCACCTAGTGACGCCTTCGAGGCACTGTCAAACAGTAGACGCCGACAGGTGATCCTGATGCTCTCCCGTTCGCAGGAACCGATCCCCACCAGGGACTTGGCACGCGAAATTGCAGCCACTGAGAATCAAATCGACCCCAGCCAAGTTACGGGGAAACAACGTTCGAGGGTCTACATTGGTCTCATCCAGTCGCACTTGGGCCTCCTCGACGATCTTGGTGTCATCGAATTCGACGACCGCACGAAACTAGTGACCAAGACAGACACTACACAACCCCTCGCCAACTACATCAAGATACTGAGGAGGAACTGCAACGTTGCACGAGGTGACGCATGACGGTTGATTCGTCCGCTGAGACGAGCGTCGTCACTGCCAGCGAAGAAGGGGGCAGCGAGGTGCTGCATGAGTAACAGATCCCCGCTGTGGCTCGGCTCGATCTCCACCTTCGTGGCGGCCGAGGCGAACCAGGAAGAGACGATCACGATGTGCTCTCTGTTGGCGAATCGTCGTCGCCAGCTTGTGGTCCTCTACCTCCTCGCACGGGACCAAGACGAGTGGATCTCAATGGAAGAGGTAGCACGGTGGGTTACTGCTGTCAGGTACGAGTACTCGCTCGAAGAGGCTCGCGGATCGGACTACAGAAACATTCGTGAGTCACTCCGGCATACACATCTTGAGACGCTCGCCGACGCCCGTGTCATCGAGTACGATTCTCAGCAGACACGTGTCGCACCTGGCGCTCGCTTACCAGAAGTGGGGCGAGTCCTCGTGCATCTCCTCCTATTGTCAGCAAATGTCGATGGCGTGATGTCCTGACCGGAGGCGAACCCCGTCTCTCAGGGCGAACTCCAATGTGGTCGCTAAACAGTCTCCGATTCCGGATTGGCCAGATGGCACTGACAATCTGCAGTTGCCAACCCGTACTCGCAACCGACCATTGCGTCTGACAAAGTGAGTTGTGGGTAGATCACGGCAAAGAGAGTGAATCCCGGACGATCAGACGAAAATTATACAATCGGCCATTGTTGATACGGCCACTCCTCCATCCGGTTACTGTGAAAGTACACAATCAGGGAACAGAAACCGGAAGTACCCAAGACGACCAATTATCCCGAGAGACAGATCAGGCATCATCTCGGGAAGGATCGGTGACACCGAGCGCTGATGAACCACCAGATGAGATTACCAATACTATCGAACCTGAATGGCCCGTCAAAGGGAGTGTCGTTAGCTGGCTAATCCGAAAGGAGGATGGGGCAATTGTGATGGGTGATCTCTATCCCCCTGGAAGCTACACACTCATCGCTTGTCCGAAAGGTAGCAAGCCCAGCGAATTGCAAGGTGAGATCATTACGGGTAACCACGTAGGTTGGTTTCGAGTCCCGGGGAAGATGTCGCTGTCACACTCAGTCCCTACCGCCCCTGGAGTGTACCTCTTGGTAAATCCGGTTTAACAATAATGCCACTGAAGATCACCATGGACTGTCCGTCTTGTGGCTCAAAAATCACGTGGACATATGACGAGGAGAACAGGGTTTCGCGTGACCTGAAAGGGTGTCCGGGTGCCCAATGTACGTTGACATTCCTTCTCGGCGTTCACGAAATATCCACAGAAAGAGCGAACGAAATCAGAGAAAAGCAGTCCCCCTGAGGATTGCGCCTCCCCGAGAATCAGCTCGGACGAATAACGAATACGTGAGTGAATCGAATATGACGCAAGCAACGCTTTTGATAAACTAATATCCCAGCAGGAGGCCATGTGAGCATGAATACGTGTGATATCAAGTGTGAGGTCTGCGGCGAGGATGTCGAGGTCAGCGATGGTTGTGTCTCCGGCGTGGTTATCGAATACCACCGATTCGTCGTCGAGCGCACCGAAGTTTACGGATTCTGCTCGGGGCACCGCCCCGACGATGTTGAGATGACGAAACGCCGAATCAAGCAGGGACTCGACCCCATCGTTGGGGTCGGGGAGGGTAATGGATTACAGGACATGTGGCCGGACGACCCAACTCAGAGAGTCATGCTAACGGTCGAGACCGCGCGCGGACATGTTACCACCGCGTGGATCGCTGACCGGGCTAAAGTCTCACACACAACCGCCTGCAGCGAATTAGCCAAGATGGAAGAGAAGGAGTGGGTTACCCGAACCGGTATCGCCGAGTGGCGCGTGAATCAAGACGCCCTTGATGCGGACGGTCTCTTCCACGACAATAGCGGGTAGATTGTCAATTCGTTTACCTAGCCTATAGGAGTGGTCCGAAGTTTCGACCATCACAGAAACAACCCGAAGCGGCTGGATCGATGGCGACCATCGTGATTCTCAGCTATTTGTTGACGACTCGATATATTTCAGTGGTAATCGATTTAGTAGTTGGAGTCGGGGGAGATTATATCATGGAGTCATCCAAATGGCGGTGAATCCCCAGTGGGGCGAATTGCTCATCGGAGCCTACCACCAACGCGTCACGAAGTGCGAAATCGTGAGCTACAACCACCGGTCAGAGGAACAGGGAAACCAAATGGAGGCGGACGTCATTGCGATTAAATCTGACATCGACACCAGGCAGCAAACCGTCTACGCCTGCGAAGTTGTCACCCACATGGATGGCAAGCTGTACTCAGGTTCGATGCCGGACACCGACCGTTGGGGTGAATTCGGAAACAAAGACTACCAGCACTCGCTGGACAAGCTCTGGACCAAGTTCAAAAACGACCACCGTTACGTGAAAAACACGTTCGAGGAGGCGGACGTGTACAAGTTCCAGTTTTGGTCACCAGTCGTAACCGGGTGGGAAAATGGCGGCTACCTCATTGATGGGCTCGAACATCTCAAAGCCGAATTTGAGGAGGAGACTGGCTATGAGTTGGAGTTGGTCATCAACCAGGATTATACGGATCGTATCACAACACTCAAAGAGAAGGCTAGGGGTGATACCAGCGACTATGGGTCGCCGGCGTTCCGTGTTCTTCAGATCCTTGAAAACTTAAAGTAACGACATATCGACAGAGCGTAGTCATCTTTATCGAGGCCTGGTGCTGACATCATCCCCCCAGGAAATCCTCGCCCGAACGGTGACTGTGAGCTTCGGGACGTGGTCACGCAGCACAGTAACGAGACGATCAGAGAGTTCGCTCACTCGACGAGCAGTGAAATGCGCCATCAAGAGGCAGGTGAAAACGTTTTCACCGATAGTGATGCTGGCGCACGGATAGAGATGGTAGTGGCAACGACCATTTACCGCGTTGAGTGAGCATGACGTGACCCGCGTTTTACCGAGCATCAACTCAAGAAATGATATACACTTGAATTGAGTTCTGGACACCCCCCGTTGCGGAGATCGGACCCGTGATGTATCGTCGTTCACGACTGGTCTGATTCGCCCATTCCATCGGAACATAGATGCCTGTAAATATGCGAGAGGACGCCCCTACTCATAGAATAATTCTGGACACCCCCCGTGTAGCCAAGAAAAGCAGATCCGGACACCCCCCTCGTTGTGAGTGCAGATAACCGTTGACGAACTACGAGCGTATGTTATTGAGCCTTTGACTGAAATCCAGGCTGAACCCCATTCAGTACGCTCGTTCGTACGGATTTTCGTTTGGGATACGGTATCCTGACGATACACCGGAAAACGGCAGACGAAGCGCCGTTTTCATTTGGAATCTGCGCACCCTCATCAAAAGAGACCCCCCTCGTTGTGAGTGCAGATTGCAGATTTTTCGTTTGGGATGCGGTGTCCTATGATTCGCGTTAAAAGTGCCAGACGAAGCGCCGTTTTCATTTGGTATCTGCGCACTCTTCGGAAGGCGAGACGGCAAGTCGGAAGAACAGCGATAATTCTTGTACTGTCAAATAGGTCGTTCTCGGAGGGATCTGGATCCATCAAAAACACAGGGAGCTACCAGCTCGCAGCGAAAGCTCTTAACACGGCCCGGAAGATCCAGTCCTAAATCTATCAGGACGAAGAGCGGCGACGGTGATATTTCGATACGACAGTTTGAGACGACCGTGTCGTGGAGGTACCACAAAACACCCAGTATTGCGGATTATTGAATCCGAGTCGGTGCAATTGTCAAGGTCCCAGTCACCGATTCAGTGAATCACCACGGATTGGGATAATCCCACTCGGTAAGGCAATACGTCCAAGCGAAGTCAGTCCAACCACTCATGACCAAAAACGACGAATGGAACTTAGAAGACCGCGATCACCGAGCCGTGCCACGACGAAACATCACCGTGCACTGCCGCAGCAACCGGCACGGCGAGGAAGTGGAAATGGACTCCGTCGAAGACGAGAAGTATCGGTGCCCAGAGTGCGACTTCCAGGTGCGACTCGAAACCAATTAGTTCGGTCTTCGCACGCTACCGATATTGTAAACTAGTTCGAACTGCGGACGGCAGGGACGGGCGAGGTGCGTTCATATGGCGATTGATTTTCTCGGTCGTGCGCGTCTTTTGGATAATGGCGCGGGCTGCTGGCACGCCCTTCAGAAAGTTGGACGTCCCAAGAGCTTCAATCCCGGATTCAGAAGGCCCATAGAACTTCCACGGGAGCTCTTCAGACCGGTTCGGATCGTGCGTGTACTCATTGATGATCCCGGCATCTCGTAATCGGTCGAGTTCAACAGTGAGTTCCTCTTTCGTCGTATCAGTGATGAAGTAGTCCAACTCTTCAATTGACACGAGATGCGATGGGTGCCCTAAGACGACCTGGATAATCTTATGCCGAGTGTCCTGTGACAGATCTATCATGCCCGGAGTTCTGATCCGAGTCTTCGAACCAGAGGTAAATCAGCGTTTGGGAGCGTCTGCGTAGGAAAATAAGCGGGACCACGGATGCGGTGACCCCGACGTCGATCTGTTTTGTTTAACGAGCGTTTTACGCTGTTAATTAGATGACGCGGTTCTGCAGGTAGTCGAGGTGTTTTGCGTTGTAGACGATCCTGACCTCGTCGGCGGCCGGCGAGCCGATGCAGGTCAGGCGGACGTTCTTCTCCTCGACCTCCTCGTCGCTGAGGATCTGCTGCATGTCCATGTCGATGTCGCCTTCCTTCACGATGGCCGCGCAGTTCGCGCACGCGCCGGCGCGACACGAGAACGGCCAGTCGTAGCCCTGCGCCTCGGCGGCCTCGAGGATGTACTCCCCTTCGGCGACGTCGAGGGTGCCGTAGTCCTCCTCGCCGAGGCCGGCGTCGCCGGCCTTCTCGAAGAGGTCGTCGTCGTCGATGTCCCAGCCCTGGTCGTCCAGCACTTCGTAGTTCAGGTATTCAACCGTCGGCATCGTCCGTGTCGTTCGCAGCCCGCAGGCATAGTAGTTATTGTTCGTGCTCCCGGCGGATACGGCCCGTCTGCGCCCGCTATCGGCGAGGAGGCGGCGGTACGGTCGCGTGCCGAGACGCTTTTACGGTCTCCGGGGGGAACACTCGCCATGGCGTTCGACTCCTTCGAGGTGGTGCCGGCGGTGGACGTGCAGGACGGCGAGGTCGTCCAGCTCGTGCAGGGCGAGCGCGGGACGGAGCGGCGGTACGGCGACCCCGTCGAGGCCGCGCGGCGGTGGGTGGAGGCGGGCGCGCGCACGCTCCACCTCGTCGACCTCGACGGCGCGTTCGACGGCGAGCGCGCGAACGCGGACGCGGTCGGCCGCATCCTCGACGCGACGAGCGTGGACGTCCAGCTCGGCGGCGGCATCCGCACCGTCGCGGACGCCACCGAGCTCCTCGAGCGCGGCGTCGACCGCGTCATCCTCGGCACCGCAGCCGTCGAGACGCCCGAGGTCGTCGGCGAGATCAGCGCTCACCACCCCGGGAGCGTGATGGTGAGCCTGGACGCGAAAGACGGCGAGGTCGTCGTCGAGGGCTGGACGGAGGGCACCGGCCTCGACCCCGTCGAGGCCGCCCAGCGGTACGCGGACCTCGGCGCGGGCGCCATCCTCTTCACGAACGTCGACGTCGAAGGCCGGCAGACCGGCGTCGAGACCGGGCCGGTGCGGCGGCTCGCGGACAGCGTCGACGTCCCCGTGGTCGCCAGCGGCGGCGTCGCGGACGTCGAGGACGTCGTCGAACTCAGGGACGCCGGCGCCGCGGCCGTCGTCGTCGGCACCGCGCTCTACGAGGGGAACTTCACGCTCGCGGAGGCGCAGGCGGCCGTCGACAGCGAGGGCTGACCCCGGTTCTCCCGAACTGGCCCGCCGGTGGGCGACGTTTCACTCCTCGTCGTCGGTCGCGACGTCCTGCCACGACGACTCGCCGAAGAACGTCTGGAGCGCCCCGAGAACCCCCAGGTAGGTCCCGAGGACGACGAGGACGAGCGGGACCACGAGCGCCAGCACGAGACTACCGAGTGGATTGATTCCGTACATCCGAAGGGCGTACGCCGAACCGGACACCCACACCGAATAATATTGTCGATGTCGCCCACAACTGTCCCGTGGCCGTGGCGTGAGCGGGTGGCTGCTGCGGTCGCCGTGCAGGACTCCGGAACCGTCGACGGGCTGCTCGACGAGACCCCAGCGGCCGCGAGCGAGGGGGTCTCGAAGCGGCGCCGCCAGTGGCGAATCCAGGTGCGACACTCGCGAGCAGGCGGAACGACCATGTAGCCGGCCGCCCACACTCCGGCCATGACCGACCGGACGGCCGCCGTGAACAGGGAGACGGCGGAGACGGACGTGGACGTGACGCTGGACGTGGACGGCGACGGCGACAGCACCGTCGACACCGGCATCGGCTTCTTCGACCACATGCTGGCGTCGTTCGCGAAACACGGCCTCTTCGACCTCACGGTGCGCTGCGACGGCGACCTCGAGATCGACGACCACCACACCGTCGAGGACGTCGGCATCGCGCTCGGCGAGGCGTTCGACGAGGCGCTCGGCGACAAGCGCGGCATCGAGCGGTTCGCGGACCGCCGCGTGCCCCTGGACGAGGCGGTCGCGAGCGTCGTCGTGGACGTCTCCGGGCGGCCGCTCTACGAGTTCGACGGCGAGTTCAGCCAGCCGTACGTCGGGGAGTTCACGAGCCACATGGCGGCGCACTTCTTCCGGTCGCTGGCGACGAACGGCGGCCTCACCCTGCACTGCGGCGTCGACGGGGAGAACGCCCACCACGAGATCGAGGCGCTGTTCAAGGGCGTCGCGCGGGCGCTCGACGACGCGACGCGCGTCGACGAGCGGCGCTCGGGCACGCCGTCGACGAAAGGAGCGCTCTGACTCAGGTCGTCCGCAGGCCGCCGGCCGTCTCCTCGACGTCGCCGTTCTCGATGGCCGCCTCTACGGCGGCCTCGAACTCGGCGTCGCCGAGGTCGTAGGCGTTCGTCGCGAGCGCGCGCAGGTCCTCCCGGGGCATCGCGCCGTCGCGGTTCTGGAGCAGGCGAATCAGTTGCGCGTAGCCGCTCGGCCGGCGCGCCGGCGAGCCGCCGGCGCTCGGTCCCTCGGTCTCCGCTGGGTCTGCGTCGCCGCCCGCGTCGGCGTCGTCGCGGCCGCCGACTTCGATGGTGACGCCCTCGGAGTCCGTGCCGTCGGCGTCGGCGTCGCGCGGCGACTCAGCGGACGTCGAGTCGCCGGCATCGGTCGAGTCGGCGGTCGCGGTGTCGGCGGCGTCCTCGCCGCTGGCATCGTCGCTCGCGTCCGCGGTCGCCGTCCCGGTCGCGCTCGCGGCGGCCAGCAGCGGGTCGACGACCGACTGGAGGGTGGCCCGGCAGTCCGCGCAGAGCGCGAGGCGCTTCGGCTCGCCGGCGACGCTCGCCGGCACGACCTCGTAGACGCCCTCGGCGGCGTCCCCGCAGAAGTCACACGTGTCGAGTTGGCGCATGCGCGGACGGAGGGCGCGCGCCGCCAAAAGCCTCGTGTCCCCGACCGGGCGCGACCGGCGGCGGCCACCCCCAGGGTTTTCACGGCACGCCGCCTCCCTCGGAGTATGTTCGAGGACATCATGGAGAAGTTCGCGGGCAGCCCCGGCCAGCAGGCCGTCATCCGCCTGCTGCTCGAACGGGGGTTCTCCGTGAACGACGAGGGCCGCGTGGTCTCCGGCGGCATCGAGATCCCGTACACGCAGGTCGCCGAGGAGGCGGGCGTCGACCGGCGCGTCGTCGACTCCACGACGGAGGCCATCCTCGCGGACGACGAACTGCGGCGCATCTTCCAGAACATCAGCCAGATCCCGAGCCTGATGGACCTCGCGCCCGTCCTCGACCTGACGGTGGTGACGGTGGCGGTCCAGGACGCCGACGAGTCCGGCATCGTCGCGGCGGTCGCGGGCCTGCTCGCCGACCGCGGCATCTCCATCCGCCAGACCATCAGCGAGGACCCCGAGTTCACGGACGAGCCGCGGCTCTACCTCGTGACCGACGAGGCGCTGCCCGGCGAGGTGGTGACGGAGCTGATGGAACTGCCGTTCGTGCGGTCCGTCGAGCTCTCCTGACCGCCGGTCGACGACGCCGCCGAGCCTGCTGGCCGGCGACGCCACCGGACCTGCTGACCGGCGACGCCACCGGACCTGCCGACTTGCGAGGGCGCAGCGCCTACTGGCCGACGACGCTCGCGATGACGAACAGGTAGCCGACGGTCGTGATCGCGTAGTTGACGGTGAGGAGGACGATGGGGTTCTGGAAGTCCTGGCTGAACGCGGAGACGGTGGTCGCGATCGCCGCCGCGACGATGATGGCGAACCCGACGGCGAGCAGCAGCATCTCGCGGCGCTCCGTCTGCAGGTAGGCGTTGGCGGCGATGGCGACCATCGCCAGCCCCGACAGGGAGAGCGCGATGCTGAAGAGCACGTAGACGAGTTCCAGCGTCGTCAGCGCGGCCATCGCCAGCCCTGTTCGCCGAGCGCACGCATAATCCTTTGGGAGCGGCCTGCCGGCGTCTCGCGGTTTCGGCTGGCGGGCGGCCGCCGCGCGTCCGACGCGCCCGCCGGGGTCGCGGCGGCGGCCGACCGAAACCGGGAACTCGCCGCGGCCCCGAGACTGGCGCGTGACCGACGCGTACCAGACGCTGGCGGGCCGCGGCGAGGCGTCCTTCGAGGTGCAGGGCTCGGAGTTCGTCGGGTACGCGTCGCCGGCGGCGACCGTCGAGGACGCCGAGGCGTTCGTCGAGGCGGTGCGCAGCGAGCACGCGGACGCGACGCACAACGTCCCGTGTTACCGCGTCCGCGTGGAGTCCGGCGGGCCCGGGGGCGGACACCTCCTGCGGGAGTACCAGAGCGACGACGGCGAGCCGACGGGGTCGGCGGGGAAGCCGGCGCTGAACGTCCTCCAGCAGCGCGACGTCGAGAACGCGGTGGTCGTCGTCACGCGGTACTACGGCGGCACGAACCTCGGCGTCGGCGGGCTCGCTCGCGCGTACGGGAAGGCCGTGAAGGACGCCGTGGACGCCGCCGGCGTCGTCGAGCAGCGGCCGCAGGCGCGGCTCGCGGTGACCGTCGAGTACGACGACTCGGGGACGGTCCGCGGCATCCTGGAGTCCGCGGACTGCGAGTTCGACGCCGAGTACGGCGAGGACGTCGCCTTCGAGGTGACCGTCGCGCGCGAGGACGCCGACGCGCTCCGCGAGCGCGTCCGGGACGCGACCAGCGGTAGGGCGACGATCCAGTGACGGGAGTTATCACAGCGGCCGGACGCCAGCCGGCGACGACGCGGGGTTTCTTGCCGACCGGAGCGATGATCCAGGTATGAGCGACCCGCTGCAGGCCGCCGTCCGGGCAGCGTTCCCCCGCCGGTCCGTCGCCGAGGTCGACGAGCGGGACACGCGTCCGGGCAACCGGACGGCGCGCGTCGCGTTCACGGACGGCGACGCCGCCTACGTGAAGACCGCGACGGACGGCACGCGTCGGCTCGTCCGGGAGACGGCGGCGACCAGGTACGCCGACGCGCACTGCGACGTCGAGACGCCGTCGGTGCTCGCGGCGGCGCCCGACAGCGACCCACCCTACCTCGCGACGGAGCCGGTCCGCGGCCGCGCGCTCGCCGCGTCGTGGCCGGACGCCGACACCGAGGAACGCGCCGCGATGGTCCGGCGGACCGGCGCGACAATCGCTGCAGTGCACGACGCGGGATTCGAGCGGTCGGGCCGAATCGCCGGCGGCGGCCCGGCCGGCCTCGACCTGGAGGCGGCGCCGTGGTCGGAGACGCTCGCGGCGACCGTCGAGGAGCGCGCCGCGGACCTCTTCGCCGACCGGTTCGCGGACCTGCCAGGCGAACTCGCGGCGGTCGTCCGGGACGCCGCGGACCTGCTCGACGACGCGCCCGCGGCGCTGCTGCACGGCGACCCGAGCCGGTCGAACTGCCTGCTCGACCCGCCCGGCCTGCTCGACTGGGAGCGCGCGATGGTCGGCGACCCCGCGCTGGACGTGGTCGACGCGGCGAGCCACCTCGCGGAGCAGCCTGACGTCGAGGAGGCCGACCGGGCCGTGCTCCGGGACGCGCTCCACGACGGGTACCGGTCGCGGGCCGGCGGCCTCCCCGAGGGATTCGCTGCGCGGCGACCCGTCTACCGCGCCGTCGCGTTCCTCCTGACGCCGCAGACGTTCGAGCTGTGGGCGCCGCAGGTCGACCGGCCGACCGGCGACCTCGCCGCGTGGGTGCGCGAGGAGTTCCAGCGCCGCCTCGACGACGCCCGGGCGGCCGCGGCCTCGGCGTAGGGGGTGTCGCGCCCTGCGGCAGCCGGCCGGTCGCACCCCGAGACGGCGAGGCCGGCGAGTTCCCGCCGGTTCGGACGGCTCCCGAGGTCTCCGGAGGGCTCGAAGGGTACGTTTCGTGACGAGTTCCCGCGACCGAAAACCGCGCGACTGCGCGCTCGTCGGGAGGTGAAACGAAGGGGTGCAGCGAGACGGCGACGGCGGCGGTGCCGAGGTCGGCGTCAGTCGACGATGATGTCCGTGTCGTCGTCGACGGCGGTCGGGTCCGGCGCCGGGTCCGGGTCCTCCGGCCGCATCTCGGTCTCGTAGCGGTCGATCCAGTTCGCGAAACACTCGGGGCAGAGCCGCTGGCTGTCGATCTGGGAGCGGTCGACGGTCACGCGCACTGTCCGCGAGAGGGGGGCGGCGACCGCCTCCCCGCACCACTCGCAGGGCTCCGAGTCCACGTCCTCGCTCATACCCCCGCTGTAGACGGGCAGCGCCTTCAACGTGAGGGTCCGGGCCGGGCCGCCCGGGCGCCGGTCACGGCCGGCGGTCGCGGCTGGGGTCGCGTCGGCTCACTTGGTGCGGAACGCGCGGTCGCCGGCGTCCCCGAGGCCGGGGACGATGAAGCCGTCGTCGTCGAGGCGGTCGTCGATGGCGACCGTCAGGAGCTCCGCTTCGGGGAACTGCTCGCCGACGCGCAGGAGGCCGTCGGGCGCGCTCACCGCCGAGAGCACGAACAGGTCCTCGACGCCCGGTCCGGGCATCTCCTCGGTGACGTACTCGAGGACGGTGCACATCGTCGACCCCGTCGCGAGCATCGGGTCCGCGACGATGACCGTGTCCTCCTCGCTGAACTCGGGGAGTTTCACGTAGTCGATGGTGATGGGGAACTCGCCCGCCTCGTTCATCCCGGCCTCCTCGTCGCGGCCGGCGCTGATGACGCCCTGCTTCGCGCGCGGGAACGCCTTCAGCAGCCCCTCCACGAACGGCGTCGCCGCGCGCAGGACGTTGATGATGACGACGTCGTCGAGGCCCTTCACGCGCTCGCCGGTCGTCTCCGTCAGCGGCGTCTCCAGGGAGACGAACTCCGTCTCCATCGCGCCGTCGATGATCTCGTACCCGCAGATGCGGCCGAGCTTCACGAGCCCCTTCCGGAACTCCACCTGTGCTGTCTCGACGTCCCGAATCCGGGAGAGCGTGTCCTTCGCCAGGGCGTGCGTGAGCACGTTCGCGTCGCCGCGGTCCTCGATGGGCATACGTGTGACCGGTCCCCGAACCCGCTTAAAACCCGCTATCGCGGGTTCGCGTGCGGCGTGTCCGCACGTCACCGACAAGAGGTTTAGTGGAGGACGCCCTACGTGCGCCAACGATGGAAGAGAGCGTCGCCGGGTTCAAGGAACGCGGCACGTGGGGCGACGTCGTCGAGCACGGGGAGCGCATCACGCAGGCGCTCCGCGAGGCCGGCGCTCATGACGACTACCCGGACGCCTTCGCGGAGTGGAACGAGTGGCGGCCGAAGTCCCACGAGCGCATCGAAGACGAGGTCAGCGAGAAGACCGCCGACCAGGCGAGCGTCGGCGAGGGCACCGGCGAGAAGGAGGGGCAGTCGCCGGACGACGACCTCCAGACCGCGGGCGAGCGCCTCACGGAGTCCTACGAGGAACTCGAGGAGGGCGAGGCCGACGAGGCCGTCGAGAAGTGGCAGGACTCGCTGAACCACGTCAAGCGCGCCGCCGACACCGCCGGCCGGCAGGCGCTCCGGAAGGTCGAGAACGTCGTCTACAAGAAGGTGATGACCCAGGTCGCGCCGTACTACTTCGACAACGAGCTCGTGTCCGCGAACATCCAGCGCGTGCGCAGCCAGGAGGAGTTCGTCCTCGAGGTGAACGTCAACGACGACGACCTGAAGGACGCCGTCCGCGACCACCTCGAGTCCTTCGAGGACATCGAGCGCTGGCACGTCGACACCGAACGCGAGACCGAGACCGCCGAGGCCGTCGAGGGCGTCGAACCGCCCGAGGGGAGCGCCGAGGACGAGCCGAAGTCCACGACGAACTAGGCGGCCGCCGTCGCCGCGTCGCGCGGACCGCACAGTGCGAGGTGGCGGCCGCCGCGCGGAGTCGCGACGACCACGCAGAGTGCCGGCCAACGCGAAACACGCAGAGTGCCGGCCAACGCGAAAAATACCGGCTGGCGCGCGAAGTACCGGCGAGCGAGCCGCCGGTCGGTAGTCTCTTGAAGGGGCCGCACGGAGAGGGCGCGTAATGGCAGCCGGACTCGCGGTCATGGTCGTCGCCGCGCTGGCGAGCCTGTTCATGGCGTGGGCCATCGGCGCCGGGTCCTCGGGGTCGACGCCGTTCGCGCCCGCCGTCGGCGCGAACGCCATCACCGTGATGCGCGCCGGGTTCGTCGTCGGCATCCTCGGGTTCGCCGGCGCGGTCCTCCAGGGCGCGAACGTCTCCGAGGCGGTCGGCCGCGAACTCGTCGTCGGCGCGACGCTCTCCCCGGTCGCCGCGACGACCGCGCTCATCATCGCCGCGACGCTGGTCGCCGTCGGCGTGTTCACGGGCTACCCGATCGCCACCGCGTTCACCGTCACGGGCGCGGTCGTCGGCACCGGCCTCGCGATGGGCGGCGCGCCCGCGTGGGCGAAGTACCAGGAGATTGCGGCGCTGTGGGTGCTCGTGCCGTTCGTCGGCGGCGGCATCGCGTACGCGACCGCGCGCGGCCTCCGGACGTTCGACCGCGACGCGGTCGCCGTCCCCGTGCTGGGCGCCGTCGTCGGCGCCATCGTCGCGAACATCCAGTTCGTGTTCCTCGGGCCGCCCGGCGTCAGCTGGTCGCTGGCGCGCGCGGTCGCCGCGACCGTCGGCGCGTCCGTCCTGCTCGTCCAGGGCGCCGTCACGCTCGCCGTCGCCGCGGCGACCGCCGCCGTCCTCTACTGGGACGTCGCCGGCGACCCGTACCGCGGCCAGCGGCACTTCCTGCTCGCGCTCGGCGGCCTCGTCGCGTTCTCCGCGGGCGGCAGCCAAGTGGGCCTCGCGGTCGGCCCGCTGCTCCCGCTGGTCGGCGGCGACGTCCCCCTCGCGTACGTGCTCGTCGGCGGCGGCGCCGGGCTGCTGGCGGGGTCGTGGACGGGCGCGCCGCGCATGATCAAGGCCATCGCGCAGGACTACTCGTCGCTGGGGCCGCGGCGCTCGATCGCCGCGCTCATCCCGAGTTTCGCCATCGCGCAGACCGCCGTCTTCTTCGGCATCCCCGTCTCATTCAACGAGATCATCGTCTCCGCCATCGTCGGCTCCGGCTACGCCGCCTCGACGGGCGGCGGCGTCAGCAGGCGGAAGATGGTGTTCACGGTGCTCGCGTGGGTTGCGTCGCTGGCGCTCGCGCTCGCGGTCAGCTACGCCGGGTTCCTCGCGGTGTCCGCGGTCACGTAGCCGCCGGCCGCGGCAGTTCGAGGACGTAGCCGGTCGCCCGCACGGCCACCCTGCCGGCGGGCGCGACGACGACCGCGCCGACCGCCGCGACGACGGCGCCCGCGGCCGCGACGGCGAGCGCGCCCGGCAGCGTCGTGACCGTCCACGCGCCGGGGACGCCGACGGTGACGCCCGGCGCGTCGTAGTACAGCGGCGCGCCGAGCAGCGCGCCAGACACCGACAGCCACGTGACGACGTACGTGAACCCGGCGAGGCCGACGCCGAACCGCGCGACCAGGTAGGCGGTCGCGCGGTAGCCGGCCGGCGTCGCGAGCTCCGCGACCGCGGCGTCGAAGAGGCCGTCGGTGGACCGCGGCGCGGCCAGCGAGGGCGCGGGGAGGCCGTAGACGCGCGCGCCGAACGCGGCGTCGAGCGCGGCGACGCGGCGCGCCGCCGCGGCGGTCGCGGCGAGCACGACCACGCCGACGACGAACACCAGCAGCGAGATGCCGGCGGCGACGCCGCCGACGACCAGCGCGAAGTACGCGACGCCGAGCGGGAACGAGACGAGGAGGTACAGCGTGGAGCGCGCGGCGTCCCGGAGGACGGTCGCGGCCTCCCGGCGGACCGTAGACGCGTCGAGTTGGAGGGGCATCGAGCCTGTCTGTTCGGTGCAGCGGGAAAAGCGTTCGCGTCAGTCGCCCGCTCGCCGACGCGGCAGTGCCGACGCGACGGCGGTCGCCCGCTCGCCGACGCGGCAGTGCCGACGCGACGGCGGTCGCCCGCTCGCCGACGCAGTAGTACCGACCCGACGGCGGTCGAACGTAGCCGCCTCACTCCCTAGTCGCCCGTGGCCGCCTCACTCCCTAGTCGCCGTCGACGGCGCCGTCCTCTGCGAGGCTCTCGTGTTCGGCCTCGGCGGCCTCCTCCGCCTCCTCGGGGAGCCGCCTGACGCGCGCCTTCATGATGCGCGTGTTCTCCACGCGCTCGACGGTGAGCTCGACGTTCTCGTAGCGGAACGTCTCGTCCTCCTCGACGAGCCGGCCCGCGCGGTTGAAGATGAAACCAGCGATGGTCTCGAACTCCTCGCCCTCCGGCAGGTCGATGCCGAGGGCGTCGTTGACCTCCTCGATGTTCACCTCGCCGCGGACCCGGACCGTGTCGTCGTCCACGAAGTTGATCGGGAGTTCCTCCTCGCCCTCGAGGATCTCGCCGACGATCTCCTCGGTGATGTCCTCGGCGGTGAGCAGGCCCTCCGTGGTGCCGAACTCGTCGATGACGATGACGAGCTGGACGCGCTCGTCCTGCATCTCCCGGAGCAGGTCGTCGACGTTCTTCGACTCGGGGACGTGCAGCGTCGGCTCGATGAGGTCCTCCAGGTCGAGGTCGTCGCTCTCCCCGTAGAGGTACTCGCGGACGAGGTCCTCGAGGCTGACGACGCCGATGACGTTGTCGAGTTCGCCCTCGTAGACGGGGACGCGCTCGTGGCCGGCCTGCGTGCACGTCTGGATGGCGTCCTCGATGGACGCCTCCGTGGACACCGCCGTCATGTCCAGGCGCGGCGTCATCACCTCCTTCGCGATGGTGTTGTTGAACCGGAAGATGCGCTGGAGCATCTCCCGCTCGTCCTCCTCGATGACGCCCTCGCGCTCCCCCGTCTTGATCATGTCCTGGATCTCCGAGCGCGTGACGTAGCTCGTCTCGATGGCCGCGCGGCCGCCCGTCACCTGGTTCACGATGCGCGTGAGGTAGTCGAACGTGACGACGAGGGGGTAGAGGAAGCGCTCGGACCACTTCAGGGGGCCGGCGATGGTGAGCGCCCACGACTCGGTGTTCTCGACGGCGTAGGACTTCGGCGCGCTCTCGCCGAACAACAGCACGAGCGCGGTGACGCCGAACGTCGCCGCGAGCACCGCCTGGCCCTGCGAGAGGTAGTAGCCGAGCAGGCCGGTCGCGATGGAGGACATCGCGATGTTCACGAGGTTGTTCCCGACGAGGATCGTCACGAGCAGCCGGTGGGGGTCCTCCTTGAGCGCGGCCACCGTCTCCGCGCCGGGTTTGCCGTCCTCGACGAGCGCGTCGATGCGGTGGCGCGCCAGCGAGAACATCGCGATCTCGGACGACGAGAAGAACGCCGACAGCGCCATCAGGACCGCCATCACGACGACGCCAGTGGCTACGATGACGTCCTGGCCGAGTTCGACGCCGAACAGCAGCACAGCCAGCGGGAGCGAGAGATGGCCCATTCCGTGTTCGGGGTTTTCGGGCCGTGGCTTAAACTTTGACGGTGCGCGTCGGTCGCGCAACTGCTGGCAGCCGCGTCGTCCGCCGCTGGCGAAGCGGTTATCCGGACATCGGGCGAACGGACGCACATGAGCGCGCGAGCGACTCCGCCCCGGCCCGCGCACAGCGACGCGCACGTCACCCTCTACCGGTTGCAGGCGTGCCCGTACTGCGAGCGCGTCGTCCGCAGGCTCGACGAGCTCGGCGTCGACTACCACTCGCGGTTCGTCGAGCCGATGCACGCCGAGCGCGACGCCGTCAAGCGCATCGTCGGCGCGCGCACCGTGCCCGCCATCGTCGACGACGAGACCGGCGTCGCGATGGCCGAGAGCGCGAACATCGTCGACTACCTCGACGCGACCTACGGGGGTGGCGAGTGATGGTGGACTTCGACGTCGTCGACCTGCCCGAGGCGGACCACGTCGCCGAGGGCGACGAGGCGCCCGACTTCACGCGCCCCCTGGTCACCGACGAGTACTGGGAGGACGTCGCGCTCTCGGACCTGCTCGCCGACGACCCCGTCCTGTTGGTGTTCACGCCGATGGACGGCGCGTTCCCCGCGACGTACCTCTGGAACGAGCTCCGCGACCGCGGCGTCCACGACCACCGCGTCCAGGTCGCGGGCGTCTCCATCTCCACGCCCTACGAGCACAAGACCACCATCGCCGAGCGCGGCATCGAGGCGTTCGCGGGCCTGTTCAGCGACCCCCAGAACGGCGTCGCCGACGCGTACGGCGTCAGCCACGACCTCGACGGGATGGCCGGCGTCAGCGAACCGCGGCCGGCGGTCTTCCTCGTCGACGAGGACGGCACCGTCGCGTACGCGTGGGTCGCCGACGAGTGGCCGGCGTTCCCCGACTACGACGACGTCGAGGACGCCGTCGCGAGCATCTGAGGCGCGAGACTGCAACGCTTTTTCGGCGCCGGCGACCTACCGTCGCGTATGCCCGTCAGCGACGCCGACCTCGACGCGGCCGCCGACGCCGTCCGCCGCGGCGGCCTCGTCGTCTACCCGACCGAGACGGTGTACGGCCTCGGCGCGGACGCCCTCGACGAGGACGCCGTGGAGAGCGTGTTCGCGGCGAAGGGGCGCAGCCGCGAGAAGCCGCTGTCGTTCGCGTTCCCGGACGCCGAGAGCGCCCGCGAGTACGTCGACGTCGGCGAGGCGGAGCGCGCGTTCATGGACGCGTTCCTCCCGGGGCCAGTGACCGTCGTCTGCCGGAAGCGCGACGCCGTCCCGGACGTCCTCACGGCCGGCAGCGACCGCGTCGGCGTGCGCGTCCCCGACCACGAGGTGGCGCTCGCGCTCCTGGAGCGGGTCGCGCCGGTCACGGCGACGAGCGCGAACATCAGCGGGCGACCGAGCCCCACCGACCCCGGCGACGTCGACGACGCGCTCCTGGACCGCGTCGACGTCGTGCTCGACGCGGGCGAGACGCCGGGCGGGACGGGGAGTACGGTCGTCGACGTCGCGCACGGCGAGGTGCTCCGCGAGGGCGCGAACGCGGACGCGGTCCGGGACTGGCTCGCCGAGCGCGGCTGACTCCCGGCCGCGTCAGTCGTCGCCGAACGACAGCAGCGAGCCGAGCGTGCGCGTCTTCGCGCCGCAGCGGTCGCTGTACTCGCAGGCGCCGCACTTCGCGTCGTCGTGGAGTCGCGGCGGCGGGCCGTCGAGGCCGCGGACGGTGCGGAGCGCGCGCCGGTAGGCCGCCTTCTTCCGCGTGGTGAGGTCGACGCGCCGGACGACGCCGTGCCGCGCGTACTCCACGAACGCGTGGTCGACGGGCGCCTGCTCGCGCCACGCGAGCGCGCTCGCGGCGGCGACGGCGCGCACCGCCTGGGGCCCCCACACCCCCGTTTCGGGTGGACCGCCGGGCGTCACCACGGACGCCGCCGGCGGGTCCGCGTGGACCTTCGCTGCACGGCCGTGAGCGTCCTTCCCGCGGAGGAACTGGGCGGTTTCGGCGGGGTCGCCGACCCCGGGGTGGCGGTCGAGGCTTGCGGCGAGGTTCGACCGGAACTCGGACGGTTCGACCGCGAGGTCGTAGGTCGCCAGCGCCGCGTCCGAGGCGACCGCGAGCGCGCCGTACTGGCGAGCGATCTCACGGGCGTGCTCGTGCTCGGCGGGCGGGTCGCGGTCGCCGCGGCGCGCGTAGTACAGCTGGCGCGGACAGTACGCGGCGCGAGCGAGGTCGGAGAACGCGACGGTGTCGCGACCGCAGTCGGTCCGGTCGTCCTGGTCGGGCCGATTCTCGTGGTCGGGCCGATTCTCGTGGTCGGGCCGGTCGTCCTGGTCGGCGTCGGGCACGCGGCTGGGTGGCCGCGTGCCCGCACTTGAACGTTCGCTACGCGGCGCGCTCGTGGTACCAGTCCTCGATGCGCTCGGCGACGCCGACGAGGTGGGCCTGCCCGAACACGGCGACGACGAGCGCGCCCAGCGAGTTGTACGTGAGGTCCTTGACGGTGTCCTCGAGGCCGTGCTGGGCGAGCGGCATCGTCAGCCCGGTCTCCGCGGCGGCGATGTCCAGCCCGAACTCGAACAGCTCCCAGAGGACGCCGAACGACAGCACCACCACGAAGATGTAGACGAACGCGACCTCCGGCGGGATGGAGATGTCGTCGTGGTGGATGTCGATGGCGCGCGCGGTCGTGTAGCCGGCGCCCGCGACCAGGGACGCCGACAGCGAGTGCGTGACGTGGTCCCACCACTCGATGTGGGCGTAGAGCCCGGACGACCCCAGCGTGTGCAGGAAGACGGCGGCCGTGACCCACAGCGCGAGCCAGGGGTCCAGGGGGAACTCGTAGTTGCGCTCCAGGACGGCGGGGAGGAACGTGATCGCGAGCGTGATGGAGCCGTTCACGACGGCCTTCGAGTTGCCGCGCACGAGCCCGTAGACCACGAGGGCGGCGAGCACGATCTGCATGGCGCGCGTGATGCGGCGCTGGTTCGCCCGCGACGGCCGCGGCAGCAGCGTCATCCGCGGATCACCCGGCCGAGCGCGCGGCGCAGCCAGTTGTTCCGGCGCCGGAAGTAGACGTCGAACAGCACGCCCGCCGCGACGCCCGCCAGCGTCATCCAGAGGAACTCCACCATCAGCGCCTCGTTCGTGCTGAGGTAGTTCGTGCCGAAGTACTGGTCGAGGTTCCAGCGGACGATGGCCCACGCGGCGCCCGAGGCCAGCGTCGTCATCACGACGAGCACGACCGCGAACCAGTGCGTGACCTTCAGCGACGTGAACAGGTGGAGTTCGACGACGACGGCGAGCGCGACCGCGGCGAGCGCGAAGTACGTCGAGAACGCGCCGACGCGGCCGCCGAACAGGCCGCGAACGAGAATCGGCAGCAGCGCGAGCACGAGCAGCTCCCAGGGCAACATCACGCGCCAGGACCGGTACGCGACCGGCGGCACCAGCACGACGGCGCCCGCGCCCGCGACGAACACCATCCACTGCCGGTCGAAGTCGAGGACGCTGTCGGCGAACACGCCCGCGAGCACGGCGACGAACACCCACGCGATGGCCGCGTTCACGAGGCTGTTCCGGAACAGCCGCTCGAAGACGTCCTCGGCTGAGTCGACGTCCAGCAGTTCCTCGACCGACTCGGCGTCCCCCGGCCCGTCGCGGTCGGCGTCGGCGGTCATCCGTGCGGAGTGTGTCGCGTACCGTGCATAAAACCGCCGGCGGCGGCGAGCGCGCCGGCGGGACGAGCGGTGCCGCGGGCGACCGACGCGGCCGCCGTGTCGACGCAGGTCTCCTCGGGTGTGATGCCGGTCTCCTCAGATGTCGATGTCGGTCTCCTGGCCCTCCGTGGCGCCGTCGAGGCCGTCCTCGTGGACGGAACTGGTGAGGCGTTCGGAGAGCTCGCGGTCCTGGAGGACGTTCTCGAACTCCGCGCGGTAGCGGTCGTTCACGCGACGGATCTCCTCGCGGACGTCGACGACGCGGCGGTAGTGCGCGACGTCGTCCTCGTCGGCGTCGAGGGCAGCGGCGAGGGCAGCGGGGGACTCCTCGTCGGCGTCGCGGAGGGTCGCGAGGTCGAACGGGGCGTCCGTGTCGGCCTCGCGGAGGAGGTGGAGGTCCAGGCGGGCGCGGGCGACGGTCTCCGGGTCCGCGTCGGCGTCGAGCCGGGCGGCGATCTCGGCGTCTGTGTCGCCGGCGTAGAACTGTTCGACGACCGTCGCGAGGTCGTCGACGTCGAGGTCGGTGTCGAAGTCGAGGGTGTCGCGCATGTCGGCGACGGCCTCGCGGAGGCGGGCTTCGACGTCCTCGGCCGAGGCGAGGGAACCGTGGGTGTCTTCCTGGGATTCCGTGACCGTCTCGTCGTCGGCCACGTCCATGAAGATGTCCCGGAGTTCCTCGGTCTTCTCGTCCATGTAATGTTGGTGGTCTAGTGGAACGCGCGGCTATATGTCTATTGCCTCACCACCGGCGCGTTCGTAAACCGGGCGATTAAAACGGGTTGACGAGGGTGGGTGGCACATGAGCGTCGAGACCGAGTCAGTCGACCTCGTCGGCGACGACGCCGCCGAGAACCTCGCGCGCGCCGCCGTGTTCGCCGCGCTCACGGGCGCGCTCGCGTACGTGTCGTTCCCGAACCCAGTCTCGCCCGTCCCGGTGACCGCGCAGGTGCTTGGCGTGTTCCTCGCGGGCATCTACCTCGGGCCGCTCTGGGGCGGCGTCTCCCTCGCGCTGTACGTCGCGGCCGGCGCCGTCGGCGCGCCCGTCTACGCCGGCGGCGGCGCCGGCGTCGGCGAACTGCTCGGGCCGTTCGGCGGCTACCTCTGGACGTACCCGCTCGGCGCCGTCGTCGTCGGCGCCGTCGCGCACGGCCTCCGCGGCCTCGACGAACCGCGGACGATCGGCGTCGCGCGCCTCGTCGCCGGCATGGTCGCCGCGACCGCCGTCGTCTACGCGGGCGGCACCGTCGGCTACGCCGTCGCCAACGACGTCACGCTGTCGGAGGCGTTCGCCGTCGCCGCGGTCGCGTTCGTCCCCGCGGAGGCGTTCAAGATCGCCGCGGCGGTCGGCATCACGCGCACCCAGGACCTCGGCGCCGCCTGATGCTCGAACTCAGGGACGTCACGCACCGCTACGGCGACACCGCCGCCGTCGACGGCGTCAGCCTCGCGGTCGCCGACGGCGAGTGCGTGCTGCTCGCGGGCGCGAACGGCTCCGGGAAGACCACGCTCGTCCGCCACCTGAACGGCCTGCTGGAACCCGACGAGGGCGAAGTGCTCGTGAACGGCACGCCCGTCGACGAGGACCTCGTCGCGGCGCGCGCGAACGTCGGCATGGTGTTCCAGGACCCGCGTGACGGCTTCGTCGGCGCGACCGTCGGCGCGGACGTCGCGTTCGGCCCCGAGAACCTCGGCCGCCCGCGGTCCGAGATCGACGACCGCGTCGACGAGGCGCTGGCCGCCGTCGACCTCGCCGGGCGGCGCGACGAACGCATCGACGAACTCTCCGGCGGCGAGCAGGCCAGGGTCGCGATTGCCGGCGCGCTCGCCATGCGCCCCGACCACCTCGTGCTCGACGAACCGTTCGCCGGCCTCGACTGGCCGGCGCGGCAGTCCGTCCTCGACCGCCTGCGCACGCTGCACGCCGACGGCACCAGCCTCGTCGTCGTCACCCACGACCTCCGGGACGTCTGGTCGTTCGCCGACCGCGTCGTCGCGCTCGCCGACGGCAGCATCGCGGCGAGGGGCGCGCCAGGCGAGGTGGCCGACCGCCTCCCCGACCTCGGCGTGCGCGTGCCGCCCGGCGCGCGCGCCGCCGGCCAGCCGTGACGCTCGCCTACCGGCCCGGCGGCGGCGTCCTCCACCGCCTCGACCCGCGCGCGAAGCTCGCGCTCCAGGCCGCGTTCGCCGCCGCCGCGTTCGCCCACACCACGCCCGTCGGCCTCCTGGCGCTCACGCCGCTGGCCGTCGCCGCGCCGCTGCTCGCCGGCACCACGCCGCTGGCCGCCCTCCGCGAGTTCGTCGCCGTCCTCCCGTTCCTCGCCGCAGGCCCCCTGGTCGCGGCCGTCGCGTTCGGCCCGCCGTGGGTCCGCCCTGCCGCCGCGGTCCCGCCCGCGCTCGCCTCCTACCGCGTGCTGCTCGTGTTGCTCGTCGCCGCCGGCTACGTCTACACCACGCCAGTCCGGGACTCCCGGGCGGCCGTCCGGTGGCTGCTCCCCGGCCGCGTCGGCGTGCTCGCTGCGGTCGGCGTCGGCCTCGTCTTCCGGTTCCTCCCCGTGCTGCAGGCCGACCTCGCCGGCCGTCGGGACGCCGTGCACGCGCGCCTCGGCGGCGAACGCTCGCTGACCGAGCGCATCCGCCTCGTCGGCGTCGGCGGGCTCGCGCGAGCGCTCGACCGCGCGGACGCCCTCGCCGTCGCGATGCGCGCGCGCTGTTTCGCGTACAACCCAACGCCGCCGCCGCTGGCGTTCTCGCGGCGGGACTGGCTGGCGACCGGCGTCGCCGCCGCGCTCGCCGCCGCCGCGCTCACCTGACAGTTCCCGCAGACGTTGTGGAAGGCGCGTCCCCCGGTTGCCAACCTTTATGCGCGTCCTGTCCGGGTGTTCTGGTATGATTTCGCTCGCGCTGGCCCAGACGGGCGCCCCGACGCGGCCGACGTTCTGGCGCATCGGCCACGTCGGCGAGGTGCTGTTCTACGGACTCGCCGCGATGGCCGTCGCCATCTTCCTGTACGGCGTCTACGAGCGGTTCGCGACGTACGCCCGCGGCAGCGAGGACCCGGTCGACCGACTGAGCGGCCTGCCCGGACGCGTCCTCGCCGCGACCAAGCAGGTCGCGACCAACGAGAAGCAGTTCGACCGCGACCTCTACGCCGGCGTCATGCACACGTTCGTCGTCTGGGGGTTCCTCACGCTGGTCATCGCGACGGCCATCCTCGGGTTCGACATGGACGTGTGGACGCTCGCGCTCGGCCAGCCCTCCTTCTTCGTCGGCGACTTCTACCTCGCGTACTCGTTCGTCGCGGACGCCATGGGGCTGCTGTTCGTCGTCGGCGTCGGCATGGCGCTGTACCGCCGGTACTGGCAGCGCAACGACCGCCTCTGGGGGAAGCACACGAGCGCCGAGGACGACCTGTTCGTGTGGACGCTGTTCCTGCTCGGCGTCGGCGGCTACGTCACCGAGGGCGTCCGCATCCTCGGCACGAGCGCCACGCGGGACGTCTCCTTCGAGACGGTGTCGTTCGTCGGCTGGTTCGTGAAGGACGTCCTGCAAGCGGTGGGCGTCTCCGCCGAGCTGGCCGCCGCCGCGTACCCCCTGGTGTGGTGGAGTCACGCGCTGCTCGCGCTCGCGTTCGTCGCCGCCATCCCGTACGCGAAGCCGTTCCACATGCTCTCCAGTTACGCGAACCTCGTCACGAGCGACGAGAACGCGGGCGCCCGCCTCCCCAGGGTGCCCGAGGACGCCAGCCCCGAGGAGATCGGGCCCTCGGAGATCGAGGACTTCTCGTGGAAGCAGCTGCTCGACCACGACGCCTGCACGAAGTGCGGGCGCTGTTCGTCGGTGTGCCCGGCGAAGGCCTCCGGCCGGCCGCTGGACCCCCGGGACGTCATCCTCGATTTGAAGTCCTACCGGGAGGGCCTCGAGGCCGGGACGCGCGAGGAGGTCGACATCGTCGCGGACGGCGGCACCTCCGTCGTCGACGCGGAGACGATGGAGTCCTGCATGAGCTGTATGGCGTGCATGGACGCCTGTCCCGTGGACATCGAGCACGTCACGCAGTTCACGGAGATGAACCGCCGCCTGACGGAGTCCGGCCAGATGAACAAGCACGTCGAGGACGCCGTGATGAACGCCTTCCAGAAGGGCAACACGTTCGGCGACCCGGACCGGAACCGCCCCGACTGGACCGACGACCTCGACTTCGAGGTGCCGGACGCCCGCGAGCAGTCCGTGGAGTACCTCTGGTACGTCGGGGACTACCCCAGCTACGACGACCGCAACCAGCACGTCGCGCGCTCGCTCGCGAGGGTGTTCGAGGAGGCCGGCGTCTCCTACGGCATCCTCTACGAGGACGAGCAGAACGACGGCAACGACATCCGCCGCGTCGGCGAGGAGGGCCTCTACGAGATGCTCGCCGAGGACAACATCGAGGCCTTCCAGTCCTGCGACTACGAGAAGATCGTCTGCACGGACCCCCACTCGTACAACACGTTCAGCAACGAGTACGAGCAGTTCGGGTTCGAGGACGGCGACGCCGTCTACCACTACACGCAGGTCGTCGAGCGGCTCGTCGACGAGGGCGCGCTCGGGCTCTCCGGGACGGAACTGGACGACACCGTGACCTACCACGACCCCTGCCACCTCGGCCGGTACAACGGCGAGTTCGAGGCGCCCCGGGAGGTCATCCGCGCGACGGGCGTCACGCTCGACGAGATGCCGCGGAACCGCAGCGACTCCTTCTGCTGTGGCGGCGGCGGCGGCGGCCTCTGGATGGACTTCGACGAGGACCCCAAGCCCAGCGAGGAGCGCATCCGGGAGGCCCTCGAGGACACGGACGCCGGCAGCGGCGTCGACCGGTTCGTCGTCGCGTGCCCGATGTGCATGACGATGTACGAGGACGGCCGGAAGACCGGCGGCTACGAGGACGACATCGACGTCACCGACGTCACGGAACTGCTCGTGGAAGCCATCGAGGCGAAACGGGACGCCGGCGGCGCGGGCGCGACGGCGGCGGCCGGCGACTGACCTACCGGTCCAGCCACTCGCGGTCGAGCAGGCCGTACGTGTACATGTCCTCGTACTCGCCGTCGACGACCGAGGACTCGCGGCGCGTGCCCTCGCGGACGAACCCGAGTTTCTCCAGGGTCGCCGCCGACGCCTCGTTCGACTCGAGGACGCGAGCGGTCACCTTGTGGAAGCCGCACTCGCGGAACGCGTAGTCGAGGAACAGTTCGGTCGCTTCGGTGACGTAGCCGTTGCCGCGGTGCTCGGGCGCGATCCAGTACATCAGCGCGCCGCGCTCGCCCTCCCGGGCGACGTACGCGAACGCCACCTCGCCGACGCGCACGCGGTCGCCATTCTCGTCGCTGGCACAGACGAGGAACCGGTAGTCGGCGTCCTCGACGGACTCGGCGACGTCCTCGACCGTGCGGATGCGCGAGTCGGTGAGCGGAATCCGGACGTCGGGGTGGTTGCGGTACTCGCGGACGAACTCGTAGTCCGCCTCCTCGATTGGGTGGAGGGAGACGCGGTCGGTCTCCGCGAACGCGGGTGCTGGCATACGCGGACCGAACGCCCCCGGGGCGTTATAGGTTCGCTGAAACGGCTTTCAGTCAGTCCGCCGACGCGTCCGGGCGGGCGCCGGCCGGCCGTCCGACCGGGCGCGCCACTCGTCGGCGAGCAGGCCGTACCGGTAGTTGTCGCGGCGCTCGCCGTCCACGAACGTCTCCCGCCGGTGGACGCCCTCGCGCTCGAACCCGAGTTTCTCGAGGACGCGCTGGGAGCCCTCGTTGGTCTCCAACACGATGGCCGTCGCCTTCGCGATGCGGCGCTCGTCGAACGCGTACTCCAGCAGGAGTCCGGTCGCCTCCGTGACGTAGCCGTGGCCGTGGTGGGGCGGCGCGATCCAGTACATAATCATGCCGGAGGCGTGCGGCTGGCGGATCCACGGCATGTGGACTGTCCCCACCGGCACCGGCCGGTCGTCGGCCGCGTCGCCCTCGCCGCCCTCGTCGTCACCGTACTCGAGCGCGGGCGTCGCGCCGTCGTACTCGCGGAGGCGCCGCCGGGCGGCCTCGCGGTCGCGCGCGCACACGACGAATCCGAAGCCGTCGCCGTCGCCCGAGACGCGGTTCTCGACGTACTCCGCGACCTGCTCGCCGTTCCTGGGGTCGGCGTCCGTCAGCGGCCGCCGGACGTCGGGGTGGTTCCGCCACCGCTGCAGGAACGCCACGTCCTCGGTCTCGACGGTGCGCAGGACGACCGACTCGCCGCGAGCGAACGCGGCGCCCGGCATCACTCCGCCCTCCAGTCGGCCGCAAGCAGGCCGTACCGGTAGACGTCGACGTGCTCGCCGCCGACGAACTTCTCCTCGCGCAGCACGCCCTCGCGCTCGAAGCCCGCCTTCTCGAGGACGCGCCGGGACCCCTCGTTCGAGTGCAGGACGTCCGCCCGGACCTTGTGCAGGCGGCGGTCCGCGAACGCGTGCTCGCAGACGAGGTCGGTCGCGTCCGTCGCGTAGCCGTTGCCGCGCGCGTCCGGCACCACCCAGTACGCGATGGTCGCGGTGCCGGCGGTCCGGTCCTCGTCGAACAGCGAGATCATCCCCACCGGCTCGGCGCCCGCGCTGCTCGCGGGTCGTCCCTCCCCGCTCGCCTCTTCCGTCGCCTCCCTGCGGTCGGCAACGCTGCTCACGGGTCGTCCCTCCCCGCTCGCCTCTTCCGTTGCCTCCCTGCGGTCGGCAACGCTGCTCACGGGTCGTCCCTCCCCGCTCGCCTCTTCCGTTGCCTCCCTGCGGTCGGCAACGCATATCAGGAAGTTCGCGTCTTCGTCCGCCGAGATGGCGTCCTCGAAGAACCGTTCGGTCTGCTCGCCGTTGGAGGGCTCGTTCACGGTGAGCGGGCGTCGGACGGCGGGGTCGTTGCGCCACCGCCGGAGGAACTCGAGGTCGTCGTCCTCGATGGTGTGGAGGGCCACCGACTCCCCCTCGGTGAACATCGCACCTGGCATACCGAGTCGACGAACACGCAGGGAGTTAGGTGTTCGCTGAACGCAGTTTCAGTCGGCGAGCCGAGAGTTCACCACTCGGTGAGCGCGCGACGGCCGTGCGTCCGGACGAGCACCCCGAGGAACGTCGCGACGCCGGTGAGCGCGAACGCGCCGCCGACGAAGAACGCCCACTCCATGCCGAACCGGGACATGAGCCAGCCGCCGAGCACGGGCGCGAGCACGCTCCCGGGACGCCAGACGAGTTCCCGGACGCCGAACGACGACGCGATGCCCTCGCCGTCGACGCCGACGTCGGCGAACAGCGCCATGCTCGCCGGCTCGCGGAGCGAGTCGGCGACGCCGAGCAGGCCGTTCGCCACCAGCAGCGGCAGGAACGCCGGCGAGAGGGCGCCGAGCACCGGCAGCGCCGACGGCAGCCCGAGCGCGCTCCCGACCGCCGGCGTGAACGGCACCGCGAGCGCGACGACGCCGTAGGCGGCGCCCCCGACCGCCACGAACAGCGAGCGGCCGTAGCGGTCCGAGAGGCCGCCCGTGTACGGCTGGCAGAGCATGTTCGTGAACTTCTCCGCGCTCAACACGACGGCGACGACCGCGCCGCTGTACGCCAGCCCGCCCTGCGCGACCGCCAGCCCCGCGAACACCGAGACCCACGACCGCACGAGCGTCACCGCGACGGCGTACTGCGCGCGGAAGCTCGTCAGCGTGAGGATGCGGCGGTTCACCGCCAGGTCGCTGAACGGGAACCCCCTGATGCGGGTGTCGTCGGCGTCCAGCAGCAGCCAGACGGCGGCGAACGCCGCGACGAACAGCGCCGCGAGCACGTAGAAGACGGGCTCGAAGCCGTACCGGTCGAAGAGCACCCCCGCCGCCGCGAACCCGAGCAGGGACGCCGCGAACCGCCACGCGTTGGCCTTCCCGATGTAGTTCGCGCGCGTCCCCGGCGACGCGAGTTCGCCGACCAGCGAGAGGCTCAACAGCCCCATGCCGGTCGCGAGCACGCCCTGGCCGCCGCGCACCGCGACGAGCTGCCAGGACGACTCTACGAGCGTGAACGCGACGGAGACGGCGACGCCGAACGCCAGCAAGCCGACGAAGATGGCGCGCTTGTCGTAACGGTCGCCCGCCCACGCCAGCGGCACGACGACGAGCGCCTGCGTCGCCGTGAACCCCGTGTAGAACAGCCCGAGCATCAGCCCGGAAGCGTCGAGGGCGTTGGCGTACTTCGGCAGCAGGAGCGCGAGCGCGCTGAACCCGAAGCCGCCCGCGAACCGCGAGACGTACAGCGCGTAGAACTGGAGGTCGTCGCTGTCCACAGTCGCGAAACTACGGGGTGGGCAAAGTCCGTTCCGGAACCGGGCGACGACGTGGGGCTCCGAACCCCGACAGCCGTCCGAGGGCTCGCAGTCGGTCGCGCGGGAGCGATCGGGCCGCGAGGGGGGGCGAAGCCGAACGACCGCTTCCGCGAACCCTTTTGGCGCGGAGCGCCGACGTTCGGGCATGGACCTGACGAACCGGCCGCGGCGGCTCCGGGGGGACGGCGTGCGCGGCCTCGTCTCGGAGACCAGCCTCGAGCCGACGGACCTCGTCGCGCCCGTGTTCGTGGACGCGACGGCCGACGAGCGCGTGCCGATCGAGTCGATGCCCGGCCACGAGCGCGTGCCGGTCGAGGACGCCGTCGCGCGCGTCGAGGAGGTGCTGGCGACGGGCGTGGAGGCGGTCATCGTCTTCGGCGTCCCCGAGTCGAAAGACGAGACCGGGAGCCGGGCGTACGCCGAGGACGGCGTCGTGCAGGCGGCCGTCCGCCGCATCACCGCGGAGACGGACGCGTACGTGATCACGGACGTCTGCCTCTGCGAGTACACGAGCCACGGCCACTGCGGCGTCATAGAGGACGACGCCGCGTCCGACCCCGACCTGACGGTGGAGAACGACCCGACCCTGGAGCTGCTCGCGGAGACCGCCGTCTCGCAGGCGGACGCCGGCGCGGACATGGTGGCGCCGTCGTCGATGACCGACGGGATGGTCGCCGCCATCCGCGGCGCGCTCGACGACGCCGGCCACGAGGACGTCCCGATCATGAGCTACGCCGCGAAGTACGAGTCCGCGTTCTACGGGCCGTTCCGGGACGCGGCCGACGGCGCGCCCGCGTTCGGCGACCGCCGGCACTACCAGATGGACCCCGCGAACCGCCGCGAGGCCGCGCGGGAGGTCGCCCTCGACGTCGAGCAGGGCGCGGACGTCCTGATGGTGAAGCCCGCGCTCCCCTACCTCGACGTCGTCGCGGACGTCCGCCGCGAGTTCGACCAGCCGGTCGCCGCGTACAACGTCTCCGGCGAGTACGCGATGCTGCACGCCGCCGCGGAGAACGGCTGGCTGGACCTCGAAGCGACCGCCCGGGAGAGCCTGCTGTCCGTCAAGCGCGCCGGCGCCGACCTGATCGTGACGTACTTCGCCGAGGACGTCGCCGAGTCGCTGTAGCTGACGCTCCAACCGCGGCCTCCCGCCGCTTGACCGCGCGCGCCGAACTCCGGGGCGATCCGGCGGTTTTTGCGTCGACGTTCGTCCAGTCTCGGTGGCCGGACGGCCGGATTTCTGGACAGAATACGACCTTATATCCGGTAAATTCCCTCGTAATTCGGACGGTCGTCCACCCGGGGAGCTAGAAATGCGGTATTCGTCAAGCAAAGGTTTACGTGGTGGGACGTGCTGTCACTGTACTGTCGATGCGCAGAACGAACGCGGCGGTATCGGGCGAGAGCGTGGACGGTCGTACACCAGCGTGTGGCAGTCGTCGGCCGTCCGCGCCCACGTCGGCGCGCCCGACGTCCGTCCGTCGACACCGTCACTCTCCACTGCCAGCACTCGTGGCCGCGCGCCCGCCGGCGCGCTCGACGCCGCTCGCACGTTCGCGCATCACTCACGCGAACGGAGGTGGTCCGCCGGGACAGTAGCGAGCGTGGGTCGAACATCGGACTGTGCTCACCGTGTGTGCCAGCCACCGCCCGCGGGCTGTCCCCGCGACAGCGTCCGGCGGCTGGCGACCCCGTCCGCGCCGCGGACGGTTCCGTCTTTCTCGCGACGCCGCTCTCCGAGGGCCCCGCGACCACCAGGTCGAGGGGGAACCCAGCAGGTATTTTCACCCCCACTCGCGAATACCCGGCCATGAACCGCGAGACCTCCCGCGACATCTACGACCGCGCACTCGACGTGCTCGTCGGCGGCGTCAACTCCTCGGTGCGAGCGGCCCCGCAGCCGTACCCCACGTACGTCCGCAGAGGCGACGGCGGCCACGTCGTCGACGCCGACGGCAACCGCTACGTCGACTGGGTGATGGGCCTCGGACCGCTGCTGCTCGGCCACGACCTCCCGGAGTCCGTCGAGGCCGGCGTCCAGCAGCGCGCCAGCGAGGGCCCGATGTACGGCCTCCCCACGGAACTGGAGGTCGAGCACGCCGAGTTCCTCGCGCGCCACGTCCCCAGCGTCGAGATGGTGCGGTACGTCAACTCCGGCACGGAAGCCACCACGTCCGCGGTGCGGCTCGCGCGCGGCCACACCGGCCGGGACAAGATCGTCGTGATGCAGTCCGGCTACCACGGCGCCCAGGAGTCCACGCTCGTCGAGGGCGACGCGGCGGAGCGCGGCCCGTCCAGCGCCGGCGTCCCCGCGGCGTTCGCCGAGCACACGATTCCCGTGCCGTTCAACGACGAGGACGCCGTCACCGAGGTCTTCGAGGAGCACGGCGAGGACGTCGCGTGCGTGCTCGTCGAACCGATCCTCGCGAACAAGGGCATCGTCGCGCCCGTCGACGGCTACCACGAGACGCTGCGGGACCTCACGCGCGAGCACGGCGCGCTCCTCGTCTGGGACGAGGTCATCACGGGCTTCCGCGTCGGCGGCCTCGGCTGCGCGCAGTCGAAGTACGGCGTCACGCCCGACCTCACGACGTTCGGGAAGGTCATCGGCGGCGGCTTCCCGGTCGGCGCCGTCGGCGGCCGCACCGACCTCATGGAGCAGTTCACGCCCGTCGGCGACGTCTTCCAGGCGGGGACGTTCTCCGGGCACCCCGTGACGATGGCCGCCGGCCTCGAGACCCTGGAGTTCGCCGCGGAGAACGACGTCTACGAGCACGTGAACGCCCTCGGTCGGAAGCTACGCGAGGGGCTCCGCGACGTGGTCGCCGAGCAGGCGCCCGCGTACACGGTCGTCGGCACGGACAGCCTGTTCAAGGTGCTGTTCACGCGCGGCGGCGACAGCCAGTCCGGCGCCTGCGATGACGGCTGCCGGCAGGAGCCGTCCTGCGACCGCTTCGAGTACTGCCCGAAGACCGGCGCCGACGTCGCGCGCGGCGCCGTCGAGCGCTGGAACCGCGTGTTCCGGCCGCAGATGCGCGACCGGGGCGTCCTGCTCTCCCAGAACCAGTACGAGTCCCAGTTCGTCGCCTACGCCCACACCGCCGAGGACGTCGAACGCACCATCGAGGCGTACCGCGAAGCGCTCTGAGCGGCGGGACTCGCCCGCGCGTCGCGCCTCCACCTTTTTGTCCGCGCCCGTCGAACTGCCGGCCATGCCCGACGCGCCCTCCAGCCCCGACGACGGCGTCGACCGCGCGCCGACCGACCGCGACGACGGCGAGCCAGACGGCGGCTCCGACCCCACCGAGGGCGAGGTCGACCGCAGCGACGGCGAGACCGACCAGCGGACGGCCGCGGACGCCCCGAGCGCGCCCGCGGACTCCCGGTGGTGGTACTGGGTCGCGGCGGTGCCGGCGTTCTACGTCGTCGCCACCGTCGCCGGCTTCCTGTTCGGAGCGCTGGCGTTCGCGTTCGCGCTCACCGGCGCCGAGTACGGGCCGGGAATCGGCGCGCCGGTCGGCCTGGGGTTCTTCGGCGCGTTCGTCCTGTTCGCGTTCCTGGCGGCGGTGGGCGGCCTGCTGTCCCTGGTGTTCCCGGTCGCCATCTACCTCGACGCGGACGCCGTCGCCGAGACGCCCGGCGACTGGCAGCCCGACCCGGAGCTGTACGGCGTGCTCGGCCTCGTCGGCGTCGTCGCGCAGCCCCTGCAGGCGCCGCTCGGCGTCTACTACCTCTACCGGCGCCACCAGTCCGAGGGCGTCCCCTGACCCGGCGGCGTCGCGCGCGAAGCCGACCGGGCGGCCCGCCGGGGCGTGGCGTACAAGCCCGGGCGGCCCGCCGGAGCGTGACGTACAAGCGGCCAGCGCCCTAACGCGGCGTATGAGCGAACTCCGCGTCGACTCGCGGTGGTGGTACTGGGTGGCGGCGGTGCCGGTCGTGACGGCGTTCTGGGCGGTGAGCGCGCTGTGGACCGGCGTCGTCGTCGCGCTGGTGCCGGAGGCGGTCGTGGGCTCGGCGGAGAGCGTCGTCTCGCTGCCGGCGGTGGCGCTCGGACTGCCGGCGCTGGTGGCGTTCCTCGCGCTGCCGCTCGCGCTCTGGATGGACGCGCGCGCCGTCGACGCGGCGGGCGGCGGCTGGCCGACCCCGACAGACGGGTACGCGAGGCTCGCGGTCGGCGTCGACGCCGTCGTCTTCGGCGGCGCCGTCCTGTTCTTCGACGGGTTCGGGCCGCTCGCCGCCGTCGCCGAGGTCCTGACCCTCGACGGCGTCGCGGCCGCGCTCGCGTCGAGCGCGTTCGACACGGGCGGGCTCGGACTGTTCCTCGTCGCGGTCGGCGCCGTCGCCGGGTCGTGGCTGTGCGTCGAGTACCTCCGCGAGCGCCGCGAGCGCGTCGCGATGCCGGGGTCGCTGCGCGAGTGGCGGGCGGAGCTCCGCGCCGACGAGGTCCTGCGGTGACGCCGCTGCGAGCGAGCGACGCGCCGAACGCGGGAACGCAGGGGGTTTCAACCCGGCGCGCGGACGGAGACGTATGAGCGACGACGCGATTCGCCTCGCCACGCGCGGGTCGGACCTGGCGCTCCGGCAGGCCGGCGAGGTCAAGGCGGAACTCGAGGCCCACCACCACGACGTGGAGCTCGTGGAGGTGGAGACGACGGGCGACCGCGTGACGGACGCGCTCGTCCAGGACCTCGGGAAGACGGGCGCGTTCGTGCGCGCCCTCGACGAGGAGGTCCTCGAGGGGAACGTCGACGCCGCGGTGCACTCGATGAAGGACGTGCCGACGGACGTCCCCGACGGCCTCGTGGTGGCGGCGGTGCCGCGCCGCGAGAACCCCGGGGACGTGCTCGTGACGCCGGCCGGCACGCCGCTGGAGGACCTGCCGGCCGGGAGCGTCGTTGGCACGGCGAGCCTGCGGCGCGGCGCGCAGGTCCGCGCGCACCGCCCGGACCTCGAGGTCGAGCCCATCAGGGGGAACGTCGACACGCGCGTGGAGAAGCTCCTCGCGCCGGGGCTGCAGGCCGAACACGAGCGCCGCACCGAGGCCGAGAAGGAACGCCAGAGCGCGGACGCCCGCCAGCAGAAGCGCGGCGACTACGGCGACGAGGACGCCGTCGAACGGGCGGTCGAGAACCTCGAGGACGGCGGCGGAGACGGCGGCGGCGAGGGACAGACGGAGAGCGAGCCCGGGAACCGCCAGAACGCCGAGTTCGAGCGGCCCGTCGAGGAGTGGTTCGCGTCGCTGTCGCCCCTGGAGCAGTCGGCGATGGAGCGCGACGTCGACACGGAGTACGACGCCGTGGTGCTGGCCCGCGTCGGCCTCGAACGCACCGGCCTGATCCGGCACGTGCCGACCGAGGACCTGCCGACTGACACGCACGTCCCGGCGCCCGGCCAGGGCGCGCTCGCGGTGACGGCCCGCGAGGGCAGCGACGCCGCCGCCGACCTCCGGGACGCCCTCGAGCACGTGCGGTCGCGCGTGGAGACGACCGCCGAGCGCGTCGTCCTCGAGGGGCTGGGCGGCGGCTGCATCGCGCCCATCGGCGTGTACGCGGTCGTGCAGGGACCGGTCGTGCGCACGGACGTCCAGGTGTTCAGCCGCGACGGCACCGAACAGGTCGGCGAGACCCGGGAGCTGGCCGCCGAGAACTACGCCAGCGAGGCCAGCGCGTTCGCGGCGGACCTCCGCGAGCGCGGCGCCGCCGACCTCGTCGAGCGGGCGCGGAGGGACTGATGACGGGCACCGTCTACCTCGTCGGCAGCGGCCCGGGCGACCCCGAGCTGTTGACCGTGAAGGCCCGGCGGCTCCTCGACGAAGCGGACGTGGTGTTACACGACAAGCTTCCCGGCCCCGAGATCCTCGGCGAGATCCCCGAGGAGAAGCGCGAGGACGTCGGGAAGCGCGCGGGCGGCGAGCGCACGCCCCAGTCGGAGATCAACGCCCGGATGGTCGAACTCGCCGAGGCGGGCGACGACGTGGTGCGCCTGAAGGGCGGGGACCCGTTCGTGTTCGGCAGGGGCGGCGAGGAGCTGGCCTACCTCGCCGAGCGCGGCGTGCCCTTCGAGGTCGTCCCGGGCATCACGTCCGCCGTGGCGGCGCCCGCCGCCGCGGACATCCCCGTCACGCACCGCGACCACGCGTCGTCGGTGTCGTTCGTCACGGGCCACGAGGACCCCTCGAAGGACGAGTCTGCCGTGGACTGGCAGGCGCTGGCGGACACCGGCGGCACCATCGTCGTGCTGATGGGCGTCGGCAAACTCCCCGAGTACACGCGGGCGCTGCTCGACGCCGGCATGGACCCGTCGACGCCCGTCGCGCTCGTCGAGAAGGGGACGCGGCCCGGCCAGCGGGTGGCCACCGGCACCCTCGAGACCATCGTCGACGCGCGCGACGAGGCCGGCATCGAACCGCCCGCCGTCACCGTCGTCGGCGACGTCGCCGGCGTCAGGGAGGACCTGCGATGAGCGAGCGAGCCGGGGCGGGCGCCCCCACGGGGAGCGACCGGCCGACG
The DNA here is from genome assembly GCF_037031165.1 of Halobacterium yunchengense. Classification (NCBI taxonomy): domain Archaea; kingdom Methanobacteriati; phylum Methanobacteriota; class Halobacteria; order Halobacteriales; family Halobacteriaceae; genus Halobacterium; species Halobacterium yunchengense. Next base: position 29,199 of record NZ_JAYEZL010000002.1, on the reverse strand, counting down.
GTCGCGGTGTTCCGGCCGGCCGACGACCGCCTGCGGGACGCCGTCGCCCTCCTGGAGTCGCTGGGCGTCGAGCCGGTGCCGGACCCGATGCTCGCCGTCGAACCGACCGGCGAGACGCCCAGAGGCGACGCCGACTACGTCGTGCTCACGAGCAAGACGGGCGTGGAGCTGGCCGCCGATTCGGGGTGGACGCCGGGCGGCGCCGCGCTGTGCGCCATCGGCGACGCGACCGCGGCCGCCTGCCGAGACGCTGGCTGGGGGGTCGACCTCGTGCCCGAGGAGTACACGAGCAGCGGCCTCGTGGCCGCGCTCGCGGACCGCGTCGACGGCGCGCGCGTCGAGGTCGCGCGCTCGGACCACGGCTCCGCGGTGCTCACCGACGGCCTCGACGCCGCCGGCGCGTACGTCCACGAGTCCGTCCTCTACGAGCTGGTGCGGCCCGAGGACAGCGGCGACTCCGCGGCGCTGGCGGCGGACGGCGGCCTCGACGCGGCCCTGTTCTCGTCGTCGCTGACGGTCGCGAACTGGCTCGAGGCGGCCGAGGAGCGCGGCTGCCGCGCGGACGCGCTCGCCGGCCTCGAGGACGCCGTCGTGGGCGCCATCGGCCCGCCGACGCGGGACACCGCCGAAGAGTACGGCGTCGGCGTCGACGTCGTCCCCGGGGACGCGGACTTCGAGCGGCTCGCGCGCGCCGTCCGCGACGAACTCTGAACCCCTGGGGGCAGGCCGAGTACGGCGCCCGCGCAGGACCGACCGCTTGGCTCTGACCCCCTGTCACCGACCGCTTGGCTCCGGCACCGTGTCACCGACCGCTTGGCTCCGGCACCGTGTCACCGACCGCTTGGCTCCGGCCCCCGAGGCCGGAGTTTATACGCGACGGCGCAGTAGCTCACGTCGATGGACGCTCCGGTGCCGGAACTCGAGTCGCGGGCGGCGGCGTGCGCGGACGCGCTGCGGGACGCCGACAGCGTGCTGCTGGCGTCCCACATCGACGCGGACGGCCTGACGAGCGCCGGCATCGCGTCGACCGCGCTCGCGCGCGCCGGAACCCCCCACGACGTCGTCTTCTCGAAGCAACTGGACGGCGAGGAGATCGCGGGCATCGCCGCCCACGACCACGACACCGTGCTGTTCACGGACTTCGGCAGCGGCCAGCTCGAGACGATAACGGACCACGAGGCGGCGGGCGAGTTCACGCCCGTAATCGCGGACCACCACCAGCCCGCGGACGCGGACACCGAGTACCACCTGAACCCGCTGCTGGAGGGCGTCGACGGCGGGAAAGCGCTGTCCGGCGCGGGCGCGACCTACGTGCTGGCGCGCGCGCTCCTCGGCGCGGACGCGCGGGACCTCGCGGCGCTCGCGGTCGTCGGCGCGGTCGGCGACCGCCAGACCGTGAACGGCGAGCTCGTCGGCGCGAACACCAGCATCGCCGCGGAGGGGGTCGAGGCGGGCGTACTCGACACCGCGAAGGACCTCGCGCTGTACGGCACGCAGACGCGCCCGCTCCCGAAGCTCCTCGAGTACGCCAGCGAGGTGTACGTCCCCGGCATCACGAACGACGAGAACGGCGCGGTGCGGTTCCTCGACGGCCTCGACCTGGACCTCCACGACGGCGGCGACTGGCGGACGTGGGCGGACCTGGGCCACGACGAACGCCAGACGGTGGTGAGCGCGCTCGTGAAGCGCGCGGTCCGCCACGGCGTCTCCGGCGACGACGTCACGGACCTCGTCGGCACGACGTACACGCTCACCGACGAGGAGCCCGGCACCGAACTCAGGGACGCCAGCGAGTTCTCCACGCTGCTGAACGCGACGGCGCGCTACGAGCGCGCGGACGTCGGGCTCGCGGTCTGTCTCGGCGAGCGCGGCGCCCCCCTCGAGGCCGCCCGGGAACTGCTTCGCGAGCACCGCCGGAACCTCTCGGAGGGCCTCGGCTGGGTGCGACGCGAGGGCGTCGAGGTGGAAGACAACCTCCAGTGGTTCCACGCCGAAGACCGCATCCGGGAGACCATCGTCGGCATCGTCGCCGGCATGGCGCTGGGCAGCGACGCCGCGGAGAGCGACCGCCCTATCGTCGGGTTCGGCGACAAGAACGACGACGAGGTGAAGGTCTCCGCGCGCGGAACCTCGCGGCTCGTCGACCGCGGTCTCGACCTCTCGGTGGTGGTACGGGAGGCCTCGCAGGCGGTGGGCGGCGACGGCGGCGGCCACGTCGTGGCGGCCGGCGCGACGGTCCCGAAGGGCCGCGAGCGCGAGTTCCTCGACGAGGCCGCCGCGCGCGTCCGCGAGCAGCTCGGGTAGCTGTGGCGGCCGGGCGGCGGCGCCCCTACCAGGACGCCTCGCAGACGCGCAGCCAGTTCCCGTGGGCGAGCTTCCGCAGGTCGCGGTCGCCGTAGCCCGCGTCCCGGAGCGCGTCGAAAATCCGGGGGACGCCGCTGGCGTCGCCGACGCCGTCGAGAATCGCCGCGCCGTCGAAGTCCGATCCGAGCGCGACGTGGTCGACGCCGACGCGGTCGACGACGTGGTCGACGTGCCGCAGGAGTTCGTCGACGGGCGCGTCCGGCTCGCGGCTGCCGTCCGCGCGCAGCGCGCCCGCCGCGAACGTCAGCCCGACGAGGCCGCCGGTGTCCGCGACGGCGTCCAGTTGCTCGTCGGTGAGGTTCCGCGAGGAGTGACACTGCTCGTGGGCGCCCGCGTGCGAGACGACCAGGGGGTCCCGGGAGGCGTCGTGGACGTCCCAGAACCCGGCTTCGGGGAGGTGCGCGCAGTCGACGAGCACGCCGGCGTCGTTGCAGCGCGCGACCAGGCGGCGGCCGCGGTCGGTGAGGCCGCCGCCGACGTCCGGCCCGCTCGGGTACCGGAACGGCACGCCGTCGGCGAACGCCGTCGGGCGGCTCCACGCCAGCCCCAGCGACCGCACGCCGCGGTCGTAGTAGTCGTCGAAGTTCGACAGCGACGGGTGAACGGGTTCGGCGCCCTCCAGGTGGACGAGGACGCCGAAGTCCTCGCCGTCGACGCACGCGCGGAGGTCGGCGGCGGTCTCGACGCGCCGCACGCCCTCGGTGGCGACGAGGTCGTCGAGGACGGCGAGCATCTCGTCGGCCGCGTCGGCGGCGAACGGCGGCGCGAGCGGCGGCGGCCGCCGAATCCGGTAGCCGTCGGGCGTCTCCACGCGGTTCTCGTCGCGGCCCGCGGCGAACTGCTCCCCGGAGGGGACGAACACCGCGAACGCGCCGCCGGCGAGGCCGCCGGCGCGCGCCCGCGGCAGGTCGAGGTGGCCGTCCTCGCGGCCGTCCCGGAGCGCGTCCAACGTCGTCTCGCCGCGCCAGACCGCGAGCGCGGCGTCGTTGTGACCGTCGAAGACGGGCGGCGTCTCGGACATCTGGTGACCCCAGACCGACTCGCGGCGAACACCTTCAGCCTTTGTGCCGCGGCACGCGGTCGGCGGCGGGCGCGCGGCGCTACAGCGGCCCCTCGCCGGACGCGCGCTCGCCGACCCGGCGGTCGAAGGCCGCCGACAGGTCGGCGCCGTGCTGGACCGCGAGCGCGCCGAGGAAGCTCATCGCGAACACGTACCCCACGGCGAACGCCGGCACCGCCTCGCGGACGACCGGGTTCGCGCTCGTCGCCGCGATTGTCGCGATGATCAGCGAGAACTCGCCGCGCGCGACCAGCCCGAGGCCGACGCGCGCGGACCGCCGCTGGTCGAGGCCGTACACGCGGCCGCTCAGGTAGCCACTGGAGAGCTTCGACAGCGTCGTCGCGGCCACCGCGGCGGCGAGCAGCGGCCACACGTCCGCGACCACCGTGAGGTCGGTCGCCAGCCCCACGGAGAAGAAGAACACCGCGGCGAAGACGTCCCGCAGGGGCACCACCTGCTCCTCGATGCGGCCCGCGAGGTCGGTGCCGTGGAACGCGGTCCCGACGAAGAACGCGGCGACCGCCTCGCTCGCGCCGACGAGCAGCGCCGCGCCGCCGACGAGCACGGTGACGCCGACGACCCGCAGCACGAACAGTTCGTCGACGCTGGTGGCGAACACGCGCTCCACGGAGTCCGTCGCGTAGTGGGCGACCGCGGCGAGCACGCCGAGGAAGACGAACGACTGTGCGGCCGTCGTCGCCGCGGACGCGAGGTCGCCGCCGCCGCCGACGAGCGCCGCGACCACCGCGAGGTAGACCGCGATGACGAGGTCCTCGACGACGAGCGTGCCGAGGATGACCTCGCTCTCGGGGTTCGCGAGCCAGCCGGCGTCCGTCAGCGCCTTCGTGACGATGGCGCTAGAGGAGATGTAGACGACGCCAGCCACCAGCACCACGCCGACCGGTCCGAACCCGAAGGCGAGACCGAGCGCGACGCCGACGGCGCCGTTGACGGCGAGGTCGACGGCGCCGACCGTCGAGAGCCGGCCGCGGTTCCGCACGAGCGTGCCGACGCTGAACTCCAGGCCGAGGAAGAACAACAGCAGGACGATCCCGATCTCGGCGACGGTGCCGATGACCGCGCTGTCCGCGACCAGCTGCAGGGAGACGCCGCCGACGTTCGTCGGCACGTTCGGGCCGACGAGGACGCCGGCGGCGATGTACGCGGGGATGACGGGCTGGTCGACCCACCGCGCGACTGTCCCGAGGGCGGCGAGCGCGACGAGCGCGACGCCGACCTCGAACAGGAGCGGGTCCGCCATCCGTCAGTCGCCGCCCCCGTCGCCGCCGGTCTCCAGCAGGGACGCGAGCGCGTCCTGTTCGTCGCGGGACCCGATGACGACGAGGATGTCACCGGGTTCGAGCGTGGTGTCCGCGCCCGGGTTGCCGATCGTCTCGTCGCCGCGCTGGATGGCGGCGACCGTCACGCCGGTGTGCCGGCCGATGTTCGCGTCGGCGAAGGTCTCGCCGGCGAGCGGCGACCCGTCCGGGACCTCCACCCACTCGATGATGGCGCCGCCGAGCGGCACGTCGACGGCGTCGAGGTCGAGCGGCTGGAAGTCCGTCCCCTCGAGGGACGTCGCGACCTCGCGGGCCTGCTCGCTGGTGAACTCGAAGAGCTTCTCCGCGTCGGCGTCCGGGTCGGGCCGGCGGAACAGCTCCCGTTTGCCGTCGTGGTGGACGATGACGACGGCGCGCTCCCCGTCGTCGACTTCGACCTCGTAGCGCTTCCCGACGCCCGGAACGTCCGCCTCGTAGATGACCATAGGTGCAATCCCGGCCGAGAACCGTATAAATCCGCGTGCCGGCGGCGCGGTCCGGCGGACGCGCCGGTCGCCGGAGCGGAGGCGTACACGCGTATTCTATATCGTATTATGGGGTTTATCGTCGAGTGGTCGGCGGTGACGACCCCGACGCGGCCGCACACAGATCCGGCGCCGGAGTCGCCTCCGCGATGGCCCACGCGGGTTCGGCGGGAGCGACGACCGCACGAGTGCCGAGCGCGGACGGAGGGAGTAGGCAGTTCGCACGCGACGGAGACGGCCGTGGCTGCGGCCGGCCGGGCGCAGTCGCTCGGCCGCGGCGGACGCGCCGTCTCACGTCGGCGACAGCACTGCCGGGACGAGGGCGCACCCACCGACGACTGGGCACCCGATTCGACTGCGCTCTACGGCGAGCCCTCTGGCTACTGGCCGAGGAGTTCTACGCAACTGACCGAACGGGGCCGAGGACGAACGGCACGTGATCGGAGTTACGCGCACTCGCGCGCGTGCGCTAATGACCCCCGGGTTCGGCAGCCCAGTGTGCCCCGGGCCCGGCAGCCCAGTCGTCGCGGCGGTGGCCGCGCCTGGCTCGTCACCGGAGATCGGGAGCGCGGAGTCGGCCGGAGCACGGCAGGCCCGTAGTGCTCGACCCAGGAGAGGGGACGAACGGACGCGCCGGACAGCGCCACCGAGACCTATTTAAAAGCCGGGCCGGCGGGGAGTTGTAAACTGCATTCTACGATATAGAATCCACCTGGTGGCTCGAGACGGGGAACTCGATCGGGTGGCTCGAGACGGTCCGGCAGCGCCGGCGAGTGCGTCGGACCGACGCGCACTTCAACGAGTCACGCGAACGCCCGGACAATGAGCGAGCTCACGCCCGAGGAGTTCGAGGAGGAGAAGTACGTCGACTACTTCCCGCAGCTCCAGACCGCGTACAAGCGCGCGTTCGAGGAGATGAACGAGACGTACGACTCCGACCTCGTGCACGGCATCGACCAGACCGTGCTCGCGGAGAGCGAACCCCACTACGAGGGCGACGGCGAGTTCACCGTCGACCTCCCGGAGGACCCACTCGACCGGCTCCAGGGCGTCGTCGCCAGCGAGGAGAAGGTCCGGCAGGTCCTCGACCGGTACGTCGAGGAGCTGGAAGCACAGCTCCGGGAGACGTTCGGCGTCGGCGAGGACGCCTGAGGCGGCCGTCGGCCGGCGGGACGCCGCCGCGAACACGTGCACCGCAGAGCCTAAGCCGCAGGGGCACCAACCCAGAGCCATGAGCACCGAGAGTCAGGGCGGCGACGACCTGGAGGAGCGCGTCAACAACTTCCTCCGGCGGAACTTCCCCCAGATCCAGATGCACGGCGGCACCGCGGCCATCCAGAACATCGACCGCGAGGAGGGCGTCGTCGACCTCCAGCTCGGCGGCGCGTGTTCGGGCTGTGGCATCTCCCCGATGACGATTCAGGCGATCAAGTCCCGGATGACCAAGGAGATCCCCGAGATCGACACCGTCCACGCCGACACGGGCATGGGCGGCGAGAGCGGCGGCATGAGTCCGTCGTTCCCCGGCGAGGAGTCCGACGACGACGGCGAGGACGACGAAGGCCCGCAGGCGCCCTTCTAGGCAGACGTTTCCCGTCTCCGCTCGCTCCCGCACTCGACAGCGACTGCGTTCGCGGCGCGGACCGGACGGCACGCGGGCCAGCCGACTCGCCGCGGAGCAGTCCAACGACTGCGCCCGGCCCGTCAATCCTTCGCCCGCCGGTCCTCGACCCGCAGTCCCCACCCCGTCAGTCCTCGGCTCCTGGTCCCGGGCCGCCAGTCCTGGTCCCGGGCCGCCAGTCCTGGTCCCGGGCCGCCAGACCGCTCCCCGGCCCGTCAGTCCTCGGTCCAGTAGTAGATCGCTTCCTTCTCGACGCCGCAGTTCGGGCACTCGTCGGGGAACGACTCCTGGAGGTCGCCGAGCTCGCCGCACTCCGAGCACCGCCACATCAGTTCCGCCTCCCCGAACTCGTGGCCGGCGCGCTCGTGCTCGATGGACAGCTCGCTCACGCCGTCGCGGGTCGTCACAAAGAAGCCGTCGTCGTCGAACCCGCGGACCGTCCCGAGTTCGTTGCCGTCGTCGTCGTACACGGTCGCGCCGAGAGCGACGCTGGTGGCGTCCTCGCTCATACCCGGGAGTTCGACGGCGGCAGCAATAAAAGCAACCGCCGGCGGCACGCCGACGCGGACGGACGCCCGACCGCCAGTCCGACGCGGCGAGCCCGGGGTGGTGTAACCTGTGGCTACCTAAGGTGTCGTCCGCGGTACTCGGCGTCGATGGCGCAGGCAGACGCGACGAGCGACGGGGAGGACTACTCGATACGCGCCGGCGGGGCCGACGACTGCGAGGCGTTCCGCTCGCTGTACGAGGCCGTCTGGGGGCGCTCGAAGAGCGCGGCGTGGTTCGACTGGCGGTTCGCGGACAACCCCTTCACGGACCGCGTCGAGCTGGTGGTCGCCGAGCGCGCGGGCCGCGTGGTCGGCGCCGAGCCGCTGCTGGCGCTCCCGCTCGCGACACCCGCCGGGACCGTCGCCGCCCGGCAGCCCGTGGACTGGATCGTCCACCCCGAGCACCGGCGCCGCGGGCTCTTCACGCGGATGACCGAGCGACTGCTGGCGAGGACGGCCAACCGCGCGGCGCTGCTGTTCAACTTCCCCACCGACGCGCTCCGGCCCGGCCTCCATCGGTTCGACTGGACGGAAGTGGGGGCGGTGCCGACGCGGTACCGCGTCCAGCACCCGTCCGGCCTCGCCGCGTGGCGGCGTCCGGGCGACCGCGGAGGCACCTCGCTGCTCGCGCGTGCGGCGACGCCCCCGGTCCGGGCCGGTCTCGCCGTCGCCGACCGGCTCACCTCGTCGCCACCGGACGTCGACGTCGAGCGCGTGGCCGGCACCGCCACGCGAGCGATCCGGACCGTCTACTCCGAGACGCGGCCGGACGGCGTCCACGTCCCGCGGACGGAGGCGTACCTCGACTGGCGGTTCGCGAACCCCCACTGGGACGTCGCCACGTACGTCGCGCGCCGCGACGACCGCCCCGCGGCGACGCTCGCGGTCGGCCGCGAGACCGTCGACGGCACCGCGAAGGCGCTGCTGCTCGACGTGCAGCCGATGACCACGATTCCGTCGCGCGCGCCGGCGTTCGCGGCGGCGCTCGACGCCGCGCTCGCCGACCTCGCCGACGTCGACGTCGTCTCGGCGGCCGCGCGGCCGTTCCCCGGCGTCCTCGGCCGCCGCGGCTTCCTCCGGGACGACCGCTTCCCGCTCTCGCGGTGTGCGACCACGACGACCCACGTCGTCCGCCCGCTGCCCGACCCGGAAGCGGGCCGCGTCGGCGCGGACGTCTTCGACGCCGACGGTTGGACGCTCGCGCTCGCCGACCGCGACGTCGAGTAACCGGCGCCGTGGCCGGTCGGAGACCCGTTCTGTTCGGGCTCGACCTGTCGGCGTGGGTCGTCGCGTCGGAACGCCACCGTGCCGGAGACCGGTTTGCCGGTTCGACGTCGGCGAGAACCGTGCGCCCGGCTCGCGGTAGTGGCCGGTTTCCCGTCGGAGCTACAGCTATATACGACCATAGTCAGTTGGTAACGTATGCCATCTAGTGGGGGTTCCGGCGTGTACCGGCTGTCCGAGATGACCTGGCCGGAAGTCGAGGCGGCCATCGAGGAGACACAGACGATGCTGCTCGCGGTCGGGAACACGGAACAGCACGGCCACCACCTCCCGCTCGGGGTGGACGTCTTCATGCCGGACGGAATCGCCGAACGAGTGGCGGAACGCACCGGCTGTCTGCTCGCACCCCCGGTCTGGTACGGCGTCAGCCCCCACCACACCTTCAAGCCGGGCACTTTCACCGTCGAGTCGGAGACGTTCCAGCACTACGTCCGGGACGTCTGTGCGTCGGCGGGCGACTGGGGCGTGGAGAACGTCCTGCTGTTGAACGGCCACTACCTCGCCCAGGACCCGGAGCTAGAGATCGTGGTTCGGGAGCTGAAAAACGACCACGGAATGGAGGCGTTTCACGTTCCGCTCGTGTCTGTGTTCCGGGACGCCGCCGAGCGCGTCCGCACGTCGGCGGTCGCGTTCCACGCTGCCGAGTTCGAGACGGCGTGCATGCTGGAACTCGAGCCCGACACCGTCCACATGGACCGGGCGGAGGCGGTCGACCCGTCCGTCGACCTGCCGCCGCTGCTCGGATACGACGCGTACGCCGACAACCGGGTCGGAACGGCGTTCACTCCCGAGGAGATGGCGGCGTTGACCGACGCCGGGAACGTCGGTGACCCGACCGCGGCGACCAGTGAGGCTGGACGCGAGCTCGTCGACGACGCAGTCGAGAACGTCTCGATGCTCGTCGAAGCACTCGACGGGTCCTGACGCGCCGTCGCTTTCCCGTGCGGCGGCTCTACCGCGGGGCGTGCCAGAACACGCCGTGGCCCGGGCGAGTCGCGGAGACGAACTCCCCGGCCCCGTTAGCCTCGCCCGTAGCGGTCGACCACGTCCCCGAGGGCGGGCTCGATCGAGACGACGTCGTCTGTCACACTCCGTACGCTCTCGGGGTCCTTGAGCCCGTTCCCGGTGACGACCATCAGGACCGACTCGCCGTCGCCGATAACTCCCTCCGCCCGGGCCGTCCGGACGCCAGCGATCGGAGCGGCGCCGGCCGGTTCGGCGAACAGCCCCTCGGTACGGCCGAGCAGTGCTTCCGCGCGAAGGATCTCCTCGTCCGAGACCGTGACCGCGGTCCCGCCGCTCTCCTCGAGGGCCCGACACGCCTTGACCGTGTTTCGCGGGCGAGAGACCTCGATACTGTCTGCGACCGTCTCCGCGACAGCAGTCGCGTCCTCGTGGCCGTGGAACGCGTCGTGGATCGCGCTCGCGCCCGCGGACTGCACGCCGAGCAGCTTCGGCGTCTCCTCGACGAGGCCGAGGTCGGCGAACTCGCGGAGTCCCTTCCACGCGCCGGCGACCGTGCAGCCGTCCCCCATCGCGAACACCACCCAGTCCGGTAGATCGCCGCTGGTCTGTTCGGCGATCTCGTGCCCGACGGTCCGCTTGCCCTCGACCTGGAACGGGTTGATCGCCGCATTGCGGTTGTACCACCCGAACTCGTCGGTCACGTCCAGGCTGAGGTCGTAGGCCTCGTCGTAGCTCCCTCGAACACCCAGGACGTCTGCACCGTACACGAGGGGCTGGGTGAGCTTGCCGGCCGGGGCGTCCTCCGGAACGAAGATCCGACAGCTCAGTCCGCCGCGCGCCGCGTAGCCCGCGAGGGAGGCCGCGGCGTTGCCAGTCGAGGCACAGGTGACGACGTCGCGACCGGCGTGTTTCGCTTTCGTCACTGCGACGCTCGTCGCCCGGTCTTTGAGGACGCCTGTCGGGTTCTCGCCGTCATCCTTGACTGACGCGGTGACACCGAGCTCAGCACCGAGCGTCGGCGTCTCGTGGACGGCTGTCCCGCCTTCCTGGAGCGTGACGACGTCGGCGTCCTCGGAGACTGGCAGGAACGCCTCGTACTTCCACTGGCTGGCGACGTTGCCGTCGAGGGCGGCGTCGAAGCGGTCGAGGACGACGTCGTAGTCGTAGTGGACGTCCAGGATGCCCTTCACGCCCTCGTGGTTCGGGCAGGTGTAGATGACCTGCTCCGGGTCGTACGTCGCCCCGCAGAGCACGCACTCCAAGTGCGTCACGTGGTCCATGCGTCCGCATCGTGCGGAACTGTAATGAACGCTCCCGCGTGTGGCGCGAAACGGAGTCGCTCGGTCGCGCGTGGGTTGGCCACCCGCGAGCGCGTCGCGTGCGCGCGACGAGTTACATGAAGTCCGCGATGCCGCTCTGTTTGTTCTTGTCGTTCTCGAACACGGACTCGAGGCTGTTCTGGAGGACCTCGAGGCGCTGTTTCGTGTACTCGCGGCAGTCGTACTCCTCGGCGACCGTGATGGCGGTGTCCATGTACTTGTTCACGGAGCCCTCGTGGACGGTGAGGTTCACCTGGCCGCCGCACTCCCGGCAGTCCCCCGTCAGGGGCATCCGCCGGTACTTCTCGCCGCAGTCCAGACACCGCGTCTCCTGGCGGCTGAACGCCCGGAGGTTCCCGATGAGGTCCGGGAGGAAGTGGTACTCGATGACGCGCTCGGCGACGTCCGTCTCGTCGACCGCGCGCAGCTTCCGCGCGAGCTCCAGCTGGGCGTCCATCTTCTCCATCATCGACCCGAGGGTCTTGTACGCCGACAGCTCCGGTCCGAGGTGGATGTTCGACGTGTCGTGGGTGTGCGCGAAGTCCGTGTACTCGCGGTCCGTGCCGAGGTTCGCCTCCGCGATGGTGACCTCGTTTTCCCACTCCCCGGGGTCCTCCATGCGCCGCGTCGCCTCGTAGAACTCCCGTGGGTACCGTTCGACGACGTCCATGTTGTGCGCCTCGTCGTCGATCTCCGTGGGGTCGATCCGGGAGGACATCACCAGCGGCGCGTCCATTCGCCCGCCCCTCTTGTCGGGCAGGTACGACTTCGAGAAGTTGATGAGACCGTCCATCAGCAACATCACGCAGTCCTCGTCGCCGTCGCACTGCTTCGCGGCGATTCCGTTCGCGAACAGCGAGTGCGTGTCGGCGACCGTGAGACAGTACGTGTGGTCGGTGTCGGCGGGCACGTATTCGATGTCCGAGACGTCGTCGTGAACTGTCGACCCGCCGTCGGCGGCCGCGGTCGTGCCGGGTTCGGTCGGCGATTCGAGGCGGGTGTTCGACAGCAGGGTCTCGTCGCCGTCGAGTTCGCGTGCCTCGGCGCTGTCGACGCCGGTCCCGGTCCAGTACTGGATTTCGTGGTCGGGCGTCACGGTGAGTTCACGGCCGGAGTCGGTCTCGATGCGAACCACGTGGTCGGGCGCCGGGTGTTTCGAGACGGCCTCGACTGGCTTGCACACCACGTCGCCGTTCTCGTCCACCGACGGCACGAACACGTCGCCGTCCAGTTCCTGCACGAGCGCGCCGAATTCGTCCTCGTCGGCGGTCTCGGGGTCGAGGCGGTCCTCGACGAACGGCTCGATCTCGTCGTAGTGCCACTCGCCGTCCTCGTCCTCGAACCACACCTTCGTCTCGGGGTGGAAGCAGTTCCGGCGCTTCGCCGCGTGGAAGTACGGGTGCGCGTACCCGACGGACGCCGACGTGAACCCGACGATTCTGCCGACGACGGCGGCGGAGGTGTGGGGCGCCATGCCGAAGACGAGCTCGCCGACGAGGTCCTCGCGGTCCTCGAGCTCGTAGAAGGCGTCGAGGCCGTAGTACTGGGTGAGGAGGTCGTCGACGAAGGCCGCGGTCTTGAGCATGTGGTCGGCGGCGCCGTCCGAGAGGACGACGTCCTGCACGCGGAGTTCGACCAGCTGGTCGTCGTGCTCGAGGGGGTCGCCGCGGACGTCCTCCTCGTAGCCGAGCTCGCGGAAGTGCTCGACGGTGACGTCGAGTTCGCTCGGGCGGACCGACGTGACGGGGAGGTCGGTCATGTCGTAGCGGACGGTGCCGTCCTTGAACGACGTGACGCCGTGTTTCGCGCGGAGGACGCCCTTCTCCATGGGCTCGGGGACCTTCTCCGCGGAGGACAGCCCCTTGACGCCCTTGAGGACGTCGAAGGCGTTCTCGCGCTCGCCGACCGCGCGGAGGGCGTCCCGGTACTCGGCGCCGACGTCGACGGTCTGGACCGCGACGTTGTCGAGGTCGCGCTCGCAGCGCGGGCACTCGACGCGCCCGGACTCGTCGGGTTCGCCCTCGATGCCGCAGTCGGGGCACTCGTAGTGGGGGTCGGTCCACGCGCCGCAGTCCTCGCAGCGCGCGTCGTAGGTCTGGTCGCCGCAGTCCGGGCACTCGCGGACGCCGAGCTGGACGTCGACCTCGCCGGGCGTGTCGCTCATCTCGGGGGCGTGCCGGGCGGCCTCGCTGACGTCGCGCTGGCTGCCGCCGGCCTCGCCGATGGGGAAGAGCGTGTGAACGGCCGGCGAGAGGTCCCGGGACTCGGACTTCTCCGGGCGGCCCATGCGGTTGCCGATGCGCGTGGGGGCGCGCTCGCGGACCTCGAAGGGCGCGACCTCGTTGACTGCGGCGAGGGCGTTCGGCCACTCGCGGGCGTCCGCGCTCAGCTCCGTCCACGTGCGCCGGAGGTCGTCGTCGACGCCGAGCGAGCGCGCGAGCGGCCGCCAGTCCGGGATCCGGAGTTCGTCGTCGCCCTGGTGGTGTTCGACGAGCAGGGCTTCGAGGGACTGCCGGACGGCGGCCGCGTGCTCCACGACGAGCGTGCCGTCGGCCCCGTCGTCCTCGAGGCGGCCGGCCGCGACCGCGTCCGCGAGCGCCACGAAGTCCGCGACGTCGACGTCGTGCCAGAGGTACGTGTACGCCGGGTGGAGGGGGGCGTCGTAGTCGGTCGCCCACTCCAGGGCCTGGTCGGCCGCGGGCGCCTCGAGGTCGACGTACGGCGAGTCCCGGAGCGCCTGCACGTCCGCGCCGGCGGCGTCGAGGTCCTGCACCCACCACTCGGGCGCGTAGCTCGCGGGCGCCAGATCGTGGTTGTTCTCGACGAACTCGCCGAAGTTCACGAGGTACTCGCCGACGTCCAGGATCTCCTCGACGCCGTTGCGCACCTCGAGGGCCTCCTCGGGGTCGTCGATGCGGCGGACGTCGCCGTTCGCGAGCTTCACGGTCGGCCCCTCGATGGAGTCGACGGGGACGATGCCCGCCGCCTTCCCGGGGCGCTCGGTCTTGATCTGGGTGCCGGTCGCGAGGAAGTCGTCGACGAGGTGCATCGTCGCGGGGTGGATGCCCGCGGTCGCGAACCCGTGGTTGCGCGCGCGGCCGTACCGCAGGCGGAATCCGCCCTCCTTCGAGGGGTGACCGAAGACGGGCCGGCCGGCGATGAGGTCCCGCAGGAACTTCTTCGAGGGGTCGACGCGCGGCGGGCCGTCCGGGTCGTCGGCGTCGGCGTCGGCCCGGGTGGCGTCCGCTTCGTCGCTCGCGGCGCCGCCGCTCGCGTTCTCCGAGTCCTCCCCCTGGTCGGCCTCGCCGTCCTCGCCGACGGTGCCGTCGATGAGGTCCTGGAGCCACGGCCACTCGACCTCCTCGAGGTCGCGGGTGTACCGCTGGATCTTCGGCGCCTTCAGCGCGATGCCCTCCGCGAGCACGAGACACATGCCGCCCCTCGGCGAGTTCGTGGCGACGCGCTCGAGGTCGCGGAAGCCGTCGACCTCCTCGTCGCCGGTCGCCTCGCCGTCCAGCATCACGGGGCAGTGCTCGGTGATGAACTTCGTCTCCGCGTCCTTCGGCGAGTACTGGAGGCCGGTCTCGCTGTCGTACAGCGCGACCTCCTCGGCGTACCGCTCGATCTCCTCGTCCCTGGGCTCGAACTCGTCGATGTCCAGCAGCGAGCGCGCGTAGTCGGCGACGAGCACCGAGAGGGCCTGCGCGGTGCCGCCCGCCGAGCGGATGGGGCCGGCGTAGTAGACGGCGACGTACTCGGTGCCGTCGTCGTTGGCGTTGACCTCCACGCGGTCGATGCCCTCGATCGGCGCGGCGACCACGCCCTCGGTGAGGAGCGCGACCGCGGTGCGGACCGCGCCCTCGACCTTCCCGGCCTTCGTCTCGTAGTCGCCGACGGTGCCCTCGACGAAGTCCTCGACGAGCTCGAGGGCCGCCTCCTCGCGGGCCATCTCGCCCTCGAGTTCGCGGACGCGCTCGGCGACGCCGTCGATGCCGAGGATGTTCTCCACGCGGTCGGCCATGTCCCGGGCGGTCGGAATCTCCACCTCGGGCTCCGGGTCCTCGCCGCGCTGCTTGGCGGCCTCGGCGACCGCCGTCGCCTCCTCGAGGCCGGCCTCCAGGGACTCGAAGTACGCCTCGTCCTCCGGCCGCATTACAGCCAGAGGTCGAGGTCGGTGGCGTCGTCGTGCTCGCGCACGAGCTCGGTGTCGAGTTCGCGGACGTACACCTCGCCGGCGAAGACGGTCGCGCGGTCGAGGTGGCCGGCCAGCGCCTGCCCCGACCGTCTAGACAGTGTCACGTGCGTGTGCGCGAACGGCTCGCCGTCGAGTAGGGCGAGGTTACCGACGCAGCCAGCCACCTCGAGGGGTTCCTCGAAGCGCGCGGGCCGGTACTCGAAGTCGTCCTGGTCGTAGTACCAGAGTTCGGCGTCCTGGACCGCGCCCATCCCGACGAACCAGGCGGCGTCGAGGTCCCGGTCGTCGGCCAGCGACTCCAGTTCCTCGCGCCAGTCGGCGCCGTGGTCGAGTCGCGCGACGAACTCGCGGCCGCCGCTGACTTCGCGGACGTTCATGGGAGCGCCAAGGACGCGAGCGAGCAAAAGTCCTGCCGTCTCCGCGGAGCGCGCGGTGCGCCGCGGGGCGGGGCGTCGGTAGTGCCGCGTTACCGCCAGGCGGACAGCGGCGTCGCCGCCGCCTCGGTGACCGATACCCAGGCCTCGTCGCGGGAGATGTCCGCGATGACGAGTCGGGACTCGGGGCCCTCGTCGTCCAGTGAGGCCATCACGTCAGTCCCGTCGGGCGTCGGCCGAGCGGCGTCAGTCGACATGACGTGTGATACAACGTCACACCCTGTACTTAAGCGCGTCGGATTGACAGGAACGGCGCCCCACGCTCCGCACTTAAGCGCGTCGGGCTGACAGGGGCGGGGGCCAGACGCCGCGCCGTCTGGCGTCGAATCAGATATTTCTACTTGCCGTAACCCGAAATTTATCCCGACCCTACCCGAAGAAGCGGTAAGTTTATCACTATAGATTAGTAATCCGTGCTTGGATGACAGACACTGACAATCTTTCCCGTCGACGGTTCCTCCAGGGGACCGGTGCCGCTGCGACCGCAGCCGCCCTGGCTGGCTGTACCGGTGGCGACGGAGACGGCGACGGCGACGGAACGACCGAGGCGCCCGACGACACCGACGACGGTGGCGACGGGACGACCGAGGAGACCACGGAGATGGACTTCGACCCGAGCAAGACGGTCCGCTCGACGAACTCCACGATGGACACGCTGGACCCCATCAAGGCCACCGACACGGCCTCCGGGGCCCTCATCCAGAACATCTTCGACACCCTGACCAACTACCCGAACGGGCAGACGAACGTCGAGAACCTCCTGGCCGACTCGCTGGACATCAGCGAGGACCAGACGACGATGACGTTCACCCTGAAGGAGGGCGTGACGTTCAGCAACGGCGACGAGGTCACCGCCCAGGACGTCGTGTACTCCTGGGAGCGGCTCGCCGCCTCCGACAACTCCCGGCGGTCGAGTTTCCTCCTGGGCGACCTCGGCGTCGTCCACGAGACCGAGACCGAGACCCAGGACGGCGAGGAGACCGAGGTCTACGTCCCGGGCAGCATCGAGGTGAGCGCCGCCGACGACTACACGGTCGAGATCGAACTCCAGCGGCCGTTCTACGCGGCGACGTCGATGATCGCGTACTCCTCGTTCGCGGTGGTTCCCGAGGGCATCGTCGGCGACATCGAGGGCTACGACGGCCAGATGGACTACGAGGAGTTCGCGACGGCGAACCCCATCGGCGCCGGCCCGTACACCCTCGAGACCTGGGAGCAGTCGACCGAGGCCGAGATCGTCGCCCGCGACGACTACCACGGCGGCGAGATCAACAACGCCGGCATCCACTACGAGATCTTCCAGGAGACCAACCCCTCGTACACGTACGCGACGGTCAACGTCAACGCCGACGGTCCGGTCATCCCGAGCGACCAGTACGACCCCCAGCTCAAGGAGATCGAGGGGACTGACGACCGCGGCCGCGACTACGGGACGTACGGCCCGATGGAGGAGAACGACCTCACCGCGGACTACTACGAGGTCGCGAGCCTGACCACGCGGTACCTGGCGTTCAACTGCAAGCAGGTGCCGAAGCCGGTCCGCGAGGCCATCGGCTACGCGCTGAACCAGCAGATCGTCAACGAGCAGCTCATCACGACTCCGACCAAGGAGGGGTACTTCTTCACGCCGCCGTCCATCTTCCCGGGCGGCCCCGAGGCGTACACCGAGCGCCAGGAGGAGTACAAGTACGGCTACCAGTCCTCGGACATGGAGTCGGCCATCCAGGTGCTCGAGGAGGCCGGGTACACCGAGGACGACCCGTTCGAGCTATCCTTCGACATGTCGAACGGCTACGCCCAGAACGCGGCCGGCGAGGCCATCTACTCGCTGCTCCGCGACCAGTTCTCGGGCTCCGGGCTCGAACTCGAGATGAACACCGCCGACTGGTCGACGTTCCTCAATCGCGCGCGGAACGGCCAGGTCGGCATGTTCTACCTCGGCTGGCTCGCCGACTACCCGGGCCTGGACAACTTCCTGAAGCTGCTGAACCCGCCGGCGACCATCACCGACTCCGACGACAACGTCGGCTACGTCAACTGGACCTCGGACAACGGCGACTACGCCGACAAGGCCGAGGAGGGCTGGCAGATGATCCGCGACAACTACGGCATCGGCGACGACCAGGCCGAGGGCCGCGCGGAAGGCGGCTGGATGATCGAGGAGGCCGCCATGCAGGACGCCGTCATGCTGCCGATCCTGCACGCCATCGACCAGTACTACTCGTACGAGTGGATGGACGCGCCGCGCGCCGGCGCGATGGGCGGCTCCCGGAAGAAGAATCACACGACGAAGATCGGCGACCGCGGCGACTTCGAGTAACCGCCCAGTCGCCCCGCCCGCCGCACCGCCCTGTATTTTTGAATACAGAACGACCGCTTTGCGTACTACGAGTTGCGGCCAAAGTCCGCCCCCGCAAAACTTGCGAAACGCAAGACCTAAACGCGCACAATAGACAGATGCAAGCGAGTATCACAACTCGAGGCCCGCACCTATGAGCCGGTGGAGTTACTTCGCGAAACGACTCGTACTGTCGATCCCAGTCATCCTGTTCGGCACGACGATCACGTTCTTCGTCATCTACGCCGGTCCGATCGACCCGGCGTACGCCATCCTGGGACAGCAAGCAACCCCCGCGCGAGTCGAGGAGATCCACCGGCAGCTGGGCATGAACCAGCCGCTGTGGCAGCAGTACTTCGACTTCGTCGTGGACATGTTCACGTTCAACCTCGGGAACTCCTGGGTGATCCGTCCCGACTACACGGCCTACCAGGTCATCATGGACTACGCGCCCCGGACCATCCTGATGGGCGCGTGGGCCATCCTGCTGCCGCTGTTCATCGGCATCCCGCTCGGGTTCTACGCGGGCCTCAACCCGAACACGCTCGGCGACTACACCGCGTCGTTCAGCGGCATCGTCTGGCGGGCGATGCCGAACTTCTGGCTCGCGGTCATCATGCTGATGGTGCTCTCGCAGTCCGAGGAGTTCCTGTTCGGCTTCAACTGGGAGGAGTTCCTCGTCTCGACGCAGGTCGCGGGCGCGCCGGAGATGAACGAGCTCTGGAACTTCGATAACTTCCTCGCTGCGTCGAAGATGGTGCTGCCGGGCGCGCTCGTGCTCGGGTCGGCGTCGATGGGCAACGAGATGCGTATCGGCCGCACGGCGTTCCTCGAGTCGAAGAACTCCAACTACGTCGAGATGGCGCGCGCGAAGGGGCTGCCGGGCCGCACCATCGTCTGGAAGCACATCTTCCGGAACGCGCTCATCCCCCTGGTGCCCGTCATCACGGCGGAGGCCGGCCTGCTCGTCGGCGGGTCGGTGCTCGTCGAGACCGTCTTCGGCATCAACGGCATCGGGTGGCTGTTCTTCACCTCGATGACGTCCGGCGACATGCCGCTAGCGGGCGCGCTGATGTTCTTCTTCATCATCCTGCTCGTGGGCATCAACATCCTCCAGGACTTCCTGTACACGGTCATCGACCCCCGCGTCGGCTTCGAGAGTGAGTGACAATGGCTACTGAAGACTCCAAAAGCGACAGTATCGTTGTCCGGATTCGACGGAACCCGGGTCCGGCCGCCCGCTGGGGGGCGGTGATGGCCGTCCTCCTCGCCGTGGAGTTCGGCGCGCTCTGGGGCGGCATCATGGCCCTCCCCTGGGACACCCCCATCAACGCCATCGCGGGCGTGCTCCCCGGCGCCATCGGCGGCGCCATCAAGGGCTTCACGGGCGCGTTCGCCGACGTCGGCAGGTGGCTGGCCGACCTCCCGACGCTGCTCGACCGCGAACTCGTCCCCAACCAGGGGTACAACCACCCCGAGCGCGGCTGGGTCGGCACGTTCATGGGCCTCGAGCCCGCGTACGCGTGGCTGATCCGCGTCGGCCTCGTGTACGTGTACGCGTTCTTCTTCGCGTACTGGACGTGGCGCGGCTACTTCATGTTCCGGCGGCACTACCGGTACGCCGACTGGACGCCCGCCGACGACATGCTCGACCGGTTCCGCGGCCACAACTGGGGGAAGTTCGGGCTGGTGCTCGTGCTCCTGCTCGTGACGATGGCGGTGTTCGCGCCGACGGTGAGCCCGACCACCGCCGAGAAGAACCTCAAGGACCCGAGCGGCAACTACGTCGAGTACTGGGACGAGGACCTCGGCGAGGTCGGGAACGTCAGCGTGACGAACGCGAACCTGTTCTCCGCCTCGAAGGGCACCACCCAGAACGTCGGCATCTGGGAGTACGACAACTACGACCGGTTCCACCCCGTGGGGACGATGAGTCAGGCGTCGAACGGGAAGGACCTGTTCACGTTCATGGCGTACGGCGCGCGCGTCTCCATTTTCATCGGCGTGTTCGCGTCGGTCATCGCCGGCGGCATCGCGCTGTCGCTGGCGCTGCTGACCGCGTACTACCGCGGGCTCGTGGACCTCGTCGCCGTCCTGACCAGCGACGCGTTCCAGGCGATGCCCCAGCTGCTCGTACTCATCATGCTCGTGACGGTGCTGGCCGACCACTGGCTGTCCAGCATCTACAGCGGCGGGTTCCTCATCGCGTTGCTGTTCGGCATCTGGGGGTGGATGGGGCTGTGGCGCGCGGTCCGCGGTCCCGCGTTCCAGATCGTGCAGAACGAGTGGGTGATGGCCTCCCAGGGCTTCGGTGAGCGCCCGTGGAACATCGTCCGCAAGCACGTCGCGCCGTACGTCATCGGGTACCTGCTCATCTACCTCTCGATGTCGGTGGGCGGGTACATGATCGGCGCGGCGAGCCTCTCGTACCTGGGGCTGGGCGTGGAGGCGCCGACCCCGGAGATGGGGCGGGCCATCGCCCGCGGCCAGTCGCTGATCACGACGCAGTCCTGGCACATCTCCGTCGTGCCCGGGCTGGCCATCACGCTGCTCGTCCTCGGGTTCAACGCGCTCGGCGACGGCATCCGCGACGCCATCGACCCGAAGACCAGCGGCGACGACGCCGCCGGCGAGACGGCGGCCGCCGGGGGTGGTGCGTGATGAGCCAGCAGGCCTACGACGCGGGCCGGGACGCCGACGAGGACGTCCTGTTGCGCGTCGACGACCTCCAGACGGCGTTCTTCACGGACAAGGAGACGATCCGCGCCGTCGACGGCGTCACCTTCGACATCCGCCGCGGGGAGTCCGTCGGCGTCGTCGGCGAGTCCGGCTCCGGGAAGTCCGTGACCGCGCGCTCGATCATGGGGCTCGTGGAGTCCCCGGGCCGCATCGTCGGCGGCTCCATCGAGTACAAGGGCGAGGACCTCGTCGGGAAGTCCGACGACGAGTGGCGGCAGTACCGCGGCGGCGAGATCGCGATGGTGTTCCAGGACCCGCTGTCGTCGCTGAACCCCGTGTACACGGTCGGCAACCAGATCAAGGAGTCGCTGCGGCTCCACCAGGGCCTGCGCGGCCGCGACGCCACGAGGGCGGCCGTCGAGCTCCTGGAGGACGTCGGCATCCCGGACGCCAAGCGGCGCCTCAAGGAGTACCCCCACCAGTTCTCCGGCGGGATGCGCCAGCGCGCGGTCATCGCGGTGGCGCTGGCCTGCGACCCCGACCTCCTCATCTGCGACGAGCCGACGACGGCCCTGGACGTCACCATCCAGGCGCAGATCCTGGAGCTCCTGGAGGAGCTGAAGGTCGAACACGACATCGGCATCATGTTCATCACCCACGACATGGGCGTCATCGCGGAGATCACCGACCGCGTGAACGTGATGTACGCCGGCGAGATGATCGAGTCAGCGCCCGTCGAGGAGCTGTTCGAGAACCCCAAGCACCCGTACACGCGCGGGCTGCTGGAGTCCATCCCGAGCCGCAACGAGCGCGGCGCGGAGCTGTCGACCATCGAGGGCGACGTCCCGACACCGAACGAGCCGGCGACGTACTGCCGGTTCGCGCCGCGGTGCCCGAAGGCCTTCGACGACTGCGAGCAGGTCCACCCCGTGCAGGTCGACGTCGACGAGTCGACCGACGACCACCAGGCGGCGTGCCTGCTGTACCCCGAGGACGTCTCGCAGAACGAGGCCGTGGAGCTACACCGGTCGCGTGAGGACCGCACGGGATCGGAGGTGAGCGAATGACCTCTCTCTACCAGGAGCAACGAGAAGCCGACGGACGCACGGAGACCGGCGAGACGCTCGTCGAGGTGAACGACCTGAAGACGTACTACGAGGACGGCGGGCTGCTCGGCGGCGACCCCGTGAAGGCCGTCGACGGCGTCACCTTCGACATCCAGCGCGGGGAGACCCTCGGGCTGGTCGGCGAGTCCGGCTGCGGGAAGTCGACGCTCGGCCGGACGCTGATGCAACTGGAGACCGCGACCGGCGGCGAGGTCCGCTACGAGGGCACCGACATCACGTCGCTGTCGGGCTCGGACCTGAAGGACTGGCGGCGGAACGTCCAGATGGTGTTCCAGGACCCGGACGGCAGCCTCAACGACCGGATGACGGTCGGCGAGATCGTCATGGAGCCGCTGAACGTCCACAACTGGAAGACGCCCGAACAGCGCCGGGCGCGCGTGCGCGAGCTCCTGGAGACGGTCGGGCTGAGCGAGGAGCACTACTACCGCTACCCGTTCCAGTTCTCCGGCGGGCAGCGCCAGCGCGTCGGCATCGCGCGGGCGCTCGCGCTCGAGCCGGACTTCCTGGTGCTCGACGAGCCCGTCTCGGCGCTGGACGTCTCCGTGCAGGCGAAGATCCTGAACCTCCTCGAGGACCTCCAGGAGGAGTTCGGGCTGACGTACCTGCTCATCGCCCACGACCTCGCGGTCGTCGAGCACATCTGCGACCGCGTCGCCGTGATGTACCTCGGGAACATCATGGAGATCGGGCCGACGGACGCCATCTTCGACGACCCGGCGAACCCGTACACGAACTCGCTGCTGTCGGCGATCCCCGAGCCGGACCCGACCCTGGAGAAGAACCGCATCACGCTTCGCGGGACGCCGCCGAGCCCGCGGGACCCGCCGAGCGGCTGCGTGTTCAGCACGCGGTGTCCGCTGAAGATCCGGCCGCCGGCGTACCGCGACCTCGACGAGGACGTCTGGCAGGGCATCGAGATCTTCCGGGAGGTGCTGCGGGAGCGCGAGGACGTCGCGAAGAGCGTCCGCGAGCGGTTCCGCGACCTCCTCGGGATGGAGACCGAGGGCCTGGACGCCGAGGAGGTCGTCGAGGAGGCGTTCGGCGACCTCGACGTACCGAGCGACGTCCAGCAGCACGTCGACAGCGCCATCGAACACGTGCGCCGCGACGACCTGCAGTCCGCCCGCGAGGAGCTGCGCGAGGAGTTCGGGAGCGTCTGCGAGCGCGAGGAGCCCGAACTGCTGACCGTCGGGGACGCCGGCCGGCAGAGCCACTGCCACCGGCACCGCGAGGACTACCAGGGCACGCAGTCGTACATCGCCGAGCACGGCTACGAGCGCTGACGATGTCCGGCCGCCCGCCCGGGGAGTCCGACCGGTCGACGGCGCGCGCGGTTCGCGCGCGCGAGACCGCGGGCGGGTCCGGGGAGTCGGGGGCGACCGACGAGGACCCCGACCGGGTCGGCCAGGCGCTGGACGCGGTGACGTACGCGGCGGCGACCACGGTCGCGTTCGGCGTGCTGTCGGGCGTCACGTCCGTCGCCGTCGGCGGCCGGTTCGCGCCGGGCGTGAAGTACGGCCTGTTCGTGTTCGGGTGGCTGGCGTTCGGGTACGGGACGCTGCTGCTGTGGCCGCAAGCGCCGTACAAGGACGACGACGACGGCGGGCCCTTCGAGTTGCTGGACGCGGGGAGCGGCCCGCCGGACACGGCCTTCCAGCGGCTCGTCCAGCGGCTGCCGCCGGCGCGGTTCCGGCCGGTCCCGCACTCGATGCGGCTGCCGACCGGCGCGCGGGTGTTCGCGGCGGCGGTGGCGATGATGGCGGCGTCGTTCCTGCTGGAGACGGCGCTCGGCGTCGGCCCGTAGGCGGCCGCACGGAACACTCTTGAGTGTCACTGGACAACGCGGAGACATGGAAGACGAACCCACGGAGGAGGTCGCGGCCGGCGGCGAGGAGCACCGACAGCGCATCGAGCAGTACGCGGGCGCCACCGAGTCGCTGAAGCGCGCGTGGGAGCAGACGCTCGCGGACCTGTCTGCCATCGCCGAGGAGTACCGCGCGGACGGCTACGACGTCGCCGAGATTCCGGCGGTTGACGCCGGCCCCATCGGCCGGGACACGAACGACCCGGACGGGGAGTACGGCGTGGAGTTCGTCATCGCGGACAACTACGTCGACCGCTTCACGGACGCCTTCGAGGCCGGGGAGTTCCCCCAGTACGACGTCTACCGCGCCGAGGAGGGCGAGGACGCGTTCGTGGTCGTCGAGCTCGCGGACCCGGACGCCGAGGTGGTGATCCTGCTGGCTGGCGCGTACCCCATCCGCGACGAGACGATGTGCGCGTTCGCGGCGCGCGAGGAGGGCGAGATGTTCACGTTCGTGCGGACCCTCGACGGGACGCGGCACGGCGCGTTCCGCCACGAGGGCTACCGGAAGTTCTTCCCGCGCGCGGACGACCTGCCCGAGGACCCGGCGGAGCTCGGGCACTTCTGAGCGCGTCGCTCCCGGCGCCGGAACCCGCGTGTGGACGGCTGTCGCAGTGTCGTAGCGTACAAATGCGTGGGGAGAGAACGACGCGTACATGAACGTCGCTGACGCGATGACGCCCCGGGCAGACGTGGTGTCGGTCGAGCTGCCGGGGACGCGGGACGACATCCTCGAGTACATCCAGGAGCGGGCGTTCTCCTCCGTGCCCGTCGTGAAGCCGTCCGCCGACGGCGAGCAGTACCGCGGTCTCATCTCCCGGGACGACCTCATCGAGCACCCCGAGGAGGACCAGCTGGCGATGCTGATGCGGGACGTCCCGACGACGACGACCGACGCGTCCGTCCGCGAGGTGGCCGCGCTGATGCGCCGCGAGGGAACGCGGCGCGTGCCGGTCGTCGAGGACGGCCGCCTGGAGGGCATCGTCACGGTGACGGACGTGGTGCGGGCCATCGCCGACGGCGAGGAGGACGGCGACACCGAGGTCGGCGAGCTGGCCCAGCCGGACGTGAACACGACGTACGTGGGGACGCCGCTGCCGGTCGCGGAGCGCGAGATCTCGTTCGCGAACGTGCCGTACGCGGTCGTGCTCGGCGACGACGCGGAGATGGCGGGCATCCTCACCGAGGTGGACGTCATCGACGTGGCCCGCGTCGTCGAGGGCGAGGACGACACCGGCGACTCCATCGCCGACGAGGACGACGACTGGAAGTGGGAGTCCATCAAGGCGGTGGGGTCGCGGTACTTCCCGACGCGGAACGTCGAGATCCCGGCCGCGCCCGTCCGGGAGTTCATGACCACGGACGTGGTGACGGTGACGAAGCGCCGCACGGCCCGCGAGGTGGCACAGACGATGCTGACGAACGACGTCGAGCAGGTGCCGCTCGTCTCCGGCGACAGCCTCGACGGCATCGTCCGCGACGTCGACCTGCTGGCGGGGCTGAGCGATGAGTGACCGGCTGGGCGAGCTGGCGCGCCGCCGCGGGTTCTTCTTCCAGGCGAACGAGGCCTACGGCGGCGTCTCCGGGTTCTACACGTACGGCCCGGAGGGCGCGGCGCTGAAGCGCAACGTCGAGGACGCGTGGCGCGACCGGTTCGTCACCCGCGAGGGGAACATGGAGATCGACTCGCCGACCGTGACGCCCGAGCCCGTGTTCGTGGCCTCGGGCCACCTGGACGGCTTCGACGACATGCTCGTGGAGTGCGGCGAGTGCGGCGAGAGCCACCGCGCCGACCACGTCGTCGAGGACGAGACGGACATCGAGGACGCCGAGACGTACTCGACGGAGAAGGTCGAGGCCATCATCGCCGAGCACGACCTCGGCTGTCCGTCCTGTGGCGCGCCGCTGGCGGGCCGGCCCGTCGAGGAGTTCAACCTCATGTTCGAGACGTCCATCGGGCCGGGCTCGGGTCAGCCGGGCTACCTGCGGCCGGAGACCGCCCAGGGGATGTTCACGGAGTTCCCGCGGCTGAAGGAGTACGCCCGCGAGCGGCTGCCGTTCGGCGTCGCGCAGGTCGGCGCCGGCTACCGGAACGAGATCAGTCCGCGGAACGCCCTGGTGCGGGCGCGGGAGTTCACGATGGCGGAACTGGAGTACTTCGTGGACCCCGAGGGCGACGGCCCGGACCTCTCGCGGGTCGCGGACGTCGAACTGCCGCTGTACCCGTCGGACGCCCAGCAGGCCGACGGCGAGGAGTACGTCCGCCTGACGCCGCGGGACGCCGTCGACGAGGGCGTCGTCCGGGGCGAGTGGGTGGCGTACTTCCTCGCGCGCTCGAAGCAGTGGTTCGAGCGCGTCGGCGTGGACATGGACCGGTTCCGGTTCCGCCAGCACCTCCCCGGCGAGCTCGCCCACTACGCGACCGACTGCTGGGACGCCGAGGGCGAGGTCGACGGCGACTGGATCGAACTGGAGGGCGTGGCGTCCCGGACGGACTACGACCTCTCGAAGCACGCCGAGCACGCCGACGACAGCTTCACCGTCTTCAAGCAGTACGACGAGCCGAAGACCGTCGAGCGCGCGGCCGTCGACCCGGAGATGTCCTACCTGGGGCCGGAGTTCGGCGGCGACGCCGGCGCCGTCGCGGACGCCCTGCAGGCGCTGGCCGAGCGCGACCGCGCGGCGTTCGAGGGCGACGAGGTGACCGTCGAGGTCGGCGGCGAGACGTACACCGTCCCGACCGAGCAGACGGGGTTCGCCGTCGAGGAGGTCACGGAGTCGGGCCGCCACGTCGTCCCGCACGTCGTCGAGCCGGCGTTCGGCGTCGGCCGCGCGGTGTACACGGTGCTGGCGCACAACTACGACACCGACGAGGTCGAGGGCGAACAGCGCGACGTGCTGCGGCTGCCCGCGGCGGTCGCGCCGACGACCGTGGGCGTGTTCCCGCTGATGGACAAGGACGGCCTCGGCGAGCGCGCCCGCGACGTCGCGGCGGCCCTCCGGGAGGCCGGCCTCGCCGTGACCTACGACGACTCCGGGAACATCGGCCGGCGGTACCGCCGGCAGGACGAGGTCGGGACGCCGTACTGCGTCACCGTCGACTACGACACGCTCGAGGACGACACCGCGACGCTGCGCGACCGCGACACGACCGACCAGGTGCGCGTGCCGGTCGCGGACCTCCCCGACGTGCTCGCCGGGCTCCGCGACGGCGAACGCGCGTTCGGCGACCTGTAACGGTGAGCGAACTCAGCCGGCGGCTCGTGCACGCCAGCGGGTCGATCCCCGTGTTCGCGTACCTCGCGGGCGTGCTGCCGTGGCGGTGGTTCCAGTGGCTGGTCGTCGCCGGGAGCGGCATCGTCGTCGCCCTGGAGGCGCTGCGGCTCTCGGGGCACGTGTCCTGGCGGATCTACGACCGCCTCACGCGCGAGTACGAGCAGAACAACCCCGCCGGCTACGCGCTGTACGTGCTCTCCAGCGCCGCGACCGCGTGGCTGTTCGCGCCCGAGGTCGCGGTGCCGGCCATCCTGATGCTGGCGCTCGCGGACCCGTTCAGCGGCCTGCTGTCCTCGGACGGGCTCGGCCGGAAGCGGGGCTGGGTGCTGCTGGCGACGTTCGGCGTCTGCGTCGGCATCGCGACGGCGACCGGCGTGGGCCCGTCGGCCGCCGTCGCGGGCGCGCTCGCGGCGACGCTCGCCGACGGCGCGACGCCCGTAGTCCGCGGCTACGTCGTCGACGACAACGCGACGATTCCGCTCGGCGCGGCGGCGGCGATGTGGCTGGTCGGCGCGGTCGCGTAGCTCCACTTCCACCCCGGTACGCGAAGCCTTAACCGCGAGAGCGCCGTACGACTCGCCGAATGTCGGAGTCCGCGCACGTCGACCACTCGATGCTGGCCGACGGCGTCATCGAGGCGCGCCAGTACCAGCTCCAGCTGGCGGCCGCCGCGCGCCGCGACCACACCCTGGTCTGTCTGCCCACCGGCCTGGGGAAGACGACCGTCTCCCTGCTGGTGACCGCTTACCGCCTGGACGGCGACGCGGGCGGGACGTCGCTGCTGCTCGCGCCGACGAAGCCGCTGGTCGAACAGCACGCCGCGTTCTACCGGGAGGCCCTCGCGGTGCCGGACGAGGAGGTGGTCGTGTTCACGGGCGAGACCCGGCCCGACGACCGCGCGGCGCTGTGGTCGGACGCCCGGGTCGTGGTCGCGACGCCGCAGGTCGTGGAGAACGACCTCGTGGGCGGTCGGGTCTCGCTGCGGGACGTCGTCCACTGCACGTTCGACGAGTGCCACCGCGCGACCGGCGACTACGCGTACACGTACATCGCGGAGCGCTACCACGCGGACGCCGCCGACCCCCTCGTGACGGCGATGTCGGCCTCGCCGGGCGGCAACGAGGAGGACATCCGGACGGTCTGCGAGAACCTGGGCGTCCGCGACGTCGAGGTGATGACCGAGGACGACGCGGACGTCGGCGAGCACACCTACGACACGGACGTCCAGTGGGAGCGCGTCGAGCTTCCCGAGGAGGTCCTCGAGGTCAGGGACGCGTTGAACGACGTCATCGAGGACCGCCTGGAGACGCTCCGCGAGCTGGGCGTGACGCGGGCGTCCAGCCCGGACGTCTCCCAGAAGGACCTGAACAGGATCCGCTCGAAGCTCCAGGAGCTCATCGACAACGACCAGAGCGAGGGCTACGAGGGGATGAGCGTCCACGCGGAGGTGATGAAGCTGCGGCGCGCCGTCGAGCTCGTCGAGACCCAGAGCGTGGAGTCCGTGCGGCGGTACTTCGAGCGGCAGCGCAACGCCGCGCGGTCCTCGGGCGCGTCGAAGGCCAGCCAGCGCCTCGTCAGCGAGCCGAAAGTGAAGGAGGCGATGCGGCGCGCGGAGGACTTCGACGGCCTCCACCCGAAGTTCCGACGCGCCAGAATGTTGCTGGCGGAGACGCTTGGCATCGAGGGCGGCGACCGCGTCATCGTGTTCACCGAGTCCAGGGACACCGCCGAAGCGCTGACCGAGTTCCTCGGCGGGCACTTCGACGCGCGGCGGTTCGTCGGCCAGGGCGACGCCGACGGCAGCGAGGGGATGACCCAGACCGAGCAGCGCGAGACCCTCGAGGAGTTCCGCGACGGCGACTTCGAGGTGCTCGTCTCCACGAGCGTCGCCGAGGAGGGCCTGGACGTCCCCGAGGTCGACCTCGTCCTCTTCTTCGAGCCGGTGCCGACGGCGATCCGGTCCGTCCAGCGGAAGGGCCGGACCGGCCGCCAGACAGAGGGGCGGGTCGTCGTGTTGATGGCCGAGGACACCCGCGACGAGGCGTACTTCTGGATCAGTCGGCGCCGCGAGCAGGAGATGCAGGCGGAGCTGCAGGCGCTGAAGGACGTCGCCGACGACCTGGAGACCGACCTCGGGAGCAGCCAGCAGGCACTCGACGAGTACGGCGAGGGCGACGGGCGGGAGGCCGCGAACGAGGCGAGCGGCGAAGCCGAGAGCAGCGTCGCCGAGCGGAGCGAGGCGAGCGGCGAAGCCGAGAGCAGCGTCGCCGAGCGGAGCGAGGCGAGCGGCGAAGCCGAGAGCAGCGTCGCCGAGCGGAGC